>SVGM01000005.1 GCA_015056365.1 Clostridiales bacterium | reverse complement strand
ACGGCCCGGGAGAGTAGGTCGCTGCCGCATTTTCATATTCCTCAGTAGCTCAATGGCAGAGCATTCGGCTGTTAACCGAAGGGTTGTAGGTTCGAGTCCTACCTGGGGAGCCAATCAGCACGATGATAACCTCATCGTGCTTTTTGTTTTGTACATTTCGTGGTATCATACATAGGCATCACGTATACAGGAGGAATTATGCTCGATTTTATTTTCATCACAGGCACCAGCGGTGTAGGGAAGTCTACCCTGTGCCAAAACCTGTTGAGAGAGCTGCGTACGGTGGTCATTGAGGAACATATGGTGCCAGAGTTTATCTCCAGAGATGGCAGAGAGGAAATGACCGATATACTGGAGGAACTCACGTGCTGGGAAACTATCAAATCGATGGCGTTCTGCTTCCACCGCCTGGGCTACCGCAATGTGATCCTGTCTGATATTGATGATTTGCGTACGGCAGATATCCCCATTGATTTCAAAGGCTATCGTTTTCTTACCATAAAACTTGTGTGCAGCGACCTTGAGCAATTGCGCAAACAGATGCGTGACCGGCCAAACAACGGCCTTATCGATTACGAGCTGCAGGAAAAATGCAACGCGAAAAATCTTGATCGTCAGGCATTGGTGAACGAACATACCATCGATGTGGCAGGTCTTGGTGAACAAGAGGTACTGGCAAAGGCGCTGGAGATTCTCTCCACAAAAGAGCCGCTTGTTGAATACGAGTATCAGCGCACCAATAAACAGCAATTTTATTCCTGGGTATTCGCCAACAATCTTCGGTAAGAAGCACATGTTGCTCACTTATCGCAGCAGTGCAGGGAGAAAATTCCTTGACAGCCGAAAAAAACAATGCTATAGTTACCACACTTTGCAGAAAGGAGCGGATCGGGATGTTGAATTGGAATCTGAATGCATTGAATATGCCTGTTTCCGCTTACCTGCCACTGCGATGATTCTGTCATGCAGACCTACCGGCGGCACAGGCCTTTGTCTGGGCCGCTTTTCATTTTCCCCAAAAAGGCTTGCCATACAAAGAACTATATGGAGGTGAAACCATGATTGAACTGAAAAATATCTCAAAAACTTTTAAGGTGGTCAAACGTGATGCTGGTTTGAAAGCTGCAGTGAAGACATTTTTTAAGCGTGAATATACAGAAGTTCACGCTTTGCAGGATGTGTCTTTCACGATTGGCGATGGCGAAATGGTGGGCTATATCGGTCCGAATGGCGCAGGCAAGAGCAGCACCATCAAGATCATGAGTGGTGTATTGACGCCGGACAGCGGCGAGTGCATCATTAACGGAAGAACGCCGTGGAGGAACCGTACTGCGCATGTGCAGGAAATCGGCGTTGTGTTCGGCCAGCGTTCGCAATTGTGGTGGGATGTGCCGGTGATCGACAGCTTTGAGTTGATCAGGGATATTTATCGTGTGGCCGATGCGGACTATCAGAAGAATTTGCGTGCGCTGACGGAGCTGCTGGATATTGGAGAGATCGTGAAAACGCCGGCGCGTCAGCTGTCTTTGGGACAGAGAATGCGCTGCGAGATCGCCGCTTCGCTGCTGCACAATCCGAAGATCCTGTTTCTGGATGAACCTACCATCGGGCTGGACGCAGTGTCAAAGATTGCCGTACGGGACTTTGTGAAAACCATCAATCGTGAAAACGGGACAACGGTCATCCTGACAACACATGATATGCAGGATATTGAAGCGCTGACAGAGCGCATCTTGCTCATCGGCAAGGGGAAAATCCTGCTGGATGGTTCGCTGGAGGAGTTGAAAAGCCGGAAGAGCACCCATCGGACGCTGACGGTGGATTATTCAGGCAGCGCGCTGCCGGCGCTGGAGCGGATGGAGATTGTGAAGGATCTGGACGGGCACGCACAGATCCGGCTGAATACGGATGACATTTCTGTTGCGCAGGCAATCAGCCGGATTTCGGCGCAGGTGGACGTAAAAGACATCTCCGTGGAAGGCGAAAGCATTGATGATCTGGTGGTTTCACTATATAAGGAATTTGCCATATGAAACAGTATCTTTCATTTTTCAAGATTCGTTTTGCGGCTGGCCTGCAATACCGCACGGCAGCCTGGGCAGGCATCAGCACCCAGTTTTTCTGGGGGATCATGAATATCCTGATGTATCGTGCGTTTTATCGAAGCGGACAGAATGCGTTCCCTATGGAGTTTGGTCAGCTGACCAGTTACATCTGGCTGCAGCAGGCATTTTTGGCCATGTTTATGGTGTGGTTCTATGATAACGAGATTTTCGGCCATATCACCAGCGGCTCCATTGCCTACGAGCTGTGCAGGCCTTGCGATCTATACCTGATGTGGTACATCAAAAACATGGCGATTCGTCTGTCGAGAGTGGTACTGCGGTGTGTCCCCATCTTGCTCGTAACAGTTTTCCTGCCTAAGCCATATGGCATTTCACTGCCTACCAGCCCGACGGCTGGGCTGATGTTTCTTATGTCCATGATCCTCGGTTTTCTGGTACTGATTGCCTTCAATATGTTGGTGTATATCAGCGCGTTTTTTACCGTCTCGCCAATGGGAATTCGTATACTGGTCACATCGGTACTGGAATTTCTGTGCGGCGCGGTGATCCCGATCCCATTTTTCCCGGAATGGCTGCAGCCTGTGATGTATGCCTTGCCCTTTGGATCCATGCAAAATACGCCCTTCCTGATCTACGTCGGGCATTTGTCCGCAGGGGAAGGCGTACAGGCGATGGGATTGCAGCTGTTGTGGCTGTTTTTGTTGGTGTGCGCAGGGAGAATGCTGATGCATAGGGCGCTGAAAAAAGTTGTGGTGCAGGGAGGGTGATGACAGTGCTGTATAAACGTTATCTGAGCATGTTGCTCAAATCACAGCTGCAATACAAGGCCTCCTTTGTCATGACGACCATCGGACAGTTTTTGGTATCGTTCACCACTTTCCTCAGTATGTACTTTATGTTCATGCGGTTCAATGCGGTGGATGGCTATACATTTGCAGAAGTGCTTCTGTGCTTTTCCGTGGTGCTGATGGCGTTTTCTTTTACGGAATGTTTTGTCAGAGGGTTCGACGTGTTTCCGCGTCTGATCCGCACAGGTGAACTGGACAGAATTCTGGTACGTCCCCGTAGCGTGGTTTTTCAGGTGCTAACCTCCACCATGGAGTTTTCACGCTTTGGCCGCTTCTTTCAGGCGGTGCTGGTGCTGGGCTATGCAATTCCGGCCAGCGGCGTTGTCTGGACCTGGGATCGGCTGCTTACGCTGTTGACGATGTTCATCGGCGGTACGGCGGTGTTCAGCGGCCTGTTCATCCTGTATGCAGGGTTCAGCTTCTTTACCATCGATGGGCTGGAATTCATGAACATCTTCACGGATGGCAGCCGGGAATTCGGCAAGTATCCCCTGTCCATCTACGGTGAGGGTGTATTGAAACTGCTGACCTACGTCATCCCCATCGCGGTGTTTCAGTATTATCCCTTCCTGTATCTGATCGGACGGACAGACAATCGTTGGATGATGGTGCTGCCCTTGGTGGGCTTTCTGTTCCTGATCCCCTGCTATGCTTTTTTCCGGCTGGGGCTGTCCAAGTATCAGTCCACAGGGTCGTGAGCCCATGATGATTGATGGTATACGGATCGGAGAAATACAGGATCACAGGGAATATTGATACATCTGGGCTGGCGAAGTCCGGTAGGGACAAAAGCAATGCCTTTGCGGATTTTTAACGAAAAGAGGCTCCCACAGGAGCCTCTTTTGACATTTATTTTTCCTTCTGTTTTTCACGAAGAACAAAGCGAATAGGCGTACCGGCAAAGCTGAAGCTCTTGCGGAACTGGTTTTCCAGATAGCGTTCGTAGGCAAAGTGCATCAGTTCTTCATCGTTGATAAAAAGCACGAACGTGGGCGGGCAAACGCTTTGCTGAGTAGCGTAGTAGATTTTCAGTCGGCGGCCGCCGCTCATCGGGGGCTGGAGGCTGGCCTGAGCGTCTGCCAGAGCCTCATTCAGCACGCCGGTGGGGATGCGCTTGCGGTACTGCTCGAAGGCGCTCTTCACGGCGGAAAGCACGGTGTTGACACGCTGCCCCGTCAGGGCGGAGAGGAACAGCACGGGAGCGTAGCTCATGAATTTGAGATCGGAAATGATCTGCTTGCGCATCTGCTCCATGGTGTTGGTGTCCTTTTCGATGACGTCCCACTTGTTGACCACCACGATGACCGCTTTGCCGGCGTTGAGGATCAGGCCAGCGATTTTGGTGTCCTGCTCGGTTACGCCGGTCTGCGCATCAATGAGCAGCAGCGCCACGTCGCAGCGGTCGATAGCGGCAATGGAACGAAGCACGCTGTAACGCTCCAGGGATTCGTCCTCCACAGCCTTCTTCTTGCGCATGCCGGCGGTGTCGATGATGTTGAAACGGGTGCCGTCCGTATCGGTAAACAGGGTGTCGATGGCGTCGCGGGTGGTGCCGGGGATATCGCTGACCATGGTGCGCTCCTGGCCCAGCAGCTTGTTGGTCAGGCTGCTTTTGCCCACATTGGGGCGGCCCACCAGTGCCAGCTGGATCACGTGCTCCTCGTCTTCCATCTCGTCCTCTTCTGCCGGGGGCAGTTCCTTGACGATGGCCTCCAGCAGATCGCCCAGGCCCAGCATATTGGTGGCGCTGATGGCGATGGGATCTCCCAGACCCAGGTTGTAATATTCATACAACTGGTCATTCAGGCCCATGTGGTCCATTTTGTTGACCACCAGCAGCAGGGGTTTGTGAGTCTTGCGCAGGTAGTTGGCGATGTCCTCGTCATCGGGGGTCATGCCGGTGCGTCCGTCGCAAAAGAAGCAGATCACGTCGGCAGTGTCCATGGCGATCTCCGCCTGACGGCGCATCTGGCTGAGCAGCACGTCTTCGCTGCGCATGTCCAGTCCGCCGGTATCCACCATGCTGAAGCGGCGGCCCATCCATTCCACGTCAGCATAGACGCGGTCACGGGTCACGCCTGGGATATCCTCCACGATGGAGATGCGGCGACCGGCAATTTTGTTAAAGAAAGTGGATTTGCCCACGTTGGGGCGGCCAACGATGGCCACAAGGGGTTTTGCCATTACTCTCTACCTCTCAATACGTCATACAGTGCCTCGCCGTCGTTTTCCACCAGCTGAACCGGCAGGGGCGAGCGTTTGGTAAACTCGTCAATATGCATATCGTCTAGGAACAGGTCCCGTTCATGCCGAAGCATGACGGCACACAGGAGCAGCGTATCGCATCCTTGACAGACATCCGGGGTTAAAGCAGCCAGTATATCACCGCCTGTCAGCAGACCGGTGACAGTCACCGTCTCGCCAAAGAACCTGTTGACTACGGGCAGTACCCGTACCGCGACTCCCTCGGGAGCAAAGCGCTTGCAGATCCGCTCGATGTGGGGTGCGGCGCTGACGCCGGTGGGGATCAGGAAGGTGCGTTTGGCCACCGGAGGCGCAGGTTCATCGTCGAAGAAGGAGGCGTCCTCCGTTTCCATTTCCAGTCTGCGCAGAAGGCCGACGCCGTTTTCGATCTGCGGAAAACCCTCGTACCAGTCTTCATCGGGGATGGGTCGGCCGCTGAGACAGAAGAACTCGTCGCTGGGGAAGGCGAAGGTGGTGCCAAGCGTCTTGCGGCATTCCTCCTGAAAAGGCGCAATGCTGTCCAGCAGGGCAGCGGCGGCTTCCGGCGTAAAGGGGGTCAGGGGAGCAAGACCCTCGCGGCATTTGGTCAGACCGACGGGCACCATGGCCACCGTCATAGCGGCAGGCGCAAGGGTGCGCAGGTCGCGAAGGGTACGCAGCAGGACTTCGCCATCGTTGAAGCCGGGGCAGACAACGATCTGGCAGTGGAAGCGAATACCGGCGTTTTTGAGCTTTTGTAGCCGCTCCATAATGTTGCCCGCAAAGCGGTTGTTCATCATTCGGCAGCGCAGTGTAGGATCGGTAGCATGAACACTGATGTACAGCGGCGACGCCCGGCGAAGGATGATGCGGTCCAGCTCCTGATCGTCTACATTGGTCAGGGTAACGAAGTTACCCATCATCAGGGAGTAGCGCCAGTCGTCGTCCTTGACATAAAGGGTATCCCGCAGCCCTTTGGGCATCTGATCAATGAAGCAGAACATGCAGCGGTTGTGGCAGGTTCTGGGGGAGAGGGTCATGCTTTCGCCGAAATGCAGCCCCAGCGGTTCAATTTCGTCCTTGCGAAGGCTGAGAAGCCGCTCCTTGCCGTCTTTGCCAATCAGTTTCAACTGGAGCCGGGGGGAGGCAATCAGTGCCTGATAGTCGATCTCGTCCAGGATGGTTTGTCCATCAATGGCGCAAAGAATATCGCCAGGTTCGATACCATGCCGCTGGGCAGGGCTGCCGGGTTCTACGGCGGTGATCAAATGCTGCATGCCTTCACCTCTTTCGCGCCTTGATCAATGGCGTCGTGGATCGTACAAACCTAATTATCATACCTTATTATCTTGGAGAAAGTCAAGCAACGCCTGAAATATCCACAGCCGCACCCGGAAAAAAGTGACGAATGTGACGGAGGGATTACATTGACAGGGCAAATCGGGTACGATATAATGCATGTGTATGCGGTCATATAGAACAGACCGCGGGATACCAATGAGTGCAACAATTGAGGAGGCGGAACTGTGAAGAAGTTCATTTCCATTCTGCTGGTACTGACGATGGTTCTTTCCTTTGGCGCAGCCTATGCTGCCGAGAAAGAAGCTCCCGATCCCGACAAGGGCGCCAAGTACACCATGGAAACCGAAGGCACCGTGGTGCTGCAGAACGTAGAAGATCGTAATATCGCCTACGACAAGGCCGCTCTGGCGGATAACCCCTTGATCGAGGGCGAAAGCCCCACTACCGGTCTCTCTCTGGACGAGGGCTGGTACTTCCCCGTGCTGGTTCAGATCAGCAATCCCGAGGATACTGTCAAGATTGACGGCAAGAAGATCACCGCCGCTGGTATTGGCGTGCGTGCTCCCTGGAGCGGTCAGTATGCCGATATCGTTTATGAAGGCATTCTGTATCGTGAAGGCCAGACCCGTATCACCTTCCTGTTCAGCGACAGCCTGATCAACGAAGGCATGCCCACCAGCGCCGGCCCCGTGCGTTCTGCCCGTATCGGTCATGCTTTGCTTCGCGAAGAGTGGCAGGGCGGCATCGTGTTCATGGGCGGCCCCCGCGTCAAGGGCAACAACATCGTGGAAACCTTCAAGGAACTGGGCGCTACTGAAAAGGGCGTTGTGTTTAACCTGGACAGCAACGACTACAACGATTACTGGTATCGCGTCAAGGGCCTGAAGAACCCCGAGAACGTCACCGTCGATCCCATGGCCATCCGCGAGACGGTGCCGGAACCCTATCGCAATCCCACCCCTCATCCCTTCCTCTTTGTTGATTTCAGCCCCTATACCGATGGTTATGAGATGGCGTATTCCATCAACCTGGACTGGGGTCACAAGCGCTATATCTCTCACTTCTACTATGACGAGAGCAACAACCTCTACCTGCGTTACAGCGACGAGGCTCCCTACATGACCTCCTACTCCGCTGAAGACCGCAGCGAGGAAAACGCCGAGCAGATGAGCTTCTCTAACGTGATCATCCAGCGCGTGCCTTACGAGTTTGTCAATAACGACAAAACCATGCCTAAGATGCTGTCCGTGGGTCAGGGCAATGCCGACATCTTCATCGGTGGCCGCTATATCCCTGGCTACTGGGTACGTGAGAGCACCGAAAGCCCCACCGTTTTCTTTGACGATCAGGGCAACGAGATCCAGCTCACCCGCGGCAAGACCTACATCGCCCATCTGCCCCCCGAGCGTCTGCTGACCTACGGCGGCGCCAACTAACTCCATTTTGACCAGGCCGCATCTTCGCTATGGGGATGCGGCTGTTTTTGTGCGCATATCCTGTATGGGACAACGGGATTTCCGGTTGCAACTGCATGGGTTATGCACTATAATAGGAGTATCATTTCTGCCCGTAACGACAGAAGGAAGGATGGCTCGCCATGAATACTCTCAAGCAGAATCCGGTTTCTTTTTATCTGCGCACTTTCTTGTATATGTTTATTGCACTGATGCTTCGTCTGGTGATGCTGGCGCCCTTGCTGCTGCTTGTCTATGCGCCTGCGGGCTCGCCCTGGCGCTATGGCGCGCTGCTTTGCCCGGTGCTGCTGATTTTTGTCGTGCTGCCGCTTCGCTTTTCCTTTGCCGACGCCGTAGTGCAGAAGAGCCGTCAGCGTTTCTTCTCCTTTGACCGGGCGCTGAGCATGGAGCATTACGGTGAAAAGCTGGGTGAAAGCCTGCTGCATGTGCTGAGCGTCGCCAAGTGGGCGATCCCGCTGGTGGCCATGGTTGGCTTCATCGCCTGGTACTATCTGTATCCCCTGGAGGAGAGCCTGGCGGGCGTGATGGAGACCCTCAAGAGCCTTGGTGAGTGGGGCGCCAATCTGTTTTACACAATCTATGACTTTGTTGTGAAGCTCTTTGGTCAGACGCCGGCAACCCACATGGCTGGCTCTCACGTGGAAGGTCTGTACGTGGTCGGCATCGCGCTGGCCCTCGGCCTGCTGATCCTGCTTCTGGGTGTGGTGCGTAACAGCAGCACCCGCTATATCTGGGTTCTGGCTACCCGTGAAGAACGCAATCCCCGGACGGAGATTCGCCGCCAGATGCGCGGCCGCCGTTTCCGTCAGGTGCTGGTGGCGCTGGTTAATCTGGTGCTGTGGGTTCCCTTCCTGGCGGTGGTGTATCTGCAGCTGAAGGATTCGCTGGTGACGATGCCCAACGTGCTGCTGGGGCTGATGGCCACCGGCGATATGAAGGCGCTGGAGCTGACCTCGGTGGTGCTGCCGCTGGTGCTGGCGTTTGTGCTTCTGTATATGCCCCTTCTGCCGGTACGCCGCATCCTGACGGCTACCTTTGCTACCTATCGCCGCCGTCATACCGCTGAGTTGCTCCAGCCTGCGCAGCAGGATTCCAATGCCTACGCGCAGCCCGCGCCTGTGCAGTTTGTGCAGCCGATGACGATCCCTGTGGTGCAGCAGGCACCCGTGCAGTTTGTGCAGCCTGCAACCGAAGCCGCTGAGCCTGTACAGCCTGAGACCATCGTTTATTATCCTGCTGGCAGTCAGTCCGTGGAGGCACCCAAAGCCTAATTTATGAGACTGGATAAGTATTTGTCACAAAGCGGCGAACGCTCCCGCAGCGAGGCGGGAAAACTGATCCGAAGCGGCGCGGTCCGCGTGGACGGCCAGGTGGTGCTTCGCCCGGAGACGCAGCTGTCTGCGCAGTCAGTGGTCACCCTTGCCGGGGAAACGGTAGAGGACAGCAGCATGCAGTACGTCATGCTGCACAAGCCTGCCGGAGTATTGACCGCGGTCCGGGACAGCCGGGCACAGACGGTGATGGATCTGGTACCTGAAGCGCTGAAGCGGCGCAAGGTATTGCCTGTTGGCAGGCTGGACAAGGACACCACCGGTCTTTTGCTGCTGACCAACGACGGGGAGCTGGCTCATCGGCTGCTCAGCCCGGCACGGCATGTGTGGAAGCAATACCGGGCTACGGTGGAGGGTCGCCTCACCCAGGCGGACGTGGATGCGTTCGCTGCCGGGTTGCAGCTTTCGGATTTTACTGCCAAGCCTGCCCGGCTCAGTATCGTGGAAGCGGATGACGCTCGCAGTGTGGCGCTGGTCGAGGTTCACGAAGGCAAGTTTCATCAGGTCAAGCGCATGTTTGCCGCCGTCGGGCACGAGGTAACTGCGCTTCACCGCCATTCCTTCGGGACGCTGGCGCTGCCCCAGGATCTGCCTGTGGGCGCATGTCGTCCCCTCACCGATGAAGAAGTGCAGGCGCTCAGAGAATGCACAGCGCTGAAGAACGAATCAAAGGACAAAGGCCCGTCTGACGGGAGAGGAACAACAAATGGCTGACCATTACTATACAGCCCAGCCCGAGAGTAAGCACAAGCCAGGGCTGGTAGAATATCGCTATCGCGGCGAAACGCTCCGCTTTGAAACGGACAGCGGAGTGTTTTCGCGCACGGAGATCGACAGGGGAACGGATATCCTCCTGTGCAGTCTGCCTCAGGAACTCGAGGGAGATGTGCTGGACATGGGTTGTGGCTACGGCGTCATTGGCGTGACGGTTGGCCGCCACTGGCCCGGAACGCGCGTCACCATGGCGGATATCAACGAGCGTGCCTGCGGACTGTCCCAGCGCAATGCAAAAAGCAACGGCGTGGCGGCGCAGGTACTGGTTTCCGACGGCTATGTCAAGGTGCTGGGGCAGCGCTATGATGTGATTTTGCAAAATCCGCCGATCCGAGCCGGTAAAGCGGTGATTTACCAAATGTTTGCGGACGCTGCAGGCTGCCTGAGAGAGGAGGGCCAGCTGTGGCTGGTTATCCGCAAGCAACAGGGGGCTCCCTCGGCGCTGAATTATCTGCGCACGCTGTATCAAGATGTGCAGATCGTCGAAAAAGAAGCTGGTTTCTGGATTTTTCGTTGTTTGCAACCGATGAAGCAGGAGGATACGAACGATGAAGTATGACAAGGCGTTTTTCGATCAGGGTGTGGATCGCCGGGGGACAGCCTGTGAAAAATGGGATGGTATGTCTGCCCGTGAAGGTCATGAGATCCTGCCTATGTGGGTAGCGGACATGGATTTTCCCTGCGCCGAGGAGATCCTGCACGCAGTGCGTAAGCGTGCGGAGCATCCGGTCTTCGGCTATACGGACTATGCGCAGGAATGCGGACGCGCGCTGCTGGGATTTCTGGAGCGCCGTCACGGAGTAAAGCTTACTCTGGATCAGCAGACGATGATGCCCTGCGTGATCACCGGTCTCAAAACCGCAGTGCTGACGCTGACCGAGCCGGGTGATGGCGTGATCGTGCAGCCGCCGGTCTACGGCCCGTTTTATGCCAGCGTGAGAGACAATGGCCGCAAGCTTTGCGAATGCCCCTTGAATCGGGACGAGCAGGGGTATTACACCATGAATCTGGCCAGCGTGGAGGAAGCGCTCAAGGGTGGCGCCAAGCTGATGCTGCTGTGCAATCCCCACAACCCGGTGGGCAGGGCATGGACCCGGGAAGAACTGACCGCCCTGTGGCAGCTTCTTTCCCGTTATGGCGCAGCGCTGGTGTCTGACGAAATCCATATGGATTTCGCCCTGGGGGACAAGCCCTTTGTGCCGATTTTGTCCGTTGCACAGGAAGAAAGCGACCGGGTGGCTGCGTTGACCAGCGCCAGCAAGACCTTCAATCTGGCAGGTCTGCAGCAGGCGGCTATGCTGAGCCGTAATCAGGATATGCTGGACAAGATGAAGGCTCAGATGCAAAACGCCGGCGTGGTTCAGGGCAACATTTTTGGTATGGCTGCCTGTGAAGCGGCGCATCTGTACGGCGACGCTTGGCTGGATGGGCTGCTCGCGTATCTCCGTGAGGCGGAGGCGATCGCCCGCAAGGAACTGGCCGAAAGGCTGACCAAGGCGGTGCTCACACCGTTGGAGGCCACCTATCTTGGCTGGATCGACCTGCGCGCCTATGGCCTGACCACGGACGAGATGACCCGGCGAACCAGAGAGCACGGCGTAGCGTTCACGGAAGGAACATTCTTTGGCAAGGAAGCGGGCGAGGGCTACCTGCGGATCAATCTGGCCTGTCCTCATGCCCATACCATTGAAGCCATCAAGCGTTTGGAGATGGCAATCAAAGCATAATGAAGGAGAAAAACAGGATGGAACTGAACAGGATCATTGAAGGTATGCGGGAAGAACTGGTGGATCTGCTGACGCGCTGGATCGCCGTACCCAGCGTGAAAGCTGACGCACTGCCGGGCGCGCCCTTTGGTGAAGAAGTCAGACGTATGCTGCATATGGCGCTGGAAGACGGCGAGAAGATGGGCTTTACGACCCGCAATATCGACGAGTACGCAGGCGACCTGCGCATGGGCAAACTGGGCGTAGAGCCGCTGGGCATTCTGGCCCATTTGGACGTGGTGCCCGCCGGCGACGGCTGGCAGACGCCGCCTTTTGAGCCCGTACAGGCTGACGACCGCATTTTCGGTCGCGGCACCTCTGACGATAAAGGCCCCGCCATCGCTGCCCTGCTGGCCATGAAGGCCGTCAAGGATGCAGGTATTCCGCTCCGGCGAGAGGTTCGCTTGATCCTGGGCTGCGATGAGGAAAGCGGCTGGGAGGATATGCAATACTATTGCACCCATTGCGACATGCCCAAGACCGGCTTCAGCCCTGACGCCAGCTACCCTGTGATCAATACGGAAAAGGGTATGCTGCACCTGAGCCTTCGTGCGCCCTATTGCGTCGACGGGCTGGAAGTGAAGGAGATCAACGTGGGCGAACGTTGCAACGTGATCCCCGGCAATGCCACGGCATTGATCGCCGGCAGTGAGGATGACTGCGACCGGATCAATCGCCTTGCGGATGATATGATGGTGCAGGTGGAAGCAGAGTATCTGGGCGAGCACACCGTCCGGCTGATCTCCACCGGTATTCCTGGTCATGCCGCTTATCCCGAGGCTGCAAAGAACGCGCTGGGGCAGCTGCTGATCATGCTGCGGGCGCTGGGCGCCAGCGGCGAGTTGAAGACCCTGGCTGACACAGTGGGCATGGAGTCCGACGGCTGCGGTCTGGGCATCCGCTGCAGCGACGAGACCAGCGGCGGCCTTACCTGCAACCTGGGTATTCTGCGCTACAATGCCAAGGACGGCCTCTATGCTACGCTGGACATTCGCTATCCCATCCTGTGCAAGTGGGAAGCGCTTTTGGCTGCCGCTACTGCGGCGCTGGGCAAGGGGATCTCTGTTACCGTGGATGAGCAGAAGGATCCTCATCATGTCGCGCCCAGCAGCGAGCTGGTGACAGCCCTTCTGGACGCGTACCATGAGGTCACCGGCCGTCCCCGGGAGTGTGTGGCCACCGGCGGCGGTACCTACGCCCGTTGCCTGGAGGAAGGCGTTGCCTTTGGCAGCGCATTCCCTGAGGATGAGGAATTGGCCCATCAGGCGGGCGAGTATGCCAGCATTGAAGGACTGATGCAGAACATTGCGATTTTCGCAAGAGCCATCGTGCTGCTGGCAGGCGAATAAATGCCCCTGTAGTATTTGTATAGCAGAAAACCCAAGGCACCTTGATGAGCCTTGGGTTTTCTGATGCAATGCTTCTGTTTTTGGCTTGCTTTATATCTAATGCATTCCATCGTGAAGACCTTCGCTAGTGTAAAACTGGCGAACGGCTTGTTTTGTTCTGTTTAAGGATGGGGGAAGAGTAATGGGCTGGAGGCCGGAGCAAGAATCGCCTGTAAGTCATTCACAGGCGGCTGACATTGATGGCCGGAACACATGTAATAGGTCGTCTTACCATTCTTAAGTGCGTATTGCCCCGAAGGAGCCTGACAGCGGAGCAGCGTATCCGGTGGAAATTGCCTGATCAGATCCATGGCCTGCGCAGGTTCTTCGCTAACAATGATCACCTTCGCAGGGGGATCCTGAAACTCCTGAAGGGCCAGCAAAAACATCCCATATCCCATGGGATGGGCGGCTGCTTCGGACGCCATAAACGCAAGCTGCCGCTGTACTTGTGTATGATACGCATCATCACCTATCAGCTGCCAGAGCCTGACAAGATTCCAGGCCATAAGGGAATTGCCGCTGGGTATTGCACCGTCATAGGTTTCTTTGATCTTGAGAATCAGCGGTTCGTTTCCATGACCTGAGAAGAAATAACCAGCGCTTTCGGCGGTAGTAAAGCGCTGGTTGGCAATGCGGCAATACATCTGGGCATCGTCCAAAAAAGGTTGCTCCAGCGTTGCACGATACAATGCCAGCTGCGCGAAACAGCAGGCTGCATAATCATCCAGGAAGGCCATCGCGCCGCGTTTGCCCGAAGCATAGCTGGTATACAGGACGTCGCCTTGGCGGAGCTTCTGATTGATACAGCGGTTTGCCTCTCTTGCTGCATCGAGGTATTGCTGCTTGCCGCTTGCCAAGTACAGTTCGCACATCGCCGCAATCATCAGGGCGTTCCATGATGTGAGAATCTTGTCGTCCAGATGGAGTGAATACCGTTTCTGGCGGTAGGCGTACAGCAAATTTAAAAGTTTAGCAAAGCGGCCATCATAAGGATCGCTGTTCAACAGATTGAGGATGTTCTTTCCTTCGAAATTTCCTTTTTGATTGACGTTGTAGTGTTGGCAGAAAGCAGCAAAGTCCTTCGGTGGCAGGATTTCTTCGATCTCTTTTGGTGTAAAGACATAGAACTTGCCCTCTTCATTTTCGCTGTCCGCATCCTGTGCGCTGTAAAAGCCACCTTCGGGGGAGGCCATTTCTCGCAGAATGTACGCTGCCGTTTGTTCTGCTATCTGCAGAAAGAGCGCGGCTTGCGCCGGGTCGTCGACGATGGTGTGTGCCCGGCTGTAGGTCATGATCAACAGCGCGTTGTCGTACAGCATCTTTTCAAAGTGGGGGACGAGAAATCGCGGGTCTGTGGAATAGCGACTGAAGCCGCCGCCTACGTGGTCGAACAGCCCGCCCCGGTACATTTGCATAAGCGTGTGCCGGGTCATGTCGAGACAGTTGGCATTGCCGGTGCGTTTGTAATGCTCCAGGAGAAACATCAGGTTATGCGGTGTGGGAAACTTGGGCGCAGAACCGAAGCCGCCGTGCACAGGATCATAGGTTTGTTCATACTGAGACACCGCTTTTTTGATCAAATCAGTTTTGTCTGCCGTCGAAGGCAACGCAGTTTCAGACAGATGGGCGATGATTCTGTCAGCCTGTTCAAGAAGCGATTCGCGGTCGTTGTACCACAGATCATGGATGGTGGTCAGCAGTTCGATAAAGCCGATCATGCCGTGCTTTCGCTTCTTTGGGAGATAAGTGCCGGCGAAGAAGGGCATTTTCTCCGGCGTCATGAAAATAGAGGTTGGCCAGCCGCCGCTGCCGGTAAAGGCCTGACAGACGCGCATATAAACGCTGTCCACGTCAGGGCGTTCCTCTTTATCGAGTTTGATGGAAATGAAGTATTGATTCAGAATGCGCGCAACTTCCAGGTCCTCAAAACTCTCATGTGCCATGACATGGCACCAGTGGCAGGTACTGTAGCCAATGCTGAGAAAGACGGGCTTGTCTTCTTCACGGGCACGTGTGAAGGCCTCCTCGCCCCACGGATACCAATCCACGGGGTTTTCAGCATGCTGGCGAAGGTAGGGGCTGGATTCGTGCTGAAGCCGGTTGCTCATATCATTTCTCCTTCATATCGCCTGTGGCGGGGTTGTTGATTCGCTTGCCTGCATTTGTAAATCGGGAGCCGTGGCAGGGGCAATCCCACGAGTGTTCCTGCGGATTGTACTTGAGCGCGCAGCCCATGTGCGGACAGCGAGGAACGGTGGGTGTCAGCAGCCCAAGCGAGGATTCTGCAGCATTGATTGCCAGCTGTGGATGCAGCATGGACCGGGAGGGTGAGAATACGGAGGCCCAGTCCGGCTGCTTTCCTAGAAGCAAATCCCGCAGCAGGATGGCGCCTGCCATGGCATTGGTCATTCCCCATTTGTTAAAACCGGTGAACACATACAACCCTGGTGTGTGCTTGGCATACTGGCCGATATAGGGAACACTGTCCAATGTCATACAGTCCTGCGTTGCCCATTGGCAGACAACCTGCGCTTCCGAATAGTGAAGCCGTGCAAAATCATGAAGTTCCTTCCAGCCGCCGCCTTTTTTTCCAGTACGGTGACTGCCGCCGCCCAACAGAAGCAGATCACCGTAGCTGCGAAAGGAAAGCCCCTTATCTGCTTCGTCCACATACATATCCTGTACGTTTGATGCGTTTTTGAGTGCCAGTACATAGGAGCGGTGCTGGTACAGCTTCAGGAAATAACTGCCGTGCTTATTCAGCATGGGGAAGTGCGTGGCGACGATGATGCAATCCGCATGGATCACACCATGGGCAGTACGGGCACGGCCGGGTGCAAGCTCCAGCACAGGGGTGTGCTCGTAGATGTGCAGCTCCTTTGCAATGGCGGCGATGAATTTGAGAGGGTTGAACTGCGCCTGGTTGGGTACAGAGACAGCGCCAAAGGTGCGCATCGGCAGCGGCAGGAGTTCCATCATTACGGCAGGGACGCCCAGACGATGAAGCGCAGAAAGCTCACGATCAAGCCGGCTATAGCTGTTCAGTGAATAGACGGCATTGCCGGCTGCTTCAAAATCGCAGTCGATTCCGGCACAGAGTTGCCGATAGGTATCCAGCGCCTGCTGATTAGCCTTGAGATACATCTGTGTTTTTTCAGCACCCAAGGTCCTCAGCATTTGGTCACAGAACAAGCCGTGCTGTACGGTGATTTTGGCTGTGGTGTTTTTGGTGACGCCGCTGCATATCTTGCGTTCTTCCACCAGTGCATACGCTACACCGGCATTTTGCAGCATAAAAGCACACAGGATACCCGCAAGGCCACCGCCGATAATCAGAATGTCTGTCTTGATATCAGAGCGGAGCGGCTCGAAAGACGGTAGCTGTACAGTATCAGGCCATAGGGAATGTACTGGAATCATTGATTTTCCTCCGAACGCCAGACAACCTCGCCGTTGATGATAGTCAGCCACACCGAGGAGGCGATCTCCAGCGGATTTCCTCTGTAGAGAACGATATCTGCGTCCTTTCCCTCTTTCAGGCTGCCTACGCGATGATCCACGCGGCATATGCGTGCAGCGTCGATGGTGATCGCCCGCAATGCCCCCCATTCGTCCATGCCTTCCTTGACAGCCAGCCCGGCGCAGAGAGGCAGATATTGAATGCGGGAAACGGGATGATCCGTGGTCAGCGCCACCGTTACCCCGGCCTTCTGAAGTATGCCGGGAGTCTTGAAGTCCGACTGGCTCACTTCGTCTTTGCTCCGGGACGCCAGAGAAGGACCGACAATGGCGGGATAGCCGCTTTGGGCAATAGCGTCCGCAATGAGGTGTCCCTCCGTGCAATGATCCAGGGTCAGATCCAACTGGAATTCTTTAGCAATGCGCATGGCGGTGAAGATATCGTCAGTGCGATGAACATGGGCCTTGAGGGGGATCTTCCTGTCAAAAAGATCCCGGTAGCATTCCATGCCGAACTGTCCCGAACTGCCAGATTCGAAGTACTGCTGTGCCTCAGTCAACGCCTCCCGGATCAGCGAGGCGATGCCCATACGGGTGGAAGGCATGTTTCCGTTGGGGCCATAGTTGGTCATAGGGTTTTCACCGAAGGCCAGTTTAATGGCCGACGGCGCCAATACGACCATGTCGTCGATACGGCGGCCATAGGTCTTGATGAAGGCAAACTGACCTCCGATGGGATTTGCACTGCCGGGGCCGACCATTACACTGGTGATGCCTGTGGCCAGAGCGTTGTGTAAGGCGCTGTCCATGGGATTGACGGCATCTATGGCACGCATGCACGGTGTGATGGGATTGGTTCCCTCATTGGTTGCGGCTCCCTGGCCGCTTTTCTTTTCCTCCGATATGCCGATGTGGCTGTGAGCGTCAATAAAACCCGGATATACGCGCATGCCGGAAGCGTCGATTACTTGCATCTCCTGCGTGGGCGTGATGCTGTTTGATATCTGAAGGATCTTGCCGTTGTCACACAGCAGATCGCCCAGGAGTGGTTCGTTTGTTTCCATCGTGAATAAAAGCCCGTTTTGAATCAAAAGCATTTTGAAACCTCCCATACGGATTTGCGCATAGTTTTTCGGGGTGGACGGCAAACTATGCTTCAAAAAAATAAGAGGAGAAATACCAGGAATCGATCATCAAAACAACATCAGAGACGATGAACGAATCAGTCTGCCCAAAGCAAAATGCCAAGATACTTCGTAAGTACCTTGGCATTTTGTATGTTGGATGACTGGTATGGGAACCGTCGCTCAATTTTGCAGCCGCTGCCACAGCTGTGGCAGAACCCGCTCAAACTGTACGCCGTAGCGCAGTGGCTGGCCGCCTTCCAGAGTGATAGCGATGGCTTCGTGGGTCAGGTCAAGAGCAAGCGCAGTTGCATTTTCGATGGCGGAGCCGTTCATCAGCCCAGCCAGCAGAAAGGAAGCAAATACGTCACCCGTGCCGTGGAATACGCCCTCAAAGCGGGGACGGAACTGGAATACAGGCTCTGTTATCGTCCGGCTTTGAATGGCTACGCCGGTCTGCCGGGGAGAAAAAGCAATATCGGTAATCACTACGTTTTGCGGCCCCAGCGCCAGCAGCCGGTTGCACAGGTCGGCAACGAATGCTTCGGTGTAGCCGTCTGCAGGATAGGGCTCTTGAAGCAGGTAGCATGCTTCGGTCAAATTGGGCACAATGGTATTGGCACGGCTGCACAGCCTGCGCATTTGCGCAGGGATGCTGTCGTCCATCAGCGAATACATCCGTCCGTGATCGCCAAAGGCGGGATCAACAAAGACTAGCGTTTCCTGAGTGCACAGCCGATCCATCATCCCCAGCACCAGTTCCACCTGCGCGCCGGAAGCCAGATAACCACTGTAGAACGCATCAAAGGGGCGGTTCAGCGTGGACAGATGGTCGGCAATGGGCAGAAGCTGGTCGCTCAGATCCAGATGGGTATATCCGGTGAATTCACCGGTGTGGGTACTCAGAAGCGCCGTAGGCACAATGGAGGTCTCCACCCCCGCAGCAGAAAGCACCGGCAGCGCCACCGTCAGGGAACAGCGTCCCACACAGGAAATGTCGTGAACCGCAATGGCCCTCTTTTGCATGGGGCTTCCCTCCTTCAGGCAATGATCTCAACGTGTCTCATCATACACCATTTGTCAGGGAAGCACAAGGGAAAAACCAGCAGGCGTGGCAGCAGCCGGGATTTGTCGAAAAGCACGCTTTATGGTATACTAAGGCATCATCAGGCGGGAGGGGAGAGCCATGAGCGAACACAAGGTTCAGCATGACCATGCGGGACACCGCAAACGCTTGCGGGACAGATTCTGCGCCAATGGTCTGGATGGCTTTGCTCCCCACGAAACCCTGGAGCTGATCCTCAGCTACGCCATTCCCAGATGCAATGTGAATCCGCTGGCGCATCAGCTGCTCAAGCGCTTCGGCTCGCTGCACAATACGTTGGACGCTTCCGTGGAAGAGCTGCAGCAGGTGGAGGGCATTGGTGAATATGCTGCGGTGCTGATTTCGCTCTTTGCAGCGGTGGCGGCCAAGTATGAGGAGAGCCGCGAGATGGAAATGCCGGTGCTTCGCAATCGCGGGGACATGGAACGGCACTGTATACGGCTTTTGAAAGGGTGCAGGGAAGAGCATTTCTATGTGGTTTGCCTCAATGGACAGATGGAAGTGCTGGCAGATGCATTGATCGCTCGTGGATCGATCGGCGAGGTGAAGACCTATCCGCGCATCGTGGCGGAGACAGCGCTGCGCTACAATGCCCATTCAGTCATCCTGTGCCACAATCATCCCGGCGGAACGGTGATTCCTTCCGCTGCGGATATGGAAACCACCGCTAACCTGATCAGTATGCTGAATATGCTGGAGATCCGCCTGATTGATCATATCATCGTAGCAGGCGGCGCAGCAATGAGCATGAATGACGAGGGATTGATCCAGACGCAAACCAGCGGATATGCCATTGAGAGAAACAGAGCCGCCAACTCTGCCGGGGAGATTCTCATCAGCCGGAAGCTGGCAGGCAAGAAATGAGCAGAACCGGAGGAACTATGAAACAGCGAAATGGACGGAGCGTTCATCAGAGCGCACTGAGAAAGGGTTTTCGAATCATGCTGTGGCTTTTGGTAATCGGAGTTGTGGTGTATGCTGGACTGATTGCATGGGTGTATGTGCAGGAGATCAGCGTTCCGGAGCCTGCTGCGTATGACAGCATCATCGTGTTGGGGGCGCAGGTGCAGCCTAGCGGAGAGCCATCGGTGCAGCTACGTTGGCGGCTGGATCGTGCCAGGGAGGTATACGACCAGGCTCCCTGCTATATTGTGGTTACTGGCGGACAAGGCAGCGACGAGCCTGCGCCGGAGGGCGATATCATGCGCCAGGTGCTCATCAGCGAGGGCGTTCCTGCGCAGCACGTCATCAGCGATCCGGAGAGCATGGACACACGGGAGAATCTGCGCAACGCCTGGACGATTCTGGAGCAGTTGGGCTGTAAGAGCCCGGTGGTGGTGACCAGCGACTATCATCTGCCCCGCGCCATGCAGCTGATGCGGGACATGGGGATGGAACCCCAGGGTGCAGGCAGTCTTTGCAAGCCGGGCATTAACTTCTGGCTGAAAAATCATATGCGAGAGGCATTGGCATGGGTGAAATATTGGGGCGTGAAGTACCTGGGGTTGCCGCTGTGAACGAAAGAGAATGGGCACAGCGCCTGAAGACGGAAATGGATAGGCTGGGGTTTACGTATGACGCCGCCGCGCCTGCAAGGCTGGCACGGTATCATACGCTGCTGAGCCAGTGGAACGAACACATGAATCTGACTGGAGATACGGATTTCGATAGCGCCATCGACCGGCTGTATCTGGATTCGCTGGCGCCGCTTGTGAATGAGGAAATGTTTCCTCAAGGCGCCTCCGTGATCGACGTAGGCACAGGCGCCGGGTTTCCTGGTCTGCCGCTGGCCATCGCTCGTCCCGATCTGCAGGTGATGCTGCTGGATTCCCTCCAGAAACGACTGACCTTTTTGGCTGCGGTGGTGGAGGAACTTGGGCTTGAGAACGTGAAGCTGCATCATGCCAGAGCAGAGGATGCGGGACGGAATCCCCAATTGAGGGAGCAGTATGACCGTGCGCTGGCCAGGGCGGTAGCACCCCTTCCGGTGCTTTGCGAATTGTTGCTGCCTATGGTTCGCGTGGGCGGTGAAATGCTGTGCTACAAGGGCCCTGCCGCCTCGGACGAATGGCAGGCCGGGGAGAAGGCAGCCAAACTCCTTGGCGGAGGGAAGCTGGAGCATATTCCAGTCCTTCTGCCGACCCAGCCTGACTGGGCCCATTGCGTGGTACGCTGTGCCAAGGAGCAAAAAACCGTTCGACAGTATCCCCGCAAAGCTGGCACTCCCGGCAGGGAGCCACTGGGCGGATTCGACAAAAACAAATCAAAATCCTAAGCAGACGCGCCGGTGCGACAGGCGCGTCTGTCGCTTTGTGGGGAACGAAACCCTTGCACCGCTTGAAGGAAAACCCGTGCTCCGCATGGAAATCCTCTCCCAGAACGCGCCCGCCGGGCTGTGCGTGTCAAGGGGGAGGGCATGCACAGCCTGCGGACGCGTTCAATACCATCAAGGGGGCGTTGGCATGCAGGCGCCGGTGAATCAGGTGTGTTGGGTGCCCATCGAGGAAATTGTTGAGCCGGAAGGCTTTGAATGCAGCAGGGAGACGCTGGATGGCTCCGTGCTTCTGCATATCATGAGCGACGGCAGGTATCGGCTGTTGGCAGGTGGCGAGAAGCTAAGCCGGCTGCGCATGGAGGGAAGGTGCTGCGTGGATGCGGTGATTTGTCCTCAGGATCAGCTGGACAACCGCATTTCAGACCTGCTGGATCAACTGGTTCGCGGAAAGCTGCATTTTCTGGATGAAGCGGAAGCCTATCGCGGCCTGATGCAGGAGGACGGGTTGAGCGCAAAGGAGATTTCTCAGCGAACAGGCCGATCCGTGGCTACCATTCGCCGCAAACTGCGTCTGAGCACGTTGGGCGATGAGGTGCAGCAGGCTGTACGTCGCAGCGGCATATGCGAACGGACGGCGGAGACGCTGCTGCGGATCCCAGGGCAGCAGGGCCGGCTTAAAGTATTGGAGCGCGTGGCAGAAAAACGGCTGGATTTCAAGCAGACCGAAGCGCTGGTGGAGGATGTGCTCAGCCGGATGCCCATTCCCATGAACGGGATGCGGCGGCTCAGGCCCATGATGCGGGATTATCGCCTGTACCTCAATGCGGTACGGGGCATCGTGGAGCAGATGCAGGACGCCGGCGTGGAAGCGGATATACAGGTGAACATCGGCCAAAAGGCAGCGGACGTCCGCATTACCATGCCGCTGTTTACCAACCGTCGTTCATAGGAATTGCATCACGCGATTGGGTGTGTTATACTTGCCCCAATCAAACGCAGCATAGTCTAAGATGCGATACCAAAGACAGGAGGAATGCCCATGAGCGCAGCGGCACAGAAAACACTGGAATGCATGGAAAAGAACGGTTTTCACGTGGTACGGACAGAGACGGCGGCTCAGGCCAGGGAGTATCTGGCTGGTCAGATCGCCGCGGAGCAGTCCGTGGGCACAGGTGGTTCCATGACCGTGCGGCAGATCGGGATCCTGGATGCCCTTCAGGAGAAAGGCTGCACCATTTTCACCCATTGGGGCGCCAAACCGGAAGAAGCAGCGCAAATGATGCGCGGCGCCCGTACTGCCGATGTGTACCTGACTTCCGCCAACGCTGTGACCCAGAATGGCAAGCTGGTGCTGATCGACGGTACCGGTAACCGGGTGGGCGCTGTGTGCGACGGACCCCGGAAGCTGTATTTCATCATCAGTCAGAACAAGCTGGTGAACGGAGGCCTCGACGCCGCCATCAGCCGGATCAAACGGGAAGCCTGCCCGCCCAACGCCTCAAGACTGGGTCTGGATACTGCCTGCGCGCATGGAGAAGGCTGCAGCGCGGAATGTCCCAACAGCATGTGCCGCTTGACGCTGGTGGTGGATCGCGTGCCGCGGGGCCGGGAACTGACGGTGGTATGGGTAGAGGAGCCGCTTGGCTATTGATTTTGCACCAAAACAATCTTTTTTTCAAAAAAACCGCGCCAGGTTCAAAAAAATGGTGGCGCGGTCTTTTTGTTTATGGTAAAATGAATAATGGTCTATGCTATGTCATGGATAACATCAATGCATTGGTGGGTGAATCATCATGACTCAAAGAGCCACAAGGCTCATCGAAGCGATGAAGCTGGATGCGCATGAAGCTGTGCTGATCCACGACCCCAGCAATATGTTCTACCTCTCCGGTTACACGGGCGAGGGCATGGTGCTGATTGCGCAAAAGGTCTGGGCAATTATCACGGACTTCCGTTACACCGAACAGGCCCAGAAGCAGGCGCCTGTGTTTAGCGTGGAGGCTACCAGCAAGGATCGTCGGGCGGAAACGGTCGTGGCAGAGCTATGTCACGAGTTCCATCTGGACAAACTCTATTACGAGGACAACTATGTCACGGTTCGCGGCTTCGAGTCGCTGAAGAAGACGGTGCCCGGCATGGAATGGAAGAGCGTTGCCGGCGAACCGCAGCGCCTTCGCGAAGTCAAGGACGACGTGGAGCTGGATCTGATCCGCAAGGCTTGCAAGATCACCGGCGAAGCCTTTGAGCGGATGCTGGGCGTCATCAAGGAAGGCATGACGGAGAAAGAGATCGCGCTTCGGCTGGAGTACGATATGCTGCAAAATGGCGCGGACGGCATTGCGTTTTCCACCATCGTGGCAGCTGGCGCAAACGGCTCTTTGCCTCACGCCATCCCCAGCGACTATCAGGTTCGTAAGGGCGATATGATCACCATGGACTTTGGCGCCAAGTGCGGCGGCTACTGTGCAGACATGACCCGCACCATCGCGTTGGGTCAGCCCAGCGACGAGATGATCCGCGTGTATGAGACGGTTCTGGAAGCCCAGAAGCGTTCGCAGGATGCGGTCAGGGCCGGCAGGATCTGCCGCGAGGTAGACGCCATTGCCCGGGATTACATCGATCAGAACGGCTATGCCGGTCGATTCGGTCACGGCCTGGGCCACAGCCTGGGTATCGATGTGCACGAGATGCCCAGCCTCAACCAGTCCTGTAGCGCTGTGCTGGAGGAAAACCAGCTGGTCACCGTGGAGCCCGGTATCTATCTGCCCGGCGTAGGCGGCGTTCGCATCGAAAATACCGTGATCGTCCGCAAGGATGGCTGCGAGGCGCTTACCCTGCCCAGCAGAGAGCTTATCATCCTCTGAGGATCAACCTCATTAACCCATACCATCAGATAAAACAAATCAATCGAACGGAGGAAACAAGACATGATTACAGCAGGCGATTTTCGTAAGGGTATCACCATTGAGTGGGACGGCGGCGTGTGGAACATCGTCGACTTCCAGCACGTAAAGCCCGGCAAGGGCGCTGCCTTTGTGCGCACCAAGCTCAAGAACATCATGACCGGCGCCGTCATCGAGCGCTCCTTCAACCCCACCGACAAGATGCCCCGCGCGATCGTTGAAACCAAGGAAATGCAGTATGTGTACAACGATGGCGAGTTCTACTACTTCATGGACATCGAAACCTACGAGCAGCTGCCCCTGGGCTCTGATCAGGTGGAAGACGCCATCCCCTTTGTCAAGGAAGGCACCAATGTGACCATGCGCTTCTTCAAGGGCAGCCCCTTCAGCGTCTCCGCTCCCAACTTTGTTGAGCTGGAGATCACCGACACCGAGCCCGGCTTCAAGGGCGATACCGCCAGCAACACCTACAAGCCCGCCACCCTGGAAACCGGCTTCACCCTGCAGGTGCCTCTGTTCATCAACACTGGCGACCGTATCCGCGTGGATACCCGTACCGGTGAATATATGGAACGCTGCTAAGCCAGCAATAAGGAGATAACAATGTCGAAACTGACTGATCGCACCGCCTACCTGCGCGGCCTGGCGGATGGCATGGAGCTGGACAAGGAAAAGAAAGAAAACAAGCTCCTGCTGGAAATGCTCAGCGTTCTGGACGAAATGGCCAAGGAACTGAGCGAAGTTGAAAACGATATGGACGAACTGCAGGATTACGTCGACGATCTGGACGCTGATCTGTCCGATGTGGAAGAAGTCATGTTCGGAGAAGAAGACGACGAATGTGGCTGCGGCCATGACTGTGATTGTGACTGCGACTGTGACGACGAAGACTGCGACTGCTGCTGCGGCGAGGAGGAACTCTCCTTTGAATGCCCCAGCTGCGGTGAAACCGTATTGCTGAAGGCTTCCGACATCGACTTTGACGAAAGCCCCGTATGCAGCGCATGCGGCGAGCCTTTCTTTGTGGATGTGGAAGATGAGGACGAAGACGAGTAATCGTTTTGATCCGATTGTTAAAGAGGCTGCACTGACGGAAGAAAGCCACCTTTCTTCGCCGGTGCAGCCCTTTTCTTTACAAACGAGCCGTTTGACGGTATAATGAAAGGTGACGGCGCCGCTATCCAATGGAGGCGGACGCCGCCATGGACAACCACCCCGGCTACCCCAAAAAACATCGGGCATCCCTTGTGAGCCTGAATGGAGGAGGATCTCTATGGAAAAGAAGCAATTGAAGAATTTTGTACTGCTCGCATTGTTTGTGGCGCTGATCGTCTTGCTGGGCTTTACGCCCCTGGGCCTGATCCCGCTGGGCTTCATTAATGTGACCATTCTGTGCGTGCCAGTGATCGTTGGCACGCTGTTCATGGGCTGGAAAAGCGGCCTGATCCTTGGTCTTGCTTTTGGTCTGACCAGCTTTATCTCTGCGCTGATCAAGCCTTCTGCCCTGGTGGCTACGCTGATGGGCGCTTCGCCGCTGTGCGTGGCGGTAATGAGCATTCTGCCCCGTCTGTGCGTGCCGCTGGTGGCGTGGGGGGTATACAGTCTGATGCGCGGCAAGCATGAGAATATCGCCGTCAGCGTGGCAGCAGTGGCCGGCAGTCTGACCAATACAGTGCTGTATCTGGGACTGATGCTGCTGTTCTATGTGCTCTGTGGCATCGATGCGGCGCCGGTGCTGGGCCTGATCGGCGGTACGGCGCTGATCGCCGGTTCCTGCGAGGCAGTCGCAGCAGCGATCCTCTGCACGCCTATTCTGGCTGCGCTGCGCCGTGTGCGCAAATAAACTGGAGGTTTGTACCCGATGATTTTGACCATGGATGTGGGCAATACCAATATCAAGATCGCGCTGTTTGACGGTCCGGAGATGAAAAAGTATTGGCGTATGTCCACCAGCAAGACCTATACCTCCGACGAGATCGGCTTTATTCTTACCGGCCTGTTCACCCATGAGGGTTACAGCCCTGCGGACGTGGAAGGCATCGTAATGTCCAGTGTTGTGCCGACGATCAACTACACGCTGGAGCATATGTGCAAGAACTATTTCGGCAAAACGCCCATGATGGTGGCGCCGGGCATCAAGACCGGCATCAACCTCAAGTATGAAAATCCGCGAGAGCTGGGTAGCGACCGTATCGCAAACGCTGTGGCGGCTCAGGCGGAATACGGCGGTCCCTGTATCTTTATTGACTTCGGTACTGCTACCACGTTTGGTGCGATTGATGACCAGGGGGCCTTCCTGGGCGGATGCATCTGTCCCGGCCTGAAGCTGACCAGCGAGGCATTGGTCAGCGGAACAGCCAAGCTGCCCCGCTTTGAGCTAGTGAAGCCGGAAAGCGTCATCGGGCGCACCACAGTAAGCAACCTGCAGGCAGGCGTGATCTATGGCTATATCGGTCAGGTGGAGTATCTGGTGCGCCGCTTCCGCAAGGAACTGAATGCGCCGGATGCGCTGGTGGTAGCTACGGGCGGCATGGCGCTGCTGGTGGCTGAGCAGGAAGGGATCATCGATAAACTGGATGGTATTCTGACGCTGAAGGGGCTCAGGCTCCTGTACGAGCGCAACCGATAAGGAGGCACGTGCGATGAGTGACGTAATTAAGGTAGGATTTTTTGGCTGCGGCAATGTGGGCGGCGGCGTATACCGGCTGATGAACAGCTTTGCCAAGGAGATTGCCCATCGTACTGGGCTGCGTTTTGAAGTTAAGCGCGTGCTGGTGCGCGATGTGATGAAACAGCGCAATGTGGAGATTCCCCGGGAAGTGCTCACCAGCAATGTGAACGACCTGGTAGAGGACGAGGAGATCTCCATCATTCTGGAGTTCCTGGGCGGAGAAGAGCCTGCTTACAGCTATCTGCTCTCCGCACTTCAGCACGGCAAGACCGTGGTTACCGCCAACAAGGTGGCCTTTGCCCTGCACTGGCATGAGCTGCAGAAGGCTGCCAAGGAAAACGGCGCCGGCCTGTACTACGAAGCGGCTGTTTGCGGCGCCATTCCCATTATCCACACCATTGAGGACAGCCTGCAGGCCAACCGGATCGACCGGTTGTACGGCATTGTGAACGGCACCACCAATTACATCCTCACCCGGATGAGCAAGGAGGGCGAGGAATACGCTGCTGTGCTCAAGGATGCGCAGCGCCTTGGCCTTGCGGAACCCGACCCCGCTTCCGACGTGGAGGGTCTGGATGCCGCCTACAAGCTGAGCATTCTGGCCAGCCTGGCGTTCCATGGCCGCGTTCCCTTTGAAAACGTGTACGTGGAAGGCATCACCTGCGTACAGGCGGAGGATATCCGCTGCGGTCAGGAGCTGGGCTATACCCTCAAGTTGCTGGCTATTGCCAAGCGGGAAGGCCTGAAGGTGGAAACCCGCGTCCATCCCACCTTTATCCGGGACGATCACCCCATGGCCAATATCAACGGCGCGTTCAACGCCGTGTACCTCAACGGCCATGCCTGCGGCGAGATGATGTTTATGGGTCGCGGCGCCGGAGATATGCCCACCGCCAGCGCCATTGTCAGCGATCTGGTGCGCGCAGGCGCTGCTCAGAAGCATTGCTATCCCACCTTTGAAAACGAGCTGTATCCCACGGTTGCGCTGGAAAACAACACCGACTGGCGCAGCGCCTTCTATGTGCGCATGTTGGCCAAGGATCAGCCAGGCGTCCTGAGTACTGTGGCCCAGACCTTCGCCGATCATAACGTAAGCATCGCGGCCATGCAGCAAAAGGGCGAAGTGCGGGACGGCAAGGTCACTCTGGTGTTTATCACCCACATTGCCTACGAAAAGGAAATGCAGGCCGCAGTCAAAGCCATTCCCCAGGATGTGGCGGAAGTGAAGAGCCTTTTGCGTGTGGAAGAAGATTGACCCCAATCGGTTCTATCCTGAGCGAGGATTTCGATCATCCTCGCTTCTTTTTCGCCTGTGCGGCGCTGACGGCAGAAGGCCGTGAATGCTGCGGGTATTTGATCCGAAAGAAGTGTGAAAGAAGATGCTCTATCTCCTCCTTGCCATCCTCAGCAGTATGCTGATCACTGTTTTCATGCGGTTGAGTGAGAGATATCGCAAGAATCCCACCAGTATGCTTGCCATGAACTACCTGATGTGCAGCATTCTGGGCATTCTGTTTACCGGCGAGTTTCAGTTGTTTCCTAAGGCGGAAGGCTTGGGCACTACCCTGCTGCTGGGTTCAGTCTGTGGCGCTTTGTTCCTGGGCAGCTTTCTTCTGCTGCAATGGAACGTCTCCCGAAACGGCGTGGTGCTGCCTGCGACCTTTATGAAGCTGGGCGTGCTGGTGCCTACGGTGCTGTCCATCCTTATTTTTGGCGAAAAGCCGGGAGAACTGCAGCTCATCGGCATCGCGGCAGCAGTTGCGGCCATTCTGCTGATCCAGGGCAGAGGACAAAAAGAAGAGGGCGGCAGCACGGCTGGCCTGGTCATTCTGCTGCTGGCAGGTGGCCTATCCGATTCCATGTCCAAGGTGTATGAGGAGTTGGGCTCCGCTTCGCTGAGCGATCATTATCTGCTGTATACCTTTCTGGTGGCCCTGATCCTGTGCGTGGCGCTGTGCATTGTCCGCAAGCAGACCCTTTGCTGGCAGGATGCGATTTTTGGTCTGCTGATCGGCGTACCAAATTATTGCTCCGCCCGTTTTTTGCTCCTGTCGCTGAACTCGGTTCCAGCAGTGGTGGCTTATCCCAGCTTCAGCGTAGGAACCATCGTGCTGGTGACGATTGCCGGCATGGTCTTCTTTGGTGAGAAGCTGAGCAGGCGCAAATGGGCGGCCATGGCGATCATTCTGGCTGCGCTGGTGCTGCTGAACCTGTGACCTGAAGCCTCAAATAATTGAATATCCGAAAAGGAACCCCTGCTTTCGGGCCGTTAATCGGCGGGAAGCAGGGGTTTGCTGATTGAACCAGAAGATGCTGGCCGTGTGTGGGATCGGGGAACTTAGCCCATGAATGCATGGAGATTGCCCTTGCTGACCGCATCCACCAGAATGTGTACGTCCATGTAGCTGATGCCGTCCTTCTCGTATTCCCATTCGTAGCAGGCGATCGCATTGGACTTGGTGTTTTCTTTGAAGCCATTTGCATTCAGATGAGCAATGATTAGTTTGTATGCGCCGGGAATGCGTTCAAAGGGCGCAATAAAGGGTTCTCTGATGGTGACAAT
Source organism: Clostridiales bacterium (assembly GCA_015056365.1). Classification (GTDB taxonomy): domain Bacteria; phylum Bacillota; class Clostridia; order Christensenellales; family Aristaeellaceae; genus Limiplasma. Next base: position 131,192 of record SVGM01000005.1, on the reverse strand, counting down.
GGCATAGGTTTCATCTCCCTGAGAGAAGAGCTCCGCCCCCTCGCAGGCCGGTTCAAACCCCTCTGGCAGAACGTAGCCCGCCACATAGCCTCTGAGATTGAACCGCTGCTGCTGTTCATAGGAAACAAAGGGGAAATCCCAGCCGATCATTTTCAATTCCGTACCTGTGTTCGTCAGCCCGCTGCGCTCTGCCCAGCGCTTCATGTATGCCTGCACGTCGTCCTCTGGGTTGGGCGTGATCATCACATAGCGAGCCAGGCGAAATCCCTTCACGGTTTCGATCCGGACAGGGGAATAGTAGTCTGCGCCGCAGGTCATGTCCTCGCGGATGAGACTGTCCAGCTTGCAGGAGAACAACTCGCACAGGGCGATGAGCTTATCCATCTCCGGATAGGCCTCGTCGGCCTCCCACTTGGAGATGGTCTGGCGGCTGATTCCCATGCGTTCCGCAAGTTTTTCCTGCGTGATATTTGTTTTTTTGCGAAGATACTGCAGATTTTTACCCAAAGACATATCCAAAGCTCCTTTGTCATGCGGATTGCGAGAAAGGCATATCTCCAGCGCTGCGTTGCCTTGCTGAGTCAGTATAGCAGCGGCGCAAAAGAATGTCTATCAAGCGGATGTCGCGTTTTTTCGACAAAATGTAAACTGCCGGTTGCGCCTGAATCTATTTGACGGATCGCAAAAAAAAGGATACAATAGACACAGAAACTCCTGATGTGGAGAAAGACGAATGTCTTATTGAAACAATTGAAAGAGGGTGGCCTGTATGAGCTACAGGATTTTTGATTATGACCCATATTTGAAGCCGTTTGCAGCGGATATTGAGTTGCGCATGGCAAACTATCAAACCAAGAAAAAGGAACTGCTTCCAGATGACGGCACCCTTTTGGAGTTTGCCAACGGTCATCTGTACTATGGCTTCCATCGCGTGGAAGGAGGCTGGGTGTACCGGGAATGGGCGCCTGCCGCGGAGGCCGTTTATCTGATGGGCGATATGAATAGCTGGAACAAGACCTCCCTGCCCCTTCAGCCTGTGGGCAACGGCAATTTTGAGCTGTTCCTTCCTGGCGAAAACGCACTGTGGGGCGGCTGCAAGGTAAAGACCGTGGTGCAGCACAACAACCAGCTTCTGGAGCGCATTCCGCTGTATGCGCACCGGGTCGTGCAGGATCCGGTGACCTATGTGTGGTGCGCTGAGATCGTGGACGAACCTGCTTACCAGTGGAATGATCAGGACTTTGTTCCTGCAAAGCAATTGTTTATCTACGAATGCCACATCGGCATGGCGCAGGAGGAAGAGCGGATCGGTACTTATGCCGAGTTTCGGGACAAGGTGCTTCCCCGTATCAAAGAATTGGGCTATAACACGCTGCAGATTATGGCCATTATGGAGCACCCTTATTACGGTTCCTTTGGCTATCAGGTGTCCAACTTCTTCGCCGCGTCCTCCCGCTTCGGCATGCCTGCTGATTTGAAGAGCCTCATTGATACGGCGCACAGCATGGGTATCGCCGTGCTGCTGGATGTGGTGCATTCCCATGCAGTCAAAAATACCTCCGAGGGCATCAACGAATTTGACGGTACCGATTATCAGTTCTTCCATACCGGCTCCCGTGGTCATCACCCCGCATGGGATACCAAGCTGTTCAATTACGGAAAGAATGAGGTCATTCATTTCCTTCTGTCCAATCTGAAATACTGGCAGACGGAGTATCACTTCGACGGTTTCCGCTTTGACGGCGTAACCTCCATGCTCTACCATGATCATGGTCTGGGCACGGCGTTCACTGATTACAGCAAATATTTCTCCATGAACACCGATACCGAGGCCGTCACGTATCTGCAGCTGGCCAATGAGCTGATCCGTGAGGTAAATCCCAATGCCATCACCATCGCGGAGGATATGTCTGCAATGCCCGGCATGTGCCTGCCCATTGCGGACGGCGGCGTAGGCTTTGACTACCGTCTGTCCATGGGTGTGCCGGATATGTGGATCAAGCTGCTGAAGACCCAGCCCGATGAGCAGTGGAATATGCGCTATCTCTGGTATGAGCTGACAGGACGCCGCCCCGGCGAAAAATACATCGGCTATGCAGAATCCCACGATCAGGCGCTAGTGGGGGATAAGACCATTATGTTCTGGCTGTGCGACAGCGCTATGTACACTCATATGTCCAAGCTGAGCGAAAGCAGCACAGCCATTGACCGCGGCCTTGCCCTGCATAAGATAATCCGCCTTTTGACCCTGTCGCTGGCAGGCGAGGGATATTTGAATTTCATGGGGAATGAGTTCGGCCACCCCGAGTGGATCGACTTCCCCAGAGAGGGCAACAACTGGAGCAGCTATTACTGCCGCCGCCAGTGGCATCTGGCGGATGACCACCTGCTAAAATATCATTATCTCAAGGATTTCGACACGGCGATGCTGGAAGTTGCCAAGGAGTACCGTCTCTTTGAAGAACTTCCCCAGAGCCTGTGGATCGATGAGGAGGGACAGGTGCTGGTATACGAACGGAACGGCGTGCTCTTTGCGTTCAATTTCAGCCCGGCCCGTTCGCACGACCCCTTCTTTGTCTGCGCACCGGAAGAAGGCAGAAAATATCAGGCGTTCCTGTCCACTGACGATGAATCCTTCGGCGGCTGGGAACGGGTGGCAAAGGATGTTACCTACGTTGCCCGCCGCGCCCATGACGGACGCATCGGCTTCCAGATGTACCTGCCCGCCCGTACCGGCATTTGCCTTAAGGCAGTCGGCAAGGCCGAAGAATGAGCATACCAAAACACCGCCGCGGTCGCTTGACCGTCGGCGGTATTTTTTTATCGTTTATTTACTGCGCAGGATGGGCCACAGAGGGATAATGAGGAATATCAGCCAGCCAGGATGCCATAGATGGAAGAAAAAACCGAGCACCAGATAGATCAGCGTAATCATCACAGGGTTGGTCAGCAGGTCCGTGAGACTTTTGGGGTGCATATAGTGAAGCGGAATGGTCAGGAAAAGCAGCCAGCCGGGGTGCCACAGGTTAAAGACGGCGCCAAGCACCAGATACAGAATGGTGATCTTAATCGGGAAGGTCGCATTGCTCTTTCTGCGCTTGGCCTGTTCTTCCTGGCGCGCCTTTGCTTCAAAGTAGCTGCCCTCGGGGCCCAGACCGTCGTTGTCATAATTCGTCACGGAAAAGTCCTCCTTCGTGGATTGGGTTCCTTCATCGACCATGGTTATCTTATCATCTCAAAAGGCAAAAAGAAAGAAACGCACGTCCAAAAAACAGTGAAACCTGCCTGAGGATTTTCTGAGAATTTGCTGAGAACGCTCCGAAAAAGTACAGGGCAGGACTTTACACCCTTTGGGAAAGCGTGTATGATGAAATACGGATTTCACATTACAAGGAGGGGGCTTTATCATGTCCTTCTTTTCTACCCGTGGCGGCGCGTGTGCCACCACTTCCCAGAGCATCCTGTGGGGCCTGGCCAAGGATGGCGGCCTGTTTGTGCCCAGTATGTTCCCGAAACTGTCTCTTGAACGCCTGTCGCTGCTGTGCGGAAAAAGCTATCAGGAGCAGGCTGCCCGTATTCTGCGTGACTTTATGGAGGATTACAGCATCGCTGAGATCAACGAAGCTGTTGACGCTGCCTATACCGCCGATGCCTTCGACGCGCCTGAGATCACTCCGGTGCGCTCGATTGCGGATGACGTACATGTGCTGGAATTGTTCCACGGCCCCACGCTGGCCTTTAAGGACATCGCCCTCAAGCTGCTTCCTCATCTGATCCGTCTGGCGGCGGAGAAGAACGACGAAAAGCGGGAAGTCAGCATTCTGGTGGCTACCAGCGGCGATACCGGCAAGGCTGCGCTGGAAGGCTTCAAGGATGTGCCCGGCACCAGTTGCACCGTGTTCTACCCCTATGGCGGCGTCAGCCGTGTGCAGGAGCTGCAGATGGTCACCACCGGCGGCGAAAATACCCATGTCATCGGCGTCAAGGGCAATTTCGACAACGCCCAGACCGGCGTGAAGAAGCTCTTTGGCAGCGAGGCGTTCCATGAGAAGATGAACGCCATCGGCAAGCTGCCTTCCTCTGCAAATTCCATTAACTTTGGCCGTCTCGCTCCCCAGATCGTGTATTACTTCACCACCTACACGGATCTGGTGTCCCGCGGTGTGATCCGCATGGGCCAGGGCCTCAACTTTGTAGTGCCTACCGGTAACTTTGGTGATATTCTGGCCGGTTACTACGCTATGCGCATGGGTCTGCCGATCCGCAAGCTGATCTGCGCCAGCAACCGCAATAATGTGCTCGCGGATTTCTTCCGTGACGGCACCTATTACACCCACCGCACTTTCTTCAAGACCATGTCCCCCAGCATGGACATTCTGATCTCTTCCAATTTGGAGCGCCTGCTGTATGAATACGCTGGCCGTGATCCGGAACTGGTACGCAGCTGGATGCAGCAGCTGGCCTCCAGCGGCAGCTTCTCCATCGGCGCGCAGCGCCTGGAGGAGATGCGCAAGGTGTTCTGGGCTGATTATGCAGACGACAACATGACCAGTGACGAGATCCGCCGCGTGTTTGATCTGCACAACTATGTGATGGATCCCCATACTGCTGTTGCCAGCTATGTGCTGAAGAACTACCGCAAACAGACCGGCGACCGTACGCCCGCTGTTATTCTGGCAACCGCCAGCCCCTACAAGTTCAGCGAGGATGTGCTGCGCAGCTTGCTGGGCGAGGAAGCCGTCGCTGGTATGGACGCCTTCGCCTGCGCCGAAAAGCTGCAGGAGATCTCCGGCGTGCCAATGCCTAAACAGGTGGCTGAACTGGGTCAGCTGCCCATCCGTCACGACACGGTTTGCGAAGTGGACGGCATGGAAGAGGCGGTTCTCAGTGAACTGAACAAGTAATGATGCCGCACAGGTAACGATGCTTTCACCACGCACCGTTACCTGTTTTTTATATGCAGATCAACACTTTTCGACACAAATAAAGAAATTTTGATTTTTTTCTGAAAAAGTGGTTTCACTTCTGTGGGGCGCGGGTATCATTGAATCAGGAGGCAGGAAGAAAGCCTCCGACCAAAGCAAGAATCAAAATGAAAACATATTTTAGGAGGAAATCATGATGAAGTGGGTTTGCAAAGTTTGCGGTTATGTTCACGAAGGTCCCGAGGCTCCCGAAAAGTGCCCCCAGTGCAAGGCTCCTGCCAGCCGTTTCTCTCCCATGGGTGGCGGCCGCACCTGGGCTGCCGAGCATGTGGTTGGCGTAGCTGCCGATGCTCCTGAAGATATCAAGCAGATGCTCCGTGAGAACTTTATGGGAGAGTGCACCGAGGTAGGCATGTATCTGGCGATGGCCCGCGTGGCACATCGCGAGGGCTATCCCGAGATCGGTCTCTACTGGGAAAAGGCTGCCTTTGAAGAAGCCGAGCACGCCGCCAAGTTCGCCGAGCTTCTGGGCGAAGTGGTCACCGATTCCACCAAGAAGAATCTCGAGATGCGTGTGGATGCCGAGAATGGCGCTACCCAGGGCAAGTTCGATCTGGCCAAGCAGGCCAAGGAATTGAATCTGGACGCCATCCACGACACCGTGCATGAGATGGCCCGCGACGAGGCGCGCCACGGCAAGGCTTTCGAAGGCCTCCTGAAGCGGTACTTCGGCTAAGCGATGGCAGCGCGCTTATGCAGGCATGCCTGCATAATACCCGCGCGTGCGGTTGAAAAATCAAAGCTTTGCAGGAACCGGCTCCCGATGGGGGCTGGTTCTTTTTTACGTAGAAAGATCCTTGTTCTGGCAATTCGCTGTCTTTTGAGGACAAGGTGGCCAAGGTGATTTTTCATTTGTTTTGTTCTTCTTGTGTATCGGTACGGATATCCCGAATATCCCGGTAACCCTGCGGTTGACTTGCTTTCTAAAAGTTGTTATACTACATTTCGACTTGAAACCCCATATTTGGAAGGAGCGTTTTTCATGGCAAAGACTGTACAGGACGTACTGGCTCTCATCAAAGAGAACGACATAAAAATGGTTGATTTTAAGATGGTCGATATCAACGGTCAGTATCGGCACGTGACGATTCCCGCCGAGAACTTCTCCGAGGATACGATGAAGAACGGCATCGGCTTTGACGCTTCCAACTACGGCTACGCCGTGGTGGAAAAGAGCGACATGGTCTTCATTCCCGATCCGGATACCGCTGTGGTGGATCCCTTCTGCAGCATTCCTACCCTGTCCATGACCGGCAACGCCATGATCATCGACAACCCCGAAAACCGTCCTCTGGCTCAGTATCCCCGCAATATCGTGCTGGCTGCCGAGCAGTACATGAAGGACAGCGGCATTGCCGATACGATGCTGATTCTGCCTGAGTTCGAGTTCTATCTGTTCGATCAGGTTGGCTGGGAAATCGCTCCCAACAGCGTCGGCGTGAGCGTGGATGCCCAGCAGTCCTACTGGAACAGCGCCGTGGAAGGCAAGGGCTGCATCGTGCCCAAGCAGAAGGCCTATCACATCGCCAAGCCCTTTGATGTGGCTTACGAGTGCCGCAGCGAAATGTGCATGCACATGAAGGATGCCGGCATTGAAATCAATTATCATCATCCCGAAGTAGCCGCCTCCGGCCAGTTCGAAATCGAGCCCCAGCTGGGCAAGATGTCCACCATGGCTGACGCTACCATGATGATCAAGTACATCATCCACAACACCGCCATGAAGTACGGCAAGACCGCCACCTTCATGCCCAAGCCCATCTACGGCGAAGCCGGCAGCGGTATGCACGTGCATATGCTCCTGCTCAAGGATGGCCAGCCTGTGTTCTCCGATGACAACGGCTATTCTCACCTGAGCGAAACCGCCCATTACTTCATCGGCGGCCTGCTCAAGCACATCAGCTCCCTGTGCGCGCTGACCAATCCCAGCACCAACTCCTTCAAGCGTCTGGTGCCCGGCTTTGAAGCGCCTGTCACCGTCGGCTATGCCACCTCCAACCGCAGCGCTGTCATCCGCATCCCTGCCTATGCCAAGAGCCCGGACAAGCGTCGCTTCGAGCTGCGTAACCCCGATGCCACCTGCAACCCCTACTTCTGCTATGCTGCCATTCTGATGGCTGGTCTGGACGGCATCAAGAACAAGATCGATCCTCACGCCAACGGCTGGGGCCCCTACGATATGAACCTGTACAACCTCCCCGAGGAAGAGAAGGCCAAGCTGCAGGGTCTGCCCGTATGCCTGGAGGATGCGCTGGACGCTCTGGAGGCCGACCACGATTACCTGACCGCCGGCGGCGTGTTCCCCGAGGAACTGCTCAAGAACTTTATCAAGACTAAGCGCGCCGAATGCCGTCAGATTGCCGAGATTCCCCATCCCGCCGAGTTTGAAAAGTATTATAACCGCTGATCCTGTAAGGTTTCCCGTGTCGATGACGCGTGACGGCCAGCAGGACGGAAACGGAGAAAGCGATGAAAATCGCTTTCTCCGTTTTGCATCATGAAGGAGGAACAGGATGAAAAAAGCTGTCATCTTTGATCTTTTTGAGACCTTGATCACGGAATGGGGACATGAGAAGTACACCAAAAAGCAGATGAGTCAGGATCTTCGATGTCCCTATGAGGCGTTTGTTGCGCATTGGGAAGCTCTGCATGAAAAACAATACTGCGGTAAAATCACTTTTTCGGAAAGCCTCCGGTACGTATGTAAGCAATTGCAGGTCGACGTGGATGAGCAGCTGATTGAGCGCATCACCAGTCGCCGAAAGGAAACGAAAGCAGCTTGCTTCGATTTTGCCCATCCGCAGATCGATCCCATGCTGAAAACGCTTAGGGAGAAAGGGTACAGGCTGGGTATACTGAGCAATTGCTCTGAGGAAGAAGTGGAGGTTCTGCGGAGCAGCCCACTATCATCCATGGTGGACTGTCTGGTGCTCTCCAATGAGACAGGTATGTGCAAACCGGATCCCCGTATTTATCGGTTCATCGCGCAGAAGCTGGATGTGGCCTGCGAAGAATGCGTGTTCATTGGCGATGGTGGAAGCCGCGAACTGTACGGTGCTGCGGAAGCCGGAATGCAGCCGTTCCGTGCTATGTGGTATATCCGTCCAATGCCGTTCCCGATTCAGGAACAGGCGGGGTTTCAGCTGCTGGAATCTCCGATGGATGTCCTGGGTGTGATAGAAGGACAGAATAACAAGCGTTGACCGCTCCGGCCGAAGCGGTACTTCGCCAAACAAAACGGGACGCTTTTGGCGGGTGTCCGTAAAACAGGTAAACCGACCTACGATTACGCTCATAGGTCGGTTTTGTCATATGTCCGGCTTTTGAAAGGCTGTCTTATCGTACCTGCTGGGCGTCTCTACTTACAAAGGGAGGCCTATAGAACTGCGCCCGTATCTACTCAACAAATTGGAATTTGTCTATTGATTATTTCAGGTGTTCGTACCAGTCGATTGCTCTTTTGGGCCAACCCTCCATGCACATTCCCATGCCATCGGCAAATCCATGTCCACCAGTTGGCCCTATCTCTAAATTGCACGGAATTCCGGCGTTGGTGAGGGCTTGGGCAAGGCTTCTGGAATGTTCCGGATCAACCAGTTCATCTTCTGCTGTAGCAAAGATCGCCGTGGGCGGAAATCCGTCTGCATGCAGCGGGATCTCAAAACAACTGTTACACGCCTCGTTCATCGTACAACCGACGCCGGCACGCGCAAATGCATCTTTGTCTTCTCCTTCCTCCCACTCATCAGCATCCATAAGACGATAGGAGGTGACAGGATAAATCGGGAAACAGGCCTTTGGTTTTTGAAGATGAAATGCACGGTAACCCATCTCTGTGTTCCAGAGACATACGATATATCCGCCGGCGGAAAATCCACATGTGATGTAGTTCTCGGGATCCACATGGAATTCATCTTTACGCAAACGAATGATTTCCATAGCCCGCGCCATATCATCCATAGCCTTTACGGCTGCACCCTCAATTTCGACCTGGTAGGTAAGAATAAACACATGATAGCCAAGTTCATTAAAGAGCTGCGCTACCGGCCAGCCTTCCGTCATATTCCATACATTGACAAAGCCTCCTCCGGGCACGATAAAGAGAAATGGTCTGTGATCCGCGGATATGTCATCAGACGGAAAATACACAATGTTTGCGCTTTCTTTTGCAGGAGCATCTATGCACTCGTCAGCAGAATACAGCTTAAAATACCATTCTCCTCGAGCAGCCGTTTGATATAGACTGGTAAAGCCTCTTTCCAGATTACGCCATCCCATTTTGTCGGCAATATCCTGCAATGTCCAATGATAAAACGCTTCCTTGGACAAATCCCGCTTGCTTATTGCATCCGGTGAAATATCGGTGATCAACGGGTTTTCCAGTGCCATCTTCAGCGTCTTGTCTTTAAGCATTTTTCTTTCCTCCCAATCTTCCGTTTAAGGCAAAATCGTTCTCTTGCTTACTTGCATACTATCACAAACAATACGAGTATACAAGAACAGGCGCAGTAGCGGAGCTCCTGCGCCTGTAATGGTTTTATGATGTTCGCCCTTTTCAGCATCCCTTTTCGCTATGCTTTTTTACAGCAGTTCCTTACGCAGTTCTTCGCCGCTCTTGGGGGAGAAATACGCAGGAGCAACGTCAAAGATGGTCTTGGCGCCGGTCATGCCGCTCTGATTCATCCGGTAGACAGCACGGGCACAGCAGACCAGCACGCTGGCGGTGAATTCGGGATTGGAGCCCAGCTTCAGAGAGTATTCGATCATCTGCTTGGTCTCGCCATCTACGCCCGTGACGCCGCTGCGCATCACGAAGCCGCCGTGGGGAATGCCGCTGTGATCCCGCTGCATTTCCTCCTGAGAGATGAAGGTGACAGAGGTGTCGTAGTCGGCAAAATAGTTGGGCATGGTCTTGATCTCGTTTTCGATCCGGGCCAGATCTGCGCCGGGCTTGGCGACCACGTAGCACTCGCGGGTGTGCTTTTCCCGGGTGGTCAGGACAGGATTCTCGCCGCTGCGCACCCTGGCAAGGGCTTCAGGGACGGGAACGGTGTACTGCTTGGCGTCCTGAACGCCTTCCAGCCGGCGGATGGCGTCGGAGTGGCCCTGGCTGACGCCTTTGCCCCAGAAGGTATAGTCGCTGCCCTGGGGAAGGATGCAGTTGCCCAGCAGACGCTGCAGGCTGAACATACCGGGATCCCAGCCGGCGGAAATCAGCGCGACCTTACCGCCCTGCTGCGCGCTTTGGTCGCAAGCCTTGAAATGCTCGGGGATTTTGGCGTGAGTATCGAAGCTGTCGACGATGTTAAAATATTTGGCGTATTCGGGGCTCTGCAGGGGGAGATCGGTAGCGCTGCCGCCGCAGAGGATCATCACGTCCACGTCGTCCTTCATCGCAAGCACCTGATCGATGCTGTACACAGGCACCTGGGGCGTCAGGGTGCGCAGCGTAGCAGGATCCCTGCGGGTGAAAAAGGCAACCAGCTGAAGATCGGGATTTTGGCGGATAGCCAGTTCGACGCCCCTGCCCAGATTGCCGTAGCCCAGGATCGCCACTCTGATCGGATTGCTCATGTTCGTATCCCCTCACAATTCATTTCAGGATTTGGAGTATCTCAGGAAGTGAAAAACGCCAGCCATCACCAGGAACACAGGAAACGGCGCGTCTTTCCCAAACGCAGCCAGTTTAACACAAATCCAAAAACCTGGCAATTGACAGAATGGCGTATCTGGCAGCGATCGGGACAAAAGCAGGAAAAATACTGTCTTTGTAAGCATGGCAGCATTGTGTTTTTGCTGTTTTTGTACCAGACAGCCCGATGAATAGGGTGGACAATCGGCAGTTTTGCTATACATGAAAACGCGGGCTGCATGGGGGATGCAGTCCGCGTTGATAAAGAGTTCTTTTAGTTCAGCTGTTCACAGACCTGACGGCACAGATCGCACACGGAATAGCACTGGTCTGCGCTGATCGCAAGGCCGCGTTCCTCCGCCAGCTGCAACAGAGCGGGTGCGCCGCCAGTAACGATGGCGCGCATACAGTCGTTTTGGTACGGATCATACCGCGCCACGATTTCGGCGATGCTTTCGGTGAGCAGGTTGCCGATGACAAAGGAGCAGACCATTACATCGCCGTTGGGTACAATGGACAGCGATGAGACCTCCGTCAGCGGTTCGCTGTAAGGCATGGCACCGCAGTATTGGGACAGATCCAGTTGGGGCGGGGGATAGTGGGACGCCAAATGGGTCTTGGCACGCCCTGCCAGGAAGATGTCGTTTCCGCTGCTTGCCGATATGCCCATGGCATCAAACTCAGCAAGAATGCTGGCTGTTTCAGCGTTGTAAGGGTGTTCATAGCTGCGGTTGACCAGCCATGCGGGCTGCACCCGAATGGGAAGGCCTGCATGCCTGGCATGGATGGCGAAGCTGCGCACCACGCTCAGCGGAATGGTTTGCTGATGGAAGGCGTCTACGGAAAGCAGCAGGTCGTTTATACCTGCCTCCTGAAGCTGCCGGGCAACCTGGCCAATGCGCCGATCATCCTTGGAAAAATAGCCGTTGGTGATCAGCTGTCGGGCGGCAACACCGCTTTGCCGGGCTGTGTCATGGATGGCACAGACCACGTCCGGGTACAGCAGCGGCTCTCCGCCGAAAGTCATGACGGAGGACACGGGATACTGCTCCGCCAGCCAGCGAATGGCGGCTGTTACCTGCTCCGTTGGCACATGATGCGCTTGGTGCTGCGCCTGATTGTCCACGGAGCAATGGATGCACCGTCCGGAACAGTGATATGTCACAATGAATTCAATACGGGATAGGTTCAAATAGGGGGACTTTTTCATAACATGACCTCTTTCAATGCAATATCAGAATTGACCGGGAAAAAGGTGCAGTTACAGGACAACAGTTTCATTTTCTTCCCGGTGCAATCTGTTGCCTGAACTGCACCGGGGCGCTACCTCGCATATGGTTTCTCATGTATTTCATTTCCTTCTTGCTAATTGTCCGCTCACAGGGAAAAGGTTTCCCGGATGATGGCGGCGGCGTCTTCAGGCGAAAGGTTGCTGTTATCCAGCCGCAGATAATGCTCCTTTTGCAACTCGCCGGGCAGAGAATTGAGGCGGTATTGCGCCTCCAGCCTCCTGAACAGGGCCTCGGATTTTACGATATCCCGTTTGGTGGACTTGTTCAGCAGGCGGTTCTCGGTCTTGTTACGCTCAATGCGCAGGTCGTAATCCGCGCAAAGCTCTACATAGTACACCTCTGCGCCATGCTGACGGAAGAGTCCCTCGACATGGTCGATGTAGTTCCAGTCGTCTTGCCAGTCAAACGCCCACATGTAGGTGAAGATCATGCCGTATTCGTCGCTGGGCGCAAAGGCGTTAAAGATCTCCTCCCGGAACAGCCGGGTCAGACGATTGCGTTCGCCGGGCATGTTTTCAAACAGGTCAGATACCACGTCGATGGTCATGTGGTTGTGGAACAGCTTGAGGCCTGTTTGGGCAGCCAGCGACTGCCCCACCGTCATTTTGCCGACGGCATGGGGCCCGAAGATGATCACCAGTTTCATGAGCATAACCTCCCGGACTCCGCAGCGAGCGGTTTTGTTTCATTATCACCAATCAGCGGTACGCTGTCAAGTTACAGCATGACAAATGCCCGGCTGTTCCAAGGCGGAACAGCCGGGCATTTGTCAAATGTCCTAAAAATCAGCTAAGCTTGGGCAGCTCGGAGATCATCTTTTCATAGCGCTCGATCACTTCGTCGCACCAGGCGTCGAACTCCGGATCGGGAACCTGGCATTCCGCATGGGTGTATACGTACTCGGCCACGTCGTAGGCGCCCTGATCGAAGCGGACGGTGGCGCAGAATTCCGGCACCAGACGCTTGATCTTGGTGTTGTCAAACTGGACGGAATTGCTCTTGTCGCCGATCAGCGCACCTTCCCAATCCGGACCCAGCTTGGCCAACACGTCGCTGGCAATGTGAACCATCTGGGGAGCGCGTCCCACGGCACGGCCGATGCATTCGTGGATCTGGTTCCAGGTCAGACGTTCGTCGCTGGTGATGTGCACCGCTTCGCCGATGGCGTGGATGTTGCCCATCAGGCCGCAGAAACCGACAGCAAAATCACTGCTGTGGGTCACCGTCCACAGGGTGAGGCCATCGCCGGGCACGATGATTTTTTTGCCGGTACGGATGCGCTCCATCACCGCGAAGCTGCCTTTGTTGCCATGCAGACCTACGGGCATGCTGCGCTCGCAGTAGGTGTGGCTGGGGCGGACGATGGTCACAGGGAAACCATCCTTGCGGTAGGCGTCCATCAGCAGGTCTTCAATGGCGATCTTGTTGCGGCTGTAGCCCCAGTAGGGGTTGTACAGGGGGGTGCTTTCCGTGATGACAGGAGAAGAAAGGGGCTTCTGATAGGCAGATGCAGAGCTGATGAAAATATACTGTGCCGTGCGGCCCTTGAAGAGGCGAATGTCGCGCTGGGCCTGTTCGGGGGTGAAGACGATAAAGTCCGCAACCACGTCAAACTGCTCATCGCCCAGCAGCTGATTTACTGCCGCTTCATCGTTTACATCCACCTGAAGGACGCGGGCGCCTTCGGGCACGAATTCGGTGCTGTTGCCGCGGTTGAGCAGGGTCAGATCCCAGCCCAGCGCGACGCAGCGTTTGGAAATCTCAGTGGAAATGGTACCGGTTCCGCCGATCAACAATGCTTTCATGAGATAACGCCTCCAAATAAGGTTGTAGGTGTAGTGCGTACGAAAAGGTTATCTGTAGATTACCACAAGCACAATGCGGTTGCAAGATGGAAAAAATCGTTTCCGTGGCAGCCGGACTTCTTGTTTTTCGAGGGAAACTGTCGTATACTGCAGTCAAAGATCATCTGGAGGGAAATCCATGTTTGAAGGATGCGATATGATCGCCAACCTGACCCGTTTGCCACAGGGAAATGCACCGCAAGGCGTGAAGATCAAGCGCGCGTTCGTGGGTGATAAGGAGGCGGTTCTGGCCTTTGTCCGGCAGCATTTTTCCGCTGGCTGGGTGGCCGAGGCGGAATGTGCCCTGCTTAGCCATAAGTGCTTTATTGCGACCGAGGAAGGCAGACTGCTTGGTTTTGCCTGCTATGACTCCACGGCCAAGGGGTATTTCGGCCCCATCGGCGTACTGGAGGAGACCCGGGGTAAAGGGGTTGGCAGCGCACTTTTGATCCGTACGCTGGAATGCATGCGGGAGGATGGCTACGGCTACGCCATTATTGGCTGGGTGGATGACGCTGAAGTCTTCTACCGCAAAACTGTGGGCGCGGAGTTCATTCCGGGCGGAGAACCTGAAAACACCGTATATAGCAATCTGATTGTGATGTAAGCAAAGGAGCGAATGAAAATGAAACTTGCACAGGCGCTGCAGGAGCGCGCAGATCTGAACCGCCGTATTGAGCAGCTGAATACCCGCCTTATCAATAACGCTACCGTACAGGAAGGCGAAAAGACGGCCGAGGATCCTGCACAGCTGATGGCGGAACTGGACGGCTGCATTGCCCGCCTGGAGACGCTGATTGGCCAGATCAACCTGACTAACAGCAAGACCGTTGTGGACGGGCTGACACTGACGGAGTGGATCGCCCGCAGGGACGCGCTGAAAGTACGCATCGAGGCATGGCGTTCCCTGGTCAATGCTGCCAGCCAGCTGGCGCGCCGTGCTGCCCGCACGGAGATCAAGATCCTCAGCGCGGTGGACGTGCCCCAGCTGCAAAAGCAGCTGGATGACGCCTGCGCCGAGATGCGCCGGGTGGATGACCGGATCCAGGAAACCAACTGGATGACGGAGCTTTGATATGATTTGGTAGTTTGCGGGGTGAATGCGATCTCTGTGGCTGAGAATGAATGAGTCCACACTGCAAGTGCGCCCGGGGCGGGTGCGGGGTGCAACTCCCTGTTGATTGTTAGGCCCCGACACTGCACAAATGCACCCAAACCGTGCATTTTTTACAACCATGCATTGACCACAGACGAGGGTGGGACAGGGGATCATATCCGGGCGGGGCATTTTTGTCCCGCCTGTTTTCATGCCTTGCATTTCCCATTTGAAGGGGCTATAATGGACTGTCGGCAATTTGGCGGGCTGCTGCCTGCTGCCGGCAGTAGATTTGTACAGTAAGGAGCTATGAAAACGATGAAACGCAACTTTCTGACCCGTTTTGTTGCCCTGGCGCTGATGGTGGTGCTGGCACTGTCTCTGCTGACACCCGCGCTGGCCGCAAAAGTGATCACTGTGTATGCGTCCGATTATCCTGTGGAAAAGAACGGCTACTACTCCACCAAGGAGGAAGTGGCGGTGTATCTGACCCTCTATGGCAAGCTGCCCACCAACTTCATCCGCAAGAATGCGGCAGAAGATCTGGGCTGGAACAATCGTGAAGGCAATCTGGACGAAGTAGCCCCCGGCTGCTCCATCGGCGGCGACCGCTTTGGCAACTACGAAGGCCAGCTGCCTGATGCGAAAAATCGCAAATGGACTGAGTGCGACATCGACTTTGACGGCGGCTACCGCGGCGCAAAGCGTATCGTTTTCTCCAACGACGGTTTGATTTATTACACCGACGATCACTATGAGAGCTTCTCTCAGGTGGAAGTTATCGTGGACGAATCCCCCGCCAAGGAAGAAAAGAAGGAAAACAAGAAAGAGAATAAGAAAGAAAACAAGAAGGATGAAGAGATCATCCAAGGCGTTGGCGAGGATTATCAGGAAGTATGGGTGGAGGAAGGCATGGACTACCTCACCGCTGATGAAGTGGCCGCTTACCTCTACCTCTTTGGCGAACTGCCTGTCAACTACATGACCAAGAAGGAAGCTGAGGAGTATGGCTACTCCGCCAAAAAAGACAACATGGGCGAAGTGATGCCTGGCTGCGCCATCGGCGGCGACAGCTTCGGCAACCGGGAGGGTCTCCTGCCCGATGCGGACGGCCGCGAGTGGTTCCAGTGCGACGTGAATACCGATGACGGCAAGCGCGGCAACGAACGCCTGGTCTATTCCAACGACGGCCTGATCTACTACACCAACGATAATTTCAAGAGCTTTATCCAACTGTATTGATCAAGGAGGAACTCTCTGATGCGTGAGATTGCGCTTGATTTGACTACGTTTGACAACCGGATTTCCCTGCACAGCTATCTCAAGGAAACCCTTGGCTTTCCTTTCTACTACGGCGGCAACCTGGACGCTCTCTACGATGAGCTCACCAGCGAGACCAACGATCTGAGCGTAACGGTAACGTTGCCCCGGGAACCTCAGGGCATGATGGCGGAGTATCTGCCCCGCCTGTGCATCGTCTTCGAAGATGCAGCCCGGGAAAACTATCACCTGAAGGTTCAGTTCTGCCAGGAGCAGTAACCGGCAGATGAAAACGGGGTTGTTGCGTGTTGCAACAGCCCCGTTTGTCCTTTATTTTCCTACACAGAAGCGGGAGAAGATGTCGTCCAGCAGCTTTTCGTCCACACTTTCGCCGGTGATGCGTCCCAGCAGGTAGAGCGCCTCGTGCAGATCCACGGCGGCAAAGTCCAGTGGCGCGTCGCCCGTAAGGGAACGCTGCGCCTGCTTGAGGCGTTCCAGCGCTTCTCTGGCAACGGTCATGTGTCTTTCGTGGGTAAGCATAAGCTGCTGCGGCGCCTTTAAGTGGGTACGCAGATAGGCCCGAACCGCATCCAGCCCTTCGCCATCTTTGGCGGTGAGGGAGATCACAGGAGCAGGTGCTCCCATTGAGGAAACCTCCTCTGGGGTGATGGACTGGGCCAGATCCTGCTTGTTGAGCAGCGTGGCACAGGGACAGTCCAGCCTTGTGGTGAGCAGCTCTTTGTCCTCAGCAGTCAGCGGCTGGGAGGCGTCTACCACCATTAGCGCTACGTCTGCTTCCTGCAGCGTCCTGCGGGCACGTTCTACACCGATACGTTCCACTTCGTCGCCGGTATCTCTGAGGCCGGCGGTATCGCTGAGCAATACCCGGCAACCGTCCAAAGTGAAGCTGCCTTCCAGTACGTCGCGGGTGGTGCCGGGGATGGCGGTAACGATGGCCCGTTCCTCGCCAAGCAAGGCGTTGAACAGCGTACTTTTGCCGGCGTTGGGGCGACCGCACAACGCCACTCGCAGCCCCTCGCGCACGATCCGGGCGCTGCGCTCGTCGATGGCGGAGGTAAGCGTTTCGATCAGGCGGGTAAGCCCGAGATACAGTCCGCTGAGCGCTTCCTCTTCCTCGATCTCATCCGGATAGTCGATATGGGCTTCCAGGCCTGCCAGCAGGGAGGTCAGTTCCTCCTGTGCCTGACGGATAAATCGGCTCTGTCCGCCGGAAAGCTGCTGCTGCTGTGCCCGGAGCGCTGCCTGGGACTGGGCGGAGATGACCCCCATTACAGCCTCTGCCTGGGAGAGGTCGATGCGGCCGTTCATAAAGGCACGCCGGGTAAACTCGCCGGCTTCCGCAGGACGCGCACCCATACGAATGAGCAGCTTCATGGTCAACGCTGCGGCGGTGCTGCCGCCATGGGTATGGATCTCGCACACATCCTCGCGGGTGTAGGTATGGGGTGCGGCCATGTAGACAGCCATGGCTTCGTCGACGATCTCATCCCCATCCACCACGTGCCCATGCATCAGCCGGTGACTTTCAAACGGCGGCTTGCGCCTGCCGGGACGAAATGTCTTTTCCAGCAGCGCTGCCGCATCCTCGCCGCTGATGCGTACGATGGCGATGCCGCCTTCGCCTGCGGCGGTGGCAATGCCCACGATGGTGTCGTTCATACGTTCATCCTCCCTTGTATACCTGCGTTATCATAGCATGCTTTTGCTGATTTTCCAAGAGTCCTGTCTGGAGGTTATGTCATGGCCAATGTTCGTATCCTGACGGCGCGTCCGCACCGCTTGTTTGCTCCTGTGGCACGGGAGATAGGGGAGAAACTGCGTCATGGGCAGGAATCCATCTTGCTGGTGCCGGAACAGTTGACGCTGCAGGCAGAGCGTGACCTGATGGACCTGCTGAAGCTGGACGGATTGTTTTTGATCGACGTGCTCAGCCCTTCACGGCTGTATGAGCGCATTCTGGAAAGTGGCGGACGGGATCAGCGGGAGCCGCTGTCCTCCTCCGGACGGCGCATGGCGGTAAGCCTTGCACTGGAACGCCTGGAAGAAAAACTGGAATACTACGGTGCGCTCTCTTCCCGAAAAGGTTTTGTGGAAAAGACAGCAGCGCTGATCACCGATCTCAAGCGCGGCGGGTTGTCACCAGAGGTGCTGGGAGAATACGCCCGGCGGCTGCCCGAGGGGATCACCCGGGAAAAACTGCTGGATCTGAGCATGATTTATGCGCAATATGAAGCCGTGCTCGGTCAGCGATTCAGCGACAGTGAGGATCAGCTGGCCTATGTGGCGCAGCGCCTTGGCCAAAGCGGCTATCTGCAGGGAAAACATCTGTATGTCTATGGATTTGACACCCTGCCGGATCAGCTGATGCGGCTTTTGTGCGCAGCTGCGTCCATCTGCGACAGTCTCACGGTGGCGCTTTTGTGCGACGGTGTGTCTGCAGCCGACGGTGAACTGTTCCTGCCGGTGCGTCAGGGCATTGGGCGCTTTACGGAGATGCTGGAGGAAAAGGGGCTGGAAGTGAAGCAGGTAGCTGCCCCTTCGGAACCCCTGAAAACGGCGCCAGTATTCGCACATTTGGACAAGTATCTGTTTACTCTTTCCCCGAAGCGCTATGAGGAACCACAGCAGCAGGTGTTTCGTTTTGACGCGCTCAGTCCTCATGAAGAAGCCACGTTGATGACCCGTCAGGTGCTGCGCCTTTTGGCAGAGGGTATGGACGTGGAGAGGATCGCGGTACTGTACCCCGACAGCAATGGCTATGCCTTTGCCGTCAGCGCGGCACTGCGCGACAGCGGTATTCCCTTCTACGCGGATCAAAAACTGCCGGCGTTGTCCCATGGTCTGGTGCGCTATTTGCTGTGCGCCATACGCGCTATATCCGACGGTTACCGCAACCGGGATGTGCTGGGGCTGATGAAGAGCGGCTATGCACCGCTGACGTATGAAGAATGCTGCGACTTGGAAAACTATGCCTATACCTATGGCATTGACCGGGCGCGCTGGCTCAAGCCCTTTACCCGGGGTGGTCAGGAGGAGTGCGCCCGCTGCGAAGCCCTCCGGCAGCGGTTGATCGATCCGCTGGTGCGCGCCCGGGCAGCGCTGGTGGCAGCACGAAATGCCAGCCAGTCCATTGAGGCGGTTTTTTCGCTTCTCGAGGACGTGGGGGCTTACCAGACCCTTCAGCAGGAGGAAGGGCTGCTGCTGGAAGCCGGTCTGGTGGTTCGTCAGAACCAGAACAGTCAGGTGTGGCAGGCCGTGCTGACGCTGTTGGATCAAATGGTGCGCCTGAGCGATACGGCCCGCATCCCCCTTAAGCATATCGCCACGCGGATGGAGTGCGGCTTCTCGGCGCTGTCGCTGGCGGCGCTGCCCCCTGCCGGGCAGATGCTTCACGTGGGTACACTGGGACATTCGCTGGCGGAAAACGTGGATGCTCTGTTCCTGATGGGACTGAACGACGGCGTACTGGACAAGGATACCCAAAGCCTGCTTACTCCGGAGGAACGTCAGCAGGCACAGGAGGAAACCGGCTGTTTCCTTGGTCTAACCGACGATAACCGCATTCGCTTTGCCAAGCTGGACCTGAAACGTGCCATGACCTTGCCGGAGGGGTATCTCTTCCTGAGCTGCGCCAAGACGGCTCCCGATGGCACGGCGCTGCGCCCGCTGGCCATGGTGCACAATTTGCAAGAACAGCTCATTGCCTATGTGAGCGCGTCACCTGTGGACGAAGACAAACTGCCGCTTTCGGCAACACAGGCCCTTGCGGAACTCAGCCTCGCTCTCAGGGCGCACCGGGACGGCATGGGCGTCACCAGCCTTCTGCCTCAGCATCAGGAATGGATGCGTAAGTTGCTGGAAAACAAGCACACCGCCCCTGCGGCCATGCGCCTTTTGCGGGCTGTACGCTACGATGGCAACGCTCAGCCCATTACGCCGGAGCAGGCACGGTCGCTGTTTGGCGAGGAAACGCTCTCCATCAGCCGCCTGGAGGAGTTTGGCCGCTGTCCGTTCAAACATTATCTGCACTATGGCCTGCGTCCCCATGTGCTTCGGGAGTGGCGGATCGATCCCATCGAAACCGGCAATTTCTACCACGATGCGCTGCATCGCTTCTCCCAGCTTGCCCGCCGGGAGTCTGCCTATCCGGAGGTTTCTGCCCAGCGGGTGCGTCAGCTGGCAGATGAGGCGATGGAGCCGGTGATCGAGGAAGCGATGAGCGGTCCCCTGGGTGACGGAGAACGCAATCAGTGGCGCTTCCAGCTGGCACAGGATGCGGTACACCGCGCGGCACAGGTGATCACCGATCAGCTGGCAGCCGGCAGCTTCCAACTGTACAGAACTGAGGCATCCTTTGGCTACGAGAATGGTCTGCCGCCTATTGTGCTTAGCCTGCAGGACGGCAGGCAAGTAACTCTTCGCGGGCGTATTGACCGCATCGACCGATACGATTCCCCGGAAAGCGTATATCTGCGGGTAATCGACTACAAGTCTTCCAAGCAAAGCCTGGAGGCGGCCCAGACCTGGTGGGGTCTGCAACTACAGCTGTTGCTGTATCTGGACGTGTGTACCGCTCATATCTCCGGCAGCAAACCCGCCGGCGCCTTCTACTTCTATGTGGATGACCCGCTGATGGAAAGCAGCAGCGACATGACGGAGGCCGTGGAAGAGCTTCTCAGGGACACCTTCCGCCTTAAGGGTATCACACTGTATGATGTGGAAGTGCTTGAAGCCATGGATGGCGGGGAGACGGCGTGCGTCATTCCGCCAGTAGTACAGAAGGGCGGCGAGCTGCGTAAGAACGCCAAAGCCCTCAGCATGCAGCAGATGACGGCGCTGATCCAGCATGCCCGGCAGGAAGCTACCCGGCTTGCCGGAGAGCTGTTCAGCGGCGTGACAGAGATCCTCCCGCTACACGATGGCATGCCTGCCTGCGCTATGTGCGACTATCGGGCGGTATGTCATTTTGATCCGGATCGTGTGGATGCGTCGATGCGGGAGGTGCCTAAGATGGATATGGACCAGCTGCGCGCTGCACTGGATGACTCGCTAAGCCAATAAACACAGGACTTTTACACTCTGCACCGAAGAAAAACAGGAAAGCCGTTGCCTTGCGCCTTGGGTTCATGGTATAATGGCAATGAAGAATGACGCAGGGGATGGTCGGCCGTAAGGTGCATCACTGCGTAGGACATCGAAAACAAAAAACTATGTTAAGGAGGCGTTCCCATTGATTCAGGTAATTGCCGGTAAAAAAGGCTCCGGGAAGACCAAGCGGATCATTGAAATGGCCAACACTGCTGCCAAAGACACCAAGCACGATATCGTGTTCATCGATGATGATAACCGCTATATGTTCGATCTTACTCGTAACGTTCGTTTTGTGAATGCGGGCGAATATGACATCGAAAACGATCAGATGTTCATGGGTTTCATCAGCGGCGCTACCAGTCAGAACTTTGACATCGGCCAGATTTTTATCGACGCGTTCAAAAAGCTGGTTAAGGCTGATTTGAACACCACCGAGTGGATGTTCCAGCGCTTTGAGAAGATCAGCGAAAAGAGCGGCATCGACTTTATCCTCTGTATCAGCGAGGATCCGGCTGAACTGCCCGAGTTTATCGCCAAGTATGTGATCTGAACGATTTGAGTCAAAAGACCTCACCTGCGCGGTGGGGTCTTTTGCTTATGCGTTGAGCAAGGGGATGCTTTACATAGGCTGGCAGCAATGCCACGTCCGTGTTTCGTTGACATCCAGTAAAAACCAGAATATAATAAAATCATGTTTTTCCGTACAATTGAATTGGGAGGGAAGCTCAATGAAACGAAAAGTTTTTCTGGCAATTATGGCAATACTAATGCTGTTTGCTCTCTCAAGTTGCGTATGCGAACATGAATGGAAAGAAGCGGATTGTGTAACGCCCAAAAGCTGTTCTCTGTGCGAAGAAACGGAAGGCGAACCACTGGATCATAACTGGCTGTCGGCAGACTGCGTACTGCCTGAACACTGCTCCCGTTGCGAGGAAACCGTCGGGGAAGCCCTCGGCCATACTTGGGCGGAAGCTACCTGTACAACGCCCAAAACCTGCATCGTGTGCACTGCCACGGAGGGGGAAGCCCTCGGCCATACTTGGGCGGAAGCTACCTGTACAACGCCCAAAACCTGCATCGTGTGCGCTGCGACGGAAGGGGAAGCCCTCGACCATACTTGGGCGGAAGCTACTTGTACAACGCCCAAAACCTGCATCGTGTGCGCTGCGACGGAAGGGGAAGCCCTCGGCCATACTTGGGCGGAAGCTACCTGTACAACGCCCAAAACCTGCATCGTGTGCACTGCCACGGAGGGGGAAGCCCTCGGCCATACTTGGGCGGAAGCTACCTGTACAACACCCAAAACCTGCATCGTGTGCGCTGCGACGGAAGGGGAAGCCCTCGACCATACTTGGGCGGAAGCTACCTGTACAACGCCCAAAACCTGCATCGTGTGCACTGCCACGGAAGGGGAAGCCCTCGGCCATACTTGGGCGGAAACTACCTGTACAACGCCCAAAACCTGCATCGTGTGCGCTGCGACGGAAGGGGAAGCCCTCGGCCATACTTGGGCGGAAGCCACCTGTACAACACCCAAAACCTGCACCGTGTGCGCTGCGACGGAAGGGGAAGCCCTCGGCCATACTTGGGCGGAAGCTACCTGTACAACACCCAAAACCTGCATCGTGTGCGCTGCGACCGAGGATGATGCGCTGCCGCATACTTATGGAAAATGGGCGATCAGAGGGGAACAGATGGTTCACACTTGCACCGACTGCCAAACCGAGGAAGCCACAGCCATTGACTACGACGCTTATCTGGAAGATGCCTTGAGCGGCGAGTGGCTCATCACGCACGTCCTTGATGAGGGAGAAACGTATCCTATACGAGCTGGTCTCGAACAGAAATATGTCGGTATCTACTTGAACTTTCAGGAGGGCAAAAAAGTACAGTACTACTGCGATTATCCAGAACCCACCTATTGGGACTGCACTTGGGAAGTGGACGAAACTTCTCTTTCCGACGAGAACTTGGATTATGTTATTCATATGACGTCGGGATTTGGTTCCTTGACATTTAAATATGGCGATAACGGAACCTCCCAAATGAGCGTGATGCCGCAAGATAAACCGTTTTCCAACTGTATTATGACCAGACTGTTCGACGAGAGAGTTGCTCAATCCCTTTCACAGAATCAGTGGTATGCAATCACCAACCAGCTGATGAAGCTCGATTTTGCCCAAGACTATACCTTTACCGGCTATCTGGACGGTGAGGAGATCGCTGGTAATTGGTTTGTGAGAGATGTTTATGTGGAAGGATACAGTGGCTGGGAAT
Source organism: Clostridiales bacterium (assembly GCA_015056365.1). Taxonomy (GTDB): domain Bacteria; phylum Bacillota; class Clostridia; order Christensenellales; family Aristaeellaceae; genus Limiplasma. The sequence goes on along the minus strand of SVGM01000005.1, from coordinate 107,694 downwards.
GTGACATTGTCATTGCTTATCAGAAAGCTGGTCGTCCTCATGTCTGGCCCCTTTGCATATACTACGGGAGTACCGGTGAGGATGTTGAAGACGCACTTAAATCGGTCGGCAGCATTTATACTTTTGATTATGCCAGCGACGTCCTTTTTTATATGAGTAAGACGGACATGAGTATTGCTTCCATTCAGGAGGCGATTCCACAAGCATATCAAATGGTCGTTGGCACGTGGAATGCTGTAAAGGTGAGCGATCGTTCCAGCGGCTCTCCCATAACCACCAATAATACAGACCATACCATCACGCTGCTGGAAGACGGCACCTTTGTGATCAATGATGCATACGCGGCGCTGATGGAAAGCAATACCAAAGGGACATGGAAAATCACCTCGGCGATGGTTGGCTATCGAAGTGGCATCGACCTGGGAATGGATTTGGTGTTTGATGATTCGAGCCATATCGTATATGCGGATTTGGTCGGCGACGAGCTGACTATCTTTGATTCAGACGTTTCAGTGACCTTTGTTATTATGACGCAGGAAGAATTGGATGCGATTAAGGCGGCCAGCGATGAAGCGGATCGGCAGCTGATCGGCACATGGACTTCTCTTAACGTTACTGATTATTCTGGCGAGGTAGCCAATAGACAATCCGTATTTGAGTATGTCATTACCCTGGCTGAGGATAGAACTTTTACGCTGAACGATTCGTTTGCTAAAATGTTGGCTGTGGGTACGACAGGCACTTGGAACATAGTGGCTGTGTCGCCCAATACGTATGGCGAGATTGAAATTAGATTGAACCTGACCTTTGAATGCGGAACAACTTTTGATGCTTTATTGTTATATGATACTTTGAACTTCTTCAATGTTTTAATCACCTACGAATTTGCTCAATTGACGCAGTAAGACAAGGAAATGTTTCCAATGTGGAAGGAAAAGCTGGTTGGCACCTGGACTTCGAACCATATGGGAAAGGGAGACAATCGGGTGGAAACTGCCGAGTACAGCATAGCAGTTCTGGAGGATGGAACATACACGGTCAACAATGCCTTGAGTCACCTCCTCCCGGTTTCTATAGAAACTTGGTCTCTGCATAATTACGACGCTGCCTACGGCTTTACCTATATCTTCACCTTGGGCAACGGAACCAGCGGGCGCAAGTACTGCCTGAGCGCGGATGCTGTGCTGGAATCCTGGTACAAAGTGAACGACGAGAGCATAGTGCTTTGTTTTATGAAAGCGTAAGAAAAAACGAAAAAAGGTACCGTCGTAATGGACGGTGCCTTTTTCACACGTCAAAACGGGGTCGCCGCAAAAGCGGCGACCCCAAATTCATTCTATTTTAGCCGCTTTATGCCTCGGGCTCCAGCAGGCCCAGGTCGCCATCCTTGCGCAGATAGAGGATGTTGGTGCGGTCGGTATCCACATTCACAAAGGCGAAGAAGTCGTGGCCCAGCAGTTCCATCTGCATAATGGCGTCTTCCACGCTCATGGGGCGAACCGGGAACGTCTTGTGTTTGACCACCTTCAGGGTGGGCTCGGCGTGGGCGGGTTCCTCGAAATATTCCATATCGGCAGCCTTGAAAGCGTCCTCGCGGAGGCGCTTGCCCAGCTTGGTGCGATGTTTGTGCAGCTGGCGTTCCAGCTTGGCCAGCGCCTGATCGATGCTGACGTAGAGGTTGTCTTCGGTGGCGGCTTCGGCGCGAAGTACCACGCCTTCAAAGGGAACGGTGATTTCGCACTTGCGGCGGTTGTTCTTTTCCTTGGTCAGGCGAACGATCATCTCGGTGTCAGGCGAAAAATAACGCTCCATCTTACCGGTTTTCTTCATAATACGATCGTTTACACCATTGCTGACGGTCATGTTTTTAGCGGTAATGGTTGTCTTCATACTGATGGCAACTCCTTTGCTGGTGGTTTTCGTTTTTGGAGGAACACGAAACAGACTTCGCCAACGGAACCACGCTCCTTTCAAATACAATGGGGCAGGCTGGGGAAGAGAGTCAGTCAAATTGTTTCCTTCTGTCTTTGTATTCATACATTTCGACGCCGGGGCGTGTTTTCCTGCAAAGCCGAAGGACTTTTTGACAGAGTTCACAACTTTGTCATTTTTGCGCTGTTGATGGAGAAAGCCTTTTGTTCTTTTCCTGTGGTACGGGCAGGAAAAGGAACACCAAAAATCGAAATGTATCATGCTTTGATTGAAAAAACAACGGAAAAAAGAGCCGGGGGAAACCGGCGTGACGATACAGGATAGATCAAAAGGATAGAGAGGATGACGGTTACCGTGGCAAAGGCCATGAATCACGAAGAAAAACTTCGCTACATGACAGAAACGCCGCTGCCCAAGCTGGTGCTGACGCTTGCGACTCCTGCCATCATCAGCATGCTGATCAGCTCGTTTTATAATATGGCCGATACCTACTTTGTAGGACAGATTGGCTCTGCCAGCGCTTCTGGCGCTGTGGGCGTCATTTTTCCAGTGATGTCTTTGATGCAGGCCGTTGGCTTTATGTTTGGGCACGGCACGGGCAACTTCATGTCCCGTGCATTGGGCGCCGGCAAGGTGGACGATGCGGAAAAACTGGCCGCAACAGGCTTTTTCTCGGCGTTCCTGGTGGGCGTGCTGATTATGATGGTGGGCCTGCTGCTTCCGTCGCAGCTGTGCGGTCTCCTGGGCGCCACGGAAACCATCGCGCCTTATGCCCGGGAATACCTGCTGTACCTGATGCCCGGCGCACCTTTCCTGATCTCACAGCTGGTGGTCAATAACCAGCTGCGTTTCCAGGGCAGCGCCTTCTACGGCATGGTGGGCGTTACCTCCGGCGCGTTGCTGAATGTGGTATTGGATCCCATCTTCATTTTCGGCCTTGGCATGGGGGTCAGCGGCGCTGCGCTGGCTACCTCCATCAGCCAAGCAGTGGGTTTTGCCATCTTGCTTGCCATGACCCGCCGCAAGGGGAATATCCCCATCCGTCTTCGCAATTACAGCCCGTCCTTTCAGAATTTCAAGGAGATTTTCCGGGGTGGCGTCCCGTCGCTTGCGCGGCAGGCTTTGGCCAGCGTGGCTACCATTTGCCTGAACACAGCAGCCGGTGCGTATGGAGATCCTGCGATTGCCGCCATGAGCATCGTGGGACGCGTGATGATGACCGGCGGTTCCGCTGTGATCGGCTTCGGACAGGGCTTCCAGCCCATCTGTGGCTTCAATTACGGTGCAAAGCGCTACGGCCGCGTCCGGGAAGCCTTCTGGTTCTGTGTCAAACTGTGCTTTGTCGTATTGCTGGTGGTTGCCATCATCGGCATGATTTTTGCGCCACAGATCATCGGCTTGCTGATCAAGGGCAACCCCGAGGTCAACGAGATCGGTGCGCTGTCTTTGCGCTTGCAGTGCATCTTCTGGCCGCTGTTCTCTTTTGTCATCATTTCCAATATGATGCTGCAAACCATCGGCATGGCGGGCAAGGCAACGCTGCTGGCTGCCGCCCGTCAGGGATTGTTTTTCATTCCTACGGTGCTGTTGCTGAGCTGGCTTTTGGGCCTGTTAGGGGTGCAGATGAGTCAGGCCGTGGCGGATCTGCTTAGTTTCTTCCTTGCACTGCCGATTGCGCTGGGCGTCCTGCGTGAGTTCCGCAGGCTGGAGGAAGAGAAGGAAATGCAGGCGGAATAACAAAGGCGGCTGATGAATCTGCAGTTTGTGCAGAAGGTTCGGTCAATAAGGAAGCGATCGTGAATGTTTTCTTTCCCAAATGGGGGAAGAAACAGGAAAGATGATTCGTTTTATGAAAGCCGAGTATTAGAATTTTTGGTAAAAGAGGCTGTAAAGTCCAAGAATGATAACACTTCGCGACAAATCGTTACAAAAATGTATCATTTTTTTGAACAAATTCAGTCAAAACACTTTACAAATTTTCTTATCTTCGGTATAATGCGGAATGGATAACACTGTACGACTCCATACTGTCTGTTCTCTAAGCAGTATGCAGTAATACTTGGTGCAACGGAGGGATTTTTGCATGAAACGCTTGATTGCCATTCTTCTGACTGCGGCAATGCTGTTCAGCATGGTTACGCTGACGGCCAGCACCGCGGTTGCGGAGCAGTACGCGACCGTTGTCAGCCCCAACCAATACGGGGTTCGACTTCGCGAAGGCCCCAGCACTGGCTATAGCTCTATTCGTACCTATCCTGCGGGCACGGTGGTTACCGTGCTGCAGCAGAGCGCTGCCTGGTCTCAGCTGCAGATCGGCACCACCGTGGGCTGGATGATGAACCAGTACCTGGTTATGGGCGGCAGCGCCAGTAGCAGTGGCAGCGCCATCGGCCAGACCATTGTCATCAGCGACAACGGCCTGCGCGTTTGGCTGCGCTCCAAGCCCAACGGAACCCGTCTGGATCTCTATGCCGCGGGTACGGTTGTGGATATTCTGGAGTACGGCAGCGACTGGTGCAAGATTCGCATCGGCAACAGCGTCGGCTATATGATGACCCGCTACCTGCAGCTGGGCGAGGACGGCACCGTTACCAGCCCCAGCACTCCTGTGACAACCAAGATCACCGGCGTGGCGCTGAACTATGCCAACCCGGCTGTGGGCGATGTGCTGACTGCCATCGTTACCCCCGAAGGCGCTACGGTGACCTATCAGTGGGTGCGTTATTCCGCTGACGGTACCACCCAGGAAGAAGTAGGCAACGGTGCTACCTATACCGTTACCGATAAGGACGTGGGATGCTACCTGAAGCTGACCGTCAAGGGTACCGGCAGCTATAGCGGCAGCGCCAGCTATAAGACCAAGACCCCTGTGGTCAAGGCTGAAAATGTGACCGCCGTTTCTCTGAGCAAGACCAACCCCGTTGTGGGCGATACGCTCAGCGCTGTTGTGGTGCCTTCTTCTGCTATGGTCAGCTATACCTGGCTGGTCGCCGGCGTGGAAAAGGGCAACAACGCCACCTACACGGTCATGGCTGAGGACCTGGGCAAGCAGATCCAGGTGAAGGTGAAGGGTACCGGTGACACCAACGGTACTGCCGTCAGCGATATGACCAATGCTGTCATCAGCGACAAGCAGTTGATCTCCGTTAAGCTCAACACCACCACCCCCAAGGTGGGTACCGTGCTGACCGCTACCACCAACCCCGTTGCCATCAACGCCAAGTACACTTGGAAGGCTGACGACGGCAAGGTTTTGGGCACTGGCGCAAGCTACACCGTTACCTCCAAGGATCTGGGCAAGAGCATTCAGCTGACGGTGGAAGCCCAGGCTCCTTATACGGGCACCAAAACCACCGGCAAGACTGAGCGCATCACTGCGGACAACCTTGAGTCTGTCGCGCTGACCGTTTCCGGCGAATTTGTCTTTGCCGATATCGTTCCTGTCAATGCCACCGCCGACTATGTCTGGCTGGTTAACGGCGTGGAGCAGCCCGCCTACACCAATTCCATCTACGTCATGTCCGAAACCGACAATGGCAAGACCATCAAGGTCAAGGCTACCGGTACCGGCATCTATGGCGGAACGGTTGAAGCGGAAACCAAGGTTTCCTATACCAACCCCAACAAGCTCACCATGGTGGAGATCAACAACACCGCTCCCGTGGTGGATGACGTTCTGTCCGTTACTCTCTCTCCGGTCAATCTGGATGCCGTTCAGGACCAGCAGTCTCTGACCTACATCTGGCGCGTGGATGGCCTGATTGTCCAGGCTGCTAACGGTAATATGGGCGGCAATACCTATAAGGTAGCTGCCACCGACGTTGGCAAGACCATTACCGTTCAGGCCAATGCCGGCAACGGCTATATCGGTACCGCTACCAGCGCTGAGACCAGTGCGGTTCGCGAGTTTGGCAAGCTTGATGCTGCTGCCATCATTATTACCGAGAATGGCAAGAACGCTGCTGGCGTTGCGCCCATGGTCGGCCAGACGCTGGAAGCTGTTCTGACCCCCGCCAGCGCCGCTTCCGTGGCCCAGTACCTGTGGATCATCGACGGCATTGGCGTCGCCAATACGCCTACCTTGACGCTGACCAGCGACGCCAACATTGGTAAGCAGGTCGGTCTGAAGGTAACGATCCCCGCTCACACTGCGTACAACAACACCGATGTGGATGTGGTGCGCGAGATGGTGTCCCTGCCCATTGCCAACCTGGCAACCCTGAAGCAGGATGTGAAGGCTTATCTGCCCAAGGCGGTTGCCGGTCAGAAGCCCACCGGCGGCTGGACTGCCAAGGATGGCGACAAGACCCTGTACTCCGCTACGGTTGAATGGTCTGGAGATACGCTGGATCAGTACGGCTGCTTCAAGCCCAACGCCAGCTATGTTGCAACCCTTACCATTACGCCCGGTTCCGGCTACCGTCTGACCGACGCGATCTTCTCCTATGACGGCGCAGTCATGAGCAAGATCACTGATAATCAGTGGGAGATCATCTTCGACACCGCCCCGACGCAGATGGTCACGCTGAACCACATCATGGGAGTGTATGTGCCCGATGCTGAGGATGAGGCGTTCAGCAGCTACGTCTATGGCGATGAAACTGCTCAGTACACCGTCCGCTATAAGTTCAACAACCCCGAAACTGCTACTGTGGTGCTCCGTGCCAAGGCTGGATACGCCTTCACCGGTCTGCCCACGCAGTTCTTCACCGTGGAAGGCGCTGATACCGCTGCGATCACTTCCATCGATACCGTCAACACAACGGACGATAAGGCTGTCCTGAAGGTCAAGTTCAGCGAGGACAACAGCCCCCGCGTCAAGATCAGCGCCGGCAGAACCAGCGTTGTCATGGATGGCAAGACCGAGATGGAAGTCAGCCTGCAGGCTGTCCTGCGCAACTGGGCCGGCGACCTGGGCGTCATCACCTGGGAGTGGAAGCTGGGCAACGCTGTTGCCAGCGGCACTAAGCTGACTGTGACCGATCAGGATGCGACCATGCTGCTCATCGACGCCACCGAGGCAGTTTCCACCAACAAGCAGCTGAAGGTCACCGCAACCGCCTACAAGGGCAGTGACGTTGTGGCAACCCGTACACTGAACATCCAGCTCCTCAACGGCGAGGACGAACCCGTGGTGGATGGCGAGACCGGTGGCACCGAAAACGGCGGCACCGAGAACAGCGGCTCCGCCTCCAGCGATGCTGTGACTCTGGAGTTCACCAAGATGCCCTCTACCGTGAAGGTCGGCGGCACTGCTCAGTTCGCTGTGCAGGTCTCCAAGGGCGGCGTCATGTGGAGCGTTTCCACGAACGAAGCCACCATCGACTCCAACGGCCTGCTGAACGCCGGCAGCGTTAAGGTGGGCGACGTGATCACCGTTGTTGCCGTGGCGAAGGAAGATACTTCGGTCAGCGCCAAGGTGAACGTCACCGTGGTGGAAGCGGCTGCTCCCGGTGAGATCACGGTTTCCCTCAGTGGCCCGGACAGCGTCACCTACGGCGGCGCTAAGGCGCAGTTCTCTGCCAGCGCCAGCGAAGGCGGCGTCACTTGGTCGTCTTCTAACAGCAACCGCATCTCTGCTGATGGTCTCCTAACGCCTACTGGCGCAGAACCTGGTGATACCATTACCGTTACTGCTACTTCCTCTGTGGACAGTAGCGTAAGCGCCAGCAAGACGGTGCAGGTGGTTGGTTCCCGTATGACCGGTTCCTCCACCTTCGCGCTGGAAGAAGGCAACAGCAAGTCCTTCAAGGTGAAAACCACTGAGGCGGCGTTCACCCTTACCGCCAGCCCCGCCAGCATGAGCGGTCTGAGCATCTCCGGTTCCGGCACGGACACCCTGGTGGTCTCCGTAACGAACCTGGCTGACGCACAGCTCCTGGCTGGTCAGGTCATCACCATCACTGCCACCAATGGCACTGAGACCATTACCCGTGACCTGAAGCTCCAGCTTCCGTAATGAACAAATCACAAAGGGAACGCCGAAAGGCGTTCCCTTTTTCAATGGTTGCACCGCTTCATAACTCAGCCAATAGCAATCCCCCGGGCTTCCGCTAATTGCGAACCCCGGGGGATTGTTATTCCTGATAAATCATACGGAAATCTTCGAAAAGGACTGGCGCGTGTTCCGAGAAAGAATTGACCAGTTCCCTACCCTCGTGGTAAAGAAGAGGGCATAGGTGCGCTGATAGGTTTCCAGGCACTCGACCGCACAGTCTTTCCGCTTGCAAGAAGAAACCGTTGCCACAAGCCTTGGAGGCTTAGCACATTCGCTCCTTTAGCAGCGTTCCAGCACTGCGGCGAAGAAGGAAACGGTATCCTTGATCAGGCTGAGGGGGATACGTTCGTTGGCGTTGTGAATCAGGCCGCGCTGTTCCTTGCTCAGGGGCATTCCGCTGAAACGGAATACGTGAGGGCATACCTTGGCATAATGTCGGCTGTCGCTGCCTGCCAGCATCAGATAGGGGGAAACAATCACGCCGGGATAGGCAGCTTGAATTGCTTTGTCCAGGCGGTTCCAGGCCTCGTCATTGGTTTGGGAGATCTTGGAGGCGTTCTCGCCGGAAACAAAGTGCAGGGAAACGCTGTCATCATCGATGATCTTGAGCATGCGTTCCATGGCGGTTTCGATGGTATCGCCGCAGATGAGGCGCAGGTTGATACCGGCGCTGACCTGGGTGGGCAGCACATTGTAGGCCTTGGAGCCCTGAGCACGAGTCAGGGCGCAGGTGGTACGCACCAGAGCGTTCAGTTCGCCGCCGCTCTTTTTGCAGATCAGATTCAGCAACGGTGCAAAGCACCAGAGGTTGGCAAAGATCAGGCGGAACAGGAACGTGCTTTCCCGGCCCATGACATCGAACATTTCCAGCGCGGGCTTGGTGAGCGTAAAGGGCATGGGATGGGTCTCCAGTCGGTGAAGAGCCCTGCCCAGCCGTCCCATGGCCTGGCTGGCAGGCGGTGCGGAAGCGTGACCGCCTTTGCCCTTTGCGACCACGTCCACACAGATCGCGCCCTTTTCCGCAATGCCAATCACCGCAGCGGGCTTTTTCACTCCAGGGAATACATTTTCCACGATGGCGCCGCCTTCGTCCAGTACAAAGGCGGGCTCAATCCCACGCCGGACTAGCTCGTCCACAATGGCAGGGGTATCGTTGCCGAAGATTTCTTCATCGCCGCCAAAGGAGAAGTAGACGTCGTTTTCAGGCACGTAGCCCTGCTTCATCAGCATCTCTGCGGCTTCCAGAATGCCGTGCATGGTACCCTTGGTGTCCAGGGTGCCGCGGCCCCAGAGTTCGCCGTCCTTAATGACGCCGGAGAAGGGCGGTTCTTCCCATTCCGATTCCTCCACGGGCACTACGTCGTAATGCGCCATCAGCACAGAGGGCTTCTCTGCTCTCTTACCCTTCCAGTGGTAGAGCAGCCCGCGCCGTCCGATGATCTCGCGGGTGCAGGTTGCCGCCACAGTGGGGTAGGCCTCCGGCAGATAGTCCTGCAGCTTGGTGAATTCCTGTGCATCCTCCAGCGCAGGATCCAGATTGGACACCGTACGGAAACGGATCAGTTGCTGAAAACGCTCCGTCGCACCTTCTACGTCCACAGGGTATTCAGTGGGCTCCACCGGGGCTTTCCGGGCGGGCTTGAAGGCGAGAGCACGCACGACCAGCACGGCAACCAGCAGCACCAGCAGGAGCAGAATCAGCCACAAAGCGATCATTCAGGCTTCACCTCCGCAGCGTCCTGACTGGGCTTGTCCAGCAGACCCTTTCGATAGAGGAGGCGGGCAACCACAATGGCGATGATCACGCCAACAGGAACCAGCACGCTGACGCTGCCGCTGAGACCAGGCGCGATGAGGAACAGGGCCACCATGAACAGCAAGGGAGCGGCGGCGATTTTGGGGTTTTTGGAGATGAACACCACGCCCAGACCGCCGAAAAGGGCGGGCAGAATGTTGTCAAAGGCGGGTTTGAGGGTGGGGGAGTTAAGCACAGGCTCCAGAAGACCCAGTGCAAACACGCCGATAGCAATCACGATGACCGTCACAATGGAGCTGGTAGCGATGGCGATGGTGGAGATGATTTCGCCTTCCTCGGTGCCGGCTTTGACCTTGGCGGCTTCCATGGCGTTGAGGGCGCAGGGTACCTTCAGGCTGGTCAGGTTGCCTGTGACAAAGCCCAGATAGGAGCCACCGGTGCCCAGCATGGGCACATAGGTGAACACTTCAATGATCCCCACCGTCCAGTACATGGGCGCAACGCCCAGAAGGGCCTTGAACACAGCAGTCAGCGGCGGCCAGGCGTTGTAGTAGACGCAGATGGCAATGGGGGCGAGGATCATCATGGTAAGTGCGATACCCACCCAGATCCGTCCGTATACGTGCAGCTGTTCTTCATAAGGGACGGCTGTTTTCTGATTATTCTTCATCGTTGGTACCTCCTTACTGCATCAGCGCCGTGATGGGGATGCTCAGCGCCATGGCGCCCAGCATGCTCAGAGGCAGCGCGTACTGTTCCAGCCAGGACATCTTGCATTTCTTCATCAGGAGACCGCAAATGGCCATGAGCAGCGCGGAGGCCAACGCCACAGCCAGCGGGATGAAGCCCGGCAGGCCCTTGCGTATATCGGCAAAAAGCATGCCTACAAAGGCGGAGATCATGCCCAGAAACAGCGCGTCCATGAGGATGTCGCGCCAGCGGGTATCCTGTCCGCCCAGGCTGTTCATGCCCTTCTGGATTTTTTTCAGCCCGAATAGCACCAGCAGAATACCAGCCACGATGCCCAGCGTCATGGTCCAGGCGATGGTGGCAAACACCTTGGGATCGGTAATGGTTTCGGTGACGGAAGTACCCATGGCGCCGGCAGCGATGGTGGCGGCAGGCAGCTCATAGGTGACGGCGCCGAGAATGCTCAGACGCAGCCAGGGGAACGGCAACCCCAAGAATTTGCTCAGCGTAATGACGCCGATGAGGATGCTGACCGCAGGAGCAATGGTAAACAGAGAGCTGGAGAGAATGGTTTTGCGTACCGTGGCCATAGGAATGCCGACCTTTTTGGCGCGCTGGATGCTCTTGATGAGGAAGAACACCGACTGCGCCACCACGACGGCGATTACCGCAGCGGCGACCAGATAGATGAACGAGTCATTGACGGAAAAGGACATGATGCAACCTCCATCTTTTTCTTTGGATTGTCTAACTTACAGACGCTGAACCTGCTCGCTGTCCACAAAGGCGTGGATCAGTTTGCAGGGAGCCGTTTCGTGGGGGACGATATGGATGCAGCCCTGAATGGCGGCGATGGCCTCCTGTGCGCTGGCGTCATCCTTGGCGTGGATGGTAGCAAGCGGTTCGCCGGCTTCAACCCGGTCGCCGATGCGATGATGCAGTACGAAGCCGACGGCGGGGTCGATGACGTCGCTCTTGGTCTTGCGGCCAGCGCCCATTGCCTGGGCCGCATTGCCAAGCCCAACAGTATCCATGCGCTCAATGTAACCGGAGCAGAGCGCAGGTGCAGGGCAGACTACCTTTGCCTGAGGCAAGGCGGATAAATCGTCGCAGCAGGCAGGATCGCCGCCCTGTGCAATGATCATTTCCCGCAGCTTGGCAAGGCCTGCGCCGCTGTGGAGAGCGTTCTCCATCATTTGCTTGCCTTGAGGCACATCCGCGGCAGCGCCGCCCAGCACCAGCATACGTGCGCCAAGTTCCAGCGCAACCGTCAGGAGGGGGCCGGTCACCCGGCCGCTGAGCACGTCGATGGCCTCTTTGACCTCCAGCGCATTGCCCACATGGCTTCCCAGGGGCTCGCCCATATCGGTGACCAGCGCCACCATATTGCGTCCGGCGTCGCAGCCGATGCGCACCATGGTCTGCGCCAGCTCAATGCTTTCTTCGGTGGTTTTCATCAGCGCGCCTGCACCGGTTTTCACATCCAGTACGATGGCCTTGGCGCCGCTGGCAAGCTTCTTGGAAACGATGCTGGAGGAAATGAGCGGCAGACTGTCCACCGTGGAGGTGACGTCTCGAAGGGCGTAGAGCGTTTTGTCGGCAGGCGCAAGATTGCCGGTTTGACCGATGACAGCACAGCCGATGGTCTGCACCTGCTTGAGGAAAGTTTCCTCCGTCAGCTCCACGCTGAATCCCTCAATACTTTCCAGTTTGTCCAGTGTGCCGCCGGTGTGCCCCAGTCCGCGGCCGCTCATCTTGGCCACAGGCACGCCGCAGGCAGCCACCAGCGGTGCCAGTACCAGTGTGGTGGTATCGCCCACGCCGCCGGTGGAATGCTTATCCACCGGGATGCCATCGATGGCGGACAGATCCACCACGTCGCCGGAATGGGTCATGGCCAGCGTCAGCAGCTTGGTTTCCTCGCGGTTCATGCCATTGAGCCGGATGGCCATCAGCAGCGCCGCCAGCTGATAATCCGGGATGCTTCCGTCTGCTGCGCCTTTGACAAAGAAGTCAATTTCTTCGGAACTCAGTGCCATACCCAGCTTCTTTTTCTCAATGATCTGCACCATGTTCATGGGCAAACCTCCTTGTTGTTCAAATGAATACAAACGCGGCGGGGGGCATTCTGTGCCGTCCCGCCGCGATGGGTCAGTTTTGAATCAGCATGCGGCCGCAGTTCTCACATTCAATAATGCCGCTTTCGTTTTTCATCTTGCGCAGGGTCGCCTGCGGAAGGCTCATGTTGCAGCCGCCGCACTGCCCGGAGTACAGGCGCGCCACCGGCGGTGTGCAATGGAGCTTGATGGCCTTGTACCGTTCCAGCAGAGCCGGGTCGATTCCCACGGTCTTTTCCTCTGCCTGCTTACGCTTGAGGTCCAGCTCCTTCATCTGCTCCTTGTATTCGGCTTCGTATTCCACCTTCTGCTTGTCATATTCGGCTTTTGCCTTGGCAAACTTCATGCGGATATCCTTTTCCTGCTTTTCCTGGGAGGCAGCGTTTTTCTGGATCTTCTGCATCTCCGCTTCGTACTGCTCGATGTCGCCCAGCAGCTTCTGCGCATCCCGGGCAGCTTCCTGAGCAGCCTCCAGCGTGGCAGGAGGCGCGTCGTTGAGACGCTTTTGCATGGAGGAGAGCTGCTCCTCCAGACGGGCGATGGCCAGCTGAATGGTCTCCACACGATCCGTCATGTGAGCCACGTCGCTCTCCATCTTCTTGGCAGCGTTCTGCTGCTCCATGAGAAAGTCGCGGTTCTTCTTAAACGCGATACGGTTGGGGCTGCGCTTGATTTCTTTTTCAAACGCATCTGCGGCCATATCGGCTTGTTGATACTGCAACAACAGTTCGGTTTGTTCCATGGTATGTTCCTCCTTGCAAGTGCCCGTACGGCAGAGGCTGCGGAGCAGCGATCCGGCGTGGGGCGGTCACATATGGGTAGCCCCGGCAAAAGGCGGGGCGGTGAAAAGACAGGTTTGGATGCTCCAGCCGTTTTGCTGGCAAGCGCATTTGAAACGCTCGTGCAGCGCGGGCATGGCAGGAAGCTCGGTAGCGTGGTGCCCGGCGTCGTAGATCACAAGCCCCTGGGCAGTAGCGTCCAGGATCTCGTGATGCTTGATCTCGCCGACGACGAAAGCGTCTGCGCCTGCTTTCAGAGCAAGCGCATACCCCTCGCCGTAGGAACCGCCGGCAACGGCCACCCGGCAAATGGTATCGCAGGCGCCGTAACAATGGGGCAGGAAATGCAGCGAATGATCGATCTGCTGCTGGTATGCCTCAGCGGTGACTGGGGCGGGCAGGGAACCGATGCGCACATAGTCGTCCAGAGACGTAACGTCCTCCAGACCGAGCAACCCTGCCAACGTATCGCCCACACCGCCGGGGGCCTTGTCCCAGTTGGTGTGCGCTGCGATGACGCTGACGCCGTTCTCCAGCACCAGCCGGAGAATACGCCCCTGGGGCGTGGTATAGTCTATGCGGCGAATGGGGGAAAAGATGAATGGATGATGGGTGATGATCAGCTCCGCCTGTTGCCGGGCAGCGGCAAGGGCCACCTCTTCGGTCAGATCCAGGGTGAAAAACACCTTTGTCACTCCGGCGGTTCTGTCGCCGATGAGCAGACCCACGTTATCGAAGCTTTCGGCGCTTTCAAACGGCGCGATCTCATTGATCCAATCAGCAATCTGACCAACGGTGGGATGCTTCATGGGGTGATCTCCTTTTCGTAAAAACCAAGCGCTTCCTGAACATAGGAAAGCGTCTGGCGAAAATGCGAAAGACGGTCTTCGTCTTTGCAGGTAGATGCTTTTTCCATGGCTTGAACAGCCTTTTGAATGTATTGCAGCTCTCTGAGCAAATAGCCCTGCCATGCAGCGGGGCGCTGTTTCATCAGGATGGGGCCAAGGATCAGCTCCTGTGGAGTATAGTCGGGTTCGCCTTCCTGCGCAGGTTCTGCACGCATCAGGATATAGTCTCTGCCGGCGCTGTGAACCACGTCCTCCTGCCGGAGACGATAGCCGATCTCGCAAAGAACCTGGCGTACCAGGGGCACATCCGTCTGGGGGCTGAGGATCAGCTTGGCGCCGCTCAGCACGCCGGCGCCTTCCTGCAGAATATGAGCCATGGTCTCGCCGCCCATGCCCAGAATGAAGTATGTATCCACAGGCTGCGGCGTAGTCAGGGCCGCGTCCAGGCCATCCGCTACGGCAAAGGTCACCTGATCGTTCAGCTGCAGGCTGCTCATCAGCAGACGTGACTTGTCAAGCGCTTTGCTGCTGATGTCGCTGACCAGCATATGACGGCTCAGCCCGCGCATCAGCATGGCTGCGCTGAGCTTGCCGTGGTCGGCGCCGATATCTGCGCCCACGCAGCAGGGCATCGCCATGGCAACGGCAGCCTCCAGCCGGTCATCCAGCTGAGGAGCGCGAAAGGAATCGCTGTGCATGTCCATCAGTCCAGATAATCCTTGAGCTTCTTGGAACGGCTGGGATGACGCAGCTTACGCAGCGCTTTGGCCTCGATCTGGCGAATACGCTCGCGGGTGACCTTGAACACCTTGCCCACTTCCTCCAGCGTGCGCTGGTGGCCGTCGTCCAGACCAAAGCGGAGACGCAGCACCTTTTCTTCACGGGGAGTCAGGGTGTCCAGCACGTCCAGCAGCTGTTCCTTCATCAGGGTGAAGCTGGCGGCTTCAGCGGGGGCGGGGGCGTCGTCATCGGGGATAAAGTCGCCCAGATGGCTGTCCTCTTCCTCGCCAATGGGGGTTTCCAGCGAAACGGGCTCCTGCGCGATCTTAATGATCTCGCGCACCTTGCCTTCGGAGATATTCATCACCTTGGCGATCTCGTCCGGGGTGGGCTCGCGACCGTATTCCTGCAGCAACTGGCGGGAGATGCGGATCAGCTTGTTGATGGTTTCCACCATATGGACGGGAATACGAATGGTGCGCGCCTGGTCGGCGATGGCGCGGGTAATGGCCTGACGGATCCACCAGGTGGCATAGGTGGAGAACTTATAGCCCTTGCGGTAGTCAAACTTGTCAACCGCCTTGATCAGACCCAGATTACCTTCCTGGATCAGGTCCAGAAACAGCATGCCGCGGCCCACATAGCGCTTGGCGATGGAAACCACCAGACGCAGGTTGGCTTCGGTGAGCTTCTGCTTGGCGTCCTCGTCGCCTTCTTCCATGCGCTTGGCAATCTCGATCTCTTCATCTGCGGTCAGAAGGGGTACCTTGCCGATCTCCTTGAGGTACATGCGTACAGGGTCATCCACGCTGATGCCCTCGGGCACGCTCAGGTCGATCTGTTCAGGCTCCACCAGTTCATCCGCGGGGACCGGGTCGAACTCGTTAACCACATCGATGCCCATGCGTTCCAGGGTCTCAAAGACCTTGTTCATCTGATCGGCGTCGATCTCCAGCTCCATAATCTGGTTGGCCACTTCATCGCGGGTGATGGTGCCCTTCTGCTTGGCATCCTCGTATAGTTCGTTGAGTTTCAGCTTGATCGC
This sequence comes from Clostridiales bacterium, assembly GCA_015056365.1. Taxonomy (GTDB): domain Bacteria; phylum Bacillota; class Clostridia; order Christensenellales; family Aristaeellaceae; genus Limiplasma. The sequence continues at coordinate 91,809 of SVGM01000005.1, read as the reverse complement.
TTCCTGCGACTGATTCCCACTCAACTGTCTCACTCCTTTAATGTACGCGCGGGGGGTTACGTCAGGTCATGCAATTGCTTGGTCAGGAGGAATGCGCGTTGGGTTTCCCGGGCGCGTTCCTCTTCGGTCAATGTAGGGAGGGATGCGGTCAGCCTGTCCAGTTCGCTCTCGAGGCGCTGCCTTCGCATTTTTGTCAGGCAGTCCTGAGCCATTCGGCGCAGGCCTTCGTCGTCCAGCTGGGTATCGATGGACAGGATATCGCTAAGCAGCGAGCGGCTTTGGTCGTCGGGCTGATTTTCCATCAGCGCGGCGGGGCTTTGGCCGCTGAGGAGGCTTTCGCAGAGGCTGCGCAAGTGCTCGTCCTCAAACTCATCAGGGCTGACGATGTCTCTGGGCAGACGCCCGGTTGCCAGCGCTGCCAGCAGGGTTCGTGCCGTCCAGTCCACCTGATCGGCCTGTTTTGCCTTACGGGAAAAGCCTTCCCGTATCGGCGCTGCGGTATGCTGCGTGGCAGGTTTGAGGCCGATTTGCTCCATGAGCACCTGTCGATCAAACCCGGTTTCCAGCGACAGCCGCTTGAGGTAGCTGTCCAGTTCCACAGGCTCGCGTACCGTTCTGAGGATCGCCGCACACGCCTTGGCATATGCGATGCGTCCTTCCTCGGAGGACATATCGTGCTTGTCCTTTTCCCGCTGCATACGGTATTGCACTGCCGAGAGGGGCCGTAGCTGCTGGAAGGCTTCCATGCCTTCCTGACGGATAAACTCGTCCGGATCCAGCCCATCGGGAAATACCAGTACGCGGGCGGGCACGTTGGCCTCCGCCAATACGTCCAGTCCGCGCAGGATCGCGTTCTGTCCTGCACTGTCGCCGTCATAGGCCAGATAGACTTCCGGCGCATAACGGTTGAGCAGGCGTGCCTGCTCGGGGGTGAGCGCTGTGCCCAGCGTGGCGGCGACGCCTTCCACACCGTATTGGCTCAGTGCTACGACATCCATGTATCCCTCCACCAGAATGACCCGTTTCAGTCCGCGTGCCTTGCGCAGCAGATTGGCTGCAAACACGCCTAAACGCTTGTTAAAAGCAGGGGTGTCAGAGGTGTTGAGGTACTTGGGTTTCGCATCGCCCATGGCCCGGCCGCCGAAGCCAAGCACATTGCCATAAGCGTCGATAATGGGGAACATGGCGCGGTTGCGGAACATATCAAAGCTCCGCCCCTCGCGGGTGAGCATCAGGCCGGCGGCTGTCAGCTCTTCTTTGGTGAAGCCATCCTCCAGCAGCGCTTTGCAAACGGCGGGACGCTCCGGTGCAGCCCCGATACCGAAGCGGCGAATCACCGCATCGCTCAGGCCGCGGCCTTTGAGATAGTCCAGGATGGTTTTCCCTTCGGCCTGCCACAGGTACTGATGATACAACTTTGCGGCCGCCTTGTTTGCCAGGAAGATGCGCTCCTTAAGGGAGCGGCGCTGCTCATAGGCGGGGTCGTGCTGCATCTGAGGCAGGGGCATGTGGAGCTGATCGGCCAGATGAGCCACCGCTTCCTGAAAGGAAAGGCGCTCCATCTCCATCACAAACTGGATGACGCTGCCGCCGGCCTTGCAGCCGAAGCAGTGATACAGCTGTTTTTGCTCGTCCACATGGAACGAAGGGGACTTTTCGTTGTGAAACGGGCACAGACCAACATATCTATGCCCGTTTTTCTTCAGCGTTACATACGAACTGACAACAGAAACGATATCAGCCCGGGCGCGCAACTCGTCCAGCCATTGGGGAGGGTATCTTCCAGCCATGTTTTCCTTCACCCACTCCTTATCATTCGCCGCGGCCGGTTACATTCCTGCCGATGTTTCAACAATTTGCGACAAACCGTCAAACATTTCCAAAGGCGCCGGGAACAAAAATCTCCGTAAACCGGTCAATGGCATAACGATCCGTCATGCAGGCAACGAAGTCGCATACTGCGCGCTCCGCGCCTTCGGTGTAGCAGATCTCCAGATATTCTGCGGGCAGCTGCTCCGGATGGGCGCTGTAGTGGTCAAACAGGCCGCTGACCACATAATCGCAGCGTTCCTCCTCCCGGGCACGCCAGCTGTCGTGATAGACGTTGGTAAACAGAAAGCTGCGCAATTCATCGCTGGCTTGCGCCACTTCGTCAGACATGCGCACGAACGGCTGCTCCCGGCTTTCCCGGACGATGTCGGAGATCATGGTATTGATGCGCTCGCCGTGGGTCTGTCCCAGTACGGACAGGCAGCGGCGGGGCAGCTCGAAGGGCTTCAATATGCCGCCGCGAATGGCGTCGTCAATGTCGTGGTTGATGTAGGCGATGCGGTCGGCACGGCGCACGCACCAGCCTTCCAGCGTGGCAGGCTCATCCGCGCCGGAATGGTTGCGGATGCCGTCCAGCGTTTCCGCACAAAGGTTCAGCCCCTTGCCTTCGTGCTCCAGCCGGGTAGCCACACGCAGGCTTTGCTCATTGTGGCGGAAACCACCGCCCACCAGGCGGTCAAGGGTCCGTTCGCCGATGTGTCCGAAGGGAGTGTGACCCAAGTCATGTCCCAGGGCGATGGCCTCGGTTAGGTCCTCGTTGAGGCGCAGGGAACGGGCGATGGTGCGGGCCACCTGTGCCACTTCCAAAGTGTGGGTCAGACGGGTACGGTAGTGATCGCCCCTGGGGGAGAGAAAGACCTGCGTTTTGAACTTGAGTCTGCGGAAACTCTTGCAATGGATGATGCGGTCGCGGTCCCGCTGATAGCAGGTGCGCAGCTGGCAGGGCTCAAGCTCGCGCTCCCGACCTTTGCTGTTCACACATAGGGCGGCATAGGGGGAAAGCCGCTGCTTTTCTTCGAGTTCCTGCTCCTGGCGGAAAGTCATCCCCGTCACCTCTCGTTTCGTTGCGTTTCCTTTATTGGGTATACGGTGCGGGAGGGTAAAACTCCTGCTTTTTCCTACAAATATATGCAATGGAATCTCTCTTTTGAAGCGATGCGGACGGCTGCCACCTTTTCATCCGGACAGGATAATGCTATAATAAAAGATACCGGTTTTGACGTCTGCGGGCGGCGAGCCGGGACAAGAATGACTTGCATCTATTGGAGGAAGCATGGCATATCAGGCACTTTACCGCCGCTGGCGGCCAACAACATTCGAACAGGTGCTGGGACAGACTGCAGCCGTCAGAACGCTGCGCAATCAGATCGAGGCGGGGCGGATTGCGCATGCCTATCTTTTCTGCGGCTGCCGCGGTACCGGTAAAACCACCATGGCCAAGCTGATGAGCCGGGCAATCAACTGCCAGAACCCCGACCATGGCGATCCCTGCGGCCAGTGCGATGTTTGCCGCGCCATTATGAGCGAAAGCACTATGGATGTGCTGGAGATGGACGCTGCCAGCAACAACAGCGTGGAGAACATCCGCGAGCTGCTGGAGCAGGTGCGCTATCCTGCGCAGCTTGGCAGATATAAGGTTTATATCATCGACGAAGTGCACATGCTGTCTACGGCGGCCTTCAATGCGCTGCTCAAGACGCTGGAGGAGCCCCCAGAGCATGTGGTGTTCATTCTGGCTACCACCGAGCCGCAAAAGCTACCGGCAACCATTCTCTCTCGCGTGCAGCGGTATGATTTTGGCCGCATTCCCTCGGAGCTGATGGTTGAGCGTATGCGCCTTGCGCTGAGCGAGATGAACATCACCGCTGAGGATGAGGCGCTGCAGATGGTGGCAAGAGCAGCCGAGGGCGCCATGCGCGATGCGTTCAGTATTCTGGATATGTGCGTGGCGGGTGCGGAGAACGGAGCTATTACTGCCGCGCAGGTTCGGGACGTGCTGGGTACATCCGACAAGGATTTTCTCTTTGCCTACGGGGACGCGTTGGCTGCCTATGACGCCGGCGGCGTGATGCGCAAGGTGGACGAGCTGATGCGTTCCGGCCGTGAACCCCAGGTGTTCCTTCGGGAGATGGCGGCGCACGTTCGAGCGCTGCTGACGGTCAAAGCCGTTGAAGGCGATGCTGCGTCCATCCTGGATGTGACGCCGGAAGATGAAAAACGCTATCGGGAACAGGCGGATCGTTTTTCTGCCGCCAGACTGCTCCGCATTTTGGATGATTTTGTTCGGGCAGAGGGTGAACTTCGCTTTGCCTCCACGCCCAGAATTGGTCTGGAATCTGCCTCTCTGCGTGCCTGCCAGCAGAGTACCGGCGAGAGCAGCGAAGCGCTGCTGGAGCGGATTGGCGAATTGGAACAGAAGCTGGCTGAAATGGAACAAAAGCTGGCCAGTGGCGCATTTGCTCCTGCTGCACCTGCCAGCGCCAAGCGTTCAAGCAAAGCAAACAGCGACGCACCCAAAGCCGAAGCAGCTCCCGCCCAGCCAGTGCCCCCGGCGCAGCCTGCCCCCAATGCCGACGCCAAGGCAGTGTGGGATGCAGCCCTTAAACGGCTTGCCAAGAACGAGCCGCCTCTGTATGGTTTGTTGCGCAACGAGCGTTTCATCGGTGAAAAGGACGGCGTGTTCCGAGTGATGATCCCCTTTGCCAAGAAGGATTTTTCCTATGTGAAGTTGGGCTTGCCTGCCCGCAAGGAAAAGATGTCCCAGATCCTCAGCGAGGCGGCAGGGCGGCCGGTCACCTTTGAGCCGGTGCTGGAAGGTGATCGTGCTGGCGTTCAGATGAACGACGTACGTCAAGCGGCTGAGCAAAGCCTGATTGAGGCCTTCGGACGCGAGACCGTACAGATTGACGAAGGAAAGACGAAATGAAGAAATCCTATGAAAAAGCCCAGCGCCGCAAGGAAGGCGGCGTCAGTTACAAGCACGACCTGGGCCAGCACTTTCTCTATGACGAGGCGCTGCTCAGCGCGCTGGTGAAAAGCACGGGCGTAAGCAAGGAAGACAACGTGCTGGAGATCGGCCCCGGCAGCGGCATGCTCACCCGGGAATTGTGCCGCGAGGCCGGACAGGTTATCGCGGTGGAAGTGGATCAGGATGTGCTGCCCTATCTGCGGGTGAAGACCGAGGAATGCGACAACCTGGCCATCGTGGTGGGGGATATCCGCAAACAGCCCATCCATGAACTCTGCCAGCCGCTTGGGGATGATTTTTTCGTCATCGCCAACATTCCTTACAATATTACCACGCCCATTTTCGATCTGCTGTGGGAGAGCAAACTGCCCATCCGTCAGATTTCCGTAATGGTGCAAAAGGAAGTGGCGGACAAGCTGGCCGCCAAGCCAGGAGACGCCGCCTACGGCCTGCTCAGCGCGCGCTGCAGCTACTATTGCGAGGCGGAGATCGAAGCCATTGTCCCTGCGGAAGCCTTTACGCCGCCGCCCAAGGTGGACAGCGCCTTTATTCACCTGAGGATGCGCAAGGAACCCATCGCGCCGGTGACCAATGAAAAGCTGCTGATGCGTATGATCAAGGACGGTTTCGGCCACCGCAGAAAGACGCTGACCAATGCCCTTAAGGGGATTGTGGACAGTCAGCTGCTCACCCAGGCCATGGACAGCCTTGGCCTTCTGCCCACTGCAAGGGCGGAGGAATTGAGCATGGAAAGCTGGATCGCGCTTTCCAATGCCTGCGCCCGCTGACGGATCACCAGATTTCTTCTTTTTTGTGCCAGTTTCGGATTTTGCAGCCGGCATACAGCGCAAGGCAGATCAGAGCTGGCAGGGGATACACCCATTGCCGGGTGATCAGGGCGAGCGCTGCCATGCCAAGCCCGTACCAGAAATAACGTCTGGCGCGACCGGGAGAGAGAATCTCTCCCAGCCACTCGCTGGCGCTGCGGCGTTTGCGCCTGCCTGCCGCCATGCGCCTAAGCTGGTCGTCTGTGGCGGGAGAACTGGCCCCGGCCAGCGCCACCAGCTCCTCACGGGTGACAATGCGAATGGGCATTTCCAGATCTTCGGCGTATGCAACCGCCTCCCGGGTGACCGGCGCCGTGACGCATAACAGGCAGCGCTGCGCCTCCTGATCGTGGGCTTCCCGAACGGCTTTGATGATCTGCTGTACATTCACCGGCAGGCTTTCGTGCTGAGCGATGAGGCGCACCAGCACCGTGCCGCCCTTCCATTGCCCCAGTACGCCCCAGGGCAAGGCACGCTGCATCTGAATTGGCGCTTTAGGCGCAAGCCATAGCGCCGCCTGAAACGCAGCGTGCTTCGGAGAGAGCATCATCAGCCGGCTTAGCGCCAGCTCCCCGCCGATCATCTGCCGCATCTGTGTTTCCTTACGAAGCATTCTTTTCTTGCCCAAAAGCCGCGCCGCCAGCCAGATCAGCCCGCCCATGGCAACGCCGGCGGTTATCGCGGTAAGCCTCACGCCCCACAAATACACAAACCATGCGGTGCCGGCCAGGGCTGCCAGCAGTGCGCGGAGCAGCTTGTCCGCAGCCTCCGCCAGAGGGGCTTTGGGCGCATATTTGTGCACGTTTTCACCTCCCTTGAATGAAAATAGCTTTCCCTTTGTCCTGTTTTTTAGTATAATCATTACATCAACACGCGAAAGGAGGCGCGCCTATGCCCAAGGAGCGGATCGGGATCATGGGCGGGAGTTTTAATCCCATTCATGGTCGGCATTTGGAGATGGCCTCCTGCGCTCTGAAAGAGGCAAAGCTGGATCGGGTCGTTTTTCTGCCCACCGGGAATCCGCCTCATAAGCGTGAAGGGCTGGAGGATGCAGAACACCGCTATGAGATGACCCGCCTGGCCGTCAGCGGAATGGCTGGTTTCGAACCCTCCCGGATTGAATTGGAGAGAAAGGGCACCATCTATACGGTGGATACCCTTGCCGCGTTCCATAAGCTCTATCCCAACGCCGAGCTGTACTACATCATCGGCGAGGATACGCTTTTTGACCTGCCTAACTGGCGCAAACCGGACAAGGTGTTTGAACTGACACGCTTTCTGGTGTGCCGCCGCGCCACCCATACTCCGGAGGATGATCCCCGCTGCGAGGCCATCCGAAAACGCGGCTGCAAGTTTACGTTTCTTTCTCTGCCGCCCCGGGATGTGTCTTCGACCGCTGTTCGTCAGGCGCTTCTTGAGGGCAGGGACCCTGAGGTACTCAAGCCGCAGGTGACGGAATACATCCGGCTGATGGGACTGTATCAGGTGCCCGCCATCCCCGCGGAAGGGGAGCGTTACTATCAGAAGCTGAAAAAGAACCTAAGCGAAAAGCGCCTGTTGCATTCGCTGCTGGTAAGCTGGACGGCGCGCCGCCTGGCACGCCTGCATGGCGTGGACGAAACGGAAGCCGCCGCTGCGGCCCTGCTTCACGACTGCGCCAAGTGCATGCCCCTTGCCGGGATGCAGCGCATCGCCCGGGAGCATCGGTTGCTGCTGGACAAGCTGACCCTGCAAACCGGCAACCTGCTTCACGGCCCCGCAGGCGCGGTGGTTGCTGAGCAGGAATACGGTATAACGGATCCCAACGTCCTCAGCGCGATCCGTTGCCACACCACCGGCAAAGTGGGCATGCTGCCGCTGGATATGATCGTTTTTCTCTCGGACAAGATCGAGCCTTCCCGCCGCAGCTATCCGGCATTGGAGGAGGTTCGCAGGCTGGCGCAGGAGAGCCTGCCCGCAGCCATGAGCCATTCCCTTCGTTCCACTCTCGACTATGTAAAAAGCCAAAAGGGCATTCCCCATCCGGCCACCCAACGGGTCGCGGACTGGCTGGAGCGCCTGATGGCAAAGCAAAGGAGCAATGAAAATGACGAATGAACTGATCACCAAGATTACTGACATTCTCTATGACAAGAAGGCGCAGAATATTATTGCGCTGGACGTGCATGATCTGACCGTCATCACCGACTGCATGATCATCGCCAACGGCCGCAGCGCCCTGCAGGTCAAGGCTTTGGCCGATGATCTGGAGGAAAAACTGTCTGAGGAAGGCATCGAACCCACCCGCACCGAGGGCCACCAGGACGGCCGCTGGATCGTGCTGGATTACGGCAGCGTTCTGGTTCATCTCTTCCACCCCGAAGAGCGGGAGTTCTACCGCCTGGACAAGCTGTGGGAGAACGATCAGAACCGCATTGCGCTGGCGTTTGACGCTGTGCAGGATGAGGACTGATCATAAACAGACAATAAGGAGAATATGGCGTAGATGATGGAATACCGACTGACGAATGCCGATGATCTTAACGGCTTGGCATATGCGATGTCATTGGCATATTCAGAAGCCCCCTGGCATGAAAGCTGGACGGAAGAAAGGGCTTTGAAGAGAGTTCGGGCAATTCTGGGCAATTATCAGGCGATGGGGCTGGCAGCGGTGGAGAATGATACCATTGTTGGCGGTTTACTTGGCTTTGTCGATCCCTATGCAGACGAAGATTTTTTCTATATCTCGGAGCTGTTCGTGATCCCGGAAAAAAAGAGACAGGGTATCGGAAAGCAACTGCTGCATGAGCTGGAACGGGTCCTTAAGGAAAAAGGGATCTCTGTGATTCAGCTGATGTCCATTGAGAACAATGAAGGGTTTTATCACAAATGCGGCCTGGATAAGGACAGCGTTTCTGTTTTGTACAGGCGGCTTTCATAAACAACACCCCCAAGGAGCAGAACAGTGCATCTTGGGGGTGTTGCTATTTGTTTTGTTATTTGCTCAATGAGGGGTCTGTATCATTCACCTATACCCGTACCACCTGACTGCGCATCATCAGCCCCGCAGGCGTACCCGCACCCAGCGCCCACAGGTCATAGGCGGCGTTGTCCAGCGTATACAGCGGGTTGTTCAGATCCCCGTCCGCGGCTTTGGCGATCACGGCGATCCGGCTTTGCTTCAGCGCAGTCAGCAGCTCCCGGCTGTCCTTTCGGAAACCCAGCAGCCGCACATATTCCGGCAGGGGATGGGTATTGAGCATGGCTTCGGTAACGCCTAGCAGGCCGTGCGTACACAGGCGGCTGAGCCTTGCCCGGGCATAGCGTTTGGTTTTCAGACCATCCAGCAGTTCTTCCCGGGAAGCTGCCTGATGCGCTGCTGCTTGCAGCCGGTTTTCCAGCCCTTCCGTGCAAAGGGGCAGCATACGCAGTTGTTCGGGGGTCATGCTGCGAAGACGATACAGCAGCACGCTGTCCAGTGCATCGGGGCGGCAGATGCGTTGACCGCCCTGCGCAGAAGGCAGGGGATAGCCGCAGGCAGCTTCGGCTGCGGCGGTAGCGCCGCCGAGATATGCCCGGCGCACAGCCGTAGCGGAGGGATATACGGCTGGCTGGATCTCCGCGATGTTCTGCGTTGCCTCTGTGACAGGCAGTACTTCGTCATGATACGCGCCGATGCGCTGCACCGGCAGGGGGATCAGCGGACTGTGCAGCCGCAGGATGGCGCGCTGATAGCAGAGAGCGAGAATCAGGTTGGGCTGCTGCCATCGGCTTTCCGTGGTGGGCGTTGTCTCGCCATACGCTGAATTCCCCAGACAGGCTTCCAGCGCAGCCCCTTGGGCCGCTGCAAAGGATGCGCCACTGGCCAGTTTGTCCCGCAGGACGCGGTCAAACAGTTCTGTGGGCTGTTCCATCAGCCGGGCGGCCGCTGCAAGATCAACCGTTTTATCCTCAACACCGTAGCTCAGATGAGTCACAAAACCCAGCTGACTGAGGATGCTGATACCGCCTAATGCAAAATGCTCCGCATCCTGAACGGCAAACGCGCAGGGCAGCTCCAGCACCATGTCCGCCCCGGCTCGGAGCGCCGCCTCCGCTCGGAACGCGGGCGTAAACAACGCCGGCATACCCCGCTGGGTGAAGGGACCGCTCATCAGACAGACGATGGCTGCATCCGGCAGCTTTTCCCGAATCAGCGCAAACTGCCGCGCGTGCCCCAGGTGAAAGGGGTCGTATTCACATATGATTCCCACGACTGGTCGCATGTTTTCCGCGCCCGTTGCCGTTGTCCGAATGAAATCGTCCTCCGGCTTTTTTGGGCCTTCCCCCTTCCATTTGTTGATAAAAAGTTGTATACTAATTAAGTTGAGTGTGTATGCAGTCAGCATTGTAACACACCCAGTGAGAAAACGCCAACCGTTAAGCGGCGTTTTTACGATAACAAATGGATTATCAATACAAGAAGGAGTCGGGCACAATGAAAGTTCTTATCCTCAACGCGGGTTCTTCCTCCCTCAAGTATCAGCTCATCGACATGGATACCAACACCACGCTGGCCAAGGGTCTGGTGGGTCGTATCGGCATCGATGGCAGCTCTATCAAGCAGAAAGCTGGCGACAAGGTCTTTGAAGTGACCACTCCCATGAAGGACCACACCGAAGGCATCGAGTGGATGCTCAAGGGTCTGCTGGATCCCGAAAAGGGCGTGCTCAAGAGCATGGACGAAATCGACGCTGTGGGTCATCGCGTGCTGCACGGCGGCGAGAGCTTCACCGCCAGCGTGCTTATCAACGATGAAGTGAAGGCCGCTATCGAGCAGAACATTCCCCTGGGCCCCCTGCACAACCCCGCCAATCTGCAGGGCATTCTGGCCTGCGAGAAGGTTATGCCCGGCACCCCCAACGTTGCCGTATTTGACACCGCGTTCCACCAGACCATGCCCGCCAAGGCTTTCATGTACGGTGTGCCCAAGAAGTATTACACCGATCTGCATGTGCGCCGCTACGGCTTCCACGGCTCCAGCCATCGCTATGTGAGCAAGCGCGTGCGCGAGTTCCTGGGCATGGAAAAGGAAGGCAGCCGCATCATCACCTGCCACCTGGGCAACGGTTCCAGCCTGGCAGCCGTCAAGGACGGCAAGTGCCTGGATACCTCCATGGGCATCACCCCTCTGGAGGGCGTGCTGATGGGCACCCGCTGCGGCACGCTGGACGCTGCTGTGGTGGAATATCTGGTGGATAACACCGATATGGACGTGAAGGGCGTTCTGAACATGATGAACAAGGAGAGCGGTCTTCTGGGCATCAGCGGCATCAGCAGCGACATGCGTGACGTGGACGCCGCTTGCGCTGAGGGCAACGAGGACGCCATCCTCGCCCGTGACATGCTGGTGTGGAGCGTTCGCAAGTACATCGGCGCGTATGCCGCTGAAATGGGCGGCGTGGACGCCATCGTGTTCACCGCTGGTATCGGTGAGAACAATGGTCTGCTGCGCGAGATGATCATGCAGGACTTCGAGTACCTGGGCGCCAAGATCGACACCGCCAAGAATGCTGCCTGCGCCGATGGCCACGCTTATGAGTGCGTCATTTCCACCGACGACAGCAAGGTGAAGGTATGCGTCATCCCCACCGATGAAGAGTCCGTCATCGCCAGCGATACCCTGTGCATCGTCACTGGCAAGCCCATCGAAGACTAATCTGTTTTGAACCAAAACGTGCCCGCATCGGCTTTGTGCCGATGCGGGCTTTTTGTTTGGCAGGGCGTGATGACGGCTTCTTTATCCTCGCTGCTTGTGCCCGTCCGTCAGCCGGTCGACCACCTTTGCCAGAAACAGACAGGGGTTTTCCTCGTTCCAGTAGGTGGGCATCACTTCCAGCGGCAGGAAACCCTCCTTACGGTAGAACGTTCTTGTGCGCTGGTAGGGCTCGTAATCTGCCGATTCATCCAACGTTTTGACAGTGAGGAAGGTCATGCTGCGCTTCAGGCAGTACTGCACGCAGGCATTCACCAGCAGACGTCCCGCACCCTGCTGATGAAAGGCTTTCAGTACACCCAGATTGTAGATTTCCGCAGTATGGCGGTTGTGGGGCTTCAGTGCTGCAAAGCCAATGCATTCTTCGCCGTCAAAGACTGCGAAGAAGGGCATTTCCCGATGCTGCTTTGCTTTGACGGGAATATCCTCTGCTGGACTGAACCACTCGATTAAGCTGCCCATGATGTGAATGGTGATGGCCTCTTTTTGAGCTCCGGATACGATTTCTTTTACAGTGATCATGAATTGATCCCTCCATTGATGATTGCGACAAGGCGTACTGGACAAAAACAAAAAACCGCAGATCTCTCTGCGGTCGAACAAACGACGATGCAGAGCGAAAATCACAGTTGCAACACAAACAAAGCTGTTGAAATGGCAGCTTTTTTGTATGCACTTTGATTTTCCGCTCTTTCCGAATCATCCGCAGACTGTCGGGGCAGCAGCCGGATGATCGGTGAAATCACTCCTTTGAGGTGGTATCGCCTTGTCAGGTTCATTATAGCGGGACACGGAGCGTTCGTCAATCCTCAGCGCGTACGACGCGATTGCGCTCTGCCAGCATTTTTCGTTCGCCAGATGCATAGGCTTTCCCAAAAACCATGGGGAGGCGCGGTATGCTGGAGAAACTGAAACAGGCGGACATTCCGCAGGAGCTGGTTTTCGGGTGGCCGCGTTCGGTGCTGGTGGGGGACGAAAAGGTGATCGTAGAGCAGCACCAGGGGATCTATGCCTGCACCGAGCGGGAAATCGTGCTCAAGACCCTGTGCGGCCTGCTGGTCATCACCGGGCAGCATCTGTCCCTGTCGCGTTACGACCGGGACGGGCTGGTGGTTCTTGGCAAGATCGAAAAACTCTCCTACCGCCCGAAAGGATGAGAAAGATGAAGATCATCCTGCCGCCTTTTTTACGCCACAGGTTTACCCTGAGCGGACTGAATCTGGAACGCTTTCTCAATACCATGCAAAAAGAGGAGATCCGGTTGCTGAGGGTGCGCCGCACGGATCACCGCACCCTGAAATGCGAATGCTCCTCGTCAGATCTGGAAAGGATTTCGATGATCGTCCAAGAGAAGGGCTGGCGGCTGTCAGATGCGCGGCCGGTAGGGCTGGGCGCGTGGCTGAAACGATTGTGGAGCCGACCGGGGCTGGTCATTGGCGGCGTATTGACGCTGGCGCTTCTGCTGGTTGCCATGCAGTATGTGTGGCTAATCCGTGTTGAGGATGCCGGGCCGTATCAGGCGGATATCGCCACCTATCTGGAACAAGAGGGGTATCGTCCAGGCATGCGAAAGACCCAGGCGGATGCCAAAACCCTTTCGCTGCTTCTGCAGCGGCGCTATCCGGACGTGGCGTGGTTTCGGGTGTATGTGAGCAATGTGACGCTGGTGGTGGAATGTACCCAGGGGGTGCCTGAGCCGCAGCTGCCGGCCTCCGTACCGGCAGATCTTCTGGCGCTGCGGGACGGCGTGGTGGAATCAGTACAGGTATATGCTGGCACAGCGCTTGTGCGGGCGGGCGATTTGGTTCGTAAGGGACAGGTGTTGATCCAGGGAGTGGAACGCGGGGCGGATGAACAGCAGGTGCCTGTGGCAGCACGGGGTGTGGTCATGGCACGATGCTGGGAGGAAACCACCGTGCGTGTACCGCTTCGGGAGACCCTCAGCCGGGAGACCGGCAGGAAGAGTACCAGCTATCAGATTTGTACCCCGTGGTTTTGCGTGCCGGAGGAGGCAGAGGTGCCAGAGTACCTGACCTACCATCTGTCGATCACGGATACGCCGGTGGTAGGCAGTTTTTTTCCCTGCTGGCGGCGGGTTAGCGAATATCGGGAGGTGGCGCTGGAATACGGCGTCCGGGATGTGACACAGGTGCGCCGAGAGGCGGAGGACGCAGCCCGCAAGGCTTTGCATCGCAAGCTCCGGGGTTATGCGCTGCTGGAGGAGTGGATGGCCCTGGAGGAAAAGGAGGACGGCTACGTTTACGCCACCGCCAGCGCCGAATGGCTGACCAACCTGTGCCGGACTGAGGAGGATCTTCCCTGATACCACAGCGGCGTCCGGAACGTGCTGACAGGCTTTGACACAATGAATTGATTGACAAATGGGCAGATTATTGTATGATAGAAGATGATAAACTGGCATCTGCCGTCCGTGCGTGCGCACCCGGCAGCGCTGCCATGAACGGAGGCATGCTTTTTTGACAGCCATCGTACGGGAGAGGATCATGCTGGACAGCATGGAGGCCTCTCTTTCCCTGCTGGGCGCCAACGAGCGCAATCTGCCGATGATCGAAAACGAGCTCAAGGTGAAACTGGCGCTTCGCGGCAGCGTCCTTGAGGTGGAAGGTGAAACAGAGGCGGTCCAAATGGTCGCCGATGTGGTGGACAAGCTCAGCGAGCTTCACGCCCGCCGGATGCCTGTGGACAAGATCACCCTGCGCTATGCCCTTAGCCTGGTCAAGCGAGGCGAGCTGGACCGGCTGGATGAGATTTCTTTTGAGACCGTAGCGATCACCCATCGCGGTCGTCCTGTCCGCTGCAAGACCCTTGGCCAATACGAGTATGTGAAGGCCATCCGAGAGCATGAGCTGACGTTTGCCGTGGGTCCCGCCGGAACAGGAAAAACCTATCTGGCCATGGCGCTGGCGGTGGTCGCGCTGCGCAATAAGGAGATTGAACGAATCGTACTGACCCGCCCTGCTGTGGAGGCCGGTGAAAAGCTGGGCTTCCTGCCAGGCGATCTGAGCCAGAAGGTGGACCCCTATCTGCGTCCGCTGTTTGACGCCCTGTATGAGATGATGGGTGCGGAGAGCTACCAGCGGCTGCAGGAGCGCGGTGCGCTGGAGGTTGCTCCGCTGGCATATATGCGCGGCCGTACCCTGTCTGATAGCTTTATCATTCTGGATGAAGCGCAGAACACCACGCCGGAACAGATGAAGATGTTCCTCACCCGCCTAGGCACAGGCAGCCGTGTGGTGGTCACCGGCGACGCCACCCAGACTGACCTTCCCTTTGGCAAGCAGAGCGGTCTTCTGCATGCCATGGACGTGTTGGCGGACATCCCCGAAATTGCCATTGTGAAGCTGAGCCAGAGCGACGTGGTACGCCACGATCTGGTACAGACCGTTGTAAAAGCCTATGACGCGTACGAAAGAAAGCGGAGGGGTTTAACCGATGATGCCCAATAAGCGATCCGTGAGAAAAACCGCAGGTTCTCCCGGCAGAACGCTGAACGAAATGATGAAAAGCAAGCTGGTTCGCAGCATCCTTGTGATGACGGCGGGCGCCCTTGTGCTGTGCACGCTGATGGCCATCGCCATCTCGCCCAAACGCTATAATCTGCGCGTGGGTGAGATTTCCCATACGACCATTACGGCCTCCAAGGACGTGGTGGACGAGATCAGCACCACCCGTCAGCGCGAGGAAGCCGCCGCCAAGGTGGAGCCCAGCTATGTTTTTAACGAGAGCGTTACGGCAGATGTGCTGTCCAATCTGCACATTGTGCTCAGTCAGGTCAAAGCTGTGCAGCAGTATGGCCGCGAGATCCTGGAGCAGAAGTTCCCGGACAATCCGCAGGCGCAGGCGGAGTATCAGTTCAATGATGCTGAGCTGACCTATGCCCAGACCCAGTTGACCCAGCTGACGCTGGCAGGTTATCAGCTGCAAACCCTGTTGCACACGTCGGATGCGCAGATGAACAACCTGATGGAAAATCTGACCGCCGCCGTAGAAAACACCATGAATACCACGATCCGCGAAGGCTATGTGAGCGAGGCCATTCAATATCTGCAGCAGATCATCGGCTATAAAACGGAGATCGACCTTTTGCAGAACGTGGTCACGCCCATTTTGCGCAAGGTGATCCAGCCCAATATGCTCATTGATCAGGATGCGACCGAAGCGCTCCGGCAAGAGGCGCGTGATACCGTCGAACCTGTCATCTATAAGCAGGGTCAGAACATCGTGCTGGCCCGTGAGCGCGTTACCCTCAATCAGGTGGAAATGCTCCGCAGCCTCGGCCTTCTGGACAATGACGACGTGGACGTGATGATGTACGTCAGCGGCCTGTTTTTGGTGCTTGCAGCCCTTGGTCTGCTGGTGATGATCCTGATCCTGTACTGCCCGGAGATTCTGCAGCGGCCGTCGCGTATGTTCATTGTGATGCTGATTTTGTGCATCTCTCTGGCTGTGTGCATTCTGACCAAGATGCTGCACGTCTATCTGATGCCCTCACTGCTGTGCGTGATGATGCTGACCAGCCTGATCGACGCAAAGGCTGGGCTTGCCGGCGGACTTTCCATGACGATCATTCTGGGTACGCTGGTCACCGGCGGCGAAAGCAGCTATAGTGCGGAGGCAGTGAATGTACTGCTGATGTCGCTGATCGGCGGCGTGGTGGCGATTCTGGTGGTACGCCGCAAGCCCAATCGTCAGCAGCTGCTGCTGTGCGGTATTATTACCGCCGTTGTGAATGCGGTGCTGATTCTGGCTGTCGGCTTTATGACCAATACCTATATGCACGATGTGTTTACCAACGCGCTTAGAAGCGCAGGTGCGGCGGTTATTGCCGCAGTGCTGTGCATTGCGTTTACGCCCATTTTGGAGGCGGTGTTCCATCTGGCGACGCCCGCCAAGCTGATGGAGCTGAGCAATCCCAACCACCCGTTGCTCCGCAGGCTGCTGATCGAAGCGTCCGGTACCTATCACCACAGCATTATCGTCGCCAATCTGGCGGAGGCTGCTGCGGAAAGCGTGGGCGGCAATCAGCTACTGGCTCGTGCCGGCGCCTATTTCCATGATATCGGCAAACTGAAGCGCCCCATGTATTTCAAGGAAAATCAGCTTGGTGACAATCCCCACGAGCATACCAATCCCTATGTATCTGCCGCCATCGTAACGGCACATACCCGGGACGGTTTGGGACTTGCCCAGCAGTATCGTCTGCCCCAAGAGATTCAGGATATCATCGCAGAACATCATGGCGATACGCCGGTGATGTACTTCTATCACAAGGCGACCCAGCAAGCCGATCAGCAGGCGGTGGATATCGCTGACTTCCGCTATGACGGCAAGCGTCCCCGTACCAAGGAAAGCGCTATCATCATGCTGGCCGACACCGTGGAAGCAGCTGTACGTAGCATGCCTAATCCTACTCCGAAGGCCATCGAGGAATTCATCGACAAGCTGGTGCGCGGCAAGCTGGAAGACGGTCAGCTCAACGATGCGCCCCTGACCCTGCTGGATGTGGAGCGGATTTGTCAGGCGTTTGCCACAGTGCTGCGCGGCGTGTTCCATGAGCGCATTGAGTACCCCTCCATCAGTCCGTCCGCAGCGGCGCACGTCAACGCCGGCCTGGCCGCCCCCGAGGAGCCTCATGTGGAAAGCCGCGTGGAGGCCATGGAACTGCGCAAAGTAGAACCGATGGTTGAGGAACCGGCACAGGAAGAGGAGAAACCCGAAGTACCTGTACAGCCCGAACCGATCGAGCAGGAAGAAAAAGAAGAACAGGAAGCCGTGGTGGAACAGAGCGAGTCTCAGCCGGAAGTGGCGGAAGCAGCCGAAGACACGGCAGATCCTGCACAAATGCAGCAGCCGGCCCAAGGAGAAGAAGCATGAAGATTGAGTGGGAAAGCACGCTTTCCGTAACGATAGACGCTCCGCTTGCCTTGGTGGCGAAATGCTGCCAGGTAACAGAGGGCGTCAAGCTGCCCTGCGCCGTACATGTGCTTTTGACGGATGATGAACAGATCCATCAGATCAACAAAGAACAGCGTGGGGTGGATCGTCCCACCGATGTGCTGAGCTTTCCTGCGGTGAACTATCGTCGGGGCGAGACGGCTCGAACCAGTGAAAAACGGCTCAAAGCGGAATGGGATCCCGAGCTGGGCGCGTGTATGCTAGGCGACGTCATCATTTCCTATCCCCACGCGCTGGAACAGGCGAAAGAGTACGGCCACAGCGTGCGCAGAGAACTGTGCTATCTGCTGGCTCATGCACTGTTTCATCTCATGGGTTACGACCACATGGAAGAGGACGAGAAAAAGGAGATGCGCAAGATGGAAGAGAAGGCTCTGGGGATGGCGGGTGTTACCCGCGACGAAGGCGCCATTGCCCCCTCCGACGAGGAACTGTGCGCATTGGCCAGACAGGCTATGCAAAACAGCTACTCCCCTTACAGCCGCTATGCGGTGGGCGCTGCGCTGCTCAGCGCAGATGGCCGCGTTTTTACCGGTTGCAATATCGAAAACGCCAGCTTTGGCCTGACCAATTGTGCCGAGCGTACCGCCATGTTCAAGGCGGTCAGTGAAGGCGTGCAGGAATTCAGCACCATCGCCATTGCTTCCAACGGCGCGCCGCCCTATCCCTGCGGCGCCTGCCGTCAGGTGCTCAATGAGTTCGCGCCGGGGATCCGGCTGTTGGTTACCTGGGGCGAGGGTCAGGTGGCAGAGACTACGCTGCCCCAGCTGCTGCCCCATAGCTTTGGCCCCAAAGATCTGCCGTAAACGAGGAGGATATACGATATGTCTGCGTTCCATTCGGGCTTTGTGGCCATCGTAGGCCGCCCCAATGTAGGCAAAAGTACATTGATGAACGCCATGGTAGGGGAGAAGGTGGCGATTGTTTCAGATCGTCCCCAGACCACCCGTAACCGCATCATGGGCGTCTATACCGAAAAGGATAATCAGCTGGTGTTTCTGGACACCCCCGGTCTGCATACGCCCCGCACCCGCTTGGGCGAGTATATGATGCAAACGGCCAAGGAGGCGCTGCAGGGCATTGATGCGCTGATCGTCATGGTGGACGCCACCGCCGTGGGCAAGCATGACGAGAGCGTTGTGGCCGATATGAGCGGTTACAAGGTAAAAAAGGCGCTGGTGCTGAACAAGATCGATCTGCTGAAGAAAGAAGCGCTGCTTGCGCTGATCCAGCGTTTTGCCGAGGCGGGCTACGATGATATCGTGCCCGTCAGCGCTGCCAAGGGCGATGGCGTGGAACATCTCAAGAAGCTGCTGATTAGCTATATGCCCGAAGGTCCGCAGTACTTCCCCGATGACACCATCACCGACCAGCCTGAGCGGCTGATCTGCGGTGAGCTGATCCGCGAAAAGGCGCTGTTGCACCTGCGGGATGAGGTGCCCCACGGCATCGGCGTGGAGATGATGGCGATCACCAAGCAGAGCGACAGCCTGACCGAGATCCACGCCACCATCTACTGCGAGCGGGCCGCCCATAAGGGCATCATCATCGGCAAGCAGGGCACGATGCTCCGTCGCATCGGTCTGGAAGCTCGTGCCGATATCGAGACCTTGCTGGGCACCCATGTACATCTGCAATTGTGGGTCAAGGTGCGGGAAAACTGGCGCAACCGCATGGACGACCTGCGTACGCTGGGATACGAAAACAAAGACTAACATCGAGTAATGAAAAACCGGGAAGCCTGTCGTAAGGCTTCCCGGTTTTTCGTTATGAAATGGCTGGGCGTGGGAGACTACCCCACAGGTTTGTTACAACGAAGCCCCCGTGCTCAACAAATAAATCACATAATACACGCCGGAGACCAGATGCCAGCCCAGTAGCGCCCAACAGACGCCGTAGCCGGTGCGTTTGACAGCAGTCATTTCGGTCTCGCTGATCCGCGCCTTCACGAAGCGGGGCAAAGCCACCACCCACAGCATCAGCACGGCGGCCATCAGGCCCCAGCCAAAATTGCCGTCGGCGGCACGCCGGCCGTTTTCGCCGAGGATCAGGAACTCCACGATGCCCACCAGATTCATCACCAGCGTAAGCCAGTAAAGGGTGTCTTTGGGCTGTTTGCGGGTCACCAGCAGAGCTGCCATGGGGAAGGCCTGCATCAGTACCACCATGATGGCAGTCTGCCGAACCTTGGCAAGGGAAACCTCCAGCACCATGTCACCCTGCGAGGGAACGATGATGCCAAAGTAGTACATGTACTGAAGGATCATCAGCAGAATGGCTGGCAAAACGCCTGCCAGCACCTGCAGGAAGTAACGGCTGTTTTTGGGATGCTGGATCCACTTGACCAGGAAGAACAGACAGGCAGCCGGCAGGAACACCTGCATGAAGGTGGGCTTTGCGGCCAAGCTACACAGCAGCATCAGGCACAGCAGCGCGATTTCCTTCCAGCTCAGCAGGGTACGTTGGCCCATCTCAGGCTGAAGCTGAAGGAAGCGGTCATAGCAGCGGGATACATAGGGAACGCACAGCAGCATCCACACCATGGCGATCATTTGGGTACAGCTGTGCCAGGTATTGGGCGTGCCTGCGCCCAGATAGACCGTGGGATTATACCAGGGCCAGCAAAGGCTGGAAACCATCGCACAGCATACTGCCAGCAGGGTAATCAGCCACTGCCGGAGCCTGCCGCCCAGCCATCTGGAGAAGAGCCAGTGGATCAGCGCGAACTCGATAAGCTTGCATACTGCGGTGACCAGGCCGGACGCCACAGGCAGTGGGATTCCGGTGAGCATCACCAGCGCCACTAGCACATGCCACATGGGGTGCGCTCCATGGTGGAAAAAGCTGGTGAGATCACGGAAATCGCCTTCCGAAGCCCAGGTGGCATGGATACTGATATCGCTGGAAGGCCGCAGGGTAAGCAGGTAGAATACCGCATACGCCAGCACAAACATCAGCAGATGGCAGACGACAGACAGGACTTTTTCCCATCGGGTGGAATGTTGCATGGTTTTCTTTACTCCTCAATCCTGCGGTAGACGGACATACCGTCGGTCTTGAACACGGGCAGATATCCTTCCAGCGGAGCCTTGAGCATATCGGTGAGCAGCCAGCGGCTCCTGCCGACGCTGTCCTCGATGAACCAGCCGGTTTCCAGGCCGATGCCGGCTTCCAGCTCGGTCAGCTGCCAGCGGTCACTTAGGTCGGTGCGCACCGTATTGTCAAAGGGATCATCCGCGTCGGGATCAAAGGCAATGACTTCGATGGCCTGCGTCAGCGCTTCGCTGCGCACGGGCTCCGTATAGCGCTCCTGGTCGGCAAAGCAGCCGATGGGCTCATGACAGCACAGCACCACAAACAGCGCCAGACAGCCGGCCAACATGGTCAGCGGGGCGAAGCGGCGGCCTGTCATGAACAGGCAGAGCATGGTCAGCCACAGCACCGGCGCCAGCATACGGAAATCCCACCAGTCGCTGGTTTCGTACAAAAGAATGATGATGGCCAGCGAGCCCACCAGCCAGGCGCATACCAGCAGGAAGGGCGTATTCAGGCCAAACTTGAGCCGCAAGCGGCCGTCCTGCCTGGCGGTGTGAACAAAGCTGCCAAAGAGGCAGATGGCGATAGAAAGCAGATACACGATGCGGAAACCGCGCTGGATGGCGTCCAGTTTGGCAAAGGCGAAGTAATCGATCAGGTTGGACTTGGTGTGGCTGAGCAGCAGCTGCACAGCCGTTTCCAGACTGTCGGCATGAACCAGATGATAGGGGAAACTCTGAATGGTGGGGGCGGTAAACACGATGGCCACCAGGCCGCTGATGGCGGAAAGGATCAGCGTTATCAGCAGCGCCAGCCAGGTCTTTACCCCGAAGCGGCGGTGACCGAACTGCCACGCCAGCGGCAGAAACAGCAGGAAATACTGAATGCGGTACAGGCATGCCAAAAGGCCGAACAGCAGCGCCAGAAGCAGCGACCAGGTGCCGCGTTTGTCCTCGTAATGGAGCAGGAAGGTGGCGTAGAGCAGAAGCAGGCCGTAGTTGGCAGCCTCGGTCATAGACGTGCTGATGTAGAGGATCAGGGGTACATAGGCGATGGTGAAAAGGGTAAAGGCAAACGCCGAGGAGGCGCGGGGCTTGCGAACGGCGCAGAAAACCAGCGCGCCAACAGACAACCACAGCGCGTTGCAGATCAGGATGGTCATCCGGCTCAGGCCGAACAGTCGCACAAAACCGCCGTAGAAAAACAGGGGCGCGATACCCAGAACGCTCTGGTTGCCCACTGGCGGAGTGACCTCATACATGCCGTTGAAGCCCGAGCCGGCGATGCCGAAATTCTGTAGCACGCGCCAGCAGTCCAGTTCATTGGACCAGACAGGCCAGGAATTCCATGCGTTCTTGCCAAGTGCAAGGGAAATGGCGCCCATCAGCAGGAAGGGCGTGAGGACCATCAGCGCCCAGCTGATCCACTGAAGGGGGCTGATCCGGTCTTTTTGTTTATGTAATGAATGCTGCATGCACGTACCGTCCTTTGTGATTGATACCCATCGGGTGAAACCGGGGGATAATCCTCCAACGATAGTATAGCATTGAAGCCCTTCGGAAGCAAGCGCGCAAGGCCATAATCGTCGCTGCCATTATTCATGGAATTTTTACACCTGCGATGGGCTGAAAATGGGCGCAAGCCTTTTCCATTTCAGGAAACTATGGTATAATGTACGTTGGTTATCTATCTGTATGGAAAGGGGTTGTGGATTTGTTGAAGGAGCCGATGGTATTGGCGTCTGCATCGCCCAGAAGACAGGAACTGCTTGCGCATTATGGCATTCCTTTTGAAGTGATCCCTTCCGCAGCCGATGAAGACGCAACAGGCAGCGGCGCTGAGCGCGTGAAAGAACTGGCGCGGCGCAAGTGCGAGGACGTTGCGTCCCGCTATCCAGATCGGCTGGTATTGGCGGCTGATACGCTGGTATGCGTGGACGACGAGGTTTTGGGTAAGCCTGTGGATGAGGCGGACGCGCTTCGGATGCTGAAAATGCTTTGCGGCAGAGAGCATCAGGTGCATACAGGCGTGTGCCTGCGCTGTCCCGATGGACGGATGATGAACCAGGTCGCCACCACGCAGGTATCCTTTCTGCCGGTGGATGAGGCGACGCTCAAGCGCTACATTGCCACCGGTGAACCGATGGACAAGGCTGGCGCCTATGCCATTCAGGGACGCGCTGGCGCGTTTGTCAAGGGGATTGAAGGCAGCCCCACCAACGTGATCGGGCTGCCGCTGGAAATGCTCACCGAATGGTTCGGGCAGCTGGGGATCGCGTTGTTTTGATGTGGATTGATTGACGAAGAAATGGATGTGGATTCATGGGTTTCATTGCAAGTGATCTGGGTATCGATCTGGGTACCAGCAATACACAGGTATATGAAAAGAACAAGGGTATTGTCCTCAGCGAGCCTACCATCATGGTGGTCAGCGACGATGGGGACGGCGACGTGCGCGCGGTGGGCAACGACGCCAAGATCATGCTGGGCCGTACCACGGCAGGCGTGATGGCTGTGCGCCCCATGCACGAGGGCGTGATCACCGAGTTTGAGCTGACCAAGGTTCTTTTGGAGTATTTGATCCGTCAGGCTATCGGATCCAGCTATCTGGTGCGCCCCCGCATCTTTATGAGCTATCCCTGCTCCATCTCTGCCATTGAGCGCCGCGCCCTGAGTGAAGTGGCCATGGCTGCCGGCGCCCGCAAGGTGCTGCTGGCGGAGAAACCGTTCGTTTCGGCGCTGGGCTGCGGTCTTCCTGTGCATGAGGCCAACGGCTGCATGGTGGTGGATATCGGCGGCGGCACCACGGACGTGGCGGTTATCTCGCTGGGCGGCATCGTGATCAGCCATTCCATCCGCGTAGGCGGCGTTAAAATGGACGAAGCCATCATCAATTTTATCAAGCGCGAGTTCAATATCGAGATCGGCGAACGTACTGCCGAGGAAGTAAAGCTGGATCTGGGCGCCGCCCTGCCGCTGCGCGAGGAGCGCCGTGCCCGCATCCGTGGCCGGGACATGGTCACCACACTGCCCCAGACCACGGAAATCACCTCTACGCAGATTTACGAAGCCATCCATGAACCCTGCCTGGCGATTCTGGCTGCCATCAAGCGCGTATTGGAGCATACGCCTCCGGAGCTGGCCGCAGACGTGATGCACCGTGGCATTTATCTCACCGGCGGCGGCTCCCTGCTGTATGGCCTGGATCAGATGATCGCCAGCGAACTGGGCATCCCTGTGCTGCTTGCCAGGGAACCTATGGAATGCGCTGTGCAGGGTTTGGGCAACGTGATCGAAAACTACGAAACACTGCAGCGCATGGGCAGAACCAGCTTCCTTAAAACCATCTGAACCCGGAGGTACCCATGAAACTGAAAGTACCCAAAACGGAACGACGCAAAAGCAACGACAGCAAAGGCCGGCAGATCGCCAAAAGGGTTATTTCCTTCCTGGTGGTGCTGGTGCTTCTGGCGGCGGTGGGTCTGCATCTGTTCAGGCTGTTTTCCGGCAACGAGAACCTACGCTTTGGCGACGACTTTGTTTCCCGGTTGATGTCGCCGCTGCAGACCGGCTTTGCCGGCATCGTGGACTGGGCCGTTGATCGTTTGTATGAGCTGAAGCTGCAATCCCGTCTGGAACTGGAGTACAACAACCTCCGCCAGGAGAATGAGCAGTTGGTCTATCGGGCGATGCTGGCGGACGAGTTGCAGTACCGGCTTTCCGTATATGAAAACCTTTATGACGAGATCTCTGTCAACGAGAGCATGAATCCGCTGGTAGCCACCGTTATCGGCCGTGAAAGCGGCAATTATTTCTCCGTCTTTACCATCAACAAAGGCTCCGACGACGGCGTTCAGGACTTTATGGCTGTCACCATGGACGGCGCACTGGTGGGTTATACCTACAACGTGACCCCCGCCACCAGCCTGGTCCGTACTATCATCGACAGTGAAGCCAGCATCGCTGGCCTGATCTCCTCCACCCGCGATCAGGGCACGGTACGCGGCACACTGGGCGTCGACGGAAGCGCCATGTGCCGGATGTATTACCTGCCGGAGGATCATCTGCCGCGCCCTGGCGATATGGTCGTCACTTCCGGTGTCGGTATGTCCTTTCCCAAGGGAATCCCTATCGGAAAGGTGAAAGAAAGTACCCGCGGCATGGAGAGCAACAAGCAGTACATCGTGGTGGAGCCCCAGGCGGACTTTCAGCACGTGGAATATGTGATCGTGCTGCGCTATCAGCCTGTGGCGGGCGATGTTGAGGAACGTGCTTCCAGCAATGTTTCCCTGTCCTATACGCCCCTGGTTACTTCTCCGCCCGTTCCCACCATCCAGATCGGTAGCGATTTCTATCAGCTGGCGCCCACGCCGGAACCCACGCCTACGCCGGGTCCCAGCATCTCTCCCGCTCCGGGTGAGACCTTGCCGGCAGATATGATCACGCCGGCGCCCGCCGTGACCAATCCGGGTTCCAACAGCTACGAGTATCAGATCCCCGATGGTGCCATGACGGACAACAGCTACGGCTTCACCCTCGCGCCGACCGATACGCCCACGCCTACGCCGCCCCCGCTGGATATGACTGTGGAGGAGGATGAATAAGCGTGTTTGGCAGAACGATCAAGATTGCGTTGTTTACCCTGCTGACCTATCTGCTGCAGGCGACCACGGCGCAGTACATTTCCATTGCGGATGTGGCGCCTAATATTGCACTGGCGTTTATCGCCATCGTATCCGTGGCCTGCGGACGCAAATACACCTTCGTGATGTCCCTCACCATCGGCTACTTGATGGAGATCATGCTGACCATGCTGAACTACATCAACCTGATCCTCTATCCGGTGGCCGCCATGCTGGGCGCGTTCGTCTTTTCCGATAAGAGCGAACGCAAGCTGGAGGAACTTCGGTCCAGAGAAAAAAGCACACGGCAGCTCAATCCCCATATCCGTACGCCGCTGTGCGCCTTTCTCAGCATCTGCGTGCTGGAGGGGTTTCACCTCATTTATGTGAACATCACCGGCGTTCAGCTGGACAACGGCCATTTGGGCCGGGCAGCCATCGACGTAGTTTATACCACGATGCTTGCTGCCGTATGCCAGTTCCCCGTCCGCGCCTGGCTGGGAATCTACCGGCAGAAGAAGGAACAACAACAGCAAGAGTAAGAAACTTCGTATTTTCCATCCCTTGTGATGGAGGAAAGGAGTGAAGATGGCAAAACGGTTTACCCTGAAAAAGAACAACGGCGAAGCGCCTAGATACAATCTGGGGCAGCGGTATATCGTTGCACTGATCGCTATTTTCGGCGTGTTCGCCTATTTGATCAGCGGCCTTGTGGATTTGCAGCTGCGCTCCTCCGATGAGTATACGCAGACGGCGGAATCCCGCCGAACCACGACCATTACCCTGCGTGGCAGCCGCGGCATGATCACCGATGCAGATGCGGTCATTCTGGCCATGGACGAGCCTATTTACAACGTTACGTTTTATCGTGACGCCAGCCAGAATAGCTCCGCACAATACGCCGAGTTCACCCGTTCCATTGTGGAAACCATTGATATTATTGAAATGGGCGGCAATGAGCTGGCAGTCAGTTTTGTCATTGAACGAAATCCGGATACCGGCAACTGGCAGTTCAATTTCGGCAGCGGCGTGAGCGAAGCCGTGCTTCAGACCCGTGAGAACCAGTGGCGCTCTAACAACTACTTCACCGTTACCAGCGTTCCCACGGCAGACGAGGCCATGACCCGCCTGAAGAGCCGCTACAAGATCGTCAATAGCCAGCAGGAAATGGACGATAACCGCCGCAAGGCGGAGGAGGCCGGAAACACTTACGTTGAAGATGTGCTGATGGACGAGGAAACCATGCTCAAGGTACTGGCGGTTTACTCGGAGATGCAGATGAACCTGTTCAACTCCCAGCCCATCGTCATCGCCAAGGACGTGCCCTACGAAACGGTCATTCGAATCGAAACCCGATCCATGACCCTGCCCGGCATGGAGATCGCCATCGGTACCAAGCGCGTCTATCCCCGCGGAACGCTGGCGTCACAGGTCATCGGTTACATGGGCGCTATTCCGTCCACGGAAAAATGGAAACAGTTGCAGCCCAAGGGTTACAAGTTCTCCGATACCATTGGTGTAGACGGTATCGAAGCCTCCATGGAAGACTGGCTGACTCAGAACAGCGACCTGCGTCAGGGCTACCGTGTGGTGGAACGCGACCGTGTGGGCAAGATCACCCGCGAGCTGAGCTACACCGAGCCGGAGGATGGCAACAACGTCAAGCTGACCATCCGCGCCAGCTATCAGCAGCAGGCAGAACGTGCACTGGCGGAAAATGTAGCCTCCACCCGCGGCGAGCAGGAAAAGAAGCTGATGGACGCCAACTGGCTCAATGCCAACAAGGTGGACATCGAAAATCGAAACTGGGAAAAGTACCCCCTTTCTCTGGCAGAACGCGCCGCCATGATGGTCATTGATATGGAGGGCAGGGTGCTGGCTATGGCCAACTATCCCACCTTTGACCTGAATGCGCTGGTAGCCGCCGGTCCGGAAAGCCGCGAGATCCTGATGGACGACCGTAACGTGCTGATGAACTACAACATCCACGCCCGCGGTACGCCGGGTTCCATTTTCAAGATGGTATCCTCGCTGGGTGCGCTGATGGAGGGCGAGCTTTTGCCTAATGAAACCATCAACGATGGCGGTTATTTCCTCCTGTACACGTCGGATATCAGCACCGCCCCCAAGTGCTGGATCTCCGAATCCCAGCGACACAAGCATCAGCATCAGACCATCGTGCAGGGCCTGTCCAACAGCTGTAACTATTTCTTCTATACGCTTGGCAGCCGCCTGGGCGAAACCCGCATGTATCAGTATGCAGCGGAATTCGGCCTCACCAGTAAGACAGGCGTTGACCTGCCCGGCGAGGAACGCAGCGTCGTGGGCAATCAGACCAGCCTTTACGACCCCGACAAGCCCATGGACGAAGCCTCGCAGGATACAGCCGTTCCCATCATCGTGTTCAACTCCGTCAAAAAGCATCTGCGCAATCAGGGCGCAACGCGTAACATCACCTATGATGAGGAACGCCTGAACCGTTGCGTCAAGCGCCTGATGGACATGGCCGTCAACACCAACCAGTCGGATTGGGTCGTATCCATGCGCCCCATCCTGATGGAAGAATTGAACATGAGCCGCGAGATGGTTTATCTGCAAGCCGTCATCGGCGATACGTACAATTACCTCAACGATATTAAGTGGGGCGGTGGCCAGACGATTCAGGTAGCCATCGGCCAGTCCATCACCGTGCTTACGCCTGCTGCTGTCAGCCGCTACGTCGCGGCTCTTGGCAATGGCGGCAGGGTATACAACCTGATGATCGTGGACTCCATCACCTCTCCTGAGGGCGATATCATCAGCCAGCGAACCCCCACGCTGATGCATGATTTCGGCGCGGCGAGCGAGGATGAACGTAGGCGCGTGGAAGAATACCTGGGCTATATCCTTGCCGGCATGGAGGGCGTTGTGGACGAGAGCGGTACCGCTGCCAAGTACTTCCGCAGCTGGCCCTATCGAAACGACGTATGCGCGAAAACAGGAACGGCCGAGGTTACCACCATCGACCTGGAAAACAACGCATGGTTCGTTATGCTGGCGCCCAAGGAGAAGCCGGAGATCGCCGTTGTCGTCTTTATCCCCAGCGGATTTTCCGGCGGTGAGGCCAGCATGGCCGCCCGCGAATTCGTAGGCTGGTACATGGACCAGAAGACCCTTCGAACCACCGATCCCATCTTCCCGGCGGGCAACATGCTTGCGCCGTAATCGCGGAAAGGAGCAATACCAATGAGTCAATCCTGGCTGATTCTCTCCGGCAAGGGCGGCGTGGGCAAGACCATGCTCACGGCTTCATTAGGCATTGCGCTGGCAAGGCGCGGACTGAAGTGTTGCTGCATGGATGCGGATATCGGTCTGAGAGATCTGGATCTGATGCTGGGCATGGAAAACAATGTAGTGTTTGATGTGCTGGATGTGGCACGGCAGGACTGCAAGCTGAAGTACGCGCTGCTCCAGCACGGCCAGTATGAAAACCTGACCCTGCTGCCTGCGGCACAGAACGCCTCCTCCCGGGATCTGAATGCAGATGCTTACCAGGAGGTCGTCAAAAAGCTGAAGAAAAAGGCGGCGTATGTGTTTGCCGACGCCCCGGCAGGGGTGGAACGCGGCGTGCGCAATCTGCTTCCGGCCAGCGATTACAGCATTCTGGTGACCACGCCGGACGACGTATCCATGCGGGACGCCGAACGGGTATTGGCGCTCTTGGACGAAAAGCATAAGCCGCGGCCCATGCTGGTGGTCAACCGGGTGGTGCCGTCGCTGGTGGCCAGCGGCGAGATGTACAGTCCGCAGACGGTGGCAAATACGCTGGATGTACCGCTCCTCGGCTATGTTCCGGAGGATACCGCCGTGATCAGCGCTCTGGGCCGTCACGAGAACTTTATGGATGTGAACTGTCCCGCCAGAGAGGCCATCGACAGGATCTGCCGGCGTTTTGTGGGCGAATACGTGCCCATGCCGGAGATGAAGAAAAGGTTCAGATGGTTCTCACGCAAATAAAGGAGGAAACCGCTAAGCAATGAAGGCACATGAATCCTGGCACGGGCGTGCGCACATGGACTGGGTGTTGATCGCACTGGTGTTTGCCATGGCAATATTCGGCGTGATCAGCGTGTCCGTTGCCACCTTTTCCACCTCTTCGGCGGTGGAGGACTCGCTGCTGAACTACGTCGTATCCTCCTACTACGGCATGCGCCAGTTCATTTTTCTTCTGATTGCGCCTGTTGTAGTTGGTACCATTGCATATCTGCCCCATGAATGGATCCGCCGCTACACCATGTTGGTGTACGTAGGCGCCTGCGGCCTGCTGGTGGTCGCCCTTGCCGGTGAAGCTGCCGGTGTTAAGGCTTGGATCGATATTATCTGGGGCTATACGCTGCAGCCCTCCGAGTTTGTGAAGCTGGCGTGTATCGTCACCACAGCCAAATACCTTGAGAGCAACGATGATCCCCTGGGAAAGCTCAGGGATTACCCCCGCATTGCGGCGCTGGTGGGCATCCCGTGGATGCTAACCCTTCTGCAGGGCGAAATGGGCTCGGTTATCGTTATGGTGTTCGTGTTCGGCCTGATGCTCTTCTTCGGCGGTGTACGCATGAAGGTGCTGCTGGGCATCGTAGGCGCCGGCGCTGTTGCGATTGCGCTGATGTACGGCCTGGCGGTTTCTTCCGGCGGCGATAACTACCGAGTGGAGCGTATTTTGAGCTTCTTCGATCCCTCTCTGGTGGATGAAGGCGCCAGCTATCAGGTGACCCAGTCCAAAATCGCCATCGGATCAGGCGGTCTGAGCGGCGTAGGCACGTTCGTTCAGGGCAGTTTCAGTCAGCTGGATTACGTTCCTGAGGACTGGACGGACTTTATCTTCTCCAGTATCGGCGAAGCCTTTGGTTTCATTGGCTGTTCGCTGGTGGTGCTGGGCTATCTGTGCATCATCCTGCGTATGCTGTATCTGGCGCGCTTTACCATGAGCCGCTTTGGTCAGCTGAATATCATCGGCGTAATGGCAATGATGCTGTTCCATGTATTCGAGAATGTCGCCATGACCATCGGCCTGATGCCGGTTACCGGTATTCCGCTGCCGTTTTTGAGCTACGGCGGCAGCAACCTGGTCACCAACATGATCGGTATCGGTCTGGTGCTGAATATGGTCCGCAACCGAAGCATGGCCAATATTCCTTCTGTGAATCCGCAGACCAGGATTAAGGGACGCTATTTCCAGAAGAAAACGTAACCACTGCAAAAGGAAACGACACAAAGGAGGATACGACCGTGAAACTGCTGAAAAACCTGATGAAACTGTTGCTTTGTCTTATCGCTTTGGTTCTTGCGGCAGCGATCGGTCTGGTCGCGTACCTCAGCCTGACCGAATATCAGCCCGCCGACACCGAGACCCTCACGGTGACGCAGGCGGCATTGAGAGACCCCCTTCAGGTGGGCGATATGCTTACCGTTGTTACCTTCAATACCGGCTATGCTGGGCTGGACCGCGATCAGGACTTTGTGATGGACGGCGGCAAGGGCGTCAACCCCAAGAGCGAGGAAGTTGTCCGTGATAATATGGCGGCGATTCTGGGCGCACTGGATACCCGCAACGCGCAGATCTATCTGCTACAGGAAGTGGATGAGGATTCGGCACGTACTTTCCACATCAACCAAATGGACTACTACCGCCGTGGTCTGGCGCTGAATGCTGCTATGGCGTATAACTACAAGTGTGAGTTTGTGCCGTTTCCGCTGCCGCCCATCGGCAAGGTGACCAGCGGCGTGGTGACGCTGACGGAACTGAACGTGACCGAAGCGACCCGTGTAAGCCTGCCCGTACCCTTCTCCTGGCCTGTTCGCGCTGCCAATCTGAAGCGTTGCCTGTTGGTGGAGCGGGTGCCTGTCGGGGAGGATGGCAAGGAACTGGTCATCATCAACTTCCACCTGGAAGCCTACGACGATGGCGAAGGGAAATTGGCCCAAACCCGGCAGCTGCTGGAGATCATGAACGCCGAGTGCGAAGCAGGCAATTATGTGATCGCCGGCGGCGACTTTAACCAGACATTTCCCGAGGTAACCATGCCTGTGGTGGAACCCGATGGCTGGCAGCCCGGTCAGCTCAGCGAGCTTCCGGATGGGCTGCGCTATGTGTTCGACGCCAGCCATCCCACCTGTCGCAGCCTGAGCAAGCCTTACTCCGGCGACCGTGCGACCACGCAGTTTTACGTCATTGACGGCTTCATTATTTCGGAGAATCTGAAAGTGAATCATGTGGAAACCATCGACCTGAATTTTCTCAACAGCGACCACAATCCTGTGATGATGCAGGTAACGCTTCAGTAACAACTCCAACCCTCGCACTTTTAGCAAACAGAATGACTGAACATCTCCCTGCCGCCCCAGCGGCGCCGCAGGGGCACTGAAAAAGGAAGAAATCAATATGCAACACAAAGAAAAACTTCATCAGGAAAAAAGCCCGCTTCAGAGAAAAGCGGCGCTGTTGTGGCGCTTTCTCAAAGGCAGCAAGGGCTTGTTTGTGGTGAGCATGCTCACCACGGCGCTGGCTGCGCTGATGGATATGCTTACGCCGCAGATCGTTCGTATGGCGGTGGATAACGTGGTAGGTACCACGGATACCACCTACGCAGACTGGATCATGGCGCTGGTGAACCGAATCGGCGGCTTTACCTATCTGCGGGATCGTCTGTGGATCATGGCCGCCGCCGTGGCAGTGGTGGCACTTGTGAAGGTGTTGGCGCAGTATGCGTTCCGCCTGAGCAACACCATGGCCACCGAAACGCTGGTCAAGACCATGCGCGACAGCCTGTTTTCTCACATTGAGCATCTGCCCTTCAGCTGGCATATGCAGAACCGTACCGGCGATATCATCCAGCGCTGCACGTCGGATATCGACACCACCCGGAACTTCGTTTCCGAGCAGATGACACAGATGATGCGCATTCTGATCCTGCTGGCACTGTCGATGATCTTCATGATGGGCATGAACGTATCCCTGACGCTGATCGCGCTGGCACCCATGCCGGTGATCATTCTCTATTCCGTGCTGTTCCACAACCGGCTTCACAAGGGCTTCCAGGCCTGCGATGAGAGCGAGGGCAAGCTCAGCGCCATGGCGCAGGAGAACCTGACCGGCGTGCGCGTGGTGCGCGCCTTTGGTCGGGAGCGCTACGAAAAGGACCGCTTCGAGAACCATAATGAAGAATACACCGGCTTGTGGGTCAAACTGGGCCGCCTGATGAGTACCTTCTGGGCGTCTTCGGACGTGCTCAGCGGTCTGCAGGTAATGCTGGTGGTTATCTTCGGCGCGGTGATGTGCGTGCGCGGTAGCATGACTGCTGGTTCTTACATTGCTTTCCTGTCCTATAACGGTCTGCTGGTCTGGCCCATCCGTCAGCTGGGTCGCATGATCTCCGAGATGAGCAAGGCGGGCGTTGCCATCGACCGTATCCGCTACATCATGGAATCTCCCGCGGAAGAAGACAAGCCCGAAGCTGTCACGCCTGACCTCACCGGTGATATCACCTTTGAGCATGTGAACTTTGCCTATGAAAACAGCCCCCATATCCTGCACGATATCAACTTCACCATGAAGGCAGGCACCACGCTGGGCATTCTGGGTGGCACAGGCAGCGGTAAGTCTACCATGATGCTGTTGCTTGACCGGATGTACGACCTTCCTGCGGAGAATGGGCGCATCACCATCGGCGGTGTAGATATCGCGGATATGAAGGCAGAACACCTGCGCAGCCATATCGGCATGGTATTACAGGAGCCGTTCCTGTTCTCCCGCAGCCTCAAGGACAACATCGGCATCACGGATGATGGCCTGACCCTCAGCGACATCCGGGAGGCGGCAAAGGCAGCCTGCCTGGACGAAGCCATTGAGGGCTTTACCAAGGGCTATGATACCTTCGTGGGCGAGCGCGGCGTGACGCTGTCCGGCGGTCAGAAGCAGCGCGCGGCCATTGCCCGTATGCTAACCCAGCATACCCCTATCATGATCTTTGACGATTCTCTGTCCGCCGTGGACACCGAGACAGACGCCAAGATCCGCAAAGCCATGGAGCAGCGGTTCGGCAGCGCCAGCATCATTCTCATTTCCCACCGCATCACCACCCTTAGCAAGGCCGATCAGATCATCGTGCTGGATCGGGGTCGGATCGCCGAGATGGGAACACACGATGAGCTGAAGTCCGCCGGCGGCATCTACCAACGCATCTATGAGATTCAGTCTCCCTCCATGAAGGAGGTGGCACAGTAATGAACAATCAGAACGAAAAAACAACCTCCCTGCCGTTTTTCGGCATCGGCAAACTGCTGCCGTTTATGAAAAAATACCGCGGCACATTGATCTTTATGGTGATCTGCGGTCTGGTCAGCACGGTGGTGGACATCCTGCTGCCCCAGTTTCAGGGCTATGCGCTCAATGAGTACATTACCAAAGGAACGCTCAGCGGTCTGCCCTGGTTCATCCTCGCCTATGTGGCGGCCATCCTGGTCTCTGCGACAGCCTTTTTCTCCTCCGCATCCAATGCCATGCGCGTGGAGGTGAGCATGAACCGAGATCTGCGCAATGCGGCCTTTGAACATCTGCAAACCCTGTCTTTTTCCTACTTTAACCAGAACAGCGTAGGCTATATCCATGCCCGCGTGATGAGCGACACCTCCCGCATCGGTTCCTTGGTTAGCTGGACCATGATGGACAGCGTGTGGCATCTGAGCTACCTGATCGGCGCAGTAGCCGTCATGCTGGTGCTCAACACCCGTCTGGCGCTGCTGGTCATCACCATTTTGCCCCTGATCGTGATTCTCTTCTCCGTATTCCAGAAAAAGCTGATCCGGATCAATCGGGAAGTGCGTGAGATCAACTCCAAGATCACCTCCAACTTCAACGAAGGCATCACCGGCGCCAAAACCATCAAGTCGCTGGTCATTGAGGATAAGATTCAGCATGACTTCGTGGAGGATACCTCCGCCATGCGCAAAAAGTCGGTGAAGGCAGCCCACCTGCGCGGTCTGTTCGCTGCGACGATGAACCTAGCCTCTTCCATGGCGCTGGCCATCGTGCTGTGGCAGGGCGGCTATCTGGCTGCTGAGGAAGTGGGCACCTTCTCTATGTTCATGTCCTACGCACAGGGCATGATGGAGCCTGTTCGCTGGCTGATCGACGCCATCTCCGACGTGATCACCACCCAGGTGAACATCGAGCGTCTGATGCGCCTGATCGAAACCAAATCCGACGTGACCGACACCCCTGAGGTGATCGAGAAGTACGGCGACTCCTTCGAGCCCAAGCGGGAAAACTGGGAGGAGATCAAGGGCGATATCGAATTCAAGGACGTCAGCTTCAAGTATCCTGACGGCGATGAATATGTGCTGGAGCACTTCAATCTGAAGATCCCCTTTGGCTCCAACATCGCCATCGTAGGCGAGACAGGCGCAGGCAAGTCCACGCTGATCAATCTGGTGTGCCGCTTCTTTGAACCCACCGACGGTCAGGTGCTCATCGATGGCCGGGACGCTCGGGAACGTTCTCAGCTATGGCTGCACAGCGCTATCGGTTACGTGCTGCAAACGCCTCACCTGTTCTCCGGCACCATCCGGGAAAACCTGCTCTACGGCAATCCCAACGCCACAGAGGAGGAAATCGACCGGGCGCTGAAACTGGTGTCTGCCGATAATGTGATCGCCCATCTGGAACATGGGCTGGACAGCGACGTGGGTGAGGGCGGCGATCTGCTCTCCACCGGCGAAAAGCAGTTGATCTCCTTTGCCAGAGCCATTCTGGCCGATCCCCGTATTCTGGTGCTGGACGAGGCCACGGCTTCAGTGGACACCATTACCGAGCAGAAGATTCAGTCCGCGATCGACACCATCATCAACGGGCGCACCTCGCTGGTGGTGGCCCACCGCCTCTCTACGATTCGTAATGCCGACCTGATCCTTGTGGTTAGGGACGGCAAGATCATCGAACAGGGCAACCACGAAGAACTGCTTAGGCAGAAGGGCCATTATTTCAATCTGTATACCCGTCAGTACGAAGACGAAGCCACCGGCGCCCTGCTCTCTGGGAACGCTTGATGAAATGGGATTGCCACAGGCTCAAAAATGATATGGTACACACAATCATCCCGGCAGAGGTTTTTCTCAGCCGGGATGATTACTTTGGATATTGAAACGATTCCAGCAAAGAGGGAGCTGCACCATGACGGTCCCGGCGCGGAAAAAGTTCCGCTTGCCTTCAACTTCCCCGATGCGCGATACTTTGGGAAGAGACTCCGCCTATGGATTGCAGCTCCCTGTTGAAGCGGCGACCATCGAAAGCTCTGCGTCTTCTCGGCAGCAACGATGCTTGAGGAAATCAACACGCTCTATCTGCTCTACATCTCACATCTTCCACAATTCTATGCGCCCCGCATAGAACCCGGCGCTTTGCGTCCAAAACGCCTATTGCGCGTTTCTTTCGGCCGTTTGCCTGATCACCGTTTCGATGGTAGTATGCCACAATGGGTGGGGAAAATACGCCTTTTTTTCTTGGACAAATTTGGAAAGAGAGCAGGAAAGCGAACGAAGAAAGCAGAAGTTATACAGACTAAGGTTTTTACGGGAGGATCCGTATGTATTCCATCGATGCGCTTCGGGCAGATACTGAGGTTTTTGAGCTGGGGGAAAAGCTGTATCGTCGCGGCCTTGTGGCGGCGTCTGTTCGCAATGGGGACAGGCTGTGCTACGACGTGGGCGGAACACCTCATTGTGTGGTCAGCTTTGACCACCGGGGAGAGGCGCAATGCAGTTGCGGCAAAGCAGGCGGTTGTGAACACCTGGTAGCCGCGCTGCTGATGGCGGAGAGCGACGGCAGACTGGAACATTTTGTCCATGAGGGCGAAATGGAACTGGGTCAGCGGGTGATGAGCCTGATGAATCTGGCTGCTCCGGGCGTGGAAAACATTCGCCTGGTGGCGAATCTGCGCATCTATGAGGATGGGCGGATTGGCCTTGGCCTGTCTGCCGGCCAGGAGCGGCAGTACGTGGTGCGCAGCATAGCTGATTTGCTCACCTGCTACAAGGTAGGCGCGCCGCTGAAACTGTCCGAGAAATTCACCTATAATCCTGCCACCATGCGCTTTTCCAAGGAGGATGAGCGCCTTATCGCGCTGTTGATGGGTTTTGTGCCGCTGAAGGCAGAAACGATGGAACAATGGGAAGACCGCCACCGTTTCGGTGCGACGGAGCCCGTCACGGCGACGCTGCCAACGGACGGACGCTTTATCCTGCTGAGCGGCGCGTTTTTGCTCAGTGTCTTCCGCTACTTGGAAAACCACGAGTTTATCATGATTTTCAGCGACCGAAAGGTGACCCAGAAGGGCATCCGCAGGGTAGAACTGCCACTGTGTTTTACAGTTTCTATGGCGCAGGGCGAGGTCAGCGTTACGGTGGAGGGAACGGAACAACTGCGGTTGATCACGCCGGATGGACGCTATGTTCTGGGCGAAGACTGTATTATTCATTTGCATGGGGTGCAGGCACGTCTGTGCAGCCTACTGCTCAGCGAAGGCATGCGGTTCTGCTATCCCGCCCGTGAAGCAGAGGATGCGCTGGCCATGCTGCTGCCTACGCTTTCGGCGATTGGTACGGTGGTCACCTCACCGGAGCTTCGCGCCCGCTTGATCATCGAGCCCTTCCATCCCGTGGTGTATTTGGATTTGATGGGCAGCTATGTGGTCGCCCGGGTGGAATTCCATTACGGAAAGGCGATCATCCATCCCTTTGGAGCGCCAGAGGGTGAAGAGGAGACTGCATTAGAGCAACAGCAGGACAATCGTCTGCTCCTTCGGGATGGCCGTGCCGAGAGCGCGCTGCTGGATATGTTTTCTGACGCTGGTTTTGTGGTGCGCGGTGGCAGGATCCTGCTGCGCCGTACCCAGGATATTCTGAAATTCTGCACCCAGGGCGTCACTGAACTGAGTAAGCACTGCGAAGTGTACGCCTCTCAGGCATTTGAACGGGTCAAGCCTCGCCGTTTTTCTGCGAAGGCCTCTTTCCGGATGCGCGGCGGCCGGCTGGTATTTTCCCTGCTGGAGGAAAGCGGAGAGGCAGCGCCGGAACTGCTACCCATTCTCAAAGCGGTTGCCCAGCGGCAGCAGTATGTGCGCTTGAAAACCGGCGAGTTTTTGGATGTGCGCGACATGATGGGCCTGGCGCCGGTGGTGCAGGAGCTTTTGGATGCTGCATCGCTGGATGATCCGGGCGCTCAGGATGACGCACGGGAGCTGAGCTTCGGCGCTTACCGTGCAGGATACATGGTGAGCATGCTGCGTATGGCAGGCGCGAAAACGGAAGCCGATGCGGAGGCAGAGCACGCCATTGACGCCCTTGCGCAGCAGAGCGA
This sequence comes from Clostridiales bacterium, assembly GCA_015056365.1. Lineage (GTDB taxonomy): Bacteria > Bacillota > Clostridia > Christensenellales > Aristaeellaceae > Limiplasma. Next base: position 54,432 of record SVGM01000005.1, on the reverse strand, counting down.
CCTGAGTTTTATGCCCTCCAAATTGCGTAAGAAGCTTGCGCCTTATCAGCAGCGCGGCAGCGGATGGCTGTTGTCCTTGTATGAAACCCATATGGGCGGCATTCTGGCGGACGAAATGGGTCTTGGCAAGACGCTGCAGGTGATAGCCGCCTTGTCCGCATCCAAGCGCAAGGACGGCGTGAAAAAGAATATCATCGTTACCCCCACATCGCTGACCTATCATTGGCTGGCAGAATTGAAACGCTTTGACGACAGCCTGATTGTTCGGGTTATCACGGGCCAGCGGGAGGAACGTCGGCGCGTGATCGCGGAGGTGAAGGAAGCGGACGATGTGGATGTGCTGCTGATCAGCTATCCGCTGCTTCGTCGGGACATCGAGTTCCTTAGGGATATCCCGCTGCGGTTTGCCGTGCTGGACGAGGCACAGTCCGTCAAGAACGCGCAGAGCCGGGGCGCGATCGCTGCCAAGGAACTGGATGCCGAGGTGCGCATCGCTCTGACCGGTACGCCCATGGAGAACCATACCGGTGAACTGTGGTCCATTTTCGATTTCGTCCTGCCGGGTTATTTGGGTACGCAGGGTTCCTTCCTGCGCCGTTATGGCGGCGGCGAACGCGCAGAGGAACTTCGGGAGAGGATTCGTCCCTTCCTGATGCGCCGCCTCAAGAGCGAAGTGCTTGCCGACCTGCCCAAAAAGCACGAGCAGTACCTCTACGCAGCCATGCCGCCGGAGCAAGAGCGGGTGTACAACAGCCTGCTGTTCTCCCTGCGCGAGCATGTCGGACAGGCGCTGGAAGATGGTTCTCTGCCCCGGGCACGGATGCAGGTGCTCAGCGTGCTTCTCAAGCTGCGGCAGGTATGCTGCCATCCCAGGCTGTTCCTGGACAATTACGAGGGTACCAGCGGCAAGCTGGAACTGTTGGTTCAGACAGTGCATAACGCCATCGCTTCCGGCAGGCGCATGCTGGTGTTTTCCCAGTTTGTGGGGATGCTGCAGATCATCAAAAAGCGGCTGGCCAGAGAGGGCGTTCAGGCACTGTACCTGGACGGTGATACCAAACCGGAGATGCGTCAGCAACTTTGCGACCGCTTTAATGGCGGTGAGGGCGACGTGTTCCTGATTTCCCTCAAGGCAGGCGGCACGGGACTGAACTTAACCGGCGCGGATCTGGTGATCCATTACGATCCGTGGTGGAATCCCGCAGCAGAGGATCAGGCGACGGATCGCGCACACCGCATCGGTCAGACGCACGATGTGAACGTGTTTAAGCTGATCGCTCAGGGCACCATTGAGGAGAAGGTGACCGACCTGAGCAAGCGCAAGCGCGCCATCTTTGACAGGGTGGTCATTGCGGGCGAAACAGCCCTGAGCAGCCTGAGCGAAGAGGATATCCGCGCATTGTTCTTCAACTGAATCAAAAAAGACGTGACCTGCAGCGGCAGTTCACGTCTTTTTTCTGTTTTCTTCGCCGATGTGCTGACTGAGCCTGCTCATGGAAAGGGAAATCACCGTGCCCATCACCAGCATCAGTAGATCGATCCAGAAGCTTGCGTCCTCCTTCGGAATGGGGATGGCAGGCAGAACGGATGCCAGCAGCAGTCCGATCACCCCGAAGGAAGCATAGCCGTGGTAGTGATCAAAAAGCCACTTCACGCCATTGAGCGTTGCCAGGATGGTCAGTACAAAACCTGTGCCAAACAGTGCGAACTGGGGCAGGGGAAGGGTAGAGAATAAGGTCAGACAAGGCTGATACCATCCCAGCTGGATCAGCAGAAAGGACGCGGACAGCCCAGGAAATACCGTGCCCAGTGCATACAGTCCACCGGCAAGCAGCAGCTCGTACCATACCAGCTGATCCCGCTGGAGGGCTGTGCCGGCTGCTGCCATCGCCAGCAGGAGCACTGCCCCAGGCAGTAAAGCCAACAGAAATCGGGGACGAAAAGGATCAGAAGACAGCGCGTTTTTGAACAGATCCGGAAAATTGCCCAGAATCAGTCCCACGAAGAGAAACAACATGGCGTCTTCCCAGTGGCTCATAGCATAATCCAGGCCGCCCGCGCAGATCAGCACGCCCAGCCCGCCGCCTACAACCAACGGAAACAAAAAAACAGCATGTTTTCGTATGTCACGGAAAAAGCCAGTGGCAGCGTCGAGCATAGGACGGTAGAGACCGAAGGAAACAGCCATCACTCCGCCGCTGACCCCTGGCAGGATACAGCCTACACCGATGAGAAAACCAGCCAGCAATCGAAAGACAAACGAACTCATTGGAGATCCTCCCATGAAAAGTGCGGATGGGGCAGGTTATGCCGTCCGCACGATGAATATGAACCGGCATATTCGGCTGTCGTGCTGGCCTCAGGAGAACCCTGTCGTGAACAAAACAGGTCAGATCAACCCCGGAGATGACAATCAGCACAACAAGCGTGGTCAGCGGCTGCAGTACTGAGTACTTTGTTTCTTCATGTCAGTTTTTCTGAGCTGGGTTTCAGAGAAAGCGTTGTGTAAATAGGGGAATGGACGAAACAAAAAACAGCCAGCAGAAAGAACTGCTGACTGTTGAAAAATCACTTAAGGGTGATCACCACGTGACGGTTGGGCTCGTCGCCCTCGCTGTGGGTGGTGACAGCGTCGTTACCCTGCAGCGCGCTGTGCAGGATGCGGCGCTCGTAGGGATTCATGGGCTCCATGACCACCTTGCGGCCGGTCTTCACGGCGCGGTTGGCCATGCGGTTGGCCAGGCGGGTCAGGGCTTCTTCACGCTTAGCGCGGTAGTTTTCCGTATCAAGGGTGACACGCACGTAGTTTTCCTGACCACGGTTGACGTAGAGGCTGGTCAGATACTGCAGAGCGTCCAGGGTCTCGCCGCGGCGGCCAATGAGGATGCCCAGAGTATCGCCGTGCATGTCCACACGCAGGTTGCCCTCTTCATCGCGCCGGGGGTTGATGGTCACTTCAACGCCCATCAGCTTGGTCACATTGGCCAGGAACTCCACAGCACGGGCGTCGGCACCGTCATCAGAGGCAACGGGCTTGACAGTCTCCTGCGCGGCAGACTGAGCTTTTTCCTTCTTGGGAGCGGGTTCGGCGGGCTTTTCAGCCTTCTTGGGGGCGTTTTCGCTCTTGGCGGGCTTGGCGTTTTTCGCTTCGCCCTTCACCTTGCTCTTGGCCTTTTCAGCCTTCTGCTTCACGGTTTCCTTGGCGGGTTCCAGATCCTGAGTCAGACCAACGGCCTTGAGGACGTCAGTTTCCTCAAAATCGTCCTTCACAGTGAGACGAACCGTCACAGGCTTGGCACCGATGATGCCCAGGAAGCCCTTGCTGCCTTCGTCCAGAATGTCGATGCGAACGTCTTCGAAGCTGACGCCCAGCTTTTCCAGACCCAGAGAGATGGCTTCCTCCATCGTCTTAGCTTTGGATTCAACGGATTTCATTTGATGCTGTCCTCCTCTTTGACACCCTTGCCCGTTCTGGCAGCTCGATCCTGCGCCTCAAACATCAGGTTGAATACAAGGCTTTCCACCCAGGCAAAAACGTTGGACACGACCCAGTACAGGGCGAAAGCGGCATTGTAGCTGGAGCAGATGAACAGCGAGAAAATCGGGAAGAAGTATTTCATGAACTTGCCGGTGCCCTGCTGGCCTTCCGCCTGGGGCTGCTGGGGCTGGGTAGCGGTCATCAGCAGCTGCGTGACGCAGGCGAGAATGGGCAGGATAAACCAGCCATTGGGTTTTGCGTAAATGTCCAGCTGCGTCAGCAGCAGGTTCATCTTGGGCAGCACGGGCCACAGCATGGTTTCAGCAGCGTAGGCCTGGGTCTGCTGGAGCAGGGGGAAGAGGGTCGTGCCAGAAATGTTGCTGGCGTCAACGCCCAGTGCGGCCAGGCTGGAGACGGTTTCAGGCGTCAGGGTAGCGAATACTTTGGCCCAGATGTCAGCGGGGATCATCCGCAGGTTGTTCTGGTCGACGATTACGCCATAGAAGGGGCTGTCGGGCATCCAGATGTTCTTGATCCACAGCCAGGTTTCGTTGGTCTGTACGCCGCCAACCAGCAGATTGATGGCCTGCTTGGCCAGTTCGGTATTGGCAACGGAACGCATGGCGGCGAACATGATGAAAAGCAACGGCATGGAGATCAGCAGGGGCAGACAGCCGCTCATGGGGTTGACGCCCTCCTTGCGATACAGCTCGGCCATCTTCTGGTTAAGCTTGTCCTTGTCGTTGGCATATTTCTTTTGCAGCTTGGCCATTTCAGGCTGGATCGCCGTGGTGCGGCGCATGCCCTTGCGGCTCTTGTAATCCAGCGGAGAAATCAGCAGTTTGATCAGAATGGTGAAAATGACCATTGACCAGCCGTAGTTGTGAACCAGGCTGTTGATACCAAGAATGATATTGGCCAAAAAGTCAGTCATCGGGCTTTATTCCCTCCTTAATGATGTGGAAGCGTCCTCCGGCACCGGATCATAGCCGCCTTTGCAAAACGGATTGCAGCGGAGGATGCGTTTCAGCGCCAGCCAGCTGCCGCGCAAGGCGCCGTAGCGCTCAATGGCAACCTTGGCATACTCGGAACACGTGGGCTGAAAACGGCAACTGGGCGGCGTATGGGGGCTGATGTGCCGTTGGTAAAAGCGGATGATGGATAGCAGAACGTTTTTCATGGCTTACGCTTGGGCTGGGATTCCAGCTTTTTCAAAAGGGAAGCGACTTGCTTACCCAATTCCGCAACAGTACGCTCCGCAGCACAAGGGCGCGCGATAAACACATACAGACCGTTCCGCATACTGGGCAGAAGCGGGCGTACACATTCGCGCAGGCGACGCTTGGTACGGTTGCGCACCACGGCAATGCCTACCTTTTTGCTTACGGAAAAACCGACTTTTTTTTGGTTGTTGCGGACGTACAGCAGTGTCAGGTCACGGCAGGAGGCGCGTTTTCCACGGCGGTACACATAGGTAAACTGCCGGTTTGCGCCCAATCGATGCTGTCTTTGCACGCTGTGCCATCGTCCTTTCTGGCGGATGTACCGCCATATATCGTAAAAGCCCGTACCCACTTCACCCGATAGCTAGAAATGGGGCGGGCTTTTGCGATTTTCTTCTGCATATCCTGCCAACCGAGCCAAATCAGGCGCTGAGCACCTTACGGCCACGACGGCGACGGGCGGCCAACACACGGCGGCCATTCTTGGTGGACATGCGGGCACGGAAGCCATGCACCTTGCTGCGCTGACGCTTCTTGGGCTGGTAAGTACGGAACATCGCGAACACTCCTTGTTAATGACAGTATGTATGGCGTTGCGCGTGTGCAGACGCAACGCGCAGAATACCACAAAGCAACCACATTAGTATAGCCAACGCAGGCTTTGTTGTCAAGACAAAGAGGAACTTTTTTGTGCAAATCCTTCCGTAAAAAAGCGACGCATCCAGCAGCGCCGCTGCAGCTGCATAGTTTTCCCGGCCTGAAGGCATACTGACTACGTCTCAGAGAAAGGAAGGCGATGGCGATGGACAATGCGCGTCAGCAGCTGATGCCTGCGGACCTGGAATACCATCCCTCCCCAGGGGAGAGGGAGATCTATTTGAAAACCGCTTGTACCGGTCATCAGGAGAGACCGGCCGCCGCCATGGGGGTATGTCATGAACCGAAAGGGGGAAAAAACGGTGAATCGACAACGTATTCACACTGACCCGCAGCATTACAATTACCTGACAGAAAAACTTTCGCCGCCCAGCAAACTGGGCAGCGGTCTGCTCCGCGCCTTTTGGGTGGGCGGCCTGATCTGTGTGCTGGGGCAAGCGATTGCAGACGCCGGCGTTGCATTTCTGAAACTGTCCACTACGGACGGATACAGTCTGGCGGCGATCGTTCTGGTGTTCCTGACGGCTTTGCTGACGGGTATCGGCGTTTTTGACAAGATCGGAAAATATGCCGGCGCAGGTTCTTTTGTGCCCATCAGCGGATTTGCCAATGCCATGGTGTCGCCTGCGCTGGAGTTTCGCCGCGAGGGCCTGGTGCTGGGTCTTGGCGCAAAGCTGTTTACCATAGCGGGCCCGGTGCTGGTTTACGGGATCGGCGCCTCGGTGCTGGTGGGATTGATCTACGCCATTCTTTTTCATTGATACGGGAGGCTGAATATGGCGCTGAAACGAATTGGACAACAAACGATTGCCCTTCCGCTGAGGCCGGCCCTGTGCGCTGGCGCGGCCTATGTGGGCAAAAAAGAAGGGGAAGGCCCGCTGGGGGAAAGCTTTGATTTTGTGACCCAGGATGAGCTATATGGTCAGCAAAGCTTTGAACAAGCAGAGAAACAGCTTTATTTGGACGCTATTCGCAAGGCCATTGAAAAAGCGGGGATGAAGGAGAGCGAGATCCAGTTTCTTCTGGGCGGCGATCTGCTCAACCAGATCATCACCGCATCCTTCTCGGCACGAGAATTGGGGATTCCCTTCATCGGTCTCTACGGCGCCTGCTCCACCATGAGCGAGAGCCTGTCTCTGGGCGCGATGCTATTGGACGGCGAGCACGCCAGCCAGGTGGTTTGCGCTGCCAGCAGCCACTTTTGTACGGCAGAGCGTCAGTATCGTTTTCCTCTGGAATTCGGAAATCAGCGTACCCCCACGGCGCAGTGGACCGTTACGGGCGCAGGAGCCACTGTGCTCAGCCTGTCGCCCAGGAAACCGCCCATGGCGCGGCTGAGTCAGGTGTGTATGGGCCGGGTGGTGGATCTGGGGGTGACGGACGCCAATAATATGGGTGCGGCAATGGCTCCGGCAGCCGCAGACACACTGCTTTCGCTGTTTGATGATACGCACACCACCCCGGCGGATTATGACCTGATCGTGACCGGCGACCTGGGACAGGTGGGACATGATCTGCTGATGCAGTTGATGCGGGAGCAGCGAATGCCGCTTCCGCAGGACAAATACCGGGACTGCGGCCTGATGATCTACGATGACGCGCAGGACACCCACGCTGGCGGCAGCGGCTGCGGATGCAGCGCTACGGTGCTGAATGCTCATTTGCTGCCCCGCCTGGAAAGCGGTGAGCTGGAACGGATCATTTTTATGTCCACCGGCGCACTGATGAGCCTGACCAGCAGCCAGCAGGGCGAAAGCATCCCTGGTATTGCGCATGCTGTGGTTCTGGAAAGCCCGAAAAGAAAGGAATGAGCTGATGATCTGGAGCTGGCTGTGGATGTATCTGAAGGTGTTTCTGGTTGGCGGCGCGATCTGCTGCATTGGCGAACTGCTTTGCTTGCTGACCAAACTGACACCAGCAAGAATTCTGGTCATTTTTATTCTTGCGGGTGTGGTGCTCAGTGCGGTTGGGCTGTATGCTCCGCTGGTGGAATTCGCTGGAGCTGGCGCTACGGTGCCCTTGACCGGCTTTGGTCATTCCCTGAGCCAAGGCGTCATTCATGCGGTGCAGGAAAAGGGGTGGCTGGGCGCTTTTACCGGCGGCCTGACAGCCACGGCTGGCGGTATCGCGGCAGCGGTGTTCTTCGGAACGCTGGTGGCCTTTATCTGTAAACCCAAGGCAAAATAACCAAAAGCATTTTTTCGCGGAACGAACACAAAAAAGTGCAAAAAGGCGGCAAGCAGGTTGCTGCCCTTTTGCACTTTGAAAAGGATCATGCTATTTTTGCTTCTTTGCAAAAAGTTTCAGAAAGCCGCTGAGGAACCGTGGCGCACGAATGCAGATCATTTTGACGGACATGCGTTCACCTCCAAGCATGGCTGATTCCAAGCAGCACAAATCCTGCCGCCATCAGCAGAACCCCCAGCAGCGCCAACCATGCCCACAGCGGAATACAGCAAAACAAAAGAAAAATGCCTGCGATCAGCAGTCCGTACCCAGCCACGTACAGCCATTTGCTGCGGCACGGGTAGCTTTTTTCGTATGGATACGGCATGGGGCGTCACCTCGCTCATTGCATCTTATGCAGCCCGGCCATAAAAGTGACTCTGCGTGGAAAGAAAAAAGAAATCGCCGCGGTAAAAAACCACGACGATTTCTTTGTATGCCGCCATGCGGCAACTGGTCAACTTACTTGTTGACGCTCTCCTTCAGGGCCTTGCCAGCCTTGAAAACGGGAGCCTTGGAAGCAGCGATCTTGATCTGCTCGCCAGTGCGGGGGTTGCGGGCAACACGGGCGGGACGATTGCGGACTTCGAAGCCACCGAAGCCAACGATCTGAACCTTTTCGCCAGCGGTCAGAGCCTCGGTAACCACTTCGGTCACGGCGGCCAGAGCCTTTTCGGCGTCCTTCTTGGTGAAACCAGTCTTCTTAACGATGGCGGCGGTCAATTCAGCTTTGTTCATAACAGTTGTACCTCCTTTTGTTATCGCCATGCAGAGCATGGACTGTAAAGAAACTCGACGGAAAGCAAGGAAACAAAGGTTTTTTTAATCAAAGCCTTTGTTTATTTTGTTTTCCTGCATCCCAGTATACATCCATTTCTGATAAAGTCAAGTCCTCAACGCATTTTCCTGCGTTTTTCACTGCATTTTCCATGTCGCGGAAACGAGAGATAAATTTCTCAACCGCGGAAAACAACGCAATATCGGGGTTTTTGCCGCATAGTCTGCAAACGTTGACCACGGAGAAAAAGAGATCGCCGATTTCTTCTTCCGGGTCCTTTCCGCTCTCCAGGTTCTCCTTGACTTCGTCGGCTTCCTCATACACCTTCTTCAGCGCATCCTGAGCATTGTCGAAATCGAAGCCCACCTTGGCGGCTTTTTTCTGTACTTTACTGGCGCGCAGCAGGGGAGAGAGACCGGTGGAGACGTTGGCCATAGCGTCGGCGTGGGAATGGAGTCCGCGCTGCTGGCGCTTGAGGGCCTCCCAGTTTTCCAGCACCTGCTCGGAGGTGTCCGCTTTGACCTGCCCGAACACATGGGGGTGCCGTTCGATCATCTTGCCGCAAATGGCGCTGGTCACGTCCAGAATATCAAACTCGCCGTGTTCATGCGCAATCTCGGATTGCATGGCGACCTGCAGAAGCACGTCGCCCAGCTCGTCGTACATATGGTCGATATCCTCTTCCCGCACGGCCTGGATATACTCGTAGCTTTCCTCCAGCAGATCCGGCAGAATGCTTTCGTGAGTCTGCTCCCGGTCCCAGGGGCAGCCGTCCGGCGCACGCAGACGAGTCACCACCTGTACCAGATCGTTCATGTTGTAACGGCTGCGGTTGAGCATGGGCACGCCGGGCACATAGGCGGCGGTCAGATGGTCGTAGCCGGGCTGCCGATCCAGCTCATACAGCGGGATTTCCCGGCAGGTAAGCTCGCCAGTGGCCTCATCGCCGGTAATCAACTGAATGCAGATATCCTCGGGCAGCAGCTCCATCAGCTTCAGCTTGCAGTCCCCGGCGCAGGTCCGGCTGAACAGCTCCGTTACCAGCAGCGCTTCCTCAGGAGAATGCGGCGCTTTGTCCAACTCACTGGCCGCATACAGACGCACTGAGGGCGTCGCGGCTTCCACCATGGCAAGGCAGCGGGATGCATGGCTGACGCCGGGCAGGACGGTCACGTCTGCGCTTCCGGGCAGCTGTGCGCGTACCGCGGCAACGGTGGTGTCAAAGGCTGCATCGCTGACGGCATAGCAAACGGGAGTCTCTTCACACATCTGGATCAGCTTTTTGGCTGCGTCGCAGTTGAAGGCGTCAAAATCTTCGCTGGCGTCGTAGAGCGCGTCCAGCGTTTCGTAGGTGATGTTTTCCTGCTGGAGAAAGGCGGTCATGGGATGTCTGCCCGTGCGCAGCACCAGCCGCTTCGCACTCCTCAGCGCGTGTTCCACGCCGCGGGTAAGGAAGGCCTCTCCGCCGGTGCCCAGCGTAACGATGGTAAGGCGATTCATGTTAATCCTCCTTCTTAGGTGAACCCTTACGCCCAAAACGGCGCAGGATGGGGGCAAGATCGTCCCGAGAAACCGCGCCGGTCATCAGCGCAGCCCCCGCATAGGCTGCGGCGCCGATACATACCTGGATCAGCGCCCAGAAGCCATTCGTGGGCAGAAGCTTCATGCTGCCAAACAGCACCAGCGCCATCACGGCGGTAGCCAGCGCAGGTTTTCCCGCGATGTTCCATAGATCCAGCTTCATGCCGGTGTATTTACGCACGTAGAAAAGGTTAGGAACCATGCTCAGGGTGTAGCAGGCCAGGGAGGCGATCGGGGCGCCGTAGATGTGGATGCTGGGGGTGCCGATGAGCGTGTAATTCAAGAAAATCTTGACCGCAACGCCGAGCATCAGCGTATACATGGGAATGCGCTGCTTGCGAAGCCCCTGCAGAATGCCGCTGGTGGACTGCACCACCGTGAACAGCACAATGGTGAGACTGGAGATGCTCAGCAGATTGGCGGTTACTTGCAGCGCTTCCGGGGTGTCGAAATGATAGACCAGATCCAGCAACTGCTTGCTGAGCATGCTCATGCCGATGGAACAAGGCAGACCCACCACAAAAGAGAGCCTGAGACCCAGTGCGCTTTGATGGCGCATGCCTTTGCCGTCTCCGCGGGCCATGGCACCGGAAATCGAGGGAACCAGGCTCATGGCGATGGCAGTAGCCAATGCAGTGGGCACGTTGATCAGTGTCAGCACGTAGCCGGAATAGCGACCGTAGAGCCCCAGCGCCTCGTTGCGGGGGATGCCTGCCACCACCAGCCGGTTCAGCAGAAGGCCGCTGTCGATGAAGGACGCAATCGGCACAATACAGGCGCCCAGCGTGATGGGAATGCTCAGGGAAAGCAGGCGGCGAAGCAGCGATTTTGCCGGCAGGTTTTCGGATTCGTCACTTTGAGGCAGCGCCGCAAACGTTGCTTTCTTGCGATGGTACACGATCACCATGTACAAAAGCGCTGCAGCTTCCGCAAGCGACGTACCCAGCAGCACGCCAGCGGCAGCATAGGCGATGGAAACCCGGCTGCCCAGCCAGGCAAGAGGAAGCGCCACAAAGACCTTGCCCACCTGCTCAATCAGCTGAGAGATGGCCGTGGGCACCATGTTCTGCTGTCCCTGCATGAATCCACGCAGCGCGGACATGACGCATACCAGCAGCAGGGCAGGCGCAATGGCCACAAAGCCGGGCTGGGTGGACAGATCGCCGGAACGCTGCGCCAGAGTAGGACTCATGACGATCATCAGCAGCATGGCGATGAATCCCAGCGCGGTCAGCAGACACAGCGCTACCCGGAAGATCCGCTTAGCGCTTCTGGGGTCGTCCTTTGCCAGAGAATAACTGACCATGCGGCTGATGGCAACAGGAAGGCCAGCCGAGGAAATGGTCAAGAGCATGTTATAGGTAGGAAACACCAGCTGATAGGTGCCCATGCCCTCGTCGCCAATGAGCCATGCCAGCGGAATGCGGTACAGTGCGCCTACGATCTTGCAGATCACGCCTACCAGACTGAGCACCGTCATACCGCTGACGATGGATTTCTGTGTGTTGCTCAAATTCTTCCCTCCGTAACCGCTGTGCTTTTCTTTGCGATATAAAAAACCACAGCAATGCTATTATATGCGCATTGCTGCAGTTTCGCAAGGCTATGAGGTTGCGTAAGGTTATTGTTCCATCTGACGGCCCACGATGCCGGCGGCGGTTTCGGCCACTTTCATCTCCGCGTCGCCCATGCGGGTGCCCGCCTCCTTGCTCAGCAGCAGCACAGCACCAATGGCTTCGCCGTCGGCAATGATGGGGGAAACCACCTGCGCCGTGTAGCCGGTGATGTCCTCTTCGTTGGTCACTGCCACGATTTTGCCGCCGCCTGCCCGGTTGATGGCTACGGTCTGGCGGTTGGCAATTGCGTTTTCCAGCTCCGGGCTGATGGGCTTGTCGTTAAGCTCTTTTTTGCTCACGCCGCTGGCTGCCACCACCTGGTCTCTGTCCACGATGCAGGCGATATGTCCCATGGAACGAAAAATGGATTCCGTATAATCTTTGGCGAAGTTGGACATTTCGCCGATGGGGGAGTATTTTTTCAGGATGACCTCGCCATCCCGATCTGTGTAAATTTCCAGAGGGTCGCCCTCCCGGATCCGCAGCGTACGCCGGATCTCCTTTGGGATTACCACACGTCCCAGTTCGTCAATCCTGCGCACGATCCCCGTTGCTCGCATTGCTTTCTGCCTCCTTGTCGGCGTGCGCGCTTATCTGTCTGCTTTGCTCCGCCGTTTGTCTTTGCAAGGGTAGTATGGGATTTTCAGGGGGAGTTATGCGGGGGTAAGATTTGGGAAGCGCTGGTGTATACAAAAGGAAAACAGAAGTTTTGCTCTTGTGTTCCTTTGTAGTGGAAATGGGTTGTTTTTTGGCAATGAGATTGGTTTTGACGGATGATGCCGGGAAAGTGCCCAAGGAATTTACATGTGTTTACAACGAATCAGATGTTTCTAACCGCCAGATGATATTGACTAATGCGGTGATGAATAATATAATAAAATGGAATGTATTCTGAGGGGATTTCTGCCAAACGGCAGATGCAAGAACGCCTTTTGAAAATCAAGAAACAGCGATTTTCAAACAGATCAGCCACTCTGAATCATCATGCGGCGATTGCCTTCAGACGAAGAACAGCTGCCCTTGCGAAATTGATGTCAGCGCCTTGCAATGACATGATCGTCGGAGACATTCATCAGCTACAGGAGGGTAAACGATGGAACAGACACCAAAGGAATTGAGCGTACAGCAGCAGATTGTACCGGCAGAACGTGACGAAGCGGAAATCGATCTGCTTGAGCTTTTTTACCATATCCTCGATCACTGGAAGCTTGTTTTCGTATGCTTTCTGATCGGTGCGGTGCTTGTTGGCGGCTATACGAAGCTGTTTATGAAGCCTACCTATGAAGCGACGGCTAAGATGTACGTTCTCAGCTCCAGCGATTCGGTTGTGAATCTTTCCGACTTGCAGCTGGGTACCTATCTGGCGTCGGACTATCTGGAGGTTTTCAAGACCCACGAGGTGACCAATGCGGTCATTCAAAACCTGAACCTTCCTTATGCGTACAAGGATATGCAGAAGATGCTGAACCTCAGCAATCCTTCCGGTACCCGAATTCTGCACATTACGGTGAGATGCGGCGATCCTGCGGAGGCCGCACTGATCGCGAATGAATATCTGAGGGTCGCCAGCCAGTACGTGGCAGACGTCATGGTTACCGATAAGCCTACCGAGCTTTCTGTTGCCCTTGAGCCGGAGCGGCCTGTTGGTCCAAGCACCTCCAGAAACGCCATCCTTGGCGCATTGGCGGGCACGATCCTTGCCTGCGGTATTCTGATTATCAGATTCCTGCTGGATGATAAGGTGAAGACCGGCGAAGACATTACCAAACTGACCGGACTTCCCATTCTTGCGGAAGTGCCTGTGTTTGCCATGAAGCAGGCCAATGAAGCTGAACAAGCAGCAGCGGCTCTGCCGGGAAAGGATGATGCCGTATGAAGCGTATAAAGATCGAGAATTTTCCTGAACTTGATTATGCAACAAAAGAGGCAATGAATACTCTGTGCACCAATATCGTTTTCGCTGGCGACAGCGTAAGGCGTATTCTGGTGACCAGCTGCCGTGAGCACGAAGGCAAGACCTTTATTTCCATGGGTATTATGCACACCCTGGCCAGCATGGGCTACGCGGTGGTGCTGATCGACGGCGACCTGCGCCGTTCTGTTTTGGCCAGCAAGTATGGTATTCATCTGCCTGCCAACACCCAGGGCCTTGCCCACTATCTGTCCCGCGAGATCAGTCTGGATGACGTGGTCTGCGCAACGGATGTCCCTGGTGCATATGTGATTCCTGTCGGCCATGACGTGGTCAACTCCATGCAGCTGCTGAATAATTGGCGCTTTGAAGAGCTGCTGGACCAGCTTTCCTCCAAGGTGGACTACGTGATCGTCGATACGCCTCCTGTCGGCGCGATCGTTGACGCTGCTGTTGTGGCAAAGTCCTGCGACGGCGCGATTCTGGTTGTTTCTTCGAACTTGGTCACAAAGCAGGAAGTCGCCAATGCCAAGAAGCAGATCGAAAAGTCCGGCTGCCCCATGATCGGCGCTGTGCTGAACAAGGTACAGATGGATCGCAGCAGCAGCAGGTACTATCACCGTTCCATGTATGCTGCGTATGAATCCAAGAATTACTACCGCCGCTCTTCTGACAGCGAGGAAACCAAGACCAAGGAAAAAGGGAAGAAGAGAGGAGTCAAGGCGAAATGACCCATGGGTTGGTCGATATTCATCAGCACCTGATTTACGGCGTTGATGACGGCCCGAGAAACTGGGAAGAAACTGAGGCAATGCTGGTGGAGGCGGAGAATCAGGGCATCGAACGGATCTTCGCCACCCCCCACGCCACGCCTGGAAGGGCTCATTTCGACTACGATGGATACCTGGATAAGCTGAATGCAATCAATCAGTTTGCCTGGCAGAAAAAATGGAAGCTGCGCCTGCTACCTGGCGCAGAGATCTTCTACACTCCCAGTGCCCTGCAAAAGCTGGACACCAGGAAAGTTCCAACAATGGCCATGAGCAGTTATGTTTTGGTGGAGTTTTTTCCGTCGGTGAAGATTGATGAGATGCTCAAGGCGCTTCGCGAGCTTGCAAACGGCGGATATCGACCCATTCTGGCGCATGTGGAGCGCTACCATTGCCTTTACGGCAAGTGGGAGCTGATTGAGGAACTAAAGCATCTGAACGCTCTGATCCAGATGAATGCACAGACGGTGCTGCATTCCAACGGGATTGGTAATCGTTTTATCCGCAGGCTGCTGGAGGAGGACGTCGTAGATTTTGTTGCGACAGACGCTCACAACACTTCTACCAGACCCGTATGCCTACAGGCAGCCTATGCGTTTTTGGAAAAGCACTATGGAAGAGAAAAAGCGGATCTGCTGACGTGGCGAAATCAGGGTCAGATTATGTCCGCGCTTAACATCCAGCTGTGAAATCAGATAAGGAGAAAGAAATGAAACAGATCATTTGTCGAAGTGTTGCAATTCTGCTTCTCGTTATGTGCGTGTTTGGTCAGATGACTAGCGCAGTATCTGAAACTGTTTCCCGAAACCCTCTCATTGATCCGCATGATACTCCGGTTGCAAAAACGCCGCAGCGTTATACCAATATTCTTTTGCTTGGCGTGGACTTTGGTTTTCAGGGTTATCTGGGAAGCGGTAGCTATTTCAAGAAGACGCTTGAAGATTGCCATACCGACGCCGTTATGGTGGTATCGATCAACATGACCACCAGCGAGGTGAACTTGATTTCTCTGCCCCGTGATACGGTGACATATGTTCCCGGCGTTCGCGGTATTTACAAGCTGAATGCCGCTTTCAACTGTGCTGACACGGTTGGCGAAGGTTTCGAACGAATTTGTAACGCTGCCAGCTGGCTGCTGGGCGGTATTCCCATTGATCACTATTGCGCGGTGGATATGGCCGCTATGATCGCGCTGGGTGACTTTATCGGTGGTGTGGATATCGAAGTGGATATGAACTACACCGGTCACAGCGACAGAAATTATTACAAGGGCATGCAGCATCTGGACGGCGTGGGTATTACCGACTATCTTCGCGCCAGGAAGAACGCCACGGTGGAAGGTAACGATATCGGCCGTACGGGACGCCAGCGCAGAATGATGACCGCCATCTTTGAAAAGGTCAAGAGCAATTCCGGCCTCATCAAGAGCGGCTGGGATTATGCCACCAGCGGAGAGATTAATTTCTTTACCGATATGAGTCTCGCCAAGGTGCTTAACCTGCTCAACAAAGTCAAGAACGCCGATTCTATTGGATCGCACGTCATTACCGGCGAATATCGTACGGCATTGCAGGGCTGGAACTTCACCTTCACTGATCAGGCGAACCGGATCGAAGTGATCCGGGAAGTGTACGGCATTGAAGTGGAAGAGATTCCGTATGTCAGCTATCAGTATACGGATTGGCTCATGGAAGAGGGCATGCGCTCCGCACAATACATTGCAGTGGCAAGAGAAGTGTTGGACTATGCAGCCACCCTGCCCCAGCTGACGCAGGAGCAGCAGGATGCCGTAACTCAGCTGACCAATGATCGCAATCAGGCGATTCTGGCTTTTGAAACCGCTGCGGATTCCATGACGAAAGAGGACCAGAATGTAATGGTGTCCAGCCGCAGAACGTTGCTGGAGTCTGCGAATCGTGCTGCCGATCTGCTGGCGTATCCCGAAGCCGGAAAACTGCTCCATGGTATCGACTACTGGTACAAGGATCCCAGCATTAATGAATACCAGATGAATTGGCAGTGATTTTTGGAAGCTTGACGGGGCGACGTAAAAGTACAGCGATCGAACCGGTAAACAAGGAACAAACAAGCAACGGTACACGCTCCGGTGTGTGCCGTTGCCTGCTTTGGAGCTGGCAGCGTGTTTCCAAGCAGTTTTGGGGTTGGCTGTAACAGTCGTTTTGTATGCAAATGGTATCGAGGCAGACTCGATTTAGAATAGCGAGGTTATTTCAATGAATCATTCTCAAGACATGAACGCAAAACTGGCGCGGGTATGTAAAGTGTTCCGGATCAAAGGTACTTTTCAGTCTTACGAAGAGATCAAAGTAGGCAATATCAATCGTACCTACAAAGTCAACTTTATTCGCGACGATGGCAAGCCAAAGTCCTACATTGTCCAGGACGTGAACACCTATGCGTTCAAGGAACCGGTAAAGGTGATGGAAAATATCGACTATGTCACCGAATATCTGCACCAGAAAAGTCCGAAGAAAACGGCTTTGCATTTTCACCACACCAGGGAGAGAAAGACCTATTTTGTCGGAGAAGACGGCTTCTGGCGCTTGTTTAATTATATTCCCTCCGTTAATTACAGCGTCTGTGATGATCTGGAAGTGGTACGCAACGCAGGGCTCGCTTTCGGTGAGTTCCAGATGCTGCTGTCGGATTTTGATGCGTCCCTGCTGCATGAGACAATTCCTGGCTTCCATAACACCCGTCAGCGCTACGATAAGCTGCGCGCCGTGGTCGAAGCCGATCCCTGCGGCAAGGTGGCAGAGGTGAGGGAGGAGCTGGACTGGATCTTTTCGGTTGAAGATACCGCCTGCAGGCTGATCGACATGCACCGGCAGGGAAAACTCCCTCTGCGGGTGACCCACAACGACACGAAGATCAACAATGTGCTCTTTGACGGCGATACCAAAGAAGCCATCGTGGTCATCGATCTGGATACGGTTATGCCCGGCTTGGTCGGATATGATTTTGGCGACGCCATCCGTTTTGCAGCCAATGATGTGGCGGAGGATTGCCCCGAGATCGAAAAAGTCGGGCTCAACCTGGAAGTGTTTCGGGCGTTTGCGGAAGGCTTCCTGAAGCATACTGCGTCCACGCTGCTGCCGGAAGAACTCGACACGCTGGCTCTTTCCAGCTTTGTGATGACGGCTGAGCTGGCCGTACGGTTCATGGATGATTATATTCAGGGCAACCCGTATTTTAAGATTCTTTATCCCGAGCACAATCTGGTACGTACCCGTTGCCAGATCGCCCTGGCCAAGGACATGCTTGCCAGAATGGATGAGATGGAACAGATTGTACGGGAATGTGCCGCAGGCAATTGCTAATCGAAAAAGGAAAGATGGCAGACAGGATTCCGCTGGATCGGTGCCTGCGCAATAATCAACCCCCGGTGCACGGCAATAGTGCACCGGGGGTTATGCGTTTCTGGCGTTGTTTTTGAACCGGGACGTTATTCCCTGCTTAGGTATGGCAAAGTGCTTTTGGGAGGATGTGCAGAAATGATGAATAGATGCCTGATTTGTGCTAACAATGGCCTGAATGGCGATTGTATCCAAAGGCAAAACGCGCGATAATGAGTATGCTGAAAGCGGTATGGGCTTTCAGAGCATCAACAGAAGGGAGATGTTTGTTGGAATGAAGAACGTTGTGTTCCTTTCGCCGAATCATCCGGCGAACTACTGGCATTTCTGCTACGAGTTGAAGCAAAATGGGCTGCGGGTACTGGGGATCGGTGATGCCCCCTACGACAGTCTGAGACAGGAACTGAAGGAGAGCCTCCACGAATACTATCGCGTGGAGTCGCTGGAGAACTACGAAGAAGTGTACCGGGCTGTGGCGTACTTCATTCATCGCTACGGCACCATCGACTGGCTGGAAAGCAATAATGACGACTATGCGGAACGTGACGCCAGACTGCGCACGGCGTACTGCATCACCAGCGGCCTTCAGGAGGAGGAAGTGGCACGCATCCGCAGTAAATCCGGCGTGAAGGAGATTTTTCAGCAGGCGGGTATACAGGTCGCCCGCTGGCACATGGTCGATGATTTCAAGCATTGTGCGGCTTTTATCCGTGAGGTGGGTTATCCGGTGGTGGTGAAGGCAGACTGTGGAATGCGGTCAGACGATACCCGGAAACTGCATAACGATGAAGAATTGAAGGCGTTCCTTGAAAGCAGAGAGCCGGAGGAAAAGTACCTTTTGGAGGAGCTGGTGCACGGCGAGCTGGTTTCCTACGACGCCGTCATCGATGCCAGTGGCGAGCCTATCTTCGAAACAGGCAACGTAACGCCGTTTACGGGGATGATGACCGCCAAGGAAAAGGATAACGCGATCTATTACGCCCACGGAGAACTGCCCGGCGATACCCGGGAAGCCGGAAGAGCCGCTGTGAAGCACATCGGCATTCGCAGTCGGTTCGTTCATCTGGCGTTTTTCCGCCTGACCCAGGATCATCCAGGCCTTGGCAAAAAAGGGAAGCTGGTAGCATTGGAAGCCACCATGGGAACGGCTGGTGGCTATTGGCTGGATATGATCAACTTTGCCAACGGTACGGACGTGTACAAAATCTGGGCGGATATGATCGCCTTCGGAGAAAGCCAGCGGTGCGCACAGCAGCGCGGATACTGCGCGTTTGTCGGCCGCAGGGATGGCAAGCGATTTATCATCAGCCATGAGCGCCTGATGCGAAAATATCGGGAAAATCTTCGCATGGTACAGCGGGTACCGGAGGAATTGACCGGATTGATGGCAAACCAGATGTACGTCGCGGTCTTTGAAACAAAAGAAGAAATGGACGCGTTCTGCGCCGATGCCCTGTGGTGTGAAAACGTAGCTTGATGCCAGCGCCCCTTACTTTCTGCAAAGGAAGTCAGGGGCCTTTTTTCTGGCGGCGTTTGCCCCGTCTTGTCGATTTTTTGGTTGTTGGCGCGTTTTTCTTGACATCTCACCAAAGGCTGTGTATACTACCAATCTGAAAATGAAAACCGTTTTCAAACAACGAGGGGGAGGCAAGGGTATGCAGCGTGGAAATTATCAGACCAGACAGCAGGAAGCCGTGGCAGCGCTGTTTGAGCGCCGAGCAGAGGCCTGCCTGACTGCTGATGAGACCTATCGTCTGTTGCTGGATGCAGGAATGGACGTGGGAAAAACCACCGTCTACCGCACCATTACCCGGTTGTGCGAGGCAGGCGTGCTGCGTCGCTATGCGCCGGAATTGCCCGGCGAGGCGGCACAGTATCAGTTCAATCCCTGCCGGGAAAGCCATCTCCATATCCGCTGCGTCCAATGCGGCGCGCTGGAGCATCTGCACTGCGGTGATGTGGAGCACTTCGCCAAACATATTCAGGCTCACCACGGCTTTGTACTGGACGAGGCCCGTACCATGCTGTGCGGGCTGTGCAACGACTGCGCACACAGGGAGAAGGAAACGGCGGAATGAGACGGAGAGAAAGTATCAGAAAGCGTCTGCTTGGCGTACTTGCCGCATGGATGCTGGCAGTATGCATACTGCCTGGCGGAGCCGTCGCCGATGAGCCGCTACAGATCGTGGCGACTGTGTTTCCGGGCTTTGACTTTGCCCGTCAGGTGGCGGGGGAAGAGGCACAGGTCACCATGCTGATTCCCGCAGGGAGCGACAGCCACAGCTACGAGCCGTCCCCAAGGGATCTGCTGATGATCCAAAATGCGGATCTGTTTATTTACACGGGCGGCGAAAGCGACGATTGGATTGAACGGATCCTAACGTCCATGGGCGAGGATGCGCCCTGCACGCTTCGGATGATGGATGTGGTGACGGTGCTGGAGGAGGAACACAGCGCCAACATGGAGCCGGTTCACAACCACGACCACGCTCATCACGATCATGAGCATTCGGACGAAATGGACGAGCATGTATGGACGTCGCCCCGTAACGCCATGGCCATCGTTGAGGCAGTGGCGGACAAGCTGTCCTCCCTCCGACCGGAGGCGGAGACGGTGTTTTGGGACAATGCCGTACGGTATATCGGCCAGATCTCCCTGGTCGATCAGGCATTCCGGCAGGTGGTGGCAGAGGGGCAGCGTACGCTGGTGATTTTCGGCGACCGTTTTCCTCTTCGGTATTTTGCGGCGGAATACGGTCTTTGCTACGACGCTGCCTTTCCCGGCTGCAGTGAGGACAGCGAACCCAGCGTCCGCACGGTGATCTCCCTGGTGGATACCGTGCGCAGGGAGCAGATTCCGGTGGTGTTCTATATCGAATATTCCAGTCAGAAAACTGCCCGGATCCTCGCAGAGGAAACAGGCGCCACAACGCTGCTGTTCCACAGCTGCCACACGGTGTCCGCTCAGGAGATCGAAAACGGAACCACCTACGTCAGCCTGATGTGGAACAACGTAGATGCCTTGAAGGAGGCTTTGAACGGATGGCTTTGATTACTTGCGACCAGGCAACCTTTGCTTATGAAGGGATGCCGGTGGTTGAGAATCTGAATTTACAGATCGAAAAAGGACAGTATCTCTGCATTGTGGGAGAGAATGGCTCCGGCAAATCCACGCTGGTCAAGGGCCTTTTGGGTCTGCTTAAGCCGGTAAGCGGCAAGGTGACCTTTGGGGATGGCCTTCGTCAGAACGAGATCGGCTATCTGCCCCAGCGTGTGGAGCTGCAGTCTGATTTTCCTGCGTCCGTATGGGAAGTGGCATCGTCCGGATGCCATGGCCTGTGGATGACGGCTGCGCGCCGCCAGAAAACGGAGGAACAGCTCAAACTTATGGGGATGGATCATCTGGTAAAACGGAGCTTTGCCAGGCTTTCCGGCGGTCAACAGCAGCGCGTACTGCTGGCGCGCGCATTGTGCGCCACCACGTCTCTGCTTCTTTTGGATGAGCCGGTGGCCGGTCTGGATCCCTTGGTGACCCGTGAAATGTACGATGTCATCCGTATGCTGCACGAGACGCGCGGGCTCACCGTGGTGATGATCTCCCACGACGTTCAGGCGGCTCTGCAGGAAGCAGATCAGATTTTGCACCTCTCCCATGGTGGCAGTTTTTTGGGCACACCGGAGGAATACCGCCATTCTGAGCTGGGCGCGTCTTTTGCGGGAGGATGCTGCCATGTTTGAGATGCTTGCAAAGATGTTCAGTTATCATTTCATGGTGCGTGCTGCTGTGGTGGGTCTGCTGGTGTCCCTCTGCGCGGCGCTTCTGGGCGTGAGCCTGGTGCTCAAACGCTACTCCATGATCGGCGATGGCCTCAGCCATGTGGGCTTTGGCGCGTTGGCGGTAGCCTCGGCGCTGGGGCTTGCTCCCATGGTGGTCTCCATTCCCGTGGTGATGCTCTCGGCGGTTTTGCTGCTGCGTCTTTCCAGCCGTGCCAGGCTCAAGGGCGATGCGGTGATCGCCATGATCTCTGCGGGAGCGCTGGCAGTAGGTGTGATTGTTCTGTCCCTGAGCAACGGCACCACCGGCGATGTGAACAACTATCTTTTTGGCAGCGTGCTGGCCATGACCGGCGAGGACGTTTGGCTGAGCGCAGGGCTGGCAGTTGTGGTGCTGATCTTGTTCGGCATCTATTACCGGAAGATTTTTGCTGTAACGTTTGACGAGACATTTGCCCGCGCTACCGGCGAAAAGGCAGAGGCGTATCACCTGCTGCTGGCTTGCCTGACGGCGCTGACCATTGTGCTGGGTATGCGGGTGATGGGCGCTATGCTTATCTCCAGTCTGATCATCTTCCCGGCCCTTACGGCGATGCGGGTTTGCCGCAGTTTCCGCAGCGTGACCATCTGCGCGGCACTGGTATCGGTGTGCTGCTTCATGCTTGGTCTGTGCGCCTCCTACCTGCTGGATACGCCCACAGGTGCCAGCGTAGTGGTGGCCAATGCGGCGGCTTTTCTGTTGTTCTGGTTTGCTGGACGGCTGCGGGAGCGTGGATAAGCAGACTGTTTGATGGCAGGACAAAATAGAATACAGACAATTGAAAAAGCAGCACGATAATCGAAAGGACATCGTGCTGCTTTTTGTCCATCTGAAATCTAACGGTAGCGTTTGACCATGCTTTGCACCTGTATGACATACAGGAAACCGTCTAACAGAGCAGTTTTTGATTGTCCCTGGCGCCATGTAAGGAATAGCGTTCCCGATAAGCCTTTGGCGTCATATGCGCAAATCTTTTGAAGACAGCAATAAACGCGCTTTGCGAGGAAAAGCCCAAAGAGACAGCGAGCCTTGAATAGGACAGTTCCGAGTGCTTGAGCAGATACTGCGCTGTATCGACTTTGGCTGCCAAAATGAACTGTTTGATTGGACACCCTATCTCTTTTGTAAATAATCGGGACAAGTAACTGGGATTCAATTCTGTTACACCTGCCAGTACCTTCATGGATAAATCTCCGCCAAGATTTTCATATATGTAGTCGATACATTTTCTTACATGGCGCGATCTGGCGGATTGCTTTCGGATTTCACCCATTCTTTCGGTATAGTCCAGGCACATTTGCTTGTAGAGCTGGTCGACCGCTTCTGCGGTCGTGGCTCTGTCAAGTTTCCGAATGTAGATATCCAAAATCGTATACGCCTCGTCATGGCTCAAGCCATTCTCCATACATACCCTTGCCAGGGTCGATGCCTCAATGACAAAATGATAGCATATGTTTGTTACGGTATTTTCCGAAAGAAGGCGCGCATTTTCACACAGCTGTAGTGTTCCATTCTCTATTAGCTGCGCTGCCGTATTTGTATCGCCATGCTGAATTGCATGATAGCGCACGTATTCATCTCTGTAATGCGGCAGTGTATCGCCGTCCATTTTCTGCTCATATAGTCGAAGGTTCAGTTCGTTTCGCACGTGCATCATCATCACCCATTGCATCATGTCATATTTTTATGATAAAAGCAACTGTTTTGATATAATGGGTCGGAGCGGTTTTGTACACTGCCTTCGGAGGCGATCTCAATGCAAGAAACATGCGATCTGACCAAGGGGCGAGTGGCTGCCCGACTGATGGGTTTCTTTTTCCCGATGCTGCTTACCAATACTTTGCAGCAAGCCTATACTTTTGTTGATACCATGATTGTTGGTAAGGGACTCGGCGATCAGGCGCTTGGCTCGGTGGGAAATCTGTCATCCTTGATGTTGCTGATCACGGGATTCCTGATGGGGATTACCAATGGATTTTCCGTTAATATCGCCCAGCGTTTTGGCGCTGGCGATTACCAAATGCTTCGGAAAAACATTGCCCATTCCATCAAGCTTTGCGGCACGAGCACAGCAGCATTAACACTGATATCTCTGATTTTTCTCAAACCTCTGCTGATTTCAATGCAAACTTCTCCATCTCTTATGAGGGACAGCTTGCTGTATGGGTATATTTTCTTTGGCGGGCTGATGGTTACTGCTGCATATAATCTATGCTCCTGTATACTTCGTGCGCTTGGAGACAGCAGCACGCCATTCAAAGCCATCATGATCTCTTCTGTCATCAACATCATGCTGGATTGTCTGTTGATTTTCGGCTTTCGTACAGGCGTGGGAGGAGCGGCTTTCGCAACCGTTTTCTCACAGACTGTATCTGTTCTTGTTTGTTGTTACAAGCTACGCAAAAACGACTTGCTCTGCCTTGGGCGTGATGATTTCGCCAAGGATCGTTCGGTGGATCAAAATCTGATGAATAACGGTATCCCTGCGGCGTGCATGAACGCTGTTACAGCCGTCGGTTGCATGGTTGTCCAAGGATATGTAAACGCATTGGGCGCAGTCTTTACATCAGCCTATTCCGTTTGCAGCAAGGTTCTGAATTTGGTCATGCTTCCCTCTTTGACTGCGGGATTCTCTCTTTCAGCATTTGTTAGCCAAAACAAAGGTGCAGGAAGCATTCAGCGAATCCGCGAAGGGGTTCGGGCGGGCATTTTGATTGGATTTGTTTCCTGGCTTGTAGTCGGAAGTGTGATGCTTCTTATACCTCATCAGCTTGCAGGGGTAATGCTGAATGAATCCGAAACGATCTCTTTGACAGCCGAATTTCTGCGGATATGTGCAATCCCATTGTTGCTCCTGAACCTGCTGTTCGTTTTTCGCAGCACTGTACAAGGTATGGGGTATCCTTTGATTCCCATGTGTTCCGGTATTCTGGAGATGGCGTTACGCATTCCTGTTATCGTGCTTATGATGACAAACATCGGATTTCGCGCTACCGCATACGCAGAAGGCGTCGCATGGTTTGGTGCTTTATTGCTCAATGTGGTTGCATATATCGTACTCATTCGCAGGACGGTAGGTATCCAGCAGTCGCTTGATGCTATTGGAGAACAATCAGCTGGCCGATGATCAAGGAGATCGCGCCGCCTTTATGCTGGGACATCCGATAGGGGGGACGCACCATCCCTGTTGGCTTAGCGACTTTGATTGCTAATGATGGCGTGTTACCCTTGAAATCAATAGAACGGCGTAGGTCGGATAGAACGCGCTCAACGAATCGTGGTTTGAACCACAAAAAAAGCGACATCTTCTGTGGAAAGATGTCGCTTTTTGGTGCGATCGACGGGACTTGAACCCGTACTCGGTTAAGAACACGCCCCTCAAACGTGCGCGTATGCCAATTCCGCCACGATCGCATGCTGCCTTGCTGACAACATCGAATATTATACATGAGAAGGCGAGGGGTTGTCAATGCTTTTTTCCGGGGAAACGAAGGCTTTTTTTCTCGCATTGAGGTGCGCCTGTCCTATGGGGAAAAGGAGGGCTGCTTGCAGCGGAAACGACGGTATGATATACTGGGACAACAGCAATAGAAGGATTGGCAGAGAAGAAACGTTAGCACATATAAGGGGAAATCCGCAGAAGTACAGCACCGTGCAGCTGTTCTCAGCAGGTCGAAGGAGGAAGTTCTATGATCAATGTAGCGATTCTGGGTGCAGGCAGCATTGCCCGCAAAATGGCGCAAACCCTGCGCGGAATGGCCGCGCGCGACAGGTCGGTTTGCTTGTATGCCGTAGCGTCGCGCGACGCTGAACGCGCGGAAGCGTTTGCGAAGGAAGAAGGGTTCGAAAAGGCGTATGGCTCCTATGAGGCCATGCTGGCGGATGATCAGGTGCAGCTGGTGTATGTGGCGACGCCGCATTCACACCATGGGGAGCATATGCGCATGTGCATTGAGCACGGCCGTGCGGTGCTGTGCGAAAAAGCCTTTACCGGCAATGCCCGTCAGGCGCAAGAAGTGTTGAAACTGGCTGAGGAAAAGGGCGTGATGGTCACCGAAGCCATCTGGACGCGCTATATGCCTTCCCGCCGGATGATCGATGAGCTGATCGCTTCCGGCGCCATCGGCGAGCCTAGGGTGCTTACGGCCAATCTGGGTTATCCCATCGCCGGCAACGAGCGGATTTACAAGCCGGAGCTGGCTGGCGGTTCGCTGTTGGATCTGGGGGTGTACACGCTGAATTTTGCGTCCATGCACTTCGGCGACGACGTAGTCCGTATGGAAAGCAGCGCCACGCTGATGGAGAGCGGCGTGGACGCGCACAACAGCATCACCCTGTACTACCGGGACGGCCGTATGGCTCAGCTGCTCTCCACCTCCGCCTGCAACACCGACCGAAACTGTGTCATCTACGGCACCAAAGGCTGCCTGAAGGTGGACAATGTGAACAATCCTCAGGTTATCAGCCTGTATGAAAACGCCCTTGATCCCACGCCCAGCCGGATGATTCCTGTGCCGGAGCAGATCACGGGCTATGAGTACGAGGTGGAGGCTTGTATCCGTGCGCTGGAGAATGGCGCGCTGGAGTGCCCGGAGATGCCGCACGCACAGACGATCCACATCATGAAGGTGATGGATCAGCTTCGCCAAGAGTGGGGCGTTTGCTATCCGTTCGATTGAGGATGCCCGTGCAAAAACGGACTGCTGTATCGAAATGCAGCAGTCCGTTTTTTATTGTGCCATTTCTTCCGGCACAATGGGCCACAGTCTGAGGAAACGCTCCAGTTCGTAGCCGTAGTCCCGCTTGCCGATGGTTTCGCTGACCACAAGTGGAACGCTGGAGAGGATCTGGTCATCCAGCACGATTCTTGCCTGCCCGATTTCCTCACCCACAGGCAATTCGGCGGGCACGGTGGAAGGCAGATCATACTCCAGCGACGGAAGACAGCCTTTGACCACTGGTGCGCCCAATAATCCAGACGTGCGAATGGAAACGGTCTCCTGAATGCCGTTTTCCACCGGCAGGGCGCGAACGGTTTCACCCGGGGAGAACGCGGTGAAGAAATCATATCGCTCAAAGCCCAGATCCATGATCCGGGCAGCTTCCTCGAACCAATTTCCGCAGCACAGCACAACGCCGATCACTTCAAAATCGCCCCTCCTGGCGCCGAATACCAGGCAGCGCCCTGCTGCCTTGGTGTAGCCGGTCTTGATGCCAAAGGCGCCGTCATAATCGCTGAGAAGGCGGTTCTTGTTGTTAAGAATCCGATGATAGCTGCGCCCCTCCCAGGGAATGGAGGCGCGGCGGGTGGAGACGATTTCCCGGAACAGAGGATGATTCATGGCTTCCCGGGCAATTAGGGCGAGGTCATAGGCGGTGGTATGGTGACCATCTGCGGGCAGGCCATGGGGATTGACAAAAACCGTATCTGTGCAGCCTAACTGGGCTGCGCGCTCCGTCATCATGCGGCAGAAGGTATCCACATCGCCGCCAATGTGTTCTGCTATGGCGACAGCCGCGTCGTTGCCACTGGCCATCAGCAGTCCGTAGAGCAGATTGCGCAGGGTGATCTGTTCGCCCTGGGAAAGATAGATGCTGGTGCCGGGTACGCCGTAGGCGTTGCGGCCCACGGTGACCACATCGTCCAGGTTGCCCTTCTCCAGCGCCAGAAGCGCTGTCATCACTTTGGTGGTGGACGCCATAGGAAGAGGGAGAGCTTCGTTGGAGCGAAGGAGAATGGTACCGGTGGAACGTTCAATCAGAACGGCGGCTTTGGCGGAGGTGGTAATGCCGGTGTCCGGCTGCCGGTCTTCCGCGTCAGCATGGCTGCCCAGCATGGACAGCACCGTGCAGCACAGGACCACCACCAGCCTGCGAAACGACCAAGTTTTCTTTTTCATGACCTGGGCGGCTCCTCCTCAAATGCGAAGGTTTCGAAGTCGGTTTTCAGCATCTTCTTGGGTTTCCGTTCCTTTTCCACCAGGTCTTCGATCAGCTGCGGCAGCAGCTCCACCACCCGTTCGACGGCGCCGCTTGTTTGGGCAGGCAGCATTTTCACGCCATCCTCGTTGACCACGAGAAAGCCAACCGGCTGAACAGATACACCCGCACCGGTGCCGCCGGCAAAAGGCATCGTATCCTCCGGCACAACCCGCGTTCTGCCGTCGCCGCTGGCGTATTCGCCGCCGCCGGCAATAAAGCCGAAGCTGACCTTTGAAATGGGGATAATGGTAGCGCCCTTGGCGCCGGACACCGGCGAGCCCACTACGGTGTTTACGTCCACCATGCCGCGAATGCTTTCCATGGTGGTTTGCATCATGCTGTCAATGGGATGCTGCATAGTTTTCCTCCTTTGATGGTTCCTGGATGGCCCGCATGCGTCTGAGCTGCGAAAGCCATACGGCGGTTGCCGGGATTAGGCTACCCAGCCGAAGGCTTACTATACCTCTGAGCAGCACTTCCGAACCCAGCGCCTGATAGTCTGCGCGCAGATGTATCTGTGCTGGAAGCGGACGATGGTTCAGTCTCTCCACCAGTTGAACTGCCGTTCTGAGGCTGCCGTAGAGAAGCGCCGTATGGCTTGCGTCCTGACAGGAAATGTGGGCGTAGAGGGTGAGAAGACGGATATCGCAAAGTCGTCTGAGGCGGCGGCGCACATGGGGGGATAGCAGCGCCCGGAAAATCAGCAGACTGTCCCTGTTGAGCCCGGCAGATACCTCCGCTTCATTGATGGGATGCTCTTCCATGGTATCGTCATCCTTGCGGCGGCGTAAAAACGGCAGCCCCATTGCCTGAAAGCGTACCCAATAGCCGGGCCTTCGCCCAAGCCTGACGCGAAAGGAAACCTTGATGGGCAGAATCATCAGTGAATAAATCAGCAGGCTGATCAGGTAAAGATTCATATGATCCTCCCGTGTAGGATGTATCATGGAGTCATTTTGCGCATACGCAGAGAGGAATATGCTCAAAATGCAGGTCAGGGGAGGAAAATTTACGGTTTTGTCATACTTATGCTTTACATTGTCTACTTCAATTGGTTATGATATTCAGTAAGCCCCGGTGATGTTTTTTAGGGGCAACAGGAGGCATTTTATGGGAAAAACCATTGGAATTGATCTTGGTACCACCAATTCTTGTGTCGCATTTTTGGAAAACGGCGAGGCTGTGGTGATCCCCAACTCGGAGGGTGGACGTACTACGCCGTCGGTCGTGGCATTTACCAAAGACGGAGAACGCATCGTTGGCAGCGCGGCCAGGAGACAGGCCATTACCAACAGCGCCCGCACCGTTTTTTCCATCAAGCGCGAGATGGGCACGGATAACCGCACCAAGATTGATGGCAGGAATTATACACCTCAGGAGATTTCCGCGATGATTCTGCAGAAGCTGAAAACCGATGCGGAGGCCTATCTGGGGGAGAGCGTCACCGATGCAGTTATTACGGTGCCAGCCTATTTTAGCGACAGTCAGCGCCAGGCCACCAAGGACGCTGGCCGGATCGCCGGTTTGAATGTGCTGCGTATCATCAATGAGCCCACCGCCGCCGCTATGGCGTATGGAATGGACAAGGGCGGCGCGCAGAAGATCATGGTGTTCGATCTGGGCGGAGGTACCTTTGACGTATCTGTGCTGGATATCAACAACGACGTGATCGAAGTGCTGGCTACCGCCGGCAACAATCGCCTGGGCGGCGATGACTTTGATAACTGTATCGTCAGCTATCTGGCGGAAAGCTTCCGCCGCCAGGAAAAGATCGACCTGACCAGCGACGCCGCCGCCATGGGACGCATCCGTGAGGCTGCGGAAAAGGCGAAGATCGAATTGAGCGCCGCACTGAGCACCATGATCAGCCTTCCGTTCCTGTACTCTGACCAGAACGGCGCCCGGCATCTGGAGATGACCCTGACCCGCGCCAAGTTTGACGAGCTTACGGCGCATTTGGTTAACGCCACCGTCGGGCCGGTGGAACAGGCGCTCAGCGACGCCGGTCTGCGCCCCACGGAACTGAGCCGCGTGTTGCTGGTGGGCGGTTCTACCCGCATCCCTGCGGTGCAGGCGGCGGTAAAGCGGCTTACCGGCAAGGAACCCAGCAAGGATATCAACCCGGACGAATGCGTGGCGCTGGGCGCGGCGCTGCAGGGCGGCGTTTTGCAGGGCGAGGTCAAGGGCCTTTTGTTGGTGGACGTGACGCCTTTGTCGCTGGGTATCGAAACCATGGGCGATGTGTTCAGCAGGATCATTGAGCGCAACACCATCCTGCCCTGCCAGCGCAGCCAGGTATTCACCACCGCAGCCAATTTCCAGACATCGGTGGATATCCACGTGCTGCAGGGCGAGCGGGAGATCGCCAGCTGCAACAAGACCCTTGGGCGTTTCCGCCTCAGCGGCATTCGCCGTGCCCTCCGGGGTATCCCTCAGATCGAGGTGACATTCTCCATCGACGCCAATGGCATCGTCAATGTCTCTGCCAAGGATCTGGGCACAGGCAAGCATCAGGAGATCACCCTGACCCAAAGCTCCAATATGTCCTCCGACGAGATCGACCGCGCTGTGCGGGATGCGGAGCGCTATGCCCAGGAAGATGCCCAGCGCAAGCAGCGCGCCGAAATGATGAACCACGCCGAAGAATTGATGTATCAGGCGAAGAACGCCCAGAAGAAGCTGAACGCTGCGGACAAGGCCCGTATCGAGCAGCTGCGGGAGCGGGTAAAGCGCGCTATGGACGGCAAGAACGACCGGGAGTTGAAGGGCGCCTGCGACCAGCTGACAGAGGCGCTGACTGCCTGTGGACGCTTTGTGGATGCGGATACCGTGGATGCTGAGGACGGCGCTATGGATGCGGACATTCACGGTGGCAATTGATTGGAAGAAGGCGGCTGAGAGATGTTTGGCTATGTGACCATTGCGCCGGAGGGGTTGAGTCAGGAAGGGCGGGACAGATATCGCGCCTGTTATTGCGGGCTGTGCCGTACCCTTGGGCGGCGCTATGGCAGCCTGAGCCGCCTCACCCTCAGCTATGACCTGACGTTTTTGTTTCTGCTGCTCAACTCCCTCTACGAGCCCGGCGAGGAAAGCGCTCAGGAACGTTGCGCCCTGCATCCGCTGAAACCGCACGCCTACGTGTGCAACGAAATAGCGGACTATTGTGCGGATATGAACATAGCCCTGAGCTATCACAAGTGCCTGGATAACTGGCAGGATGACCGAAGCTTGCTGGGACGCGGAGAAGCTGCGCTGCTGGAGAAAGCCTATCAACAGGTCAAGAGCCGTTACCCGGAAAAATGCGGCCAGCTGGAGAACTGCCTCAGCGAAATCCGGCAGGTGGAAATGCAGGAAGCCACCCTGGACGGCGCGGCCAATCTGACGGCACAGA
This sequence comes from Clostridiales bacterium, assembly GCA_015056365.1. GTDB lineage: Bacteria > Bacillota > Clostridia > Christensenellales > Aristaeellaceae > Limiplasma. The sequence goes on along the minus strand of SVGM01000005.1, from coordinate 23,627 downwards.
TGCTGGGTGTTATCTACCGTTATCGGGATGACTACTGGGCGGATACCCTTGCCAAGGTAGGGGAGTGCATGGGCAGGTTCATTTATCTGATGGACGCTTACGAGGATCTGCCGGCGGATTTGCGCAAAAAGCGATATAATCCGCTGACTGGATATCATCAAAACGAGGACTACGAAGCCTTTGTCCATCAAAGCCTGATGATGCTCATCGCCGAGTGTACTGAGGCGTTTGAAACGCTTCCGTTGGTGAAGGATATGGACATTTTGCGCAATATCCTGTATGGTGGTTGCTGGATGCGCTATCATGCACTTAAGAAGCGGCGGGAGAAGGACAAGCCTGCCGTTGTCAGGGAAGGGAAGGGGATGCAATGAGAGACCCCTATGAGGTGCTGGGTCTATCGCCCGGCGCTACGGATGACGAGATTAAGGCCGCCTACCGCAGGCTGGCCAAGAAATATCACCCGGACCTCAACGGCGGCAGCGCCGAGGCCGAGCGGAAAATGAAAGAAGTCAATGACGCCTATACCTATCTGATCAAGCACAAGGGGCAGCCCGGCGGATATGGCGGCTCGTCCTATGGCTCCACTGGCAGCAGCGGCTACGGCAGCTATGGAAGCTACGGCGGCTATGGCTCTCAGGGCAGCTATGGCGGCTACGGCTCACAGGGCGGTTATGGTTCTCAGGGGGGGTACGGCAACCGAGGTTATGACTTTGGCGGTTTCGGCTTTGATTTCGGTGATCTGTTTGGAAGCAGCAGCCGGCAATACCAGACCACTTCGTATTATGAGAATGATCCCATCTTCAAGAACGTAGAGCAGCAGGTGTTGGCCGGCCGATATGGCGAAGCGCTACAAACACTCAAGGGGATCGACCAGCGTAAGGCAGCCTGGTACTACTGGAGCGCCAGGGCCAATATGGGGCTGGGCAACCGGATTGCAGCCATGAACGATGCGCGTACCGCCGCCAATATGGCGCCGGATGAAACCGCGTACCGGGAGCTGCTGGCGCAGATGAGCGCCGGCGGACGTGCCTACGGTAGCCGAAGCGACAGCATGGGCGGTTTTGCTTCTCTGTGCTGCTCCAATCCTTGCTTGACCTGCTGCCTTCTCAACACGCTGTGCAACTGCTGCTGTTCTCGTGGCTATTATGGCTTTTGCTGATTGAAAGGAGAGAGAAACAAATGTCTTTTTGGGAGAAAATCAAGCAGACGCTTCGCTCCTTTATGAATGGCCGAAACGGCGCCGACCAGTTGGGAATGGCGCTGCTGTGGACGGGTCTGGCGTGCTATCTGCTGGGCTCGATCCTTGGCGGCGTTCAGGTGGGCGTCATCTTTCCGCTGATTGGCCTTTTGCTGAATCTGGCCGGTTTTGCTGCGTATGTGATTGCGATTTTCCGGATGTTTTCCCGCAACCTGGAGAAGCGCCGTGAGGAGAACCGCCGCTACGTCACCTTTATGGAACGGCAGAAGAAAAAGCGGACGCAGGCGATCAACCGCTTCAAGAACCGCAAGGTGTACAAGTACTTCAAGTGCCCGGGCTGCAAGGCCTGGCTGCGCCTCAAGCGGGGCAGCGGCGTAGTGACTGTCACCTGCAGCCGTTGCCATACCAGCTTTACACAGAAGGGATAATCCCATAAGCCGCTTTCGGGCGGCTTTTTTCATTTCGTCAAAATGTGTGGGTGAAAAAATGAATGTACGTTTTTCCAGTTTGGGTCTTCTTGTACCTGAAAACGTCTGAAAGCCATAGATATGGTAGCTTTACAAAGCTTCGCAAAAAATGTACAATTAATCATGCTCTGGGAAGAAAACACAACAGTCAATCGTCCTATAGGCGTAATATCCCCTGTGCAAGCACGGGAAAATGGAGGTAAATCCACTATGAAACGATGGTTAGCGGCAATGATGGCTCTGGTGCTGCTTCTGGCGCTTTTGCCCGTTAGCTCCATGGCTGCGCAATATGCCACGGTAAGAGGCGGCTGGCTTCGCTTGAGAAGCTATGCTTCCTTTGACGCACAAACCCTCGCAAGCTACTATACCGGCACGGTTGTTGAGGTGCTGGGCAAGACCGGCAACTGGTACCACGTCCGTCTTTCGGATGGCAATACCGGTTATATGTACGGTGACTACCTGACCCTTGGCAGCGGTACGCCCAGCGGCACCCCCGGCACCGGCAATGCGATCGTCATCAGCCATAACGGCTATGGCGTCCGCCTGCGCGTCGGTCCCGGCACCAACTACCGCGTGATCAACAAGTTCCCCGTCGGCACTCCTGCCACCATTTTGGAAAGCGGCAAGAACTGGTGCAAGATCAGCATTGAAGGCTACGTCGGCTATATGATGAGCCAGTTCCTCTCCGGCAACGGCGCCGGCGGTTCCGGCGGAACCATCAGCTATGTGGGCGACGCTACCATCTGGAGCAGCAACGGCTACGGCGTGCGCCTCCGCTCCGGCCCCGGTAAGGGATACAGCAAGATCGGCGTCTACAGCGTAGGCACCCAGGTCAAGATTATCTCCAAGGGCGCTGTGTGGGACTATATTCAGGTTGGTAGCCGCTGCGGCTATATGATGAATGAGTTCCTCATCTACAACAACAATTACAACGTCAACGGCGTTACCATCAACAACACCAATCCCGTTGTGGGCAACGTGCTCGCTGTGCAGAGCGTCACGCCCTCCACGGCGACTGTCACCTATGAGTGGCTGGTAACCCCCGAAGGCGGCACCGAGACGGTGAAGGGCACCTCTGCTGCCTATCTGGTGACCGACGCGGACGTGGGCGCCACCATCCGTCTGAAGGTGACCGGCGCGGGCAGCTACAAGGGAAGCGCCTACAGCACCACCACTGCCAAGGTCGTCAAGACCGGCGTTCTGGAGAAGGTGGAACTCAACGGCAATGCACCCTATGTGGGTGATACGCTCAAGGCCACCATTACCCCTGCCAGCGCCACGGTGAACTATTTCTGGTCCGTTGACGGCGTGCAGAAGAGCAACGCCTCCGCCTATGTGGTGGAAGCTGCCGACGCCGGCAAGACCATCACCCTGACGGTTGAGGGCAAGTATCCCTTCAGCGGAATCAAGAGCGTGACCACCAGCCCGGTCAAGGCGCAGGAAGCTCCTGTGATCACCACCACCACGCTGGCCAGCGGCGCTTATCAGACCGCCTACACCGCTCAGCTGAACGCCACCGGCGGCGGTACCCTGAAATGGACCATTATCAACGGTGCTCTGCCCGTGGGTCTGTCCATGAGCCAGAACGGCGAGATCACTGGTATTCCTTCTGAAAGCGGCAGCAAGACATTTACGGCTCAGGTCAGCAATGGCATGGGTGTCGCTGCCACAAGAGAATTCACCATTACCATCGGCAAGGCCAAGGTCAGCCTGACGGATATCGCCGGTGTGACGGCTCCTGTGAAGGATGCGGCTGCCGTGGTCGCTACCACGGATAACGATCAGTATACCGGTACGGTCACCTGGAGTCCCGCGCTGACGGACGGCAAGTTTGCGGCCAATACTGCCTATACCGCCACCATCAGCCTCGCGGCCAAGGCAAACTACACCTTTACCGGCTTGACTGCCAACTCCTTCAAGGTCGTCGGCAGCAACAGCGGCAGCGTCAGCTGCATCGTCGGCACAGACGGCAGCACCGCCACCGTGACCGCTGTGTTCCCCAAGACGGCCGCTGAGAATGCTGTTAAGCTGAGCAAGCCCACCATTACCGGCATCAGCCAGCAGGCCGATTCCAGCTGGATCATTTCCTGGTCTGCTGTGGACAACGCTTCCGGCTATATGTTCCGCGAAGTCAGCAGCACCGCCACCGGCTGGCACCAGTGCACCGGCACCAGCTACACCTTCCAGAACAAGCCCATCGCGGCTACCTATCAGGTGTACGCTCTGGGCGATGGCGTTGCCTATGACGACAGCGACGTGGCTGAGTACGTGTACAATGTGCCTGTGAAGCTGGGCGCTCCCACCACCATGACCATTGTGGAGAACAATGGTGTGTGGACCGCCAACTGGGATGCGGTCGTGAATGCATCCGGCTATCGCTTCCAGCAGGTGGGCGGCAGTGGTTGGCATGACTGCACCGGCAGCAGCTACACCTTCGTCAACAAGCCTGAAACGGCTACCTATCAGGTGTACGCAGTGGGCAATGGCACCAGCTACGAAAACAGCGACGTATTCAGCTATGACTACACCGCGCCCGTAACGCCTCCGGCTCCCGTGCCTGCCATGGAGCTCGACGCACCCACCGGCCTGAGCATTCAGGAAAGCGGCGGCGTCTGGACTGCAACCTGGAACACTGTGTCCGGCGCTTCCAGTTACCGCTTCCAGCAGGTGGGCGGCAGCGGTTGGCATGATTGCAGCTCTGCTAGTTACACCTTCCAGAACAAGCCTGTAACGGGCGAATATCAGGTGTACGCAGTGGGCGATGGCGTGAACTACACCGATAGCGCCGTGGCCAGCCTGAGCTACACGGAACCCGTTGTTACCCCTGTGACGCTGGGTACCCCCGCTTTCATCGGCGTTTCCGAGGCGGGCGGCGCGTGGACCATTACCTGGACGTCTGTGGATCATGCCAGCGGCTATCGTTTCCGCCAAACCAACGGTTCCGGCACCTGGTACAGCTGTAGTTCTGCCAGCTATACCTTCGTGAACCAGCCCAACAGCGGCGACACCTATGAGGTGTACGCCGTGGGCGATGGCACCACCTATCTGGATGGCAGCGTAGCCAGTTTCACCTACTAAGAAACCATCACAGCCCCCGGACAGTCATTGTCCGGGGGCTGTTTTCGTCTATGAACAAAAAACAGGGGAACGAGTCGCTCGTTCCCCTGAAGAATGGTTGCTTACTTGCCCATGACGGTATCGGCAATACCCTGAGCGTCCAGCTTGTACTTGCGCAGCAGGTCGGCAGGCTTGCCGCTCTCGCCGAACACATCCTGCATGCCCAGCTTGGTCAGCTTCACGCCGTCCATGTTCACCAGCGCGGCTGCGGCAGCATCGCCCAGACCGCCGATGACATTGTGCTCTTCCACGGTGTAGATGTTCTTGTGGGTCTTGGCCAGTTCACGCAGGCCTTCCTCGTCGAAGGGCTTGAGGGTGTGGCAGTTGACCACGCAAACGTTCTTGCCCTGGGCAGCCAGCAGCTCGGCGGCTTCCATGCACTCGCTGACCATCACGCCGCAGCACAGCAGCAGCTCGTCAGCGCCGTCGCGCAGCACGTTCAGCTTGCCGGGGATGAAGGGCATATCCATCTCGAAGATGGGGGAGGGCAGACGGGCCAGACGGATGTAGACGGGGCCGTTGATTTCCACGGCGGCGTCGATGCAGCGCTCGGTTTCCTTGGCGTCGCAGGGGATGAACACGGTCATGTTGGGCATGGAGCGCATGAGGGCGATATCTTCCAGCGCCTGATGGCTGCCGCCGTCTTCGCCCAGCGTGATGCCGGCATGAGTGAAGGCAAACTTCACGTTCATCTTGGGATAGCAAACGGTATTGCGGATCTGGTCCAGGCAGCGGCCGGCGAACACGGCGAAGGTGCTGCAGAAGGGAACCAGACCGGTGGTGGACATACCGGCGGCCAGGTCGACCATGTTGGCCTCGGCGATGCCGCAGTCAAAGAACCGTTCGGGATGGGCCTTCTTGAAGTACTGGGTCATGGTAGCGCCGGCCAGGTCGGCGTCGAGCACCACCAGCTTGTCATTGGTATCGCCCAGCTTGGCAATATACTCGCCATAAGCGACTCGGGTAGCTTTCTTTTCCATGCTCATTACACCTCCAGCTCTTTGAGGGCCTTTTCGCGCTGCTCCTGGTTGGGAGCCTTGCCGTGCCAGCCAGCGTCATTTTCCATGAAGCTGACGCCCTTGCCCTTGACGGTGTGCAGGTGGATCAGCTTGGGCATGCCGGGCTTGTGGGGCTGCTTGAGGGCGGCCAGAACCTGATCGTAGTCGTTGCCGTCGGCCACTTCCACCACGTCCATGCCGAAAGCGGCGAACTTGGCGGACACATCGCCCAGGCTCATGACTTCGTCGTTGGAGCCGTCGATCTGCAGACCATTGTGGTCAAACAGGACGGTCAGGTTGTCCAGCTTGTAGTGAGCGGCTGCCATGCAGGCTTCCCAGACGAGGCCTTCCTGAGACTCGCCGTCGCCGATCATGGTGTAAACCTGGAAATCCTTGCCCTGAGCCTTGGCGCCCAGAGCCATGCCAGTGGCGATAGAGATGCCCTGACCGAGGGAACCGGTGGAAGCATCCACGCCAGGGCAGCGCTTCATATCGGGGTGACCCTGCAGAATGCTGTCCAGCTGACGGAACTGCTTGAACTCGGCGGTGTCAAAGAAGCCGCGCTCGCCCAGAACCGCATAGAGAGCGGGGGCGGCATGACCCTTGGACAGCACGAAGCGGTCGCGGTTTTCAGCCTTGGGGTTCTGGGGATCGATGTTCATCACATCGAAGTACAGGGCAACCAGCGCCTCCACGATGGAGAGGGAGCCGCCGGGATGGCCGCAGCCCGCATCCGCCGTCATATTGATGATATCACGGCGCACTTGGGTGCAGGTGGAACGAATTGAAGCATCCATTTGCAAAGTCCTCCATTCTGAAACGTTCTTACCAAACCTTATGCTACCACAAAATATACGTTTGTCAATCCATTTTTCACCGTCTGCGCCCCATGGTACTCTTGATGCGAACCACTGGCTGAGTGTCGGAAGCAGCGGGCTGAACGGAAAGGAACGCTGTTTCGGAGAATGGCTCTGAAACAACGGGCACAGGCGTTTGTGCTGCTTCGTCAGGGACGTCGGATATGGGTTGATCTTCGTATGTTTTGCGGAAGGTGGAGCGGATGACTGGCCTGGAGCTGACGGGCTGTTCTGCAGCTTCAGGTGCGGGGGCGTTTGGCTGCTCAACTGCATGCGTATGGGCAAGACGTGCAGCAGACGCTGGAATGGCGGAAAAAGACAGGTCGTCTTCTGCCGGTTCGAACACCGCAGGCGCTTCCGGCTGTGCAGAAGTCGCGGGTTTTCTACGATAGGCGATGAAAAGATCGTCTTGCGGAATCTCTGCATTGCTGTCGGGAATAATGTTTGCAGCCGAAAGGGAGTTGTCGAATTCGGGAGACTGGATCGTTTTGGGTACTTCTTCCGGAGCGAAAAAATGGCGGGCGGCGAAGGAATGATCCTCCCTTTCTTTGAAGGAAAGATTGCTACCGGCAGGTGTTGCTTCCGATTTGTTGCGCTCGACCGGCGTATAGCGGATAAAGGGGTTGTTTTCCGTTGGGGTAGCATTCGCCGGACGGGGCGCGGTTTGCATGGGTAGTGAAGCAAAGGGATTTTTCTTGGATGGTATGACAGGCAGCGCAGAGGCGTTACGTACCCGTTGCGAAGAAGTTCGGCGCTTGGCAGCAGGTTGTTGCGGTTCGGTGCTGTTGGCGCCCAAACTGAGCAGAATACCCAGTAGGGAGACCATTGAACTGATAAGCATCAGGGGATAGCAGTTTTCCATGGCGAAGAGCATACCATCGTTCATCGTTTGAATGACGGGATTGCTGGACGGGGTCTCGAAAGAGGAAAGCACAAGACGCAACTGTTCGTTGTCGATCCGCGGCAGAAGAAATGCAGCAAGCGAAATGAACAGCGCTACACAGCCAATTCCAATGAGTATATTGCTTAGGAGTTTTCTTTTTTTCATGGATGCTTCACTCCCGTGTGCTAAATCACATCATTATTCATTTCGCTGTCAAGGGTAACAATTCCTTCCCGTTTCGGCAGGAATCCATATCTTTCACGCAGAATCTTTACTAAAGAAAGGTGCCAGAAAGGGGCAAAAAAATGCAGAACTATCAACTGACCTATCATGTGGATATGGTTTTTTGTATCGATGCTACGGGAAGCATGCGCCATGTGCTGGATTTTGTCAAGACAAATGCGCTGAATCTCTACCGGGATATCGCAGCAGAAATGGAAAAAAAGCATAAGACCATCGATAAGCTTCGTGTGCGCGTGATTGCGTTCCGTGATTATATCAATGACGGTGAAGAAGCGATGCTCAGCAGCGACTTTTTTGTGTTGCCCGGGCAGGCGCAGATGTTCCAGGAGTGTGTGGCAGGTATTGAAGCAAAGGGCGGCGGCGACATTCCTGAAGACGGTCTGGAAGCGCTTGGCTATGCCATTCGCAGCGATTGGACCCGGGAAGGCGTCAAAAAACGCCATATCATAGTGGTGTGGTCCGACGCGCCCACGCATGAGCTGGGTCACGGCAAGATCGCGCCCTGGTATCCAGAAGGCATGGCCAAGGATTTTGATGAATTGAGCCTTTGGTGGGAAGATGAGCAGCTGGGCGGAGGTATGGATGAAAACGCCAAGCGTCTGTTGATCTTTGCGCCCGACGCGCCGGAATGGAGCCGCATTTCCTCCGAGTGGGGTCAGGTGATCCATGTGCAGACGGTCAGCGAAGGCTTGCTGGAAGTGGAGTATCGTCAGGTGTTGGACGCTGTATGCAACACCATCTGAGCGCGGATGCGCCCACAGGGAGGAGGCGTTGACGCTGCTGGGTGAAGCTATTGTGGTGCAATGTGCTGTCGTCTCCGAGCAGGGGGAGGACAGCTTTGCTATGTGCGAATTGGCCGGCGGAACCCTGCTGTGCGTTACGGATGGCTGCGGCGGGCTGGGCAGCAGACGCTATGAATCCCTCGACGGCCGGACAGGCGCGTATCTGGCGTCGCGTTTGGCAGCACGTACAATGCAAAACTGGGCCGAGGAGAGGATGCAGGTTCCGGTAACGGCGGCGCAGGGTCAACAGATGCTGGAAGAACTCCAGCAGGACTTTCAGGAAGTTCTGTCCAGCTTTGCCAAAAAGTACTGCGAAGATGCCGGTGTGCGCATCGTGGGCAGCATGCAGCGCGTATTGCCCACCACTCTTTGCGCTGCCATGGCAGAGGCACAGGGGCAGCATCCTGCCTGCTGCATGATCTGGGCAGGGGACAGCCGGGGTTATACCCTTGATGAAAACGGTCTGCATCAGCATACCGTGGACGACGTGCGCGGCGAACATGACGCATTTGACAGCCTGTATCTGGATCTTCCCCTGAGCAACTTCCTCAGTGCGGATAAGCCTGTGCAACTGCATATGCGGCGTTTTCCGCTGGCAAAGCAGGGGATGCTGATTTGCGCCACAGACGGCGTATACAGCGCCATCGCCAACCCCATGGAGCTGGAGATGCTGCTGCTTGACGCTATGCAGCGCGCAAAGGATTCAGCTCGTTGGCAGAAACGCGTAGAGACACAGCTGCGCAGCGTTGTTCAGGACGACGCTACCCTGCTTTGCTGCCCTTATGGCTTTGATCATTACGACGCCATGAAGCAGTACTTCGCCCCTCGACACGAACGGCTCAAGCGGGCTTTCATTACGCCCGTTAGACGCAAAAAGCGGGATCATGAAGCTGTGAGAGGCTATTGGCTTGCATATGCCAAGGACTACAACCGCATGGAGGAAACGGAACATGACGGACAGGATTGGCGAATATAGCCTGCTGACAAAGATGAGAACGGCGGGCAGCGGCAGCGCCCGCTGGTGTATTGCCATGAGGGGCACGGAACGTTTTTTTCTCAAGCAGTTTCTTTCTCCCGTGTATCCGGCGGCAACGGATACGCCCATACAGAAAAAGCAAAAGGAACGCTGCAAACGTTTTGAACGCCGCAAACAGCGCCTCTATTCCGCCATGAGCTGCGTGATCGGGGATACGCTGGTGCCGGTGCTGGACTTTTTTCGCTGCGAAGGGCATTATTATGCTGCCAGCGAGGAGGTATCCACCACCCGGACAGGGGAGAATACGGACGGCCTTTCCGAAAAACAGAAAAGACAGGTGCTGCTTGATCTGGCGCTGTGCCTGCAGCGACTGCATCTGCAAGGGATCGTCCATGCGGATTTGAAACCGGAACACGTACTGCTGGCGCCTGCCGGCATGGATTATCTGGTACGTCTGATCGATCTGGACAGCGGCTTTCTGGTGGATGATCCTCCGCCAGAGGGAAGCGGTTTGGAGGGCGATCCGGTGTATCTGTCCCCGGAGGCTTTCCTGCGGATGACCGGACAGCCTGTGGAGATGACCACGGCGCTGGACACCTTTGCATTCGGCGCAATGATCCACCGCATCTGGACGGGAGAATTGCCTGGATTTGATGCGGCCAAATACCACTACCTTTACGAAACTGTGCTGGACGGAGAAACGCCGGTTTTGTCGGGCGGCCTGCCCCGTGAGCTGCGGCAGATGATCCAGCGTATGCTCAGCGCCGATCCTGCCAGCCGTCCGGATGATGCGGAGGTGGTCCGGGTGCTCAGCGAAACCCTCACCCCCCAGCCAACCTGGCCGGAGACCGGAGAGGAGCCGCTGAATGGGTTGAGCCGGTTCATGAAGCACCCCGGCAGGCTGGGCACGGGCAAAGCCTGATATGGTGCGATAAGTTTCTGTCCGTGTAATGCTTATTCGAACCGTATTTCCCATAAAAGGACCGCGTAGAGTGGCGCTCGTAAAACAGTAAACGCCGTACTGCTGAAGCAGTACGGCGTTTTGCACTACATGGTGGAAGTTATGTATGGAAGTGCGCTGTTATGAAAGCGATACGGCAGACAAAATCATCATCTGTTGATTTACCATTCCACCTCGATCACGCATTTCTCTCCACCTGTCTTTATGCTTTTAAGCAATGTAACTCTTATATCATCCCTCTTAAAGACTTCTCGAAAAATTCCTTCCGCATTTCCCAATGTACAATAACACCAAGTTTTTGAAACTTCCGCCGGCACTCTTTTTATACAAGCGCAATAGCATTGAGGATAACAGAATAAAAGCTTATTTTCTGATATGTATTCCAGAATTGCAAAGGTTTCATGTGCATTAAAAGTCTCTACAAACTGTTTAATGCTATTTGCTTTACTCAAATATTTCAAAATCTTTTTTGCGATTGACTTGCCATCATTACATCTACATTCTTTCCTGATACTTATCACGGTTTCGGTGTCAAAATGATCTTCAAGATATTCACAAGCATTCTTCGCCCATTCGAATTTTTTCTCAAGACCAGCAGTTTTTGCCAGTGGGAGTTTTTCTTCAAAATTGTTGGCTTCATCGTTTCCTGCATTTCGTCTTATGCTTTCAACCAGTCTGACAGAATGTGCATTGTCATTTTTTGTCAAAAAATCTCCCCCAATCACTTCAACATTCTTCGCGATATTATCATGGAGCACAAAGAAAAGCAAGCCGTGACAGCATTGCATGCTGTCACGACTTGCACTGTTTTATGAACGACCACCTGGCGGTCTTTTTTGCGTTTAGTTCAGTTTCTTTGCCATCAGTTCCTGGTTGATGGCGTACATCAGCGCGTTCTCCTTGGAGATGGTACCGGCACGGTACAGCCGCAGAATGTCATTGTCCATGGTGGTCATGCCCTGGGCGGCGCCGGCGTAAATGACGTTGTCCATCTGGTGGACCTTGCCTTCGCGGATCATGTTGGCGATGGCGTTGTCCACCAGCATGACTTCAAAGGCGGCGACCAGACCACCGTTGACGGAGGGGATCAGCTGCTGGCTGACCACGGCTTTGAGCACCAGCGAAAGCTGCATGCGAACCTGCGCCTGCTGGGAAGCAGGGAAAGAGTCCACGATACGGTCAATGGTTTTGCTGGCACCTACGGTGTGCAAAGTGGACAGCAGCAGGTGACCGGTTTCGGCGGCGGTCAGCGCCGTCTGAATGGTCTCATAGTCGCGCATTTCGCCCAGCAGGATCACGTCTGGCGCCTGACGAAGGGCACTGCGCAGCGCGTGGGCAAACGTCTGCGTGTCGTTCATGATTTCACGCTGGGTGACGATGCAGCGCTTGTGGGGATGAATGAACTCAATGGGGTCTTCCAGTGTGATGATGTGAGCATCTGCTTCGTTGTTGATGCGGTCTATGATACAGCTGAGCGTGGTGCTCTTACCGCTGCCTGCGGGGCCGGTGACCAGCACCATGCCGTGGCGGCGGGAACTCAGATCCATGACCGCCTTGGGAATGCCCAGATTGGCCGGGTTGGGCAGTTCAAAGGGCACGGCGCGCAAGACGGCGGCAAAGGTGCCTCTTTGCTTGAACGCATTGCAGCGGAAACGGCCTACGTGCGCCAGACCAAAGGAAAAGTCATCGTCGCCTTCAGCGGCCAGCCGGTTGATGTCCCGATTGCCTGCCAGCTGATAAATCTTTTCGATCAGGCTTGTGCAGTTGGCAGTACCTTGCTTTTCCTCGGTTAAAGCGATGAACTTTTCGTTTACCTTGGTGGTTACCGGGGAACCGGGGATGATATAGATATCCGAGCCGCCTTTGAGCAGCGTTTCTTTCAGGATATACTCCAGCGTTTCAAAACCTTCCATTCGTTACTCTCCCATCAACACAAGATAAGTATCTTCCTGCAGGTCGTCGTTGTTGATCAACCGGTGTTCGGTGAGCTTGTACCGGGGAAAAGCCTCTCCGGTCAATACACCGGTCACAGCGATGGTATGTCCCTCGCCGGTATCCACAGAAAAACGGAAGGTAATGCCGACTTCCTCCTCGGTCCAGGTGACCTCGTCCAACCCCTGCATTTCAAACCAGAACAGGTCAGCAGATTCCGCCTGTCCCTGCAGAATGGTTGCGTCAATATCAGCAAGCTGGCGCTGCACCTGATCCGCTGCCACATAATAAGCCGCGCTCACGGTGGCGTTGCGGCTGGTCATGCTTTCGTTGGAACGGGCGCTGCCCAGAGCGAGCAGCGAAAGCGCCGTCATGGCCAGCACAACCAGGATCATCAGCACAGACGATACGCCCACGCCAACACGCTGTTGAGAATCTTGCTTTTTCATACCGTTCCCTCCTTTTGTACATAGAAGGAAACCGGAAGGGTCAGGATCACATCGTCATCCTTTTGGGCAGTGATGGTGGAGGAGAGAAGTTCGCCGCCGGGCTGATCCTGCCGCTGGCAGGTCACATAGACATCGAAGCCTTTTTCATGGCAGTACAGATACTGGCCATCCTGACCATTGAAGCCAAGGCGGAGAAGCACCGTATCCGGCTCCTCGCTGACGCTGAGCTGTTCCGCTACGTTCTCGCAGGCAAGCAGGGCGTGGCGAAGCATGCCGCTATCCTGAGACTTTTGATGGGCGGAGGCAAATACCCGCACCATCAGCACCTGAGAGAGGGAGAAAAACAGAATGACGATCAGCAGTTCGATCAGCAGAATGTTCCCCTGATAGCGTTTCATGGCAGCACCTCCTGGGAACGCAGCGCAACGTGCAGCTGTTCGTTTGCGCCGTCAGGCATTGCAACGGAAATGAAAAGAAGGCTGGGAGTTTCCATCTGGAACTCCAATTTTTCCACGTCTACCAGCAATTCGCCGTATTGAGGCTCAAAAGGTTCGTCCGCTTCGCAGAAATACTCCCACATGGAGCCTTCGTAGGCGTAAATGCGTGTTTCGTAGGGGTCGCCTTCGAGGATCTCGGTCAGGCAGAGATACTGCAGGTCCTGATCCTCCACGACAGTCACGGCAGCGGAGCTATCCGTGGTGTGGACTTTGTTGAGCAGGTAGCTGAGTACGATCTGGGCTTCGCTGTTGCCAGTGGAAGCCTCGCTGACGCTCTGATAGGCACGCATGCCGGTCAGCGTCAGGGTGACGGCAAGCACTGCAAACAGGGCGATCAGGCAGAAAATAAACAGACCGCCGATGGCATGGTTGGTAATGGCGTTGCTGGACTTGTTCTTACTCATCTCCCTCACCTCCGATGGTCAGGATGCGGATATCCGGCAGGAGGTTGGAAGCAAAACCATCGATCTGGACAATGAAACGGTTTTGGTCGTAGGCAAGGCCGTAGTTCTGCCGAAGCTCTTCGGCGCTTTCCGGATAACGGCCTTCAACGGCATAGCACAGCACGGCAGCACGGCGCACGGAAGCTTCCAGTTCAGCCATCTGCTGGCTTTCGTTGCGGTTGTTCACGCTGGACGTACCGATCACCAGTACGCTCAAAAGCAGCGCAAATACCAGCACCGTGAGCAAAAGGCCTTTCCACAGAGAAGGTTGCTTGGTTCCAGACACGGTCTTTCCTCCTTTCCAAATGAGGTGGGCGTCAGCATGAGCTTAGCCGATGTTGCTCATAATGCTGAGCAGGGGCAGCATAACGGACAGCAGGATCGCGCCGATGATGATGGACATAAGCGCCACCAGGGAAGGCTCGATCACGGAAACCAGATGTCCGATCTGGGTGTTGGCTTCCTCGTCATACAGGGCCGCCAGCTTGCTCATGACCCGGTCGGTCTGACCGGCACGAAAACCTACGGAGATCATACGACAGTGCAGCGGATCGAAGATGCCGGTTTCGCCAACCGCGTCAGGGAAGGACGCGCCTTCTTCCATCTTTTCGCGGCACTGACTCACGCGCTGGCGCAGCCGTTTGTTGGTAAAGAGCTTTTCCACCAGATCCATGCTCTCGTCCAGCGGGAAACCGCTGCGCAGCATCATGCCAAGGGTGGAGGCAAAACGGGCGGCGGACAGCTTTTGCTCCAGACGCTTCAGCGGAGGCAGCAGATTCTGCAGGAACTGCAGCAGACGCTGGCTGCTGTCCAGCTTGATGGCCAGCAGGAAGAGGATCACAACGAGGATCAGCACGCCTGCAACGATCAGCGTTACCTTGCCGAAGGTGACGGCCATGTTCATCCAGCCCGCGCTGGAGCCAGAGTCGAAGCTGCCGTATACATTCTCGAAAATGGGCAGCACCTGCGTGACCAGCACACCGATGAGCAGCGCCATCATGATGATCAGCAGAAGGGGATAGAACAGCGCGCTCTTGATGGAACGGCGATTAGCAGCTTCACGGTCATAATACAGGGACAGTTCTTCCATAATGCCGTCCAGTTCACCGGTTTTCTCGCCGATCTCGGTCATGGAGATCAGATAATCCGGGAAGACCTCAGCATTCTTGAAGCCCATGGACAGGCTGCCGGTCTCGATGACCGTGATGCTCAGATCATTAAAGTTCTTTTCGAAACGTGTGCCTTTGTAATTCTCGCACAATGCTTCCACGCCATCGTGGATGGGCAGACCGGCTCTGAGCACAAGCGCGATCTGTTCGCACAGAACAGAGAGCTCCTCGTGGCTTAAACGTAGTTTGCGGCTCATGACGGTGTCCTCCTTGTTATTTTTGGATTCGGCTCAATAAAAGCGTTCGGTGGTATAGCGTCCAACATCCATGCACATAATATCGGACGTAATGTCGCACAAAATCCACTGGCCGTCCAGATAGACCATATTCCAGGCATGATAGATCTTATCTGCATAGCCAATGACCAATTGGGTAGGAATGCCCTGTGCCCTGAGCATGGCCGCCATCAAAGCAGACAGGTCAAAGCAGATGCCCTTCTGCTCGAACAGAACGTCATCTACCACAGGAAGATATCCCTGCTTGACGCTGCGGGCTTTGTCAAAGTCGTAGATCATGTGATTGGCCATATAGCGATAGATACTTTGGTATTTTTCCATCTCTGTATCTGCGCCGTAGCAGAGTTCGTAGGACTTCAGCACAGCCTCGGATTCCCAGGTGAAGTTGACATACTGGTTGGGGTAGAGGTAGGGCAGTGTTTCATCGACAAGCGCTACCTCGATGGTTTGTTCCAAAAGAGGTGTGTAGCGCTTGCCTGACACCTGGCGGAACACTTCCAGCTTGTAGCTGCCGTTGCCGAATTGGAGCGGAAAAATATCATAGGCTCCGTTGGGTTCGAAATCATAGGTCATGGAGTTTTTACCACAGGTAAGACGGAGTTTCAGGGGTTTGTCATCAGGGTCGTGCTTTGCCATCAGATATCCCTGATCTGCGTGGCTAGCGTCCACAACAAGTTCATCCTTGACAAAAACCACGTCACCCGACGCTGAGGGTAAAAACAACTCCGCTGCAGCATACAAGGCACACGCCATAAAAGATGAAAGCATCACAACAGCCAACAAGAAAGCAAGCTGCCGCTGGCGTTTGCAATATGTTGCATTCGTTGCATTCATTATATTCGCCTCCAGATTCCAGCAGAGGATAAAAGCGATCATCTTTTACTATTTTACATAGGTTTTCCATTTCCGTCAAGCATTTGTAACTGGAATAGTAACGTTGTTTTCCTACATAAATAAGGGAATTTAAGGGTTATCAACCGGCTGCTTTGAGCGGAACTGACAGAAATGTTTGAGAAAAGATTGGTGCAAGTGTTCAGAGGACTGATGAACCAAGGATTTTCGATAAAATACGACAAAAAAGGGGCTATTTCTACCTCTTGACAATCCTTACCAGTGCGTATATCATGAATTTGGAAAGCGAACGTATGTTCGCATACAAAAAACGCCGGTACGATACGGAAACGTAGACAGGGTGAGGCCATTCATCTCTCCGGCCAGAGATAACGATTGATGACAAAAGGAGAACACCAATGACGCAGGAAAACAACAGTCTTCATTCTTATATCCGCGATGGTCTTGTCGACCTCAAGGAAGTACTGGCACGCCTGGATGCGATTCATCGCGCCATCACGCGCGCCAAAGGTCGTATCCATTACCTGATGCAGGGTGCGCAGCGGGCAAACAGCCGCCTGACGCCTGTGCGCTATGGACGGGGCGTAGAAACAAGCCGGATCGAACACGCCGTACTGGAAAGCGAAGCCGAACGCTGGGGGATCAAGGAACTGGAAAGCGAACGGGACAGCATTCTTCAGATGGTGCGTCCGTTGGTGGAACGTTTGCCTGCCGGGCTGCTGCGGGCAGTGGCCACCCAACGTATCCTGGACGGCATCCCCTGCGGTATCATCGCCCGGCGCATGCACTACAGCCGAAGCTACATCTATCGCCTTTTGGACGAGGCAGGCGAACGGATGAACCAGATCCATCAAAACAGCAAATAGGCTTCTCTTCTTTGCTGCGCTACGCAACAAAGCAAACACCCCGGATGGCTTTTTCGTTGGAAAACCATCCGGGGTGTGTTTTGATGAGGCAGCGTCAGTTTGCTTCCTCTAGCAGATCCGTTCTGCGCTCGCGCCACAAGACCAGCGCCAGCGTAATGGCGATCAGCGTCAGCACCAGATTCATCCAGAAGGGATTGGCACGATCGGCTTCTGCTGCAATGCCAGCCAGGGAACCCAAAGGCGAGGTGAACAGCATGCACATGGCGTAGAAGAAGCCCAGCATTCTGGCGCGTTCCTCTCGGTCGATATTGATCATCTGCAGGGAACCGCACATGGGGCCCAGCACGGAAAGCGCCAGTGCTTCCAGAATGACCGCCACCACCACCAGCCAGAAGGCGCCAGTGGGCATGAGCAGCATCAGCACCTGCTGGGCAATCAGCAGGCCCAACGCCAGCACCACAGGGGAACGGAAGTAACGCACGTCCAGCTTGGGCGCGATGACGAAGTAACATACCAGCATGAACAGGGTCTTGAAGGTGAAGAAAATGGACAGGTTTTCGGTGGGGATGCCCAGCTTTTCCGTGATCAGCAGCGGCCAGAAGGCGTTGTTAATATTGCAGATACCGCTGTAGCAGGCGATGAACGCCACCGTCAGAAGGATACGGCGGGAGTGGAGCATACGCACAAGAACCTTGCGGCTGTCCCACAGGCGGGTAAAGAGTCCCACATTTTTGGTTTCCGCCATGCGGCGCTTGCCTACGGAGGTTTCTTTGGTGAGGAAGTACAGAATAATAAATTTGGAGGTCATCATCAGGAAGGTAAAGCCGTAGATGATGCGCACCGCCGGCACGATGGTCAGGCGCTGCACAAAGAAATAGGCCAGCGGTGCAACGAAGCCCGCCAGAAGGCCGGCGATAGAGGAGATGGTGTACATATGCACCAGCTTGCTTTCCGGCGCATCCTCAATCATCAGAAGATCCCAGGAGGTTTCGGTAACGCGCCATGCGCCATTGAACAGCGCTGCGACAACAAACCACCGGAAATCCTGCGCCAGCATCCACAAAAGGGCAGGGACCGACCAGCTGATGCAGTCGAAGATGGCTGTGCACAGGCGGCGGCCCAGCTTGTCCGTCAGAACGCCGCTAAGCAGTGCCCACACCATCTGAGAAGCCAGAAAAATGGTGGAGATCAGGCCGATCTGCGTGGGGCTCATGCCCAGTGCCGCCATGTATACCGAAACAAAAGGTGTGTACAGGTTATAAGGAATGCCCCACAAGGGCTCCAGATACAGGCAGGGCTTGGCGTTACCTTCCAGTGTGCACAGGGTATCTATCACAGCGTTTTTCCTGAGCCGGGCAAAGATGGATTTCATGACGCGGTCTCCTTTGTGGTAGTCCAGATGATGATAGCAGATAGGCAGCTTTTGTCAAGTGTATAAATGGTGTTTGTTCGGTTGCGAAAGCGGGGGAATGATGCTACAATAGACCGTACTTTTGAAAAGGAGCGATGACAATGGATATTCGCGCAGAATCGTTGGCAAAGCACTACGAATGGGCCGGAAAGATCGAGGTGGTCTCCCGTGCACCTGTGACTGACAGCAAATCGTTGTCCCTTGCGTATACCCCCGGCGTAGCTGAGCCCTGCATGGCGATTCATGCGGATCCTGACCGATCCTACGAGCTGACCCGCAGGCACAACCTGGTGGCTGTGGTCACCGACGGCACGGCTGTGCTGGGTCTTGGCGATATCGGCCCCGAGGCAGGCATGCCTGTGATGGAGGGAAAGTGCGTACTGTTTAAGGAATTCGGTGATGTAGACGCATTTCCGCTGTGCATCCGGAGCAAGGATGTGGACGAGATCGTTCGCACAGTATATCTGCTCTCCGGCAGCTTCGGCGGCATTAATCTGGAGGATATCAGCGCGCCGCGCTGCTTCGAGATCGAGCGCAAGCTAAAGGAGATCTGCGATATCCCCGTTTTTCATGATGACCAGCATGGTACTGCCGTCGTGACGGCTGCTGCGCTGCTCAATGCCCTCAAGCTGGTGGGCAAAAAGATGGAGGACATCACCTGCGTGATCAACGGCGCAGGTTCTGCGGGCATTGCCATTGCCAAGCATCTGATGCGCTTTGGCGTAGGGGATCTGATCCTGCTGGGACGTCACGGCATCGTGGTGGAAGGCAGAGAAAAGATGACCCCCGCGCAGGAAGAAATGTGCGCCGTCACCAATAAGCGCAAGGTGAAGGGCGGCCTGGCCGAGGCTCTGAAGGGCGCGGATGTGTTTATCGGCGTCAGCGTTCCCGGCGTACTCAAGCCCGAGATGATCGCTGCCATGGCGGAGAATCCTATTGTGCTGCCCATGGCCAATCCGGTTCCGGAGATCATGCCCGAGGAAGCCAAGGCTGCTGGCGCAGCTGTGGTGGGCACCGGCAGAAGCGACTATCCCAACCAGATCAACAATGTGCTGGCCTTCCCCGGCATCTTCCGCGGTGCGCTGGACGTACGTGCCCGAGATATCAATGACGAAATGAAAATGGCGGCGTCGCTGGCCATCGCCTCGCTGGTGTACGAGGAGGAACTGAGCGAGGAATACATCTTGCCTAAGGCCTTTGATCCCCGGGTGGGCAAGACGGTAGCCAAGGCCGTTGCCAAGGCAGCTGTGGAAAGCGGCGTTGCGCGTCTTCCGATGAAAGAGGCCTGAGATGAATCTTTCTGATTTGTTGGAAAAAGCCCTGACGCTTCCCGCCGCGTGCGCCGAGAGCCCCTTTGGGCCGGAAAGCATCTGTGTGCGGATCGGTCAGCACGGCAGGATCTTTGCTTCCTTTATGCCCATGCCCGGCTGGGTCAGCTTCAAGTGCGAACCCAATCAAGGCATGGATTGGCGGCAGCAGTATCCTGGCACGGTGCGTCGCGGCTATCACTGCCCGCCTGTGCAGCAGCCCTACAACAACACCATTACCATGGACGGAACGGTTCCGGACGAGGTGCTTCTGCAGATGCTCTATCACAGCTACGACTGCGCGCTGAAAAGCCTGACCGCCGCCCGTCGCGGGGAATTGCTGGGTGTCCTGCGCCCCTACCACGAGCAGGACGAGCAGACTGTACTCGGCTGGATCGACAGCGAGCGTACGTACTTTCGCTGGTGTGCCGGACATGTTGGTTCGTGGCCGCTACAGCCGGGGATGCTGAACGCCGCTATGGCACGCAATCCCCAGGGACACACGTTCATTTGGCAATGGGAAGGGCAGCCTGCCGGCTTTTTGAGCCTGTTTTCCCAAAAGGATGTAGAAAACGGCGTTCGCTTTGGCTTTGTGGTGCTGAACGATGCGCTGCGCGGCGCCGGCGCCGGCAAGCGCATGATCGCCTGCGCGGTTCGGTACGCCTTTGACAGGATGAAGGCCAGGAGCCTGCATTTGTCTGTGTACAGCAACAACCCCGCAGCGCTGCACTGCTATGAAGCTGCTGGCTTTTCGCCGGATCCCACGCGTGCCGCTCGGCAGGACCAGGTCATGGGCGAAAGCTGGGAAGCGCTGCAAATGATCCGTAGATAACAAAACGTCCGGCGACAGGGCGGGCATCGCAGCATCGTTACGGTCGCGGAAACGTCTGTTTTCACGGTCTGCGTCAGGATTGTTTGCTAGGATAACCAAGGTTTGCGGAGGAACAATCGTGGATAACGAACGATATATCAAGAGATGCTACGAGCTGGCGATCAATGCAGGAAAAAAAGGACACGATACCTTTGGCGCTGTGCTGGTTCACAACGGTAAAATCATCGAAGAAGCGGAGAATACTGCCGATTACCAGAACGGCATCTTCGGCCATGCTGAGTTTAATCTGGTGCACCAGTGCGCCAATAAGTATTCTGATGCATTGCTGAAGGAAGCGGTTTTGTTTACAAGCTGTGCGCCGTGTGAACGGTGCCTTGGCGCCATTGCCTCGCTTGGAATTCAGACAGTCGTTTGCGGCGTTTCCTATAAGGCGTTCAGTCAACTGCTTCCTTTTGAATATGCACCGATTGACCGGGAAGGTTTGCTTGCACAATTGGGTATCAAAATGCAACTGATTGAATCGGTGCTTGAAGACGAAGGCATGCATGTATTCGAGTGGTGGGGCGGTGAATATCGGCCCTTAAGCGAGTTGATTGCTGAGATGGATGAAATAAAGGCAAATGCTCAGAAAAACATGTGAATTCAGTCGGAAAGCGGCGCACTGCTGTACATGGCTTTCATCCTGCAGCGCGTCAAAAACCGCCGGGCGCTTTTATTGCACCCCGGCGGTTTTCGTTTTGTGCGTACCTTGTTTTGCTAGGCCTTTTAACGGTGCAAAATGTAGCGCCTAAAGTGGTCGGCGTAGCTTTTTTGACAGATACGGCACCAGGTCGTCGTTGCAGCGGATCAGAATCTGATCGTCCTGATCAAGATCATTCCTCAGCCTTCTCTCTCAGTAGAGAAAAACTTGGAATAAACCCAGCCGACCGCCAGATGCCACAGAATTCCAGTAGCCAGCGACAGAAGCATCCACAGAAGATAGTCAAGGGGCGCGGTCATCTGAGCTACTTTTTTGCAGTACACTTCAAACCACGTGTTGAACAGGAAAATCTCGAAGGATGCCCGGCCGATCAGACGCAGAGGAGCGAATAACCAACTGACGCCGGAAGTCTTGCGCAGAAGGAAGCCGATGGCTGCGCAGATGGGCGGAACCATCAGCAGCCCGGGATACCAATACATGCCATAGTCCAGCAGGAAATCGGGGTAGCGGATGAAACACAGCCAAAGCATCGCAGCGCCTACCACAAAACCAAGCAGATAGAGAATGAAGGCAGTCTTGGGGCGTTCCTTGGTGCCTTTAGGCATGGCAAATCCCATTCCCAGCACGAAGATCGGCAGCCTGGATACCAGCATCAGGTGATCGTGGGCAATGTAGCAAAGCCCCACCGCGCATGAGCCCAGCACCAGCAGCGCCCATGTTGCCATTGGTTTTTTGGCGGTGGACAGCAGACTGTGAAGGAACGGCGCCAGCAGCAGCGTCACCAGGATCATGGACAGATACCAGTTGATCTCAGCGGGAACACTTGCCAAAAAATTGAGCATGGTCAGGTTACCTGCCGCTGTACGGATGCTTTCCACCGGGGAGAGATTCAATCGGGGGATCATGAAGATACTCCACAAAAGACATATGGGCAGAAAGCTGGGCAGCAGCCGCCGGGCACGCCGAGCCAGATACTGGCGAAGGGTTTGCTGTCGGTTCAGGGAATGGTACAGCCCAAAACCGGACAGGAACAGCAGCATATCCACGCCCAGATATCCCACCTGCTGCAGGGCATACACAGGCGTGGATTCCAGCCCCAGTCTGGCGTGAAAAAAGATCACCCACAGGATGGCGATGCCCTTGAGCTCGTCCCGGTAGCTGCGCATGTCTGCTCGCTGATTCATGAAAAAACCTCCGGATCAGCCGCGCCTGTGGAATCACAGGCCGCCGAAAAACGTAATCAATAAGCAATACTTTCGATGAATTCTTCGGGAAATCCTGCTGTTTTTTCGGCACAGATCCATTGGAGGGATACCGTATCGTTTTTGCCTATTAACAGCGTGTTTTTTTCTTCCAAAAAAAAGAGGGGTTTTTAGCGGAAATTTGCTTGACACAGATTGTGTGTTTTGGTAAAATGATTTTTGGCATCAATAGACTCCGCCAGCCCCGGAATCCTATTGACACTTCGCGAGCGTTTGCTGACCATCAAATGCCGCACCACTACACAGATTCCCTGAAGGAGGACTCAGCCTTGAATACCTACATGGCCAAGGCCGCGGATGTACAGCGTAAATGGTACGTCGTGGATGCACAGGACGTTATCCTGGGCCGTCTGGCAAGCCAGGTCGCCGCTATCCTGCGCGGTAAGAACAAGCCTATCTATACCCCTCACGTGGACACCGGTGACTATGTCATCGTTATCAATGCTGACAAGGTTCAGCTCAGCGGTAAGAAGCTGGATCAGAAGATCTACTACCATCACACCGGTTATGCCGGCGGTCTCAAGGAGACTGTGTATCGCAAGCTGATGGCTGAAAAGCCCGAGTTTGTGATCAAGCACGCCGTCATCGGCATGCTGCCCAAGGGCCCCCTGGGTCGCAAGATGGCCAAGAAGCTGAAGGTTTATGCCGGCAGCGAGCACGAGCACGCCGCCCAGAAGCCCGAAGTTCTCGAGATCAAGTAAGACGGAAGGAGCGTTTAGAAAATGGCGAAAGTTGAGTACAATGCCGTTGGCCGTCGTAAGAAGGCTATTGCCCGTGTCCGTCTGGTCGCTGGCGACGGTAAGATTCTGGTTAACAAGCGCGAGCTTGACAACTACTTTGGTCTGGAAACCCTCAAGATGACTGTGCGTCAGCCCTTGGAACTCACCAAGGCCGGCGGCGACATGGACATCCTGGTCAACGTCGTTGGCGGTGGCCTGAGCGGACAGGCCGGTGCCATCCGTCATGGCATCAGCCGCGCCCTGGTGAAGGCTAACCCCGACCTGCGCGAAGCCCTCAAGAAGGCTGGCTTCCTCACCCGCGATCCTCGTATGAAGGAACGTAAGAAGTACGGTCTGAAGGCCGCCCGTCGTGCTCCCCAGTTCAGCAAGCGCTGATTTCTCTGGTTTGTACGTTCAACCCCTTTGGCATTTGCCAGAGGGGTTTTTCTTGTTTTGATACGCTTTTTTGC
>SVGM01000026.1 GCA_015056365.1 Clostridiales bacterium | reverse complement strand
ATTCTCTATCCTGACCCGCGACCCGGCAGAGAGTATCTCTTTCATCCATCATCGGATGCCAGTCATTCTGCCCCGGGAAGCTGTGCGGGACTGGCTGAATACCAGCTACCGTGCAGAAGAAGTCCTGCAGAGCGCGGTACTGAATGTAAGCCACAGAATGGCATAAAGCAAAAAAGGCGGATACCGAACAGCGTACAGCTGCCAGTATCCGCCTGAACTTTATCTTGGACTATCAGTTTTCGCTCTGCTTGCGACTATTCAGCGCAATATCCATCATGCCATCAATGATTTCCTTCTCACGATCAGTCAACGCATCCCACCGATTGATCACATGCTGCTGTTCAGCGGTCAGATGCACATTGTCGCCATCAACATCGAAAAACTGCGCGAGTGTTATGCCGAGGCCATCACAGAGCATGGAGATGGTCGTGACGGTCGGTATCGACTTGCGAGAATAGAAGTTCTTTATCGTGTTCCATGAAAGCCCGGACCGCTTGGCAAGGGAATGCATATTCAGTCCTCGCGCTTCCATGAGTTCTTTCAAGCGCTCGCCAACATCAATCATCTAATCACCACCTACAGATAATTCTATAGCATTTCTGAGTGATATGAAATCTATACAAAATGCGAATTGATTAGAAATTTTGAGTGATTTTGGCGGCGGCGGTGCTTCATTTCAATTATTCTCTATGGTATAATTGAGTGAAAGTTATCGCATTGCTGAGTGATTATCATGTGTGGAGGAGACTCTCATGTTCAAGCGCAGGAAGGCACTTCTCATTGTGGGTATTGCTTTTTTCTTTTTGCTTGCATATATCACAGTCGCATCTCTTGTCCCAAAGACTCCCTATCCGGGCATGCGGAGAATCGCTTCGCATGCAGCACACGGCAACACAGCCAATGGAGATCATTACATTGACCTCCCCGGACTGAAAGAGGGACAGCTGGTAGTTATCGAAGCTGAGAATGGCAGCGGCGTGACCGGAAGCTGGATCAGGCATTCATCTATCGAAACTTTTGTGCTCGAAGGACAGGGTCTTACCGATGGAAAGCTGGAATATGAAGTCAGAGAAGATGCTGATTATACCTTCCAGCTGAAATGCGATGATGCAACATTCGATGTTTCCATCAGTGTCTGGGAAAAGAAATAAGCCATCACGGGTGATCTATATGACTGAAGCAGAGAAAAGGATGAAGCGATGCTGTTTTACAGGTCACAGGCCAAGCAAGTTAAAGCAGGACGAACCGACAATCAAGCGGTCGCTGGCGGCAGCTATCGATCAAGCCATCGCCAGAGGTTTCACAACTTTTATTACTGGCATGGCTCAGGGTACAGACATCTGGGCAGCAGAGGTCGTGCTGGACAGGCGTAAGGCAAACCCTGATCTAAAACTCATCTGTGCTATTCCGCATCCTGATTTTGAGAAGTCATGGAAGGCTGACTGGCAGAAGAGGTACAATGCTGTTCGCAGTGCAGCTGATCTTGAGCGCACAATCTGCCCAGCTTATTCAAAGGCGGCTTATCAGAAGCGGAATATTTGGATGGTTGATCATTCTGCGCTGGTCATAGCGGTCTTCAATGGCGAACCGGGCGGTACACTGAATACGATAAAATATGCACAGCAGAATCAGATTGAAGTACTGTATGCGGAATAAGAAGCGAGGGATACGATGATTCAGTACAAAAATGGACGCTTGCACATTCCTGGCATATCATTTTCCATCCCTGAAGGATTCTATTTCTATACGGAGGTGGATTCCGTTTCAGACAACAATCTGCATTTCCTTTCGCCGGATCAAAGCTACAGTCTGAATTATCAGGCAACCTCCTCGGTGTGCGGCAGTCCGCAGAAGGATCTGGAGCTCATGATCCGAGATACCGGCAGTCATCCTCGGCAGAACCCGACGCCTATTATTGTGAACGGTTTGAAAGGGTGCTATGCAATATACGGCGGCGGTGATGAACTGTACTATGAATTGCGCATTCAGAACCCAGATGATCGTGACGAATATGAACAGCTGATTATTCTGATCATGTGCAATGAACATACTGACATTATGAGCATCATCGAATCGGATGTGTTCAAAGCAGTGGTTAATGACATACGACCAGAATAAGCTGCAAACGATAAAAGACCAGTCATTGACGACTGGCCTTTTTCATTTCTCGCAGTTTATGCAGTCTTTGATGAACTTATCGGAGAAGGTTCAATTTCAACCCCATCTCTGAAGCGAACGACCACGCGCCCATCATGGTATATGGTCATCACATCAGCGAGGGCGAAGAACAAGCCCTCATCGAACTCGTCCAGAAGTCCTTCCTGCTGACTGAAAATCTCCATAAACCACTCCGTGTTCTTGCGAATATCCATCCGTCGGCTTCGTTCAGCCTGCAGTGCCTTAAGCCGCCCATCAGCTTCTTCGTATCGTTCGACCAAGGCAGCATGCTTGCGCTGGTATTCGTCCTGATCCTGAACACTGCGGGAGTTTTCTTCGATCAGCTGTCTGGATAATTCAACCAGAACGGCAATTTCATCCGTAATGGTCCGAATGCCCGCTTCAAGTTCCGTGAGATCGCACATGGCTTCAATACCCAGTCTGCAGGCAGTAAGGGTTTCTTCCTTGAACTCCATCCGCTGATTGAGGGCATCTACGAAGGCTTCCTTCAGTTTTTCCTCGGTCAAATGCGGCGTTTTGCAGCGATGATCCTTTTTGTATTTGTCGTTGCACTGCCAGATGAAGGAGCGGTATATGTCGTTCGAGTGCCAGAGCTTTCGACCGTAAAAACCGCCGCAGTCCCCGCAAATCACTCTCGCAGAGAACAAGTGCGCTGAACTGTACCGCCGATCAAGTCCCTTCCGGCGCCCAATCTCCAGCTGAACGCGGTCGTGATCAACCGGGTCGATGATCGGTTCATGACTGTGTTCGATGTAATACTGTGGAACCTCGCCTTCGTTCACCTTCATTTTCTTTTCAAGGAAATCAATGGTGAACTGCTTCTGGAGGAGGGCGGCGCCTTTGTACTTCTCATTCTGAAGGATGCTCATTACCGTAGACGCCTGCCATTCCTTTTTACCGCCCGGAGTAGGTACTCCCGCCTCGGTCAGCGTCTTGGCGATATGAGAGCCGGTTTTGCCCAGAAGGAATTCACGATATATGAACCGCACAATCTTGGCTTCCTCTTCTACAATCTGAGGAAGTCCATCTTCTCCTTTTTCATAGCCCAGAAAATGCTTGTACCCGAGGCTAACCTTGCCATCTGCAAAACGCTTGCGCTGGCCCCAAGTGACGTTGTCGGAAATGGAACGGCTTTCTTCCTGAGCGATACTGGACATGATGGTAATGAGCAGCTCGCCTTTGCCGTCCAGCGTGTTGATGCTCTGTTCCTCGAAGTATACCGCAACGCCGCGTTCCTTCAGTTTGCGGATGGTGGTCAGGGTGTCGACCGTGTTTCTGGCGAAACGGGAGACGGACTTCGTAAGGATCAAGTCGATCTTTCCGTCAAGGGCGTCCTTGACCATGCGATTGAAGCCTTCGCGCCGTTTGGTATTCGTTCCGGTGATGCCCTTATCCGTGTAGACCTCGACGAAGATCCAGTCGGTGCGCTCCTTGATCTTTTTGGTGTAATAGTCGACCTGAGCATCGTAGCTGGTCTGCTGCTCCTCGTGCTCGGTCGAGACACGGGCATAGGCCGCAACACGCTTTTTGACTACCGGAGCCAGCGTAGTCTGCATGAAGCCCGTATTGATCGTCGGCTGGATGACCTGCACCTGCCGCTTAGTTACCTGTCTTTGCATAGCGCCTCCTCATTTGTTCAGCGGCTTTTTCCCGCATTTCAACCGTCCAGCTTTCTGAACGGGAAGGAAATGCCCATTTTACTTCATGGGTTGCGCCATCCGTCAGATGGAAAACCAGAAGGTTGTCTGGCATGGCGTCAATCCGTTCGATGCGGTTCTTTACAGCTTCCGCATCATATTCTGCAAGCCCCAGCACTTGGGTGCAGGCGTTTCTCAAGGTTTCTTCAGGGATCGCCTTCGATGCGCAGTATTTTTTGCCGCGGAGGTTATAGGTGGTGCAGCACCAAAGCCATCTGGCTTTTGCTTTCTTACGGCGGTAGTTCTTCCCGCAAATGCCGCATCGCACCAGTGAAGTCAGTTCAGAAGTCTCTCCTCCGTTGCTGCCATACTTGGCGGCTCTGCGGGCGTTTTCACGCCTTACAGCTTCGAATACCTCATGGGGGACTATGGCTTCATGATCATCCTGAATGAAGAACTGCGGCATTTCGCCTTTGTTTTTCTTTACTTCCTTTGTGATGTGATCGGTGACAAAGGATTTTTGCAGAAGAAGATCGCCGGCATATTTTTCGTTGCGAAGCATGCTTCTGATTGTTGTGCTGAACCATTCGCCTCCCAAACAGGTAGGTGCATCCTCTTCAAAGAGGATGTTGGCAATTGCCTGCTGACCGTATCCCTCAAGATACAGCTGGAAAATGCGCCTGACCAGTTCTGCTTCTTCCGGGATCATTTCGACCAGCCCGTCCACCTGATGGTAGCCGACTAGGTTGAAATGAGTGGTGTAGCCCTCTTCGAACTTCTTTCTGATGCGCCATTTGCAGTTCTCGCTGGTGGCGCGGCTTTCTTCCTGTGCCTGAGAAGCGAGGAGCGTGATCATCAGTTCGCCAGCTTCCGTTAGCGTATCGATGTTCTGTTCTTCGAAGTAAATGCCGATGCCCATACGTCTGAGGTCTCTGACCGTCGTGAGCAAGGTGACCGTGTTGCGGGCAAAGCGGCTGATGGACTTGGTGATGATCCTGTCGATCAAGCCGTTCTTGCAGTCTTGGATCAGCTGCACGAAGCGCGGGCGGTCGTCCTTTGTACCGGAATAGGCTTCATCTGCGTAGATGCCGGCGAAGACCCAATCGGGGTTGCGCTGGATGTATTCGTTGTAGTAACTGATCTGGGCGGCAAGTGAATGCTTCATTGCATCCTTATCGCACGAAACACGTGCATATGCCGCAACCCGGAGCAGTTTCCGTTCAGCCAGCTTCATCGGCTGAACCAGTTGAATGGTGCGTTCCACTCGAGATACCCCCTTTCGTAGGTGGCATATTACCGTCAGAGGGCAGCTTTATCAAGTTAATATCGCGCCAGATACTGCGGGCGGATACACCAAACTTTTCGGCAACGATTGTATCAAATTTCTCGTAGTCCTCCGCCGTGATCAGGCCCGAACCCAGCCACTGCTGGGCAATGCGCATGGTGCTCTGATAATACATGAGCGCCTTATCATCAGCCATGAGCATCACCACCCTGACCATACCGATGGGCGAGATAACAGCCCCGGGAGCAGAACTTCCTCGGGCGGCTTCCATACTGCATGAAAACGCCTCCGCAGTGCTGGCACTCAACTGAGAAGAGCTTCTTTCGAGTCATCTGTTCTGGATGGGATGACCACCATGCAATACGACACTTCGGAGAGCAGAAGCGCTTCTGCCTATGCCCGGTAGACTGCTCAAGCAGAGCGTTGCATTGCGGGCAACGGCCGGAATGAACGACAGCCTTGGGTGAAGGCATCGGCTCTGACGATATAGGGTTGCGCTTGCAGTAGGACTTGACGGTATTGACGGATATACCGAGCGCAGAAGCAATTTTGCCGAAGCTGGCACCGTTTGCCCGGAGCTTTGAGATTTGTTCTTTTTGCTGCTGGGTCACACTTTTTCTCCATTCCAGAAGGCATATTGGACACCTGCCTTCTGGCGATAAGCGAAGAAAACCCGCGAATCGAACCCCCTCGAAGAATAAAAGAATGACGCCACTCGTGTGAGCGGCGCCAATGTACTTAATGGATATCAATGAAATGCTTCTGGATACGCTTCAGCTGTTTACGGATTGCGGCTTCAGATACCCCTAACTCTGCTGCGATGGCAACATTCGTCTCACCACTGGCCTTACGAACCACAAGCCGCTGCTGTTCCTTTGTCAGACGGCTCCACCGTTCATGAAATGCACATTTGAATTCCGTCCGGCTGATTGCTTTTTCCAAAATCATCGAAGGATCAGCGGTTTCATCAGCAAGATACGAGTTCCGATCTTCAGCCTCCTCAGCATCGCCGCTGGTATAGGCCATGTAGTGAACCGGGATGTGGTAAGCTTCACGGCGGTTGGCATCGAACTCGTCATCGTCAGCAGCATGTAACTGCTGGATGAGAACCTCTGTTACACCGTCCTGTCCGGGGATGAACTCTGCAACGACACGGTCGTATGCATCATATACTTTGTAGGTCGTGCGCGCCTTCTTGGGGGTTTTAAAGTTCCTGGCCATTTTGAGTCCTTTCCGCTGAGTGCGGAAACGCGGAAGGACACATATGCGCCAGTAAGAGATGCACCGACCTGTAGAAAAATGAAGGTACAGGAAATAAACGGTGGGTACATCAGAGCTTCATCACCCCACCCAAGTGGGGCCACAAGCGCTATGTATCCCGCCGCCTTGATGCGCATCTCAGGCTTTGAGATAGGTATTTGCCAGCATCTGCTGACAAGAAAATCATATCTCAAAATAGCCAGTAAGTGAATTTATCGGAATTTCTATTACTAATTGAGGAAAGATTACTTAATATTATGGAATTCCTTATGCTGTCATGCTATAATATAAATGACCTTATTTTTAGGCTTACTTATTATGTGCAGTGCGCATAGGACGGAGGCAGCATGAACAATACGCAAGGAATGGTAATGAACGAGAGCTTCTCATTTTCTAGCTTCAGGGCTGATACTGTTCTGGATATAACTCACGATGCCGCAGGGCAGCGTAGTGAGGTTCTGCGTATAAAAAGCATTGGTGATCAGGTAACGCGCTTCGCCTTTGCGAGCGGTGATGGTTTAGTGCGCCTTGCAAACACGGGTGCTATTGAGGATGACAATGTGATCGGTCATTTTCTGTCACTTGTACCAGGCAGAAATGAAGACATTTTCGAGTTTTACAGAAAGAATGGCTTCCTGTTTCCAATCTCGACTAAACAATATGAATCGTTCTCGCCTGATGCGGCGTGGAGACTTTTGCTGCGTTTCAAAGCCACCGTCCAGCTAATGACAGCGTTAGACGGAAGTACCCCTGCGTGGCAAACTCTTTTGGCTCCAACACTCCTGCTGCTTATGGGCGATCCCGTTCGGATCCCAGTCCAGGATAATGTTCAAGCATATGAGTCAGTTGTCAATGGCGCTATTAAGACAATAGAAAAGGCCTCCCAACTACCAGACATTGATGGTAGTGCGGAAGCCTATCAAAAAAATACATATACGATTTCAGATCGGGTTTACGGGCCTACTTTTGAACTGGATTCAGAAATCTATGAAGATATTTCATCCGGCTCTGCGGTTGAGTTTACCCGTAGTGGTTGTACCGATTTGCGTTTTCGGAACATAGTAAGGACGTACAGAATCGCCCGGAATCTGCCAGTGGAGGAAAGGCTCATTATCGATTTCTTATTTCACTTTATGATGGATGTCGGCATATTGGCCTCCGCCGACTACATAAATGGTCTTGATTTTTATGAAGCCCCTAACTTCGCAGGGATGACCGCCCAGTTGTCAGCAGCCCTCGAATCTGTCGCACGTGTCGTAGTCCGAGAAGAGATCAACCACAACATAAAGCATATCAGCCCTAAATACGATACGGACAAAATGGCGCCTTCATGGGAAGTGCCAGATCTGCTTTCTGCAATGTATTTTTCTCTTTTCTTTATGCGCCCCGGCGTTGAGGTGTATAGGGAGTGTGCCAATCCTAATTGTAATGTTCACTTCTTGGTCAAGACAACTGCGACGCGAAATAAATACTGCTGCCCGGCATGCGCCAATGCAACTGCCCAGAGAAACCATCGTCGCCGTAAATCACAACGAGCATAAGAAATAGCCCTCTGCACCCCAATTGGAGCAGAGGGCTATTATTAGTTCGCGGCTTCGGGCAAACCACCGTTTTCTGCAAGTGCTGCTTCGATGGTCTCCGCCATGCGAAGTATCTTATTCTCGTGTGTGCCCATGTAATGATACATCAAATACCGAACATCGACCACGATTCCTTGTACACGCTCGTATGCTTTATTGTTGCCTTTCCAATCGCCGCTTGCTTCGCCGATATTGCCAAAGACTGTCGTGAGCCCAAAGGGGTTCTTTTCTCGGCTATATGGCATCAAGAAAGCATTATAGACGGGCACAGTACCACCGTACTGCCTGATAAAGCGTTCTTGCGTTGCAATGTATTCACCGTAGGTGATCTGCTTGTTGATAGAAGTGGATTCAGGCAAGTGCTGGGGATTGCCTGTAATACCGTAACGGTAGTACTTGGCATCGAGGACATAGATTTTGTTGTTGCACAACATAATCGTATCCGGCTCCAAGGCGTAGTTATCACGCTGTCTACCGCCGCGGAGCTTCCATCTGGTCCGGGGGAAGTATTTCTCCTTATCGCGGACACCGAAAACTCGATCAATCAGCTTCTCCCATACGTACTCAAAACTATCCGTACCAAAGTAGAACTGTTTCTGGCTGGTCTGTTCATCAATGTAATTCAGCATAGAAATCATCGCACTGAACAGGCGCTTGTCCTTATCATTATTGGTCTTTGCCAGTTTATCATTAAGGACACTCAAAAACATCTTGGTGTTCTTTTCGATGGTTGGGCGTGGTGGCACATCAGACGTAAACAGCCAACCCAGCTTTTGAAAGCTCTCATATACGCAGTATTTATGAATCTGCGTAATCAGGTTGTTGTCGTTCGGTGAGTTGTGCCTGACTGTGTATTGAGTAAAGACAGGAGAACCATTTGGCTGAAACAACGGGCGTTGCTTGCGTAGCGTCTGCGGCCAGTCAATCTTACCACGATCACTTGTTTTGAAGGTTGGCTCTTTTTCCGTATAATACGCATTCTGCTCAAGGTAGTAGTTGATGACAGTCATATATGCGTTTATCGGAAAATCAACTGACTGTGGAGCTTCAAACTTCTGCATAGCCAGAAGCATGTCTGAGCGATTTGTGAACTCGGCAAGCACGGCGATCAGATGAATGATATCGCGTCTGATTTCCTCATCTGTCTCCGGTAGCTTATACCCAACGGGGAAGTAGACCATGGCGTTTTCGGAATCAGCCTTAACACCAACAAATCTGTCGCCTTCATCGTTCTTATTCACATGACATCGTTTTAGCAGTTCAGGACTGATTTCCAATGACCGTCACCACCTTACTGAATGGT
>SVGM01000004.1 GCA_015056365.1 Clostridiales bacterium | reverse complement strand
CGACAACATCGACATGGAAATCACCCTGATCACCCCCATCGCTATCGAGCAGGGTCTCCGCTTCGCTATCCGTGAAGGCGGCCGTACCGTCGGTTCCGGCGTTGTTGCTTCCGTGATCGAATAAGCATTGCACGTTCGCACTTGTTGCGGACAAGCTAAAAACAGCCGCTGCATCATATGGTGCAGCGGCTGTTCTGCGTTTTGTCGACAGAATAGAATAAAGTCACAGGTGACGAATGTGCCTGTGACTTGTTGTGATTTATCCATTGAAACCTGGCTCCACCGGGGTGGGGGGAAGAGTAGGCGTTGGTTGCGGAATCGGGCTTACGGTAATGGCGGTTTCGTCTTGTTCGGCAGGTGTCACGAAGGAAACCGGCTGTGGAAGATCCTCGGCAGGCGACGCAGTTGCCTCAGCATACTCCTGGCTGGCAGGCCACGGATCGGTATCAATATGAATCTGACAAGCGCTCAAGAGGACGAGGAGCAGAATGCACACGAAAATCGTAAGTGCCTTTTTCATCAAAGTAACCTCCCATCGTTTGCGGTTGATCCCATTATACCATATTTTGTCCGTATTGGGGCTGCAAATACCTTCATGATTGTTACAATCTGTTCTTCCTTGGCGAAGCGCTGCAAGGAGCACATTGGTCCATTTTCTTCTGCATTTCAAAGCAAGACGTTATCGGAGGGCGTGAGCAGAAAGGAAAACTTGATACCGTGAGCTCTACACATGATGGCGGCTAATCAGGTTAGACGTAACAGTAAGAGGAAGCCTTTTACGATCAAAAAAGCCTTTCTGCAAGGGGGCCGCAGATATCTGTCGCGCTTTATTGCTCAAATGCATACGGCTAGATATGTTCTGTAAGATGAAGAATGCTGTCATGCATGATGTATCCTTTGGTTGAGATAAAAACACAAAAAAACATTGGAAAAACATCGCTATGCAACCAGAATGTAACCATTCGTCAGTATAATAAAGTCATCAAAACAAGGAGGTATGTATCGTGCATTACAATTTTCGGAAGATGCTGAGCGTACTGCTTTCCATTCTGCTTGTGATGAGCGTTTGTTTGCCTTCGTTTGCTGAGGAAGTAACTTCTCAGGAACAGCCTGAGGTTATTGTTGCTGAAAATGTTGTCATCGAAGTGACGGCTGAAGAAAACGTGACCGATGAGATCGATGTTACCGCAGGTTCTGAGGAACTGGAAGAGACCGAAGTGACCGAAGAAGAGATCACCGAGGAAACTGAAGTGACCGAAGAAGAGATCACCGAGGAAACTGAAGTGACCGAAGAAATCACCGAAGAAACCGAAGTGACCGAAGAAGAGATCACCGAAGAAACCGAAGCGACTGAAGAAGAGATTACTGAGGAAGCTGAAGTCGTCGAAGAGACTGAAGTCACCGAGGAGACCGAAGTGATTGAAGAAGAAATCACCGAGGAAACCGAAGTTGAAGAAGTTCCTGCTTATATCAACTGTGGCGTGACCATCGAGATCGTCAACGAGAAGAGCAGCTATCAGATCGGCGATACCATCACCCTTAAGGCGACAGTGACCGGCTGCGAAGGCTTGAACTATCAGGTCAACTGGGAGTACAACGACAATATCATCGATGAAAACAACGAGTATGAGTGGAAAGTTGCCAGCACCGGCATGACCTACACTTATACCATCACCGAGAACAACGCCGACTGGCAGTGGCGCGCTGCTGTTGTCATCAGCGAGTAATGAGTTTTTCAACCTTCCTGCAGTAATGCGGGAAGGTTTTTTTATGTCTTCAATTCCATGCGGAGGTGTTTGAATGGTAGGCAAATACAAGGTGATTACGCTGTGCGGAAGTACACGGTTTAGGGATGCGTTTTTTCAGGAACAGAAAAGGCTGACCCTCGAAGGCAACATCGTGATCAGCGTTGGTCTCTTTGGCCATTCGGGCGATCAGGAAGTATGGACGGAAGGAACCAAGGAAATGCTGGACGATATGCATAAGCGAAAGATCGACATGGCGGATGAGATATTCGTCATCAATGTAGACGGATATATCGGCTCAAGCACCCGTTCCGAGATCGCCTATGCACAAAATACCGGAAAGATTGTGCGGTATCTCGTAACGCCGTGAAATGCCCGCCTTGCTTTGAGAAGATTCGATCCACGATCCATACCACAGAAACCAAAAGACCACGCAGCAAGCGTCGAGCCATGCTGTGTGGTCTTTTGATGTTTTTGAATATGCTTACTGGTGATTTCGGTTCGGTCCTCTCAGCAGGTCCCCTGCGCCTACTGCAAAGGGGAATGTCATGCGCAAAAGAGTCCCGGCCACGCTGGCTGTCTGGACGGCTTCTCCGCTGTCCGCCTGAAACAGATCCCGTACCTGAAAGGGTTTTGAGCCTTCAGGCGTCAGCACTTCCAGCTGATCTCCCACAAAGAAACGGTTTTTCAGCCTGATCAGCGTGGGGGAACCTGGCGCGGAATCCTCCATGACATCGCCGACGTATTCCATGCTTTGGGAAAAACCAGCAGCACCGGCGGGCGGTTCGGGTGCACCGAAATAAAAGCCGGTGTTGGACTGGCGGTGGCTGGCCTTGTGCAGTTCTTCCATCAGCCTGGGCACTGCCGCAGCAAAAGCCTCATCGCCTTCCTGTTCCAAAATACGCAGCGCCTGACGGTAAGCAGATACCACTGTTGCCACATAATAGGCTGTCTTCATGCGCCCCTCGATCTTCAAACTCGCTACGCCTGCATCCCGCAGGGCGGGGAGATGGGGGAGCATACACAGATCGTTGGCGGAGAATAGATAGGTGCCGTGTTCGTCCTCGTATACCGGCATATATTCGCCGGGGCGCTTTTCTTCCATCAGGTGATACTGCCAGCGGCAGGGCTGGGCGCAAGCGCCTTTGTTACCGCTGCGGCCAAGCACGGCAGCGCTCAGCAGGCATCTGCCGCTGTAGGCTACGCACATGGCGCCGTGAACGAAGGTCTCCAGTTCCAGAGCTTGGGGCAGCTTATGGCGCATTTTTGCAATTTGTGCCAGCGACAGCTCCCGGGACAGTACCACCCGGGACGCGCCAGCAGCTTCATGCCAAAGCAGCGCAGTCGGCACATTGGTGATGTTCGCCTGTGTGCTGACGTGAATAGGCAGCTCGGGCACTTCCCGGTGTAGGGTGATCGCTGCGCCAAGATCGCTGACGATGGCGGCATCTACGCCTGCCTCAAGAGCATCCCTGGCCGCCTCCACCATGCCGGACAGCTGGTCATCATCCGCCAGAATATTCATGGTTACATAAAAACGTACGTTGTGCAAGTGGGCATAGGCGACGGCTGCCTTCAGCTCGTCAAGATCAAAGTTTCCGGCAAATGCGCGCAGACCATAGCGTTTCATTCCACCGTAAACAGCGTCAGCGCCAAAGCGCACTGCTGCCCGAAGCTGCTCCATACCGCCTACCGGCGCCAACAATTCCATCATTTGTTCTCCTTCCAGTGGTGGGTTTACAGGCCGCGTTCTTCGTCGTACGCCTGCCAAAGCGGCGCATAGATCTTCTGTGCCTGCTCATGTTCTTCCAAGGTTCTGCTGAAATACAGCTCTCCAGTATCCGGATCCTTGCTGCAGAAATAAAGGAATTTTTCAGCAATGTAGCTTTCATCCGGATACAGAGCCGCATGAATGGCTTCCGGCGACGGGTTGCAGATGGGGCCCACCGGCAGGCCGCTGTATTTGTAGGTATTGTAGGGCGAGTCGATGGCAAGGTCGCTGGCGCGCAGGGACATGCGGCGTTCCGTAGTTACATAATGGATGGTTACGTCACTCTGTAGCCGCATATTGCTTTTGAGACGATTGTGGAACACAGCGGAAACCTTCGCGAAATCTCCCTTTTTGGCCTCTTTTTCGATCATGGACGCCAACGATAGTACATCGTCCATGGACATTCCCAGTTCGTAGGCTCTGTCCTGCCATTCGGAGTTGAACACAAAGTCCGTCTGATCAAGCAGCTTCTTCACGATATCAAGCGGCGTGGCGTTGGTATAGATCTCGTAGGTGTTGGGGGCCAGATAGCCCTCCAGAAGATACTTGCGATCCTCCACATGGCCGTTTTGCAGGGCATCCTGAAGGAAATAGTAGTCTGTCACCCCTTCGCCGGTACGGCACAGTTCCAGAAACTCGCTTTCGTCGGTGAAAACGCCCATTTCTTTCAGATAGGCGGCAACATTTTCGATGGTATAGCCGGGAATGATGGTGATATCCATGGTGATGGGATGGCCGTCACCGGTGGTGAGCAGATCGGCGATCTCGAAAATGTTCATAGCGCGGGTGATCATATAATCACCTGCCTGGATTTTTTGACCCAGTCCGGCAAAGTCACAATAATATTTGAAGACGGAGCTGTTTTTGATCAGCCCCTGAGCCTCCAGGTTTTTGGACACCCGGGTAAGGCTGTTGCCGCTTTCTACGGTGAAGGCGATCTCGGTGGGATCGTCAGGGTTCACCGGACTGAGGAAGGCGTTGTCGATTGCGGTATAGGCGGAGGACAGCAGGCCAAAAACCACCAAAAGCGCTCCTGCACCGATCAGGATGGGACGCAGGATGTTCCAAAGGCCGCTGTACCAGTAAAAACCGTATTCGCGCTCGTCGCGCAGGGATTCATAGTCGTATTCCCGGTTGGAATGTCGTTTGTTTCGCACCTTGGCGTGCCTCCTATAGCATGTAGGTGGGGTCAGATCTCCGGCAGCGGAACGTCAAGCCCGGCCGCCTGGGTAAGCTGCTGCATTAGCTGCGCAACCAGTTGCTGCAACTGCATCTCAGCAAGAAGGTAATCAGCCGTTTCCTGATTGGCATATAGAAGTCCGCTCAGCCCCTCAAAGGCGGCCGCGTCTTCCTCTGCCGCCTCCCGGCCGGACAGGGCAGCCAGCTGCAGCGCGGTCTGGGCACTTTGAAAGCGCCGAAGCAATGCGCTGGATGCGGCGTCCGCCAGAACGCTTTCTCTCAGCTGGGTATACCGCTGGTATTCATCCGTTTGCATCAATGCCTCGGTCAGCTCCTGCATCGCCTGAGCAAGCTGGGGATTAAGCATAGTATGCCCCTCCTTGAGTGGTTGGAATCCAAAAATACTACATACCAGTATAACGCAAATACGCGAAAATTTCATCCATCATTTCTGCACTTGCCGCTGCATATCCTTCTCCAAGTGAATGCAAGGAGGGTATGGGCATTGAAAGAGCAGG
Organism: Clostridiales bacterium; assembly: GCA_015056365.1. GTDB lineage: Bacteria > Bacillota > Clostridia > Christensenellales > Aristaeellaceae > Limiplasma. The sequence continues at coordinate 176,569 of SVGM01000004.1, read as the reverse complement.
TGTTTAATCTTTATCGGGATATTGCGGAGCGTACGGACGGAGACGTCTATATCGGTGTAGTGGGGCCTGTGAGGACAGGAAAAAGCACCATGATCAGCCGCTTGATGGAAGAAATGGTGATCGCGGATATGCCCAACGGGCCAAGGCGGGATCGTCTCACGGACGAGCTGCCCCAGAGCGGAAATGGCCGGACCATCATGACCACGCAGCCGAAATTCGTCCCTGGGGAGGCAGTGACCATTTCACTGGGCGATCAGATCCCGGTACGGGTGCGCATGGTGGACAGCGTGGGTTATCTGGTGGAGGGCGCGCTGGGAACCGATGAGGAGGGCGCTTCCCGCATGGTGCACACGCCCTGGTTTGACTATGATATTCCTTTTGAACAGGCAGCAGAGATCGGTACGCGGAAAGTGATTGCCGACCATGCCACCATCGGCCTGGTGGTGACCACCGACGGCAGCGTGTGCGACATTCCCAGGGATGCCTATTTGGAGGCTGAGGAACGTGTGGTACGGGAGTTGCAGCAGCTGGGAAAACCGTTTGTCGTGGTGCTGAATTCGCGGCATCCCGGCGATGAGGAGACGCTGGCGCTTCAGGAGAAGCTGAGCCAGAGATATGGCGTACCTGTGCTGGGGATGAACGTCAAGGAAATGGACATGGACGACATTCAACATGTTTTTGAGGAAGTCCTTTATCAGTTCCCCCTCAGGGAAATCTTCATCGATGCGCCCAGCTGGCTCAATGCACTGGATGAGAATCACTGGCTGGTCAAGCATGTTCTGGAAGGGCTGCGCAGCGGCGCGGATCATGCAGTTTGCATGCGTGACCATCAACAGTTTGCTCAGACGTTTTCTCAGTCCGAATACACCGACGGACTGCGTACCGAGGGGATCGAGCTGGGCGCAGGCAGGCTTCGTTATTCCCTTCCCTTGAAGGATGGGCTGTTTAACCGGGTGCTGGGCGAGGAATGCGGAACCGTCATCGAAGGGAATGCGCATCTGCTTCGGCTGATGAAGGAATTGGTTTCTGCAAAGGCAGAGTATGACCATGTGGCAGAGGCGCTGCGCAGCGTGCGAGAAACCGGGTATGGTCTGGTTACGCCTACCATGAGCGAACTGAGACTGCAGGAGCCTGAAATCGTACAGCAGGGCAGCCGGTTCGGCGTGCGGCTCAAGGCCAACGCCCCCAGCTTGCATTTGATCCGGGTAGATATTGAAACGGAAGTATCCCCGGTGGTAGGCACCGAAAAACAGAGCGAGGAACTGGTGCGGTATCTGCTGGAGGAGTTTGAAAACGATCCCCAGCGTATCTGGAATACCAATTTCTTCGGTAAGAGCCTGCATGAGCTGGTCCGCGAAGGGCTGAGCAACAAGTTGATGCGTATGCCGGTGGATGCGCAGGAAAAGGTGCAGGAGACGTTGAGCAAGATAATCAACGAAGGAAACGGCGGAATGATCTGCATTCTGCTGTAAAGCACGAAGAAGCGGGCGGATGACTTGCCCGTTTCTTTTTTTGTCCAAATTGCAAAACATGGAGGTAATACGTTAACAAAACCGGAAGTTTGTGGTACCATAGAAGAGGATCATGTGCGTAGTGCGCATCGCAGGAGGATACTATGGATCGTAAGAAGATCAGAGATATTTTGATTATTGGCGTCATTTTGATCGCTTTGTTTGCTGCCACGCAGCATTTTGACTCGCTGAGTAAGTTTTTTTTGAATCTGCTCATCATTCTGCAACCGTTCCTGATCGGTGGCTGTCTGGCGTTGTTCCTGAATGTGCCTCTCACTTTTTTCGAAAAACGCGTATTCGGGTTTATGGATCGCAAAAAACTCACCAGCAAGTTTAAACGCCCGGTTTCGCTGGTAGTGGTGTTGGCGATTGTGGTTCTGCTGGTCTGGTTGGTGCTTCCTGTTTTGGTTACTGAGCTGACAAAGACCATCGAGAGTATCCTCCAGATGCTGCCCAGCGCTTACACGAAGCTGCAAAAATGGTTGCTGGAACGTGGGTTTGACCTTAGCGAATACCTGTCCACCGCCATCGTCGCCCCCACGACCGAGGAACTCTCCGGTCAATTGGAGCAGATTTTGCGCATTGCGTTCAATGGCTTCATCTTTTCTACCGGGATCATCGGCAGCCTGTATCAGTCTGTGCTTAGCATTTTCTTTACGATCATGTTTACTGTGTATTTCCTTCTGGCAAAGGAAAGGCTGGCTTCCCAGTTCAAACGGCTTGGCTTTGCCTATCTTCGCAAGGACCGGATGGAGTGGGTGCTCAAGGTCAGCCGCCTAGCACAGCGCACCTTTGCGTCCTTTATTTCCGGCCAGTGCCTGGAAGCAATTATTCTGGGCGTGATGTTCTTCCTGATAATGACGCTGTTCAAGATGCCCTATGTGCTTCTCATCAGCGTGTTCATCGCCATCATGGCGCTCATCCCCGTCATCGGCGCCTGGGTGGGCTGCATTGTGGGCGCGTTCCTGATTTTGATGGTCAATCCTGCGCAGGCCCTTGGCTTCCTGATCATTTTCCTGGTGCTGCAGCAGATCGAAGGCAACCTGATCTATCCCCATGTAATGGGCAATGCTATCGGCCTGCCGTCTATCTGGGTGTTGTTTGCCGTAGTGCTTGGCGAAGGTCTGCTGGGAATCGTGGGCATGCTGCTGTTTATCCCGCTGACCTCCGTGGTGTATAAGCTGGTCAGTGAAAGCGTGGAAAGTCGGCTTGCGGAGCGAAAGCTGGAATCAGAGAGTTGAACGGTCATGCGGCTTATCGATTTGACTTCCATTGCCATGCACCGTATAATGGAATGTGGTTTTTGATCCGCGTGAACAGGGCAAGGAAGGAGGCAGGGCATGCAGGCGATTTCGCTTCGTCCCCAACACAGGCTGCTGATCAGCAAGCAGATTGTGCTGGCGATTTTGACGGTGCTGATGGCGGCCGTGCCTGTGCTTTGCTTGCCGCTGGCCATCTTGATGCCGTTGTTTTCCTGTCCGCTGATCGGGCACAAGGAACAGTGGACGGCGTATCTTTCCATTCCGGTAGCGACTGCTGTTTCTCTTGTCTATGGTATGCCGGCGCTCTATGCATTCAGCCTTGTGCTGGTCACTGGCCTGCCAGTGCTTTTGACCGTATATCTTGGAAAAAAACGCGGCGGCAGCCAACTGGCATTGCTGATGTACATGGGAAGCTACGCAGTTTCATTGATCGGCGTGATCCTGTGCTGCGTTGCGCTTTTTGGGCCGCTGCCTGAAGCGGCAGCGCAGTTTGTTCGGCAATGGTTGATGCAATCGCCGAAGCGGAGCGAGTATATCTACAAGGCGCTCGCCAGTGGCCTGCTGCCAGTTCCGGAAGGGTATACGAATATATCCGCGTTCACCATCGCTATCAATCCGCTGTTTTTGGAGCAAATTGGGCTGGAAGTGGTTCTGCGCGTACGTGAGCAGGTGGTCGTGTCCCTTCCCAGTGCGTATGTGCAGATCAGCATCGTCGCAGGACTGTTTACCGCCCTTCGGGTACAGCGGCTGAATCACGCCTATCTGTTGGTGGATCAGCGGCGCAAGGATGAAGTCAAGGTCGCCATCACGCCGGGTTTTGCCATGCTTCGACTCCCGCGAAAGGCCAGGACATTTCTGTTGATCATGGCGGGTGTTTCCTTTCTGATGGCATTGACGGACGGCCCGCTGCTTTTGATGGCGCTGGTGATCCAGACAGTGTTTGTCACCTGTTATGCCCTGATCGGCGCGGCGGTGGTATGCGGCTTCATGATGCGCAAGGATCCCGATAAAAGGGTGATGGGCGGTGTGCTCGCTGCGGCGCTGTACCTGCTGATGCCGTCTATGCTCATGGTTTTGGGTGTTTTTGAGCGCTTCCTGCGCCTCAAAAGCAATCCTGACGATACGTCTGATGACACTCATCAAGAAGAAAATGAGGAGGAAGAAAGATGAAAGTTATTCTGCTGTGTGATGTAAAGGGTACCGGTAAAAAGGACGATGTACTGAACGTTTCCGACGGTTACGCCCGTAATTTCCTCTTTCCGCGCAAGTGGGCTGCGGAAGCTACCCCCGGTGCTGTGAAGGAGATTGAGCGCAAGCGCGCTGCCGAGGCCAAGCTGGAGGCGGAGCGCCGCGCAGAAGCCCAGAAGACCGCTGACGCGCTCAAGGGCAAGACCGTGGTGCTGAAGGTGAAGTGTGGCGAAAAGGGCCGTCTGTACGGCAGCATCACCACTCAGGAGATCGCGGACGCGCTCAAGGCTCAGCATGGCGTGGAGATCGACAAGCGCAAGATCGACTGTGAGAAGGTCAGCCAGGTTGGCCTGGTGGATATCACCGTGACGGTGTATACCGGTATCAAGGCTGCCATGAAGCTGAGCGTGGAGCCTGCCGGCAAGTAAGCAAATGATAAGAAAGAAAGGGGGATGAGCGCGTGGAGAACCGTGAGATCGCGGCAGTTTTGCCGCCCAGCAGCATTGATGCGGAGCGGTCCGTCATCGGTGCTATGCTGCAGGATAACGGCGCTGCATCCCTTTCTTTTGAAATGCTGTCTGCGGAGGATTTTTACTCCCCGGAGCATCGCGAGATCTTCTCCGCCATGCAGACGCTCCATGTGGCAGGCAATCCCATCGATCTGATGACCGTTGGAAACGAGCTGACCCGCCGCGGTACGCTGGAGAGCGTAGGCGGTGCAGCCTATCTGCTGCAGGCGCTTCGCTTTGTGCCTACCACGGCCAATACCCGCACCTATATTGAAATCGTGCTGGAAAAGGCAACCCTGCGCAAGCTTATTGACGCGTCTCAGCGGATCACTGAGCAGTGCTTTGCCCAGAGCGATCCCCTTGCGGATGTGCTCAAGGACGCCGAACGCCGCATCTTTGATATCGTGATGCGCCGTGGCGGCTCAGAATCGCTGATGCCGCTGCAGAAGGTGCTGATGAGTACCTTTGATACCATCGAGGAATTAAGCCGCCTCAAAGGCAGACTGTCCGGCGTGCCCACAGGCCTGTATGACCTGGATCGGATGCTGACAGGCCTGCACGGGGGCGAGCTGGTGCTGGTAGGCGCCCGTCCTGCCATGGGTAAAACCTCCATGGCGCTTGGCGTTGCACAGTTCGCGGGCGTAAAGGCCGGAAAATGCGTGGCTATTTTCAGCCTGGAAATGCCCGCGGAACAGATCGGCATGCGTCTTTTGTGCTCCGCTGCCAATATCAACATGCAGCGGGTTCGCAGCGGTATGCTCAGCGATGACGAGTGGGTCAAGCTGGGAGATTGCATCAATGAATTGAGCAATTGCCGCATTTATATTGACGATACTTCCTCCCTGACGCCTTCGCAGCTGCGCAGCCGCTGCCGCAGGCTGATGATGGAGCAGGGGTTGGATCTGGTGGTAATCGACTATCTGGGCCTGATGACTACGGATAGCCGCGCGGAAAACCGTCAGCTGGAAGTGAGCGAGATCAGCCGTCAGCTGAAGTCCATCGCACTGGAATTGAAGATCCCGGTGCTTGCCTGCGCTCAGCTGAGCCGCGCGCCTGCCGCCAGAAACGACAAGCGCCCCATGCTCAGCGACCTGCGCGATTCGGGTAGTATTGAGCAGGACGCCGACGTGGTGATGTTCCTGCACCGTGAAGGTTACTACGCTACCGGAAACACCGAAGATAACGCCCCTAAGCCGGATGACAGCGCCGGCGAAGTGATTGTCGCCAAACAGCGTAACGGTCCTGTGGGTACGGTGAACGTGGAATGGCAGGCCGAGTTTGCCCGCTACACCAATTTGCCCGGTACCCGTGTGGCGATGTACGCCGACCAATAAGCAACGAGTAAAGGAAGATGGATATGGCACAACTGCCGCTTTGCGAGCTTACCAAAGATCAGCGCTTTGAAGGTTTCTTGCTGGTCCGTTCTTCAGATCAGCGAACCGGCGGCAATGGCGCCAAGTATCTGGATATGAATCTGGCTGATCGTACCGGCGAAGTCAACGCCAAGGTCTGGGATGGCAACGTTCCCCCGCCTGCGCCGGGCTCGGTGGTCAAAGTCCGCGGTGGCACGCTGGAATACAACGGTCGTCTACAGCTCCGGGTGGAGCGCATCCGAGACGCAGTGCCGGAAGACAACGTGGATTTGTCATCCCTGGCACCCTGCGCCCCTGAATCGCCGGAAAGCATGCTTGAAGAAATGCTGACCACTGTGGATAGCTTCACCAGCGAGCCTTTGCGTAGGCTGACCCGTCACTTGCTGGAGCGCTTTGACGAGAAGCTCCGCTACTATCCCGCCGCCCAGCGGATTCACCATGCGGAGCGCAGCGGCCTTCTGCATCATACCACCGGCATGCTCCGCCTGGCGAAAAAAGTGGTGGAGCAGTATCCCTGGCTGAATGCAGACCTGCTTTATGCCGGTGTAATGCTCCACGACCTGTGCAAAACGGAAGAGATGGACAGCGATCAGATGGGCGTTGTCCGGGATTATAGCCGGGAAGGGTTGCTGCTGGGCCATCTGGTGCTTGGCGTGACCCGCATTCAGGAAGCCGCCAACGAGCTGGGCATTTCCGGCGAAGTGGTGCTTTTGCTCCAGCACATGATGCTCAGCCATCATGGGGAGGCCGAGTTTGGCAGCCCCCGCAAACCCATGTTCCCCGAAGCGGAAGCGCTGCACTGGATCGATCTGCTGGACGCCCGCATGAACGAGATGCAGACTGCCATCGGCAAGCTGAAGCCCGGGGTATTCAGCGAGAAGATCTGGTCGCTGGATCGGCGGCTGTACTGCATCCGGCAGGATGAAGAGAGCGCGGAAGACTGACCGCTTGACGCGAAATCGCCGGAATGCTACAATAACCTCATTCTTGGGAGGGATGAAAGATGAAACGTCAATGGAAACTGGCGCTATGCCTGCTGATGGCCGCTGTTACGCTGAGTGCCTGCTCAGGCGGTGAAACGAATAACCAAACCATTTTCCCCGAAGTGACGCAGAATCTCGGTCTGCCTGTTCCCACCGCTGTGCCCACGGAGGTGCCGGTGCAGGATGATTCCTACGAAGACGATCCCTATGACGTGCAGCCTGAGTATTCTGAGGTGGATCCTCTGGCAGAGGAGAACTACCAGGTTCCCGAGGAACTGGACGATAGCAGCATGGCTGCCGAGCCGGAAGCCACCGTCTATCCTTATGCCGGCAGCACGCCCATCGCGCTCAATCCCGTCGATATGCCCACGCCTACGCCTCATCCGCCGATCAATTTCACCTACGTGGCCTATACGGCCGGTTCGCTGGGATTGACCTTTGAAGCGCCGGTTGGCTGGAACGTGGATGAATCGCTGACCGAGGTGTACATCGTCTCTGAACCTGTGGAGCAGATGAACGGCGATCAGCAGTGTGTGATCACCATCTCCGCTGTTCCTGTCAACACCAACTATGACCAGAACGATCTGGAAAAAGAAGTGAAAGCGCGCCTGAATGACATCAGTGCTACTAACTTTGCCGAATGGGAGCCCAGCTTGACTGCTACGCGCAATCTGATGGGCAAAAAGGGCGTATATGCCAACTATTCCGGTGAGCTGGTCAATGGGATTCGTCTGGGTGGACGTATTCATTACGTTTGCATCGACAACATGGTTTACGGTGTGGAGATCATGTATCCCCGTGAGTTCCGTGAAGACTACATGAATATCTTCGATAAGATCCGCGATACGCTGAAAACCATTTGATAGAACCTTTACATCAGCAAAACCCCTGCGTCAGCAAAGGCGCAGGGGTTTTGCTGTGTCTTTTGCGGTGTCGACAATCCATTTTGTTACATTTGCGACACGCTATATCTATTGACAGATCTGGTGGACAAATGTACAATGCGGGTGGTTGACAAATGTCCAACAGTATTCAAAAGGAGGAATGACCATGCGGGTAAAAGCAGCCCTGACCGATGCAGAGATGAAGATCATGCTCCGGCTTTGGGATCATCATCCCCAGACCATGATGGAGCTGACCCGGGCATTGGAAAGCGAAACCCATTGGAGCAAATATACGGTCATCACCCTGCTCAAACGGATGGAAACCAAAGGCACCATCACCGTGGATGAATCCGGCCCGGTGAAAACCTACGCCCCAGCGATGGAAAAAGCCGACTTTGCTCGTGAGCAGACCCATTCGTTGGTGCGTGACTTATACGGCGGTAATGCCACCCTATTGGTGAGTGGATTGGTGGAAAACGGAGCCCTCTCCTCAAAAGAACTGGATGAAGTGATGGAGATGCTTCGCAAAGCCAAATTCTGAACATACGGATGAGGAATACGCCAAAGGAGGCGAAACCATGAACCTGAGCAATCAACTGTTTACCTTTTTTCAAGAGCACCGGGGCTTGCCCTTCCGTACCATGACGGTATTCAACTTCCTGCTGGAAGCTGCGCTGTTTGGTAGCCTGCTCATTGTGCTGTTGCTGCTGGTGCGCAAGTTCTTGCGGGGCAAGTTGGGCAACCGGGTGGTGTATATGGCATGGCTGCTGGTAGCCATTCGTCTGCTGGTGCCGCTGGCGTTGCCCAATCCCCTGATGAACGATCTGCGTCCCACATTTTCTACCGATGAGGCTGCCCGACCGGTAGCGGATCAGATTCGTGTACGTACCCATGATACGCTCATCGGCCTGTCCTACCAGATGCGGGAGGCAGAAACCAGCAATGCAGAAGGAGCGCTCAGCCTGAGCAGTGGGCAGCCAAAACCGTACACATTCAGCGCATTTGTGTTTGACATGGCAGTTTTCTCCTCCTATGGCTGGATGGGCAAGTGGATTTTCTTTGCCTATCTGGCGGCAGATGGCGGTGTGCTTTTGTACATGATCGCCCAGAATGTACGATTCCGGCATAAACTGAAGCGCAACCGGGTTTCTTCGCTGGAGGGGGAACAGCTGGAGCAATACCTGTCCCTGTGCGCCCAGCGCAAAGTGAAACCCATACCGGTCTATTATGTGGATCCATTGCCCAGCGCCTGTTTGGTAGGCGTGATGAAACCCTATATCGCATTGCCCCTGAATCTTTCTGAGGATGAACTGCCGCAGGTGCTCACCCATGAAATCTGCCACCTGAAAGCTGGCGACCCGTGGTGGGCGGCGCTTCGGAATCTGTGCTGCGTGGTGCATTGGTTCAACCCGCTGGTGTGGATCGCTGCCCGCTGCGTGCGCACCGACTGTGAGCTGGCATGTGATGAGCGGGTGACGGAGCAAATGAACGAAGAAGAACGGGTGGCATATGCCGGTACGCTGGTACTGGCAGCCGCCAAGCGCAACGCACCCCGCATGAGCGTGTTGGCCACCGGCATGACCATGAACGGCAAACGGCTCAAGCAGCGGGTCAAGACGATTATCAACAGCCCAAAGAAAGTGATCTGGCTGGTGGCGGTGGTAGCGGTTATGCTGGTGCTGCTGACCACATTGGCGTTCTTTACCGCTGAGAAGCCGGCAGAAGACTACGATCTCCAGATGCAGAAGGCTGCACGCAGGTTTTTCCTTGATGAACCCTTTACGCCGGGTGTGCCGGAGAATGTGTACGTGCCTATGCGCAGCATCACCACACCCGAGGAAGCACTGGCGTATGCCAGAGAGCTGATGGACACGCCCTATCTTCGCAGCATGTACAGCGATTTCTGGCAGTTTGATGAGTTGACCGTTTCTTCCTTTGGAGATGAGTGGCGCGTATTCTGTCCCACGATCCGATACGGTTTCGAATTGTATTTTGATAAAGAAGGACGCCCTCTGTACTGGAATACGTGCTATCCGCAGCCCAGCGAAGATTTTCCCTATGAACACGACTTGATCCGCGACCCTGTGGATGCCTATATTCGCCAGTTTGCACATGACTGCCTGGGAGACCCAGCTATCAGCAGCGTCGTTGTTGACGATCAGCGCTACACCATAGAAATTCGTTATGCTCAGGGACGTACCATCGATGAAAACGGCGATGCGTTGTTTGGTTTCACCATTGAGCCTGGCAGTATGCGCATGATTCGCTTTATTGATTATCGGCGTACAGCGTTTGGGGATGGTACCTTCTTCAGTCACGCCATCGGCAATCTGCGCGACTGCTTGCTTAACACCACGTCGTTGACCACTGAAGATATCGATCGAGGTCACATGACTGTTGAGGCGCTGGATGAGCAAGTCCTCTGCACCACATTGACAGTGGCAGCCGACCAGCTGTCCGCAGATGGGTTAAGTGATATGCGCAGTCGCTATGGTGAGAGGACGACCTATCAGTATGAGTACATTACCGATCGCTACGGTGTTACCAGTCCGTATCATACCAAAGAGGCTTACTTGCGCCGGAATGAACCTTTAATTTCGCAAGAAGCAGCCTCAGAGGTGGCGCTGCAAGCGGCGGCTGTCATCTTTTGCACGGAAACAGCCAATATTCGGTGCAGTACGACAGATCATTATCCTGAGATGGGCTGGTATAGAGCCTACTGTGTTTATGCGCCGGAAAACACGGAACTGCTGGTAACGGTATGTGTGAACGATCATGACGGACGGGTTATGGACATAGCCCCTGTAAATCTGCCAAAAGGGCAGCAAAAGGAAGCGGTCGATCTAACGCAGCTGACTACGCCTTCTGCGGAACTGGCCACGCTGCCACCCACGCTTCTGCCCACCAATACCCCTGTGCCGCAGGAAACAAGGCAGCAGCTCATCTTTGTGAAGGGCGACCAGCAATACCTACTTGGTGTAGAATTCATGAGCGGAGGAACCATATCCTATGGAACGCCGCAAGATACGGATCTCACCATCACCGATGCTGGCAGGATCGCGGTTCATGCGGTGTGCGATAAGTATGGCTTGAGCTATACGCAGCTGCCTAACTACTATCTCCGAGGCAGCTTCTTGGTCGATCCTAATGTGGAGAACACGCCCAAATGGTGGTTCAATCTGGTGATCCGTTCCACAGGCGAATGCCGTTATACCATCGGTGTTTCTTCCCCAGAGGGAGAAGTGGTGGATCTGTCCGGGCCCGGGGATGGAAATGGCTGACCAGGCCCAATAGCACAAAATTAGCACTCGACGCAAATGAGTGCTAATTTTTGTTTGCTTTTCGAACCTTTCTCTGCTACAATAGGCCATGAGGCGTTGGAACTTTTTCCCCGGTGCCCCGCAAATACGATCAAGGCCTACGGGCTTTTCAGGAGGTTACATCATGGCACTTCAGCAAGGCAACATTTCCATCCATGCGCAGAATATCATGCCCATCATCAAGCGATGGCTGTATTCTGACAAGGATATCTTCATTCGCGAGCTGGTGTCCAATGGCTGCGACGCCATTACCAAGCAAAAGATGCTTGCCCCCGGCAGCGAGGAAGACTATAAGGTCACCGTTACCGTGGACGAGAAGACCGGTGAGATCCGTTTCAGCGATAACGGCATCGGCATGACCGCCGAAGAAGTGGAAAAATATATCAACCAGGTGGCTTTCTCCGGAGCAGAGGAGTTCCTCAAGAACTATGAAGGCGACGAAAAGGGCGGCATTATCGGTCATTTCGGCCTGGGCTTCTATTCTGCCTTTATGGTAGCTGATCAGGTGACCATCGAGACTCAGTCCGGCAGCGAGGGCGCAGCGCCTGTCCGTTGGGTGTCTGAGGACGGTATGGCCTTTACCATGGCAGAGGGCAGCCGTACCCGGCGTGGCACGGACATCATCCTTCATATTGCGGAGGAAGAAAAAGAGTTCACTCAGGAATACCGCGTCCGTGAGGTGCTTTACCGCTATTGCGGCTTCATGAACACGCCTGTATATCTGGAAGTGGTCAAGGAGGAACCGCCGGTCACCGACGTAAATCAGCCTGAGGGCGAAGCCGCTCCTGCCATTGAGGTCAAGGAGCCTGTACGCATTAATCCCAATGCCGCCCTGTGGCTGAAAGCGCCCAAGGATTGCACCGAGGAGGAATATAAGCAGTTTTATCGTGATGTGTTCCATACCTACGAAGATCCGCTGTTTTACGTTCATCTGAATGTGGATTATCCCTTCAATCTGAAAGGCATCCTGTATTTCCCCAAGCTGACCAACGACTTCGGCACCCGCGAGGGCGAGATCAAACTGTTCAGCGGTCAGGTGTTCGTAGCGGATAACATCAAGGAGGTCATCCCCGAATTCCTGATGTTGCTCAAGGGCGTCATCGACTGCCCCGACCTGCCCCTGAACGTGAGCCGCAGCTTCCTGCAGAACGATGGCTACGTTAAGAAGCTGTCTGCCTATATCACCCGCAAGGTGGCGGACAAGCTCACCGGCCTGTTCAACACCGAACGTGACAAGTACGAATCCTACTGGGAGGATATCCATCCTTTCGTTAAGTACGGCTGCATGCGGGACAACAAGTTCTTTGAGCAGGTGAAGGATACCCTGCTGTACAAGACCACCACCGGTGCCCATGTGACCCTGAGCGAATACCTGAGCAAGAACGAAGGCAAGCTGGGCAAGAAGGTGATCTATACCAGTGATCCGACCCGCCAGAGCGCCAGCATTGCCCAGTACGACGCCGAAGGTATCGACGTGGTGGTAATGGACGCGCTGATCGATCTGAACTTCGTCAGCTTCGTGGAATACTCCGCCGGCGTGGAAGGCCTGAGCTTTGCCCGCGTGGATGCGGACGCCGCCACCTTCACCAAGGAACAGACCGAGGATGAGAAGCTCAAGAATCAGGCGGATGAAAAGAAACTAGCCGATCTGTTCACCCATGCTACCGGCAACGACGATCTGACCGTGCAGGTCAGCGCCCTCAAGGACGCCACCCTGCCCGGCATGCTGGTGCAGGACGAGCAGGGACGCCGTTTCAGTGAAATGGGCAAGATCTACGGGCAGGATTTCAAGCTGCCTGAGAAGTATACCTTGGTGCTGAATGCAGAGAATGCAGTGGTCAAGAGCCTGCTGGCCGCCGAAGACGGCGAGAAGCGGGATATGATGGCTGCGCAAGTATACGATCTGGCCCGCATGTCTACCCGTCCGCTGGAAAAAGATGAGGTGACAGCCTTCCTTGCCCGCTCCAACAAGCTGCTGGAGCTGCTTTGTCGCTGAAGGGGTTAATAAATATCACAAATGTGCACCTCCGGAAGGAGTTTGCCACCCTCGCAGCGTAAATAATGACATAGCCGCCGAAACCGGTGTTTGGCGGCTATGTATTTTCTCAGATACGAAAGGAGCAGACCATGCTGAAACGATTCATCGCTGCAGCGCTGCTGGTTTGTCTGACACTGACGTCCTGCGTGCCTGCGCTGGCCGCTAAGCCTCGGGAGATCTATCCGCTGGATTATGACACCATGCCTGAACCCGCGCCTGGCCAGCATCACTATCTGCTGACCTGCGTGGATAGCTGGGACGGCACCATGGACCGCCTTGGAAATACGGACGGAACCATCCTGGTTACCATGGATACCGAGGCTAAGCGATTGATCTTCACCACTTTCTCGCGGGAAATGCTGGTGCAGCGTCCGGACGGCGAGATCGGCCGCTTTACCTATATTGCCAAGAATTACGGCATGGATGCCATGTGCCGCACCATCTCTACGCATTTTGGCGTGAAGGTGGACAAGTATATCATCTTCAATATGGATAATGTGCAGGATATTATCGATGCTATGGGTGGCGTGTACATCACGGTGACTGATGCGGAGGCTGATTATCTCAACCGCTACAGGATCAGCCGCGACAGCACCACCCCCAGCATGGGAAAGGGCGGCACTTATCTTTTCAGCGGCCACGCTGCGGTTATCTATATGCGTATCCGTAAAGTAGGCGGAGACGGCGATAACGGCCGTATGCGCAGAATGCGAACGGTTCTGTCAACCCTTGCTTCCAAGTATTCCGAAGTGGATCTGGGCGGCGCCATGGAATTGCTGGACGCTGTGCTGGACTGCATTGTAGGTACCAATATGTCCATGCAGGATATGATGGCTGCGCTGTATTATGCTTTCGAGCTCCGCGGTGTAACGCCGGAGGGGCTGCAAATGCCCCCAGTGGAGGCGCTGGAACCCATTACCTATGCAGGCATGGATACCCGGCAGGTGGATTTCGAGTTCGCCCGTAAAGCATTCTATGAGTTTTTGAATCCCGGCTTGTCCATGCCGGATGAGTTTACCGTACAGAACTAAAACAACCGCCGGCGTCCGCAGTATTTCATTGGGCGTTGGCGGCTTTTTTTGATGCGAAAGAGGGATGCCCCTGTGTGGCAAGGGTACGGCAAAACGGAGGAAAAGCAATGGCAACATGGGTAACGCATCTGATGGTTGCAGACCGTGTACTGGAGCGCATCCCCGCCCTTTGCAGGCATGAGTTCTGCGTTGGCAGCATTGCGCCGGACTGTAATGTGGAAAACGAAGACTGGACTGCCTTTATCCCACCCCGGGAAGTGACCCATTGGATGACGGGCGGGCGGAAAGTTGCAGCCGATTGCGACCGTTTCGTCCGGGAATATATGGACAAGCGGCAGATCGCCTCTGCTCAGGAGGAATCCTTTTTGCTGGGGTATTACGCCCATTTGATCACCGATGCGGAATTCCAACGCACCATCCGGGATGAAGAAAGGGTCAAAGCGGCATGGGGGAGAGTGCTGGCGCTGCCGCATCTGAGGGAAAAAGCAGCAGACCTGCCCGCAACATGGGACAGCATCAAGCTGCTGTTGCCTGCAAAAGAACGGATGCGGGACGTCCACACGCTGGACAGGGAGTATCTGGAGCAGCACCCCGCCTCCGGCTACCTGACGGAAATCATGGGGCTGAAATCCTTCCCGGACTATATCGATTATCTACCAAAGAATGCCATCCCCCGCAAGGTGAAGGTAATGGGCGTTCTGCCGGAGGTGTCCACGTGGGCGTATGCCTATATCGCCATGACGGCGGAGGAATACCATGCATTTGTGGATAGAACGGTGGATTTGGTCGCCTGTGCGGTCGCAAAGTATTTATCACGGAAATCTGTCTGTTGAAAAAACAATCAAAGCGGCGGGCTGCAATCTCGCTCCTGTCGCTTTATGGTATAAAAAACACCGCCGGCGCGCCATTGCGGCGTTCCGGCGGTGTGAATATGCATTTCTGCACCCGGGGGAATCAGTCTTCTTCCTCTTCCTCGGGCAGTTCGGCGTTGTGCCACACGTTCTGCACGTCGTCGTTTTCCTCCAGCATATCCAGCATCTTGAGGATCTTGGCGAGGGTTTCCTCGTCAGCGGGAACGACGGTATTCTGAGGTACCATCTGCACTTCCGCGCTCAGGAAGGTGATACCCTGCTTCTCCAGCGCTTCACGAACGGCAGAGAAATCGTTGGGGGCAGTGGTGACTTCGAAAACGTCATCCTGCACTTCCATGTCTTCGGCACCGGCATCCAGCACGGTCATCATCATTTCGTCCTCGTCCATATCGGCGGTACGCTCGATGACCAGCACGCCCTTCTTGTCAAACATGAAGCCCACGCTGCCAGTCACGCCCAGAGAACCGTCGTTCTTGGCAAAGCAGTGACGCACGTCGCTGGCGGTACGGTTGCGGCTGTCGGTGATGGCTTCGACGATCACGGCCACGCCGCCGGGGGCATAGCCTTCGTAGGTGATTTCTTCGTAATCCACATTGCCCAGCTCGCCGGAAGCCTTCATGATGGAACGCTTGATGTTGTCGTTGGGCATGTTGTTGCTCTTCGCCTTGGCGATGACGTCGCGCAACTTGGAGTTGCTTTCGGGATTGCTACCGCCTTCACGCACGGCGATGGCGATTTCGCGGCCAATCTTGGTGAAAATTTTGCCGCGAGCAGCGTCGGTCTTGCCCTTCTTGGCCTGAATGTTATGCCATTTGCTATGTCCGGACATGGTATCAGCCTTTCTTTGTCTGTATCGTCAGGTTGGCCTTTGCCAATCGTGCCTGTTTCGGCAAAATATTATATCATAACCAAAAGCACAGGTCAAATTTTTACTGCGGTTTCTCTTAATGAGCGAACTGGCTGTTGTACAGGTTGGCATAGAAGCCGCCCTGCGCCAGCAGTTCGTCATGACTGCCCTGTTCAATGACGTTACCGTCCTTCATCACAAGGATGGTATTGGCATTCTGGATGGTGGACAAACGGTGCGCCACAATGAAACTGGTACGCCCGGTCATCAGGGTCTCAAAGGCGCGCTGGATATGCTGCTCCGTACGGGTATCGATGGAGGAGGTCGCCTCGTCAAGAATCAGCATGGGAGGCAGGCACAGCATGACGCGGGTAATGCACAGAAGCTGCTTCTCGCCCTGAGACAGGCTGCCGCCATCCTCGGTGATGATGGTATCGTAGCCCTTGGGCAGACGGCGGATAAAACTGTGGGCATGGGTGGCTTTGGCCGCGGCGATGATTTCCTCATCGGTGGCATCGGGTTTTCCCATGGTGATGTTCTCCCGGATGGTACCACTTTTCAGCCAGGTTTCCTGCAGCACCATGCCGTAACCTTCCCGCAGACTTTCCCGGGTGATGTCCGTGATGCAGTGCCCATCCAGTGTGATCTTTCCATCATTCACGTCATAAAAGCGCATCAGGAGGTTGATCAGCGTGGTTTTACCGCAACCGGTAGGGCCGGCGATGGCGACGCGCTGGCCGGGCTTTACCGTCAGGCTCAGGTGCTGAATCAGCTTGCGTTCCGGTACATAAGAGAAGCTCACATCCGACAACTCCACAGCGCCGCTGGGCTGGGAAAGCTTGATTTGATCTTCGGATTTCGTCTCTGCAGGCTGCTCCATCATGTCGAAGACCCGTCCGGCGCAAGCCAATGCTGCCTGCAGCTCTGTCACAACGCCTGAAATTTCGTTGAAAGGCTTGGTGTACTGGTTGGCATAGCTTAGGAAAGCAGACAACTGACCCACCGTCAGCACGGCAGGGCCGCCCAGGATGCATACCAGCGCACCGGCCACACCCACGCAGGCATACACCAGCGAGTTGACAAAGCGGGTGGCAGGGTTGGTGAGCGAAGAGAAGAAAATGGCGCGGCGGCTGGCGTTTTGCAGCCGTCCATTGATTTCGTCAAAGCGTTCCTGTACCGTATCCTCCATGCCAAAGGCACGGACCACCTTCTGGCCGGTGAGCATCTCGTCGATCAGCGCAGTCTGCTCGCCTCGGGTCTTGGACTGCAGGGCAAACATATCATAGGTGCGCTTGGCGATAAAGGAAGCAACCACTAGCGAAAGAGGCGTGATTACCACCACGGCGGTAGCGATGATCCAGTTGACGGAATACATGAAGCCCAGGGTACCCAGAATGGTCAGCACGCCGGAAAACAACTGGGTAAAGCCCATCAACAGACCGTCGGCAAACTGGTCCACGTCGGTGATGATCCGGCTGACCAGATCGCCCGTGGGGTGGCTGTCCAGATAGGACAGGGGCAGACGCTGGATGTGCCGGAAGGCATCCCGGCGAATGTCCCGCACGGTGGCGTACGTCATGCGATTGTTGCACAGTCCCATCAGCCACTGGGCAACAGCCGTGAAGCCGATCAGCACGCCAATCTGCAAAAGTAGCGGCAGGATACCGTCGAAATTCACCTGGAAGGCTGCAGGCAGCAGGTCGATAACCTGTCCCGTGAGAATGGGCACATACAGCGTTGCAGCAACAATCAGAACGCAAAGCAAAAGCGAGAACAGCAAAAACCACCAATAGCGCTTTACATAGCCAAGTACCTTCAGGAGGGTCTGTTTGCGGTTGTGCTCGATTTTCATTTACACCGCCTCCTTCGGATACTGGGAGTAGTAGATTTCCTGATAGACAGAGCAGTCCGCCAGCAGCTCGTCATGCGTACCGATGCCAGCCAGTTCGCCATCATCCAGTACAAGAATCTGATCCGCAAAGCGGATGGAGCTGGCACGCTGAGAAACGATAAACACCGTGGCAGGCGTGTTCATTTCACGCAGCGCCTTGCGAAGAGCTGCGTCAGTCGCATAGTCCAGCGCAGAAGCGCTGTCGTCCAGAATCAGAATTTCCGGATTGCGCACCAACGCCCGGGCAATGGTCAGGCGCTGCCGCTGTCCACCGGACAGGTTGCGTCCGCCTTGCTCGATCATTTCGTCCAGACCATTGGGCTTTCCGCGTACCACCTCGGCAGCCTGCGCCGTTTCCAGCGCCTGCCACAGTTCCTCGTCGGTGGCATCCTGCTTGCCCCAGCGCAGATTGTCGCGAATGGTGCCCTTGAACAGCATGGCCTTCTGGGGAACCACGGCAACCTTGTCGCGCAGGGATTCAATGCCCTGCTCCTTCACATCCACGCCGTCCACCAGCACGCTGCCGCTGCTCACGTCATAGAAACGGGGGATCAGGTTCACCAACGTACTTTTACCAGAGCCGGTGCCGCCGATGATGCCGATGGTCTGGCGGCGCAAAGCCGTAAAGCTGATATTCGTCAGACTTTCCTCGCCGGCGCCTGCATAGCGGGCAGACACCTTGTCAAAGCGTACGCACTCTGCCGCTGTGTCAGGCGCAGCAATGGGATGAGCTGCCTCCGTCATGGAGGAGGATTGCTTCAGTACTGTTTCAATGCGTCCGGCGCTGGCCAGCGCCTTGGTGATGGTGATGATCAGATTGGCCAGCTTGATCAGCTCCACCAGGATCTGGGACAGGTAATTCACCAGCGCCACCACCGCACCCTGGGTCAGGATGCCACCCTGAACCTGCCATGCGCCGCTCCACAAAAGCACGATCAACGCGCCGTTGACCAGCACATAGGTCAGCGGGTTCATCAGCGCGGACAGACGGCCCACGCCCTGCTGCAAGCGGAAAAGCAGACCACTTTCTTCTTCGTTGGCCGCTTCTTCATCGTCCTGCATGTTAAAGGCACGGATGACCCGTACACCCGTCAGGTTTTCACGGGTGCGCAGCAGCACTTTGTCCAGTTGCCCCTGCACCCGCTGATGCCGGGGCAGTGTCAGCGCCATGATGCCTGCTACCACAAGGGTCAAAAGCGGCAGAAGCGCAAGGAAGATCAAGGCTGTTTTTGCATCCACCGTAAATGCCATAATGGTCGCGCCCAGCACCACAAAGGGAGAACGCAGCAGAAGACGCAGCGTCATGTTGACGCCGGTCTGCACCTGGTTCATGTCGGTGGTCATGCGGTTGATGAGCGTAGGCGTACCGATCTGATCCAGCTCCGTGTGGGACAGACTTTGAATGTGCCCAAACAGCAAGGATTTTACCGCTGCTGTGAAACCTACGGCAGCCTTGGCGGCGAAAAACTGCGCCGTTACTGAGCAGCCGAAGCCGAGCAGTCCAAGACCCACCAGCAGCAGGCCCATCTTAAGTACATAGCCGATGTTTTGAGCCAAAATGCCCTTGTCGATAATCGCTGCCATGATCAGCGGCACGAATAGTTCCAGCAGCGCCTCCAGCAGCTTGAACAGCGGACTGACGACGCATTCTTTGCGGAAGGGTTTAAGGTAGGGGAATAAGGTGCGCATGGGCGTTTCTCCTCACTTTATGAGATAACGTTCCTATTTTAGCACAGCTTGGTTGAGCAGCAAAGGGGATAAGCAACGTTAGATGCGCTCAAATACAGGCATGCTCTCCAGCGGTGCAGACACGGTGCAGCGCTGTCCGCCCTGGAGGATATCACCTGTTTCTACGTTCTTCCACTGGGTGCCCACCGGGAAGTATACGCTGCGCTCTCTTGCGCCCGGCTCCATTACCGGTGCTACCAGGTACTTGTCCCCAAAGAGGTACTGATCCTGGATCGCATAGCAGTGCTGATCTTCCGGGAAGGCGTAGAACATGGCGCGCATCAGGGGCTTGCCGGTTTCGTGGGCCTCCTGCATCAACTGGCGCACATAACCGCGTATCTCTTCCCGGCGCTGGAGATATTTCACAAGGATGGGGTAGGCCTCCTCACCGAAGCTCCACACCTCGTTATCGCTGCCGGAGTTAAGCGTGGGTGTGCCGTCTTTGCGGAAGACCAGCTGAGAGGGTTGACGGTCGCCGTGCAGTCGCATGACGGGGCAATAGGCGCCCCACTGGAACCAGCGGATCAGCAGCTCTCGGAAGGCCGGATCATCCGGGTTGCCGTGATGGAATCCGCCGATGTCGGTGGTCCACCAGGGTAGTCCGGCAACGCCCATGCTGAGCCCGGCACAGACCTGCCTGCGGAAATCCTCCCATTTGCTCATGATGTCGCCGGACCAGACCAGCGCGCCATAGCGCTGACTGCCAGCCCATGCGCAGCGCACCAGGTTGACGGGGTTCTCCTGTCCCTGGGCGGTCATGCCGTCCCAGAAACCACGGGAAAACTGCTGAGGGAAGATGTTGCCGATCTGCTGATTGGAACCCATATGGTAGCGGTAGTTTTTGAAGTGATAGGAGCCGTATTCCGGCTCGGCCTCATCCAGCCAGAAGATCCGAATGCCGTGGTCGTAGTAGTTTTTCTTGCATTTTTTCCATACGTAGTCTCTTGCCCGGGGATTGGTGGCGTCAAAGAACATGCTGTCCTCCACAAAGCGCATGCCCACCTGCTCGCCGTATTCTGCGCGTACCAGCAGTCCCTGCTGCAGCATCTCTTCGTAGTTTTCGCTGGTGAGCGCTACTTGAGGCCATACGCTTACCATCAGTTCGATGCCCATCTCCTTCAGCTCACGAACCATTGCCGCAGGATCCGGGAAAAACTCGGGGTCAAAGCGATAATCGCCCATGCGCGGCCAGTGGAAAAAGTCACATACGATGACATCAATGGGCAGGCCGCGGCGTTTGTATTCTCGCGCCACCTCCAAAAGCTGCTCCTGATTCCAGTAGCGCAGCTTGCACTGCCAGAAACCCAGACCGTATTCAGGCATCATGGGCGCAAAGCCGGTGGCTTTGGCATAGTGCAGGCTGATCTCTTCGGGGGTATCGCCAGCCGTGATCCAGTAATCCAGCTGCTTGGAGGAATCGGCGTGCCAGGTGGTCCGGTTCTTGCCGAAACTAACCCAACCGATGGCGGGGTTATGCCACAGAAAGCCGTAGCCCTTGCTGGACATCACAAAAGGGACGCTCGCCTGAGAATTGCGGTGCGCCAGTTCCAGCGTGCAGCCCTTCCAGTCCAGGATCTCCTCCTGATACTGCCCCATGCCATACAAGTGCTCATCGTCCTGCCCGTCAAACACCGCGTCCAGAGCAAAGTCGCCGCCGATCAGAGGCTCAAATTTTCGGGCGTCCAGAGCCAGCGCATTGCCGTCGCTGATCTCCCTGAGCAGCACTTCACCCTTCTGATTAACAAACGTGATCCGCAGTTTTCTGCGCCAGCCGTATACCTCCATTTTGGCGGTAAGCTTGCCGCAGCGGATGGACGCATTCTCATCGTCAATGACGATTTCCACGTCCTTGTGGGCAGCAGGCTCCAGCAGCGCAAAGCGGGTGTCCTCGATCTCGCCCATCATAACGGAACGGACGCGCAGGCTATCCTCACCCCATGGCGTGAAGAGCACTGTTTCGCCGTGGTTGCGCCAGATCAGCTGACCATTTTGCTGTTCGAAGTACTTCATGATAAACGCTCCTTTTACGCAAACGTAACGCTTTTTTCTTTAGTATATAAATGGCATAACTTCCTGTCAATCCGCCGGGGAAGAAAGAAGCATTCGTCAGTACGAAGGCTTCTTTTGCAAAAACTACGTCAAACGTCGGGATATCGGGAAAAGAAGCGCTCTTATCTAAGATAACTCTCTCTTTCAGCTACTTGACAAACGTTCCAATCCTCAGTACAATACAACTTGTATGCGCCCGTAGCTCAGTTGGATAGAGTGTCAGACTCCGACTCTGAAGGTCATGCGTTCGAATCGCACCGGGCGTACCAGTTTGCCCCCTGAAGCCGAAAGGTCTCAGGGGGCTTGCGTTTTGAATGATACAGTCAAAACCCAGTTTCCGCTGATTCGGCGAAAACTGGGTTTTGTGCGTATTTTTCGATTACTTGACGTCGTCCAGACGCTTTTCCAGCAGGAAAGCCTCCAGCTCGCTCTTGGGCCAGGCGACGGGCTTGGCAGAATCAGTGAAGGTCATATGCGCAGGGGAGTCTTCGGTCAACTTAGGCCACAGAGGCAGCGCCTTGCCCTGGCTGTCCAGACCGTTGGGATCACCGCAGCGGATGAAGTTGACCCAATAGTCACACATCTGACGGGCAAGGTCGTAATGAACGCCGGTAAAGGGACGCCAGCACTTTGCCAGGGTTTCGAAGAAGAACCACAGATCGACGGAATGGAAGGTGCCGGGGTTATCCCAGCCGGGGATGGAAGCGTCGAAGTTGTAGGCATACAACGGCTGCTCAATGCCCAGTTTCGCGTTCATCTTGCTGGCAGCGCGGATGGCGAAATTGATGGAATGAACAAGGCCTTCCTTTTCGATGCTTTCTTTGGTGGCGGGATGAGAGAAAAATCCGGTGAATGCGTCCGCGCTGTCACCGAAGCATTTCTCGCCCAGCGCCTGCAGTTCTTCGTCTGAGGCAGCAGAGGGGGTAATGGTGAACTCGTCGCTGGTCTGTCCCAGCAGCACGGGGCAGACGGTACGATCGGCGTGCAGGAACCAGTTGTTGCTGGGATAGGTGCTGAACACGCCGTCTACCGCTTCGCCCCAGCAGCCCCAGGGCCATTCCAGCGACTTGTCTTCGATCACACGCGCATCAAGAGCGCGGGCTTCCGCCAGCGTCTTTACACCCAGCGCCTCAAAGAAACGCTTGCCCTGCTCCTCGGCACGTTCCATGGTCAGGGGGAAGAGGCCGAACTGGCCGTCGTAGGGCTGCAGGAAGGTACCGCTCTGGACAATGGCACGCTGGAAAAGGCCTTTGTTCTGTGGGCTGGTCATCTGGGCACATACGCTCATGCCGCCGGCAGATTGGCCACCAATGGTGATGTTTTCCGGATCGCCGCCAAAGGCAGCGATATTGCGCTTGACCCAGCGGGTGGCGCACTGCTGATCCAGGAAGCCGAAATTCGCCGGGGCGTCAGGGGCTTCGGCGGTGATTTCGGGATGACACAGGAAACCAAATGCATTCAGGCGGTAACCCACGGTGACCACCACGATGCCGCGGCGGGCAAGGCGTTCGCCGTCAAACTCCATCTCGGTGGTATTGCCTACCTGCAGGCCGCCGCCAAAATACCATACGTAGACGGGCATATTCTTGCGACCATCAGCAGGCGCCCAAACGTTGAGATACAGGCAGTCTTCGCTCATAGCCAGCTCAGGATCCACCGCCCATTCACGGGCATAGATGTCTTTGGCAGGGTCGCCTGCACAGTTGGCCTGCATGGCAATGGGACCGAAGTCGGAAGCGTAAAGCTCGCCTTCCCAGTCCGGGCAGGGCTGAGGCGCACGCCAGCGATTTTCACCGATAGGCTTGGCGGCGAAGGGAATGCCCTTATAGCTGGTAATGCGGGGATCTGCTGCGGGCAGGCCGCGCACCCAACCGTTTTCAACCTTGACTTTGCGAATCATACCGTTCACTCCTTGCTTGTTTATTGTGCATCCAAATGAGGGAAGTCGTTTTCATCCCATACCACCTGACGGAAGCAGGGGAACCGTCTGCCGTCAGAGGGATCATGCAGGTAATTGTCCTTGGACAGCGCATGGATCAGGAGGATGTCATTGCCCTGATCGTCCTGAACAAAGGCATTGTGTCCACCGCCGATCTGGTCGGGCATGCTTAGACGATGAACCAGCGGATAGCCGGTTTTGTGCCAGCTGCTCGGGTCCAGCAGATCATCGCCGTCGCGGGCTGTGAGCATGCCTACAGCGTAGGTGTGATCGATCAGTGCGGCGGCGTAGGTCAGATGGAGCAAGTTGCCGCGGCGCAGCAGGAAGGGTCCTTCCAATACTTCGGAATGGATGCGCTCCCAGCCGAAATCCGGTCTGGACAGTAGTACCGGCTCGCTGAGCAGCTGCCAGGGCTGGTTGCTGTTCAGCTTTGCGATCATCAGGTCTGCGGTACCGCAACGGACGTTTTCGCCTACCTCGATAACGCGCTGAGACCAGACCACGTGGTCGCCGGTTTGTGCGTGGATCACGGTCATGTCCAACGTGATTCCCGTGTGGGTGAGGGCATCGCCGGAAGGAGTTTCCATGCGTCTTGGCGCGCTCCAGTGGCTGGGGTCCAGCGGATCGGAGCCCTCCAGCCACATCACCCGGCTTTGCACGGTGTACCAGTGAGGCATGCCTGCTGCAAAGAACAGACACAGTCTGCCGGCTACCATATGCAATTCGGGAGCCCACAGACAGCCGGAATAGTCGCCGTTGTCGGGGGAGCGGAAGATCACGTGGTCTTTTGCGTCAGGGATCTGAGCCAACGTTTCGGTCTTACGCAGCAACAAACGACGCTGCCCGCCCTCATCGTCGGTGGCGGCAAACAGATAGCCGTCCTGCCAGCGAATGGCCATGGGATCACCGCGCTCAGGCATCAACGGGAACGGATAGCGGATCGCGCTTTCCGGCAATGCAGGCGCGGTGAGCCGGGTTTTCAGGGTGCGTGCCGCCGCGGCGTCAATGGTGAGGGCACAGGCGGGCATGGCATCCGGGATGGCAATCTGCTGACGGTGAGGAATCTCGTAAAGCGTTGCTGGGGTGAAAGTGCGCAGATCCTCGGTATCAAAGGCGCTCCAGCTATCGTTGCAGAGAGCATAGAAACGATAGCCGCTTTCCTTGACGATGACCCGCACGTCCTCCAGCTGCTCTCCTTCGGGAACCAGCGGAACAAGCCCAATCTCTTCATAATCGCAGAGATTGTCTGTGCGGAACAGCAGAAAGCAGTTGCCGTTTTGCCGGTCAGGCACAGCTTTGCCTTTTTCGAAATGCTGGGGGATGGCAGTCACCATGTAGCTGCCATCCTTTTGGGCAACGATCCACGGCTTCATCAGACCTTTGCTCTGTCCGACGAATGAATCGACCGAGTAGTCAGCTTTGGGAAACAGAATCCCGAATCCATGGTTGAGGGAGCGCAAATTACCCTCATCCCTGAGGGCCAAATGGAGAGAAGCACCGGTTTCATTGAGGAAATGACGAGTGTATGCGTACAGAATCGGCATGAACAAGCTCCTTTCTAACTTGGAAGAAGAGCAGAAGGGTATAAATGTACAGTTTACTTTAAGACAATTATATATGGCATATTCTGTTACAGCAACGCTAATTTGCAAATTTACCAGACAAAATGATCCTTTTCTCTTTACAAAATTCTTCGTTTTGTATACAATGGAGAAAAGTTAGGAAACATTGTTGCAATATCCGTTGATCCCCGAACTGGAAAGGAGAGGTCAGCCGTGCCTCCTGTATTTTATGAACAGCGTTCAGAGGATGTTTTTGTCGGTGGAATTTGTGAGCATCCCTTCCCATCCCATGTCCATGATGTAGTGGAGATCGTTTGCGTTACCAAGGGATACCTGATTCTTACCATCGCTGAGAAAAAAGTGGTTGTTACGCCCGGCGATATCGCCGTTGCCTTCCCGAGCATTCCCCACAGCTATGATTTTGTATCCGAGGATGCGCAAGGGTTAGCGCTGATTTTTTCGCCGGATACCATTTCGGAGTTTACCCACAGCTTTCGCAGCATGACGCTGGCCAATCCCTTGCTGAGCAGCGAAACAAAGCCGTCGGAGATGGATGATCTGATTCGCAGTATGCAGGGGATCACCACTAAGCCGGATCATCCCTTGCGGCTTGGCTATCTCCATTTGTTCCTTGCATATTTGTTTTCCTGCACCAGGCTCCAGCTGATGGAAAAGCATATGCAGGGCGGCCTGTCCTGTCAGGTGCTTCAGTATATTTCTGAGCATTTTACCGAACCCTTGTCCCTGGAAAGCACGGCCCGCGCGCTGGGCATCAGCAGGATTCATCTGTCTCATATCTTTTCCCAGCAGCTGCATATCAATTTCCGCCAGTATATCAACAATCTGCGCATCGACCGCGCCTGCTTCCTTCTGCGCGATCCATCCTATTCCATTTCCCAGATCGTATACCTGTGCGGCTACGGCAATCCCCGCACCTTTCACCGGGCGTTTATGGCACACTGCCACATGGCGCCAAAGCAATACCGCGCGAAGTTTATCAATGTGGATGATCCGATCGCGCTGGATGTTGCGGAATCTGCTCTGGCGTAGCCTTAGGAATCCTGCGGACCATACAGGAGGTAGAAAATATGCGTGCTGACAACGAAAGAATCAACAATCCCTTGAATCCTGTAGGCGCGGAGAACAATCGCTTTCCGGATCCGCATATCAAGATCTTTACCAATCCCGACACCGGAAATGAGGCCATGTATGTGTACGTAGGCCACGACGACGGCAAGGACCGTTTCATTATGCGCGACTGGTTCGTGATGTACAGCGAGGATTTGATTCACTGGCAGTGTAAGAAGACTCTGGACCGCAAGGATACCTATCTGCCGGATGATTCCGAGGATTGCTGGGCATGCGACGTGGTCAAGAGCCCTTATGACGGCAAGTATTATCTCTATTATTCCTATCAGGGTTATTCCACCGGTGTGGCCGTCAGCGACCGCCCGGACGGCCCCTTTGTGGATGCCCGCGGCAAGACGCCTATCCTTCCCGAAGGTATTACGCCCACCAACTCCTACGATCCGGATATCATTCTCCCGGACGAGGACGACGATCGTGCGTGGATCGTGTTTGGCAGCGACTGGACGGATCACTACTGGGCCATGCAGCTGGATAAGAGCATGACCGAGGTGGTTCCCGGTACGGCCCGCAAGGTGCCGGTCTATCCCTCTGAGGACGATCCCACCGAATTGCTGGGCGTGCTGCGCTCTGACCAAGCGGAGGCGTTCCGCTACGGCGATACCTGGTATCTCTACTGGGCGGGTCGCTATGCCACCTCCAAGGAGCGCCTTGGCCCGTATATCTTCCGGGGCAACATCGGTGCAGATGTTCCACATTACCCCGACGGGCGCGCCTTCATTGACCACGGCAGCTTCCTGGAATGGCACGGCCAGTGGTTCTATGCGGTGAGCCATGGCGCGGAAAGCCCCTTCTACCGCAAGAGCTATCTGATGTACCTGCATGTGTGCGACGATGGCACGCTGACCTTCGATAAGGATATCCGCCGCTGCGGCGTGGGGCAGTACTGCGCCCGCTGGGACCGGATCGAGGCGGAGTGCTATATGCGCATGGATACCCCAGGGCTGCGCAAGGTGGAGCTGAAGAACGGCGATGAACACGTTGGTTTCGGCATCCAGCAGACTGAGGGCACCCAATGCGTCCATTATCCCCATGTATACGACCTGACTGCCAACAGCACTCTGACCTTCTTCGTCAAGGGCGAAGGTGGCGCGAAGGTGGAGGTGCTGGTGGACGGCCAGCAGGCAGGCGAAGTGACGCTGGGCGAAAGCCTGAAGGACTTCACCGAGGTGACCCTGCCGCTTACGCATGAGGGCGGTGAACATGACATGACACTGAAGCTTACCGGCAGCTTGACGCTGGACTGGTTCGCCTTCGCATAATCCAAAACGGAAAAGAAAAAGAGCCAGCCTTGGCAGGCTTGGCGAAACAAATGAGAACAAGCGATTCGTGGCGTTTCGATCAGGTTTCGCTTGTTTTTGTTTGCGGATTTGCTAAGAGAAGCAAGGACGGAATGCTGTTCATCGTATGGATGATGCCGAAAAAAGAACCAGAACTTGACAAGTGACCACTTGGTCACTATACTAAAGGTGTCCAAGCGGTCACTTTTGGTTTTTATGGAGGTTATCATGGAAAACTCAACAAAAAACCGCATTTTGAACGAGGCGCTGACGATGTTCGCCGAAAACGGCTACAAAGGCACCAACCTGCGTGATCTGGCCGCACAGCTTGGCTTGAGCAAATCTGCCCTGTATAAGCATTATCAAAGCAAAGAGGATATATGGAACGCGCTGCTTGACAAAATGGAAGCCTATTATGCCCAGCGGTTTGGCTCCACAGACAATCTGCCGCAGACGCCTACGTCCTGCGAAGAACTGGTTACACTGACCATGCAGCTGATCGGCTTTACCGTTCATGATCCCCAAATCATCCTGACAAGAAAGCTGCTACTGACCGAGCAGTTCCACGATGAACGGGTATGCAAGCTGGCCACCAAGCACTTTTTGGAGGGCACCGCCAATATCTTCACAGTGCTTTTTGAAAAGATGATGCAAAGCGGCCTGCTGAAACAAACGGATCCTGCCATGCTCGCATTTGCTTTCACATCGCCCATCACGTCCCTCGTCCATCTATGCACCCGCGAGCCGGACAGAAAAGAGGAAGTCCTGGAGAGGATTGAGCAGTTTGCCCGATACTTTATTGCAGCGAACGAGGTGAAACAGCCATGAAAATTCTTGTGCTGAACGGAAGCCCCAAAAAGAAAAGCGACACGTTCCGGCTGACTGACGCCTTTTTGCGGGGCATGAACAAAAAACAGGAACACGAAGTACACATCATCAACGTGATGGAGAAAACCATTGCCCCGTGCCGTGGCTGCTTCGGCTGTTGGCAGCGGCTGGACGGTCATTGCGTGATTCAGGATGACCAGAACGATATTCTGGATCTGTACCGCAATGCAGATTTGATCATCTGGAGTTTTCCGCTGTATTGCTATGGCATGCCTTCCCATCTCAAGGCCGTGCTGGATCGTACCATACCGCTGGTCAAAATGAACATGGTGCAGCAAGCGGACGGAACCGTTCGCCATGAAGCCTTGGTGGATTTCTCCAAAATGCACACGCTGGTCATATGCGGCTGCGGTTTCCCGGACTGGGACGGCAACTTTGATGGTCTAAGGAAGATGTGCGATGTTTGCTTCGGTGGGCCGGACATGATTTGCGTTCCGGAAACGCCCATGCTGAATGTCCCGGCAGCGGCGATTGTCGCCGACCCGCTTTTGAAGCGTTTTGAAGAAGCCGGCGAGGAATACGCCGTTTCGCTGACTCTCTCTGCTGAAACGATCGCGGAACTGGAAACGCCCATGATCCCTAAAGAGGAGTATATCCGTCAGGTGAACGGAACTGCAAAATAAGTTTTACAACATTTTAAGGAGGATTTCACATGAAAGCGGAAGCCTATCTTTTCGGTCAGGTGCTGGGAACCCATTCTTTCCTTCTGCGGGGCGGCTTTCTCAAGCCGGATGAGTATTCCGAGATCGATGCGCAGTACTTCCTGCCCGGCGGCGAAACCGGCACGGCATGCACGGTGCTCAGTTCTCTGGGCGTCAGCGTGCGTATGGCCGGCACCCACATCGGCACCAAGGTGGCACCCATGCTGCGGGACTTTTATATGAACAAAACCGTGGATCTTTCTCCGCTGCACTTCACCCAGGATGACGGCGTGATGGACTATGTGGTCATCGCCGGTTTGGTGCGTTCTCCCATGGGCCGGTTCCAAACGCTTTTCAGCGGTGAGGAGAAATGGTGGAACACCCCCCGCGAGGAAGATCTGATCGGCTGCCGCGCCGCTGCGGTTGATCCCTTCTTCCGGGAAGAATCCAATCTGGTGGCAGAATTGTGCATCAAGTTGGGCATCCCCTATGTGACCATCGACAGCCCT
This sequence comes from Clostridiales bacterium, assembly GCA_015056365.1. Lineage (GTDB taxonomy): Bacteria > Bacillota > Clostridia > Christensenellales > Aristaeellaceae > Limiplasma. The sequence continues at coordinate 147,118 of SVGM01000004.1, read as the reverse complement.
CACGATTCGTTTTTGCATCGTCACGCTGCGGTGAACGTAGTCTCCGGCGAATGCCTGAGCCAGCATTATCAGGGGATGGATAAAGAGGACGTGATGGCGCTCCTGCAGGAGACGGCCGAAGGTCTCGTTATCATTACCTCCGGTGGCGGTGAAATGCTTTATGGCCGCCGCGGTGAACCCATCAAACGCATGAAGCCCTTCTCCGTGGAGGTCAAGAGCACCTTGGGCGCCGGCGATACCTACAAAGCCGGTTGTGTATACGCCCTGTTGCATGAAATGTCAGATGATGAGCTGGTTCGCTTCGCTAGTGCATGCAGCGGCATCGCCATCTCTCGTTTCCCCTTGCCTCTGAATCCGCCTACGCTGGAGGAGGTCAACGCGCTGATCGCCAAGGGAAACTGAGTCCGTTTTTCCGAAACAAAGAAACTAAGCTGATCAGGTGGAAGGAAAGAATACGATGAAAAAATTCTTGTTTGTTCTCCTTCAATGTACATGGGGATTGCCACAGACACTAATTGGCCTTGGATTCTTCCTTGCCAACAGAAAGCGTAATCATAGAATGTACCGCGGCTGCATCGATACGCAATGGAATCATCATGGAGGATTGAGTTTGGGATTGTTTATTTTCACTCCGGTTGACAGTCAAAGTAATTCCGAACTGATTCGTGTTCATGAATATGGACATGCCATTCAATCACTTGTCCTGGGACCATTGATGTTGTTTGTTGGGATTATTTCTGTCGCGTGGGGAAATATGCCCTATTTTGCAAAGCTGCGAAGAACAAAACATTTACCATATGCAGCATGCTTTGTAGAGGCATGGGCAAGCAAATGGGGTGAATGGGTCACTGGCGAAGAAGCAATCTGGGACTAACCGCGCCAGCTTTTCTTCCGAAAGCAAAGCCTGAGACACAGATTCCTTGGTGCAAGAACTGGATTGCAATAACAAAATAGAGCGCATACATCATTTTTTGATTTGTTGGATTGTTGATGATATCTTCATGAAATTTCGATTTTGAATCGTATGTTTTCCAAGGCAGCAGCCCGGGCAACAAAGCCCGGGCTGTTTTGCTGTACGCTGCTTCTGAACGAACGGTATAAAAGGAAAACGGCGCGACCAAAGTCACGCCGTCCTACACAATTCGTTGGCTGTCAAAGCAGGATGGAGGATTACGGCTTGTATCCCTTCAGGGGATGATCGCCAAGCAGCGTAACAAACGGGCCGGGGAACACAGCATCTTCTGCACGTGTTTCCTCATTCACGTCAACGTTTACGTGAATGTCAGCCGCCACGGTTCCGATCAGCTCAGGCTGCATCTTCAGGTTCAGACGCTGGATCTGCTGAGGCATGCTGAAAGGCTTCTCGTCGCATTCCTGTACGCTGATTACGCCATTTTCTTCGTCCAGGTCAATGTTGAACCAGGCATTCTGACCGTTCATATCAAAGCCATAGAACTCCTGCCAGGCGGGCAGATGCAGACAGGTCTCTGGCGCAGGATACATCACCCGCAGGTAACCGCCGCGCATCTTCACGTACAAGTTCCCCTCGGCTGTGTTGTCATCCGTGGGGAAGACGATGGCTGCTTCGCCGCAGTCGTAGAAGATATTGTTGATGATCTTCGCTTTGCGGGAGGTGCCGCCGCGCTCAAAGCTATGCATGCGGAAGCCCACGGGCTTGGCGTAATAGCCGCTGTGACGGCAGTTGCCGATCAGGTTGTGGGCGATATATAGCCGGTCGGTGCCTTCGCCGTAGATGGCATAGCCGTTGACTGTGTCGTCCTCGCGCAGCTTGTACCAGCCGGAGGAACCGGGCTCAACCGGCACCTTCTTGGGGTCAAAGCGGCCTTCCACGTTCCAGATGATGTTGTTGTCGATCAGGTTGATGCCGTCCCTTGTGCATTCGATGAAGATCGCTTCGCGCTGCTCGATGCCGTTAAGGAAGAGATTGCTGGTGATGCGGTTGTTTTCGTTGCCACAGTCCAGCCAAAGATGATCTGCTCGGAAGGTATTGCGGAAGATATTGCGGCGGATGAGCCCGTCCACACTGTTGTGCAGCTTGATGGCGCCTGCCTCCCAGGAAAGCTCCATTTTCTGCCAGCCGGTGCCTTCGATCACATTATCCTCGATAAGCAGATGGGTGGCAAACAGACCTGCGATGCCGCAAACGCCCGCATCACGAATGGTGCAGCCGCGGATGACGGAATGGCCGATGATCTCATTCGGCGTGTGTTCATGATGCCAGCATTCGTTGCCTACATCGATGGCCACGCCGTTGGACCAGTTCACCTGACAATCCTCGATCACCCAGTGGTGGCCACGGAAGCAGGAGATGGCGCCGCGCTGGGGTACAGGCGCGCCGGTAGCCGCGTGCTCGCAAATCAGGCCTTTGACTTTGATATAGTTCAGGAAGGGGATGACTGGAGCGAAACACTGCTCGCGGACGGTGATTTCGATCTTGTGATCCGCGGGGTCGGCATCGCCCTTCAGGCGGAAGTGTACGGTTTGGCCGTTGGCCTCCACCCAGTAGGAATTCTCCTGCTGGGACATCTGATGATAGAGTGCTACCTGCGTCAGCGCCACGCCGTCACAGAATACGCAGCCGCGGCGGTTGAGGTAGGTGGTCATATCCGTTTTGTCATACTCGATAAACAGCCGGTCATGGAGGATATTCACAGCGTTGAAGGGATTATAGCCACGGAACATATCCGGACTCAGCGCATGAGCCCAAATCTTCAGACCAGCGGTGCTCTCATCAACGCCGAAATTGGCGCTGCGACGCCAGCCGGTGCTGGGGAAGAAGTCTGTTACTTCCTCGGAAGCACTGACGATTACTTCACCCACCGCTTCATAACAGATCATGTGCTCGGGGTCCGTGCCGCCTTGGGCAGGGTGTACGCTCTCCCGGTACGTACCTGCCTGAATCAGCACCTTTGTGCCCGGTACGGCCAGCTGCGCAGCCCTGTTGATAGTCTTGAAGGGTGCGGCTTCGCTGCCGTCGTTGTCATCAGATGCGTTTGGATGGTTGCCGTCTACGTACAGAAACCGCGAATACGTACAGTTTGTTTCCCAAAAATGGAAGCTGTTGCCCTCAGGTAGGATCGCAGTCAGATCCATAAAAACCGTTCCTTTCAAAAAGGGACGCCTCGTGAACGAGGCGTCCCAAGGGTTAAGTTTGAAGATTATTCAGCCAGAGCGTCAGCAGCAGCAACCTTGGCGTCAACTTCGGTCTGATAGTTGGCGCAGTCAAAGGCGTACAGTTCCTGATAGCCGAAGCCGTTCATTTCTTCGACCATGGCATCCCACAGAATGTCGAAGTCTTCTTCAGCGCAGAAGATGAGCTGCCAGGTGTAGTCGCACAGCACCTTGTTCACGTCAACACGGATCATGGCGATGTCGTTGGTATCGGTCTGCAGAGCCACGCTCACGTTGGGGCTGGCCAGCAGGACGCCATTCTTCTTCATGTAGTCAACGGAATCGTTGGCACCGAAGTGATCGATCCACTCCTGCTTCATGGGAGTCATGTTCTTGGCGATGTAAGCGGACCAGAACTTCTGAGCATAGCCTTCACCGGTGTTGGGGTTGGTGTTCAGGGCGTTGCCGATCCACTGGTTGATAGCGTTGAAGCCATCCTGATAGCCGCCGCCGCCATAGTACTCGGGCACGGGCAGGTTATCCATCAGAGCGTTGTCCATGTAGGGCACGAACTTGCCTTCTTCGTCCTTGGTGTAGGTCAGGCCTTCGATGCCGGCATGCTGGAACTCAAGAGCCTCGGGGCTGGCGTACCAGTCGAGGAATTCCATGATGCGGTCATACTTTTCGCCTTCCACCTTGGAACCAACGGCGAACACGCGGGTGGTGCCGAAGTAGGCGTCAGCGTCAGCATAGTAGAGCTGATCCTTCACGGGGATGAAGATGAAGGCACTGCCATTGTCCAGGCGCTCCTGGCTGTTCCAGAAACCGGTGGCCCAGCTGTACCAGATCAGGTTGACCTGGCCATTAGAGATCTTGGCGCAAGCGGCGTTCCAATCCTGCTCGCCGGATTCAGGATCGACCAGACCCATCTGATTGGCCTTGTTCAGGAAGCGGGTCAGCTTGTAGTAGGAATTTTCCTTGTTGTAGATCTCGGTGAAGGTGTTGTCGGGCTGCAGGATCGCAGAACCCTTGATCTTTTCACCGTACCAGGTGGTCAGCTGCACAACGTTAGCGATGCCGATCATGTTGTCGTTGCCGTCCCAGTCAGCCCACAGGGAGAAGGGATAGGCGGGGTCGCCGTTCTCGTTGGTGGGGAACTGCTCGTGGATCAGAGCCAGAGCGTCCAGCATGCCATCCAGGTCAGCCATTTCGGGGCGGCCAACGGCGCTGTACTGGTCCCAGCGGAGCATGGGGGAGGAGTAGATCACGTCATCGGTCAGGCTGACGGGAGAGGTGTCGGTCATTTCACTAGGAATGCCGTAGTACACGCCCTCAGCATAACCGAGGCTCTGATTCAGAGAATCAATCTGGGTCTTGAAGCCCATGATGTTGCTGCACTCGGGCAGCTTGTCAGAGATGTCCTTGATCAGGCCGGCAGCCAGACAATCCTGGAAGCGGGTCTTGTCGAGGATGATGATGTCGCCGAGGTTGCCATCAGCCGCGCGGGTCTGATACACAGCGTCGCCAGCGACCTGGGGAGCGATGATGTTCAGCTCGATGTTGAAGCGCTCCTTCACCACCTGAGCGAACCAACCGGTCTGCAGACCGTGATAGTTGGCAGCATCATCGTACACGTCCAGCACGAGCACTTCCTGCTCGGCCAAACCGGTGCTGATACCCATGGTCAGAACCATGATCAGGGTCAGCATCAAAGCGATAAACCGTTTCATAGTATCCCTCCTTAATTTATGATGTAAGGCGTTGCATACGTGCCTTCATCTACAATGGAAATCAACCCTTCACAGCGCCGATCATGATGCCCTTGGTGAAGAAGCGCTGGAAGAACGGGTACACCAGAATGACGGGAACAACAACCACGATGGTAACCGTCATACGGATGGAAGTGGCCGTGGTGGCATGCGCCAGAGAGGCAGCCAGCTGCGTGGCCGAGGTGCTGTTGGACACCAGCGCCTTGAGGGAGCTGGCCTGGTTGATGTACTGATACAGCACGTACTGCAGGGTGTAGAGCTTGGTATCAGTCACCAGCAGCAGGGTGTCCTGGAAAGAGTTCCACTGGTTGACCGCCGCGAATACCGCGATGGTGGCCAGAATGGGCTTGATAACCGGCAGCATGATCCGGAAGAAGATGGTCAGCGTGCCGGCACCGTCAATATCTGCGGCGTCCTCCAGCTCTTTGGGTATCGATTCACAGAACGTTTTACATAGGATGATGTAGAACGGCTGGATCATCATAGGGAAGATGTAGCCCCAGAAATTGTTGGTCAGACCCATGGCCTTCATGGTCAGGAACCACGGAATAACGCCGGCGTTGAAGTACATGGTGGCAGCCACGAAGCGGTACCAGAACTTACGCTTCCACAGCGTTTCACGGGTGAACATATACCCCAGGAAAGCGGCTACGATGACCGTGAAGATGGTGCCGACCACCGTTCTGAGAACCGAGATCTTCGCTGCGTCCAGCAGACCGGGAATCTTGGCTACTGTGGTGTAATTCTTGAAATGGACCTCCATCGGGTAAAAGATAACCTTACCGCGCTCGCTGAGGTTGTTGGCGCTGATGGAGTTGATGAAGATATAGTAGAACGGATAGATGCAAACGAAAGCGAACATGGCGTAGACCACATAGGTGATCACACTAATCAGTTTATCGCCGAAAGAACGTTTCATGCGCGTTTTGCGGATTGTAACGGCGTCTACCATAGATAATCCCTCCTGTCTGTGTTGGTTGCACAATGGGCAGGCTGCCGCATCAAATGAAGCCTTCGCCGCGGATCAGCTTGGATGCGGTGTTGGATACCACCAGCAGCACTACGCTGACGACGCTCTTAAGAATGCTGATGGCAGTGGACAGCGGATATGCGCCCGTACTGCTTGTGGCCATGTTGTACACGTAGAGATCCAGCACCTCAATGTACTTGGAGTTGAAGGCGTTCTGGAATACGTAGTACTGTTCCATACCGTTGGAAAGGAAGTTGGCCAGGTTCAGCATAACGATGACGAAGTAGGTGGGCAGGATGCAGGGAATGGTGATGTGCCAGATGATCTTCATGCGGGTTGCGCCGTCTACACGGGCAGCTTCCATCATTTCTTCGTCAATGCCGGTGATGGCGGCAAGGTACATGATGGCTGCCCAGCCTGCGTTTTTCCAGGTCAGCCACAGCCACTGGGTGAACCAGACGTGGTCGCTGGATTTCATGAAGGCAATCGGCGTGTCAATGATGCCCATGTTCTGCAGCACGGTATTGACTGCGCCGAAGGAACCGAACAGGTTGAAGGCGATGGAATACACCAGAACCCAGCTGATGAAGTTGGGAAGCGTCGTGACGGTCTGCACGAATTTCTTATAAGGCGCGCACTTGATCTCATTGAGGAAGATAGCGAACACCATGGGGAACCAGGAGAACGCCAGCGAAATGCCGCTCATCGCGAAGGTGTTTCGCAGCACGCGGAGAATGTTCTTGGTTCGGGTAGGGTTGGAGATAATGGTCTGGAACCACTTCAAACCCACGAAGGTTTCGTTGCTGATGGGGAACGGCGGACGGTAGTCGTGGAACGCGTAAATCCAGCCGTACAGAGGGAAGTAGGAGAAGATGGCAACGACTGCCAGGAAGGGGAGAATTAACAGGAATTCTTTGTATGAGCGTAGCTTTCGCCTGTTAATCTGCATATACATACCTCCTGCCTTAATGGGATTTGGATGTAACGGCGCTGTTTATTTCATACGTAGAACCTAAACAGCAATTTGTGCACACGAAACGATGAATCAATAGATTTATTATAGAAGATACACAACAGTACGGCAATGCCATTTATGGCGAAGTTTTGGACAAAAATATCCGAATTGAATCCAAAAAGGACAAAAAGGAAAGGGACGTAACGCTGTCAACCGATCAATCCTGTAACTGTACGGAATCTATCCTCTGAAAAACAAGGATTTTAAGCCGCCTGTATATGCGGAGAGGACATTTTTATCCGAATGGGTTCATCGACGCCACCGATATGTTTTGTCCTTTTCTGCGATGAAACGGATGCCGTGCTCTGTGACGGTAAACGGAACGTCCTGACCGTCGCACGTCAGGCGGTGCGGTACATCGGCCTTTACTTCCACCGCAGCGCTGCGTCCGGGATGGAGAACCGCTTCGGTAAGCTGGCCTTCCGTCCATCGCATGTCCACCTTCATGCCTCCGCGGGCTACCAGTCCCTGCACAGAACCGCTGCGCCACTGAGGCGGGAGCGCGGGCAGCAAATGGATCAGCCCTGTGTGGCTCTGCAGCAGCGCTTCGGCGATGCCAGCCGTTGCGCCCAGATTGCCGTCGATCTGGAATACTTCCATACCATTAAGGAAGCTTTCGGTTGCCTGCCCGATCATTTGTGAGATGGCCTTGCCGGTCTTCTCGGCGTCCAGCAGCCGTGCATACTGGCACATGCGCCATGCCAGCGGCCATGCGCCGGGATCTGCACCGTTGGCAACGCGTATTTCCAGCGACCGCGCGACAGCCTTGTGCAGATCGGGTGTATCCAGCCAGTTGATCTGCTGGCTGGGGTAGGCGGCATACAAATGCGAAATATGGCTCATGCCGGGCATCTTCTCCGGCAGCTCCTCCAGCCACTCCAGCAGCTGTCCCTGAGAACCGACGGCATCTTTGGGTAGCTTTTCAACCGCCTCACGGAAGGCCTGCGTCAGTTCATCTTCCGTGCCAAGCAGGCGGTCGGATTCGATGCAGGCGTTGAACAGATCCCGCAGGATCTGGTTGTCCATGGCCGGTCCGGCGCAGATGGGGGAGTCATAACCATCAGGCAGGATGTAGCGGTTTTCGGGCGAAATGGAGGGACAGGTGACCAGCCTTCCCTGGGGATCCGGGGTGAGGAAATCCAGGAAGAACAGAGCGAATTCGCGCATCACGGGCCGCCACTGCGCCAGGAAATCCAGATCGTTGGTGAATTGATAATGATCCCACAGATGCAGCGCCATCCATGCGCCGCCGCCCGTCCAGCTGGTGGAGGCCATGTACTGATCCTGCGGCGCGCAGTCGCCGTAAAAGTCGGTGTTGTGGTGACAGACCGAGCCGCGCATTCCGTACATGATCCGGGCGGTGTCCTTTCCGCGCTGACATACCGTTTTGATCAGCGAGAATAAGGAGTGGTGAAGCTCGCTGAGATTGCAGACCTCAGCAGGCCAGTAGTTCATCTGGATGTTGATGTTGGTGGTATATTTGCTGTCCCACATGGGCGCAAATTCCTTGCACCAGATCCCCTGCAGGTTCGTGGCAGCGGAGTTTTCCCTTGCGCTGGATACCATCAGATAGCGGCCGAAGGTAAAGTAGAGCGCAGCCAGCCCGGGATCCTCGGCTCCTGCCTTTACCGCTGCGATCCGCTGGTGGACGTCCTGTTCGCTGGCGTCCTCCAATTGGAGCGTACAGCGCCGCATCAGCGGTTCAAAGTCTGCTGTATGGCGCTGCAGCAAAGCGTCAAACCCGAGGTTAGCCGCACGCTCCACACGGTCGAGAACCGCCTGCTGGGGATCGCTTTCCCGGTTGTCGGTGGCAGCCGCCAGGTAAAGGCAGACGCAGGCTGCGCCCTCGGTATACAGCTGGGTGTAGGGATCGCTCATCACGCCGTCGCTGGTCATCCGTAGCGCTTCGGCGAATTTGGTTCCGCCTGCGTTTCCGCAGGTGAGAAGAGTGGAGGCATCTAAAGTATGATTCTCGTCGTAGAACATACTGCCCCATCCGCCTGCACGGATCATCTCACCGGGACGCCTTGGATCCGGCACCATCCCCTCGAAGATGATGGCCCGTTCCAGCCGGGCGTGCAGACTCATCGCACCTGGCTGATTGGCGCGGTAGCGGATGCAGAGCACCTGATCCGGCTGACTGATGAACAGTTCCCGATGGTAGGCGACCCCGTCCTTGGTCCAGCTCAGGGTGTGAACGCCGCGCATCAGATCCAGCTCCTGCCGATAATCCTGCGCGCCCTGACTGTTGGGCACCCAGCCGGCCGAGAAGGGAGAGAGGGTGTTGACGGCGATGTTCAGCTCGCCCAGCGACTCGTAATGCCGCATGGAGTAAGGCGCGCCGAGCATATAGCGCTGAATCAGATCCTCAGCCTCGCGGATCTTGCCGCTGAAGACATATTCACGGATCTGACCGAGGGCTTCGCGCATTCTGGGATTGTTGCGGTCCATTGCCTTGCCGTACCACAGGCTGTCTTCGTTGAGCTGGATACGCTCCACTGCGGTGTGGCCGTAAACCATGGCGCCCAGCCGTCCGTTACCCATGGGCAGCGCATTGGCCCACAGGTCGGCCGGACGATGATAAATCATCTGATGCATTGGGATCCCTCCTTATTGATAGCAACCAAACGCTGGTTACTCGTCCGCTTTTTCTTTTTCATAAAGGATGCGGTACTCGGTGGGTGTACAGCCATGCGTGTTTTTGAAGGAACGGTTGAACGTGGACAGGCTGCTGAATCCCGACTGTAGCGCCACCTGCACCACCGGCAGATCTGTGTTGCACAGCAGGTGAGAGGCGACGGAGATCCGCTTGTGTATCAGAAACTGTAGAAAGGTCATGTTGGTATGACGCTTGAAGATACGGGCAAAGTGAAACTTGGAAAAGCCCGCGATCTCAGAGATTTGGTCCAGCGAGATCTCTTCTGTGTAGTGCTTGGAAACATAAGCCACCGCGCGGTCGACCGCCTCCCAGCCGCTGGCCTGCAGCGTAGCCAAGCCTTCGCTTGCGCCGCTTTTTTGATCGGGCAGACAGTGGTTGCCGATGAGTACGAGAATATCCAGCAGTTTGCTGTAACAGGCAAGATTGGTCAATGGACTGCCGCTGTAATATTCCTCCAGCAGCATAAACAGCCGTTTGCGTACTTCTCCGGTAACCGGGTCCTCCCCGGTGAGATACAGCGTTTGATTCAGCAGAGTTTCGACAGAGGAAAAACCGCGTATACCGGAGAGACACTCTATATCAAACAAAATCAAATTACGCACGCCGCCTTCGGGCATATCCATGGAATGCATCTTGCCAGCGGGAATGAACAGGCATTCCGTGCTTTTGACCACATATTGCGTTCCTTCTACTATATAGCGGCATTCGCCCAGATGGGGAAGAACCACTTCCACGGCGGCATGATAATGCCTGCTGTAATGATCGGGCTCCGTCATGTACCATACGCGGAACGACGTCCCATCCTGATATGTCACAAATTCCTGTTCTCCCTGCATCACCCGGTACCCTCGGTCAAAAAGGCTCCGGTTCTGCGGAGTCACCAAATGTTGTTTTTTCATCCCTGTATCCTCCGGGAGCATTGCACTTTTGGGTTGTACTGCATCACTTTTTTCTATTCTAACATGGTTTTCTTTGTGTATCAAGCAATATTTGGGTCATGGTATGACAATTTTTGCACAGCCTGTGTTTGCTGCTGGCCCTATAATGGATTAGAAAAAACGCTTCCGACGGGAGAAAGGATACAAAATGACCACCGAAAAGACGAAGAAAGCCAACTATGCCTTTATTCTTTCCATGATCATCTTCGGCACGATCGGCATTTTCCGCCGGTATATTCCATTACCTTCCGGGATGATCGCCTTTGCCCGGGGCTTGATTGGCATGCTGTTTTTGCTGGCGTATACCCGTGTTCGCGGCATTCGTATTTCTTTTGCCGATATCCGTAAAAATGGCCTGAAATTGTTCCTGTCCGGCATTTTTCTTGGATTTAACTGGATCCTGCTGTTTGAAGCCTATCGCTATACCTCTGTCGCGGTGGCGACGCTTTGCTATTACATGGCGCCGATCCTTGTGATTCTGGTCTCGCCGATTCTGTTCCGGGAATCATTGACGCCGGTGAAGATTGTCTGTGTTGCCGTAGCGTTTTTGGGAATGGTACTGGTTTCTGGCGTGACAAACATCAGCGGCGTCGGCAAAGCAGAGATTACAGGGATTCTGCTTGGACTGGGTGCAGCGGTACTCTACGCGTGTGTGGTGCTGATGAATAAGAAGATCAGCGGCATTTCCGCATATGACAAAACCATCGTCCAGCTGGGCACGGCGGCTGCGGTGATTCTGCCCTATACGCTTCTGACGGAGCAGGTGGCAGGGCAGGCGTGGTCCGGGTTGACCATCATCTGCCTGCTGCTGGTGGGCGTGGTGCATACTGGCGTTGCCTACGCGCTGTATTTTGGCTCGGTGAGCGAAATGAAGGCCCAGACAGCTGCATTGCTAAGCTATCTGGATCCGGTGGTGGCTATTTTGCTGTCTGCGCTGCTTCTTGGCGAACGGATGACCCTTGCAGGCGCAATTGGCGCTGTGCTGGTGCTGGGCGCCGCCATCCTCAGCGAAGTGGAATGGCCCGCACGACGGTCCGAGTCCAAGAAAAGATGAAACAAAGCTCTGTACGCGCTGCCAGAAAGCAGGAAAAGCTATGCCAACCGGCATAGCTTTTCCTTTGGTGCAAGGATGACCAGATAAAATTCTTTGTTTTAATGAGCTTCAGCCCCAGCGGGGAGGAATACAATGTCCAGTTCGTGATAACCGGTCTGCGGATCAAACACTTTATCGAAACCAACGTCTTCAAGCTCGCACAGAACCACTTCGGCCGTGGTGTTCACCACGCAGCCGGAGGTCAGGTGGCCTCCGATAACGCTCAGATCCTCCCGGCTGAAAGCGATGTGCAGATGGCAACGCTTTTCCGATACGGTGCCGGTGAGGCTGACGATTTCCAGATGTTCTTCGAGGGTGCGCAAGGTAACGCCGTCAGCGGTGCGTACGCGGGCTTTTGTGACACAGCCCACGCAGCAGGCTGCATATCCGGCGCGGATATGGTTTGCTTTGCAATAGCCGGCGATGCTGTCATACAAATCGGCGCCGCGTGTCAAGCGAAAGATGTGCTGCTTCATGCCTTTTCCCTCCTGTGGGCTTTTGCTGCCTGAACAAAGCCGCTGAACAGGCCTTTGGAGGCAGTATCGTCCAGGCGTTCAGGATGCCATTGTACCCCGACAAAAAAGGGGAGTCCGGGGTGCTCGAGTCCTTCGATGACGCCGTCCTCTGCCCGGGCAACAATGCGCAGTGCCGGCGCCACTGTGTCTGCCGCTTGATGGTGCATGGAGTTAACCAGGCAGTGCTGGGAATCAAGCAGCCGGCACAGTAGGGAATCCGCTTCCACCTGGACGCCGTGGGTGGGGGTTTCGTAGGGCTGAGTCTGCTGATGCGGCAGCAGTCCGCAGGTCTTTGCAGGGTGCTGCGTGGCCAGATCCTGATACAGCGTTCCGCCGAGAGCAACATTCAGCACCTGTATGCCGCGACAGATCCCAAGCACCGGTATGGCGCGGTCTATGGCCATGGGCAGGATACTCAGTTCAAATGTGTCACGGAGCGGCGTGGTTTCGCCCAGCTCGGGAATGGCACTCTGCCCGTATCGCTCCGGAACCACGTCCCCGCCGCCTGCGAGCATGAGCCCATCCAGCCTATCCAGGCATTCGGATAGGGTTTCGCCGGTCATCTCGGGGCTTAGAAGCACAGGAATGCCGCCTGCGCCCAAAATGGCCTGCATATAGGCTCTGACAAGAAAAACCTGCTTTTCTGCATCGTTCAGGCTTCCGGAAATACCGATCAGCGGCTTTGACATGATGTTCGCCTCCCGATTGATGTTCATGCCATCATTATACGCCATTTTTTGATGGAAAGAAATACAAAGAGACAGCCGTGTGTGGCACATGCAAAACGTTGACCAGATATTCATGATGCGGCAGATATCTTTTTTGAAAAAAGGACTTCACAGAAAATGGTATGGTTTAAGGGATACGCCTAATGTCCAAAAAAAATGCACAATCTTTCTTGTAATGGTTGATTTTATGCGTCATCTTGTGTATCATGTATTTGTACCATGAGGGCATATGGCTTCGCCGACGCGGCGCATAACCATACCGTAATGGTTAGCCAATTCTGTTGCTCTAAGAGAACATAGAAAGAGGTTGTATACCAATGGCTGAGATCAATCTGAATAAGTATGGCATCACCGACGTTACCGAGATCGTGCATAACCCGTCTTTCGAGATGTTGTTTGCCGAAGAGACCAAGCCTGAACTGGAAGGCTTTGACAAGGGTCAGCTGACTGAGCTGGACACCGTCAACGTAATGACCGGTATCTATACCGGCCGTTCCCCCAAGGATAAGTACATCGTCATGGACGAGAACTCCAAGGACACCGTGTGGTGGACCTCCGATGAGTTCAAGAATGACAACCATCCCATGACCGAGGATACCTGGGCCGTGGTCAAGGATTTGGCCAAGAAGCAGCTGTCCGGCAAGCGCCTGTTCGTCGTGGATGCTTTCTGCGGCGCCAACAAGGATACCCGCATGGCCATCCGCTTCATTATGGAAGTTGCCTGGCAGGCTCACTTCGTCAAGAACATGTTCATCACCCCCACCGCTGAGGAACTGGCTACCTTCGAGCCCGATTTCGTTGTTTACAACGCTTCCAAGGCCAAGGTTGAGAACTACAAGGAACTGGGCCTCAACTCCGAGACCGTGGCTGCCTTCAACATCACTTCCCGCGAGCAGGTCATCCTGAACACCTGGTACGGCGGCGAGATGAAGAAGGGCATGTTCTCCATGATGAACTACTACCTGCCGCTCAAGGGTATTGCTTCCATGCACTGCTCCGCCAACACCGATATGAACGGCGAAAACACCGCTCTGTTCTTCGGTCTGTCCGGCACCGGCAAGACCACCCTTTCCACCGATCCCAAGCGCCTGCTCATCGGCGATGACGAGCACGGCTGGGACGACAACGGCGTGTTCAACTTCGAAGGTGGCTGCTACGCCAAGGTCATCGGCCTTGACAAGGAGTCCGAGCCCGACATTTACAACGCCATCAAGCGCAATGCTCTGCTGGAGAACGTAACCGTCGACGAAAACGGCAAGATCGACTTCGATGACAAGAGCGTGACCGAGAACACCCGCGTTTCCTATCCGATCGATCACATCAAGAACATCGTTCGTCCCGTCTCCGCTGCTCCCGCCGCGAAGGACGTCATCTTCCTGTCTGCTGACGCTTTCGGCGTTCTCCCGCCCGTTTCCATCCTGACCCCCGAACAGGCGAAGTACTACTTCCTGTCCGGCTTCACCGCCAAGCTGGCCGGTACCGAGCGCGGCATCACCGAGCCCACCCCGACCTTCTCCGCTTGCTTTGGTCAGGCCTTCCTGGAGCTGCATCCCACCAAGTACGGCGAGGAGCTCGTGAAGAGAATGGAAGCCAACGGCGCCAAGGCTTATCTGGTCAACACCGGCTGGAACGGCACCGGCAAGCGCATCACCATCAAGGATACCCGCGGCATCATCGACGCGATCCTCAATGGTGATATTCTGAAGGCTGAGACCAAGGTCATCCCCATGTTCAACCTCGAGGTTCCCACCGCTCTGCCCGGCGTTGATCCCGCGATCCTCGATCCGCGCGACACCTACGCTGATGCTTCCGAGTGGGAAACCAAGGCGAAGGATCTGGCTGGCCGCTTCATCAAGAACTTTGTGAAGTACACTGGCAATGACGAAGGCAAGTCCCTCGTTGCCGCTGGTCCCCAGCTGTAATCAGCTGTCCGCCTGACAGGCGGAAGGCTTCCTAAAACAGTAAAGAAAACACCTCCTGATGCAGCGCAAAGTCTGTGTCAGGAGGTGTTTCGCTTGGTACAGTAACGCAAAAAAGACCGTTGACTTGCTTGGTCAACGGTCTGAACGGTACGGTTCGTCGACCATTTTTGGTCTGCCGGCCGTTTACTTCTGCTGGTTGCTCATGGCACGCTCTGCCTGTTCGATCAGGCGCTTGACCATATAGCCGCCGATATAGCCAGCCTGACGGCTGGGCATGTCGCCGTTATAGCCCTGCTTGAGGTTGATACCCAGTTCGTTGGCAATCTCGAACTTCATGTTGTTCAGCGCCTGCTTGGCTTCGGGAACCATGGTGGAATTGTTGGAAGAGCTGTTCTGATTCTGATACATAATACATTTCTCCTTTACTTCATTTATTGACCGGTGTAGTTGGACGTATTGCCCATCTGGCCGGCCATCTGCTGCTCGGCCTGCTGGATCAGTCGCTTGACCATGTAGCCGCCCACATAGCCGTTTTCACGGGCGCTCAGGTCGCCGTTGTCGCCCTGCTTGAGATTGATACCAAGTTCACGGGCGATCTCGAATTTCATGTTGTTCAGCGCCTGCTTAGCCTCAGGTACGGTCACCTGATGGTTGTTCTGAGAACTCATCGCTTTGTTCACCTCCTTACGTGGGTACACCGCTATTTTGACCTGACGAGAAGAAAATACGCTGCCAATTGTTTTCTTGGAAATGTGTCAAAAGTTTAGAAAAAGACGCAAAAACCCCTTGACATTTTGATGAGTTGTGTTATTATATTGATCGATTCTTTGGAAACCTATGCCGAAGACAGCGGGTTGCGCCGAAAGGCGTGCTAATGAACGAAGTTCCCCCGCCGAGGTGTAAGGCGGGAGAAATCCCCTTGCGACATGTTCGCCCTTGCGCCTGCAAGGGTTTTCTTTTTGGAATCGTACAGATTTCGAAGAAGGAGGTGCACCCCCATGAGCAAGAATCTTGAGATCAAGAAGCAAGTCGTCAGCGACATCGTCAAGAAGTTCCAGGATGCCCAGAGCGTCGTCATCGTTAAGTACAGCGGCCTGACCGTGGAAGACGCCACCGCCCTGCGCGCCCAGTTCCGTGCCAACGGCGTGGAATATGTGGTTCTGAAGAACACTCTCGTCCGTCGCGCTCTGAACGAGCTGAACATCGAAGGTCTGGATGACGTCCTCAACGGCCCCTCCGCTTTTGCCTTTGGCATGAGCGATCCTGTCAGCCCCGCTAAGATCATCAGCGACTTCATCACCAAGAAGAAGAACGATTGCCCCATCGAGATCAAGGCTGGTCTGCTCGGCACCGAGCTGATGGACGAAGCCAAGATCAAGGAGCTGGCCAACGTGCCCAGCCGCGAAGTGCTTCTGGCCCGCCTGCTTGGCAGCCTGCAGAGCAGCATCGCTGGTTTCGTTCGTGTCCTGGACGCTATCGCGAAGAAGGATACCGAAGCTGCCGCTCCCGAAGCTTAATCGTTAGCTTCATTTCCAAACCTGTCCTGAAATATGTAATTTGAATGGAGGCTATTATCATGACTCACGCTGAAATCATTGAGATGATTGAGAAGATGACCGTTCTTGAGCTGAACGATCTGGTTAAGGCCCTGGAAGAGCACTTTGGCGTTTCCGCCGCTGCTGCTGTTGTTGCTGTCCCCGGTGCTGCTGGCGCTGGCGCTGCTGCTGCTGAAGAAGAGAAGACCGAGTTCGACGCCATCCTGAAGGATGCTGGCGCCGAGAAGATCAAGGTCATCAAGGTTATCCGCGAGCTGACCGGTCTGGGCCTGAAGGAAGCCAAGGACTTCGTGGAATCCGCTCCCAAGACCATCAAGGAAGCTGCTTCCAAGGAAGAATGCGAAAAGATCAAGGAAAAGCTGGCCGAAGTCGGCGCTACCGTCGAAATCAAGTAAGCTTTCCAAACAAAAAACTGCCTGCAGTTACTGCGGGCAGTTTTTTGTTTGGAAAAACGCCTGCGCTTTTGAGTAAAGCACAGGCGTTTGCAGTTGCTCGTCGGTGTGTCTGCGCACATGACGATTTGTTTGCCAGGGTTCAGCTATGCCGTCCTCTGCTGAATTCTACATAACCAGATCCGCCATGCGATAAGAAACGATCTCCGCAAGCGCCTCAGGCGACATTTCTACCTGGGTGCCGATCTTACCGCCGCTGAACAGGATAGTATCGAACAACTGTGCGGTTTCATCCACAAAGGTTGGGAAGGACTTTTTCATGCCGATGGGGGAACAGCCGCCGTGAACATACCCGGTGAGAGGGAGCAGGTCCTTGCTTTTGAGCATTACAATGCTCTTTTCGCCTGCTGCTGACGCGGCTTTTTTCAGCGAAAGCTCCTCTGCGACGGGAATCATGAATACGTAATGCTTTCCGGAAGCGCCGATGGTCACCAGCGTCTTGAAGACATGATCCGGATCCTGAGAAAGCTGTTGCGCAACCTCCACGCCGCTGAGGGCGCCGTCGGGCGCATTGTAGAAATGTACCTGATAGGGAAGATGCGCCCCGTCCAGGAGGCGCATCACATTGGTTTTCTGTTCCAAATGTAAAACTTCTTTCGCAAAAGCGTTGATTACATCCCGCTGTCAGGGGGCAGTGTCTGGGTCGGTGCGCCGCATCGGAGGCAGGGCAGCAGGTTTTGACCGCCGAGTTCAGAATATGCGAAGCTGCCGGTCAGCGGCAGGTATTCTTCCTTGATGCTGGGGCAGTACTGATCCATGTGGTAGTAGTTGCCGCCGTCAGGATTGAAATAGAGAGTGGTGCTGCCGGGAGGTGCGGGGCTGACGGTCTGGCGCGGGGCGATGGTCCAGTTTTCTGCACCGGTGCTCTTGGAATCGTTTACCACAGTACTGTCTTCCGTGGTAGCGATTTCATCATTTGTGGCAATGGAGTTGGGATCCACATACCATTCGCCGCCTTCCTTCACCATCAGCACCATGAAGCGGTACAGGGAAGGATCTTTGCCATTATTTTTGTAGATGTTGGCGGTCATGGTCACCGTGCGGCTGGTATCGTTATCGCTGCCGGAGATCTCTTCGATGGTGAATTCCAGCGGCGTACGGTTGCTCAGCAGAACGAACAGACGGTTAGAGGGATTATCTTGCGCGCTTGCCCAGCTGGGCTGCACCAGACGCACCATGTCTTCAACGCGGCCGCCTGCCCAGTTGGTCATGAATGCATTGAGACGGATCTCGGCGTCAGATATAGGCGCGACCGTGGGCGTGGGTTCGGGTTCGGGTGTTGTACTTTCCTCGGGAAGCATGGCAGCAGCGCCCTGAGCGTTTTGCGTCTGCTCAACATTGCCCTGTAAAGAGCCGCTCATGACCTCGGTTCCGGGTTGCTGAAGGTCTCTGGTTCCACCCTGCATCACCAGCCCCAGGACGATGACACAAGCGATCACATAGCCTGCGGTCAGCGCGATACGAGGCGTAGAGGAAAGCAACTGGCGATACCACAGCAGCCCGACGCCGGCCACGCACAGGCCGATGAACACATAGCGCAGTACGTTCAGGCTGGCGGGAACGAACAGGCATGCGGCGAAAAGCGCCGGGAGAACGACAAACAGAAACAACTTCCACCAAAGATCCGGATCTGCCTTTTTGGGTTGGGCAGCCCCGTTCGCCGCATAGAAAGGATTGGCGAAATCGCCGGAGTTGAAAGGGGGCTGATTTCCGGACGGGGGAATAAATTCGGGCTGGAAGCCCATCTGGGGAGGCTGCATTCCGGCGCCCATCATAGGAACGCCTTTGGGATCGGCTCCGAATCCTGCTGTTTGTACGGTTGGGGAGCCGGGCATGCTCGGCGGCATTCCCGGGTTCATCGCAGGCGCTCCGAAAGGAGATGGCTGCGTGCCCTGAGCAGGTTGATTCTGAGGCGGTACAAAGCCCTGACTGCGGGGAGAAAAGGCGCCGCTCTGCGCAGGCATTTGCTGATTTCCCAGAGGAGGCAGGTTCACAGGCATCTGCGGAGAACCTGGCAGGGGAAAGGGAGACGTTGCCTGATTTTGCACGGGAAACGGGCTGCTCTGCATTCCAAAACCCATATTGGGATATCCCATCATGCCGTTTGGATTCTGCTGCATGGGGGTTATGGCAGAAGGAGCGGTCTGGGAAAACATGCCAAAAGGAGAAGCCTGCTGTCCAAACGGAGAGGCGGGGAAGGGTGATGCAGGTGTAGACTGCATCATGGAAAAAATGGCTTGCTGCTCTGCATTCGGATTCTCAGGAGCAACAGAAAAATCCGGCATTTCTTTTGGTGCCGGTGCGGGACTTTTTTTGAGGAATCCACGTTTCTGCATTCCGTAAGTGGGTGTGGAGGCGTATCTGGTACGGTTGGAGTTCATGCTGCATCTCCTTGCGTAAGCATCGGGCTGATCTTGAAAAAACGGCGCGTAAAACGCCATCCTTATTATATCACGCATTGCGGTTTTGTAAACATTGTTGGCGAAAATAAGTTAAAATTTTCTGTAAAATAATAGCATATCGTAACAAGTACGTAACATAATATTTCTGTTTGAATTTCTCTTGAGGAAAGCAGTTGCGAAACCGGGCGCAATCATGTATAATTACCATGACCTGTCATGCGCGAAAGTGCGTGAAGGCATTGTGGGCGGCATTCCGCCGGCAAGGAGGCTATAATCTATGGAATGCAAGATCAGGAACGATATAGGCACGATCTATATCACCGAGGATGTAATGCTTAAAGTGGTCGGCTACGCCGCGCTGGAGTGCTACGGCATTGTAGCCATGTCTTCCAAGCGGGCAAAGGACGGCCTTGTACAGTGGCTTGGAAGGGAGAATCTCTCCAAGGGAATCCAGCTGAGAATGGTTGATGATATGCTGGATGTAGATCTGTTCATTATTGTGGAATACGGCATTTCCATCGCTGAAGTATGCAAGACCATCGTTGACACGGTTCGCTACAAGCTGGAAAGCATGACTGGCGTGAAGGTGCGCCGCGTCAATATCTCTGTTGAAGGCGTCCGCGTCTAAAATACGAACGTATCGGGAGGAAGAACCTTGATTCAAGCCAAAACGATCGATGGCGTGCTGCTGCGCGATATGGTCATCGCCGGCGCTACGCTGCTGGAAAAGAACCGTGAAGCGGTTGATGCCCTGAATGTTTTCCCCGTGCCGGATGGTGATACGGGTACCAATATGAGCTTGACCATGTCTTCTGCCACCAAAGAGGTGAATCAGAAGGAATACCTGAGTGCTGGTGAAGCGGCTGCTGCCGTGGCTAAGGGTGCGCTGAAAGGCGCCCGCGGTAATAGCGGCGTTATCACTTCCCAGCTGTTCCGCGGCTTCAGCCGTGCGCTGGACGGTGTGGATCGCATCACTCCGCCCCAGTTTGCCGCTGCCTTGAAAAAGGGCGCCGAAACCGCCTATAAGGCCGTTATGAAGCCCAAGGAAGGCACCATTCTGACGGTTGCCCGCGTAATCGCCGAGGAAGCGGTGAAGCAGGCCGAGCGTACGCCGGATGATTATGATGCGCTTTTCCGCAACATCCTCACCACCGGCGACAGCATCCTCAAGAAGACCCAGCAGATGCTTCCCGCCCTGACCCAGGCTGGCGTTGTGGACGCCGGTGGCCGCGGCCTGCTGCTGATCTATATGGGCTATGCTGCCTGCCTGCGCGGCGAAGAGATCCCCACCGAAAAGATGGACTTCTCCGGCGACGGCGAAGCCAGCTTTGAGGACGATCACGAGGCGCTGGGCGAGATCAAGTACGCCTATTGCACCGAATTCTGCATCCAGAATCTCTATCCCGACAGCTTGGAAGAGGATATCGACTCCTTCCGCCGCCGTCTGAACCGAATCGGCGACTGTGTGCTGGTGGTGGGCGACCTGAGCTTTGTGAAGGTTCATGTTCACACCAACGAGCCCGGCAAAGCGCTGGAATACGGTCTGAGCCTGGGTGAACTGGTCAACCTGAAGATCGAGAACATGGTGCAGCAGCGCCGCGAGAAGCAGGAAGAGCAGAAGAAGCAGGAAGAAGAAAACAAGCCCCTCAAGGAGTACGGCATGGTTGCCGTGTCCCTGGGCGACGGTTTCAACCATATCTTCACTGACCTGACGGTGGACTATGTGGTGGAAGGCGGCCAGACCATGAACCCCAGCATTGAGGATCTGTCTGAAGCTGTAAACCACGCGCATGCCAAGACGGTTTTCGTTCTGCCCAACAACGGCAACGTGATCCTGGCTGCCCAGCAGGCTGCTCAGCTGTGCGAGGATAAGCAGGTCATCGTTATTCCCACCAAGAACGTAGCCATGGGCATCGCCGCTGCGATCGCTTTCCAGGCAGACAGCACCGCCGAAGAGAATGCTGCCCGCATGGAAGAAGCCGCTCAGCGTGTGCGCACCGGTACCGTCACCTACGCAGTGCGCGATACCGAGTACGAAGATCTGCACATCAAGGAAGGCGACATCATCGGCCTTTACAATGGCAAGATTCACACCGTCGGCAATAGCATCCATGACGTTACCCGTGACCTGATGAAGGAAATCATCACCGATGATGACGAGTTGATCACCGTTTACTACGGCAAGGATGTGGCGGAAGCCGACGCTCAGCACCTGACGGACGAACTGGCTGAGCTGTATGACGAGTGTGACGTTGAAATGCAGATGGGCGGTCAGCCTCTCTACTACTATCTCATTTCTGTGGAGTAAGCATGGAACTTGCACAGCTTCACGGCATAGGAAAAAATCGACTTCAAGCTTTACACGCAGCGGGGATCAACTCGTTGCGTGATCTTTTATATGCCGTGCCCGTGAAATACAAGGATACCAGCGCAGTCAGCACGGTTGCACAAGCGTTGGAAGGCGAACGGTGTACCTTTGAACTGGTGCGCGAGCAAGAGGCAAAACTGAGCCGCTTCGGGAAAAAGAGCCGCGTTACCTGCGTGCTTTCTGATGATACCGGCGCCCTGACGGCTTGTTGGTTCAATCAGCCATGGATGCGCGAAAACCTCAATAAGGTCACCCGCATCCGGCTGTACGGGGTGGTCAGCTCCCATGCCGGCAAGAAGCAGCTGATCAATCCCTCGGTGGAAAAGGAACTGGCCATCCTCCCGGTCTACCGTCCCATCGACGGACTGCCCCACAGAGTCCATGAAGATATTGTTGCGCAGGCGCTGGCGTATGTGGACGTCCTGTGCCCGGAAACCTTGCCCGAAGGTGTGATTCGTCGCCACGATCTGTGCAGCGGCGCAGAATGTATCCGTGCCCTGCATCGCCCCTCCAGCATGGAGGAAGTGGCACGGGCGCAGCGCCGCTTCGCCTTTGAACAGATGCTGCTTTATCAGGCGGCGGTTCTTGGGCTCAAGGAGTTGCGGCGTAGGGGATATGCCATGGAGATCGGCGCTGCGGATACCGCGCTGTTCTGGCAGAATATGCCGTTTCAGCCCACAGCGGCGCAGCGGCGTACCCTTCGGGAGATTGCCGACGACCTGGCCCGTCCTGCGGCCATGGTACGCATGGTGCAGGGCGATGTGGGCTGCGGAAAAACAGCAGTAGCGCTTGGCGCAATGGTACTCTGCGCCAAAGCCGGTTATCAGTCAGCGCTGATGGCGCCCACGGAGATCCTGGCGCGGCAGCACTACGAGAACCTTCGCGTGTTTTGCGAAAAACAGGGCATCGGCTGCGGACTTTTGCTGGGCGGCATGCCCGTCCGGGAGCGCAGGGCGGCGCTGGAGAATATTGCAAGCGGGCGATGGCAGATCGTGATCGGGACCCATGCGCTCATCGGACAGCAGGTCACCTACGCCAGACTTGGTCTGTGCATTACCGACGAGCAGCATCGTTTCGGCGTGGCACAGCGCACCGCCCTGATCAATAAAGGCGTTTCCGGGCAGGGTGAGGACATCTGTGCTCCCCATCTGCTGGTCATGTCCGCCACGCCCATTCCCCGTACGCTGGCGCTGGTAATGTTTGGAGATCTGGATATCAGCATTATCGACGAGCTGCCCCCCGGACGCAAACCGGTGACCACGCGCATTGTTCCGGAGGAAAAACGGCAGGGCATGTATGGATTTTTGCGCAAGGAACTGGATGAGGGCAGGCAGGCCTATATCGTTTGTCCTCTGGTGGAGGAAAGCGAAACCACCGATCCCCTGAAGGCTGCAAAACCTTATGCGGCCAAGCTGCAGGCAGGCGAACTGAAGGCGTATCGCGTAGGGCTTACCTACGGCGGTCAGCCCGCCGCCGAGAAACAGGAGACGCTGAATGCCTTCGCTGCCGGCGAGATCCAGGTGCTGGTGGCGACCACGGTGATCGAGGTGGGCGTTAACGTGCCCAACGCCTCCATGATGATGATTGAAGACGCCGATCGCTACGGTCTAGCCCAGCTTCACCAGCTGCGTGGGCGCGTGGGACGCGGCGATCAGCAGAGCTGGTGCTTTTTGCTCAGCAAGGCCAACGAACGCCTGCGGGCGCTGACACAGACCAACGATGGTTTCGAAATCGCCCGAAAGGATCTGGAACTTCGCGGCCCCGGCGAATTGCTGGGTACGCGGCAACACGGCGAAGCATTGCTGCCGGGCGGCGCAGTGGCTTTTGGCTCTATGGAGCTGCTCTATGAAGCGGCAGGTTGCGCTCAGGAACTGCAGGCAAAGCCAGAACTGGATGAAGAGTGGCAGATAGTATCCCGGGCGGCAGAAAAACACATGACCGTCCTTGACCGGAGCATCTCCATCAGCTGACAGGCGTTCGTTTCCATCCATGATTGAGAAAGACCGTGAGGTGAACCCATGAATATTGTGTTGTATCAGCCGGAAATCCCCCAGAACACGGGCAATATCGCCCGTACCTGTGCGGCCACAGGCAGCATGCTGCATCTGATCAAACCGCTGGGATTTTCCCTGGAGGACAAGTACCTCAAACGCGCTGGCCTGGACTACTGGCACATGATGCGCTACCGTGTCTACGAGAATTTTGACGAATTTCTGGCAGCGCACCCCGACGCCCGCATGCATTTTCTCTCCACCAAGGCGCCTCGCAGCTATGTACAGGCGGAGTACCGCCCCGACGATTTTCTTGTCTTTGGCTGCGAAACCCGGGGCTTGCCGGAAAGCCTGCTGGAGCGGGTTTATGACCGCTGCGTGCGTATTCCCATGGTGCCGGAGGCCCGAAGTCTGAATTTGAGCAATTCTGTGGCCATCGTGCTTTATGAGGCCCTGAAAAGCAATGGTTTTCCCGGCATGCAGGAGTCAGGCGCACTGACCGGTCGTCAGGACGATGTTGCGCCATGGATGGATTACGTTTGACGATTCGTTTGGTAGATAAACAGCCAAAGGAGGTTCAGCATGGGCAGACGTTTCAACAGACGGCAGGAGCTGGAGATGGAGAATCCCCCGCTCAGGCTGGACGAGGTTCTGGAACCCTATGACGAGATGGATCAGGCATATGCTGGGCAGCAGGAATACGCGGATGACCCGGGCCTGTATCAGGAAGTGGCTTATTCCACCTACCCGGAAGCTGGCTATGCTGACTATGAGTTGGAGGCCGGCGCATATGAAGACGATGCTGCCTATGATGATCTCAATGACGAGGTGGAATCGGAAGGCAACTTCACTGCAGCCATTCACGCTTTTGATGTGATCAGCTCATTGGTGGGCGTTTTTGTCATTTTTGTGCTGGTGGCGATGCTGCTTACACTGGTGGACTGGCTGCGCACAGATATTCTGCACTCATTTGTGCTTTTGCAAAGCGGTATTCGCTGATTTAGGCAGCAGTCAGCCGGATACAATAGCGTTATCCGGTCGGTGAAGGAGGATGACGATGCATCCGCTGGTGCGTTTTCAACAGGAATGTACGGCTTTCTTTCAAGCACTATCCCCTGAAGGACAGTGCCCGCTGGTGTTTGGCGACGGATTGAGCGAGAACCCGGTTCTCATGCTCATCGGCGAAGCGCCGGGCGAGCAGGAAACGCTGCAGGGCAAACCCTTTGTCGGAAAAGCGGGAAAGAACCTGACTGCTTTTCTGGAGGCGGTAGGGCTGGAGAGGGAGCAGCTGTATGTGAGCAATGTGGTAAAGATCCGCCCCACCAAGCAGAGCGCTTCCGGGGGAACGGTCAACCGGCCGCCCAATGCGGAAGAAAAGGCGCTGTTTACGCCTTGGCTGATGCGGGAGATCGCTATCGTGCGTCCCTGTGCATTGGTCACTCTGGGCAATGTGGCGCTCCAAGCGTTTATCCAGGATACGGTGGGTCATTTGCACGGCCAGTGGAGCCGCGCTGTGATCGCGCCGCCTGAGGCGCAAGCGTTTACCCTGCCGCTGTTCGCGTTGTA
Organism: Clostridiales bacterium; assembly: GCA_015056365.1. Lineage (GTDB taxonomy): Bacteria > Bacillota > Clostridia > Christensenellales > Aristaeellaceae > Limiplasma. Next base: position 122,042 of record SVGM01000004.1, on the reverse strand, counting down.
CCATCCGGCGTCCGTAATCTACAACCGTTCCTTAACAGAGGTATATCAAAATGATCTGACCATCCTGCGGGATTCCCTTCGTGCGCGTTCGCCTGAAAAAAGTGACATTTGAGCGCACGGGATGTATAGCGCAGCGCCTATCCCATGACAACCGCTTGGGGCTGTGCTAAGATACACTCGAAACAAATGCCGGAAGGCATGGGAGGTACATGTATGGAATTTTTGCTTGAGAATCTGCCCATTATCCTGATGTTTTTGTTCGGTATGGGCCTTTTGATCGTGGAGGCGTTTATGCCTGGTTTTGGTCTGCCGGGCATCGCCGGCTGCATCCTGCAGATCGCGGTGATCGTGATGACGTATGTCAAGCACGGCGGTATGGCTGCGCTGGGGATCACGGTGTGCATCCTTGCCATTGTGGGCATTGTGGTGTCGCTGATTCTGCGTTCGGTCAGCAAGGGTAAGCTGTCAAAATCGCCCATGATCCTCAACGATACGGAGGACGCTATGTCTCTGGACGTTTCCGAGGATCTCAAGGTGTTCATCGACAAGGAAGGCATCACCACTTCCGCGCTTCGCCCCACCGGCATGGCTGAGTTTGACGGCGTCCGTCTGAACGTTCAGGCCGACGGCGTGTTCATTGCCAAGGATACGCCGGTCAAGGTGCTGCGGGTGGATGGCCGGAATGTGATTGTTCGTGAACTGCGCGGCGAGTAGTGCCGCGTTGGGATAAAGAAAGGAGTCTGTAATATGGAATCTTTGTTTTCTTTGCTGTCCAGCATGTCCCGTAACTTCAGCACCCGTAGCTATGATTCCAGCGCTGCTGGCTGGATCGTAGTCATTCTGGTGGTGGCGTTGATTGCCATTCTCATTTTCCTGCGCTTCGTGCCTCTGGGCCTGTGGATCACCTCTCTGGCTGCCGGCGTGCATGTAAGCATCGCTTCTCTGGTGGGTATGCGCTTGCGCCGCATCCAGCCCAAGCGTCTGGTGGAGCCCCTCATCAAGGCCCGCAAAGCTGGCTTGAGCATGAACCTGTCCCAGCTGGAAACCCACTATCTGGCCGGTGGTAACGTGGACCGCGTGATCAACGCCCTCATCGCAGCCCAGCGTTCCGCTATTGAGCTGCCCTTTGAAAAGGCTTGCGCCATCGACCTGGCTGGCCGCGACGTGCTGCAGGCTGTCCAGATGAGCGTTACCCCCAAAGTGATCGAGACCCCCGTGGTCGCCGCTATCGCCAAGGACGGTATCGAACTGCGTGCCAAGGCTCGCGTTACCGTTCGCACTAACATTGAGCGCCTGGTCGGCGGTGCCGGTGAAGAAACCATCATCGCCCGCGTTGGCGAAGGTATCGTTACCACCGTTGGTTCCAGCGCTACCCATAAGGAAGTTCTGGAGAATCCCGACCTGATCAGCCGCACCGTGCTGAGCAAGGGCCTGGATGCCGGTACGGCCTTTGAAATTCTTTCTATCGACATCGCAGACGTGGACGTTGGCCGCAACGTTGGCGCCCAGTTGCAGATGGATCAGGCGGAAGCTGACCGCCGCATTGCCCAGGCCCGCGCTGAAGAACGCCGCGCCATGGCTGTTGCCCACGAGCAGGAAATGAAGGCTGCTGTGCAGGAAATGCGCGCCCGCGTTGTGGAAGCCGAAGCCGAAGTGCCCAAGGCCATGGCTACCGCTCTGCGTGAAGGCAAGCTTGGCGTGATGGACTACTTCCAGATGAAGAATGTGGAAGCCGATACCAGCATGCGCGAAGGCATTGCCAAGGCCACTACCCCCGCCAGTGCTCCTGTGCCCGGTGAAGAGAAGAAGTAATCCCATCGACACGGCAAAGGAGGTGAGTGGGTGGACGGGTTAATCTCATTTCTGATCATGATGTGGGTTGTTTCGACAATCGTCAAGAAATTGAACAAAGGCAAGAAAAAAACCGCGCAGAAGGGCAGCAGAACCTCTTCTGCAGCGCAGAAGGTGTTTTCCGAGATGCAATCCATGTTTGAAACATCTTCCGAAACAAAGCCTGTCTATCAAGCGAAAGCTGCTTCTGCGGGCACCGCTGCCCCAAAAGCACAGACGAAGAAAAATCACGCCGCTCCAAAGCCTCAGTCTTATGAGGGTCTGTCTCGGCCGCTCCTGGCAAGCGAAGAGCTTATGCCAGGGCGAGCCCCAGGCAGCCTGGCCTACCATTCCACCGAGGGCGAAGATGCCTGCGATCCTTCGCTGAGTCATGGCGAAAGCAGCCTTTCACCTGTTGGCGAAAGCCTCTTTGGCGCTCACGGCGGGAATGGATCAATGTGGAACGCGAGCGAAGTGGTTCGCGGCGTTGTGATGAGCGAGATTCTGACACGCCCCAGTGTGTCAAGATGGAATAGATGAGGAACGATATGACGGATATCAAGGTACTGATTGCTGATGACGACGAAGGAATGAGGCTGGTACTTCGCAAGCTGGTTTCCCGTGTGGAGGGGTTCACCCTCTGCGCGGAGGCGTCCAATGGCCGGGAGGCCGTGGAACTGGCGGAGACGATCAAGCCGGACGTCGCTTTTCTGGATGTGGAAATGCCTGAGATGACAGGTATCGAATGCGCCCGAAGCCTTCAGGATATGGATCCGTCCATGATCGTCATCTTCGCTACCGCCCACGACGCTTACATGGGCGACGCCTTCGAGGTTTATGCATTTGACTACATGGTCAAGCCCTTTAAGGTGGAGCGCGTGATCCAGACATTGGAACGGGCAAGACAGCGCATCGAGCAGCGCAAGGGACGGGTATCCGCGCCGGAGGTGAACCGGCAAGAGCGGTCGGTCAGCGGGCGGCTGATGCTTCATCATCGAAACGGCGTCAGCTTCATCGACCTCAAGGATATTCTGCTGGTGCAGCGCGAAGAAAGATCCACGGTGCTTTACACCACCCGGGACGAGCGTTATGTCACAGGCGATTCCTTGGCGGAGATGGAAGAGCGGCTCCCCAAAGAGAGTTTTTTCCGCTGCCACAAGAGCTATATCATCAACCTGAATCACATCAAGGACATCACGCCCTATGGACGCTGGACGTATGTGGTCAGGCTGGAAGGTACCAGGCATGATGCGTTGATTACCCATGAAAAATACGACGAGCTGGAGCAAATGTTCCGGTAAATCAACAAAAAACAGGATCCTGGGGGGAGAACTGTCAAGGAACAAGTTATCCAGCAACAAGAAAAGACGTGCATCCGGTGATATGCCGGATGCACGTTTACTTATATGTACCTGTATAAACGCAATGCACTGGTACAGTGCGTATAATTGCGCCCTCCTGTGGATTTTGGGCTGCTCGCCAAATTGGAATTGGTTAAACGATTGTTTTTATCATAATGGGCAGACCGTTACTTGCTTTTGACCCATTTTCTACGTATCCGCAACTTGCCCAGAATTTTTGTGCAGGTCCATAAGCGGATACATAGCATTGTGCTATTTGGTTTTTCTGCAAGCTGTTTTCGATATATGTAACCAAATTCTTTCCCAAACCAGAGGCTCGATAAGAAGGAATCAGACCAATCTCCAGAATCGTGCCAAACCCTGGCATCTCACTAAACGCAAAGTCTTCAGTATCAACTGCCCACAATGCAAAACCAATATATTTATGCTCGTCTTTTACAAAGCAACCATATATCTCATTGTTTATCACTTTGTCAAACATCAAACGGACAAAGGAATCGATTACCTCTTGCGGTGTGTTCTCGTCTTCACCTTCACGATAATAAGAATTTGTCAACCCGTGAAATTCACCATAATCATGCTCACCAATTTTAACGCATTCCATTTCGCTCAACTCCGTCAAATTCAAGTTTATCGCTTTCATTCTATCACAGCAGTGCACAAAACTACAAGCCAGCCAAGGCTTGCGGTTCCGTTATTTGCAAGACGAAAAGAGGAGGATAACTCCATCCTTTTCATCCCCCCTCACTGTAAGGATCCTGTTTTTTGTTGGGAAATAGAAGGGAACGTCAGCTTTTTGTCTGGAAATAGTCTTCCGCCAGCAACCCGTACATGCATGCATCGACGATCCCCTGATTGCTCCAGTCAGCTTTGCGAAGGGTACCTTCATAGCGAAGGCCGCACTTGGCCATGACCTTGCCGGAATTGGGGTTGTTGGGGTCGTGCTGCGATTCGATCCGGAGAGCCTTTACCTGCTCAAAGAAAAACGGAATAACGGCGGCAAAGGCTTCGCTGGTATAGCCCAGCCTCCACCATTGGCTGCCAATGCAGTATCCAATATGCACTTTATGAGTCACCTCATCCAGATCCACCGCGCTGATGGTGCCAATGGGCTCGTCAGTTTCCTTGGGAACAATGGCCCACTGATAAAAATCGGGAGAAGCGTATTGCGAGATCCATTGGCTCAAAATGTACCGGGTCACGTCAGGGCTTCCGTGGGCGGGCCAGCGCAGGTATTTGGTGACAAGGGGGCTGCTGGTCCAGTTGCGGTAGGCTGCTTCGGCGTCCTCCATCACAAAGGGTCTGAGGATCAGCCGCTCCGTTTCCAGTCGGATCGTTCCTTTGTGCTCCATTGCGCTTCCTCCTTTGGCTTTGATTTTGTCAGTATACAGACAAAACGCCGCTTTGACAAGGGGCGTTGCGCAATTGGCAAAAATGCTGTATACTATCCTTGGTGCAATAGTCTATGAACAAGGGAGGAATTGCGAATGAAACTGATCATCGCTATTGTTCAGGATGAAGACGCTTCCCGTTTGGTGGGACAAATGATGAACGAAGGTCTCGGCGTGACCAAGCTGGCTACTACCGGCGGTTTCCTGCGCGCTGGCAACACCACGTTGCTGGTGGGCGTGGAGGATGACCGTTTCCAGCAGGCCATGGATATTATCGAGAGCGTTTGCAAGAGCCGCAAGCAGGTGGCTGCTTCGCCTTCTTCCATGGTGGGCATGCCCAGTTCCTACTCTCCCTATCCGATCGAAGTTGTGGTCGGCGGCGCAACGGTCTTCGTGCTGACGGTTGACCAGTTTATCAAACTGTAACACCGCAGAAAGGAAGAGCCTTGGAACAGATCAACCAGCATTCTGTCCTGCCCGGCATGATGGACTATGAACGGATCAATGCCGGGCTGAGGATTGTTCTGGAACAGTTTCGTCGTGGCGGAGCCAATCACGCTTATTTGCTCACGGGCGCACGCGGCCTTGGCAAGCGGACGTTTGCCAGGGTGCTTGCCTGCGCCCTGTTTTGTGTGTCGCCCCAAAAGCCCTGCGGGGTATGCGAAGCCTGTCGCCGGGTGATGAGCGGAAATGAACCGGACGTTTTGAGCGTTTTTGCCGATGATGGCAAACAAATCAGCGTGGACAGGGTGCGCGAGGTGGTTCGGACGGTCTCCCAGCACGCTTTTGGAACCGGCTACCGCGTTGTGCTGATCGAACCTGTGGAAAAGATGACCCTGCAGGCGCAGAATTGTCTGCTGAAGTCTTTGGAGGAACCGGTTGCCAACGTGGTGTTTTTGCTGATGACTCACGAGCTCAGCGCCACTTTGGGCACCATTGCCTCCCGCTGCGTCAGGGTCAAGATGACGCCCTGGCCTGATGCTCAGATCAAAACCGCTTTACAGAAGAATGGCTATTCCGATGAACAGATACGCAAGGTGCTGCCCGTCAGCGGCGGTAACCTTGGTACGGCGCTGACGCTTCTGGGCGAGGACGAGCATCAGGAAGGCATTCGTGCCTTTGTACACGCAGCTCTTTCGCTCACTAGCGACGCTTCTGCGGTGGCAGTCAGCACCCGTTTGAAGGAAGAACGCGATCAATCCGACAGGCTGCTGAATGCGCTGGAAAGAGCCATTCATCAAACGCTGCTGGTGTGTACTGGCGTGCTGGATGCCAGCGTTCTCAGCGAACTCCCTGCATCGTGGCAGGACATTGCGCAAAAGATATCCGTGCATGGACTCAACACCATGCTGGAGGCAATTTTTCAGGCCAGGCGCATGCGCGCAGGGCAAGTCAACTGGCAATCTACTGTGGATCAGTTAATGATAAAGCTATTGGAGGAACAAACCGTATGGCAGCAGTTGTAGGCGTTCGTTTTAAAAACGCCGGTAAACTTTACTATTTCGATCCCGGTCAGCTGTGGCCCATGGCTGGCAGCTATGTGATCGTGGAAACGGCTCGCGGCCTTGAATATGGCCAGGTTATTACGGGCGTGCGCGAGGTGGATGACGAATTGATCGCCTCTCCGCTCAAGCCCGTGATCCGTATCGCCAACGAGGAAGACGCCCGTCATGCGCAGGACAATGCTCGTTTTGAAAAAGAAGCCTATGGGGTTTGCCAGCGCAAAATTGAGGAACACAAACTAGAGATGAAACTGGTCGGCGTGGAGCAGACCTTTGACAACACCAAGATCCTCTTCTACTTCACCGCCAATGGCCGCGTGGACTTCCGCGCGTTGGTAAAGGATCTTGCCTCGGTCTTCCATACCCGCATCGAGCTTAGGCAGATCGGTGTACGCGATGAGGCCAAGATGCTCGGTGGCCTTGGCCCCTGCGGCCGTCCTCTGTGCTGCGGCAGTTTCCTTGGCGATTTCCAGCCTGTGAGCATCAAGATGGCAAAGGAACAGAATCTGTCCCTGAATCCCACGAAGATCTCTGGTGTGTGCGGCCGTTTGATGTGCTGCCTGAAGTATGAGCAGGACCACTACGAGACCACGCGCAAGCGCATGCCCAAGATGGGAAAAGAGGTAGAAACGCCGGAAGGCCATGGCACGGTGGTGGACCTGAACATCCTTAAGGAAACGGTCACTGTGCGCCTGGTCAAGGGGGACACTTCTGAATTCAAAACCTTCCCGCTGGACGATCTGAAATGGGCCAAGCCCGCGCCTCAGCAAGAAAAGCCGTTTGCAGAATCGAAACAGCAGCAAAAACGAAGCCGCGTAAAGAAACCTGCTTTCAGCAGTGGCGCAGATGACCTGGCCGAAGACAATATGGCCGCTGTGGATGAGGAAGAACTGGAAGAAGCCATGCAGCCGGTGGAGCAGGATAACGACTGGCGCCGCGCTGTGGAAGAGGCGTTGAATGCGGCCAAGAATAAGCAGTAAACTGGGAATGCTTGCAAAATGGCTGAATTCATGCTATGATTATTCTATACGGCAGCAGCGTGTCTGCTGACTATGAAAGTAGGAGGAACTGTTCCATGGCATACATCATCAATGACGAATGCATCAGCTGCGGCGCTTGCCAGGCTGAATGCCCCGTGGATGCTATCGCCGAGGGCGACGGCAAGTTCGTGATCGACGCTGACAAGTGCATCGAGTGCGGCGCTTGCGCTGGCGCTTGCCCCGTTGGTGCTCCCCAGCAGGCTTAATCTTTTGGTAGCCCATCAGAACAGCATGGCGTTTGTCGTGCTGTTCTTTTTTTGTCTTCTGCAGGGCTATCCAGCCGCTGTACGCACTTGTTTATACCCCTGCCTTGATTATCCCGTACCATTTGTGTTACAATAACATGAATACACTTGGCGGTCTTTCGGAACCGCATGGACGTGCTTGTCAACCCTGTTGGAAGGATGCGAATATGATGCGTAAATGGCTGCTGATCGTTGCGACGGTGCTGCTGCTTCTTTTGTGTTCCGGTGCGCACGCGGAAACCTATGTGCTGGATTCGATTTTTGGCACCATCGATATCCCCGAGACTTATTCCATTGTGATGACGCCGGAAAACCTGGATGTGTACGCTACCTGGCTGGAATCAAAAGGAACGGACGTTGAGTCGCTGAGGGCGGATTTCAACAAGCGCGGCGTACTGATGCAGTGCTGGTCCGAGGAGGGCGATGTTTGCCTTGAAATCACCGCAGTCCAGAACGACAGAACCATCAGCGTGTTTAATGTCAACGAACAAAGCGAGGATGTTCGCGCTTCCTATCGCCTCGGGCATTATCCCCGCAACGAATATATGGAGCTGGGATATGATTTCCAATCCGCCAGCTGGAGCAAGATGGAGGCGGGACGCTTCCTGGTGCTGAAATATACCCTTCGCGACAGCGGTGAAGTGCTCCATCGGGGCTTTATGCGACGCACCATCTACAACGGGTATGAGATCACGCTGGATATGCAGATCCATGGCCGTTCCGTAACCGATAAGGACAGCAACGCCCTGAATAAGGTGTGGAAGACATTCCGCTTTGTGGAGACACACCCCCTGCCGCCGGTGGCCAGCGCCAAGATCAATATCACCGCCATTCCGCCGGAAGAGACTAACGAGCGCCGGTTCCACATCAAGGGAACCGCAGCAGAAGGGGTTCATTTTACTGCGGTGGTCATGGGCCTGAGCTACGACGGATCGCTTCTTTACGAAGATACGGCCGATAAAACCGGCAAATTTGATCTGACCATTGACCTGCCTAAGGAAGGTGTTTTTCTGGTCACGTTCTTTGCTGAATATGAAGGCGAGGACGTGATGGAACTTTCTTATCCCGTTATGTATGAGCGGATGCTGCTCACGGTGAACCTGGATACGGAGATTCCCTCCGAAGTCAAGAGCGATCAGTTGAGCATTACCGGTGACTCCGTTGCCGGTTCTGAAATTCAGATCCTGCTCAACGGCGAACCGTTGCCCTCCAAGCGGGTCAATGCAGAAGGCCGCTTTAAGGTGGATATCGATACCTCCGAAGAGGGACAGTACGAGCTGGTGCTGGCCTTCTCCCGCAAAGGCCTTGCGGATCGTCGACTGGTGTATACCTTCTCTCGCAAGTGGTCGGATCAGGATGTGCTTCAGTACCTGCAGAAGCAGGCCATTAAGCCCAGCTATACCAATCTGATCAAAAATATTGACGGATACGACGGACGCATCATGGGGTATAAGGCCTATCTGGTGGATGCCTCCCAGAGCGGCGATCAGTGGTTGATCCAGATGGCGCTCAACAAGGATAAGAATATCTACAAGAATATCATTCTTGTCATCAGTAACGAAGAACCATCCTTTGCCAAGGACGAGCGGATCATGATGTACGGCACTTGCGCCGGTATGTCGGTCAGTGTCAGCGGCGATGAAAACGAAGAGTCTCAGGAAGCCAGTTATCCCTGCTTCGAACTGCTGCTCTTTACGTCGCTGGAATAAGCAACCCATAAAAAAACCGATGGACGCTTGTCCATCGGTTTTTTTATAGATTAAGGATCAGTCGCCCAGGTTGATGCCCATATTGCGGGCCGTCACCAGCACGTGGTCATCCTTCGGCACGGGCTTGGGCACGCCGGCGATATCGCTGAGCTTGTTGTGGACGATTTCGTTGCCGTTGAGCGCAACGGTAACGCCGTAGATCTCATCGCGAATCAATTCAGCGGCATGTACGCCGAACTGTGTGGACAGCACGCGGTCATAGGCGCTGGGGCTGCCGCCGCGCTGAATGTGACCGGGAACCACGTGACGTGCCTCAACGCCCACTAACTCGCTCAGCTCAGCAGCAATGCGCTTGCTGATGCAGTCATAGGGGAGCGTAGCGCGGTAAGCCGCACGTTCCTTTTTCTTCATCTTGGCTTCTTCCTTGCTCATGGCGCCTTCGGCCACGGCAATAATGCTGAAAGCCTTCTTGCTCTTGGCGCGGGCTTCCACAGCACGGGCCACTTCTTTGATGTCATAGGGGATTTCGGGCAGCAGGATCACGTCCGCGCCGCCGGCCACGCCGGCATAAAGGGTCAGCCAGCCGGCCTTGTTGCCCATGATCTCGATCACCATGCAGCGGCCATGGCTGGTAGCCGTAGTATGGATGCGGTCGATGACGTCAGTGGCGATATCCACGGCGGTATGGAAGCCGAAGGTAAAATCGGTTCCGTAGATGTCGTTATCGATGGTCTTGGGCAGACCGATCACGTTCAGACCTTCCTCACTGAGCAGGTTGGCGGTTTTGTGGGTACCGTTGCCGCCCAGAGTAACCAGACAGTCCAGTTTCAGATCCTTGTAGGTCTTTTTCATGGCGGCTACCTTGTCCACGCCATCTTCCTCCACCACGCGCATGTTGCGGAAGGGACGGCGGCTGGTGCCCAGAATGGTTCCGCCCAGGGTCAGAATGCCGGAGAACTGCTTTTTGCTCATCTCCTGGTATTCGCCTTCGATCAGGCCGCCGTAGCCATTGCGGATACCAACGATCTCGGCGTCAAACATTTCATATGCTGCACGCGCGACACCACGGATAGCAGCGTTCAAACCGGGACAGTCGCCGCCGCTGGTGAGAATACCGATTTTTCTTTTCATGACGATAACCCCCTTTTTTCGTACGTTTATTATAGCATTCTGACCTTTTCTTGGCAATGGGGAGATAAGGAGAATGTTACAGGAGGGCCGAAAAACAGCGCCTGGATCAGGAATACGTTGCTCTCAAACGTACGAGACGGATGGATCCCGAAAGAATTGAAAAAAATCTCGGAATAGGTGTTGACAAAATGAACGAAGCATAATATAATATCACTCGTGCCGCTGAGAACGGCGGTACGAGTTGAATATCTGGGTGTGGCGCAGTTTGGTAGCGTGCTTGAATGGGGTTCAAGAGGCCGGAGGTTCGAATCCTCTCACCCAGACCAAATAAGCTCGATGGTTTTGATACGAAACCATCGAGCTTACTCTTTTCCCGAAAATCCTTGCAGGACGAGGGTTTTCGGCTTTTTGCTTTTGGGGATAAGTTTCAATGTGAGCTTAAATGATTGATTTTTTGCCGTGCTGGACAGCTGTTTTCAGCGGTGCAGCCAACCACAATGAAACTTTTCGCAGAGGAATAGTTTCAGCGTGACTGTGAAAAGTTTCATTGTGCCAAAAAAGTTTCAAAGTGCATCTTCTGTATTTTGCTTTCTTTTCTTCAGTATTTCATTGAGCTTTTCTGTATTCCCTTTGATTATGGAATAAATGATCGCCCAGATTGCCAAATAGCCAACAACAAAAATACCCGAAAAAACTAAAATTGGAGTGACACCCCAATCCAGCCAATCGTTGAGCAGATAAGTGCCAAGATAGCTGACATATAAAACGACACCGTGAATCAAAACTGCCACCATTAATGGCAACCGTTCAATTTGATAGACGGCATTCATGCCACCCGCAATAAAGGCCAGGGCGGTCAATGAAAATATACCAATGCAGACTTGATTTACAGTTAGCGTCTCTACGGCAGCAGACTGCTGCAAAATCAAATAGAGTACAGCCAAAACGATTGGGCCAAGACCGCAGGCTATAAATCCCCGGCGCAGAAAATCTAAAACAAATTTTTTCATGCCCCTTCATACCTCCTTCGGATTTCTGCAAAGCACCGCCTGGAAACATATTCCCGGTAGCCGCATTGAAACACCGCATCCACGCCGCCGCTGAACACTGCATCAAACCGCGCAATACGATGTTCATTGGCAAGGGTAGATTTGTTGATACGGATAAAGTAAGAGGGCAGAAAGCTTTCCAAATCACGAAGCCGATCCTGGATACGATAGTGGTTGCCGCAGGTATCAATGGCAATCACCTTTCTGTCAAGAATGGTAATACATTCGATTTCCCCAAATGCCAGTTTTCGCATCTCGTCATCCCGATATCCCATGATGCACTCTACACCGGAATAACTGCAGATAAGGTCTTCAATCTGCTGTGTCAGGGAAGAAGGCGCATGAACAACTGCTATGATTTCTTCTTCCGCACTTATGTCGATAATGAGTTTGTATTTCATCGCCTCAAATCCTTACTGTCTTTTCATTTGCCTAAGGAAACAGCACACCGCCACCACTGTTGCAAATACACTATACAGAAGCACTGGCAGAATGTGGGATGCAGCAAGCTCGAAATTCCCGGCGAATAATGCTTTTTCCAGTTCCGCTGCGTGCATAAACGGGAGCGCATTGGCGATTTTCTCGAAAAAGCCTCCCACAAGTTCCAGATCAAACCATACACCGGAAAGCCATGCAGAGAGATTGGTAAGCAATGCACCACAAATGCCGCCGACCTGTTTCACACCGAAAACACTGCCGCATAAAAGTCCCAAAGCGATATTGAAAACAGCCATGGGAATCATCCCAATGACAGCATACACAATGTTTATGCTGATCGTCAAGCCCAAAGGCATCGCAAACAGATAGCAGATCAGGGTCTGACCCAGTGCGATGGGGAGAAGAGGAAGCATATACCCCAGAATAAAGTCAAAGCCTGTCAGAGGTGTGGTGTACAGTCTCTGCAAAAGGGCGCTTTCCCGGTCTTTGGCAATCAAAGTTGCTGAAAACAGGGTCATAAACGACAATCCAAATACGGTAATGCCGGGAGTCAGTGTGTCGATTTCAAACAGGCTCACCGGAATATTGGCCTGCATAGCGCTCAGCAGCAACAGTAAGACCAGCGGAAATCCCAGACCAAAACCAAGATTGATGGGATCACGCAAAATCTCTTTTGTGCATCTTTTGGCAAAAGTCATCACTCTCATACTTACGCCTCCTTCACAATAGAAACGAACGCTGTTTCAAAATCATCGGTTCCAGCCTTCTTGTTCAATTCTTCAACCGTTCCTACTGCAAGAAGATTACCGCTTTTCATAATACCGATGCGATCAGAAAGGGATTCTGCTTCTTCCATGTAATGCGTGGTCAGAATAATCGTTACACGGCCTTTCAACGAGCGAATCACTTCCCAGAGGTCGTGCCTTGCAATGACATCCAAGCCAAGGGTCGGTTCGTCCAGGAATAGAATTTGGGGTTCACCGATCAGTGCCATGGCAATGCTGATACGGCGCTGCCAGCCGCCGGATAATTTTCCTGCCTTCCTATTCAGAACGGTGTCCAACGCAAATTGAGTGGAAAGCTCATGAATCTTTGCTTTCGTTTTTTCTTTGGAAAAACCATGGATGCCGCAGATCAGCTCCAGATTTTCTTTCACGGAAAGGTTTGGAGCAATAGCGGTCTCCTGGGGAGATACGCCAATCAGCCGCTTTACCTGTTCCGGCTGCTTCATTATGCTGTAGCCGCCTACGAAAGCATCCCCGGCCGTGGGTTTTGTCAGGCAGGTTAGCATTTTTATGGTCGTGGTCTTTCCTGCGCCATTAACACCCAACAGGGAAAACAACTCACCCTGCTGAATTTCTAAATGGAGCTTGTCTACGGCAGTTATAGTTTTGTACTGCTTGACAAGTTCCATAGCTTTAATTGCTTGCATATCCATGATCCTCCATTTCGGTTTGATTTACGAGTACATCATAGTAAATCAAAATGGAGAAATATTGATTTTTGTCTGTTCGGTCGTTTTTGGTGCTTCATCGGTTATTGAAAACTATGGTTTCACATCCCTGCTATGGTTTCATTTTCAAATCAAACCTTTTGAAACTCTGTGAAACTGCATCATTATTATCAACTGTTGCCAAAAAAACCTTGCAAACAAATCGTTTGTAAGGTTTTTTGTTGTTAACATTATATTATTTGCTTAGAATAGAGCACCTTGCGGTCGATAGCAGTCATCAAGCCGTTGCCTTGTTGCACTGGCCGTACCGTTCAAGCTGTGAGCCCATTGGTGCTGCTTGAGCAGAACGCGTATGTACCCGGTGTGTTACCACACCGGGCGGAGGTCAGCAGTTACGATTGACGCGCAGATAAATCAGCAGTGCAATGATGATGACCACGATTGCAGCAGCAAAGGCGATCACCGCAGCAATCACGGGGAGAAGGGTCGCGGAATAGATGGCGCCGAGGATGAGACCGACGGCAAAAGCCAGTACGATCACCAGAAAGGCCAACGCGCCCACGGCGTAGGGGTTGCAACGACGGGTGGGACGACAGCAGTTGGAGCAATTCATCAAATCACCTCATTTATTTTGACCTCCACTCAATCTTATGCTGCCGTGAGATAGAGGTGCGGGTGTTTTTTGTGCGTTCGGCGACATGGGGACTGGCGCCTTTTACATTGACAGCGTCTGGGTTCTGGGGTATGATAACACAAACGCTGAGAATTGAATGACACAGGAGGAAGGCGCAATGAAAATCGGCGCGCAGATGTACACCGTCAGGGCCTTTACGCAGGATTTGGATGGTTTTCGGGAGTCGCTGAAACGAATCGCCGATATCGGCTACACCACGGTACAGGTGTCTGGCACTTGCGCCTTTGAGCCGCAATGGCTTAAGGAACAGCTGGCCCAGACCGGTCTTTCCTGTGTGCTGACCCATACGCCTGCCGACCGCCTGCTAAGGGATAGCCTGCAGGTGGCAAAAGACCATGACGTTTTTGAGTGTGACATGGTAGGGCTGGGGTATTATTCCTTTGACGATACCAAAGGCGATACCTACCAGTGCTTCAAAGAGAAGTATCTCCCGGTGGCCAAAGTGCTCCACGACGCCGGAAAGTATTTCATGTATCACAACCATGATCAGGAATTTCGCAAACAGGATGGGAAAACGCTCCTGCAACAGCTGGCGGAGGACTTTCCCGCCGACCAGATGGGCTTCACCCTGGATACCTTCTGGGTACAGGCGAGCGGCGGCGATCCTGCGCAATGGCTGGAGCGGCTGGCGGGACGCATTCCCTGCATTCATCTCAAGGACTATGCCTATGGCCGCCAGATGGCGGTGATAGGGGAGGGAAATATCAATTTTGATCGGGTGTTTGAGAAGGCGGAGGCTGGTCTGACCCGGTATATGCTGGTGGAACAGGACGATTGCAACGGCGAGGATCCTTTTGAATGCCTGCGGCGCAGCTATCAATATCTGCGCGCCATGGGCTTTCAGTAATGAAGGAGGCGTATCAGATGGAATGGTTCAGGCTCGCGGCGTTTGCCGACGAGGCGAGTCCCAGCGCGGACGGGCAGTTTGCAGCACTGCAGCGCAACAGCCTTCACGGCGTGGAAATGCGGGACATAGACGGTCAAAATGTAACCAAGCTTTCACTGACCAAGGCGAAAGAACTGCGTAAGCAGTTGGAAGATCGGGGACTTGTGGTCTGGTCGCTGGGTACGCCTCTGGGAAAGACAGAACTGGGCAGGGATGACTTTGAGGCTGAACTGGACAAGCTGCGCTATACCCTTGAGGTAGCCGATGTGCTGGGTAGCTCGAATATCCGGATGTTTTCGTTTTATCTGCCCGGCAGCGAGGACCCTGCTGTGTACCGTCAGCAGGTGCTGGATCGCCTGGGCCAGATGGCGGAGGCGGCACGAGGTAGCGGCGTTACCCTGTGCCATGAGAATGAGAAGGGGATTTACGGCGACACGCCGGAACGGTGCGTGGACATTCTGACGCAGATTCCTGAACTTCGGGCCATCTACGACCCCGCCAACTTCATTCAGTGCGGGCAGGATACTTGGCATGCATGGATGCTGGTTCATCCCTACGTCAAGTACATGCATATCAAGGACGCCCTTGCGGACGGCCGTGTGGTGCCACCGGGTGAGGGCGTGGGACAGATCGCCCGTCTGCTGGAAGCCTATCGGGCGCAAGGTGGACAATGGCTGTCCATCGAGCCGCATCTGGGGCAATTCGTCGGGCTGGCTGCACTGGAACGGGAAGGTGAAAAGAGCGTAGTGGGCACGTATGCCTATGAATCGCTGGACGCAGCTTTTGATGCGGCGTGCCAGGCATTGAAAAAGGTTTTAGGAGGAATGAAGGCATGAAGATCAGATTGGGAATCATCGGCATCGGCAACATGGGTTCCGGCCATGCCCGTAATGTGCTACAGGGACGCTGCCCGGAGATTGAACTGGTGGCGGCAGCGGATGTGAATCCGCAGCGCCTGGAGTGGGCCAAAAAAGAACTTACCGACAAGGCTGTCTATTTTGACGACGCCATTGCTATGCTGGACAGCGGCCTGATCGATGCCTGCCTGGTCAGCGTTCCCCATTACGACCATACCCGCTATGCCATCGAGTGCATGAAGCGCGGCATTCACGTCATGGTGGAAAAACCTGCCGGCGTTTATACCAAACAGGTACGCGAAATGAACGAGGAAGCCGCCCGCCATCCGGAAGTGGTTTTCGGCATGATGTTCAATCAGCGCACTAACTGCGTCTATCGCAAGTTGCGCGAACTGGTGCACAGCGGCGAATATGGACGCATCCGCCGCACCAACTGGATTATCACCAACTGGTATCGTCCCCAGGCGTACTATGACTCCGGCGACTGGAGGGCGACATGGTCCGGCGAGGGCGGCGGTGTACTGCTGAATCAGTGCCCCCATCAGCTGGATCTGTGGCAGTGGATCTGCGGCATGCCCGTGAAGGTACACGCGCATCTTCACTTTGGCAAGTGGCACGACATCGAGGTGGAGGATGACGTGACTGCGTATGTGGAATACGAAAACGGCGCTACCGGCGTATTCGTGACCACCACCGGCGACGCAGACGGCAGCAACCGTCTGGAGATTCAGATGGACAAGGCCAAGATGGTCGTTGAGGACGATCAGTTGTTTGTGGAAGTGCTGGACACGCCTGAGCCGGAGTTCAGCAAGACCAACACCAGCCCCTTTGGCAGCGTTGGCAAGAAGGTGTTGGAGGTGGAAACCGACGGCGAGAATCCTCAGCATATCGGCGTGCTGAATGCCTGGGCCGGCGCCATCCTGCGGGGCGAGCCGCTGGTGGCACATGGCAGCGAGGGCATCAACGGCCTGACGCTGTCCAACGCCATGCATCTGTCTGCCTTCCTGGGAACAGAGGTCACGCTGCCGTTGGATGAAGACCGGTACTATGACGAGCTGATGAAGCGGATTGCTACATCCCGCCGCAAGGCGGGCAGCCAGGCGGTGTTCGCTGATACGTCCGATACCTATTCCGGAACCAAATAAATATTTGATTTTTCCGAAAACGGTCGAAAACTCAGATGCTCGGACAGAACTTGCTGTGAGCGGACCACGAAACAAATGAAAAAATAACAACGCAAAAAAGCGCCTCATCCGATGAAAAAACGAATGAGGCGCTTTTTGGTTTGCTCAGAGGATACGCTTGTACATTTCGCTGGCGGTGAGGATCCGCAGTTTGGTGTCTGCATCTGCATCGGTATAGGCTGCTTCCAGCATTTGCGCCAGCTGCGGTTGTTTTTCCCTGAGGACGTTCAGGTCAGCCTTGAGGGATTCATCCATGAACACGCGGTTTTCTTCGTTTTCCTTCACCCAGAGGGCGATGGGGTTCATGTCCCATTTGCTTTGAATGCGCAGCATACGCTTTGCCCGGCGCAGGACGCCTTTGAACAGCTGATCCGGAGCCGTGGGACGAGTCACCTTCACAGGCCCCTGAAAGCAGGACGTGGGGTGCGGATCACCGATGTGTTTCAGGTACCACTGGGCATAGAGCCGCCGGAAGGCCTTTTTCTCCTGAGGGATTTTCAGCATCAGCATGAAAAAGTCTTCGTAAAGGAAGGGGGAGAAGGTTTCAAAGGCAAGGCGGGAGGTGTAGGCAAAGTTGTGGCAGGTGCGGATGTCCTGGAAGGACACGAATTCGTTGTAGGAGGCGTACGTCTGCATCAGCTGCTGGATCCGTTCCGTGCGCTGTTCAGCGTCCGGAAGGATGGGGGAAAGGAACGAATCAAACAGCTTCCGGTCATCATCCGCGCCCGTGCTGGGTTTCCATAGGTCGCCCATGATTTCGCCGCCGCCAAGACCGGTGATCACCATGCCGATTCTGCTGGTATCCATTGCTTTCAGCAGGCGATTTAGGCCCGTGGTGCCGGCATAATACATCTGGCCTTCGCTTTGGTCGATCACTTGCTCGCGGTCCTGAATGAACCGGGATGAATTGATCTCGTGGATGATCAGGTCGCAGTGCTGATCACCGGCCAGTTGAGATGCGATCTGGATATCCATACAGCCTGCGGCACCATAGGTAAAGCAAAGGGGCGTTTCGACGTTCGGTTCGAACAAAGGCATGGTCTTGAGGAAGGATACACGGGAATCCATCCCCGCGCTCAGGGAGAACACTGGCCGGTAGCCGGCAGCCTGGTTTTTCCGGGCAGCCATGCGGCATGCATCGGTAAACAGCTGATCGATGCGTTCGATCAGTTCCTCGTCGGTATCCGGTACGGGGGCTTTGGCCTGGTATTCATATGTGGCGATGGAAGCGCTGTCCTTGGTGATTTTCAGGTAGCTAAGCTGCTTAAGGAAACGGATCTGCTTCAGATAGGTATCTTCGCCGATGAAGCTGCACAGATGGATCATCTCATTGGCTCCGGCGGCGTCAATCTCCAGATGGACATTTTTTTCCTTCGCCAGCGCCACCACATCCAGATAGGAGGTACCGGCGATCAACAGCTCCTCCTCAAGCAGGACATACAGCGGCTTTTTGGACAGTATATCGTTGGCGATATACGCTTCGTCTGCTGCTTTATCCTCAATGGCGATAACATAGGAACCGCGCAGCAGGTTTAGCACCGCCTCCATCCCGCCGTCCCGAAAAGTTGTGAGGATGATCTGGGGCAGCGTTTCCTGCGGGTGCTGCTCGCGAAGAGGCAGGTCGTTGAGAATCAGCCCTTCGCATATCACGCGGTAATGCTCGTCTTCGTAGTCGAAATGGTCGCTGGTGAATTTGACCAGCTCAGGACAGTGTGTAAGCTGGAGCACATTGCCTTTTGTCCATACGGCTTTCATGGATGCAATCCCTCCGTTTGACGTGTAAAGATCGCAGGGAGCAGGGCGTAAAGGCCACAGTCTGATCCTGCGACTGAATGAATGCTGATAGTGTATCACATTTGGCCGGGTTTGAAAACTGGCAGAAAAGGATTTGAAAGCCTGTAAGAAAAAGGTTGACCTGCGCCACTGAACCGTCTATACTGACACGGAGGTTAGCCCTGCGGACAGCGGGCAGATTTTCTTTGCAAAAGCATGGTTGTCAAGTGAAAAAACCTCTTGACAAACAATGCTATGCACCATATAATACAAAATGGTCACGCTATCAAGGAGGAAACTATGGAGCTGGATGTATCAAAAGCATTTGTATCGCCTGCCACAACGTTTCCCTTTGAGGCAAAGCTGGAGTTGCCGCCTCAGGATGTGAGCGGCGAGACCATCACCTTTGACGAGGTGGCGCTGAAGGGTAAGTATAGTGTTTACGACGACGTGGTTACGTTGGAGGGAACGCTGGAAACCGTGGCGCACGGCGCATGTTGCATGTGCATGGAGCCTGCAGTCGAGCCCGTTTCAGTCGCTTTTGCCGAGCGCTTCCGCAAGGATGCCAACGAAGAGGAGGACGAGTTCTTCCGCTACGAGGGCAAGGCGGTGCCGCTTGACCACATGACGCTTACGCTGGTGATGCTGAACCTGCCCATGCGCTTTGAATGCACAGAGGGTTGCGAAGGCAGCGCCGAGCTGAAGGCGTGGAAGAACGATAACCCCACGAGCTCTCCTGAGGATGAGGCGCATACGCAGCGCCCCTTTGCAGCATTGCAGAGCTTGCTTGAGGAACAGGGCAGCGAAAGCTGACCCGCAAGCCACAGAACCCGACCACCATTCAGGTGGATGTGGGTAGACACGGATGAGGAGGTGTAACTATGGCTCTTCCGAAGGGAAAAGTGTCCAAGGCCCGTGGCCGCAGCCGTCGCGCCAATTGGAAGCTGAGCCTGCCCGGCATCGTGGAATGCCCGCAGTGCCACGAAAAGAAGCTCGCCCACCGCGTGTGCAAGAATTGCGGTTACTATAACGGCGTGCAGGTCATCGACATGACCGAGAAGAAGGACAACGAGTAATCGAACCTTCTCCATACAGGGCTGCTTGAATGTCAAGCAGCCTTGTGCATATCATCCCCGTGAACAAGAGGAGTACTCATTCGCCGCCCCAGAGAGAAGCATCCACCGGCTGAAAGATGCTTTGGCAACCGCGAATGGCGGAAGGTCGCTTGGGAGGGAGTCCGGGTGAACCATTCACTAGCCCGGCCGTGTGCGCACGTTACAGCGCGGAGAGGCAGCACGCTTGTGCTGCGAAAAAAGGTGGTACCACGGAGCAGCTCCGTCCTTTTGAGGGCGTTGGCTGCTCCGTTTGCTTTTTGAGAATGAAGGGAGGCGATGCGATGAACTGGGATCAGATCTTTTCCCGGTTAAGTGTCACGGGAGTCACCCTGCTGCTTGCGGGCGTGCTGCTAAGTCTGTACGCAACAAAGCTGGTCAGGTTTATCTTTCGGGAAAGGGGCGAACGGTTGGTTCTGCCTGTGCGGATCCTCGGTCTCGCTATCGCTGTTTTCGGGGCAGTCGTTCTGCTGGACTTCATCCCCGGCCTGTAATCGCAAATTTACCATCATGAATGGAGGAAATAACAATGGCTGACAATCAGGAATTTTCCATGGAAAAAGTGTATGCCCCTCAAGCCATCGAGGATAAGCTGTACAAAATGTGGGAGGAGAGCGGCGCATTCGTCGCTAAGCGCGAGGAAGGCAAAAAGCCTTTCACCATCGTGATGCCGCCCCCCAACATCACCGGTCAGCTGCACATGGGTCATGCGATGGACTGCCTTTTGCAGGATGCGCCCATCCGCTATCACCGCATGAAGGGTGATCCCACCCTGTGGCTGCCCGGCACCGACCATGCCGCCATCGCCACCGAAGTGAAGATTGTGGAAGCCATGGCCAAGGAAGGCCTCACCAAGGAAAGTCTGGGCCGCGAGGGCTTCCTCAAGCGTGCGTGGGACTGGAAGAAGGAATACGGCGGCCGCATTGTCACCCAGCAGCGCCGCATGGGCATCAGCTGCGACTGGAGCCGCGAACGCTTCACCATGGACGAAGGCTGCTCCAAGGCTGTGCGCGAAACCTTCTGCCGCCTGTATGAAAAGGGTCTCATTTATCGTGGCAACCGCCTTGTCAACTGGTGCCCTGACTGCCAGTCCGCTATTTCCGACGCGGAAGTGGAGCACAAGGAGATGGACGGCAACTTCTGGCATCTGCTCTACCCTGTGAAGGAAACCGGCGAGATGCTGGAGCTTGCCACCACCCGCCCCGAAACCATGCTGGGCGATACTGCCGTGGCCATCAACCCCAATGATGAACGCTATGCCCACCTGCATGGCTGCCATGTGGTGCTGCCCCTGATCAACAAGGAAATTCCCATCGTGTGCGACGAGCACGCCGATATGGAAAAGGGTACCGGCGTTGTGAAGATCACCCCTGCCCACGACCCCAACGACTACGAAGTGGGCCAGCGCCATGAGCTCCCACTTGTGCGCGTGTTCACCTACGATGGTCACATGACCGGCGCTGCCGACAAGGCTGCCTACGAAGAACTGCTGGCTTCCGGCAAGGCTGGCAAGAACGAGCCCGAAGTGCTGGATTGCGGCAAGTATGCCGGCATGACCACCGCCGACGCCCGCAAGGCCATCGTGGCAGATTTGACCGAGCTGGGCCTGCTCAAGGCTGTGGAGCCCATCAAGCACGAAGTGGGCGTGTGCTATCGCCATTCCAAGACTGCCATCGAGCCCATGGTGTCCAAGCAGTGGTTCGTGGATATGAAGCCTCTGGCTAAGCCCGCCATCGAGGCTGTGAAGAGCGGCAAGACCCAGTTTGTGCCTGAACGCTTCACCAAGCAGTACATGAACTGGATGGAGAACATCCGCGACTGGTGCATCAGCCGCCAGCTGTGGTGGGGCCACCGAATCCCTGTGTGGTACTGCGAGGACTGCGGCGAAATGATGGTGCTCCGTGAGGATCCCAGCTGCTGCGCAAAGTGCGGCAGCAAGAACATCCATCAGGATGAAGACGTGCTGGATACCTGGTTCTCCTCTGCGCTGTGGCCCTTCTCCACGCTGGGCTGGCCGGATGAGACCGAGGATCTCAAGTATTTCTATCCCACCGACGTGCTGGTGACCGGTTATGACATCATCACCTTCTGGGTGAGCCGTATGATCACCTGCGGCGTGGAGGAAATGGGCGAGACCCCCTTCAAGACCGTGTTGATTCACGGCTTGGTGCGTGATGAACAGGGTCGCAAGATGTCCAAGAGCCTTGGCAACGGCGTGGATCCCTTGCAGGTGGTGGAAAAGTACGGCGCCGATGCGCTGCGCTTCTCCCTCGCCATGGGCGTCAGCCCCGGAAACGACACCCGCTATTCCGACGAGAAGGTGGAAAGCGCCCGCAACTTCGCCAACAAGATCTGGAACGCCAGCCGTTTCGTGCTGATGAACACCCAGACCCGCGAAGCTATCGACCCCGCCAAGCTGCAGCTGCCCGATAAGTGGATCCTGAGCCGCCTGAACAAGGTGATCACCGAGGTGTCCGCTCACATGGAGGATGGCGACTTCGGTATCGCCGCCCAGAACATTTACGATTTTGCCTGGAGCGAGTTCTGCGACTGGTATATTGAGCTGTCCAAGGGCCGTCTGATGGGCGAGGACGAGGAGCAGAAGAACAATGTGCGCGGCGTGCTCATCTATACGCTGGAAGCCATTCTCAAGCTGCTGCATCCCTTCATGCCCTTCCTCACCGAAGAGGTGTACCAGAATCTGCCCGCCCACGAGGGCATGCTCATCACCGCCAAGTGGCCTGAGGTGAAGGCGGAATACGCCTACGAAACCGAAGAACGCCAGATGGAAGGCCTGATGGAGATCATCCGCGCCATCCGCAACCTGCGCGCCGAAATGAACGTGCAGGCTGGCAAGCGCACCCACGTGACCCTGATTCCCGAAGCCGGCTGGGAAGAGACCCTGGCCATGGCTGAGCCCTATCTGCAGCGACTGGCTTATGTGAGCGATGCTGCCATCGGCGGCAAGGACGCTCTGGCGGGCGAAAAGGTGGTCAGTGCCGTGTGCGCAGCCGGCGAGCTGCGTATCCCGCTGGGCGATCTGGTGGATTTCGCCAAGGAAATCGCCCGCCTGGAGAAGGAACAGAAGAATCTGGAGGGCGAGATCGCCCGCGCCAAGGGCAAGCTGAGTAACCCCGGCTTCCTGGGCAAGGCCCCCGCCCAGCTGGTGGAGCAGGAGAAGGAAAAGCTCAAGACCAACGAAAGCATGCTGGAGTCTCTGGTGGCTCGTATTGCCGAACTCAAGCAGGCGTAATCGCATCAATAACGGCGGCGAACGGGTTTTCACCCGCTCGCCCCGTTCCATACCTGTCAGGAGGCCCAACATGAAAGTGCTGATCGGCACCACCAACCCGTCCAAGCTGCGCATGTTTGAAGAATGGCTGGAAGGTTATCCGGTGGAGTTTGTCACCCTGAGCGATCTGGGTATTACCGGCGACCCCAGCGAAACCGGCGATACCCCCACGGAGAACGCCCGTCTGAAAGCGGAGTACTACGGCCAGTATGCGGACTACTGTATCTGTCAGGACAGTGGGTTGTATCTGGATGCTCTGCCGCTGGATGATCCCCGCCAGCCCGGGCTGCACATCCGTACTCCACAGGGCAAGCGGCTGGATGATGATGAAATGATCGCCTACTATTCCTCTCTGGCGGGCTCTCTGGGCGGCAAGGTGATGGCGTACTATCTGGACGGCTTTGCGGTCAAAACACCGGAGGGTATCCAAACTTACATGAAGTCGCAGGAGGAAGCCCGGGATGGCGCATTCTGGCTGACGGACAAGCCCTGCGATAAACGCCGACCCGGTTGGCCGCTGGACTCCATTTCTCTGATGCCGGACGGCAGCTATTTTCTCGATAACCAGTATAAGCTGAAGTCCAAGCCCTGTACCGATACCCAAACAAAAAAAGCATGGGTTCGCTTTCTGGTGGACGCATTAGGACTCTGAGGAGGAAGCATGGAGAATACAGGTTTTCATCATGTTCCGGTATTGTTTGAGGAAGTCATGGAATGGATGGATCCGCAACCGGACGGTGTCTATGCGGACGGCACCCTTGGCGGCGGCGGGCACAGCGAAGGCATTCTGCGCCTTTCTGGCGGCAAAGCCACCCTGTACGGCATCGACCGTGACGAAGAAGCCATTGCGGCTGCCTCTGCCCGGCTCAAGGACTATCCCGGATTCCGTGCCATCCACGGCAACTTCCACGATGCTGCACAGCTGCTGAAAACGGCTGATGCGCCGCTCCTGACCGGAGCGCTTCTTGATCTTGGCGTCAGCAGCCATCAGCTGGACGTGGGGGAGCGGGGCTTCAGCTATCATGAGGATGCGCCGCTGGATATGCGCATGGATCGTTCAAGCGGCATGACGGCGGCTGAGTATCTGGCGCAGGTGTCCGAGCAGGAATTCCGCCGCATTCTTACCGACTACGGCGAGGAAAAATGGGCCGCACGCATTGCGCAGATTTTCGTGGAAAAGCGGTCTGAGAAGCCTGTTTTGACCACCAATGATCTGGTATCCATCGTGGACGCAGCCATCCCCAAGGCGGTGCGCCGAAAGGATGATGGCCATCCTGCCCGCAGAACCTTTCAGGCGGTGCGCATTGCAGTCAACGACGAGCTGGCGCCGCTGGAAAAGGCGCTGGAGGATTTTGTCTCCCTGCTTGCTCCTGGCGGCCGGCTGCTGGTGATCACCTTCCATTCGCTGGAGGATCGCATCACCAAGAACACCTTCCGCCGCCTGCAAAACCCCTGCATCTGCCCGCCCAAGATGCCAGTATGCGTCTGCGGCAAAAAGCCGCTGGGCAAGGCGCTGGCTGGCGGTGCAGTGAAGCCCTGCAAGCAGGAGACCGACGAGAACCCCCGCGCCCGCAGCGCAAAGCTGCGCGTGTTTGAGCGCAGATAACAAAAAAGGAAGGTACAGCATGCCTACTTTGTATGTGGTGGCTACGCCTATCGGCAATCTGGGTGATATGAGCCCCAGAGCCATTGAAACCTTGAAAAACGTCAGCCTGATCGCTGCCGAGGATACCCGTGTAACTCAGAAGTTGCTGAGCGTTTTTGACATCCATACCCCCTTGACCAGCTGCCATGAGCACAACGAGCGGCACAAGGGCGCACAGATCGTACAGCGGATGCTGGAGGAGAACATTGACGTGGCGGTGACTACCGACGCAGGTACGCCCTGTATCAGTGACCCTGGCAGCGTGCTGGCCCATGCGGCCATCGAGGCTGGCATTGAGGTGCTGGCCGTCCCCGGCCCCACGGCCATGGCTTCGGCGCTCAGCGTCAGCGGTATGGAGATCAGCGAGTTTACCTTCTATGGCTTTCTGCCTCGGCAGAAGACTGAACTGCGGGAAAAACTGCTGGATATGGCGCGGCACAGCAAGATTGCCGTTATCCACGAATCGCCCCATCGGGTGATTGACCTGCTGACTGTGCTGGCGGCTACTCTGCCCGGCACCTTCGTCAGCGCCAGTTGCGACCTGACCAAGAAGTTCGAGCAGACCACGCGCGGGATCGTTGGCGATGTGCTGCAATCCCTGCAGAGCAATCCTAAGGCCGACAAGGGTGAGTATTGCATCGCGCTGCGCTGGGATGAAAAGGAAATCCCCCAGCCGGAGCAGCAAAAGAGCGAACTGTCGCTGGAAGCGCAGCTATTTGACGGTTTGATCCGCGGACTTTCCCTTAGGGAAAGCATGGAGGAACTGATCGCTGCCGGTGAACGGAAAAATGCCGTCAAGGCCGCCGGGCTTCGTGTGAAGGATATGCTGGCAGAAGAAGACTGAACAAAGGCAGCGGACGGATGGGTACGTCCGCTGTTTTGCTACAAAGGAGGCGAGCGGTGATGGATCAGCGACAGGAGATTGACAGGGTGATTCAGGCGATCTTGGAAGCAGCCAGACCGGATCAGCATGTCCGCAAGGCCATCTCTGCGCTGCCGCCTTGCGCTGAAAACGGCCGAACGCTGGTGCTGGCGGTCGGGAAGGCTGCCTGTGCCATGGCGATCTCTGCTTTGCAGACGCCCGGTTTCATCGCTGAAAAGGCCATGATCATCACCAAATACGGCCATGTGGAAGAACATGCGTTGGCTCAATTGCCGGAAGGCTTGTGCACGAAGCTGACCGTTCGGGAGGCAGGCCATCCCGTTCCTGACGCAAATAGCTATGCAGCCACAGAAGAAGCCATTGCCATGGTGCAAAACCTCTCTGCCAACGACCGCGTGATCCTGCTTTTGTCCGGCGGCGGTTCGGCACTGTTTGAGAAGCCCCTTCTGTCAGCAGCAGAAATAGCGGATATCAACGGCCAGCTGCTTTCCTGCGGCGCGGAGATTGGTCAGATCAATACCGTTCGCAAGCGGCTGTCCGCCGTCAAAGGGGGACGCTTTGCTAAGCTGTGTGCTCCGGCGCAGGTGATTACCATCGCCCTGAGCGATGTGCTCAGCAATGCGCCCGACCAGATCGCATCCGGCCCTGCCTGTCCGGATCCTACCACCTGCGATGAAGCAGTGCATATTGTCAAAACGTACAACCTGCGGCTGTCAGGGAAAGCCGAGCAGCTTCTTTGGCAGGAAACGCCCAAAACCCTGCCGAACGCTTCTGTTCGGATCATCGGCGGCATGACATTTGCGCGTACTGCGGCCGCCAAAGCCTGTGCGAAAATCGGTTATCCAGTCCGTGTATTCTTACCACCGCTGACCTGTCAGGCAAACGAAGCGGGTCGTTTCTTTAGCGCGCTGGCCCGGAAAGCTTATCGGGAAGGCCGGCAGCTGGCCATTGTTGCTGGCGGTGAGACCGTCGTGAGGCTGGGTAAAACGCACGGCTTGGGCGGCAGAAATCAGGAGATGGCTCTGGCTGCGGCTGAAAAACTGCAAGGTTTGGATGGCGTATGCTTTTTTTCATTGGGCACCGACGGTACCGACGGCCCCACCGATGCAGCAGGGGGCTGGGTGGACGGAAAAACCATCAGCAAAATCGCATCATCCGGTACAACAGCCGCGAAAGCCCTCCGGAATCACGATGCATACCACGCCCTGCAGAGCGGCGACAACCTTCTGATGACCGGCCCCACCGGAACCAATGTAAACGATGTCTGTGTCACATTGGTTTCACCTGGTCACCCTGAACGCCGATATGGGCAAACATTAGAAAAACAAACCAAAAACCATGATCTGCATTGACAAATCCACGCAAACGGTGCTATCATGCCATCATCAACGCAAGAAGGAGGTAAGGTTCCATGATGCTCGCTCGTGTGCTCGTTCCTTCCTTCTACTATTTTACCTTTAGCTTTACGTTTGCACGTAAGGCTCTTTTGCGTTGTGCTGCCTGAGATGGAATGCTTGTAAAGCAAACCCCCGCGGCTCAATGCCGCAGGGGTTTTTTCATTGCTGAGAAACCTTGCGGCAGAGGGTTTTCCACCTGTTGACAGCCGAGATGAGAAATTGCCCTAAAGGAAAAGGAGGAAACCAACATGATCGTCGTCCTGAAGAAGAACCCCGAAGAAAAACAGCTCGGTAACCTGATGGCCTGGCTGGAGAGCCAGAATATCACCATTCATTCTTCTGCTGGCGCTTCCCATACCATTCTGGGTCTGGTGGGCGATACCTCCCATTTGGACATCGATCTGCTGCGCGCGTTGGACATCGTTGAGGATGTGAAGCGCGTACAGGAACCCTACAAGAATGCCAACCGTAAGTTCCATGAGGAAGATACCGTTATCAGCGTAGGAGATACCAGTGTTGGCGGCGATGTTTTCAGCGTTATCGCCGGTCCCTGTTCCATTGAGAGCGAGGAGCAGATCTGCGGCGTGGCGCAGGCGGTCAAGGCTGCCGGTGCCACCATGCTCCGCGGCGGCGCATTCAAGCCCCGCACCTCTCCTTACGCCTTTCAGGGTTTGCGGGGCGAGGGTCTGACCCTGTTGCTGAAGGCCAAGAAGCTCACTGGCCTGCCTGTGGTCACTGAAATCATGGATCTGAGCCAGCTCAGCCTTTTTGACGAGGTGGACGTGATCCAGGTGGGCGCCCGCAACATGCAGAATTTTGAATTGCTCAAGGAACTGGGCCACACCGGCAAGCCCATCCTGCTCAAGCGCGGATTGGCCAATACCCTGCAGGAGCTACTCATGAGCGCCGAGTACATCATGGCCGGCGGCAATGACAACGTCATCCTGTGCGAACGCGGCATCCGCACCTTCGAAACCTCTACCCGAAATACGTTGGATCTGTCCGCTGTGCCCATGCTGAAAAAACTGAGCCATTTGCCTGTGGTCATCGACCCCAGCCACGCCACCGGCATTTCCTGGATGGTTAAGCCCATGGCGCTGGCCGCTGCCGCAGTGGGCGCGGATGGCCTGATGATCGAAGTGCACAACGACCCCAAGCATGCTCTCTGCGACGGTGCTCAGAGCCTGACGCCCGCCGCTTTTGCCGATGTGATGCAGTCGGTGAACGCTATCCTGCCTCACGCCTACAAGATGCCCAAGGGGGTCTGATGTATGAATATCGCGGTCATCGGTCTTGGCCTGATCGGCGGTTCCATCGCCAAAACGCTGAAGAAATACGCACCGCAGCATACCGTGCTGGGCTACGATACCAACGAGCAGACCATGTACAAGGCACGCCTGCTGGATGCCATCGACGCCGATCTGACGGACGAACGGCTCAGCATCTGCGATATAGTCATCGTTGCCACCTGGCCTCAGGCGGCTGTGGACTATGTGACCAACCACGCTACGCAGATCAAAAAAGGCGCCATCGTGATGGACGTGTGCGGTGTCAAAAAGGCGGTGTGTGAGCCGCTGTGGCAGGTGGCACAGGAAAACGGCTTCCTGTTTGTGGGTGGACATCCCATGGCCGGTATGGAGTATTCTGGCTTTGACCATGCTAGCGCAGGTCTGTTCCAGAATGCCTCCATGATCCTGACCCCGCCCCGGGGCACCGGCATCCAGACGCTGGAGTATCTCAAGCACTTCTGGCGGGAACTTGGTTTTGCCCGTGTGGTCATCACTACGCCGGAAAACCATGACAAGGTGATCGCCTATACCTCCCAGCTGGCGCATGTGACCTCCAGCGCATATATCCGCAGCCCCTTTGCCATGGAACACCACGGCTTCTCCGCAGGCAGTTTCCGGGATATGACCCGCGTGGCTCGTCTGGACGAGAACATGTGGACGGAACTGTTCCAGTTCAATCGGGAACCGTTGCTGGCTGAACTGAGTCAGCTGATCGACCATCTGTGCCAGTACAGGGATGCACTGGCCAGCGGCGACAACGAAGCCATGCGCGCCTTGCTCAAAGAAGGCCGGGAACGCAAGGAAATCGCCGACCGCAAGGGGGATGAACCGTGAAAACTGTTGATGTAAACACAGGGACGCCCTACCAGGTGCGCATAGAGCGAGGCATGATCGATCGGGTTGGTGAAGCACTGCTGACGGTGCTGGGCAAGCCTTGCATGGCTGCCATCCTCACCGATGAAACGGTAGACGCCCTCTACGGTGCGCGGGTCGAAAAGTCGCTGAATCAAAGCGGCTTCACCACCTGCCGTTATGCCATTGCTCCCGGCGAGGAACACAAAACGCTTGCTGATTGGCAGGGTATGCTGGAATTTATGGCGAAGCAGCATTTGACCCGTTCGGATTGTATCGTAGCATTGGGCGGCGGCATCCCCGGCGATATGGCTGGTTTTGCGGCTGCCTGCTACCTGCGGGGCGTCAAGTTCATTCAGGTGCCCACCACTTTGCTGGCCATGGTGGACAGCAGCGTAGGCGGCAAGACTGGCGTGAACCTGGCCTCCGGCAAAAATCAGTTGGGCGCATTTTATCAGCCCCGCTTGGTACTGTGCGACCCGGATGTGCTGGCGACCCTGCCCCCCGAAACCCTTGCAGACGGTGTCAGCGAAAGCATCAAATACGGCGTGCTGGGCGAAAACGAAGTGTTCGAGTGGTTCGAAAACGGCGACTGGACGGAGCATACTGAAGAACTGATCCAGCGCTGTGTACAGGCTAAGGCAGCTCTGGTGGAGGCGGACGAACGGGACACCGGCAGCCGTCAGTTGCTCAACCTGGGGCATACACTGGGCCACGCCATTGAGAAGAACAGCGATTACCAGGTGACCCACGGTCATGCTGTGGCCATCGGTATGGTGCTGGCAGCCCGATTGGCCGCACAGCTGGGTTTGTGCGAGCTTCAGGTGGTCTCCCGACTGATCGCAACCCTGGAGCGCAACGGCCTGCCAACGAAAACGACCTATACAGCCGTGCAGCTCACCGACGCTGCCCTGTCCGACAAAAAGCGTACCGGCGGTACCCTCACCCTGGTACTGCCAGTGAAGATCGGCCTTTGCAAGCTGCATCCTGTGGATGTTTCCCAGCTGGAAACGCTGGTTTCCCTTTCAATTCAAGTTTAACTTTCGGAATGATTTTGTACCACCAATGAAAAGGAGAGATTTTCATGAGCATGGAGGAACTTCGTCAGCAAATCAATGATATCGACAGCCGCCTGGTAAAGGATTTTGACGAGCGTATGAAGGTGGCGCTGGAGATTGCAAAGTATAAAAAAGAAAACAATTTGCCCGTGCTGGATCCCGCCCGGGAGCGGGAGGTTATCAATCGCCAGACTGCTTGCGTGGATGAGAGCATGGCTATGTATGTCAAGCTGCTGTACAATACCATTTTCGATATCAGCCGCAGCTATCAGCAGCGCTATCTCACCAGCCGTACCGAGCTGAGCAATCATATCGCGCAAGCTGTCGAGAATACCCCCAAGGTATTCCCTAAGCAGGCAGTGGTGGCCTGCCAGGGCGTGGAAGGCGCTTATAGCCAGCAGGCCTGCGACAAGCTGTTCGCTCTGCCCAGCATTATGTATTTCAAGCGCTTTGAGGGCGTGTTGCAGGCGGTGGATTCCGGCCTGTGCCAGTATGGCATTTTGCCCATCGAAAACAGCTCCTATGGCTCCGTCACCGAGGTTTACGACCTGATGCGCAAGTATCGCTTCTCCATTGTACGCAGCGTGCGTCTGAAGATCGATCATCGCCTGCTGGCCAAGCCCGGCGTGAAGCTCAGCGATATCCACGAGGTTATCAGCCACGAGCAGGGCATCGGTCAGTGCAGCGAGTTCCTCAAGACCCTGCCCAATGTCAAGATCACCGTGTGTGAAAACACCGCCGCTGCCGCGCAGATGGTGGCAGGCAGCGACCGTACCGATATCGCTGCCATCTCTTCTCCTGCCTGCGCCGCCCTGTATGGCCTCGCTGTGGTCAAGACCGATGTGTCCAACAGCGACAGTAATTTCACCCGCTTCATCTGCGTGGCCAAGAATCTGGAGATCTACCCCGGCGCCAACAAGATGAGTCTGATGCTGAACGTGCAGCACAAGCCCGGCGCGCTGTACAGCATGATCGCCAAGTTCTCCGCTCTGGGTCTGAACCTGACCAAGCTGGAAAGCCGTCCCATCGCCGGTACGGATTTCGAGTTCATGTTCTATTTCGATCTGGATGCTTCCGTCTACGACGAGGCCGCTCTGCAACTGCTTAGCGAACTGGATGCAGGCCCCGAAGTATTCACCTATCTGGGCAGCTACAGCGAGATTTGAGGTGCGACCATGGAATACGGTCTGATCGGCGAAAAACTGGGCCATAGCTATTCCAAGATTCTCCATGGACTTCTGGCAGAGTACGAGTATCACCTTTGTCCCATGCCGCCGGATGCCGTGGATACGTTTATGCGGGAGAAGGACTTTCGCGGAATCAACGTAACCATTCCCTACAAGCAAACGGTGATTCCTTATCTGGCGGACATGGGAGAGACCGCTCGCTGGATCGGCAGCGTCAACACCATTGTAAAGCGCCCGGACGGCAGCCTGTACGGTGACAATACAGACGCGCACGGCTTCTCCTGCATGGCGCAGAGCATTGGCGTGGACTTCGCCGGAAAAAAGACGCTGGTGCTGGGAAGCGGTGGAACGTCGCTGACTGCCTGCGCTGTCATTCGCCGGCAGGGAGGGAGGCCTGTGGTCATTTCTCGCAGCGGAGAAAACACCTACGCTGACCTGCCCATGCACAGGGATGCCGCCTATCTGGTCAATACCACGCCTGTGGGCATGTATCCCAATGTACACGCCTCACCTGTGGATCTGTCGCAGCTTCCCAACCTGCAAGGCGTGCTGGACGTGATCTATAATCCGCTGCGAACCGCTTTACTGGAGGAGGCCGGCAAGCTTGGTATTCCCTGCGTGGGCGGACTGAAAATGCTGGTGTATCAGGCGGTGCGGGCCGTGGAGCTATTCACCGGAAAACCTGTGGTACCCGAGCGGGCCCAGGCGGCAGAAAAACAGCTCCGTGCGCAGGCGATGAACCTGGTGCTCATCGGCATGCCCGGCTGCGGTAAAAGTACCATTGGCCGGGAACTGGCAGCCATCAGCGGCAGAGAAGCAGTGGACACGGATGCCTTGATCGCCGCCGAAGCGGGGATGAGTATCCCTGAGATTTTCGAAAAAGAAGGGGAGGCCGGTTTCCGCGCGCGGGAAAAGGCGATTGTGCAGCGTGAGGCTCTCAAGGGCGGCCGCATCCTTATCACCGGCGGAGGTGCTGTCAAGGATGCGGAAAACCGTGCGGTGCTTCGCATGAATGGCTATGTGGCGCATATCACCCGGCCGCTGGAGCTGCTGGCGACCCGGGGACGGCCTCTTTCCGCAGGCGGCCTGGATGCCGTACACAGGCTTCATGAGGAACGAGCGCCACTCTATGAACGGTGCGCAGATGCCGTTTTTGCCAACGAAACCACGCGCCTGGAATGCGCGCAAGCCATTTGGGAGGGATTTGATGAAGCTCTTCGTGCTTAACGGCCCCAATCTGAACATGTTGGGCGTCCGTGAACCGGACATCTATGGCGCTCAGACCTACACAGATTTGGAAAACTATGTGCGACAGGTGTGCCAGCGTGAGGAGATCGAAGTGGAAATCCACCAGTCCAATCACGAGGGCGCCTTGGTGGATATCATTCAGAGCGCTTATGGCAATGCCGACGGCATTGTGATCAACCCTGCTGCCTACACCCATACCAGCGTCGCCATTCTGGACGCGCTCAAGGCCGTGGCTCTGCCTGCGGTGGAGGTTCACCTCAGCGACGTCAGCCAGCGGGAAAGCTTCCGCCATGTGAGCTATCCGGCCATGGCCTGTATTGCGCAGATCAAGGGACTTGGCTTCCAGGGCTATGAGAAGGCGATCCTCATGCTCAAGGAACGCATTTTGAACAAATGATGATTCAAAAATCCGTACTGTAAAACAGTTGTGACCACTCTGTAAACCCGTCTCCTTTCTGGCAGGAAAAGGTGTTTTCAAAAAGAATGAAACACCACGTAACAGGCAAAATGAGCCTGTGATCCCCTCTTGCCATAAAGGAGGCGTTTTGTTTGAAAGAGGCGAAATCCCCCAAGAAACCGCTGATTACGTATTACTTGATCGCCATGATTATTCTCATGCTGCTGAACGCGCTGGTATTTCCTTCGCTGATGGCCAGCCGCGTCAAGGAGGTTGGCTATGACGAATTTTTGACCATGGTGGAAAATAAGCAGGTTGCCCAGGTGGCGATGGACAGCGATCAGTTGCTCTTTACCACCCATGAGCAGGAAAAAGGTGTCAGCTACTACCAGGCCGGACTGTGGCCTGATCCTGATCTGACACAAAAACTGGTAGAGTCTGGCGCGTCTTTTGGCGCGGTGATTCCCACCCAGGATTCTCCGCTGCTCAGTTTTATCATGTCATGGGTATTCCCGATTCTGTTTTTTGTTTTTATCGGTCAGCTGCTGAGTAAACTGATGCAAAAAAAGCTGGGCGGAAACGCTATGCAGTTTGGAAAATCCCATGCGAAAATCTATGTGGAAAGCCAGACGGGAAAGAGCTTTGCGGACGTGGCTGGTCAGGATGAGGCCAAAGAAGCGCTGCATGAGATCGTGGACTTTCTGCACAACCCGGATAAATACAAGGACATCGGTGCTTCCCTGCCCAAAGGTGCGCTGCTGGTGGGTCCTCCCGGTACCGGTAAGACCCTTTTGGCAAAGGCTGTGGCAGGCGAAGCCAAGGTTCCGTTTTTCTCCATCTCCGGCAGCGAGTTCGTGGAGATGTTCGTGGGTATGGGTGCAGCAAAGGTGCGCGACTTGTTCAAGCAGGCGCAGGAAAAAGCACCCTGCATTGTGTTTATTGATGAGATCGACACCATCGGTAAAAAACGGGACAGCGGCACAGGCATCGGCGGCAACGATGAGCGGGAACAGACGCTCAACCAGCTGCTGACCGAGATGGATGGTTTTGACGGCGCCAAAGGCGTGGTGATCCTGGCGGCCACCAACCGTCCCGACAGTCTGGATAAGGCGCTGCTTCGCCCGGGACGGTTTGACCGCCGAATTCCCGTGGAACTGCCTGATCTGCAGGGCCGCATCGCCATTTTGAAGGTACATGCTCGAAATGTAAAAGTGGCATCCGGCGTGGACTTCGACACCATCGGCCGCGCCACCAGCGGTGCAAGCGGTGCGGAACTTGCTAACATCATCAATGAGGCGGCTTTACGCGCCGTTCGTCAGGGTAGGAGCGAGGTGAGTCAGAATGATCTGGAGGAAAGCGTGGAAGTGGTGATTGCAGGTTACCAGCGCAAGGGCATGGTGATCAATGAAAAAGAAAAGCGGATCATTGCCAGCCATGAGATCGGTCATGCGCTGGTGGCTGCCCGCCTGAAGGACGCTGCGCCGGTTCACAAGATCACCATCATCCCCCGAACCTCAGGCGCGCTGGGCTACACCATGCAGATCGAGGAAGACGAACGGTTTCTGCAAAGCCGGGAGGATCTGCTGGGTCAACTGTGCATTCTTACCGGCGGACGCGCGGCGGAGGAAGTGGTCTTTGGCACGATGACCTCTGGCGCCAGCAACGATATCGAGAAAGCTACTTCCATCGCCCGAGCGATGATCACCCGTTTTGGCATGAGTGATACGTTTGGCATGGTGGCGCTAGAGACGGTAAACAATCCATATCTGAGCAGCGATGCTTCGCTGGTGTGCAGCCAGGAGATGGCCGCGAAGGTGGATCAAGAGGTTCAGCAGGTGATTTCGCAGGCACACCAACAGGCAAAAGCAATTCTCAGCAAGGACCGTGCTCTGTTGGATCGGCTGTCCGCATACCTGCTGGAGAAGGAGACCATCTCCGGTGAAACATTCATGGAGATCCTTGCTGCGCAGGACTAACGGAACACCTAGGGAGAACTGTTCTGAAACAAAAAGCCAAAACCGGCGTCTGATATGAACGAGGTTTGAAAATAGAAAAAGCCAGACTGCGCTCACGGTCAGGCTTTTTGATTGCGTGGAGAATGCCATATGTAGAGGATACGCGTGAGTTTGCCCCGTTGCCATAACTACTTTAACAAATCTTTAGGATTGTTTGCTTTGTGAAGAAGTGCAAAACTTTGGTTTGTTAAACAGTTTGATAGTGGATATCCCGACATCCCCCGCGGAACGGCCTAACAGGAGTCGAGCTGGCTACCGAAATGGATTTGAAACAAAAAATTGTGCGCTAAACACGCCTGTTGCGTTTCTTGTGTAATGCGGGTGTCATTTTCTGCGTTGATTTTGTCTGATTTATTAAGAAGTTCTTAGAAATATTGGATAATTTTGTTAATTGAGTTGATGCGAACTATCCTGAGTGGTAAAATTTGTAAAAGGAATGCGTCCACTGCGTTTTGTTCTACTCACTTGTATACATAATGACGATTGTGTTGCATTTCGCCGCAAAAGCAGTGGACGCAGGATAGAGAACTACAGAAGGAGCATCTGCCATGAAGAAGAAAAAGTCGCTCATCATGCTGGTATGTGCACTGATGATCGTGTCCAGTGTAGCGTTTGGTACCATCGCGTACCTGACTGACCGCGCGGGCGTGACCAATAAGTTCACCATCGGCAACGTGGACATCGTCGTGGATGAGACCGAGGTAGACGAGAATGGCGACCCCATTCCTGACCCGGAATACGATCCCGAAGATCCCGAACATCCCGACCCCAACAAGCGCACTGAGGAAGAGAACGAATACCCCCTCCTTCCCGGCAGCGAGTACGTCAAGGACCCGACCATGACTGTCAAGGCCGGGAGCGAAGAAGCCTATGTCCGCATGGTGGTGACGATCACGAACGCGGCGGAAATTGATGCTATCTTCGCTGAACTGCAGAGTCAGTACCCCGAAAAGTATCCCAACGGTTTCGTGCCCGGTGATTTCGTTACGGGTCGCGATAACACCGAGTGGGTATACACCGGCACAATGGAGAAGAACGAGGAACTGAACACCTACACACTGGAGTTCCGTTACTTTGAGGCGGTGGAACCCACGAGCACAGAGAATGCGGTTCTTCCTGCGCTGTTCGAGACCATCAAGATCCCGGGCGAGTTGACCAATGCGCACCTGACTCAGCTAACGGATTTCGCCATCGATGTGAATGGTCACGCCATCCAGACCACTGGCTTTGCTGATGAAGCTGAGGCATGGGCCGCCTTCGATGCGCAGATGACAGTAACTAACACGACAGATGCACACCCCTGAGAGATAGGAGGAATAACAAATGAAGCTGAACCGTAAATTGGTTCTGGTCCTGGCGCTGGTGCTGAGCGTCGCCATGGCGACTGGTGGTACTCTGGCCTTCCTGACCGACCGTGACACCGTGGAGAACACTTTCACCATGGGCAATGTGGATATTGAGGTCGAAGAAGAATACGAACAGGGCTCCCCGCTGCTGCCTGGCGTGGAAGTCGAGAAGAAAGCAGGCGTGAAGAACGTTCACCCGACCAACGAAGCCTGGGTGTGGATGACTGTATCCGTTCCTGCGGAGCTGGAAGATGCCATCGTGCCTGTATGGCTGGAAGGCTACGAGGGCACGAAGATTGACACCCCTGTACATGAGGGCTATGTGAGCTATGTTGTGAAGCATCCCTACAAGCTGCTTCCTGGCACCTCTACCCCCGATTTCCTGCAGGGCGTGACCCTGACCGATATGGTGGACTTTCAGGATGGCAAGTATGTCGTTGTTGAGAATGGTGTAATCGTGGGCGAGTTGGCGAGTGTGGACGACCTGAAGGTCATCGTTGACGGTTTCGCCATGCAGCCTGATGGTTTTGACACCGTTGATGCAGCCTACGAAGCCTACACCGATCAGTGGAGCGGCCTGAACGGCGGTTCTTCCGGCGTGACTGGCGGTGAAGGCGACGGCGACGAAGACCCCAATCACATTTGCTGGGAAGGCGCCTCGGACACCAGCTGGTATAACGAAACTGATACCGAGTTTGTGCTGACCACCCCCGAACAGCTGGCAGGTCTGGCCGATCTGGTTGATGGTGGCAACACCTTCGAGGGTAAGACCGTGAAGCTGGGCAGTAATATCTGCTTGGGCTGTGAACGGACCTATGCCGAGGACAATAAGCCGAAATTTAATCCCATTGGTCACTCGCAAAATGGCAAGTCTTTCAAGGGCACCTTTAATGGTCAGGATTATGCGATCTCCAATATGTACATGCAGAGCAATCTGGATGACAAAAACGGGGGCTGGCTGTACGAGGGTGAATACTACGCTCTCTTTGCGTACACTGAGGGTGCGGTGATTAAGAATCTGACCATGGAAGGTGCATATATTTCCAGTGGCAGAAACGAGGGTGCCTGTGTTGCTGGTAATGCGAACAACACGACCTTTGAAAACATCAGCATTAATGACGCGACGGTCATCATCTATAACAATTCCGGTGCTGCTGTTGCCGCTGAATGCTACGGCACTTGTACGTTTACCAATGTAAACGTGGATTCTGACACGGTGGTTGGCCCGCTGTGGGGTACCTATGATTCTCGTAATGGCGGCGTGATTGGTATGGTCAAGTCTGACAGCTCCATTACCTTTAATAATGTCAACGTAGCGTGTAAGCTGGATGCCATCAATGACGTCGCTGCCAACTACCAATACTGGCTCTACCGATACAGCGGTATGCTGATTGGTCAGGTCGATGGCGTCAATGGCGTCGCCGATCCTACTGGTTATGTTACCTGTAACAACGTGACCGTTACCTACGGTCCCTGGGTGAACTTCCACTACTGCGAAGATGCTGATCTCGGTGCCGGTAGCTATAACGGGCCCGGCGAATACAAGTTTGCACGCGTTGAAGCAGGTACCGGCACGGATGGTATTGATCTGTCTCAGTGTAATCACAATGAAGACGAATCGCATAATGTGCTGATTCCTTTTGACCAGCTCTTCGGCGGCGGTCAGGGGGTCAAGGGTCTGGAGAGCTATCCCGGTGTTACCGTCAAGTATCCCAACTAACTCCATCTCTCCGTAACCCGCGCGCTTCTGAAAGAAACTTCAATAAACCAAGGAGGAGCTACCATGAAACTGAACCGTAAATTGGTTCTGATCCTGGCGCTGGTGCTGAGCGTCGCCATGGCGACTGGTGGTACCCTGGCCTTCCTGACCGACCGTGACACCGTGGAGAACACCTTCACCATGGGCAATGTGGATATTGAGGTCGAAGAAGAATACGAACAGGACTCCCCGCTGCTGCCAGGCGTGGAGGTCGAGAAGAAAGCAGGCGTGAAGAACGTCCACAAGAGCAGTGAAGCCTGGGTGTGGATGACTGTGTCCGTGCCAGAGGGTTTGGCAGGGCACATCACGCCTAATTGGTTGGAGGGCTACGAGGGCACGCTTCTTGAAGGCGTTACAATACACGAGGGCTATGTGAGCTATGTTGTGAAGCATCCTTACAAGCTGCTGCCTGGTACCTCAACCCCCGCCTTCCTGCAGGGCGTGACCCTGACCGACAAGGTGGATTTTCAGGACGGCAAGTATGTAGTTGTTGAGAATGGCGAAATCGTGGGCGAGATGGCGAACGTGGACGACCTGAAGGTCATCGTTGATGGCTTTGCCATTCAGACCGATGGTTTCACCACTGTTGACGAGGCCTATGAAGCCTACACCACCCAGTGGGGCGGCTTGAGCGCTGGCGGCGAGAGCGGCGCGAATGGCGGGGATGTTGAGGGGGAGCCCACCGTAATCCATGTTTCCACTGTTGATGAGCTTGTCACGGCACTGGAGACTTCCAGCACCATCATTTTTGATGCCGAAATTTCCGCTGATAACCATACGATCCCTGAGGGTGGCGAATTCACCATTGAACTAGACGATAAAACCTTGAGTGGCACCATCTACAATAACGGCACGATGGAAATCAACGGCGGCACCATTCAGAGCAATGCTGTTGGTCTTAAGAGCACCGGTGATGCTACGCTCAAGGATATCGTAATGAACGCAGGCAACGAAGGAAACTACTCCAACATTATCAGTGCAGGTGCTGAGGTTACTTACGAAAACGTAGATATCGTTTCCGCTGGTGGCGGTATCGGTGCCGATGGTGGTGCGCAAGTCGTTTTCAACGGTGGCAGCGTTTATGTGGACTCCGCCAGCACCTCCGGCCGTTATAACTTCTACGTTGTAGACGATGGCACTGTCGTCACCATTGAGGATGGTACGTTCTCTTTCAGCCCTACGAAGAACCAGAAGAGGGCATACATCTATGCTGGTAGCGGCGCCACTGTCTACGTAAATGGTGGTACCTTTGGCCCCGCTTCTACCCGCGACGGTTACACCGCAGGCATACTCGGCGATGGCAGCATCATCATCACCGGTGGCACCTTCGGTTTCAATCCCAGCAGTTGGGTAGCCGAAGGCTATGAGGCTGTCAATAACGGCAGCACCTGGACTGTTACCGCCAAATAATTTGAGACCTTGACTTTTTTCGCCGCCCCGCGTCATGAGGGGCGGCAACCAAAGGGCGCGAGCTACTCGTGCCTTTTGGTTGCCGATGGCGGGCAAACACGGTTTGCCTGCTGTTCCGAATCCTATGAAAGGAGTCCCGCACCATGAAAAAAGCCCTGCTGGCTGCCGTATGTTTCATTCTTGTCTGCCTTGTGCTGATCAATGGCACCTTTGCCCTACCTGACTTGGATGAAGTTTTCGCAGACCTGACCGGTTGGCTTGGAGAGTTCGGCCTGCCCGAACAGGGTGGTGCCGGTACACCTGTCCATGTGGCGTTGGTCTCCGATCATACGCCTCAGCAGCTCTATCCAGGCGGCTCAGCCTCACGTGTCGCCTGTGTGCAAAATCAGGGTGAGGGCAAAGTATACTTCCGACTGGTCTACGCCATCCAGTATGACGCTGACAGCTGGCCTGAGCTGGATATCGACTTTTCTGTAGGAAACGGTTTCATTACGCACGATGATTGGATACCCATCACCATCGACCAGACGCCTTACCGCATGAAAGCATTTACCTATATAGCAGCACTTGATCACGGCGTAAGTTCGCCGGAGGTGACGCTCACGATCACCATGAGCAACAGCATCACCAGTGAGCAGCTTGCCCGCTACCGTAAAGATTTCGTGCAGATGCAGGTGCTTGCTATCGACCCAACACCCTTCAGCGATGTTGCCCCCTCTGCCGTAGAAGCTCTCAACATGGCTCTGCCGCTGGATACTCTGAACCCATTTTGATCTTTACACGCAAGAAAGGAGTGAAGCCTCATGAAGATTCGCCATCTGTGGCGTGTGCTGGCTTTGCTCCTTTGTGTCGTGGCCGCTGTCGCGACGGGGCTGCCCTCAACTGTGGCCTACATAGCCGATCGTACCAACACTATCCACAACATTTTCCGCGTGGAGT
Source organism: Clostridiales bacterium (assembly GCA_015056365.1). Classification (GTDB taxonomy): domain Bacteria; phylum Bacillota; class Clostridia; order Christensenellales; family Aristaeellaceae; genus Limiplasma. Next base: position 81,670 of record SVGM01000004.1, on the reverse strand, counting down.
ACCTACCTCCGCAGGATATCTCCGTGCCAGTACGCGTACACAAAACGGTGCTCAGCATGAGCGACGAGGAGATCAGCCCTGCTGGTTTCGTATTTCACCTGATGAATAAGGATACCGGCGTGATCACAGAGATGACCTCCCTCTCCGATGGCTGGGCCACGGTGAATCTGCCTTTCACTGCCGAGGATGTGGGCAAGAACTTCTGTTATCATTTGTATGAGCTTAATGACGGACAGAAGTATATCATCTACGATGATTCGGTTTACGACATCTGCATTACCCTCAAGCTTGATGCACATCACGAAATAGTTGCTGAGTTCACATTAAATGGTGAATCCACTACGGAAATAGTTGCAGAATTCGAAAATATATGCGATTATTATGACATTCCCAATACTGGCGACCATGCCTGGCCGTTGCTATGGACGGCGCTGCTGCTGCTCAGCAGCATGGGATTGGTTTTGCTGTACAGGAAAGAATGTATTTTCAGGAGGCCGTAGTGGATCAAAAGAAAATTCAGTTCTTGAAAAACCTCTCCACTGGGTTGGTAGTGGTAGCCGTGGTGTTTGCGTTCCTGATCGCAGGAATTCGCATCTTCGGTATTCAGGTGTATGGCGTACTGACCGGCTCGATGGAGCCGACCTACCCCACAGGCTCACTGATCTATGTTAAAGCTGTGGACGCCAGTAAACTCCGGGTAAACGACGTAATTACCTTCAGCATCTCGCCCAATGTGATCGCCACCCACCGCATTGTGGAAATCGTTCCTGACGAGACGTATCCAACAATCGTCCGTTACCGTACCAAGGGTGATGCAAACAGGGATGTGGATGCATCGCTGGTCAGCGCAAACAATATCATAGGCAAAGCGCTCTTTGCGATTCCGCAGTTGGGTTATCTGGCAAGTTACATTCAGCAGCCGCCAGGTATTTATGTGGCAATCCTGGTTTGCGGGTTGATGATCGCCTTTGTGTTCTATACCGATTCGCTTGAAAATAAGCAGAAGAACGAGCAATCCGTCCAAGATTCGGACAAGGCTCATTTTGGATTGGTAACATTGATCAATCGCTTTTCTAGAAAAATACTGGGAAAACCATTGATTAAAGAAAAAACGCCTGCTGATTCTTCCTTCCGGCAGGGTTATATTCCACAGCAATCTGTGCCGCAGCCAGCGCAGTATATGTCACCACAGCAGGCTGTGCAGCAACCAGCGCAGTATATGCCACCACAGCAGGCTGTGCAGCAACCAGCGCAGTATGTGTCACCACAGCAATCCATGCAGCAGCCAGCGCAGTATGTGCCACCACAGCAGGCTGTACAGCAACCAGCACAGTATGCATCACCTCAGCAGCTGTACTCTCCGCCCAATTCACTGCGGGGACAGTCCCCACAATCTTTGCAACAGAATTTTTCACCGCAGATGTATCGGCAACCCTATTATGGTGCACAGAATTATCCTCAGCAAGGTTATCAACAACAGCGTATTGCGCAAGAGTATTCGACACAATGGCAGCAACCTTACTATCCGCAACAGGGGGGGCAGCTGCCGCAACAGCTCCAATCTCAGCTGTGTTATCCGCAGCAGTACTACGTCCAGCATGACCATGGACAGTCGCCTTATCAGCCAAATGGTAATGTGAAGCGACCGTACAATGTTGTGCCCCAAAACGCACAGCAGGGTGCTCCTCTTTCGACAGAACAGGAAATGTATGCGCAACCACGTAGGCGTTACACCGGGCAAAAGTAAAAAAGTAAACCCAGCAGAAGGACCGGGAATTGCTGGATCAGTTGTCCGCATACCTGCTTGAGAAGGAGACCATCACCGGCGAAACATTCATGGAAAACCTTGCTGCCCAAGACTGTTGGAACAACCAGGAATAACGGTGCCCAAACGAAAAAGGCCAAAACCGGCGTCTGATATAGATGCCGGTTTTTGACGTCTCTGGCATCACTTGGGAAGAAAAGGTGTTTTCATTTCGTTTGATGATTGAACCAATGAGAAAAGCGAGGAAACAACATGTCCGATGCAAACAAGCCAAAGCATCACCGGCTAAAGAATGCCTTGCTGTTGATTCTGTGCCTGGGAATCGCCGCAGGCACGCTGGTGGCAGGTACCAATCTTTGGATGGTATACAGCACGCGCTCCTCGGTCTATACGCTGGACAGCACAGGTGAACTGGAGGCTGACTGCATTCTTGTGCTGGGCTGCGGATTGCGCAGGGATGGCTTTCCTAGCCAGATGCTACGGGACAGGCTGGATGTAGCCATTGAAGCGTATCGAATGGGTCTTGCGCCCAAGCTGCTCATGAGTGGAGATCATGGCAGGGTGGAATACGACGAAGTCAATGCCATGAAAGACTACGCGATCGCTCGGGGGATTCCCTCTGAGGACGTTTTTATGGATCACGCTGGTTTTTCCACCTACGAAAGCATGTACCGCGCCAAAGAGATCTTTGGTTGCGAGAAGATCATCATCGTCACCCAGACCTATCATCTCTACCGCGCCATCGCCAATGCCAGAGCCATGGAGATGGACGCCGTGGGCATTTCTTCCAATCCGCGCCGCTATGCCCGCCAGCGGTATTTTGACCTGCGGGAGGCGGCCGCCCGAACCAAGGACGCCTTCTATGGTCTCATCAAGCCCAGACCCACGTATCTTGGCAAGAGCATTCCCATCTTCGGCAACGGAGATGTGACCAATGATCGGTAATGATGCTTCCCCAGTCATCCCGCGCTTTTGCGGGGTGACTTTTTTCAAAGAAAAAACGATATGGTGCAACCTCCGGCGTTGCTGAAGCATTATTCAAGTGTAGGGCGCCTGGACACAGAAGTGGCAGAAGGAGGTCGAAGAAGGCAGACGCATGGACTACGAGCCCAAGTATGATTTCAACAGTGCCACCGCTGAGGACGAAGGGTACTATCTCTACTTCAATAAGCTGCTCAGCGGAGCGAGAGTGCGCAACGAGGGGATCTACGCCAGCTTTTTTGTGAATGGAAGCGGCATTCATGAAATGGCGATTTGTGAATCCTACGCTGCCGGAGAAGTATACGATACGCCCGAGCGTCTCACTACGACAGAAGAAGTGCTTACCAGCTTTGATCGGGATAATGCCAAACGGCATCGGGATGGCTCTGAAAACGCCATGCCCGTGGAGTTTGAGCTGATGTACACTCCCATGCGGCGGATAACAAAGCAGACGGCATGGTGTTTGCGCCGGTGTGGTATGTTCGCTACAGCGTTGAGGAGAATGGTCGGCTGACACCTTATTACAGCTGGGCATGGTACTCTGCCATCAATGGCCGGATGGTGGAGGATTGTTACTCCTTCTAAACACAACCAGCCGGAAGAAAAGACGCTTGAAAGCGCTTCTCTTCCGGCTGGTTTTATGTGGATTTCGATTTTCTTAGGGTTCTTCCACTTCCAGATGCATATAGCGGTCCGCTTCGTCCCAGTTCACATAGAAGCCGGCCCCGTGTGAGCAGAACACGCTGCCAGTGGGGTTTTCTGTGTCTGCACCGCAGTTGTAGCCCAGCTGGCTGACCACCTCGTCAGGATTGTGGCATACATCGTAGCCGTCCGGCTGAAACAGGATGCTGCCTTTGCCGTGGGAGTAGGCACGTACCTGTGTGGGATAATCCAGAAAGGCACTTACCGGGCCACGGCCGCTCAGCCTGACGATCTCACCCAGCATTTCAGGTGCGTCATGGCTGCCGAAACGAGCCAGAATATCTGTCATAGCGCGCCCCAGATTGTCCTTGGGCAGGGTGAGCGTAAACCGATAAAAGGGCTCCAGTAGAACCGTTTTGGCTTTCATCAGCCCCTGCCGGATCGCGCGGTAGGTGGATTCGCGGAAATCGCCGCCTTCCGTGTGCTTGAGATGGGCGCGCCCGGACAGCAGCTCCACATGAATGTCCGTAATGGGCGAACCGGTGAGCACGCCGGGGTGAGTACGTTCGAATACATGGGAGCGGATGAGGGATTGAAAAGATATATGCAGGTCGTCCACGTGACAGCGGCTGTCAAAGGTGATGCCGCTGCCCCGGGGAGCGGGGGACAGGCGCAAATGTGCCTCGGCATAGTGACGCAGCGGCTCGTAATGGCCGCAGCCCACTACGGGCGCAGCGATGGTTTCCTTGTAGAGCACCAGCGGCGGCAGCAGCTGTACCTTCAGCCCAAAGCGCTCGCTAAGCAGCTGGGTCAGCACTTCCATCTGCACCTCGCCCATCACCTGCACCAGTGCAACGCTGTGAGGTGCGTCCCATTGTACATTCAGGGTGGGATCTTCGTCCTCCAGAATGCGCAGCTTTTCCAAAAGCAGCGTTGGCGATACGCCTTCAGGCGGCAACACCCGTACCGCCAGCACGGGCTGGAAACGCCGGAGCTGCAGCGCAGCATTTTCATCCAGCGTATCGTTAAGGAGCAGATCTCCGCAGCGGGGCGTGGTCAATCCGGTGACGCCTACGGCGTCGCCTGCGCTTGCCTGCTCGATAGAGGAAAACGCAGCGCCGCGATACAGCCGCAGTTGATGTACTTTCTCCACGTTGCCGTCAAAGCGGAAGGGGTCACGGGGACGGAGCGTACCGCTGAGAATCCTGAGGAACGTTACCCGTTCGCCGTTTGCGTCATGGCGTACCTGATATACCCGGGCTCGGAAAGGTTCTGCCTCATCGGCTGAGCCCGCTGTCACAGAAGCATCAAGCCCCTCCGCCGTCAGGCACAGCATATGCAGCAGTTCATCCACGCCCTGACCCGAAAGCGCCGCGCCTGTGAGCACGGGGTAGACCTGTCCGGCCAGGCGCTTGAGCGTATCCATCCCCATGGCTTCGCTTGCCGTTCCCTCTAGATAGGCTTCCAGATAGTTGTCATCCAGAACAGCCAGCTGTTCTGGATCCGGCTGACCGTCTCGGATGCAGATGATTCGCTGGGTCAGTCGCTGACTGATTTGGGAGAGAATTCGGGCTTCGTCGTAGGCAGGCAGGTCGGTCTTGTTGATAAAGAACAAAAGGGGCAGCTGATAATCTTTAGTCAGCAAATGAAACAGAGCCTCGGTATGGGCGTCCAGTTCGGAACTGCCGTCAACCACCAGCACCGCCATATCCAGCGCGGAAAGTGCCCGCTCGGCTTCGGTGGCGAAGTCAATGTGGCCAGGGGTGTCGATCATGGTAAAGCGGCGGCCCTGGTGTTCCAGCCATGCCTGATTGGAAAACACCGTAATGCCGCGCGTGCGCTCTATTTCTTCCGTGTCCAGCGCCGTGTTGCCGTGATCCACCCGTCCCGGAGCACGCAAAGCGCCCGCCCGATACAAAAGCTGCTCGGACAGAGTGGTTTTGCCTGCGTCTACATGGGCGAGAATGCCAAACGTACGGGGCGTGGACATGGAAGGGCCTCCTTACTTAAATACCTGGAAAATCGCACATTTGAGGTATTCCGTCTCCGGGGAGGAGAACAGAATGGGATGATCCTTGCCCTGGGTGCGCCATTCCACCTGACGAAGCTGCACACGGGCGTCCTTCTGAGCGTCCAGCAACATTTGGTGGAACAGGGCGGGCGTGACATGCTGGCTGCAGGAACAGGTGACCAGGTAGCCGCCGTCCCGAACCAGCTTCATGCCGCGCAGGTTGATCTCCTTGTAGCCGCGAAGCGCACCCTCCACAGCGGAGCGGGTCTTGGTGAAGGCAGGCGGGTCGAGGATGACCACGTCAAACTGTTCGTGATTGTCCTGTGCGGAGCGGAGATAATCAAAGGCGTTGGCACATTCGAAGCGCACCCGATCCTCCAGACCATTGATTCTGGCGTTTTCTGTGGCACAGTCACAGGCGTACTGGCTGATATCCACGCCGATGACTTCTTTTGCGCCGTAATGCCCGGCGTGCAGGGCAAAGCTGCCGGTGTGGGTAAAACAATCCAGCACCCGCATATCCTTGACAAAGGGGGCGATGGCGGCGCGGTTTTCCTTCTGGTCAAGGAAGAAACCGGTTTTCTGGCCCTCCTTCACGTCCACCAGGAACCGAACACCGTTTTCTACCATTTCCACCAGATCCGGCACCGTGCCGTAGAGCAGGCCGGTTTGCTGCTCCATGCCTTCCAGCTCACGAACAGGCACGTCGTTTCGCTCATAGATGCCCTGAGGATGCAGTTCCTCCACCAGCGCATCCACGATATCCTGCTTGAACCGCTCCATGCCAAGGCACAGCACCTGCAGAACAATCACGTCGCCAAAGCTGTCGGCGATGACGGCAGGCAGGCCGTCGCTTTCGGCAAAGATCAGCCGGCAGCTGCGAAGATCGGCAAAACGGCGGCGGTAATCGAGGGCGCGCTTGACCCGATTGCGGATAAAGGCGGCGTTGATGCTTTCGTCCCTGCGGCTGAGCATACGCAGGCTGATCTGGGACTGGCTGTTATAAATGGCCATACCCAGAAACTTTCTGCGGCTGGAGAGCACGCGCACCACGCCGCCGTCGGTATGGTCGCCTTCCACCCGTTCGATATCGCTGCGGAAAACCCAGGGATGTCCGCTCAAAACGCGTTGTTCCTTATTACGATGCAGATAAACGTTGGCCATGGAGATCCTCCTCTTGGAAAGTTCGCAGTCATTATAGCACAGAATCGAAAAAAGCAGGAGGGTAAATATTCTGTGAACGCTTGCAGGTTTCATTGACTTCTATCGCCGGGGTAGGTACAATGCATATGTTTGCTTATTCGATGAAGGAATTGCCAGCGGACAGATCCGGCAGAAGAATGGATCTCGGGCTGGAGAGGAGGAATCCCGGTGCACAAATTGATCCCCTATATGAAAAAGTACGTGCCTGTACTGTTGGTCATCATGGCACTGCTGATCGGGCAGGCCATGTGCGAACTGTGGCTGCCTACCTATACGGCGGCTATCGTGGACGAGGGAATTCAGCAGCAGGGCATTACCCATGCAGCCCCGGACGCGCTGCGAAAAAGCACGCTGGATGGACTTATGCCCCTGATGGGTCCGGCTGCGCAGCAGGTTGTATCCTGCTATGAGGCCAACCCAGAGAAGCTTGAGGCCCTTGGCGTGACCCTTGACGGCGAGGAGATTCTGGTGCTCCGGGAGATGGACAGCACTGCACGGGCAGAAGTGGACGGCCTGTTTGCCAATGCGTTTGCTGCCATGGCGATGCAGGAAGCTGCCATGGATGAGGACACTGCCCAGAACGCCGGGCAGCAGCTCGCCATTGCCGCTGTCAGCGCCGAGTATACCGCGCTGGGAATGGACTTGCGGGCTATTCAGAATCGCGCGATCTGGTATAACGGCGGCATGATGCTGCTGATTGCGTTGCTCAGCGCTGCGGCAGCCGTTGGCGTGGGCTTTCTGGGCAGCCGCACCAGCGCCGGTTTTGGCCGCGATCTGCGCAAGCAGGTCTTTGATAAGGTGCTGGGCTTCGGCCAGCAGGAGATGGATACCTTTTCTACTGCTTCGCTGATCACCCGTTCCACCAACGATATCCAGCAAGTGCAGAATGTAATGGTCATGCTGCTCAGAACCATTATCTATGCGCCCATCATGGGCGTGGGCGGCATTGTCCGCGCCCTTCGGACCAACGCCTCCATGTCCTGGGTCATTGCGCTGGGCGTGGCGATCGTGATGATGATCGTGCTGGTGCTGTACTTTTTTGCCATGCCCCGCTTCAAGATCATGCAGACCCAGGTAGACGGCGTGAACCGCGTGCTGCGCGAGACGCTGACCGGTCTGCCCGTCATCCGCGCCTTCTGTACGCAGGAGCGCGAGGAAGAACGCTTTGATGCCGCCTCCACCGCTTTGAAGAAGACGCAGCTTTTTGTCGGACGCCTCATGGGCGGCATGATGCCGCTAATGATGCTTACCATGAACGGCATCTCTGTGCTGATCATGTGGCTGGGCGCAGGCAGCATTGACGCGGGCAGCATGCAGGTGGGTGATATGATGGCCTTCATCCAGTACACCATGCAGATTATCTCCGCTTTCCTGATGATCTCCATGATGAGCGTGATGCTGCCCCGCGCCAGCGTGTCGGCAGGCCGTATTCATGAGGTGCTGGCGGCGGAGGTTCGGGTCGCCGATCCGGAGACACCTGTGGAACTCGATCCTTCCATGGCTGGTGTGGTGGAGTTCAGGGATGTGAGCTTCCGCTATCCCGGCGCAGATGAAGACATGCTCTGCCATATCAGCTTCACTGCCAAACCGGGCCAAACCACCGCTGTTCTGGGCGGTACCGGATCGGGCAAGAGCACGCTTATCAATTTGATTCCCCGCTTTTATGACGCCACCAGCGGCAACGTACTGGTGGGTGGCCGGGATGTGCGCGACGTACGCCTTACCGACCTTCGGGACGCCATCGGTCTGGTGCCGCAAAAGGCGGTGCTCTTCAGCGGCACCGTCAACGAAAACCTGACCTTCGGCTCCGTAGGCATCACCGAAGAAACCATCCGCAAGGCGGCGCAGATCGCTCAGGCGGAGGAATTCGTGCTGGAACGCGAGAACGGCTTTGACAGCGAGATCGCCCAGGGTGGCACCAATGTTTCCGGCGGTCAGAAACAGCGCCTGTCCATTGCCCGTGCCATCGCCAAGCAGCCGGAGATCTTTATTTTCGACGACAGCTTCTCTGCACTGGACTTCAAGACCGAGGCTGCTGTCCGCAGCGCACTCTATGAAGCCACGGGAAATGCCACCCTGCTGGTGGTTGCCCAGCGCATCTCCACTGTCATGCATGCCGAGCAGATCCTTGTTCTGGACGACGGCAAGCTGGTGGGCAAAGGTACGCATCAGGAATTGATGAAGGATTGCGAAGTCTATCGGCAAATCGCCATGAGTCAGTTGTCAAAGGAGGAGCTGGAAGATGCAACGCAGAGGTAATATGCGGCGCGGTCCCGGCGGCCCTATGGGGATGACGGAGCGTGCCAAGGACTTCAAGGGAACCTTCCTAAAGCTAGTTCGTTTTATGGCGCAGTACAAGTGGAGCTTGCTGGGCGTAGTGGTGCTGGCAGTGGGCAGTGCGCTGTTTTCCATCATTGGCCCTAAGAAGATGGGCGAGATCACCACAGAGATTTTCTCCGGTATGATGAGCCGGATGAGCGGCGGGGCGGGTATCGATTACGGCAAGATCGGCGGCTTGCTTTTGTGGCTGCTGGGACTGTATGCCTTCAGTGCGCTGCTGAGTTTCCTGCAGAGCCTGCTGATGACCGGCATGAGCCAGAAGGTCAGCTACGGACTCCGCCAGCAACTGGCAGCCAAGATCCACCGTATGCCCATGAGCTACTTTGACGGCGTCACCCACGGCGAGGTGCTCAGCCGCGTGACCAACGACGTGGACACCCTGGGCATGAGCATGAACCAGAGCCTGTCCCAGGTGGTATCTTCCATCACACTGGCGGTGGGCGTACTCATCATGATGTTTTCCATCAGCTGGCAGATGACGCTGGTCGCCCTGTGTATCCTACCCCTGAGCGGCGTGCTGATGAGCATTGTGGTCAAGAAGAGCCAGCCCATGTTCGTGGGTCAGCAGAAGTATTTAGGCGAAGTGAACGGCCAGGTGGAGGAGATGTTCTCCGGCCATGTGGTGGTCAAGGCCTTCAACGCGCAGGATGACGCCGCCCGGACCTTTGAAGAGACCAACAATAAGCTGTATCATTCCGGCTGGAAGGCACAGTTCCTCTCTGGTCTGATGCATCCCATCATGCATCTGATAGGCAATCTGGGCTATGTGGCCGCAGTGGTCATGGGCGCAGCTTTTGCTGCCACCGGCCGCATTACCGTAGGCGACATTCAGAGCTTTATCCAGTATGTGCGTTCCTTCAATCAGCCCATTTCCCAGATCGCACAGATTGCCAACGTGCTGCAAAGTACCATGGCAGCAGGCGAGCGTGTGTTTGAGTTCCTGGAGGAAGCAGAAGAGGATCAGACTGTTCCGAATCCCGTGTCCATCGATCAGCTGACCGGCGCAGTCACTTTTGACCATGTTTCCTTCGGCTACACCCCCGACAGGATCATCATCAACGATTTCAACGCCCAGATCAAGCCGGGCCAGAAGGTGGCCATTGTCGGCCCCACCGGTGCAGGCAAAACGACCATGGTGCGTCTTTTGATGCGCTTTTACGACGTGACCGGTGGCCGTATCTGTGTGGATGGCCACGATGTCCGCGACTTTGATCGCAACGAGCTTCGTCTGCTGTTCGGTATGGTGCTGCAGGATACGTGGCTCTTTGGCGGCACCATTGCGGAAAACATTCGCTACGGCCGCCTGGACGCCACTGACGAAGAAGTGATCGCTGCTGCCAAGGCAGCCCACGCCCACCACTTTATCAAGACGCTGCCCGGCGGCTATCAGATGGTGCTCAACGAGGAAAGCAGCAATGTGTCCCAGGGCCAGAAGCAGCTGCTGACCATTGCCCGCGCTATTCTGGCGGATCCGAAGATCATGATTCTGGATGAGGCCACCAGCTCCGTGGATACCCGTACCGAACAACTGATCCAGCAGGGGATGAACGAGCTGATGAAGGGACGTACCAGCTTTGTGATTGCCCATCGTTTGTCCACCATCCGCGACGCTGACTTGATTCTGGTCATGCGGGACGGCGATATCGTGGAGATGGGCAACCACGAGGAATTGCTGGCAAAAGGTGGCTTCTATTCGGAGCTGTATCAGGCGCAGTTCGAAAAGACGGCTTGATCCAAGTTCTCAACCCGCGAACGGCTTCAACACTGTTTCGCGGGTTGTTTTTGTGTAGCTTTGACATTCATCAGGGTTGGTGATACACTGCACCTACTCTATCACGAAAGGAAACTCGGTATGTACACATGCAATCTCTGCCCCAGACGCTGTAATGCCGTTCGTACGGATGAGTCCGGCGATGGCTTCTGCGGCATGGGCATGCTGCCGCTGGTCTCCCGGGCAGCTCCGCATATGTGGGAGGAACCCTGCATCAGTGGTACAAAAGGCAGCGGCACCGTATTCTTCAGCGGTTGCAGTCTGGGCTGCGTGTTTTGTCAGAATGAGCCCATCAGTCACCGCAAAAACGGGCGTATGCTGAATGCAAAGCAGTTGTCTGTCCTGTTCCGGCGGGTGGAGGAGTTGGGTGTGCATAATTTGAATCTGGTCAGCCCCACCCACTTTGCTCCGGTAATCCTGGAAGCGCTGAGCCTCCGCAAACCGGGAATTCCCGTGGTGTGGAACACCAGCGGCTATGAGGATACCAAAATGATCCGTCAGGCCAAGGGACTGGTGGATATTTATCTGCCGGATTTCAAGTATGCCAGCGAAAAAACCGCCGCTCAACTCGCCGATGCTCCTGATTATTTCGAGGCAACGCTGGAAGCCATCAAGGTGATGTGTCAACAGACGGGACTGCCGGTGTATGATGAGGATGGTCTCATGCTTTCCGGCACGCTGGTACGGCATTTGATCCTGCCGCTGAGAGTAGGGGAGAGTATCCACATTCTGGATACGATCGCTCAGGAACTGCCAAAGGGCACGCCAGTGAGCCTGATGCGTCAGTATACCCCCATGAACGGCGTAAATCTGCCAGGGCTTGACCGGCGGCTTACGGCAAGGGAATATATTCGAGTACGCGATCATATGCTGTCGCTGGATCTGCCCGGTTATCTGCAACAAAAGGAAGCCGCCGACAGCGCGTATACTCCGGCTTTCATGGACAAAGAAAGCCTGCGCCTTTTGGAGGACTTGTGACCTGCGGCTCGCCCCTGTGCACAATGTAGCAGGATGCCATGGAAACACGTCGCTTTTTCGGCAACTTTTTCTTCTTCGAGTGCCGTAAAATGCTTGTATTTCCCAAAACAATGTGGTATACTGCCCATGTCCGCAGAAGTGCGGATGGTTTCTGTTTACATTTTCGCCCACATAGAAAGAAGGGTTTATCGAAAGAGTGGATATCGCTTGCTTCCCTCGCTTGCCGCGTACGCTTCGGTACGCAACAGTTGCCTCCTGCGGGATGCGCAGCTGTCTTTTGGCGACAGCCAAAGGCGGGTAACGGAAGCTCATGGCGATATTGTACCACTCTTTTTGATTGCCGTTTTCCTTCGGGCATAAGCAAAGGAGTACGCGATGGCAAAGAAAGGAAATGCTGGCAGCGCGAAGGCTGCGTCTGTGCACGCGGTGGAGGAAAGAGCGGCGAAGGTCGCCGATGCTCTTGCGCTGGAACTGGTTGAAGTGGTGCTGCAAAAGGAAAGCCGCGGCAAATGCCTTTGTGTTTATGTGGACAAGGAAGGCGGCCTTTCCCTGGATGACTGCGAGCGCTTTCACAAGCAGCTCCAGCCTTTGGTAGAGGATGTGGACTACGACTTTTTGGAGGTCTCCAGTCCCGGATTGGATCGTCCCATCAAGACCCTTCGGGATTTTGAAAAGAACCGCGATGCTTTGGTCGAAGTAAAGCTTTTCGCCCCTCAGGAGGGCAGCAAGCTGCATCAGGGTTATCTGCGCATGATGGATGACGCCAGCGTCACCATCGAAACAGCTGACCAACGCAGCCTGTCGTTTGAACGCAAGGCTGTGGCGATCATCAAGCCGGTGATCATTCTGGAAGACGAGGACTTCAGCGAGGACGCCACGCTGGACGACAGCACTTTTTCCGATATGGAATTTGAATAATAGTGGATTGAGAAGGCAGGTAGATCGGACATGAGAACCACCAAGAAAACCCAGCAGCCCAGCGGCAACGCTGCGATTATCGAAGCAGTAAAGGCGCTTGCTTCAGAAAAAAACATCAAGGAAGAGATGCTTTTTGGCGCTATTGAAGAAGCGCTGAAAGCTGCCTATAAGAAGAACGTGGCCCGTGACGAGGTCGCTCCCACCAATCTGTCGGTCAACCTCGACCGCAAGACCGGTGATGCGCATGTCTATGCTCGCAAAACCATCGTCGAAGAAGTGGAAGATACCGCCAATCAGCTCACCCTGGAGGACGCGCTGAAGATCCGCTCCGACTATCGCATGGGCGATATCGCCGAGATTGAAGTGACCCCTAACGGCTTCCTGCGCACTGCTGCCCAGACCGCCAAGCAGGTCATTATGCAGCGCATCCGTGAAGCTGAGCAGGGCAAGATCTATGATGAGTTCTCCGAGAAGGAAAACGAAATCCTCACCGCCATCGTGCAGCGCGTGGAGCCCCGTGGCGTGATCGTGGACGTGGGCCGCACCGAGGGCATCATGGAACCCAGCGAGTTTGTGCCCGGCGAAGAGTATCATATCGATGACCATATCAAGGTGTACGTCCTGTCGGTCAACCGCACCGGCCGCGAAATGCTCCGTGGTCCCCAGGTACGCGTCAGCCGTATGCACTCCGGCCTGGTGAAGCGTCTGTTTGAGATGGAAGTGCCCGAGATCGCTTCCGGTATCGTGCAGATCAAGTCCATCGCCCGTGAAGCCGGCAGCCGCACCAAGATGGCGGTTCATTCCACCGAGGTTTCCATCGACCCCGTTGGCGCCTGTGTCGGCCCCCGCGGCAACCGCGTGGAGCGCGTGGTGAACGAGCTGAAGAACGAAAAGATCGACATCATCAAGTGGTCTGCCGATCCTGCCGAGTTCATCGCCAACGCCCTCAACCCCGCTCACGTGCTGAGCGTGTTTGTGGCAGAGAACGAGAAGGCCTGCCGCGTGGTGGTGCCGGACAATCAGCTGAGTCTCGCCATCGGCAAGGAAGGCCAGAATGCCCGCCTCGCCGCCAAGCTGACCGGCTGGCGCATCGATATCAAGAGCCAGAGTCAGGCTGCAGAAATGTTTGATATGCCTATGGAAGAGATGGAGCAGGAACCCCAGGGCTATCAGGTGTTCTACGAAAATATGAACGATCAGCAGGGCGATACCGAGTTCAACCTGCCAGAGCTGAGAGACATGGATTTCTCCTCTGGCGAGGACGACGATACGCTCTGATCTGAGAACAAGGAGTGGTGGACATGCCCGCCAAACCGCGCAAAATACCGATGCGTATGTGCGTCGGATGCCGCGAGATGAAGCCCAAGAAGGAACTGCTCCGGGTTGTTCGTTCGCCGGAAGGGATCGTAAGCCTGGATGAGACCGGCAAAAAAGCCGGCCGCGGCGCATACTGTTGCTATCGGGCGGAATGCCTGGGCTCCGCGCTGAAACACGGGCATCTGTCCCGTCAGCTGGAAGTAGGGCTCACGCCTGAAGTAGAGCAGAGCCTGAGAGAAACCATGCAGCAATTGCTGTCAGCACAGGAGAAAACCGTATGAATGCCGAAACAGAAGGAAAAGTGACGGGTTTTCTGGGATTGTGCATGAGAGCAGGGCAGCTGATCAGCGGTCAGGAAGCATGCGTGGACACGATCCGCAGCGATGGGGCCGCCATCGTACTGATGGATCTGGGCGCCTCGGAAAACACCCGCAAGCGTGTGACCGACGCCTGTCATAGCCATGATACCCCTTTGTACAGCGTCAGCGACGGCGCGCTGGGACATGCCATCGGCAAGCAGGGGCGCATGGTGATCTGCCTGAAAACAGGCGGAATGGCCAATAAATTGTTGGCCTTGCTAAAAGAAGAACCTCGGCTGTAAATAGCCAAAAATACTTTGCGAAATTATTCGGGGGTGCAAGCGTTTCATGACGAAAGTTAAACTCAGGGATGCGACGAAAGAGCTTCTCACCGGCGCGGAAGCGGCGCTGAATCATGTGTCTGCCATGCGCAAGAATGCAAACGATCTGGTGCAGGCAGCCCGTAAGCTGGAAGCCCAGTATCTGCGTGAGCAGGAGCAGCATCGCGCTGAAGAAAAGCAGGCCGAAGAGGAGCGCTTGGCCCGCCAGCATACCAAGGCGTTTACCATGCCTGATAACGATGAGCCCGAAGTAACCAAAGAGGCGCCTAAGGCCGAGCCCAAGACGGAAGTCAAGGCCGAGCCCAAGGAAACGCCCAAGGAGGAAGTCAAGGTGGAAGCAAAGGTCGAGCCTAAGGTTGAGTCCAAGCCTGTGAAAGCAGAGACTGCGCCCAAGGCAGAAAAGCCTGCAGCTGAAACGACTCAGCCTGCGCAGGCCAAGCCCGCCGCTGAAACCAAGCCGGCTGCTGCGGAAAAGCCCGTCGAAGCTAAGCCCGCTGCAGAAAAGCCTGCTGCCGAGAAGCCTCAGGCTGCCAAGCCTGTGCAGCAGCCCCGCCCCGCTGGCCAGAATGCCCGACCTGTTCAGGGTGGAGCACCCCGTCCTGCCAATCCGCAGGGCCCCTATGGCCGTCCCGCCAATCCGCAGGGACAGCAGGGTCCCTATGGCCGTCCTGCCAATCCCCAGGGCCCCTATGGCCGTCCCGCCAATCCGCAGGGACAGCAGGGTCCCTATGGCCGTCCTGCCAACCCGCAGGGCCCCTACGGCCGCCCCGCTAATCCGCAGGGTCCCTATGGCCGTCCCGCTAATCCGCAGGGACAGCAGGGTCCCTATGGCCGTCCTGCCAATCCGCAGGGCCCCTACGGCCGCCCCGCCAATCCTCAGGGCCCTTATGGCCGTCCCGCTAATCCGCAGGGACAGCAGGGTCCCTATGGCCGTCCTGCCAATGCACAGGGTCAGGGTGCGCCCCGTCCTGCCGGCGGCAATTTTGGCCGTCCTGCCGGCGGCGCCGGTCGTCCTCCTATGGGCGGCGGTCGTCCCAAGCCTGTAGACCTTGCGCCCGCAATGGAAAAGGAGCGCGTCAGCAACTACGATCCCAACAAGAAGAATTACGTCCGTCAGCATGATCCGGAGCGCGTTGCCAAGAATCGTAAGCAGCTTGCCCGCGAAACCTATCATGGCATGGACGACGAAGTGATCCGCGGCGGCCGTCGTGCCCGCGCCAAGAAGCCCAGCGCTCAGCAGCTCATGGCGCCCATCACCATCACGGAAGCTGTGATGACGGCCGAAACCATCACCGTTAAGGATCTGACCGAACGCATTGGTAAGCCTGCCGGCGAAATCCTCAAGAAGCTGCTGCTCCTTGGCGTGATGGCCAACATCAACAGCGAGCTGGATTTTGACACCGCTAGCCTGGTGTGCAGCGATTTCGGCGTTACCCTTGAGCAGAAGCTGGATAAGACCGCTGAGGACAATCTTGCGGAAACCGACTTCGAAGACGCTGAAGAGGATCTGCTGCCCCGTCCGCCGGTGGTCACCATCATGGGCCACGTTGACCATGGTAAGACCTCCCTGCTGGACTACATCCGCAACGCTCACGTTACTGCGGGCGAAGCCGGCGGCATCACCCAGCACATCGGCGCTTACACCGTTACTGTAAACGACCAGATCATTACCTTCCTGGATACCCCCGGTCACGAGGCCTTCACCGCCATGCGTAAGCGCGGCGCCCAGTCTACGGACATCGCCGTACTGGTTGTCGCTGCCGACGACGGCGTTATGCCCCAGACCGTGGAAGCCATCAACCATGCCAAGGCTGCCGAGGTGCCGATCATCGTTGCCATCAACAAGATGGATAAGGAATCTGCCAACCCCGAGCGCATTAAGCAAGACCTGACCGCTCACGAGCTGGTGCCCGAAGAGTGGGGCGGCGACACCATCATGGTGCCCGTCAGCGCCCATACCGGCATGGGCGTGGATAATCTGCTGGAGATGATCCTTCTGCAGGCCGATATGTGTCAGCTCCGCGCCAACCCCAACCGCATGGCCAAGGGTATTGTTGTGGAAGCCAAGCTGGATAAGGCGCGCGGCCCCGTTGCCACCGTTCTGCTGCAGAATGGTACCCTCCATGTGGGCGACAACATCGTTGCCGGTATGGCTGCCGGCCGTGTACGTGCCATGGTCAACGATAAGGGCGAGCGCGTGAAGGAAGCCGGTCCCTCCATGCCTGTGGAAATTGCCGGTTTCACTGACGTTCCCAGCGCCGGCGATGAAATGATGGCTGTGGAAGACGATCGTCTGGGCCGTCAGGTTGTTGAAGAGCGCCGCAACAAACTCAAGGCAGCCCGCGTGGCCGCCACCAGCAAGGTGTCTCTGGATAACCTGTTCAGCCGCATGGATCAGAACAAGATGACCACGCTGAACCTGATCGTCAAGGCTGACGTGCAGGGCAGTGTGGAGGCTGTGAAGCAGGCGCTGGAGAAGCTGTCCAACGACGAAGTCCGCGTCCGCGTGCTGCATAGCGCTGTGGGCGCCGTCACCAAGGACGACGTGAACCTGGCCTCTGCTTTCGACGCCATCATCATCGGCTTCAACATCCGTCCTGACAACACCGCACGCGAAACGGCGGAGCATGACGGTGTGGATATCCGTCTCTACCGCGTCATCTATCAGGCCATCGAGGATATCGAGAAGGCGATGAAGGGCCTGCTGGCTCCCGAGTACAAAGAAGTGCTGCTGGGTCATGCCGAGGTTCGCAATACCTTCCGTATCACTGGCGCCGGTACCGTCGCCGGCTGCTATGTGCAGGATGGTAAGCTGCAGCGTAACGCTCAGGTTCGCCTGCTCCGCGACAATATCGTGGTGTTCGAAGGCAAGCTGAGCAGCCTCAAGCGCTTTAAGGACGACGCCAAGGAAGTGGCCTCCGGCTACGAGTGCGGCGTCAGCTTCGACAGCTTCAACGATATCAAGGAAGGCGATATCGTAGAATGCTTTATCATGGAGGAAATTGAACGCTAAATGAGCTATCAACGTATTGACCGCATCAGCGAACAGGTACGCCGCGAAGTGGATCGGATCGTCCGTGAGGATCTTTCCGATCCCCGCGTTCGCGGTACGTTCAGCATCACCCGTGCCGATGTGACGCGCGATCTCCGCTATGCGAAGATTTACGTCAGCATCCTGGAGGAAGAAAACCGCAAGCCCATGCTGGACGCTTTGAAAAAAGCGGCAGGTTATATTCGCCGGGAACTGGGGCACAGCATGATCATTCGCTATGCGCCCGAATTGCTCTTCGAACTGGATCAGAATATCGCGTATGGCATCCATATTGCGTCGGTACTCAAACAGGTGCATGCGGAGGATGATGAAGCCAATGAGGAAGAACAAGAATCCTGAAACCATACAAGCGTTGCTGTCTGCCGTGAATGCGGCGGACAGCATCTTGCTGTTTCCACATATCGCACCGGATGGCGACGCACTTGGCAGCGTATTGGCGCTGGCAATGCTGCTCAAAGGCATGGACAAGCAGGTGACCGCTGTTCTGGATGGAACGGTTCCCCGTCAGCTGCAGTTTTTGCCGTGCTGGGAGTTGTTTGTCTCTCCTGATCATGCCCGGGTTGATGAGAACACCCTTGCCATAGCCGTTGACGTGAGCTGCTCCGATCGTATGGGCGCTTGCGAAGCACTCTATCATGCTGCAAAATCCCATGCGGTGATCGATCATCACGGCACCAATGTGGGCTTTGGTGAGGTCAACTGGATCGACGCCACGGCGCCGGCGACGGCGGTGCTGATCTACCGTTTGTATCGCGCTTCGGAAACGCCCATCAGCAAGGACGCAGCATTGTGCCTGTATACCGCGCTGTCCACCGACACCGGGAATTTCATCTACGAGAGCGTCAATGCCGAGTGCTTTGAAATGATGGAAGGTCTGATGGAAGCCGGACTGGAGCTGGCTGAGTACAGCCGTCTTTTGTTCCGGACCAAGGAAGTAACCTTTGTCCGGCTGCTGAGTGAAACGCTTCCCACTCTGCGCCTCCTGGCTAATGGCAAGATCGCCGGCTTGCAGACCAGCATGGAGAAGATTCGCCGCGCCAATGCCGACCCCAATCATGTGGATGGAGTGGTGGATTATGCGATTGATCTGGAAGATGTTTGCATGGCATATTACGCCCATGAAAAAGCGGATGGCAGCATCAAGTTCAGCCTGCGGTCTATCGCGCCCTACCGGGTGGATCAGGTCGCCGCTCAGTTTGGCGGCGGCGGACATAAGCAGGCAGCGGGCTGCGGCATGAAGCTGCCCATTGATCAGGCTGTGGAGAAGATGGAAGCCGCTATGACGGCGGCGCTGGAGGCGCAGAGAAACGGATGAGTGAAACCAAACCGCTGTGCGGCTTTATCAATGTGCTGAAGCCGCCGGGAATGTCTTCCGCCCATGTGGTAGGAATGGTGCGGCGTATGCTGGATGGCGAGAAAGTCGGTCATGCCGGAACGCTTGACCCCGAAGCCGCCGGTGTTCTGCCGGTTATGGTAGGAAAGGCCGCCCGTCTGTTTGATTACATGCAGGACAAGGAAAAGGCGTATGTGGCTGAGATCGCTTTTGGCGCCGCCACGGATACGCAGGATGCGCAGGGAACCGTCATCGAGACCGGCGGGCAGTATCCTGATGAGGCCGCCCTTCGTGAAGCGGTGAAAGGATTCGTCGGGAAGGGGACTCAGCGTCCTCCCATGTTCAGCGCCCTGAAACAGAACGGCAGATGCCTTTATGAGCTGGCCAGACAGGGTCAGACAGTGGATATTCCGGAACGGGAAGTAACGGTACATTCACTGGAAGTGGCCAGTATGACGAAAAATTACGGGGCGCTGCTCCATGTACGCTGCTCCAAGGGATTCTATGTGCGTACCCTGTGCGATGATCTTGGCCGGGCGCTTCATTGTCCGGCCCATATGCGGTTTTTGCTGCGTACCCAGAGCGGCGTATTTACGCTGGAAACGGCGGCTACTTTGGAGGAACTGCAGGAAGCGAAAGAAAACGGGACGCTTCGGAACAAGGTGCTGCCGCCGGAAACGGCGCTGGGGCACCTGCCCGGCTGCCAGCTGCCCTCTGGGCTTGAAAATGCGCTGCGAAATGGGGGAACGATGCCTTGGAAACGGTTTGCAGCGCTTCATGATACGCCTGCGCAGGACGGAAAACCTGCCTGCATCTGGCTCAATGACGAGCTCGTCGCCATTGTGGAGCGGCAGGGCGAACGGATGAAAACGCGCACCTGGCTTGGTGCATAACCCATAGAAAGGGGAGAGCAAAATGCAGATCGTGACCGATGGAAAGGCTGCCTGCCCCCGTGCAGTGATCGCGCTTGGTATGTTTGACGGTTTGCATATCGGGCATCAGGTGTTGATCCGGCGTGCGCGTGTGTTGGCAAAGCGCGCCAATGCGCCGCTGGTGGTTTGTACCTTTATTGAGCATCCGCTTAGGCTGGTCGCGCCCGAAAAATGCCCGCCGCTTTTGACCACCTTTGAAGAACGCGCGGAACTCTTGGAGAAAATGGGCGTGGATATGCTCTTCGCTATGCCTTTTGACGAGACGATCCGCCAGATGCCGCCGGAAGTCTATGTGGGAGAACTGGTTCGCCGCTTCCATCCAACGGACGTGATCTGCGGCTATAATCACACCTTCGGCAAGGGAGGCAGCGGCAAGCCTGCGCTGTTGTCCGTGCTGGGGGATGCTCTTGGTTTTCGTACGGAGGTTGTCCCTCAGGTGACGCTGGAAGGCAGCGAGGTCAGCTCCAGTATCATTCGATCTGAGCTGGCGCAGGGAAATGTGGAGATGGCAGGAAAGATGCTGGGGCATCCCTATGCGCTGAAAGTCGCCATCCAGCGGATGGAAAACAGACTGCTCCTGCAGCCTGTGGATAAGGACAAGCAGACGGTTGCTGCGGGCCGCTATCGTGCCCTGATCCGCTTCACTGGCTCGAAAAAGGTATGGCCTGTCCAGGTGAAACAGGGCGATGACGGCCGGTATGCCATGGCATCTTTGCCGGTGCCCGAAGACGAAAAAAACTGTACCATCGAGCTGATTCGGCAGTGCGGCTGACGAAGTAATCCCCGAATGGGAAAGAAGCTATTGAAAACAAGACAAAATTTGTACAAACCCGTTTACAAACCACCTGCAGCGTGGTACAATATTCAAGTGCGCTAAAGTGCACATAAGAACCGTATCCGCAGCTTGCTGAAAGCCAACGGCCGGCTATGAATACGGCGATTACCAACGGAGCGGTCAAGCCGCTACCAATTAAAGGAGGCAACCCCAAATGGTAAAGAGCGAAATTATCCAGACTTACGCCCGTCACGAAGGTGACACCGGTTCTCCCGAAGTGCAGATCGCGCTGCTCACCGAGCGCATCAACCACCTCAACGAGCACCTGAAGATCAACAAGAAGGACCACCACAGCCGTCGCGGCCTGCTGCTCATGGTTGGTAAGCGCCGTGGTCTGCTGGACTATCTCAAGAAGACCGACATCGAGGGCTATCGCGCTCTGATTGCTAAGCTGGGTCTCAGAAAGTAACCCTGATATGGCCGCGCCCGCGCGGGTTGACCAGCGCGGCGCGGCTATTTTCATGAATGCACGTAAAGGTGAGGCGTGCGGTTCAAGCCGCCTGAGCGGCAGAGGTGAAGCAACGGGCATGTGGCCCGTTGCAGGAAGGAAGAAGAGGAAAGAAAATGGATTACAAGGTTTTTTCTACGGAATTGGCGGGTCGTCCGCTGTCGATCGAATTCGGTAAGTATGCTCAGCAGGCCAACGGCTCTGCTTTCGTCCGCTACGGCGATACCGTCGTGATGGTCAACGCCACCATGAGCGAGAAGGCACGCGAAGGCGTGGACTTCTTCCCCCTGAGCGTGGACTTTGAAGAGAAGCAGTACTCCGTGGGCAAGATCCCCGGTGGCTTTATCAAGCGTGAAGGTCGTCCCACTGAAAAGGCGACCCTGACTTGCCGCCTGATCGACCGTCCCCTGCGTCCCTTGTTCCCCAAGGGCATGCGTAACGATGTGCAGGTTGTGGCTACCTGCCTGTCCGTGGATAAGGATATTCCCCCGGAAATCCCCGCGATGATCGGTTCTTCCGCTGCGCTGAGCGTCAGCGATATTCCCTGGGGCGGCCCCACCGGTACGGTGGTCGTGGGCTGCGTTGACGACGAGTTCGTCATCAACCCCAACGAAGAACAGCGTCAGCGCTCCAGCCTGCATCTGACCGTCAGCGGCACCAAGGACGCCGTGCTGATGGTGGAAGCCGGCGCCAACGAGGTTTCCGAGGAACTGATGCTCAGCGCCATTCTGCATGGCCATGAGGAAATCAAGAAGATCGTTGCTTTCATCGAGCAGATCAAGGCTGAAATCGGCAAGGAAAAGGCCGAGGTCGAGCTGGTTACCACCGGCGAAGACGTGAAGGCTGCCGTGCGCGAGTTTGCCTACGACAAGTGCTGCTGGGTGTTCGAAACCCCCGATCGTCACGAGCGCAAGGAACGTGAAGATCAGGTGCAGGCCGAGTGCAACGAGCATTTCGCCGAGCAGTTTGAAGGCCGCATGAGCGAGGTCGCCGATGCGATCTACTACCTCAAGAAGGAAATCATGCGCAAGAAGATCCTGGAGCAGGGCATTCGTCCCGACGGCCGCGGCCTGACCGACGTTCGCCCCATCTGGTGCGAAGTGGGCGTGCTGCCCCGTACCCACGGCAGCGCTATCTTCACCCGTGGTGAAACCCAGGCTCTGACCGTGACTACCCTTGGCTCCATGAGCGACGTTCAGATTCTGGACGGCCTGGGCACCGAGGATAGCAAGCGCTACATCCATCATTACAATATGCCCCCCTATGCCACTGGTGAAGCCGGCCGCATGAAGAGCCCCGGCCGCCGCGAGATTGGTCACGGTGCTCTGGCTGAGCGTGCGCTGGTGCCTGTGGTTCCCTCCGAGGACGAGTTCCCCTACGCATTGCGTCTGGTGAGTGAAATCCTGTCCTCCAATGGTTCCAGCTCCATGGCTTCCGTGTGCGGCAGCACCCTGAGCCTGATGGATGCCGGCGTACCGATTAAGCGCCCCGTTGCCGGCGTGGCCATGGGTCTGATCAAGGACGCCGAGAATGGCAATGTGGCCGTTCTGACCGATATCCAGGGTCTGGAAGACTTCCTGGGCGACATGGACTTCAAGGTCGCCGGTACCGTGAAGGGCATCACCGCCATCCAGATGGACATCAAGATTGCCGGTATCGACCGCGCGATCCTTGAGCGCGCTCTGGGTCAGGCTCTGCAGGGCCGTCTGCATATCCTCAAGATCATGCTGGATACCCTTGCTCAGCCCCGTGAGCACCTGAGCAAGTACGCTCCCAAGATCATCCGCTTCACCATCAACCCCGAAAAGATCCGTGAGGTCATTGGACCCGGCGGAAAGATGATCAACAAGATCATCGCCGAGACCGGCGTCAAGATCGACATCGAGGACGATGGCCGCGTCTACATCGCTACCCCCGACGAAGCTGCCGCCACCAAGGCCCGCCGCATCATCGAGGGCATCGCCAAGGATGTGGAAGTGGGCGATGTATATATGGGCAAGGTTGTGCGCATCATGAACTTTGGCGCCTTCATCGAGCTGACTCCCGGCAAGGACGGCATGCTGCACATCAGCAAGATGGCCGACCACCGCGTGGAGAAGGTGGAAGATGTGATGAACATCGGCGATGAAATCGAAGTCAAGGTCAGCGAGATCGACTCTCAGGGCCGCGTCAACCTGATCCGTAACGACATGGTTTATCCCACCGCCAGCGAAGGTGGACGCAATGGCGGCGAGCGCCGCAGCCGTCCCCCGCGCCGGGATGGTCGCCCCTTTGGCGGCAATGACCGCAACTAACGCTGATAAGCGTTATCATTGATCCAATAGCCGCCTTCGGCGGGACGCTTCGTCCCGCCGAAGGCTGTTGTGTTTCATCAGGAAAGGAACAAAGAGCATGTTTGATCAGATTACCCTGCCCAATGGTCTTCGTATTGTAGGTGAGAAACTGACCCATGTCCGCAGCTGTACCGTGGGTGTGTGGGTCAAGGTGGGCAGTCGTAACGAAAGCGAACAGGAGAATGGTCTTTCTCATTTCATCGAGCATATGGTGTTTAAGGGCACCGCTTCCCGCAGCGCCCGTGACATCGCCGAGGAAATGGACATGGTGGGCGGTCAGCTGAACGCATTCACCGGCAAGGAGTGTACCTGCTATTACGCCAAGGTCATCGACGAGGACCTGCAGCTTGCTGTGGATATTCTGGCGGATCTGGCGCTGCGTCCGACCTTTGACGAAAAGGAACTCAATAAGGAACGGGGCGTCATCGTGGAGGAAATCGCCATGGTGGAGGACACCCCCGAGGATCTGGTGCATGAACTGCTTGCCAGTGCACAGTTTACCGGCTCCCTCAGCCGTCCCATTCTCGGCCCGGCAAGCCTGATCCGTTCCTATACCCGTGACGATCTGCTTGCTTACTGGCGTAAGCACTATGTGCCCAGGAACATGGTGCTGTCCATTGCCGGTAACTATGACTGGGAGCAGTTTGTCGCGCTGGCAAAGAAGTACTTCGACGTCTTCCCCAATCCGGACGGTGAAGAAGCGCCCCGGCAGGTGCAACTGTTCCGCAACGAGCGTCTGGCTCGCAAAAAGGAAACCGAACAGCTGCACATGTGCCTTGGCTTTCCCGGCGTGGAAGCCGATCATGACGATCTCTACGCTCTGGCAGTGTTCAACAATGCCATTGGCGGAGGCATGAGCAGCCGTCTGTTTCAGCGCATCCGCGAGGAACTGGGCATGGCCTACAGCGTATACACCTACACCGGTTCCTATCAGGGTGTAGGCGTGTTCAACATCTATGCGGGAACTACCCCTGAGAACGGCGAAACGGTGCTTCGTGAGATTCAGGAACAGCTGCGAATCTTCCTGAAGGAATCCATCAGCGAGAAGGAGTTCCTCAGCGCCAAAGCGCAGCTGCGCGGCGGTTATGTGCTGGGTCTGGAAAGCTCCAGCGGCCGCATGCAGTCCATCGGCAGGGGCATGTTGCTCAACGGCAGGATGCGTACCCCGGAAGAAACGTTGGCAAAGATTGATGCAGTTACTCCGGAAAAAGTGATGGAAGTGGCCCGGCGCGTGCTCTCCAATGCTCCTTGCGCAGCCTTTGTAGGCAGCAAAGCCGAAGCGTTCCCCGCGCTGGTGGACGGAGCGCCTGCGCTGAGTCCTCTGGGCTAAGCAGTGAAAGAAGGGATACCAATGAGAAACGGATTGTTCGCTGATTTGGAATTGTCTGCCGGATATGTGCTGGATGAAACGATCAATCTCACAAAGGACAAGAAACAGGCGACCATCGTCAGCATCCTTGGCTTGTCTCTGGTGCTTGTCATGGTTGTCATCGGTTGTGTGATCGCGCCGCTGCCTTTCTTTCAATCCATGAATTTGTTCAAGCTGGCTGTGGCGCTGGTCGGCTATGTGGCCTATATCGTGCTGCATGAGGCTGTTCATGGTGTGTTTATGTGGCTCTTCAGCCGCAAAAAGCCTCATTTCGGTTTGAGCTGGCAGTATGCCTACGCCGGTAGCTATGCTTATTTTGCAAAGGCTGCCTATTTGATCATCGGTCTTGCGCCGCTGGCGGTATGGGGCATGGTGCTTCTTCTTTTGGCATATGCGGTGCCGGCAGAATGGTTCTGGGCGATCTGGTTGATCCAGGTCATGAATGTGGGCGGCTCTGGCGGCGATTTATTCGTGGTTGCCAAGATCATTCGCAAGCCTGCCAATATCCGCGTACAGGATGACGGCACCAAAATGAAGGTATACGTGCCTGGCGACCCTGCGTGAATTGTCAGGTATTTCAAGTGACGAAATCCCTTCTTGTGGGCAAAGTAGCCTGCGAGGAGGGGTTTTTGATGAGCAAAATGCGAAAAGGTACGCTGGTCATGTTGTGCGTACTGGTATTTGGACTGTTCCAGAGTTGCGCCAGTACCGCGAAAGGAACATCCCCCGAACCCACGCCCACCGGCGCGGAAATGAAAGCGAACGTCAGCTGGCCCAATGACAAACTGGAAGTAGACGAAAGCGGAATTCCGCAGCTTAAGGTCTATGTGGTGGAGGATGAAAAGATTGAAACGGTAGATGTGGAAACCTATGTACAGGGCGTGCTGGCAGGGGAAATGAAGAACGACTGGCCTATGGAGGCGCTGAAAGCCCAGGCCATTCTGGCACGCACATTTGTGATGAAGTTTGTGGATGAAAAGACCAGCCGCTACGAGGGAGCGGACGTATCAACGGATATTGAGGAAGCTCAGGCCTATGACCGGAGCGCTGTCAACGAACGGATTGAACAGGCGGTGGAGGAAACACGGGGCCTGGTGCTCGGTGCTGCAGGCGAATTGCCGTATGCGTGGTTTCATGCTCATTCGGGCGGAACCACCGAAAGGGCTGTAACTGGGTTGGGCTGGGACAAAGAAGAACCTGGATACACCAAGGTGACCCAAGGAAACGAGCCTTCTTCGGTAGAAAATGAAAAGGATCAGCAAAGCCTGACTGACGCTCAGGCGTGGGAGGCGCGTTTCAGCGTGGAAGAGTTTGCTGCCGCGTGTGCCGAACAGGGCGTGGAAGTAAGCGTTGAAGAGGGTACGAGCCTGACTGTAGGGGAGAGAGGGGAAGGCGGACGTGCCAAAACCCTCAATGTAAACGGCCAGCCTGTACAGGCTGCCGAATTGCGGATCGCACTGGGCAGCACCAAAATGCGCTCCACCCTGCTTACCTCCCTCAAAGTAGAGGATGGACAGGTATATATGGCAGGCAAAGGTTATGGTCATGGCGTGGGCATGAGTCAGTGGGGCGCCTACGGTATGGCGGAGGAGGGTGCTGACGCGGAGGAGATCGTAGCGCACTATTTTACCGATGTGACAGTAGAGAAGCTGTGGTAGCGCCCATGATGACGTCTGTTTGATCAAAAAGCAGGATTGCAGGCAGGTTCTGTAGAAGTGTTTTATGTTTGCTATACGAATGAAGGGAGCACTGCTTATGTATCAGCTTGGCGTATATTTTGGACGTTTTCTCCCGCCGCATCGCGGTCACCTATATCAGATGATCGAGGCTTCCACTAAGTGTCACCATCTGGTGGTGGTCATCTCCGACAATGCGAATCAGACGCGGGATATCTGCCGCGACGCCGGCATTCCGGAGATTTCCTATCGCCTGCGCAAGCAGTGGATCTCCCAGCAGCTGCAGGATATGGATCATATCAGCGTGCGCGTTTTGGACGAGACAGATATCCCTGTTTATCCTCAGGGCTGGGATCTGTGGAGCAAGCGCATGCGGGAAGTGGTTCCGGAGCATATCGACGCGTTTTTTGTAGGTGATACGGAGTACAGCGATACGCTGGCCAAGTATTTTCCTGAAGCCGCGGTGGAGCTGTTCGATCCGGCGCGGACCCGCTATCCTATCTCCGCTACGGACATCCGCAGCAACATCCTTGGCAACTGGCACTATATCCTGGGCGCGGCGCGTCCCTTCTTTTCCAAGAAGGTGCTCATTGCCGGTACGGAAAGTTGCGGCAAGACCACGCTGACCAAGTGCCTGGCAAAGCTGTACAACACGTCCTGGTCCGAGGAGGTGGGCCGTTATTATGCCCATGAGTTCCTGGGCAACGACGAAACCATCTATACCGACGAGGACTTCGGCCGGATCGCCCATTTGCAGTACGAGCAGGATTATCAGGCTCTGCGTGCCTGCAACAAGGTTTGCTTTTTCGATACCGACGCAACCTACACCGATTATTTTAGCGAGCTGTACATGGGCCATCGCAATGAGCTGGTACAGAAATACATCGACCACACCCGCTACGACCGGCTGATCTATCTGCTGCCGGACGTCAAATGGGTGGCGGACGGTCAGCGGCTCAACGGCGACCAGGAAAAGCGGCTTATGCTGAACGACCGGCTTTTGCAGATGTACCGCGACCACGGTTTTGGTGACAAGATCGTCATCGTGGGTGGCGATTACAATCAGCGCCTGACCCGAGCCATCGAGCTGGTGGATGAGTTGCTTACCGGCATCCGCCCCTGAGACAGGAAGGATTTTCTCTGTTGTTCGTTGGGTTTTCCCCTTGACATCCCAATGGTGAGTCACTATAATAATGCCATGGTTACCTGAAGTGTGCGCCAGTATCCTATTTTTACCCACATTTCACAAAACGGAGCTCGGGTCCGTTCATTGGATGTCATGCCCCCGCATTGTGCGCCAGGGGACGGCAGAAGGTGGAGGTAGAGCACCGGCCTGCTTAACATAGCGGGTGAAAAAATAGGGTGCAGCGGCACTTTGGGGCTTGCAATGGGCTTGCGGCGGTTAGCCGACAAGCCTTTTTTTCTAAAGGAAAGAGTGATTGCTGATGCACATGACCATCGCTATGGACGGTCCCGTAGGCGCGGGAAAAAGCAGCGTTGCCGACGGTGTAGCCCAAGCCCTTGGAATCCTGCACCTGGATACGGGCGCGATGTACCGCGCGTTTGCCTGGTATGCCCTTCAGCAGGGGATTTCCCCGGAAGATGAGCAGGCGCTTTGCGAGCTGACCAAGAGCGTGATGCCGGAAGTGGCCTATGTGGACGGCGCGCAGCGTACATCCATCGCAGGGCAGGACGTCACCGGACTGATCCGCACGCCGGAAGTCAGTATGGCCGCAAGTGCTGTGTCCCGGTTTGCCGGCGTTCGTCAGGCTATGGTGGCCAGCCAGCGTCAGCTGGCAGCCAAACAGGATGTTCTGCTTGATGGTCGCGACATTTGCACGGTGGTTCTGCCTGACGCAACGCTGAAGATTTACCTGACCGCGGCGCCCGAAGCCCGCGCTCAGCGCCGCTTTGCCGAGCTCCAGGCCAAAGGTGAAGATACCACCTTCGAAGAAGTACTGGCGGACGTGATCCGCCGCGACGAGCAGGATATGAACCGCGAGGTGGACCCGCTTCGTCCCGCCGAGGATGCGCAGATCATCGACACAACGGATATGACCCAGCAGCAGGCGATTGATTATATCCTGCGCTGCGTTCGTATGAAGCAGGGCAAGCGGCTCAAGCGCGCCGGTTCGTTCACACCGCTTTACGGCGGTGGTATCAGGGTGGTCGCCCCGCTGATGCGCTTCCTTTTCCCGGTGACCTATCACAACCTGGAGAATGCCCAGATTGATGCGCCGTACATCATGATCTCCAACCATAACAGCATGCTGGATCCGGTGGTGCTGGCCATGGCCTGTCTCCGATACCAGATCCACTTCCTGGGCAAGAAGGAACTGAACAAAAACCCGATTCTTCGTTGCCTGTTCAATATGCTGTCCATGATCCCAGTAGATCGCCACAATATGGATATGGCAGCTGTGCGCGCCTGCATGAAGGTACTCAAGGAAGGGGATGTTCTTGGCATCTTCCCCGAGGGTACCCGTCATAAGCAGGGGGTCATGCAGGAGCTGGAAAGCGGTATCGCGCTGATCGCTCTTCGCAGCAAGGCGCCCCTTGTCCCTGTATATCTCACGGACAAACCCCGACTGTTCCGCCGGATCCACGCCTACTGTGGCTTGCCGATCTCTACGTCGCCTCTCGCCGCAAAGGGTGTAAACAAAGATACTTGTGACGAATTGCTTCAGCGGATTACTGCCTGCTATCAGGAGTTGGTCGCGCTTCATCAGGAAAACACGAAATAATACATAGAATGGTCTTGCTTCGCATGGGTTTCTCTTTGTACGTGTTCCAAAAAAAGTATGCCACTTTTAACAAATTGGACACAAAACAAAGAAGGAAAAATAAAATTTGTGGCGAAGTACCTATTTGATATGCATGAAAGGATGGTTCCATGCCAATCGAAATTGCACATCATGCGGGCTTCTGCATGGGTGTACGCCGAGCTGTCAACGAAGCGCAGAAAGCGGCGGACAGCGGAAACGCCATTGTTACCTTCGGGGAGCTGGCGCATAATCCGCAGGTCATTGAGAAGCTGGAATCCATTGGAATTTATGCCGTTCACAACGTGGAGGAAACCCGCGGAAAAACGGTCATCATCCGAAGCCATGGCATTGCTCCGCAAGTGGCGCAGCAGCTAAATGAAACCGCTGATCAAGTGATCGACCTTACCTGTCCCTTTGTCGCCCGTCTTCATGAGCATGTGGCTCAGTACAGCGCGGACGGCTCGCCGGTGGTTCTGGTAGGACAGGCGGATCATCCCGAGGTGATTGGCACCATCGGTTTTGCTCAGGGTGAGGTTTACACGGTTTATACCCCCGAGGAAGCGCTGGCGCTGCCACAGATGCAAAAAGCGCTTGCTGTTTCCCAAACCACCTTTCCCCACGAACGCTGGGAAGAAATCCTGACGGCCCTTCGCAGCCGCGTACAGGAACTTTCAGTGAAGGATACCATCTGCACTGCCACGATGCTCCGTCAGACGGAGGCCAGAAAGCTGGCTGGTCAGGTGGACGCCATGCTGGTGGTTGGCGGCAAAACCAGCGCTAATACCCGCAAACTTTTTGAAACCTGCAAAAGCATTTGCAGCCGTACCCTTATGGTAGAGCGCGCGGCGGATATTCCGCCGGGCTTTGCAAATATCCATTCGGAATCCATTGGAATCACCGCCGGTGCAAGTACACCGGATTGGTCACTTAAGGAGGTACTCACACGTATGACTGACAAGGAACAATTGAACCAGCAGCTTTCCACCGAGGAGGCGGAAAAGAACAGCTTTATGGCTGATGTGGAAGCGACTCTGGTCAAAATCAGACCCGGACAGACCGTTACCGGCACCGTCGTGCTCATCAGCGAAGACGAGGTGTGTGTCAACATCGGTTACAAGTCTGACGGACTGATCAAGCGCGAAGACCTGGTTACTCAGGATGTCGGCATGGGCGACGAAATCGAAGTGGAGGTCGTCAAGGTTAATGACGGCGAAGGCAACGTCTTGTTGTCCCAGCGCAACATTCTCAACCGTAAGGCCTTCGCCGAGCTTGTCGAGAAGTACGAGAAGGGCGAATATGTCGAAGCTACCGGCGAAAAGGTTGTCAAGGGCGGCCTGAGCTGCACCGTGAACGGCATTCGTGCTTTCGTGCCTGCTTCCCAGCTGGCCAATCGCTATGTGGAGAACATCGGCGAGTTTGTCGGTAAGGATCTCAAGCTCAAGATCATCGAGCTGGACGAGCAGAAGAAGCGCGTTGTGGCCAGCCGTCGTGCTGTCATCCGCGAAGAAAACGCTGCCAAGAAGGCTGAAGCCTGGGGCAAGCTGGCCGAAGGCGAAGTGGTCAAGGGCGTTGTCCGTCGTCTGACCGATTTCGGCGCTTTCGTCGACCTGGGCGGCGTGGATGGTCTGATCCATGTGACCGACCTGAGCTGGTCTCACGTGAAGCATCCCTCTGAAGTTGTTGCCCCCGATCAGGAAGTCGAAGTCAAGATCGTTTCCATCGATCGCGAGCGCGAGCGCATTCAGCTGAGCCTGAAGCAGCTCCAGCCCAAGCCCTGGGATGTGGCTCCCGAGAAGTATCCCGCTGACGCTGTGGTCACCGGTAAGGTCGTCCGCATCACCACCTTCGGTGCTTTCGTTGAGCTGGAGCCCGGCATTGATGGCCTGGTTCACATCAGCCAGTGCGCCACCACCCGTATCAACAAGGTGGAAGACGCTGTGAACGTCGGCGACGAAGTCCAGGTGAAGGTGCTGAGCATCGATCCTGTCGCCAAGCGCATCAGCCTGAGCATCCGTGCTCTGCTGGAGCCTGAAGTTGTTGAAGAAGAAGCTCCCGTCGAGGATGATGGTGCTGAAGCCGTCGCCGTTGACATCGAAGCTGTTGGCGCCGCTCTGGAAGCCGAAGCCGCTGCTGAGGAAAGCGCTGAATAATTTTTCAATCCAACCGCCGCTGTGGTTCTGCCATAGCGGCGGTTTTTCTGTACAGCAAAAGGTATTCTTGTGATTTGGCCATATGTGTGATATACTGAAGTGTCCTGCGAATCATATATGACTGTATTCAGGCGCAGTTCATATTTTTGCTCGATTGATTTCATAGCCTGAAACGGAGGAAGAAAGCGTATGGCTGGTTATGTTTCGGATGCTGTGATCAGAAGATTACCCGGGTACTACCGCCATCTGAAGGAACTGGAGCGGGAAGGCGTTATGCAGATTTCGTCCCAGGGACTGGGCGACAGGATGCACCTCACCGCGTCGCAGATCCGGCAGGATATCAATTGCTTCGGCGGTTTTGGCCGGCAGGGCTATGGCTATTCTGTGCCGGAGCTGCGTGAGCATATCGCTCGTATTCTGGGCGTGGATCAGCCTCACCAGATGATCATTATCGGCAGCGGCAACATCGGTCGTGCAGTGGCTTGCTCCGATTCCTTCCCAGCCAATGGATTTGAAACCACGGCTATCTTCGACCGGGATCCGGATAAGATCGGTATGCAGGTAGATGCTATGATCGTGCAGGATATTGCAAATGTAAAACGTTTTATCAACGAACACCCTGCGGATATCGCTGTTTTGGCTATTCCTGCCGAGGAAGCACAGGCGATGGCGGATACGCTCTATGCTTTGGGAATCAAGGGGTTTTGGAACTTTGCACCCTGCGATCTGAAACTGGAAGCGGATGCAGCAGTGGTGAATGTTCACCTGGACGAAGGACTGCAGGTGCTGAGTTTCCGAATGCTGCATCAGCAGGCGTAATGAACGGATGCTGTGCGGAAGGGGGGGATGACGGATGGCAGGAAGCGGCCTGGGGGACTTTTTCCCGCAAGGCAACGAACGGCACAAAGCTGCACCACAGCAGATTTTCGACAATGACCAAGGGACGTTTGCCGCACCTTCGGATCTGTTCCGCACCATGACCGCCCCCATTTTGGATGAATACCCTGCTGCAGGTCAAACCCGTAGCAATGATTTTGTTTTTGAAGAAAACCTGCTCTGGAACGCCTCCATTGCAGATATGCCAGTTTTTCAACAACGCAAAAGCCCTGTCAGGTCTGCTGCCGCAACAAACAATACACGCAGGCAGACACGCAGCCAAACTGGCAACCGTCAACCGAAGGACGGTCACAAGAATTGGCATTCGTATCTTTATGTGGCCATTATCACCGTTTGCTTTTTGTGCATGTCCGTTATTGCGGTGATGATGATGCCCCAAATGGCCGGGTATTTCTGGACGGATTTTGACAATTTTGCTTTTATCAACGGAGAGCTTTTGCGCTATGACCCGGAATCCGCAGCGCTCTATAAGCAATACCGCAGCTACATGACCCGGGATGTGATTTACCCCGGTGTGTTTATCAACGGCGTGAATGTGGGGGACATGACGGTCGAGCAGGCCAGAGAAGCGCTGGGAAGCGTTCCTGCCAAGGCAGTCAATCCCTATTCCGTAACGGTTTCCATTGGTGACAAGCGCTGGACTGTGGACGGCAATAACGTTCCTGCGATCCAAAACCTGGGCAATGTGCTGGAACGTGCCTACGCCATTGGCCGTACCAATACAACGGACATTCAGATCACTCATCAGACGCCCTTCCGTCAGCGCACGGACTATGTAATCGGGCTTCGGGAAAACGGGATCAACCTGACTACGGAAGTAACGTATGATACCGCCGCTGTCCGTGCAGTGGTGGATGAGATTGCCGCCTTTGTCAACCGGGAACCCATCGACGCGCAGATTCTCTCCTTCGACTACAAGACCCGAACGTTTACCTTTACAGAGGATCAGCCTGGCATCCAGATCGACAGCGAGGGGCTGTATCAGCGGATCATTCATGAGCTGGATCAGGGGTCGCAAGGCGCGGTGGTGACGGCGGATCTGACGCTGACCCCGGCAACCATCACCAAAGAGTCGCTGGCCTCCAACTTTACCATGATCGCCGCCTATACCACGGACACGACCAGCGAAAGCAACCGGAATACCAACATCAACCTGGCTTGTCAGGCCATCAATGGCACGGCCATCATGCCAGGCGAGGTCTTCAGCTTTAACAAGACCACTGGACAGCGTACCACGGACAAGGGCTACCGTTCTGCCGGCGCCATTGCCGCCGGTCAAAGTATTGAGGAGGTTGGCGGCGGCATCTGTCAGGTCTCCTCCACCATCTTCAACGCGGCGGCCCGCGCTGATCTGGAAATCGTGGAGCGCAGTCCTCATGCATGGCCCAGCACCTACGTGGACAGGGGCGAGGACGCCACCGTCAATTGGCCCAACCTGGACT
Source organism: Clostridiales bacterium (assembly GCA_015056365.1). GTDB lineage: Bacteria > Bacillota > Clostridia > Christensenellales > Aristaeellaceae > Limiplasma. The sequence goes on along the minus strand of SVGM01000004.1, from coordinate 47,872 downwards.
TCAAGTTCAAAAACAACACCTCGGCGCCGATCTTCCTGATCACTTACTATTCCGACCGGAAGATGTCCGCTGAGATCTGGGGTCTGTCCCTTGGCAATGGCGTGAGCATCGACCTGGAATCCAAGGTTGTCCGCACCATCGAGCCTCCTATGGAGATCAATTACGTGAATAATCCGGAATTGCCCTTTGGCACCAGCCAGACCACTGTGAAAGCCCGTACCGGCTATGTGGTGGAAACCTACAAGGTCTGGTATCAGAATGGGCAGGAAACCAAACGGGAACTCTTTTACACCACTACATACAAAGCCTATCAGCAGGTGGTAGAGTTTAACTGACACACAAAAAACACCCTTGCTGTTTCTTTCAGCAAGGGTGTTTGCAACAGCGGATGCTTAGCCAATTCCCTGGAGGGCGATGCTGACCGCTTCCGCAGCGGGTGGATCGGTGAGAATGCCCATGGCCTGCAGGACGATGACGAGGATGCCCAACAGGGTCACATACAGCGCAAAGCCGTTGAGAGACGCTTTGCCGATCAGCTTCAGGAAGAAGCGAATGGACAGATAGCCCACGATTGCCGCGACCACCATGCCCACAATAATGGCAGGCAGGTCATTGCCAAAGACAATGCCGGTTTCCAGGGCGTCCTTACCCTCGGACAGCAGACCGCCCACAATGGCAGGCGCGCTCATCATGAAGCTGAACTTGGCGGCAGCTTCACGGTCCACACGGGCGCATACGCCGCCGAAGATGGTGGAGCCGCTGCGGCTGACGCCGGGCAGCATACCAACTGCCTGCAGGCAACCCATTACGATCGCTTCCAGGAAACCGACCTGCTGCTTTTCCCGTCCGGCAGCCTCCTGCCGCTTGGAGAAAATCTGGGTCAGAATCAGCATGGCGCCTGTGGCAAGAAAGCAAATGCCCAAAAAGGTGTTGTGGGTCTCCACATAGTCCAGCTGCTTATCAAAGACGATTTTGGCGATCAGCGCAGGCAGAGAGGCAACGAACAGCAGCACAAGCGTCCTGTTCTTGATGGGATGAGCGATCATCGCCAGCCAGTCTTTCCAGAAAACTACCGCCACAGCGATCAACGTACCCACGTGAAGCAGGATGTTGAACAGCAGCTGATTGTCCAGCTGGGTATTCAGCAATGCCTGAAAGAGATTCAGATGGCCGCTGGAAGAAATGGGGAGGAATTCAGCCAAACCCTGGAGAAGACCAAGCAAAGCGCCTTCGAGAATGCTCATCGTATCATTCCTTTCATGGGACAAACTCCCAAATAGTATACACCATAGTACCCAGAATGTGAAGCGGACCAGATGTAAACAATTCGATATAGAAAAAGGAGGGGGAGTCAAGTGAGTTCGTTTAAGGCAACCGTTGTTGGAATCTTCATGATGATGCTTGCCGGCATTTTCATGTTTCCTGCCCAGCAGGCACATGCTCAGAGCGACATAAGCGCGCTGTTCATCAACGTGCGCAAAGCCGATGCGATTCTGCTTTTCCTGGATGATCAGCGTTATCTGGTGGACACAGGTTATAAGGATAGCTACGACGCTTTGGAATCAGCGCTGACCACCTACGGCGTAACTCATCTGGATGGTGTGATCATTACCCATACGGATAAGGATCATGTCGGCGGCCTGACAAAGCTGCTAAAGAGCGACATCACGGTGGATCGGCTTTATGCCAGCACGCTGCACAGCGAAAAGAACATTGAGGATCATCCTGTGTACAAGGCTTCCGTGAAGCGCAAGGTACCGCTGACCTGGCTGAAAGCCGGCGACGTGATCGAGGTAGGAAACAGCAGCATGCATGTGCTTGGCCCCATCAGTCGGGATGACAAGAACGAGGACAACAACTCCCTCGTGATCGACGTCCGTACCCCGGAAGGCAATCTGCTGCTTACCGGAGACATGAAGTCCGAGGAGGAAGCGGAGCTGCTGCTTAACCAGATGGTTCCCCAGGCTACGGTGCTCAAAGTTGCGCATCATGCAGAGGATGACTCCACCAGCCGCAGCTTTTTGGCTGCTGTTAAGCCCCAGTGGGCGATCATTTCAACTAATAGCGAGGACGAACCGGATACCCCTGCCGATGTGGTGCTGACGCGGCTGTGGGATATCAAATGCGGTGTTGCCATTACCCAGAATGCTTCTCTGGGTATTCTGGTTACGCTCAGTGGCGGCAATGCAGAGGCACATCAGATCGATTATCAATAAGCACCACCTGAAAAGAAAAAGCATAAGATGGCTTGACGGGCGTTTTCCCTGCCTGTCAAGCCGTTTTTTGATTCTGTTTCAGGAGGAAATGCTATGTCCTATGCAAAAACGGATCGCCATATGCCTGATCGGCAGCCCAACTGTGCTTGCTGTGATTCGGGGATCACCGCGCCCTACTGTCCGCCGCCAATCTGCGTACCGCCCAAACCCTGCCCGCCTCTGGACGCCTGCCCCAAGCCGCAAAATCACGGCCTGACCAAGTGCACAGAGTCAGCCTATCAACCGCCGCTGCATAAAGCAGTTGAGTGGCCCAGACCCATCAAAGCCTGTCCGCCTGCGCATCAAAGCGGTATCGTCTGTGCTGCGCCGCCCGTCAAACCGCCGAAACGTAAGGGGGAGAGCGTGCTTCTGCAGAAGATCATTGGCTGTGAGAGGCGAAGTATTCCACAGCTTTGTGTACAGTTAATGCTGGAGGATCTACCGGAGTGCGCCATGCCGCCCTTCAGGCTTGTGATGGTGCAGCAGAGCGGAGCGCAGCCCTGGTGGACGCCTCTGGAAAGCCATGGCCCTGATACCCGGATGCATATCAATGTGTATATTCCCGTATGCTGTCAGGTTTGCGATGCTGCCGGCAAGATGTATCATGCGACGTCTCTGGTCAAGGCGCAGATCAGCTTCCGTCCGCCTTGTCCGCCGTCGGATTGCTGGCGGCACAGCATCTTTATCGTTCCCTGCGTTCGCCTGATTGGCGGTGAAGTGTGCTCGGACGATTCCAGTTTCTGCGCCAAGCTGGAGATCTGTCTGGAGATCTATCTGCTTCGTCCTGAACCCTGCACGGTGCATCATCCTGAACCTGCTGCTCCTGAGCTTCCGCTGTACCCGCAGCCGCGGCAAAGCTCGATGCACTGGCAGCAATTCTCCGCGGGTTTTGTTCCTTATGCCTAATAGAGCGTAAGCCAAAGGCACGCATCCTCTCCGCGCTTTTTTGGAAGGGATGCGTGCCTTTTGGATGGCTTACACGATGCTTTTACGCGTTTTCGTACATGGCAAACACGATATACCCTTTCTGCCCTTCCAGCCTACCGGGCGCGTTTTCCTGAATCATCATGCAGCGAGGCTCTTGAAGGGGATAGCCGCTGGTAGCGTAAATCCCGCGGTCGGCGGAGGTTTCAAAGCCGAAGCGGCTGTAATAGTGCCAGTCGCCCTCAACGACGATGCCTTTGCAGTCGTATGCCCGCGCCCGTTCCAGCCCCTGGCGGATCATGGTCTCGCCAATTCCCTGATGAATCCGATCTGCGTGCACGGCCACAGGACCCATCACCAGCAGTTCGGTGGGCGCTTCCATATCGCCTCCCCACTGGGACGTGGGGCAAAGGGGCAGGCGGGAGAACATCACATGGCCAACGATCTGTTCATCCAAAATCGCCACAAGAGACAGTTCGGGTACGTAGTACGGTTTTTCCCGAATCTCATGGATGAAAGCTACCTCGCCAGCACCATCGGAGTAACCGGTGTGTTGGGCGAAGGTGCGCTGTACCAGCTGGTCGATTGCTGCATAGTCCGCCGGGGTTTCGGGACGGATGGTGAGATCATTTCGAATCATGGTTATTCCTCCTTGCTGTTTCCTTCCGTATAAACAATGGTTGCCTCTGCGTCGTAGCGCTTGCCAAGCACATGGGCGGCTTTTCGGTTGGCAACGCTGTCAAAGATGATAGAGAAATCATAGTCTGGCGGATAAAGCTCACTGGCCGGGATCCGAAGCTTGACCCGCTTATGGTTGACGGTGCGTTTTTCTCCCTTGACCTGAACGATCATCATGCCCATATCGTCCTCTGGGCGGAAAACAATGCCCTGTTCGCCGTCCGGAAGCACGATCACTGAATCGCCCATAGAGAAACGCTTCTTTGACTCGTCAGAGCCATCCTCCAGCTTCTGACGCACCAGCGAGCTTCCCGGGCGCAGGAAGGCGGGCGTTTGTCTGTCGGGCGCCTGCCATTGCCCGCCGCCGTATACGATGGCTTGGGCACGGGACAAAAGCTCCTCCGGCATCCCCAGTTTCTGAGCGATGTAGAGCGCGCAGCTGTCGCCGGTTTTTCCCATTTCCAGGCGGTACAGCGGACGTAGGCTCTCCTTGTCAAAGGCCATGCGCGCTGCCAGAATACGGGGCGTACTGGCGGCATAATCCTTGACCTTGGGGTCGTGGGTAGTGACCATGTACATACAGCCTCTCAGCCACAGTTCCTCAAGCACAGCAATGGCAATGCCCATGCCCTCGGCAGGGTCGGTACCGCTTCCCAGTTCGTCCAGCAAAACAAGGCTGTCCCGGCTGGCGGTTTTGAGGATATCCAGCACATTGGTGATGTGGCCGGAAAAAGTGGACAGATTTTGGGAGATGCTCTGACTATCGCCGATATCGCAAAGGTAGCGGTCGTGCATGGGGATCAGGGAGCCTTCGCCGCAGGGGATGTGCAGACCGCTTTGAGCCATGGCGGAGAGCAGGCCTACTGTCTTGATGGAAATGGTCTTTCCGCCTGTGTTGGGGCCGGTGATGATCATTCCATCGCAGCCTTCCTCCAGGGTAACGTCCAGCGGCACGCAGGTCTCAGCATCCAGAAGCGGATGCCTTCCCTGAACGATACGCAGCGTCTTTCCGCCGCTGATCTCCGCTTTCCGGGCGTTGAGTGCTGCGCTGTACTTTCCCTTGGCAAAGAGAATATCCAGCTGTTCCATCAACTGCATATTTGTCTGGATGGCATGAGCAGCATCCGCAACTGCGCCGCTGAGGGTGTAGAGGATCTTGCGTACCTCATTGTCCTCTTCCAGAGATAGCAGGTTCAGCTGCTCCTGCAAGGATCGGATGGCCGTGGGTTCGATGAACAGCGTGCTGCCTTTGGAGGAAGTTTCGATCACCGTTCCGCCGAATTCGTTTTTATATCGCCGCAAGACCGGCAGCACGTAATGATCGCCGCGAATGGAGATATAGCTGTCTGCAAGGTATGCCTTTTTGGTCTTGAGGATATGTTCCAGTTTCTCTTTGATCTGGGCATGTTGCTGCGCCAGCCTTCTGCGGATGTCCCGCAGGGCGGGGGAGGCATTGTCGTATACCATCTCTTCGCTGACGGCTGCTTCTATCTCGCTTCGCAGCTCAGAAAGTTCCATAAAGCCGCGGCCATACACGCCGATATGTGCACAGGTCGGGCCGCAGCCTTCGCCGCGTTTCAGGTATTCAGCCATGCGTTTGCACGCGGAAACAAAGCGTGCCACTTCGCAAAGCTGCGAGGGCAACAGCATACCGCCCATCTGAGCATGGTGCAGGTGTTGGCGGACGTTGTCCATCGCCGCCAGGGGCGGCGTGCCGCAGGTTTCCAGCAGCGCACGGGCCGAGGTGGTTTCCAGCATTCTCACCCTGGCGATGCTTTCATTTTGATAAGGCATCAGCTCAGCGAGGGCTTCCTTGGCGCTTTCGCTCAGGGCGTGCTCTTTGAGTTGTTCGAGAATGATGTCAAAATGAAGTGCATTCAAATGTGCACGTTGATCCATGGGGTATCTCTCCTGTCTGTGTCAGTTTGCACGATGGGAGAGCGAACGCCCGTTATTACCATGATCGTTTTTTGGCACGAAAAAAAGTGCCTGTTGACGGTGGTAAAAACAAATATGCAAAGCAAACAAGCGGTCGTGCAACCGCTATGGTTCACTGACGCATACAGCGTTCTTTACCGAACCGACATCCAGCACCTCCGAAAATTGATGCCTGATTATAGCATGGCAAATCCAGCGTGTCAATACGCAAGAAAAGCAGCCATGAAAAACGGACCGACAGGGGAAATACCCCGTCGGTCCGTTTTTCATGGCTTACAGCGCCAGCCGGTAGATTTCCTGAGCCATGGCTTCGTCCAGCGGAACAAATCCGCCCAGTTTTCCGCCCATCATCCTCACAGCGCGTTCCGCCATTTCCGGGATGCGGCTTTGGTCGATGTCCATTTCGTGGAGCGTGGTCACCAGCCCAAGGGAGCGATAGAAGGTTTCCAGCCTGCGGATGCCCTCGGCAGCAATCGCGCCTTCTGTGCCAAAAGTTTCCGGCACATCAAACACGCGGATAGCAAACTGCGCCAGCTTTTTTGCACCGCCGCGTGGCAGCACGAACTTCATCCAGGCCGGGAATACCACCGCCAGGCCGGCGCCGTGAGCGATGTCGTACAGGGCGCTAAGCTCATGCTCCAGCTTGTGGCTGGCCCAGTCGCCGATGCGGCCGGTGTCCAGCAGCGTATTATGCGCAAGAGCGCCTGCCCAGGTGATCTCTGCGCGGGCGTCATAATCATCCGGCTTCTCCATAACGATGGGGGCATTATTGATCACGGTTTTCAGCGCGCCTTCGATGAGCCTGTCCGTCAGCTCCACATGCTCAACCATGGTAAAGTACCGCTCCATCATATGCGCCATGATGTCCACGATGCCGCAAGCCGTCTGAAAAGGAGGCAGGGAGAAGCTGTACTCGGGGTTGAGAATGGAGAAGGCGGGGAAGTTGAACGGCGTGCTGCGGCCGCGCTTGCACATATCTTCCTCCCGGGTGATCACGCTGGAGTTGCTCATCTCGCTGCCGGCGGCAGGCAGGGTCAGCACCACGCCCAGCGGAAGCACGGCGGTATTGGAGCCTTTTCCTTCAAACAGGTCCCAGACGTCGCCATCGTAGCATGCGCCGTTGGCGATGGCCTTGGCCGTATCGATGGCGCTGCCGCCGCCCACGGCCAGCACCAGCTCAATGTTCTGCTCGTGGCAAATCGTAATGCCCTGATACACCAGTGAAAGCCGGGGATTGGGCTGTACGCCGGACAGCTCCCATACCTGGGCCTGAGCTGCCTGCAGCTGGGCCATGACGGCGTCGTACACGCCGATGCGCTTGATGCTACCGCCGCCATAAACCAGCAGCACACGCTTTCCGTAGCGAGCCACTTCACCACTCAGGCTTTCCATGGCATTACGGCCAAAATGGATACGGGTTGGATTCTGAAAAACAAAATCTTTCATGAGAATAACCCTCCTGTGTTGCATGTTTTTGGTTATTTTATCACGTTTGCCTGAAAAAGCCAACGCCCTTGCCAGCGTTGAGAAGTCTTCCTGATCGGCGATGCTGTACGAGGATGAAAAAAGATTGTCAAAAAATAAGTTCAGCCTGTAAACCTTTTGGGGATACCTTGTCCTGGGCTGCCATTCAGTGGTATAATAAGCTGTTAAGATTTAACCATTTGGGGAAGGAGAGGAATGCTTTGACCAGAATGCGCTTGCAGCTTTGCCGTCTGTTTTGTTTGATGATGGCTGTCATCTGCTGCTGGTCTGTTCTCCTGCCGCTTTTTGAGGTTTCGTCCGCCAACGCGGAAATGGTAGAGGAAGTTCAGTACGTGGCGCCGCGCCTGCCCAGCGGCGTGAAGCCCTACGACCCAGAAAAACCCGAAGAATTGACGCCGGACCAGCTCTACGCCAAATCCGCTATTCTCATTGAGGCCAGCACAGGCGAAGTCATCATGGAAAAGAATGCGGATCAGATTATGTATCCTGCCTCTACCACAAAGATTCTGACTGTGCTGCTGGGTATCATGATGGGCGATATGGGTCAGACCGTTACCATGACCGAATCCGCCATGGTCTATGAAGAAGGCGTTTCCGAAATCGACCTGGACGTGGGGGAGACCATCAACTTCGGCGACCTGCTCTATGCCACCATGGTCCGAAGCGGTAACGAAGGCGCCAATCTGATCGCGGAAGTGATCTCCGGCAACCAGTACACCTTTGTTGAGCTGATGAACAGCTTTGCCCAGCTCAATGGCTGCACCAATACGCATTTTGCCAACCCCAACGGCCTGCACGATGACAACCATTACAGCACCGTGCGCGATATGGCCAAGATTTCGCAGCTGGCTATGCAGAACGATATTTTCCGCAAGATCGCAGCCACCTACACCTATACGCTGCCTAGGTCCAATCTGCGCCGTTCCCGTCTGCTGACCGGCGCCTCCACCAACTGGCTCAATCCCAATCAGGAAGTGACCGAGGATTCCTCCTCAACCTTCTATCCCTATGCTATCGGCATCAAAACCGGCTTCCACAATCGCGCAGGTTACTGCTATGTAGGCGCAGCCGAGCGGGACGGCGTGGAACTGATCTCCGTGGTGTTCTACACCAGCAACTCTGGCCGTTGGTCGGATAGCCGAAAGCTGATGGAGTATGGTTTCTCTCAGTTTGTCAGCAAAACGCCTGAACAGATGTATAACGAGAACCCCCTGACCATCGAAACCTCCGGTTTTTCTCTGGACGATGAGAATCTGGGGCGCTTGCCGCTGGACATTCGCGCCCGGACGGATCAGCGCACGGTGCACGTGGTTGCCACCAAGATGGAGATGGAATCCAAGATCCGCAATCTTCGTCAGACGGCGCTGATCGAATACACCCGAGACTTTGCCGCGCCTATTCAGCAGGGCGAGATCATGGGTACGATGACCTATTATCCCGACGATGGCGGAAGCGCTGTGGTGTATGATCTGGTGGCCAGCCGGACCATTCTTCGCCGTGAGAATGCACCGCTTACCCTGGAAGAGATCGAGCAAGAGGTATATTCCGACCCGAATCCCTTCCCGCCGCTGACGCTGAAACTGGTGATCATGCTTCTGCTGCCGTTCATTGCATTGTTTGTGGTCATTCGGCTGCTCAAGCGCGTGTTCAAGCGCGGCCGCCGTTACCGCAAGCTGAAGGTGCCCAAGGCGCAGAATCGTACCTATCGATAATTCCCTAAGGAAAGAGAAAGGAGGAGGCAGATGGTTGCACAGGTCGTCGTGGACGTGGTTCACACCAATGTAGCCAAGCCCTTTTCCTATCTGATTCCTGAGGGAATGAATCCGGCGATCGGCTCCAGAGTCAACGTGCCTCTGGGCAGGCGAACCGTTGATGGTATCGTAGTCGGTCTGGTGAATGACAACGATCTTCCGCCAGAGCTTCCTTTGGAGAAACTTAGGCCTATCAGCAAGATGCTGGATGAGTATCCGGCGCTTCTTCCCTCCATGCTTGAGCTGGCCAGGGAGATTGCCGCAGAGACCCATTGCCCGCTTTCCGAGGCGCTCCGGCTGATGCTGCCCGCCGCAATGCGTACCGGCCGCATCAAGCAAAAGCAGGAAACTTATGCCGCCACTTGCTGCGAGGATGCAGCGGGGGAGGCGGACCGGATGAAGCGCGCCCCGAAGCGGGCCATGCTGCTCCGCTTACTGGCAGACGGCAAGCCCCGCAGCATCAGTGAACTATCCCAACTGGTGCAGAATCCCCGTGAAAGCCTGAAAGCGCTGGAAGAAGCCGGGCTTGTCATCCTTTCTCAGCGCGAGGTGTTTCGCTCCCCTTATGGCGAGGAGGATGAAAAGCGCACAGTACAGCCGCCGCTGACCGAAGGGCAGAAGGAAGCGCTGGACAGCATGCTTCCCTCGCTGGAAGGCGGCTCAGGCGCGTTTCTTCTGCATGGCGTGACAGGAAGCGGCAAAACCGAGGTGTATCTGGCCATGGCCAGCCGCGCCCTGGAAATGGGAAAGGGCGCCATCATTCTTGTGCCGGAGATCGCCCTCACACCTCAGATGGTGCGCTGGTTCCGCAGCCGTTTTGGCCCCGCAACGGCGGTGCTCCACAGTCGGCTGACAGACGGGCAGCGATTCGATGAATGGCGGCGCATCCGTCTGGGCGATGCAAAGATCGTGGTGGGAGCCCGAAGCGCGATCTTCGCTCCGGTGGAGAATCTGGGTCTGATCGTCATTGACGAGGAGCATGAGCAGACCTATCTCAGCGACAAGCATCCCCGATACGACGCGCGCCGTGTAGCCAAAAGCCGCTGCGCCCGGGAAGGTGCAACCCTGGTGCTCAGTAGCGCCACGCCCAGCATTCTGTCTTTTGCCATGGCGCGCCGGGGCGACTATACATTGGTGGAAATGCCCAAGCGTGTAGCCAATCGGCCGCTGCCGCAGGTGACGGTGGTGGATATGCGAAAGGAACTGGAAGCTGGCAACCGCTCCATTTTCAGCGCACTTTTGATTCAGAAGCTCCGGGAATGTCTGGAACGGGGACAGCAGGCCATGCTGTTTCTCAATCGCCGCGGTTTCCACACCTTTATCAGCTGCAGGAGCTGCGGGTATGTGGTGAAATGCGAAGCCTGCGATGTGAGCATGACGCTTCACAGAGAACGCCCAGATGATGAAACCGGCGAACTTCGCTGCCATCTGTGCGGCGCTGTACGTCAGCCGCCGCAGACCTGCCCGGAATGCGCAAGCAAATACATCCGCTACTTCGGCAGCGGCACCCAGCGAGTCGAGGAGGAAATGCACAAGCTGTTTCCCGGCGTTCGTACCGTGCGCATGGACATTGACACCACCCGCGGCAGGGACGCCCATGCCAAACTGCTGGACGAGTTTGGACAGGGCCGCGCCCAGGTGCTCATCGGCACCCAGATGATCGCCAAAGGGCTGGATTTTCCCAATGTGACGCTGGTGGGCGTTGTGGCGGCCGATATGACCCTGAATCTGCCGGATTATCGCTCCCGGGAGCGCACCTTTCAGCTGCTGACCCAGGTGGCTGGCCGTGCCGGACGGGCCGAAAGCGCAGGCCAGGTGGTGGTACAGACCTACAAGCCTGAGGATCCCTGCATCCTGGCAGCTGCGGAGCAAGACTACCGCGCGTTCTTTGAGATGGAGTTTTCCCGCCGGCGAACCGGCCTGTATCCGCCCTTTACGCTGCTGGCGCGGCTGTTGGTGGAAGGGGAGAGCGAGCTGGACGTCAAACAGATGTGCGACCGGCTGTATGATACGGTGCAAACCTATCTGCTCAGCCATCCCCTGCAAAAAAAGCGCACGTTGATGGTTCGCGCCGACGAGGCGCCGGTCAAGCGCATCCGCGGACAATACCGTTATCATGTGCTGTTCAAGCTGTTCGACCACCCGGACGCTTCACCGCTGTTGAGCCTGATGAGCGAGCTCACGGCATTGAGCGACGAGCGGTGCCATATTTATTGCGAGGTGAACCCCGCCACGATGATGTAGCGGGAAGAACGAAAGGAGATCGATTCCATGGCGATTCGGAAGATTATTGAAATCGGAGACGACAAGCTGCGCAAGCAGTGCAAACCCGTTGAGAAGTTTGACAAGCGGCTGAAGATTCTGCTGGATGATATGGCTGATACCATGTATGAAGCCAACGGCGTGGGTCTGGCAGCCCCCCAGGTAGGCATTCTCCGCCGCGTTGTGGTGGTGGACGTGGGCGAAGGGCTGTTTAAGCTGGTCAATCCTGTGATCGTGGAGACCGAAGGCGAACAGAGCGGTCCGGAAGGCTGCCTCAGCGTGCCTGGTCGCAGCGGCATCGTGACCCGGCCGATGATCGTCACCGTTGACGCCCAGGATGAAAACGGAGAGCCTGTGCACCTGCGCACGGAAGGCTTTTTTGCCCGCGCCATCTGTCATGAGCTGGATCATCTGGACGGCGTTCTCTACGTGGACAAGATGGACCGCGAGATCTTCGATGATGAGGAATACGAAGAATACGACGAGGAATACGAGGAGGACGAGGAATGAGGATCGTGTTCATGGGAACACCGGATTTCGCCGTTCCCTCCCTGCGCGCCCTTGCAGGCAGCGGTCATGAGGTAGTCGGCGTATTCACCCAGCCGGATCGTCCCAAGGGTCGCGGCGGTAAGGTGCAGATGAGCCCGGTGAAGGAATGTGCGTTAGAATACGGCATTCCGGTGTTTCAGCCCCAGCGCATCCGCGTGGATGGCCTGGAGGATCTGCGCGCCCTGGCGCCGGATCTTTGTGTGACGGCGGCTTTTGGCCAGATCCTTTCCCAGGACGTGCTGGATGTACCTCAAATGGGTACGGTGAACGTGCATGCCTCACTCCTGCCCCGGCACCGCGGCGCAGGCCCCATTCAGTGGGCCATGCTCAGCGGCGATGAAACCGCCGGCGTTACCACCATGCTCACCGACGCCGGCATCGATACCGGCGATATGCTGCTGAAAACAGAAGTGACCATCGGCGAGGAAGAGACCGCCGGCGAACTGACGGATCGCCTGGCCAATGCCGGTGCTGAACTCTTGCTGGAAACCATTCGCCTAATGGAGGAAGACAACTGTCCCCGTCAGAAGCAGGACGACGCCCTCAGCACCTATGACCCCAAAGTGACCAAGGAACTGGGAAGGCTCAATTTTGAAGAGACCACTCGCCAGTGTTTGCTTCGGGTTCGTGCCATGAATCCGTGGCCCTGCGCCTATGTGGAGACTCAGACCGGTGCGATTAAGGTCTGGCGCGCCAAAGCCGCACAGGGCAGCGGAAAGCCTGGACAGGTTCTCCGGGCCGATAAGAACGGCTTGGTCATCGCCACAGGCGACGGAGCGATTGAGCTTTGCGAGATCCAGGCGCCCAACGCCAAGCGCATGGAAGCGCGTGCCTATCTGCTGGGTCATCCCATCCCTACCGGTATTCAGCTTAGCGAGGTAACGTTATGACCAATGATAAGAAACCCCAACGTCAGAACCAGCGCTCTAGTTTTTCCTCCGGGCCGCGTCAGGGCGGCAAGCCTGCATTTGACAGACGAGGCGGCGACAAAGCGCCTATGCATAAGACTGGTTTTGTCAAGCGCCCCTATAACGGCCAGCCAAAGCGCGGCAACACACGCCCTGCTCCCAGTACCGAGCAGAGCACAGAGCCCAATACCACGCCTGCCCGCCGCGTTGCTCTGCAGGTGCTTACGGACGTGCACGAAAACGGCGCGTTTGCTGCGCTAAGCCTTAATGAACGCCTGAAAACCGCCCGTCTCAAGCCGGAGGATCGCCGTTTGGCTACCGGACTGGTATACGGCGTACTGGAGGATCAGATCCGCATTGACTTTGCGCTCAAGGGTTTCCTTGCCCATCAGGTGAAGGAAGCAGCGCAGATGGATATTCTTCGCATGGGCGCCTATCAGATCCTCTTCTTTGACCGCGTGCCCGACAGCGCAGCAGTCAATGAAGCGGTGAAGCTGACCCGCGCTTTGGGCATGGAAAACTCCACCGGATTTGTCAATGCCGTGCTGCGCAATCTGTCCCGCCAGAAGGCGGAGCTTCCGTGGCCCAAGCGGGAGGATGACGTGCGCACCTATCTACACGTGATGACTTCCACGCCCATGTGGCTGGTGGACCGCTTGATTGCGGAATATGGCGCTGAAGAAGCTGAGCGCATTCTTTCCTACCGGGAGAAGACGCCTGTTCTTACCATTCGTCCCAACCTGTACACCTCCAGCGACCAGGAGCTGGAAAAGCAGCTCAAAAACAAGGGAATCACCTACCGCAAGGGCGTTGCGCCGCATGCATTCCTGCTGGAAGGCGTCAGCGAACCCACCTATGATGCGGACTATCAGAAGGGCTTGTATTCCATCCAGGGCCAGAGCAGTATGCTGGCGGCGGAGGCCATCCAGGCCAGGCCGGGCATGCGCATTCTGGACGCCTGTGCTGCGCCCGGCGGCAAGTCCGCCTATCTGTGCGAAAGCATGCAGATGACCGGCCGAGTATTTGCCTGGGAGCTGCACGAGACCCGTGCTCAGCTGCTGGACGGCGTGAAGCGCCGCTTGCGTCTGGAAAATCTGCGCATTACGGTACGCGACGCTACCCGTCCCATGGAGGATTGGGAGAACACTCTGGACGCGGTTCTTTTGGACGCGCCCTGCAGTGGCACGGGCGTGATGACCCAGAAGCCGGATATCAAACAGCGGCTGAAGGAAGAGGATATCTCTGCTATTGCGGAAACTCAGAAGCAGCTGCTGGACAATCTGTGCCAGTATGTGAAGGTCGGAGGAACGCTGGTATATTCCACTTGCTCCATTCTTCCTGAGGAGAACGAAAAGCAGGTTGCTGCCTTCCTTGAGCGGCATCCCAACTATCAGCTGGAGCCGCTGCCCACGTCCTTCCCGCAGTCCCTGCGTCAGCTTCAGGGCAAAAATGGTCTCCAATTGCAGGCCTACCGCGATGGCGTAGAGGGCTTCTTCATTGCGCGGATGCGGAGGGTGCGCTGAGATGAGCGAAAAGCATGTGTTGCTGGGAATGGAGCTGCCCGAACTGAAAGCGCTGCTGACTCAGCTGGGTCAGCCTGCGTTTCGTGCCGGCCAGGTGATGGCATGGCTCCAAAAGGGCGTTCCCTTTGAGGAAATGTCAAACCTGCCCAAGGCGCTCCGGGAAACGCTCCGGGAGACCTGTATCGATCTGCCCATGAATATTCATCAGGCCTTTCCCTCCAGCAAGGACGATACAGTCAAGTTCCTTTTTTCCTGCATCGACGGCAATATGATAGAAGGCGTGCTGATGCACTACCATTACGGATATTCCCTTTGCATCTCCACGCAGGTGGGCTGCAAAATGGGCTGCGCCTTCTGTGCCAGTACGCTGAACGGTTGTGTTCGCAGCCTGACCAGCGCCGAAATGCTCTCTCAGGTTCTTTTGGCAAATCGTTTCCTGGGCGAGCGCGGCCATGTAGGGCACATCGTGCTGATGGGCAGCGGCGAGCCGCTGGACAACTATGATCATACGGTGGACTTTTTGCGCAAAGTGAACGCTGAGGATGGGCTGAACATCAGCCTCAGGAATATCTCTGTCAGCACCTGCGGCCTCGTTCCGCAGATGAACCGCCTGGCGGAGGAAGGGTTGCCCATTACGCTGAGCATCTCCCTTCATGCGCCCAATGACCGTATCCGCAGGCAGATCATGCCCATTGCCAATACCTATCCCATCGACCAGCTGATGACGGCTGTTCGCGCCTATGTGCAGAAGACCGGTCGGCGCGTAGTGTTTGAGTATGCGCTGATCGACCAGCTCAACAGCCGGCCTGAACATGCCAGAGAACTGGCCTCGCTGGTGGGCGGTATGCAGTGCCATGTGAACCTGATTCCCCTGAATCATGTGGACGAGCGCAGTCTTCGTCCGGCAACGCCCCAGGCCGTGCAGCAGTTCCTCAAGACGCTGGAGGAACGCCATGTGTCGGCTACGGTGCGCAGGGAGATGGGCTCTGATATCGGCGGCGCCTGCGGTCAGCTGCGTCGGCGCGTCCTCAGCGGTGAGGCAGAGGAATAACGCTTCTCTCTTGCTTTTTCTTCGTGAACTTGTTACCATGAATTATCTCTGCCAAAGCGGCAAAAGGAGCGATCAGAATGCGGGTATGTCATCGTACGCATCAGGGACTGGTACGCGCCAGCAATCAGGATCATGTGCTGGTGGAAGGGTCTCTGTATGGCGTGGCGGACGGTATGGGCGGCCATCGCGGCGGCGAGACTGCCAGCAGGGTGGCTCTGCAGGTTTTCCGCAATGCGATCGGTCAGAGAAAGCCCGATGTACAGGCAGCACAGATGGCTGTTGAAGCGGCGAACCGTCGGGTCTATGACATGTCCTCCCGGGATGAAAATCTCAGGGGCATGGGAACGACGCTGAGCGTACTGTGGGAAGATGAGGAACGGCTCCTGATCGTCCATGTGGGCGACAGCCGCGTATATCGGCTGCGCGAAGGAAGTCTTCAGCAGATCACCGATGACCATAGCTTTGTGGCCGAGCTCGTCCGAAATCACGTAATCACCGAGGAAATGGCGAAAACGCATCCCAATCGCAATATCATCACCCGCGCAGTGGGGGTGGATCCTTTTGTTCAGGCTGACGTGCTGGAGAAGGAGAAAAATCCGGGCGATATATGGCTGCTTTGTTCCGACGGCCTTCACGGCATGGTGGAGGATGCGGAGATTCAGGAAATCCTCACCACGATGGATCTGGATGCGGCAGCGGAACGTCTGATGGAGCGCGCTCTGGAAAACGGCGGCGTTGATAATATCACCTTCGTCATCGCACAGGTACCGGAGGTGAGCGACAAATGATGAAAGGTATGGTGTTTGCTGAACGCTATAAGCTTGAAGAATTCATCGGTCAGGGCGGTATGTCGCTGGTGTACCGCGCAGTGGACATCCGTACCGGCCATAGCGTAGCAGTCAAAATTCTCAAAAGCGAATACAACAGCGACAAGGAATTCCTTGAACGCTTTCAGCGTGAGGCACAGGCCGCCAGCCTGATGAGCCACCACAACATCGTCAACCTGTTGGACGTAGGCGTGGAGGGGGAATACCGCTATCTGGTTCTGGAATACGTCAGCGGCAATACCCTCAAGGATATCATTCGTCAGCGCGGACGACTGAATGCAGCAACGGCAATTCAGGTGTCCGTACGAATCCTCAGCGCGCTACAGCACGCGCATGATAACGGCATCATTCATCGTGATATCAAACCTCAGAACGTATTGATCCATTCCGACGGCCACGTGAAGGTGGCTGACTTCGGCATCGCTCGGATGACCAACGCCTTTACCATCTCCAAGGGCGACACGGTGGTTGGTTCCGTGCATTATTCCTCGCCTGAACAGGCAACTGGCAGCGTGGTGGAAGCCACCAGCGATATTTATTCTGCCGGCGTTGTGATGTATGAAATGCTCACCGGCCGTGTGCCATTTGTGGGCGATACGCCGGTTTCCGTCGCCATGCAGCACATCAACGATGTGCCGCCGCATATTCATGAGTTTGCGCCGGAAACACCGCCGGCTGTGGTTGCTGTGGTGATGAAGGCTCTGGCCAAGGCGCCCGTCGATCGCTACCAGAGTGCGAGGGAAATGGCAGACGCTCTTTTGCGCGCCAAGGAAGGCAAGGTAGACCCAGACGCGGCGGTCCTTACCGCGCAGACCTACTCGCCGCCCGCTGCACCGCCCGTCAAAAAGAATGACATACCACCGCAGCCCCGTAGCCATTCCGGCGGCCGCAGTTCCAAACGAATGAGCCGAAAGAAACTGCGTACCATCATTGCCACGGTTTCCATCAGCGCGGCGCTGCTGGCACTGCTGGTTCTCGGTGTTATCGGGATCTATACCAATGTGCTCAATAGCACAGTAGCGCCCGATGTGGTCGGCATGACCCGGGAAGAAGGCATGGCGCAGGCAAAGCGCATGGGTCTGAACTGGCAGGAGAAAGGGTTGAATCACGCTACGATTCCGGCTGGTCAGGTTATCGATCAGCTTCCTGAGGCAGAAGCGGATATGCGTAAGGGAGACAGCTTGCTGGTTACGGTGAGCCTTGGCCCGCAGAGCAACGCCATGCCCTCCGTAACAGGCATGAACTATGAGGAGGCTACCACCAGCCTGCAGGGTCTTGGTTTTAGCATCGTGCTGATTCGTACCACCTCCACAGAACCCTTGGGGCGCGTGCTGGCGCAGAATCCCCAGGCCGGGGGCAGCTATGCGATAGGCCAGAGCGTGGAACTGACCATCTCGGGCGGCAGTACGCTGGTGCCCGATGTGGCAGGAAAAACCTTGGATGAAGCCACAGCGCTGCTCAAGGACAGCAGCCTGACCATGGCGGAGCCTCAGTATCAGGAAGTGCTGGATGCGCAGCAGGTGGGTAAGGTCATGGCGCAGGAACCCATTGCCGGTACGCTGGTGGTGATGGATGCGCCCGTTACGCTGACCATCGCCAAGGCGGCCAAGCAGTTCAAGGCGGAAACGCTGGTGGAACTGACTGCCGCAGACCATGATCGGGAGCTGCTGGTGGTGTTGATGGAAAACGGCGGCGAAGCTGAGCAGTACCGCTCCATGTATGCCGCAGGTCAGAGCGGCCCCATGATCATCCCGGTTTCTTCGGATCAGAGTGGTCCGATGATTTGCCGAATCTATCTGGACGGAAAGATTTTTGCCGAAATCGAAGTCAACTTGCAGTAGGAGGGATACACGCTTGTCGGAAGGAAACGCCCAACAGGGCGTCATCGTAAAGGGCGTCGGCGGGTTGTATTACGCCCGCGGTTTGGACGGAGAGGTCCATGTGCTCAGAGCCAAAGGCAAGTTTCGTAAGCAGCGTCTGACACCCATGGTGGGGGATCAGATTCGCTACACACCCGGCGTGGGGGACGAACATGGATGGGTGGAGGAGATCCTGCCAAGGAGCAGCGAGCTGCTTCGTCCGCCAGTGGCCAATATCCGCTATGTGCTGCTGGTGATCGCGCCGCAGCCTGCGCCGGATTATCTGCTGCTGGATACGCTTTTGGTGCTGGCCTTCCGCCAGGGGATTTCTCCCGCGATCGTGGTCAACAAGTGCGATCTGGACCAAAGCGTATTTGATGAAGTGCAACGGGAGTATGCCTCGCTGAACGTTCCGATGCTGGCGGTCAGCGCCCAGACGGGCGAGGGGCTGGAGGCACTTCAGGCACTGCTTCGCCAGGGGATTTGCTGCTTTGCCGGCCAGTCCGGCGTTGGCAAGAGCACGCTGCTTAGCGCAGCCACCGGCCTTGAACTCAAGACCGGCGAGATCAGCCGAAAGATCAGCCGAGGCAGACATACCACCCGCCACGCAGAACTGCTGTTCAGCGGCGAATATCAGGTGCTGGACACGCCGGGTTTCAGTCTGTTGGAACCATGGGAAGGTCTGGAGCCCATTCATCTGAAAGACGATTATCCGGATTTTGCGCCCTATGAGGGCCAGTGCCGTTTTTCTCCCTGCTACCATCTCAGCGAGCCGGGCTGTGCCGTCCTTGAGGCTGCCGAGAATGGAGAACTGGGAAAACAACGGCTGGAACGCTATCATCTTTTGCTCAGAAAAGTACAGGAAGTTTGGAGGAAACGCTATGACTAAGCTGTCGCCATCCATTCTGGCGGCCGACCCACTTCGTCTGGGCGACGCGCTCACCCTGGCGTACACCACGGGCTGCGACGAACTGCATTTTGACGTGATGGACGCGCATTTTGTCCCGAATCTTAGCTTTGGCCCCGCGCTGCTCTCCGCGATGAAAAAACAGCAGCCGGATATGGTTTATGACGTACATCTGATGCTCAGCGATCCGCTGCAGTACGTGGACGTGTTTGCTCAGGCCGGCGCCAATATCCTTACTGTGCATCAGGAAGCCAACGATTTTGAAGCCTGTATCCGGCGGATCCGTGAACTGGGGATGCAGGCAGGCGCTTCGCTGAAGCCTGCTACCCCTGCGCAAGCGCTGCAACCGTGGCTTGCCCAGCTGGATCGGGTGTTGCTGATGACCGTCGAACCAGGCTTTGGCGGGCAAAAGCTCATGCTGGATGTTCTTCCCAAAGCGCAGAAACTGCGTCAGATGGGATTCGCCGATGAGATCGAGGCCGACGGAGGCATCGGGCTGAGCAATATGAAACTGCTTGCAGACAGCGGCATTAACGTGCTGGTCATGGGGACTGCCTTCTTCAAGGCGGAAAACCCCGCAGGCGTTGCCCAGGCGGTGCATGCGCTATAAGCCGTTTTGGGTATACTGAATGGTGATTGGATTTTGACGCTGCAGTATTTTTCCTGCAGCGTCCTGTTTGCCGAATTGAACATCAGGATAGGATGGAAGAATCATTGTTTGAAAAGATGAATTTGATCAAACCGCTGCTCAGCGCTGTTGAGCAGTGTGGTTATCATGAGCCTACGCCCATTCAGCGGGAGACCATTCCGCCGGTATTGCAAGGGCGTGACGTTCTTGGCTGCGCGCAGACCGGTACGGGAAAAACAGCTGCTTTTGCGCTGCCGATCCTGCAGCTGCTTGCGAAATCGCAGCCCAAACAGGGCAGCAAACGGCCGATTCGGGCGCTGGTGCTCACGCCCACCCGTGAGCTGGCCCTTCAGATCTATGAGAATTTTGTCGCTTATGCAAAGAAACTGCCGCTAACCTCCTGCGTGATTTTTGGCGGCGTGGGACAGCAGCCGCAGGTGGATGCCCTCAAGCGCGGCGTGGATATTCTGGTGGCTACGCCGGGCCGCCTGAACGATTTGATCGGCCAGGGATATATTTCGCTCAAGCAGCTGGATATTTTCGTGCTGGATGAGGCAGATCGCATGCTGGACATGGGCTTTATCCATGACGTGAAGCGGGTGATCGCGCAGTTGCCTGCGCAGCGGCAGACCCTTCTGTTTTCCGCTACCATGCCCACTGAGGTAGAGAAGCTTGCCCTTTCCATCCTCACCGATCCCGTATCCGTGAAGGTGGATCCCGTCTCCAGCACTGTGGACGCCATCCGTCAGTTTCTCTATCTGGTGGACAAGGCCAACAAGAAGCACTTGCTTGCTGATCTGCTCAGCAAGCCCAATATCGAAAGCGCGTTGGTCTTTACTCGAACCAAGCATGGAGCAGACCGCGTGGTGCGCGAGCTTTCTCGCGTCGGCATCGCTTCCAAGGCCATTCACGGCGATAAAAGCCAAAATGCCCGCCAGGAAGCGCTTTCTCAGTTCAAAAAAGGCAAGATCCGCGTGCTGATCGCCACGGATATCGCAGCTCGCGGTATTGATATCGCCGGTCTGTCCCATGTATTCAATTATGATCTTCCCAATGAACCGGAAGCATACGTACACCGCATTGGCCGTACAGGCCGCGCAGGGCAGAAAGGTATTGCCATCAGCTTTTGCTGTATCGATGAGCAAAAGCAGCTGAACGACATCGAGAAGCTGATCGGCAAGAAGCTGACCAGACTGGAAAGCGCATGGCCGATGCAGGTTTTTACCGAAACGGTCAAGCAGCCGCGTCAGGGACGCAAGGCGCAAAGCGAACAACCGCCCAAATCCGCCAAGCAAAACACCGCCAAAGCGAAGGATGCTCCTGCCAAGGAAAAAGAACAGCCTGCAGTCCAAAAACTGAAAGTCTCTGCTTCTGATGAGAAGAAGGTTGAACGGAAAGCAGATAAGCGCAAAGAGAAAGTGGCATCTACCTCCACAGAGGGCAAGCCCGACTGCAAGCCCAAACAGGCGCGCGAGAACAAGCAGCAAAAGCCTGCACAGGAGAAACCGCCGCTTACGCAGCCGAAAATGGAAACCGCTGTGGCAGATGCGTCTCCGAAGACGACTGCAAAACCTGCGGAAAAAACCATTCGGATGAAGGCAACACCGCTGGAAAGACCCGTGTCGGTCAGCTCCATCGCAACAGAAAAAAGCCCGAGCGCTCGAGAGGAGAAAAAAGAGAAGAAGGTAAGCGAACAGACGGAATTGAGCTATCAGCAATATATCGCCAATCTTCGCAGGCAGCGCGGCCCTCTGGCCACAGGCGATGATCGTCGATAATGCTTTTTTTCACATGATGAACAAGAAAAAAACAATGACAGACGGCAAAACGTTTGTCATTGCTTTTTTCAGTATTTGGGGCTGTCCAGTGTGGCGGCTCCTTTTTGTTTTTCTGATTCTTTAACTTGTTTCTTGTCGTTTTTTCATGTATCATAACATAATAGAGCAAAATTTGGCTTACTAGGAGGACTTATGAACGAAAGCCTGCGGCATAAGAAACTCTGGAGGATCCTGCATGCGGTGATATGTCCTGTTTTCAGGCGCATGCTCAATTATTCCTGCGAAGAATACAATCCTGAAACCCCGGCTTTGATCATCGCCAACCACGTAACCAATTACGATCCGTTTCTGGTTGCTTGCAGTTTTCCCAAACACCAGATGTACTTCGTAGCCAGCGAGCATTTGTTCCGCAAGGGATGGAGGACAAAGGCCATCAATTATCTGGTAGCGCCCATTTCCCGGCGCAAGGGCTCCAACGGCGGTGATACGGCGCTGGCGATGCTTCGCAAACTGCGGGCAGGACATTCTGTATGCATCTTTGGCGAGGGTGAAACCACATGGAATGGTGTCGCGCAGAAGATATTCGCCGGCACCGGTGATATCGCCAAAATCGGTAAAGTGAACCTGATGACTTACCGGATTGAGGGCGGCTATCTGTCCGCCCCTCGCTGGGGCAAGGGCATCCGCAAGGGAAAGATGTACGGAAGCATCGTCAACACCTATACCCCTGAGCAGCTCTCCCATATGTCTTCTCAGGAACTGAACGACGCGGTCAATCGGGACATCAGCGAAAATGCCTGGGAGCGGCAAAAAGAATCACCCCAGCGCTTCAAAGGGAAAAAACGGGCCGAGCAGATCGAAACTGCCTTGTTTATCTGTCCTGAGTGTCACAAGCAGGGAACCGTTTACGGCACGGGAAACCATGTGCGCTGTAGCTGTGGTTTGGACACGGTATATACGGAATACGGCACCTTCGATCCCCCCAAGCCCTTTGAGAATATTCTTCAATGGGATGAGTGGCAGCATGACTATCTGAAAAACGCAGAGACGCTTCCTGCCTTCCGGGACGAGGACATCAAGCTGTTCGAGCTGCAGCAGGATCATAGTGAAAACTTGCTCGCTCAGGATGTTCTTACGCTGGAGGACAACACACTTTTATTGGGGCAGTATCGTTTTCCTCTGGAGAATGTTTCTCATTTCGCGCTGGTGCAGAAGCACTTGATGGTGTTTACGTATCAGGGCAAGTACTATGAGATGCATGCGCCCAAGCCAATCTGTCTCCGCAAATACCTCGCCGTATGGCATAACGTGAATGCAAAAGGAGCGTGACCTCATGGATTACTCAGCAGCAAATGTCGGTGCATGGAATTTTATTATTCAGTTGGGCGCCATTGCGCTTGCGGTGATCGTGGCCAATATTTTGCGCAGAAGGGTTCCCTTCATCCGTAAGGGCTTGATGCCTGTGGCCGTTTTGGCGGGTTTTCTTCTGCTGATTCTGAAGACCTTTGGCCTGTTCAAACCCGACAACAACCTCCTAGAACTGCTGGTTTACCATTGCATTGCTCTGGGCTTCATTGCCATGTCCCTGCGCAGGACCAGGCCTGACAAGAACGCGGATTCCCGGTCAGCTGGCTTCAAGTCCGGCGCGACGATCGTCGGTACCTATCTGGTGCAGGCGGTGACAGGCCTGATCATCTCCATCGGCCTTGCCTATACTTTCATGCCGGAACTGTTCAAGGCAGCCGGCCTGCTCTTGCCCATGGGCTACGGTCAGGGTCCCGGACAGGCCAACAATATCGGCACCTCCTATGAAGTATTGGGCTTCACCGGCGGGCGCAGCTTTGGTCTTGCCATTTCCGCCGCCGGTTATCTGTGCGCCTGCACTGTGGGCGTTGTGATCCTCAACCGTTGGAAGAAACAGGGCTGTCTCCGCAATGCCAGCGCCGATACGGTGGATGAATCCGCCGCCGAGGACTTTTTCCAGGATAAAAACGAAATTCCCATTACCGATTCCATCGACAAGCTGTCCATTCAGGCCGTGCTGGTGCTGGGCGTTTACCTGCTGAGCTACCTGCTTACCTGGGGCGTGACCTCCGGCATCAGCGCCATCTCTGCCGGCCTTGCCAAGACCGTGAACTCCCTGCTCTGGGGCTTTAACTTCATCATCGGTTCCGCTCTGGCCATGGCTGTGAGCAAATTGCTCGAAAAGGGGCAGAAAGCTGGGCTCATTACCCGTCAGTACCAGAACAACTATCTGCTCAACCGCCTCTCCGGTTTCTTTTTCGACTTGATGATCGTTGCCGGTATCGCATCCATCAATCTGGAGGATATTTCCGGTCTGTGGGTGCCTTTCCTGCTGCTCGCTGTTGCTGGTGGCGTGATTACTTGGCTGTATCTGAGTTTTATCAGCAAGAAAGTCTATGGCGATTACTGCCGGGAGGGTCTCATCTCCATGTACGGTATGCTCACCGGCACCATTGGCTCCGGTATTCTGTTGCTCAGGGAGATCGACCCCGAGCTGAATACCCCTGCCGCAAACAATTTGGTGGTAGGCAGCAGCTATGCCATTGTGTTGGGTGCCCCCATCCTGGTTTTTGTCAGCCTGGCTGCGGAATCCACTCTGCTGTGCTTCGTCACCCTGGGTCTGGCGTCCGTTTACCTGTGCATCCTGACTGCTTTCCTCTGCAAAAAGAAAAAGGGCTGATACCCGCAAAGTACATAACAGAAAACGTCCGCAGCCCAGTTCGGTGCTGTGGGCGTTTTCTGCAAATTTGCATGATGGGCGTGCGTAAATAATCAAACCGGTTCTTTTTATGTTCTTTGCGATCAATTCTTCAAATCGTTTGCCATTGCCTTGCGGTTGTGATAAAATGTATTTGTTTAAGTATGCTTGTTATGAATCAAAAACAAATTCGCAAATGGCAGGGGAGTCGTATGCCTAGAATCTATCAGAGTGTTTTGCTGACGGTTGGATTGGATGAGCAGAACTTTGTGATGATGAAGAATGCTCTCTCCAATGAGTTCATTATTGTAGAATCAGCGGACGCAGAGAATGCCCTTCGCATTTTGCAGGAGGGTCCGCATTGCGGTATGCTTCTGTTGAATTTGATTGCGCCCTGTCAGGCAGGCTGGGATGTCCTTTCCCAGCTGGAGGAGGCGCAGCTGACGGCGCAGTATCCGGCACTGGTGCTGACGGACGTTCAGGATGAGAAAGGCAGGATCAAGGCACTGGAAATGGGCGCAGCAGATGTGCTCACTTCCCTGATGGAGCCGCATCTTGCTATTAAGCGCATTCATAATCTTCTGCGCACGGTGCAATTGGATGCGTTGGCAAAGAGCTGCATTGCCAAGGTTCGTCAGCTTGAGAGCAACAACGAAAAAGCGCAGATCGCCGAGATCGACGAACTGACCGGCTTGAGCACGCACAGTGCCTTCTGCCGCAAGGTTTCTTCCATCATCAAGGACAGGCCTGCGGGCAGTTATGTGATCGTTCGCTGGGATATTGACAGGTTCAAGATTTACAAGGATATCTATGGGATCAGCGGCGCTGATGAACTGGTTCGTTATATCGGCCAGCGCTATTTGGAGCATCCCGAATGGTATGCCTGCCATATTGGCGCAGACCACTTTATTCACTGCATTCCTATTGCACTGTTTGATCCGCAGAAGACCGAGAAAACCATTCTCGGCTGGCTGAACGAAAGCAAAAACAAATACAGTTTTATGCCGCGCATCGGCGTGTATGTGGTGGACGATCCGGAACTGGACGTGAACATCATCAGCGACCGAGCTCAGCTCGCTCTGCTGACGCTCAAGGGCAATTATCAGCGCAATCTGGCTTATTACGACCACTCCATGCGCGAACGCCTGCGCGAAGAGCAGGAACTGATCGGTGATATGGAGGGCGCGCTGGCGGAGGGTCAGTTCCATGTTTATCTCCAGCCCCAGTACAATCATGCCAATGGCAGCATTGTTGGCGCAGAGGCCCTGGTACGCTGGTTCCATCCCACCAAGGGCCTGATTCCGCCTGCTTCGTTCATTCCTGTCTTTGAACGAAACGGATTTATCAACAGGTTGGACTATTATATGTGGGAGCAGGTCTGTAAACTGCTGCGCCAGTGGATTGATGAGGGCCGTCAGGTAGTGCCTGTTTCAGTCAATATTTCCCGTGTAGATATTGCCGACCAGGGCCTGCTGGACATGATCGACCATCTGGTGGAGAAGTATCACATCTCTACTGATCTGCTTCGCCTCGAAATCACAGAATCAGCCTATATGGATAACCCCGACCAGCTGATTACCATGGTAAACCGCTTACGTGAACGCGGTTTCCTGGTTGAGATGGATGACTTCGGCAGCGGTTATTCCTCTTTGAATATGCTCAAAAATGTGCCTGTTGACGTTCTCAAGCTGGACATGAAGTTCCTCTCCAGGATCGACGAGCGCGGCGGCAATATCCTAAATTCTATCGTGCGTATGGCGCACTGGCTTGATCTACCTATCATTGCGGAAGGCGTAGAAACCTTCGCTCAGGCTGACTATCTGCACAGCATGGGTTGTATGGTCATGCAGGGTTATTACTATGCGCGGCCTATGCCCGTGGAACAGTTTGAAGAACTGATGAGCACTACGACCACTGCCTCGCCCGAACGGTCGCTGCCTAATACGGCAGTGGAAGGCAGTCTGGACTTTATCAATCCAACTACCCAGGCTGCGCTGCTGTTTTCCAGTTTTGTGGGCGGCGCCGCTATCATGGAATACGATGGAAACGAGCTGGAAACCCTCCGGATTAACGAACGCTATCTGGAGGAAATGGGCACGACCATGGAGGACTACACCGTGGTTCGCCGTGGCTTGCTTCAGTGGATCGATGTGGACTTCAGGGAAATCTTGATTGATGCGATGCAGCAGGCAGAGCAAACAGGCAAGCAGCAGCAGTGCGAGTTCCGTATGAAAGCCATTCCGCCCAAAGAGGGTTGGATGTGGCATCATGTTCATATCCGTTTCCTCGCCCGCAACATGAACCACCTTATCTACTATTTCGACGTAACCAATAACACCACCCGGCGCGAACTGATGGAAAAGAACATTCGCCTTAATGACGAACTGAACGCCATTATCA
Organism: Clostridiales bacterium; assembly: GCA_015056365.1. Lineage (GTDB taxonomy): Bacteria > Bacillota > Clostridia > Christensenellales > Aristaeellaceae > Limiplasma. The sequence goes on along the minus strand of SVGM01000004.1, from coordinate 21,427 downwards.
ACAACGTGCCCGGCGGTATCATTCATTTTGAACTTATCGAGGACAAAGCCCATATCGTTTATTGCAATGATGCGGTTCCCGCGCTTTTCGGCTACGATCAGGAAGACTTTTTCCGGCGCTTTTCGCAGGATCCTACCAAGGCTCTCCATCAGGAAGACCGCGCGCTGCTCATTCCCATGCTGCAGCAGGCGGCACAGGATGCCGAGGGCGGCGAGCACAGCATTCGGTACCGTACGCGATTGAAAAGCGGCGGCTGGCGCTGGACGCAGATGTATGCGCAAAGGCTTCGCACTGAGGATGACAAGCAGTTTATCACCGCCATCGTTCTGAACATGGACGAGTTGGCGGAAAAAGACGATCGGCTTCATGAGCAGGAGGCCTCTCTCCGGGCGAATACGCTCTACCTCAAGAGTCTTTATGATGCGCTCCCCTGCGGCGTGATGCGTTATGACGTCAAACAGGGCGGTGACGGAGAACTGGTTCGCTTCAACGAGGCGTTGTGGCGTATGTTCGGCTACGAAAGCGAGCTGCAGTATCGCAACGCAACCTTCGGCGATACCATGAAAAACACGCATCCTGAAGATCTGAAGCTGGTTCAGGAAAACCTGCGTCGTATGATTGACGGCGAAAACAACCTGAGCTTTGAGCACCGGATTGTGCGCCAGGACGGCACAATTGGCTGGGTGGAAGTGTTGATGAAGCACTTCTCTCTGGGCGATGGAGAAGGAACCTCCCTGTGCATCTTTACCGACATTACCGACCGTGTGCATAAGCAGTCACAGGTATACCGCGACGCGTTGATGACCTATATGGACGAGCTGTTCGAAGTGGATCTGGAACAGGATACCATCCTGATCAAGAACGGACAGACTGAAGACGATGAAGTGAGAATCTTTAGCAAATACATCAATCAGTGGTGTATGCACGCTGTGGCTGAAGAGGACAGAAGCCGTGTACAGCGCTTCTTTGCAGAGCTTGCGCTGCATGATATACCGATTCAGACCATTCGTCATCGCGTTTATCGTGACGCTGCATGGCTGCAGGATGCGGAAACGATCATGCTTCACACCGGCGAAAAGCACTTCTTCTTTGGCGTGAAGTATCTTTCCAATGAAACAGCCGACTTCCAGCGCTTGCGCGAAATGTCCCGTAATCCGTATGGAAATCTGCAGCCTGGCGAAGAGGAAACGCTACTGACGGTGGCTATGCTGGATTATGATCCAGAAGCGGACTGTCTGAGCATGCGCATGGAGCGGGTGGACGGTACCGTTTTGACGGATACCTATCAGCCTTATCTTTCCCAGTGCTGTGAACCAAAGCCGCACCCTGTGCTTGCTGCGGGTGCACGCTGCTGTTTCCGCAAGGCACTGGTCGAAGCCGGAAACTACTGCGAAAACTATGGTTGCGAAGTGGATGGCGGCAGAATGGGCTGGTACCGTCTGCGCCTGCTCAGCGCTGCAGATGAGCATGGTCGCGTCACTCGTATCAGCGGAATGCTGCTGGATAATCAGCAGCGAGTGGAACGCGATGCCATCAGCGCGGGCTTGAGCAGAGACTTCAGTAATATCAGCAGCAACTACCAATACAGCCTTGCGGAAATGCTCATGCGCATTACGGCTGCTGGCTGTGACAGTACGCAGAAAACCATCGAAACGATCATTCGAAATACAGGCGAGCAGCTGGGTCTCGCCAGGGTCTATGTGGTCAAGGATTGCGGCGATGGTACTTGGTTTACCGGCTTTGAATGGTGTGCCGGCGGCGTACCGCCTCAGAAGGAGAATCAACAGAATCGTCGGTTCCCTGAGGAGATCGATGGCGCTTATCATAACTATTTCGACAGCAATGGTATCCTGATCGGCGTCAAGAGCCTGGCTGAGCACCCTGAGCTTGCCCGGATGCCCTTTGATATGCATAACACTTTGCAGATTGCTATCGAATACGCGGGGGACTATCATGGCTTCCTTGGCTTTGAGTTTGTGGATGCAAAAGAGATTACGCCTTCCCGAATCGGTATTGCGTTGATGATCTCCATGAGTCTTTCAATTTTGATTGGACAGCGGCATCGCTTGAGCGAGCGTATGAACCGCGAACTGGAGTTGAAGGATAGCGCATTGCGCCTGAAGGAACGCTATCGCTGCATGATGGAGCAGGCAGGCGTATATGTCATCGAGTGGAATTATGACACCAACCAGTTCAGCATTGAATACTCGGATCATCAAACCAACCAGATTGTACAGGAAAGCGGTATTGAAATATTGGAGCACGTGCATCCCGATGATCGGGACGCGTTGGTTTCCTATTTCCAGGACGAGGAATGGAAGCAGCAGCGCCGTTTGAATCTACGGCTGCGTACTGAGGAAGACGCGTATCGCTGGATGCGCATTGGTACCGCCAATCTGGAACGTCTTGCCAGCGGCGAGCTGCGCGCGTTTGCGGCGCTGGTGGATATGGATGAAGCCACCAATGCCAGCGAGGCGCTTGTGGAGTCGCATCAGCGGTTTGAAGACATTGTGGAGCATGTTCCCAGCGGCGTCTCCATCCATGAATTGGATGGGTCCAACGGCGGATACGGCAAGCTGATCTACGCCAATCCGAACTTTGCTTCGTTCTTTGGCTTGGATTACGATACGTTCCTTACCCTGCACGAGACCAACGAACATGTGGAATATCTGCATGAAATGTCTCCTTCGCCCGCGGGAATCGAAGAACGTTTCTGGAGCGGAGAGGTTGTGCATATCAGAAAAGCCGCCTGCCGCCTGGACGGTAAGTTGATCTGGATCGCCTTTGCCTGCAAACTGCTGCAGCGCAGAGGGAAGTATTACTGCTATGCTGCTTCGTACGAGATCACGGAGCAGGTAGAGAGCGAACAAAAGGAACGCTGGGAACAGGAACGCTACCGTATCATCAGCGAAATTGATGACATCGTTGTGTTTGATTACCGGCCGGACGATGACATGATGACCCTGTCCAAAGCGCGCCCCGGTCAGCAGGCGGAGGAGGAACTGCATCCCAACTACCTCAAGAGTCTGGAAAGCAGATCGTTCTATATCCACAACGATGACCTTGCTGCGGTTCGCCATTGTCTGATCAATGCCTGCCGTAAGCCGGTCAGCGGCGTGCTGGAATTTATGGGCCGTTATTTCTGCGAGGATTACCGCTGGCAGCGTATGCGGTATGTGAGCATGGCTGACGAAGCTGGCAATGTCTATCGTCTGGTTGGCTGTATTGAGGATATCAACGAGGAACGCGTTCTTCATAACCAGCTGGAGGTCCGCGCCCAGTACGACGGCACCACCGGCCTGATGAACAAGGACACCGGACGCATCGCTATCGAAGAAGCGCTGGCAGATATGCAAGAAGACCAGACGGATGCGCTTCTGTTCGTGGATCTGGATAACTTCAAGAACATCAACGACACTTATGGTCATCCGGAAGGCGATGTTGTGCTGCATATGGTTGCGCAACGAATCAGCAGCCTGTTTCGTCAGAACGATATTGTCGCCCGGTTTGGCGGCGACGAGTTTGTCGTGTATATGCGCAATACCCATTCTATTGAGGTTGCGAAGCGAAAGGCCGAGCTGCTTATTAAGAGCGTCAGCGAGATTCGGCTGAAAGGCGAGGGAGAAGTTCGCTGCAGCGTAGGCGTCACCGCGGCGCACCCCAACGAGGAATTCAGCGCTGTCTTTGAGCGTATGGACGCGGCACTGTACCTGGCGAAGACCGCTGGCAAGAATCAATATAAGGTTCTATTGCAGGAAGCGGAACAGGCCGGGTCGGAGGACTAAACAAAAAAAGAGCGCCGGGAGTGCAACGAAGCCTTCCCGGTGCTCTTTTTGATTGCAATCAGTTGGTTCAGCCGAGTTCGTGGCGAACATAACCAGCCAGAATGCTGACGATGCGGGCGTTTTTGCCGCCGTGGGCAACGATGACGTCCGCCAACTCGATGTAGTTGCGAATGTGCTTGTCAAACATGGGCTTGACGGTGGTGAGATACTGGGTCGAGATGTTCTCAATGCTGCGACCGCGTTCATTGATGTCGCGGGTGATGCGGCGCAAAAGGCACACATCAGGCTCCACGCTCATGTAAAGCTTCAGGAACATCAGATCGCGCAGCCGCGGATCATAGAACACGTGAATGCCTTCAATGATCACCACGTCGGCCGGGTAGATCAGTTCATCGGAATCAGCCCGGCGATGATTGGAATAATCGTACTGCTTGCGGGTGATCGGTTTGCCATCAAGCAGCGTCTTCATGTCTTCAAGAAACAGGTCATGATCGAAGATGTCGGGTTCGTCGTAATTGAGACGGCACCGTTCTTCAAATGACAGGTGAGAATGATCACGGTAATAGCAGTCGTGATTGATCACGATGCAACGATCGCCGATCGAACGGCACAATTCCTGAGCCAGCGTGCTTTTGCCGCTTCCACTGGCACCGCAGATTCCAATGATCAACATTCGCCAATGCCCCTCCTTTTGTAGATCGTCAAAGGGTTTAGTTAGTACGTTTGCTGCCCCAGAAGAACAGCGCCACTGTTCCGGGACCGGTGTGGCTGCCAATGGTGGTACCCACGCTGTAAATCTCTACCTTTCCGTTGAGATTGGGGAACCGTTCTTCAATCAAACGGGCAACTGCTTGGGCATCCTCAAGGCAGGCTGAGTGAGAGATATAGCACTTGCCGTTGTAGGCCAGTCCGTCCTGTGCGTTCTCTTCCATTTTTTTTACGATCTCGTGGATGACCTTATTTCGGCCTCGGATCTTAAAACGTGGAATCAGTTTGCCTTTGTAGTCCACATTCAGAAGCGGGCAGATGTGCAGTACATTACCAACGAAACCGGACGCTTTGGAAACACGACCGCCCTTGACAAAAAACGTCAGGTCGGTGGAGAAAAACCACAGATGCATATTCAACTTGTTGTCTTCCATCCATTGACAAAGTTCGTCCAGGCCCATTCCACTGTCGCGCAGGTCAGCCAGACGATCCATCAGCAAGCCATAACCGGAGGAAGCACCCAGGGAGTCCACCACATAGATCTTTCGCTCGGGGTATTTTTCAGAAAGTTCTTTACGGGCTAGCTCTGCGGAGTTAAACACGCCGGAAATGCCGGAGGACAGGCAGACGTGCAAAATGTCCTTTCCCTGCTCCAAAAAGGGCGTGAAGTAGTCCACAAATTCGCCGGGGTTGATCTGGGAAGTGCGGGTTTCAGCACCATTGGCCATAGCTGAATAAAACTGATCAAAGGGCATTGTCTGGCCAAGATCGTCCAGGTATTGCTTACCATCCAGTTCGTAGTGGAAGCAGATGTAATGGATGTCACGGGTCTCGAAGTGCTCACGGGTCAAGTCGGCTGTGGAACAGCAACTGAGGATGTAGTCGGACATGGAACGCCTCCTTTGTCAATGATGATCGGTAAATCTTATTCAGCGAACAGATTTTGTCCAACAGACGGATGCTGATAGTACACCTGCGTCAGTTCCAGTCCGCAGGCAGGAGCGGTGATGCCCAGCGCAAGACGATCGCCTGTATCCAGGGCTTTTTGGAAGGCTTCCGGCGGAATGCGGCCCATGCCGATATCCAGTGCAGTTCCGGCAATGATCCGTACCATGTTATACAGGAACGCGTTGCCGCGAACCATGAGCGTTAGCTCCGGACCATTCTGAAGCAACTGAATACTTTCCAGCGTGCGAATGGTAGTCTTCGCGGTACCACCTGCTGCCTGAAATGCGGCAAAATCGTGGGTGCCGATGAGGCAGGGGAGGCTTTGCTGCATCAGGGAAACATCCAGATTCTGCGGAACGTGCGCACTGAAATTACGCATCAAAGCACTGGCATGGGGCGCGTTGTGAATGCGATAGGTATAGGATTTCCCTTTTGCATCAAATCTTGCATGAAACTGTGAAGAAATATCCATTCCTGCCAGCACACGGATATCTGCCGGGAGACAGGTGTTGAGGGCAAAAGGATATTTATCAGCCGGGATCCTGCTGCAGGTGTCGAAATGCACGCACTGACCCAGGGCATGAACGCCGGCATCAGTACGGCTGGAACCGGTCACGGTGATGGTTTCGCCCGTTAGTTTGCTCAGGGCTTCCTCCAGCACCTGCTGGACAGCCAGCGCATTTTGCTGCCGCTGCCAGCCTGCATAGGCGGTGCCATCGTAGCTGACGCGGATCAGCACGCGGTGCGTACCTGGCTTAGGGTCGGGTTTGATAATGGGGGGTAATTCGGTCATTTCAGCCACATCCCGCAGAAGATGGTCAGAAGCAAAGCAGCTATGGTAACCAGCGCCGCATAAGCGTCGTTCATGGTGAAACGGAGCACCCGCATCCGGGTACGTCCTTCGCCGCCGTGATAACAGCGGGCTTCCATGGCCATGGCCAGTTCGCCTGCGCGGCGGAACGCGCTGACAAATAGCGGCACTAGCAGCGGTACCATGGCCTTGGCGCGCTTGAGCAGATTTCCGCTTTCGAAATCAGCGCCGCGAGCCATCTGCGCCTTCATGATCTTATCCGCCTCTTCGATCAGGGTGGGGATAAAGCGAAGGGCGATGGTCATCATCATGGCCAGTTCGTGGGCAGGGAAACCGATCTTGCTCAGGGGCTTGAACAGCACTTCGATGCCGTCGCAAAGCGCGATGGGGGAGGTGGTCAACGTCAGGACGGACGTGCCCGCCACCAGGAAGATCAGACGCATGCTGAAGTGGATGGCCGTCATCAGCCCTTCTTTGGTGATCTTGAAAAAGCCCCAATGAATCAGGATGGTGGTACCGGTGGAGAAGAACAGGTTGAGCAAGAAGGTGAGGATCAGCAGAAAGCGAAGCGGCTTAACGGCTTTGAGCAACTGCTTGAGGGAGATGCCCGCCAGTTTCGCGCACAGCGCCAAATACAGCAGCGGAATTACGTACCATACAGGACTGGTAACGCAGAAGATCATGGCGATGTATACGACAGTCAATAGAATCTTGGTGCGGGGATCCAGCCGGTGCACCACAGTGTTGCCGGGCATATACTGCCCGAGGGTGATGTCTCTCAGCATACGCCAGCCTCCCCTTTACTCGTGATTCCAGCCAGCTGCAGGATGGCTTCAAAGGCTTCCTCGGCAGTGTAAATATCTTCAGGCAGATCAAGGCCTGCTTCCCTAAGCGCATGTGCAAGTTCAGCCGCCTGAGGCACGCCCAGACCGATCTCACTGAGCTGCTGGCGATGCTGGAACACTTCCCGGGGCGTTCCGGTAAGCGCCACCTGTCCTTTGCTCATGACGATCAGTCGGGTGGCAAGGGTGGAAATATCGTCCATGCTGTGGCTGACCATGATCACCGTCAGGCCTCCGGCCGCGTGCAGCTGGCGGATCATATCAAGGATGCTGCGCCGCCCGGCAGGATCCAGTCCTGCGGTGGGCTCGTCCAGTACCAATACCTTGGGCTGCATGGCCAGTACGCCGGCAATGGCAACTCGGCGCATCTGACCGCCACTGAGCTCAAAAGGAGAGCGCTGAGCGACCTCTTCGTAGTCAAGGCCTACTTTTTCCATGGCGGTGCGTACCCGCTGGTCGATCTCCTCCTGGGAAAGGCCCAGATTTTTTGGACCAAAGGCAATATCCTTGGCTACGGTTTCCTCGAACAGCTGATATTCAGGATATTGGAAGACCAGGCCTACTTTTTTGCGCACGTCAAGCAGGCTGGTGCCCTTCTGGGAAATATCCAGCCCGTCCACAATGACCCGGCCCTGCGTGGGCTTGATCAGGCCGTTGAGATGCTGCACAAGGGTGGTTTTACCGGAGCCGGTATGGCCAAGGAGACCGATTAGCTCGCCGTCTTCAATGGTCAGGCTGATGTCGTTCAGCGCCACGGCGGAAAAGGGGCTTCCCGGCATATAGGTATGCGTCAGGTGCTCGATTTGGATGGGCATAGCGTCTTCTTCAGCTCCTTTACCATATCCGTAACGGTGAGAATGTTTTCCTCAAGGGGAAGACCGGCATTGCGCAACCGAAGCGCAAGCTCGGCCATGGGAGGCACGTCGAGGCCCAACGCCTTGATCTCCTCCACGCGGGAGAAAACCTGTGCGGGCGTACCGTCCATCACAGCTTTGCCGCTGTCCAGCACCACCACTCGGTCGGCGGTGGCGGCTTCTTCCATGTAGTGGGTGATCCACACCACAGTCATTCCACTTTCTTTATTCAGCCGGTGCACCGTGGCCAGTACGTCCTTGCGTCCGGAAGGATCCAGCATTGCGGTGGCCTCGTCCATAATCATGACGTCAGGCTGCATGGCCAGCACGCCGGCGATGGCTACGCGCTGCTTCTGTCCGCCGGAAAGCATATGAGGGGCGGAGTCCGCTCTTTCGGTCATGCGGACAGCGCTGAGCGCCTCGTCAATGCGGGGCAGCATTTCCTCCCGGGGAACGCCCAGGTTCTCAAGACCGAAGGCTACGTCCTCCCGCACCACATTGGCAACGATCTGGTTGTCCGGATTCTGGAATACCATTCCCGCATGCTTACGGATGCTCCAGACGTCCTCTTCGGAGGTCGTATCCATGCCGCAGACCATGACCTTGCCCTCCGTGGGCAGGTAGATCGCATTCATCAGCTTGGCCATGGTGCTTTTACCGGAGCCGTTATGTCCAAGCACTGCCACAAAACTGCCCTTTTCCACAGAAAGGGTCACATGATCGACGGCAAGGGTTTCATCCTGCTCATCGTATTGATAGCACGCCTGATCCAGTACGATAGGCGTTGCCTGCTGTTGTTCCATAGGATCAACTCCTTACATTGTGCTGGCTGGCCCAGAGAAGCGCTGCCTGCCGGTCATCGGCAAGCTGTGCTTTCAGGTCGTCCAGCGTGTCAAAGGTTTGCTCGGGACGCAGAAAATGAAGGTAGGTGAGGCGCAGTTTACGATCATACAGCGCCTGACCAGAGTAAGCCAGCAGGTGGGCTTCCACAGTAGGAATGCCCTCGGGAGTGGTGGGATGCTTTCCCTGATTGAGGATGCACAGGTATTCTTGCGGCTCATCCTCTGGTTGCGCCAGCCCCACATATACGCCCTCTCTGGGCCACTGCGCAAGCTGGGCGTCATAGCGAATGTTGGCGGTGGGAAAGCCCAATTGGGTGCCCAGCTGCTTACCACGGACCACGGTCCCTAACAGGGTAAAGGGAAGAGAAATCATGCTTGTACAGTCTCCTTGAGCGCCTGGGCAAAGGCGGCGACCCGCTCCGGTTCCACACCGCTGATGTGCATCTGTGCAGCCTGCGGCATCTTGCTGATCATTTTCACCATGAATCGGTCAAAGCCTTTCTGCTTGGCCAGATCCATTTCTCCGCCCATGTCGTCGATTTTGGAAGCATGATTCAGCAACTTTTCGGATACCTGAGCAGCCAGCGCATTCACAGGGTCATTTTGCATACAACGGCACAAAAACAGGGCAAAGGGTTTGGTCAGCAGCTCGCTTTCATTGGCGCTGAGCCAGCCCTTGATGGCTTTGTGGATCATCCCGCAGCGCACAGGCGAGCCAGTGATGACTAGGTCATAACAGGCCGGACTGGGGTTTTCTTTGCTGAGATCGGCCACGGTGGTTTGCCAGCCTATATCGGTCAGCTGCTGGTACAGCATCCGGGCAGCTTTTTCCGTCGTGCCCGTTTTGCTGGCAAATCCAATCAAAACGTTCATCCATCCAGCTCCTCTACATGAAATTCTAACCAATCTATTATACAGCATACCTGGACGAGGGTCAAATAAACCTTTGCCGCCGCGATGATTTTTGCCCCGGAAACCTTTTGCCTTCATTGACGATTGTTTTAGCGCATGATATGATGACGGTAACCTATCATCATGAACAGGAGACAGTAAAATGATCGAAAGCAGTGTGAAAGCACCCAATGTACGTTTGCTTGGCCGTATGGATCTGGAACAGGAACCGGTGTGCCTGGATTGGACGGGCAGCGGTTTCATGGTCAATCTGAAGGGAACGCAGCTTTGGGCCGAACTGGAAGCGCCGGTACAGCAGCCTGATATGTGGGTCTGTGCCACCGTGGAAGGCTATCCCATTGCCCGCTTTCCCGTGCAGCAGGGCCGGCACTGGTATCCCCTGGTATGCGGAATGAGCGCCGAAACCTCCCGCATCGTTACGCTGATGAAAGAGACCCAGCCGATGCCTGCTTCTCCGGAAGCAACGGTGATCCTGCATGGGATCCGTTATGACGGAGAACTGCTAGAACTTCCGCAGCCCAAGCTGCGCATTGAATTTGTCGGCGACAGCCTGACCAGCGCCGAGGGTTCGCTTGCGCCCAAAGACAACGACGAGTGGATCTCCATCTGGTTCTCCGCCTGCGCCAACTATACCCATTATGCCGCACAGGAACTGGGAGCGGAGCGCCGCGTGCTTTCCCAGAGCGGCTACGGCGTCAGCTGGGATTGGGAGTTAAAGACCGAAGGCAACATGGCGGATGGGTACCGCCAGATCGCCGGCGTCCTGAAAGGCGAAGCAGCAGAAAAGCGCGGCTGTCAGAAAGCCTATGATTTTACCTCCTGGAAAGCGGACGTGGTGTGCGTACGCCTCCTGACCAACGACATCGGCGCCATGCGCCGTGCGGAACGGGTCGAGGAGCTTTTGCCGGTGCTTACCGGGAAGGTGGCTGATTTTATCAAAACCATCCGGGAATGCAACCCTCAGGCCAAGATCGTCTGGATCCTGCCGTCTTCCGATCGGCTGCCGCAGATTGGAATCAATGCGGTGAACCGCTGCCTGGCAGAAGGCATCAGGGACGTGAGTTTCTTTGTGATGCCGGATTACACCGAGGCAGATTATGGCGCGCGTCAGCACCCCAACGCAGCCTATAATCAGCGGGTTGGACATATGCTGGCGGATTATCTGCGTTCGCTGGTTGCAAAGGATTAATCAGCATGATCATTCATACCGGTATGCGCACCGACATCCCCGCCTTTTATACTCCCTGGTTCCTGAAGCGTCTGGAAGAAGGCTTTGTTCTGGTGCGCAATCCATATGATCCATCTGCGGTGACCTGTTATCTGCTGTCGCCGGAGGTGGTGGATCTGCTGGTGTTCTGTACCAAGAATCCTGCGCCCATGCTGCCGCATCTGGACAGGCTGTCATCTTACGGCCAGTACTGGTTTGTAACCATCACGCCCTATGGCAGGGATATGGAGCCCAATGTGCCGCCCAAGGAAAAGGTCATGGAGGATTTTTGGGCACTTTCCGATCGGTTGGGAAAGGAGTCCGTCTGCTGGCGTTACGATCCTGTTTTGCTTACGGATACGTACACCGTGCAGCGGCATTTGCGCGATTTTGAAACCATGGCCAGAACGCTCCGGGGTGCCACCAATACCTGCGTTATCAGCTTCATTGATCTTTATGAAAAAGTGAAACGGAATTTCCCAGAAGTCCGGGAAGTGGAACAGAAGGATCGCCTCTATCTGGGGAAAGCCTTTGCGGAGATCGCGGGCGCCTACGGTATGACGGTGAAGGCCTGCGCCGAGGGAGACGAACTTTCGCCCTACGGGGTGGATTGCAGCGGATGCATGACCCTTGCAACCTTTGAAGCCGCGCTTCACGCCCGATTGAATGCTCCGAAAACCAAGCCTACCCGCAAAGAATGCGCGTGCTACTTGAGCTGCGATATTGGTGCATACCACAGCTGCGGCCATCTGTGCCGCTACTGCTATGCAAACGACAGTGAAGAAACTGTGCAGCAGAACAGGCGCAGGCACGATCCATCGTCGCCCTTCCTGCTGGGGACTTCCATGCCCGGCGACCGGGTTCATCAGGCAAAACAGGAAACCTGGCTGGATGGACAGCAGCGTTTTTGATATGCTTGCTACGGAAACAGGCACTTGCGTTCCTTCATATGCGATGGGGGAACGCTTTTTATATAGGCAAAAACAGTGAGTCAGATTTGTTTATCAAAAAATATGTAAAGTGTGCTTGACATACTGTAAAATGGATGGTATGATATGTTATGTAAAGCATGCTTTCCATTTTTGATGCTGGAGGAGAGGAGTCCGAATGAAAAACCGTTTGGAGGAACTGCGTCTGGCACGCGGCATGAAACAGGATGAACTGGCAGAGGTCATGAAGGTTTCTCGCCAGACCATCAGTTCATTGGAGAATGGCCGCTACAATCCCAGCATTTTGCTGGCGCTTCGTCTGGCAAGGTACTTTGGCGTAACCGTTGAAGAAATGTTTATCGATGAGGAGGAAGAAGCGTGAGTCTGATCGACACCATCCGCAGCATGGGTCCCACAGCTGTATGCCTGCTGCTGATCCTTGGGCTGATGCTTGCCATGGCTGGTTTCTGGCTGTTTAAGCGCAAAGGCGCGCAGAACGGCAGGTACGGCAACAGACTGTTGGGCGTGATGAGCGGCGTTGGCACGGGTATGTTTGCGCTGGGTATCGCTGCGCTGCTGATCATTCTTCGCCGCGCCGGAATCTGACATGGATGACGGAACAATTGATCTTTATACAGAATATGAGGAGGAAGAGATATGTTTTGTAAGAATGTAAATCGAAACAAGTGGATTGGGTGGGCTATGGTGGCCCTTGGCATCGTGAGCTTCGCCTATGGTCTGCTCACGTTTCTCATTGTTCAGCCGGAGGGGCAGGCGTTCAATACCCTGCTGGGGATGTTCACCGGCTTTGGCTTCGGTATTATTTGTGTAGCCATCTTTTATACCATCCGCAGCAAAGTGGTGCCTCAGAAGAAGCTGGAGCAGGAAGAAATCGAGCGAAATGACGAGCGCAATATTGCCATCGTTCGGACTGCTTGCACGGTAGGCATGATTGCGGCCTCGATCGTATTTGTGGTGCTGGCTTTCGTGCTGATGAGTCTGGGCTATCGGGTGCCGTCCTTCCTGTGTATTGGCGGCCTGTATGTGACGTTCATCGCCACCTTTATTGCCCGCAAGGTGTTGGAAGGGAAAATGTGAGCCGGCAGAGTGAATGGCATCAACCATAATCAAAACCGCAGCGCTGTGTGAATAGCGCTGCGGTTTTGGTATTTGGCGGGGTGAACGTTCGTAAATGAAGTTACATCCGGCTAGCGATGGCGTCCAGGAACTGCTCGCTGTTGAGTACCTTGGCCTCGCCTTCGTACAGCAAAGCCAGATCTTTGGTCATTTCGCCGCTTTCGATGGTGTCCAGCGTGGCCTTTTCCAGCTTATCGGCAAAGGCGCACAGATCGGGCAGCTCATCCAGCTCGCCGCGCTTGCGCAGCGCTCCGGTCCAGGCAAAGATGGTGGCAACAGAGTTGGTGCTGGTCTCTTCGCCCTTCAGGTGGCGGTAGTAGTGGCGGGTCACGGTGCCGTGAGCAGCTTCGTATTCAAACTGACCATTGGGCGAAACCAGCACGCTGGTCATCATGGCCAGGCTGCCGAAAGCAGTGGCCACCATATCACTCATCACGTCGCCGTCATAGTTTTTCAGCGCCCAGATGAAGCCGCCCTCGCTGCGGATCACGCGGGCAACAGCATCGTCGATCAGAGTGTAGAAATAGGTGATACCGGTTTTTTCAAAAGCTTCTTTGTACTGATTTTCGTAAAGGTCGGCAAAGATATCCTTGAAGCGGTGGTCGTATACCTTGGAGATGGTATCCTTGGTAGAGAACCACAGATCCTGCTTCACGGACAGCGCATACTGGAAACAGCTGTGGGCAAAGGAGGTAATGCTTGCGTCGGTGTTGTGCTGGCCCTGAATGATGCCGCCATCTTTGAACTCCAGAATGGTCTGCCGGGTCTCGTTGCCCTGCGCATCCGTAAAGCAAATTTCTGCTTTGCCTGCGCCGGGCACGGCATATTCGGTGTTCTTGTACACGTCGCCGTAGGCATGACGGGCGATGGTGATGGGCTTTTTCCAGTTGCGCACGCAGGGGGAGATCCCCTTGACCAGCACGGGGGCGCGGAATACGGTACCGTCCAGAATAGCGCGGATGGTGCCGTTTGGGCTCTTCCACATCTGTTTGAGATTATATTCCTCCACACGCTGAGCGTTTGGGGTAATGGTGGCGCACTTGACCGCCACACCGTATTTCAGGGTCGCGTTAGCGCTTTCTACTGTGATGGCGTCATCGGTCTCGTCGCGCTTCTTCAGTCCAAGGTCATAGTATTCGGTCTTCAGATCCACGTAGGGCAGGATCAGCTTGTCTTTGATCATTTGCCAAAGCACACGGGTCATTTCGTCGCCGTCCATTTCCACCAGCGGCGTTTTCATTTCAATCAGAGCCATGGATACGTACACGTCCTTTCGGGGAAAATCAATGGTTTCATTGTAGCGATGAAAGGTATGGTTTTCAAGTTATATGCAGGAAAAGAACAGGTGTGGCGGCGCAAAAAACAAAACTGGCACAATAGGTTTTCTTTCGCGCCTATTCGTGGTATGATAACAACAGGTATACGGCTGCGCCAAAAAGGTGACAGCATGAGACGGAGGGATCCACTTGAATCAGAAGATCATCATTATCGGCGGCGGCGTGGTTGGCTGTGCGATCGCGCGGCTGTTGTCCCGTTATGAGGCGGATGTTACGCTACTGGAGGGCGGCGTGGACGTGGCGGAAGGCGCCAGCAAAGCCAACAGCGCGATCGTGCACGCCGGTTTCGACGCCAAGCCGGGTTCTTTGAAGGCCAAGCTGAATGTGGCTGGCGCGAAAATGTATCCCCAGCTGTGCAAAGAGGTTGGCGCGCCTTATGGCCAGCCTGGAGCGATGGTGCTGGCTTTTTCTCCCGAGGAGCGGGCTTCCGTGGAGAAGCTGTATCAACAGGGCGTGGAGAACGGCGTGGAGGAACTGCGCATTATTGAACGTGACGAGATCCTCCGGCTGGAACCAAATACCAATCCTGATGTGGAATGTGCCCTGCTGGTGCCCACCAGCGGTCTGACCAGCCCCTACGAGCTGACCTATGCGCTGGCTGATCATGCAGCAGTGAACGGGGTTCAGTTTGTCATGAATGCTTATGTCAGCGCGATCCACAAGGAAGAGAACGGGTTTGTACTGGAGACCTCCAAGGGCGAAATGCAGGCGGATCTGGTCATCAACTGCGCCGGTATCGGATCTGGTGAGCTGCATAATCAACTGTCTGACCGTAAGGTCAGGCTGATCCCCCGTAAGGGTGAGTATTACCTGCTGGATCATGTGCAGCCGCTGCTTTTTACCCGTACCATGTTCCAGTGCCCCAGCAAGATGGGTAAGGGCGTACTGGTATCGCCTACCCTGCACGGTAATACCATCCTAGGCCCCTCTGCTGAGGATGTGGAAGATGCCACCGACGTTTCCACTACTGCTGCTGCGCTGGCGCTGGTTAACGATCGTTCCCGCATGACCTGGCCTGCCCTCAGCCTGCGCAATGTGATCACAACCTTTGCCGGCATTCGTGCCCATGAGGAGAACGGCGATTTTATCATTGGTGCAGTGGAAGGATGCCCCGGTGCGTATGAGACCGTTGGCGTGGAAAGCCCCGGCCTGTCCGCCGCTCCCGCCATTGCCGAAATGCTGGTCGGCCAGATCGCAAGCGAGAACAACCTTGCCGAAAAGACTGAGTGGAAATCCGCCCCTATGCGCAATAAACCCTTCTATGCCATGACGCTGGAGGAGCGGATGAAGGCTGTGAAGGAAAACGCCGAATACGGCGCCATCGTCTGCCGTTGTGAACAGGTAACGGAAGCAGAGATCCGCGCGGCAATCCGCCGGCCTGTGGGCGCTACCACCATCGACGGCGTCAAGCGCCGCACCCGCGCCGGCATGGGCCGCTGTCAGGGCGGCTTCTGCAGCCCCCGTGTGCTGGAAATCCTCTCGGAAGAGCTGGGGATCGAACCCACACAGGTCACCAAGGGCGGCGGAAACAGCCGCCTGCTGGTGAGCACCATCGCCGACGCCATGGGAAAGGAGGACGCCTGATATGCTTAGCAATGAATTGAAAAGCCAGGTGCAGTATGTGGACGTGCTGGTCATCGGCGCAGGCCCTGCCGGTATGGCGGCAGCCATTGCAGCCCGTGAGGCGGGCATTGAGAACCTGCTGGTTCTGGAACGCGAAGAGCACATGGGCGGCATTTTGCGCCAATGCATCCATAACGGCTTCGGTCTGCATCGCTTCAAGGAGGAGCTGACCGGTCCTGAATATGCTCAGCGGGATATCGACAAGGTACTGGAGCTGGGTATCGAAGTGCGCTGTGGCACCACGGTGCTGAGCGTGGATGAAAATCGCTTTGTTACCGCCATCAGCAAGGAAAAAGGCGTTCAGCTTTTCGAAGCAGGCGCGATCGTGCTGGCTATGGGCTGCCGTGAACGTCCCCGCGGTGCGCTGGGCACCCCCGGAAGTCGTTGCGCAGGTATCTATTCTGCCGGCACGGCTCAGAAATTCGTCAATCTGGAAGGCTATATGCCCGGCAAGAGGGTGGTCATTCTGGGCAGCGGCGATATCGGCCTGATCATGGCACGCCGCATGACCCTGCAGGGCGCAAAGGTGCTGGCCTGCGTGGAGATCATGCCTTATTCCGGCGGTTTGAACCGTAACATCGTCCAGTGCCTGGAGGATTACAATATCCCGCTTCTGCTGAGCCACACGGTGGTGGATATCGAAGGCAAGGATCGCCTCAGCGGTATCACCATCGCCAAAGTGGACGAGAAGCGCAATCCCATCCCAGGCACAGAACAGCATTTCGACTGCGATACGCTGCTTCTGTCTGTTGGCCTCATTCCCGAGAACGAGCTGACACAGCAGGCGGGTGTGGAAATGTCTGCTACTACCCAAGGCGCTGTGGTGGATGATAGTCTGCAAACCAGCAAAGAAGGTATTTTCGCCTGCGGTAATGTGCTGCATGTGCATGATTTGGTGGACTTTGTCAGTGCGGAGAGCTTCCGTGCCGGCAAGGCAGCCGCAGCATATGTGCAGGGCAAGCAGCGTAAGGGTCGTTACGTGACCATGAAGGACGGCAACGGCGTGCGCGGCGTAGTTCCGCAGCGACTGATGATCCCCGAAGGGGAGGCAGAGGCGATTCAGGTCATGTTCCGTCCGGCAGCGGTCTACGAGAACGCAACGGTTGTTATTCGCTGCAATGACAAGGAGATTCTCCGCCAGCGCAAACGTATCTTTACCCCCGGCGAAATGGCCGAATTGTCCCTGAAGCCCGACATGATCCGTCAGATCGAGGGCGATATCGTCACCGTTGAGATTTTGACCTGATAGGAGGGCGAGCCATATGGAACAGCAGATTACTTGTATCAATTGTCCGGTAGGCTGTCGCCTGCAGGTAACCCTTGAAGACGGACAGGTCGTGAAGGTGGAAGGGCAGAGCTGCAAGCGCGGCGAAACGTACGCCCGTCAGGAATGCGTTGCACCTACGCGCATGGTAACCGCCGCCGTCCCTGTGACAGGGCGCAGCATACCTGTCAGTGTAAAAACCAGAAGCCCCATTCCCAAGGAGAAGATCTTTGAGTGCATGCGTCAGCTGGCGGGTCTTCAGCTGCAGGCTCCTGTTCACATGGGTGATGTGGTGCTGGGTGATGTATGCGGCAGCGGCATTGATGTGATTGCCACCAAAACGGTGGAATGACAGTAAAAAGAAGATATTTTGGATAATAATTGATCCCTTCGGTTATCCTATCCTCCAAAGGAGGGGAAAGGATTGGCCGAAGGGATTTTGACTGAAAAGGAATGGCGTAAGAAACGGCAGATTCGGGTTCGGCCGTCCATGCCGGGATGCTGGGGCGCGCAATGCGTGATCAGGCGCCGGAAGGCATCTCTTCATCAGAATCGTTTGCTACATACCATGATGCTGACAGGTGCTTTTTTGTTGGCCGTTGGTCTTCCTGTATGCGTGCCGGTCAGCCGGCCGGCAATAGCCTATCCGGTGGCTGCGGCTCCTCAAGCGCAAGTCGCGCCTTCTGTCCGAAGTGTCAGCGGGATCGGATATCGTATACCATCTGATCTGCCCATGGAATCCCATACCTATACCATCGATCAACTGTTGCGCGGCAAGCTGCTGCTAATTGACAAGGAACATCCTTTGCCCGCAGGGATCCCGCCGTCCAATTGTCAGTCCATTGTCAACTTTGGCAAAGGGATGGTGCCCGTCCATGACCTGACGCTTAAAAGCGGCAAGGAAACCATACAGGCGTTGTCAGGTCTGTTCGAAACGCTTCGTAAGGCAGGCGCAGGCGGTTTTTATGTCAGGCAGGCCACCCAAACCGCTGATCAGCAGCAGGCGCTGCAGCTTGCGTGCATGCGAAAATACAGTCAGGAAATGCCGCTGGATAGTGCGCTCCTACAAGCGAATGAGCATACGGATCCGGAAATGCTGCAGGAATATACGGTAGAGTTGCGTCTGGGTACAGCAGGATTCCAAACACTGGATGAGCGGCCCCTGGAGGAAACAGCGCAGGGACGCCAGCTTTTGCACTTTGCCTGGCGACACGGGTTTGTTCGTACGCATGCAGCCCAGGGAGGGGCAACAGCGTTCCTTTTTCGATATGTGGGGGAGGCCCATGCGACGGCAATGACTTATCTGGATGTGGATCTGTCAACCTATTTGGACTATTTGCATGAAAAAGGAACCTTGGTCATACGGGGAGAGAACCATCAGCTGCACATCATTCAGTGCAAGCCAATGGAGGGAAGCCGGGTAGAATTTCACGTTCCCAAGGGAACAAGCTGCGAGGTCAGCCTGGACAACACAGGCTATGCAGTGGCTGCCTGTACCATTAGCGAATAAAAAGGCCCCGAAGCAGATGTTGCTTCGGGGCTTTTTGCTCAATGATTATTCAGCAGCAGCGGGGGTGAAGGTGGGGGCGAAACCAGCGTTCACGATCAGATCGTACACTTCCTGGGTGTACATAACCTGCTCCAGAGCCTTGACCCACTCAGCATCGGCGTTCTCGGGCTTCACGACCACGATGTTTACATAAGCCTGGGCAGCTTCGCTGTCAGCGGCTTCCACATACAGACCGTCCACGTTGGGGATCAGCTCAACCAGGGTGGCGTTGTTGCCGTTGATGACGGCGTAGGCAACGTCAGCGCGGGCACCGGGGATCAGTTCGGCGTTCAGCTCAACGATCTCCAGGTTGTAGGGATTCTCAACGATGTCCATGGGAGTGCAAGTGCTCTCCAGGGTGGTGCCTTCGGGCAGCTTGATCAGGCCGGCATTCTGCAGAAGGAGCAGGGCGCGGTTCTCGTTGACGGGGTCGTTGGGCACAGCGATCTTGTCGCCATCAGCGATCTCTTCCAGAGAAGCCTTGGTGCCGGCATAGATGGCCATGGGCTCGAAGTGGGTGTAGATCACAGCAACCAGCTGCTCATCTTCGGGCACTTCGGCGTTGTAGCCAGCCAGATAGGGCACATGCTGGAAGAAGTTAGCCATTACGTCGCCGGCGGCAGTGGCGGGGTTTTCAACCACGTAGTCGGAAACCACGGTCAGCTCCAGCTCGTAGCCCAGAGCGGCCAGATCGTCAGCGACCAGCTCCATCACTTCGGCATGGGGGTTTTCAGTAGCGATCACGGAGATCTTCTCAGCCGCGAAAGCGGAAGTCAGGGACAGGGACAGAACCAGAGCCAGAACCAGAGCGAGAATCTTCTTCATAGTGGTGTCTCCTTTCAAAGTTAACGATGTTTATGGTCCAGACGGCGTGTAATACGGCCGCCGAAGACGGTGATGATTTGCACCAGCGCAACCAGGAGCAGGCTGGCAGAATACATAACGTCAAACTTGCGAACGTTAAGGCCCTTGGTGATTGCCAGAGCACCCAGACCGCCACCGCCAGCAGCACTGGCCATGGCGGTGTAACCCAGAATGGTGGTCACGCAGATGGCGGCGCCGTTGACGAGGGAAGGAACGGCCTCGGGCAGAAGCACCTTGTAGATGATCTGCCAGTTGGTGGAGCCCATGGATTGAGCCGCTTCTATGATGCCGTGATCCACCTCATCCAGCGAGCTTTCCACCATACGGGCAATGTAGGGGAAGGCGCTGATGATCAGCGGGAAGACGATGGATTTCGTGCCGATGGCCGTACCGATGACCGCGCGGGTGACCGGGAACAGTACCGCCAACATAATAATGAATGGAATGGAACGCAGGAAGTTGATGACAACCCCCAGAATCGCATTGAAGGTGGGGGAGGGCATGATACCATCCTTGCGGGTAACCACCAGCAACACGCCCAGCGGTAGGCCGATCACATAGGCTATCAGGCTGGACCAGAAGGTCATGTACAGGGTATCGAGGGTGCCTTCCCACAGGAGGGGCAGAAGCTTTTCCCAAGTCATCAGACGTGCACCTCCTCAACCGTCATGCTGGCATCGCGCAGATATTCCATGACCCGCTTTACATCCGAGGGGTCCTCCGGGCGGGCGATCATCATCTGGCCAAAGGATTTGCCATTGAGCTGGCGCACATCAGCAGACAGGATGTTCACGTCCATGCCCAGATCCTTCACCAGCTTGCTGATAATCGGCTGTCCGGCGGTACTGCCGTCAAAAACGATGCGAAGGGCAGGCTGAGGCGGAATCTCCTCCTGCTCAGGCAGAATGCCAAACAGTCTGCGGCCTGCGGCGGACTTGGTGTGCATAAACACGTCATCCACGCTGCCTTCCTCAGCCAGCTTGCCGCCGTCCAGAATGGCCACCTTGTTGCAGATCTGGCGGATAACAGCCATTTCATGGGTGATCAGTACGACGGTGATACCCATTTCCTGATTGATCTTCTGCAAAAGCGCCAGAATGCTCTGGGTGGTCATGGGATCGAGGGCGCTGGTGGCTTCGTCGCACAGCAGCATTTCAGGATCGCCGGCCAGCGCACGGGCAATGGCCACGCGCTGCTTCTGGCCGCCGCTGAGCTGCGCGGGATAGGCCTTGGCCTTTTCTTCCAGGCCAACGATCTTGAGCAGCTCCATTACCCGCTCGTCCGCCTGTTTCTTGGGCACACCGGCGATCTCCAACGGATAGCGTACGTTGCGGGCCACAGTCTTCTGCATCTGCAGGTTGAACTGCTGGAAAATCATCGCCATGCGGCGGCGGGTCTGCAGCAGTTCCTTTTTGCCCATGGCCAGTACATTCTGCCCGTCAATGAGCACCTGCCCATCGGTGGGGGTGTCCAGCCGGTTCAGGCAACGGATAAGGGTGCTCTTGCCAGCGCCGCTCATACCAATGATGCCGTAAATATCGCCTTTCTCGATGGAGAGGTTGATGTTCTGCAGCGCATGCACCTCGCCGCCGGGAATCTGGTAGACCTTGCACAGATTCTTCAACTGAATCTGAGGACAAGCGTTTTCCGGGTTCACCATCAAGCACACCTTTCTTTCGTTGAATAGGAAAAGCCCGCTTCGCGTATTTGCAAAGCGGGCTCAAATGCTTTCATTCATCAAGCGGCGCAACACAAATAACGCGAGTCTTCACACGCGCACATCATGTACATCCGCATGGCACATAGGTTCGTCAC
>SVGM01000025.1 GCA_015056365.1 Clostridiales bacterium | reverse complement strand
TAATGGCCTGAGGGTTCCACCTGTTCCCATTCCGAACACAGAAGTTAAGCCTCAGCACGCCGATGGTACTTGGCTGGAGACGGCCCGGGAGAGTAGGTCGCTGCCGCATTCCCATTCCCGATCAGCAGTTGCTGGTCGGGCTTTTTCTTTTCCTGGACATCCGCAAGCCCCGGTGCTGCTTTCTACATCGGGGCTTGCGTTTGTTATTGAAGGGCTAGGTACAGAAAGTAAGGCGATAGAAGCAACAGGACATCGTAGCCGCTATACGATGTCCTGTTTTTGCATAAAGGTGAAGAAACTGGAAGGACCATTCGTTTGATAAGCGAAAAGAAAAGAACGGGCTATTCACTGCCGTATATCTATGCCAATCAACCCAGTACAGCAGACTCGCTGCCATCCACACACCGCCGACCACCGCCGAAAGGAGCCTCGCCCATGCAACGGTCCCCATTCATGAGACAGCCCCGCATCGCTCTTGCACTGCTCATCCTGCTCGCTTTTCTTCTTCTGTGCTCCAGCAGCCATGCACAGGGCGAAGCAGTCGCAGAAACCAGCGCAGCAGATCATAACATAGCATCAAGCAGCACCGATGAGTTCGCCACAACAGTCCTGTCCTTTCAGCAGGATTGCCCCGAAAACATCCGGCAGCTGCTGGATACCCACGGTTACAGGGATGCGCGGGTCATCTGTGGAGGGGCGATCCTTTTGGATGACCCAGAGGATTTGTCCCCGGACTGGGATATGGCGGCGCTGGTACTGGAGGCGGAAGGCCAGCGGCAGTTCATCGGGCTGCAATGGCTGGACGGCACGGAAAACTTTGCGTTGGATGCCTATGATATGCAGGGGATGGATCTGCAGCGCATCACCGCTGTGGAACCGGTGAATGAGGGAGTGGAGATCTACCGGCGGCTGTTTGGGCTGCGGCTCGCGGACGGCGGGCTGTATCAGGTGTATGCAGGTTTCGGCACCCAATGGCGGCTGTACCGATATGTATCCCCTGCGGGGGAGGCGATCAGTCTGCTGTCAGGGGAGCTGTGCTTTGACGGTCAGAAGCGATATGTTGTCGCCAATAACTGGCTGAAGGATCCACGCACCTTTGCTGAATTTCCCACCTCCTATGCAGAGGCTGCGCAGTGGGCTGACGCATCCTGGCTGGGCGTGCTGGCGGATGGCCGCGCGCTGGTGTGGGGTGCGAATCTGCGCCAGGAACCCACCGGTTCTTCGGTCAGTCTGGGCAAGTACAACACCGCCCTTGCTGAAATTCTGGATCAGCAGCCGGGAAAGACGCATCCGTGGTATCAGGTACGCATCGGCGAAACCGTAGGCTGGATCAGCGGCCCCTATCTGACGACGTTGGAGGATCGGAAGCGCTTCGCTGTTCATAGCGGCGGTGTGGATTATGCCGTCGTTACACGGCAGGCGGTGCTGTACCGTCAGGCGGATAATGTATCGGTCTCGGTGGAGCTGCCGGCGGGCACCTTTATGCAGGTGCTGGCGGAGACCGGGGACGGCTGGCTTCATGTGCTGGTAACCGGCGACCGGCTGGATCTTCGTCTGGAAGCCCGCGGGGCCTACGGCTATGTGCGGGCGGATGCTGTGGAACGTTCTTCAAAGAGTCAGGATTGATCATGCGTCTGAAAAGCTACGATGCATACGCAAGAAGGAGGATCACCCATGAGCGAAACGGATCGTATGGAGCTGTGCTTTGAGGAGGACGGCGCTGGGCGGCAGACGAGGCGGGAGGAAATGAACCAGCACCTTGATGCGTTCACCGGCAAAACCAGAGCCTTTGCGGCATATAGGTTCGGGCTGGAGGATCAAGAGCCCTACAGCCGGAGGGAAGCGGCAGAGCAGTTCACCATCACGGAGGAAAGGACCGGAACACTTGAAAGCACCGTATTCCGGCAGATGGGCATCAAAACACCGGTATTACGCTCTGTAGAGAAGCTCAAGAAGTATCTTGCGTAACGGCGACTTTGCACCTGCTGGCTGCTGCCAACGACAGCGCGCAAGCGTACCTATGCGGAAGTGGCGCGGGCGCATTGTTTTTATAGGGCCGCATTCATTGCGCGTTGCCCTTTCTCAATGTGCATTTCTTTTATTTTCGTGCCGGATGGAGTGAATCCGCACGTTCGGCATTGCTTGATTTGCGGAGGCGCACCTGCGCCGTCATGCTTCAAACAACAGCAATCATGACGCATCACAAAGGAGGCATTCTCATGCAAAAAAAACCATCTCTCCGGAAGCAACACCGCCTGATTGCCCTGATCCTTGCGCTGATCTGCCTGTTTGGCAGCATCGCAGCAGCCAGTGCAGAGTTCATAAGCCCCACCACAGGACTGACCATTCCTGGTGAGCCTACATCACCGATGATGGTCGTCATCAGTTACACGGAGGGAACCACCACCGTGGATGGATGGGAAATTCGGGCGCCGGGCGTGGGCAAGCGCCAGACATGGGGCGGGTTGCAGGCGGATATCGTGTTCGAGATGCAACTGGCCCAAAACGGCGCTACAAGACTGATTTTCCTCTATCACGATGCGCTGGTGCGGGGCGAGCAGATTTACGCCGGCCCAGTCCGCTCAGTGCGGGATGTGCACGTGAAGCTGGCGACAGCATGGAATGCAGGGCTGGTGTGCCGCGCTTCCCATCCCTATTCCGCGCCTGCGCTGGACGGGTACCGGGGGCAGCTGTTCGATATGAGCAGATACGATCATCAGGATTATCTGATTCGGGTGGAAGGCCGGAAGATCCCGGACAATACCAGCGCAAATGTAACAGCGATTCACGGGCTGATGCAGGGCGCACTGCCTGCGCCATCGATGTGGCAATTTGGTGATTTGTCAGAGCCGGCAGCTACTGAAACGCCGGCGGTGAATATGCAAGACATGGCGGATGAGACAACAGACGCTCAGGAGACGGATGATCCATGGAGTATGTGGGAGTGGCCCGTTCCTACAGAGACAGAAGCTCCACCAGAAGATCCTTTGGATTTGAGGCAGGGGATTCTTGTATGGTGGGAGAAGGAAGATGGCACAAGGCGCATGACCCACTTCCTCTACAGTCCATTCACAGAAAAATACTTCTGGTATGTCCATAATGCGCCTATGAAAAGCTGGACTGATCATACGTTTACCCAGGAAGAAACCATGACCTTTGATAACCTGATCATCCTTCGTGCAAAGTACAGCTATCCGGACACGCCTGCGCTGGCGCTGGTGGCGATGGAGGAAAATGACATGGGCGAAGCGGGCATCTGGACGAAGGGCGAGTATCAGCAGGGTTTCTGGAAGATAAAGGACGGCCGTTTGCTGCTTGTGAACGAAGCAGACGAGCCGATGGTGCTCTCGCCCGGCAAGAGCTATGTGGCGATCCTGCCGCAGGAGTGAGCAGGGACGTCCAGTAGTCCAATGCGAGCTGGCATTGCCGCTGTTTCGTTCCATCCGCCTGCCCCTGTGAAGCACCGCTTGAAGGGGCTTCGCTTGTCATTGGTTGTGGACAGCGCGAAGACGTACCAGAGTATGAAAAAACAGACCTTCCGTTTCAGCGAAGATGCGAAACGGAAGGTCTGTGCAATCACGAGGGTACTGCGGAAAGGTTAGTCGGCAGGCATGATGGAACGGAAGAGGGAAAGAAGCTGGGGCACATAATAACGGCGATAGCCTTCGGTGTTGGGATGGATGCCGTCTGCTCCGTCGCCCAGGTTGAGGAATGCATTGCTCTGCTCTTTGTTCCAGCCGTTCAGGCCGCTGCTGGAAAAGGCATCATAATAGGGAATGGAATACTTCTCACAGATGGCGACAATGGTATCACGGTAATCTTTGAAGGTATGCCCGGCACCATTGGGTCGGTAGGCAGTCTTCTGAACCTTATGGGGAATGACAAAGCAAATGGGCTTGCCGACAAAGTTGGTCAGCGAATAGCGGAAAATGGTTTCAAGCGCGCCGCTGAGGGTAGAGGGATCAAGCTCGCCGGTGAAGTCATCCAGGGTGTAGGTTCCCAGCGGAACATCTGCCCAGTAATCATTGATACCGCCTTCGAAACAGTACAGGTCGCCGTCTTTGGGCAGGAGATCAAGGTCGTTAACGATGGAATGCTGCTCGCTGGAGGCGCTCAGTGTGGCACCGTCTTTTGCAAGGTTCACATAGACGCCGTTTTCGACTGCGTTTGCGATGAGCTGGGGATAGCTGCCGCCGTTGTCAGTGTCGGAATTGAATCTGCTTTCAGCAATGGAATCGCCGTCATAGACGATTTTCTTTCCGCTGAGAACGTCCTTGATTCCGGTGTGATTCGCCTGGACGGAGTCAGAAGCGTCGCCGTCAGCCTGGCAAAGGACCCATGATACGTCCAGGGGAACGTTGTCAATGTTGGAAGAGAACTGAAAAGAGGCAAACCAAACGTATGCCGCATATTCAGGGGCGGTAACGATGACGGGCTCCCCGAGAGCATCGTATTTCTCATCGCTGAGATAGTACATATCATCATCCAGCCAGATGACGCTGTCGGGTGAATCAGCGGCATAGCCGGTATAGGAAAGCTGGTCGCCGGGCGTGACGGGGATGACATTCGTCTTTTTGGCCGATGTGGAAGGCAGATCAGTCCATGCACCCAGAGGGTTCCATTCATTAGCAGACCAGTAACCGCCTGTTTGTGCTTCGTAGACGATCTCAGGCAGCGCAAAGGCAGCAGCAGGGCAGAGGCAAGAGAAAAACAAAGTGATAACCACCAAAAGACTGAACAGGCGTTTCATAAGATCCTCCCCAATAGAAATGTGTTTGCCGGAATCGGAAGGGCCCGGCTGTTTGCGGATGTTGAACGAAAAATGATTGAACATCAAGAAAAAAGTAACACAAATTGACGGGAAAAGCAAGTGGTGACGGGCGTGTGCGAGAATGTTTCATTGGCCTGAGAATCAGCTTGAACGAATACGTTGTCGCACAGGCATTACAGATCGTGTATCATGATGAATAGACCAAAGAGGAAAAGGTGAAGCGGCATGCAAGCGGAAAATGGAGCTGCCTGGCAATCGTCGCTGTGCTGCTGTGCAGTGCGGTCTCCGGCATGATTTGCTGGAAGTTGTCTGCCCATTTGGCTACAAAGAGCGCACAAGAGGACCGGACGGCGTATATGGAACAATACAACGCAGCCCATTCCAGCACCTATCAGCGCTTAAACGACAGCTGGACACAAACCCTGGCCGAATTGTACGCCGATAGCGTATTCTTTGGTGATTTGCTGACGGCAAGCGGCCTATGGGCGGAATATTATCCCTACATGGCCACGATCAACCTGGGCGTGGTAGGCGATACGGTGGACGGGCTGCTGCTTCGCTTGAATCAGGTGGAGATTCTGTAGCCCGGTAAATGCTTCCTGATGATCGGGGTCAATGACCTGACCTATGGCAGAACTGTGGAAGAAGTGCTCACGACCTAAGAGCTGTTGCTTCGGGACTGGCAGGCCTGGGCGAGACCGTGGGTTTGGAAACCTATGTGCAAAGCGTGCTGCCGGTTAGGGAAGCACAGACAAGTTATCCCATCGCCAATGGAGAGATCCGTCAGTTGAACGAAGGCATTGCTGCGCTGGCGAAGCGCTACGGTATGCCTTATCTCGATATGCATTCCCTGATGGCAGATGACGCAGGGCAATTGAAAGAGGAATTTCGTTCGATGGTATTCATCTGACGGAATTGGGGTATCATGTATGACAGGAGGCGCTGATTCCCCACGTGGATGAATGAGCCTTTCCGCAAAATTCTGTATTTACATTTGCATGGGAATGTGCTATGATGCAATAGCGCAAAGGCAAAAGATGTTCACCCATTGCGGTGGTAATGGCCTGAGGGTTCCACCTGTTCCCATTCCGAACACAGAAGTTAAGCCTCAGCACGCCGATGGTACTTGGCTGGAGACGGCCCGGGAGAGTAGGTCGCTGCCGCATTTTCATATTCCTCAGTAGCTCAATGGCAGAGCATTCGGCTGTTAACCGAAGGGTTGTAGGTTCGAGTCCTACCTGGGGAGCCAATCAGCACGATGATGACCTCATCGTGCTTTTTGTACAATAATACCCCCTGGCGAAGCCGAGGGGGGTCAGATGCGGGCATAGCCCTAGAATACCAGCTGCGTCCTAACAGACGCATAAACGTTCTGACATCTGCATAGGCTTGCTACTTACCCTAAAGTAGGTCGTCGTTGTGCTTGCCGAGCATTGTCATTTGCTCTCCCAGTTTGTCTTCATTAAGTTGATGCTTAATGTATTCTGCGATTTTTCCAGCATTCTTACCAGTTGTATTTACATAATACCCCCGACACCAGAACTCTCTATTCCTATACTTGAATTTCAAATCCGCAAATTGTTCATAGATCATAAGGCTACTCTTTCCTTTCAAGTAGCCCACAAACGATGCCATCGACATCTTTGGGGGTATTTCTATTAACATATGGACATGATCCGGGCAAATTTCTGCCTCAACTATATTCACTTCTTTCCGTTCACATAGCTTTCTCGATATTGCTCCAGTTTTTTTCTCCAAAGAATACCTTTCTTCGATACTTTGGAGCAAACACTACAGGGTATTTACAGTTCCCTTGGTATGTGCAAAACTCTTTACGTCATTTGACACTCAAATGACATCCTTTCGCTTTTGTTGCAGTTGTCAGGCCGCATCTTTACTATAGCAAAAGGAGCTTTTCTTTCATTTCTATAGCTATAAGCTTTTTTGAACCCTACGCCAAGCGTAGGGTTTTCGGTATACAATGAAAACCATTATATTATAAAGGAAACAGCGAATATCATGCGTTTCCTGAACTGAGATGTGATTGATCAGGCATTCGGGCGGGGGACATGATATTGAAGGACAGAGTGGATCATCGCTATACTTCGTTTTGATGGGAGCGTATATCGGTTCCAAAGTTCATCGAGATAAAACGCCGCGAAGGAAGGGACTAATTCGGGCTGCGTTAGCTCAATCATACTGGATACGTTCGGTTTGGACGTGGCAGGCTGCAGGAGTAGAGTGTCATTTTGGGAGGTGTCTGCATGGGAAGAAGCACGCACCATGCGGCGACTGCAACGCACACTGACCAGATTCCATAGATGAGGAATATTGTCAGCGGCAAGACGCACAAAGAAGAAGGGATTATTTGCCTGCAGAGACAGGATTCCGTTCACAATGTCTACGCGTTCGCTGAGGGTAAAGGTACGAAGAAGAAAGGGATGGTCCTGAAATCTTCCGCTTTGGAGAAAATTCTTTAAAAACTCCCGTGTCAGGATGATATGACTGGGGGAGTGCTTCTTGAGTAGGTTTTGATAACGGCGAGCCTGCAGGTCGCACAGCTCTTTACACAGTGACTTGGCTTCATGATCGGGAAAAACGGTTTGAAGAAGTGCGTTTTTGAAAATATCAGGTGGAACCAAAGCACAATCCAGATCCTTACAGTAGAAGTACAACGCTTGATTTTCCTCAAGCTGCAGATAATACTGTTGCTTCTGAAGAAAAGCCAGTACACGCGAGAAGTCTTCTTCGAGCGGCTCTGTGGTTTTCAGTGGGCTTGCGTCAAGGTCTTCTATCAGACGCAGAACGGCGTCGTATAAGTGTCCAGTGACATGAGACAGATACAGAAGATGAGACTGATCCTGCAACAGCATCAGAAGGGAGTCATCACCGGTTCCATCTTTCCGTTCAAAACGAACCAGACACAGATTATCCACTCGGGCAGCGTAATCGTTGCTCTTAATGGTGTACAGCAGATAACGAGAGTCGAACAACAAGGGAACAGCATCTGCCAGTACATCAACAAGATGAGACGGACTTTCTTCAGCAAACAGGAAATGCTGAAAATGAAAAGGCAGGTTCATACGGTTCAGTGACTGATAGAGACGACGAATTAGAGGAAGGCAACTGCCTCCGAGAAAGACAGAGACATGGACAGCTTGCTGGCCATACTGACGGAGCAGCAGGTCAAGCTCAGTCGTCTGCTCGTGCTCATCATAAGGAAGACAGTGGACAGCAGCCTCTGGGTGCTGAAAGGAGAACAACCGTCTGAATGCCAAAAAAAGCTTTTGCTGTCGGACATCCAAGCGGGAAAGATTCAGATAGTGTTCAAATGATTTGCGTTCTTCGGTGGTCAAGACATACTGGCTGGAAAAACGCTGGTAAAAATCTAGCCGGAGTTCATAGCTTGTCGCATTTTGAATGATACGTGCGATGGAGGTTTTGCTTTTGTAACCAAGGCGATCAACAAGAGCCTGATAGGATAACTCATGCGCGAGAATATATTGTTTCACAAGGAAACCAAAAGACAAGTCTTCTGAGCGCATAGCATTACTCCCGTATTGATCAAATCAGAATACCAACGCAGCAACGGATTGGATACAAATATTGTAATAAACGATAGTTTTAGGCGCAATCGAAAAGGGTCAATTGTTGTGTTGCAAGGGGTAAAAACACAATGATCCTGTGTACGGATGCTGATCGTTGAAGAAAAGAAGATGATAAAATGAGAAAAAAAGAAAGTGACGGGAAAGCGCATGAAAAGAGCAGTCATGTACGCGTTTCTGTTTGCTATTCTTTGCCTGGGCAGCGCGCAAGGGGAGATTTCATCCAATCTAAATGTAGAGCAGACCTTTAACAGGCATGGAATGGTTGAAACCGAAACATTTGTCGATGCACAGGGTGTCCCCGTGACGGCAGACGATTTGGGCTACTGTACACTGAAAAATACCTATAACCGGCATCCTCGCGTAATTTTGACGGAGTACTTTGACGTGGAAGGCAACAAAGTGGATCACTCGAAAGGATATGGAGAGATCCGTCAGACGTGGGATGGCTTTGGCCGTAACCTGACCAAGGCCTATTTTACCGTGGACGGAACGCCTGTGCTGGGCGAGGAGGGCTTTCACAGCCAAAAAGTGACTTACAGCGGCCGTCACACCCTAAGCATCGAGCATTTTGGAACGGACGGCGAATATATCAGCCGGGAAGGAGATCTGTACGCCAAGCTTGAGTACATCTATGACGAGATCGGCTATATCGTGAAAACGGCATACTACGGGATGGATGGAAACTACATGAACTATACCGAAGGGTATGCATATGTAGAGCGTGATTTCCGGGCTGGCCGCAAAATGGTCAAGGAGTTCTTTTACGATGAAAACGGACAGCTGGTTTATAACGAGGCACGTGGATATGCGGGCTATGAGCAGCTTTTTGATGAGGATGACGTCCTGATTGGCGCTGCCTATTACGGCGAAGATGGTCAGTATATGATGCACCGCAGCGGCTATGCTTATTACAGCTGCGAGTTCCTCAGCAAGGATAAGCAGTCGCAGCGCCGTGTGTTTTACGATGACAAGGGTGAGCCCTGTGTACAGCGCGGCGGCTATTCCGCGGTGGATTACCATTACGACGTAAAGGGAAATATCAAAAGCCAGCGATATTACAACCAGGAAGGAGAGCGGATGACCATCACATCCGGCTATTCACGGGTAGACCGCGTTTATTCCTCTACTGGTCAGGTGATGAAGGAAATATACTACGATACAAACGACCGGAAAATGGTG
The DNA here is from genome assembly GCA_015056365.1 of Clostridiales bacterium. GTDB lineage: Bacteria > Bacillota > Clostridia > Christensenellales > Aristaeellaceae > Limiplasma. The sequence goes on along the minus strand of SVGM01000025.1, from coordinate 2,488 downwards.
GTACCGCGTTTGGGTTATGCGGTGATCAAGCGTACGTATACTGCTCGGGGCCAGCTGAGGAGCGAAAGCTATTATGATCATGAGGAACAGCCGATTGCCCCTAATGGAAAATATACGCACGTGATCAACAAGTATGACGTGAAGGAAGGCCTGCTTCAGCGAAAGTACTATATGTATGATACCGGCCGCGCGAGCCGGATGGTCATGTGCGACGACGGCTACTGCGAGATCCGTTATGAATACGGAGAGGATTCAGCCCTCCCGGCTGCAGAGCACTACCTTGATACGAAGGGGAACCCGGTTACCCTTGCGGATGGCTATTCCATTAAATGTTATGAGTATGTGCAAGACCGTGTGGCACGGATCAATTACTGCGATACAGAAGGCGAACCTACCATGTGCGATATGGGGTACGCCTCAGTGGCATACCTGTACGATGTGAACGGCAACATCAGCAGCGAAACCTATTATGATGCCAATGGCGCCCCGATTGCGGCAGCAGAGGGATACGCGAACAAGCAGATGGTTTTTAGCGAGGACAACCTATTGTTGGAGGAGCAGTTTTACGATACGGAGGGGAATCCTGTCTGTAACCTGGCAGGCGAAACACGGGTCGTTTATCTCTATGACGATGGAAGCAACCTGACCATGCGATGCGGTTATGATGCACAGGGTCAGCTTGTCCTGAATGAATGGAACTATGCCGGCGTCCAAATGGAGTACGATGCAGCGGGTAACATGACTGCTGAAACGTATGTGGGCGCGGACGGCAATGCCGTCAACGGTGCGCAGGGTTACGCGCGCGTGGAATATGTTTACAGTGAAGACAACTGCGTCATTCAGGAAACATACCTGTCGGCAGAGGGTGAACGAGTGCTTCTGGAGACGAGTTATGCCTGCATACGAAGGGAATATGACAACAAGTTGCGGTTGATCAGAGAAAGCTATTTTGACGCGGATGATCAGCCTGTGTCAGGGCACAAGGGATATGCGGTGCTTGAACGGTCTTATGATTCGGAAGGCAATCTGCGCACGGAACGCTATCTAAATGCGCAAGGCGAAGCAGTTAACTGTACGTCCGGTTATGCGGGGGTAGAACGTACCTACAACGCGGACCGGCAGCTTTCACGGCAAATGTATCTGTCGGAGGACGGCGGGTATGAAACGCTCAGCTCCGGTTACTGCGGCGTTGGTTATCATTATGATGAACAGAACAGGATCGCCCGTGTTGATTATCTAAACGAAAAAGGAAAACCGATTGCATTGAATGCGGGATATGCCTGTGTGCTGCGCCTGTATGACCGCAAGGGCAGCCTGTCCGGTGAGATCTACGCCGATCCGGAGGGCATGCCGGTATTGTTGGCTGGCGGTTACTATGGCGTACGGAACATTAAGGATGCGTTGGGTCGGGTGACGTCCACGCTGTATCTGGACGCAGAAGGGGAGGTCATGCAGCTGGCGCAGGGGCACAGCGGTGTCGTGTACCAGTACGAGGGGGAAGAAGTAAGGCTGCTGACCTACGTGGATCAGGAAATGCAGCCTGTTGCGCTGCAGCAGGGCTATACTGGCGAGCGCCGCGTCTACAGCAAGAACAACCAATTGCTGGAACGGACGTATCTGGACGAAAACGGTCTGCCGATGGCCAGTACAGACGGCCCGTCGATCATCCGCTATACATACGATGAAAACGGCAACACCACCAGAGAAGCCTGCTATGATGCTCAGGAGAAACCTGTGATGAAAACAGCGGGATATTCGATCTGTCTGAAGATCTACAACGAGCAAGGACTTCTGGAGAGAGAGACCTATCTGGGCACGGACCAGCAGCCAGTGGATTTGCCGGGCGGATATGCGCACGTGATCAGGCAGTATGGCGAGGATGGAAACGCCGCGGTGATGTATCAGAACGCAAAAGGCGAGGTCATTACTGAAGGACGCGGATATGCACAAACCAAAAAAGAAACGCTGGCAGACGGAACGGAACGGGTCTCTTACTATGACAACGCAGGGGAACCTACGGTTTGTGACGGCGGTTATGCCAGCGTGATCCGGGTACGGGACGATGAGGACAGGATTATAGAAGAAAGATATTTCGACCGCGAGGGTGAACCTGTGACGTGCGCTTCCGGTTATCAGGCGATCAAGCGCAAGTATAACGCCAAGGGTTTGGTCACGGAGGAGTATTATTTGGATGGCGAGATGATGCCTTTGATCACAGCCAGAGGCTATGCGGGCAGAAAGTTGGCCTATGACGATCAGGGGCGCCTGAGCTCGCAACAGTATTTGAATGAGGAAAACAAGCCGCTTGAGCAGGCACAGGGCCATACTGGAATGATCCTCAAGTATGACGATCAGGGACGCTACAGCGTTCTGGTCATATCAGCGGCAGAAGGCTTCAATGATGCTCTCGCCGCTATGCTCTCTGAGGCAAGGTATTCCCCTGTGCGATTCACAATGAATGTCGGTGCTGCCAGGCGGATCCTTGCCG
>SVGM01000018.1 GCA_015056365.1 Clostridiales bacterium | reverse complement strand
ACCATGGCGTTTTCGGAATCAGCCTTAACACCAACAAATCTGTCGCCTTCATCGTTCTTATTCACATGACATCGTTTTAGCAGTTCAGGACTGATTTCCAATGACCGTCACCACCTTACTGAATGGTAGTTCCGTCGGCCTGATCCACGATTGCGTTGAACATACCTTCTTTGAAAATGCGGAAGCGATCATTGCCTCGACGATCCATGAACTCGCGGATCAGCTGTTCAAGACTAATGAAAGAGTTCGTTTCGAACACATTTTCCCGGTTGAACTTAAAGGCATCATCCCACAGATACTTGATGACCTTTTCAGCAAAGCGACGATTATCACGACGAGCACGAATACGCACAGCTTCGGTCGCATTTTCATCATCTTCTGCTGCATTAAATGCGAGATCAGCAGCAGTGATAAAGAAGGCGCCGAGGCGCTTGTCTTCGGAAGAAGTCATGCGCACGTTACTCTTGAGGATTTCACGATTAATGGCTTCACAGAACTGGCGCCAGGAGACATCGGTATCAAGAATGTGCTTGTCAGCAAAACGATGGCCTTCGAAGGTATTCTCAATCAGGCGCATGTTCCAGCGGCGCTGGAAGGCTGTATCCAGAGTGAAGACATTCTGATCGGAGGTGTTCATGGTGCCAATGATGGACATATTCGACGGTATACGCACTTTATGTTCTCCATCACCATAAACAATAAGAGCGATATTCTCGTTGGTGATGCCGTACTCACTCGTGCCAACAGTGAAGCCACTGTCATCGGGCTCAGCCTTACGGTCAAGAAGCTGGAATACTTCACCAAATATAGCAGGAGCATTTCCACGGTTGATTTCTTCGATAATGAGGAAATACTCCGTTTCAGGGTGCTCGTAAGCCTTTTTGAGCAGTTTTGTAAATGGGCCAGGCATAAAGCTATAGCTTACGGCACCATTCTCAACTCTCGGCATAATCTGCCCAACAAAGTCGGAATATGTATAGTCCGGGTGGAACACAAGACGCTCCATACGTGATTCATCAGAGCAATACTCCCGTGCGATTGTCCAACTTTTACCCGCACCGGGCACACCGTATAGAAGCACGTTGCAGCCACCAACTACCCTCATAGTAGTAGTATCAAGATTGATGGGGCCTTCATCAGGTAGAAGAGGATTGCGTGGGTTTGGCTGATGCATTAAAGCGGTATACTCTGCTGCAGAATCGTCGGTCATCTTCTTCAGAGTACCGTAATCATGAGTTTCATTTCCTACATAGGCAATATGCTTCTTCCCATCAATAAGCAACCATTCTACATACGGAAGGTTTGCAAGAATCGTCTCAGGTTGGCTACGACTCGATCCAGAGCCTGAAAGAACTGCTTCAACATGGGCAGCAGGTTTTTCTAACATTTCTGCCCAAATACGACGGAGTTCATCCAACGGACGACTTTTGGCGTTATCTCCAACGTGCAGAATAAGCCTATCTTCTTCAACATTGATTTCTTCAATTGAGAAAGGAGTAGCTTGACCAGAGATGCTTGGAAGCTGTATTCCTCTTAGTGCATTCAGATCAGCCAATACATCCTGAAACGTTTTCATAGCTTATCCTCCAGAAAATCGCGCATCGTCTTTGCTATACCACTAGCCAAAATGAAAGGAACTCCGTTACCGATAGTTTTAAATTTGTTTGTCAGGGTCATATCCTTTGGAAGAACGAATTCCTTTGGCAGAGTCTGCAAAGCAAGAGCCTCAGCTGCAGACAATCTTCTTACTCGATACGGATGGAGATGAACCTCGTTGTTGCCATAAGCTACAGTCGGAGAATAGCGCCACCTATGAAGTCTTTTATATGACTTCTTGCTTACGTCACCTTCATCAACAGACGTAATCCGCTGCAACCCACCCCTAGGAGTGAAATAATCGTTTGCATTGGGGTGCTCTTCCACTCGGTTACTCCTGAACCAGTGTTCAACAGTAAGCTCTTCAGGGATTCCGGCGGGGCATTCAGTCATGGCATCAGCTACAAAGGCATTTTGCTCTGGCCAAGGCATTTGTTTGATATTACTTAGTTCGTATTTCTGATATTTTCTCCATTCGAAATCAGTAATATCAACTTCAGTAAACCTACGCTTAAGTACACCGAACAAAAGAATCCTGTCTCTATCTTGTGGTGCACCATATTCCAATGCATTCGTCAAACGTTCAGTCATCACATAACCGACACCACGAAGCTGCTCTTTAAGTTCTTCAAAAAAAGCTCTATGTCTTGCGGTGCGCCAGAGGCCTTTTACGTTTTCAAACAGGAAGAAATCCGGCTGCATTTCGGAAATTAAATCCACATAGGATTTCGAAAGCTTACCATTATCTCCATCACGTCCTTTATTTTTTCCGGCGACGGAAAAGTCAGGACAGGGCGGTCCTCCAATAAAACCGACGAGGCTTCCGTCTTCACGTGCAGAAGTAACATACTCATGCAACTCATTCTTTCGAGTGCTCAAGAAGTCATTTATATCAATGTTAAAGTAGCCATATCGCGGCTTACGCAATCCCATACATTTTCTCGAGTACTGATACGCCTCCATAAATGGCGCATGGTACTCATTTACCAAATCGACTTCAAAACCATTCATTTCAAAGCCTAAATCCAGAAAACCGCTGCCTGAAAAGAATGAAAAAATCTTCAGCTTTCTCTTGTCCATTATGGTGTATCCCCATTCTCGCACTTGCGCTTTTTTGCGTAACGTCCACTTTTGACTCTTGCATCGTCGGGCTTCTCCAAGTCAGCTGGTATAGCCCATTGGCGACCAAATTTTTCTGCGCCGGGCAGGCGGTTACTCGTGCATAGTACTTGCACTCGTCGTTCTGATATTTCCCATTTTTCCGCCGCTTCTTGAATTGTCATATACTTCATGAAGATTTCTCCTGGTCATTTGCTATAACAAACCTATTTTATTATATACCGCTAGCCGAATAATGTCAACAAGGTTAGATAGCTTAGCTTGCACCCAATAACAAAATAAAAGGGCTATTCGCAAAACGAAAGCCCTAATGTCAAAACGAAAGCCTAAGCAATCGTTTTGCTATGCACCCACCGAGGGAAGTGGGTGCATTTTCTTTATGTGGTTTTTCAGAGGATTTTTATCCCGACGATGTCGGCGAATGAAATAAACGACAAATATTCATATTCCCGGGTGCATCTGCCGTTTTGCATTAGGATTCTGCAAGAGCATAAAGAAAAGGACTGAAACCTTGTATCAAAGTTTCAGTCCTTTTATGGCGGAGAGTTAGGGATTTGAACCCTAGTTACGCTATCAACGTAAACACGATTTCCAGTCGTGCGCCTTCGACCACTCAGCCAACTCTCCATCGGCCTGTTGCCATTGCTTATCCGCAACATGATATAGTATACACAAGCCTTGCTCATCTGTCAAGCACTCATGTGAAAAAAAGCCGTTTTTTCTCCATCAAACATCAAATGACGGAAACGCGACAAAAAACACCGGCAACAATATTGATTAATACTGTTGCCGGGTGAAAAAGCAAGAGCAAAGCGCTTATTGGGCGTTCAGGTGACTGGCAGCGTGATCGTAGGCAACGGCAGTGCCACCGATGACAGCGCTGGAAGATACCGTGGCTCCAGAGAGGGTTTCCACGTTTTCATTCGCAATGGGGGTCGAAGTCAAACCAATAAAGGTACTAGTGAAAGCTTCTTCCCGGACACGGGTACCCAGACCGGCGGTTTCGGAGAAGTTGCTGCCGCCGGCGGTCATGCCAGTTACAACACCCTGCATGTCTACGCCCAGCATCACTTCGATTTCGCCGCCGTATCCCTTGACGGTGGTCTGCACCACATAGCCCACTTCAGTACCATCCTGCTTTGTGCCGAGATAACAGCTGTCGATACCATCAATAGGTTCTTCCTGCACTTCTTCGAATACCAGTGCATCGGGAAGCGCAGCAATACGAGACGCATTCTGTTCCATCAGCGCGATGCGTTCAATACGATCCTTGGTCACGAAATTGGTACCAGCCAGCAATACCGCTGCCACCAGAGCGATTACACAAAGAACGATCCAATCCTGTTTCTTCTTCAACGTGATTCACCTCATCATATGTATCGAAAATACCGTCATGCACAGGCACTGAATCCTCCACATTTCGATATTCACGCATTTACTTCCACTTTTAATTATACCATTGACGAACCGACAGTTCAATCTTTTTCTGGATAATCAGCAAATTCACCAACATCTACTTTTTTCCATGAAATATTGCATTATTTTCCAATATAATGATATAATCTACTTTATAGATATGCGTGAATCTATAATAAAGGGGGTTGGCGCATGACATTGTGTCGTTATCAGACTTTTGGCGATACATTAACTCGCTTGATGAAAAAATATCAACTTACTGCCAGCGCGCTGGGTGCGCAGCTGGGCTGTAAAGCTGCTCTGCGCCGCGCCCTGAACGAAGATATCTCCGATGCAAAACGAAGAGAGCTTTATCGGGCGATCTGCGCGCTTCACTTGTTTAGTCCTGAAGAAGAAACAGAGCTCAAAGGCTCGATCTGTGTCAGCAAATTAGGCTTAAGCCGCTATCTTTATCTGACGGCATTGAACCAGTTGTTATATTCCGGCTCCTGTGCCAGCCAGGATACCTACTGGCTGGATAGCGGGGTTACCTTGTCTGATTTTCTCACCGGCATTTCACCTGAAGCAGAGATTTCGATCATCTGCATTAACTGCGTGTTTCCCGCCATACTGGATGCATTTCACGCCCTGCTGAAGGATCCTACAAGGCGCGCCGAGATCCGCCACTATATAGCTGCCGCCGAACCGGATCGCAGCATTTCCCAGTATCTGCTCTATACCAAGGAGCTGATCTTCGACGAACGCTATATCCCTTTTATTCCCGGTAAGATTTTCGATAATACTGCCCATCTTCCCATCGACGGCAATATGCTTATCATTCGCAGCCGCAGCGGCGAGCATGAGCAAGAATATTTCTTTATCATCAAAACCGGAAACAGCCTGTATCAATTCCTGGGAGGCAATTGCAAAGGTACTTATCACTTCTACCGGACACTGCTGGATTCCCCGGATTCCTCCGTGCCACTTCGAACCGGTGCGCGTCCGCCAGTGGATTACAGTAATACTTGTCTGGATCTGCTGGGGTATGAACTCAACCGCAAAACCCTTGTCCTTTCACCAGATCTGAGCATGGCGCTGGTTCCGCCTTCTATTGTCCGCAGTTCCATTGCAGAGGGGGGATCTGGAAATTCGCATACCGCACGCTTGTTACTAGACCGCATGGAATCTCTTCACGCCAAGCGTTACGATTATACCCAGCTTTCCCGCAAAGAGCGAGCTTTGCTCTTTGCGCCCGACTGCCTAAAGCGATTTCTGCACACAGGCAGATTGATCGATCACTGTGCTGAAATGCGGGCATTCACGCCCAGCGAACGTTTGCTGATCATCAATGCGATGCTGACCCATCTGGAGCAAAACCCCAACCTTTCCATCCACCTGTTCAAGATGCATCCCAAACAACTCCAGTTGCAAGTACGCTGTCACGAAAAACTGGGGGTAACGCTTTACCGTGATTCCTCTGACAATCCACATCTGCTGCCTTATGTGACGCTCCAATCCGAAACGCTGGCAAACGAAATGGCAGACTATCTGCTTTACTCCAGAACCACTCACTGCATGAGCCGTGAGGAAAGCATTGACTGGCTGAAGCGCGTTCGTGATGAATATGCAAAGTGCCTGGAGGAAAACCACATCATCGCATAAAAAACGTGAACAAGAAAAGAAAAAGCCTGTGCAGATGCACAGGCTTTTTGCTTTGCAAGCTTAGCGCTTCTTGCTGCCCTTGCCAACGATGGAGTTGATCAGGCCGTTGACCAGCTTATTGGTAGCGGTGCGGGTAGCAGAAGAAATGGCGGTGTTCTTGATGCGGCCCAGAACGCTGTCGTTAGCACGGGCACGCTCGGCGCGTTCTTCACGGAGTTCGTCAGCACGCTGACGACGGGCTTCGGCCAGAGCTTCCTTCTCGGCCTTGGCAGCTTCCTTGGCGGCCTTCTCGGCTTCCTTAGCAGCCTGAGCAGCAGCCTTCTTCTCAGCCTCGGTCATCACGGGCATGTACTGACCGGTGGCGGGATTGAACTGCATCTGACGCTGCACATACTGACCGGTGGTGGGATCCATCACCAGCATGGTCTGCACGGCGGGCTGAGCGGTAGCAGTGGTAGCCATGGGCTGCACAGGGGTGCCCTGCAGGGTGGGAACATTGGGATAAACGACCTGTTGGGGCTGCTGCATCATGGGCTGCTGATACACAGGAGCCTGCTGCACATACTGGCCGGTGGTGGGATCAAGCACCATAAAGCCCTGCTGGGGCTGCATCATGGGCTGCTGATACACGGGCTGCTGGACCTGCTGCTCAGTCATGGGGGCGTTTTCGAAGTTGTTCTGCTCAGTCATTGGTTGATACACTCCTTTGAATTCTGATTGGTTAATCACTTGATTGCGAACTTCAGGGGTGATAGCGCCCATGTAACTCTGCGGGGGCAGGATGGTGGTGCGCTGAACAATACCGGGAGCGCCATTTTCATCAAGGAATGAGACGAGTGCCTCACCGGTTTTCAGAAGGGTGATGGCTTCCTCGGTATCGAACTTAGGATTGGTGCGGAAAGTCTGCGCAGCGACCTTGACCGCCTTCTGGTCCAGGGGCGTAAAGGCACGCAGCGCATGCTGCACGCGATTGCCCAGCTGGCCAAGCACCGTCATAGGAACGTCGGTGGGGTTCTGCGTGATAAAGTAGACGCCCACGCCCTTGGAGCGGATCAGACGCACAACCTGCTCAATCTTGTCCATAAGCTGCTTGGGGCAGTCGTTGAACAGAAGGTGGGCTTCGTCAAAGAAGAAGACCATCACAGGCTTGTCGCAGTCGCCGCGTTCCGGCAGCAGCTCATAAAGTTCGGTCAGGAGCCACAGAAGGAACGTGGAATACATCAGTGGATTAAGGAACAGCTTATCGCAAGCCAGAATGCTGATCAGTCCGCGGCCATTTTCATCCGTTTTGATCCAATCGGAGATATTCAGCGCCGGTGTGCCAAAGAACTTGTCGCCACCCTGATCCTCCAAGAGCGCCACAGCGCGCTGAATAGCGCCAATACTGGCACGGCTGACGTTGCCGTACTGGACGGTGTACTCGTCGGCATGCTCGCCTACATAGGCGATGGCAAGCTTCAGATCCATAATATTCTGCAGCGGATGGCCGGAGACAATCTGACCATAGGCGTCCAGCTTCTGGGGCAGCTTGCCGTCGTTGGCAACACGGAAAACGATGTTCAGCACACCAGACTGGGTTTCATTCAGGCCAAGCATGCGGCTGAGCAGCATGGGACCCATTTCGGCAACGGTGGTACGGACCGGGATACCCTGTTCGCCGTATACGTCCCAGAAGCAGGCAGGATAGACTTGAGGGGTAAATTCAGGCATTCCGGTCATCTTGACGCGCTTTTCGATGTTTTCGTTCACCACGCCGGGACAAACCATGCCGCTCAGGTCGCCTTTGATATCGCTGAGGAACACTGGAACGCCCATGTCGGAAAAGCCTTCTGCAATCACCTTCAAACTGACCGTTTTACCGGTACCTGTGGCGCCGGCGATCAAGCCGTGGCGATTGGCCATATGGGGCAGCAGGTTGACAGGATTGCCGTCGCTGTCAGTACCAACCCATATTTTCTGGTCGTAGTACATGCATCTAACCTCCCATGGTATCAATAAACACGACTATAGATATTTTACAACCTTGAACAAACTTCGTCAACGGCTTTTTCATACTTGTCCTGTGTTTTCTTATCATGATATAATAAAATCACTTATGGTGTAACCAGTGTCATTCGGCACGAAAGGAGCATGATCATGAATCGCAAGCACAGGATTGGTGCGCGTCTTTGGGGCGCGCTGCTCTTGCTGGGCCTCTCCGGACAGTTTGCATGGACCATCGAAAACATGTACTTCAATGTGTTTCTCTACAATACCATCTCCACCGACCCTGGCTATATTGCCGCCATGGTCGCGGCAAGCGCCATTGTGGCTACGTTGACCACGCTGGTGATGGGCGTAATCAGCGACCGCGTGGGAAAACGCAAACCCTTTATCTGCGGCGGATATCTGCTCTGGGGATTGAGCACCATGGCTTTTGGCCTGATAACCGTTGATAATGCAGCAGCTCTGTTTCCTGCAGCCAATGCTGCTATGGCTGCTGCGGTGATGGTCATTGTTATGGATTGCCTGATGACCTTCTTTGGTTCCACCGCCAACGACGCCGCATTTAATGCATATGTCACAGATGTGATCGACAATACACAACGAGGCAAGGCAGAAAGCGTACTGAGCATCCTGCCGCTGGTGTCCATGCTGATTATTTTCGGCCTGTTCGACGGTATGACCCAGGCCGGAAACTGGCGTATGTTTTTCTTTATTTTCGGCGCTTTCGTTATCCTGACCGGCATCGTTGCGCTGTTTTTGCTCAAAGAATCGGAGGTGTCCGCTCAGCGCAAGCCATTTCTCAGTCAGCTCATCTACGGTTTCCGCCCTTCTGTGGTAAAGAAGCACACTGCGCTGTACCTGTCGCTGGCTGCCATGTGCGTCTTCTCGATTGCAGTGCAGGTGTTCTTCCCCTATCTGATCATCTATATGCAGCACTACCTTAAGCTGGATGCTTACGCGCTGGTGCTGGGCGCGGTGCTGATCGTTGCCTCATTGACAAGCGTAATCGGCGGCCGCTTCATTGACCGGGTGGGCAAACTGCGCTTTGCTTATCCTGCAGCGACGATCATGCTGATCGGCCTGGCAGCCATGTACTTCGTACGGGAGATGGTGCCGGTCATTCTGGCAGGCATGGTAATGATGAGCGGATATATGCTGCTCACCTCAGCTCTGATGGCACAGATCCGTGACCTGACGCCTGCTGACAAGGCAGGTCATTTTCAGGGCATCCGCATGGTGTTCACCGTTATGCTGCCGATGATCATCGGTCCGGCAATCGGTGCACAGGTCATCAACGGCAACGCCCAGACTTACGTGGATCTTGGACAGACCAAGATCGTACCAACGCCCGCCATTTTCCTGGCGGCTGCCGCGGTACTGGTACTGACTGCCGTACCCCTGCTTCTTTTCAAGAAGGCCCAGCCGAAGGAGACAACGAACGAGGAGGAATCGGTATGCTGAAAACACGCTGGGGAGAAAAACTGAATCCAGAGAGCATTCTGCAGGAATATCCCCGTCCCCAAATGAAACGGGATAGCTATCTGAACCTGAACGGCCCGTGGGACTATGCCATCACCGACACGGAAACCATGCCGGAAAAATGGGATGGTCAGATCCTCGTACCCTTCTCGCCTGAAAGCGAGCTCAGCGGCGTCATGCGTACTCTCTCCCCCGCGCAAACGCTCTGGTACAAGCGCAAGTTAAAGCTCCCTGACGACTTTATGCCTGAAAACGGAAGGCTGCTTTTGCATTTCGGCGCTGTGGATCAGGAGGCGAAGGTCTATCTCAACGGCACTTTGGTCGGCGGGCACAAGGGCGGTTACAATGCCTTTTCCTTGGACGTGACAGCTGCCCTTTCCCCTGAGGATGAAAACCTGCTAGTGGTCATGGTAAAGGATGACACTGACGTATCTTTCCACAGCCGCGGCAAGCAAAAGACCAAGCGCGGCGGCATCTGGTATACTCCGCAAAGTGGCATCTGGCAGACCGTGTGGCTGGAAGCAGTTCCTGAGCACTTTATCAGCGGCATGACCATGATCCCCCATATCGACAGCGCTGAGCTGGAACTGACCGTAAGCTCTGCGTCCGATCTGGAATGTACTGCAGAGCTGCAGGGGAAACGCTATACCCTGAAAACCAACAACCCTATTCGTCTGCCGGTTGCCAATATGCAACTGTGGAGCCCGGAGAACCCGCATCTGTATTCCATCGCTGTTACGTTGGAAGACGATACCGTGGAGAGCTACTTCGCCATGCGTTCCTTTGGGGTCGGCAGGGATGAGCAAGGCGTCAAACGTCTATTGCTCAACGGAAAACCCTATTTCCACAACGGTCTGCTGGATCAGGGCTACTGGCCGGACGGCTTGTACACCGCCCCCAGCGACGAGGCGCTAGTATATGATATCCAGACCGCAAAAGACCTGGGCTTTACCATGCTGCGCAAGCACATCAAGGTAGAACCGATGCGCTGGTATTATCACTGCGACCGGATCGGTATGCTGGTATGGCAGGATATGCCCAGCGGCGGCAGCCAGTACCGTGTTCCTGTGATTTCCGGCCCGCTGATTACCGGTCTTCATGTCAAAGATAAGCACTATCGGTGGTTTGCCCGTGAAGATCAAGAAGGGCGCGAGGAATACGTGCGCGAGCTGAAAGAGATGATCCTTCAGTTACGCAATGTTCCTTCCATTGCCCTGTGGGTACCCTTCAACGAGGGCTGGGGACAGTTTAACGCAAAAACGGCCTGCCAGATCATTGAATCTCTGGATAAAACCCGCCCGATCGACCACGCCAGCGGATGGCATGATCAGGGAATCGGCGATCTGCAGAGCCTGCACGTCTATTTCCGTCCCTACCAGTTCAAGCCCGACAAGCGTGGCCGCGCAGTTGTGCTGAGCGAGTTTGGCGGTTACAATCTGCGGCTCGATGGGCACTGCTTCAACGACGTGGATTTTGGCTACAAGCGTCTTCCCGATCAGGAGGCATTGTGGCAGGCGTATGAATCCCTGTTCAGGGAGCAGATTCTGCCTGCCATTCCCAAGGGGCTGGCTGCTACCGTATATACACAGCTTACGGATGTGGAGGATGAGCTTAATGGCATCCTTACCTACGACCGCGCTGTGATCAAGCTGCCAAAAGACAGGCTGGCCGTGCTGAACCTGGAGATTAGCAAGCTCTCAAGCAACGAAAAGTAACGCAACTTGTCGCCCTTATCCCCCAACGATCAAAACCCCCGCCACTCAAGCAACTGCTTGAATGACGGGGGTTTTTCATCCCAGTCTTACACGGGCATGGTCTTCTGCTCCATGTTCAGCATGGTGGAATCCACCTTCAGATGGGCAGCCTGACGATACTGGAAGAACTTGGGGGCGACCTGCGGGAACATGGCGTAGCTGAGCACGTCTTCTTCCTGCATGTAGTAATCACGGATCTCCTCGCGGTACTTTTCCAGTTCCGGGGGGATGTCATCGGCGGGACGGTGGGTGATGACCTTGTCATCGCCGATGCACTTCTGGCGCACTTCGGGATCCACCTCAGCGGGCAGCTTGCCATATTCGCCGCGCAGCAGGCCCTTGGATTCCTTGGTGACCATCTTGTAGCGCTCGCCGCCCAGGATGTTCATAACAGCCTGTGTGCCAACGATCTGGCTGGTGGGGGTGACCAGCGGCGGCAGACCGAAGTCCTTACGCACGCGCGGCACTTCAGCCAGCACATCGTAGTACTTATCCATGGCGTTGGCCTGCTTCAGCTGACCGATCAGGTTGGACAGCATGCCGCCGGGCACCTGATAGATCAGGGTGTTGGCGTCGGTAGCCAGCACGCGGGCAGGATCGCGCCAGCCGTCCTGGGTCAGCTCCTCAGCCACCTTGCGGAAGTGAGCAGCGATCTCAGTGAGCGCCACCAGATCCAGACCGGTGTCGTACTCGGTGCCCTGCAGGGTAGCCACCAGAGATTCGGTGGTGGGCTGAGAGGTACCGTTGCCCAGAGCGGAGATACAGGTATCGACAACATCTGCACCAGCCTCGATGGCCTTGAGAAGGGTCATGGCGCCGGTACCGGTGGTGTCGTGGGTGTGCAGCACGATGGGCAGGCTGGTTTCCTTCTTCAGGCGCTTGATCAGGCTGTAGGCGCTGTAAGGCAGAAGCAGGTTGGCCATGTCCTTGATGCAGATCAGGTCGGCGCCCATCTTTTCGATGTCGGCAGCCAGCTTGACGAAGTAATCTTCGGTATGCACATCGCTGATGGTGTAGCTCATGGCCACCTCAGCCTTGCCACCGTACTTCTTGGTGGCGGTGACAGCAGTCTGCATGTTACGCAGGTCGTTGAGAGCGTCGAAGCAGCGGATGATGTCGATGCCGTTCTCCACGGCCTTCTTGACGAAGAACTCGACCACGTCATCGGAATAGTGCTTGTAGCCCAGCAGGTTCTGACCGCGCAGCAGCATCTGCAGCTTGGTGTTGGGCATGGCCTTGCGCAGCTTGCGCAGGCGCTCCCAGGGATCTTCGTTCAGGAAGCGCAGGCAGCTGTCGAAAGTAGCGCCGCCCCAGCACTCCAGAGAGTAGTAGCCCACTTTGTCCAGCTTCTCCAGCATGGGCTCCATCTGGGAAAACTTCATGCGCGTTGCGGCCTGACTCTGGTGACCGTCGCGCAGGATGGTATCAGTAATTCCAACCTTAGGCATTGTTTTCACCTCATTGATAGGATTAGCCGAACATGCTCAGCAGCATACCGGCCGCAAGAGCGGAGCCGATAACGCCGGCAACGTTGGGACCCATGGCGTGCATGAGCAGGAAGTTCTTGGGATTCGCCTTCTGGCCTTCCACCTGACTGACACGGGCAGCCATGGGAACGGCAGATACACCGGCAGAACCGATCAGCGGGTTGATCTTGCCACCGGTGATCTTATTGAGCAGCTTGGCAAGCAGCAGACCGCCAGCAGAACCGCAGCCAAAGGCAACCACGCCGACCACGATGATCATCAGGGTCTTGGGCTGCAGGAAGGTCTCCGCAGTAGCGGTAGCGCCAACCGTGATGCCCAGGAAGATGGTAACGATGTTCATCAGCTCGTTCTGCACCGTCTTGCACAGACGATCGGCCACGCCGGATTCCTTAAACAGGTTGCCCAGCATCAGGCAGCCGATCAAGGGAGCGGCAGAGGGCAGCAGCAGGCTGACGATAATGGTAACGGCAATGGGGAAGATAATCTTCTCCTTCTTGGACACGGGACGCAGCTGCTCCATCACGATTTCCCGTTCCTTCTTGGTGGTCAGGGCACGCATGATGGGGGGCTGAATGACGGGAACCAGCGCCATGTAGCTGTAAGCAGCCACAGCGATGGGGCCCAGCAGGTGGGGCGCCAGCTTACCGGTCAGGTAGATGGCAGTGGGGCCGTCTGCGCCGCCGATGATACCGGTGGAAGCCGCTTCGGGGCCGGTAAAACCAAACACGGTGTAGCAGACGATAAAAGTCATGAAGATGCCCAGCTGAGCAGCAGCACCCAGCAGCAGGCTGATGGGGTTGGCGATCAGGGGACCGAAGTCGGTCATGGCGCCAACGCCGATGAAGATCAAGCAGGGGTAGATGCCCAGCTTAACGCCCAGATACAGGTAGTCCAGCAGACCGGGGGTGATATCACCATGGCCGCCGAACAGATTCCAGTGGACGTGACCTTCAGCAAACAGCTCTTCATGGTACATACCGGCAAAGGGCAGGTTGGTCAGCAGCATACCAAACGCAATGGGCATCAGCAGCAGCGGCTCGTACTTCTTGACGATGGCAAGGTACAAAAGCACACAGGCTACGATGATCATAATCAGCGGCTTGGGATTCTGGATCAGCCCGTAAATACCGGAGTCCATGCAAAGCTTCAACAAGCTTTCGCCGATATTCATAGCTCTTTTCAGCTCGCTTTCTTAATAGTGAGTGAAGAAATGGCTGAAATTAGCCAATCACGATCAGAGCGTCGCCGCTGTTGACGGAAGCGCCCTTGCCAGCAACGATCTGCTTCACAGTGCCGTCGCAGGGAGCCAGGATTTCGTTCTCCATCTTCATGGCCTCGAGGATGACCAGAATGTCGCCCTTCTTCACGGCAGCGCCCTCGGCAACCTTCACGTCCAGCACGGTGCCGGGCATGGGAGCAGTCACCTTTTCACCGCCAGCCACGGGAGCGGCAGCCACAGGAGCAGCAGCGGGAGCAGCGGCAGGAGCGGGGGCAGCCACGGGAGCGGCAACAGGAGCCACAGGAGCAGCAACGGGAGCAACGGCCACGGGAGCAACAGCACCGCCGACTTCTTCGACGGCCACAGAGTAAACAACACCATTGACGGTAACATTGAACTGACGCATGATGAATATCCTCCTTACAAAATCGTGGGATGATCGTTATCTCAGAGAAACCTTAAAAACGGCTGTAGATCTGTTCTTCGCGGCCGGCGCGGTTCCAGGCGGGCGCATTGTGCACACGCTTCACATGACGAACCACGAACTTTTCTCCGCCCATCACAACGGTGATGGCAGCAGCGATGGCAGCCACTACATCAGCGGACACCACTTCGTTGTTCACGGCCAATGCAGCTGTGATCGCAGCCAGAACGTCGCCGGGCACCTCATCGGTGCTGGCAGCCTTGCTGGGCTGAGCCTTCGCGGGAGCCTTCTGCTTCTTTTCCTTCTTGCTACCGCCGGTGAAGGACGTGAGCAGCTTGATGAAGGCGATCAGAATGACCAGACCGGCGAAAACCGTAATCATGCCCAGTGCGGCAACGCCCAGACCAAAGATAATACTTTCCATCGATGTACCTTCCTTTCGGCTTTACATCGGCAGGTTGCCGTGCTTCTTCGGCGGGTTGGATTCCCGCTTGGAAGCCAGCATTTCCAGCGCGGAAATGATCATGGCGCGAGTGCTGGCGGGCTGGATCACATCGTCGATCATGCCGGCCTTGGCAGCGCAGAGAGCGCCGGCCACTTCATCCACGTACTGGGCAGCGTACTTGCTGCGGGCTTCTTCCACGGTCAGCTCGGTGTCGGCCTTTACTTCGTTGCGGTAGAGGACGGCCACAGCGGCTTCGGGAGTCAGCGCGGAGATCACAGCGCCGGGCCAGGCGTAGGTCACATCGGCGTTGGCCTTGCCGCCCATGGCGACATAAGCCTGACCGATGGCGTCGCCCACCACCACGGTGACCTTGGCGGTGGTGGCTTCGGCGTAGGAATACAGCAGCTGGCTCTGAGCCTTGAACAGCCAGCCCTGCTGCTGGATGCTTTCCACTTCCACGCCGCAGGTGTTGAGCAGGCTGACCACAGGAATGCCAAAGCAATCCATGAAGCGCACAAAGCGGGCGGCCTTGGTTAGCGCACCAGCCTTGAGCTTGCCGCAGGCAGCCACCACACCCACGGTGCGGCCGCCCACACGGCCCAGCGCAACGCGCACGGAGGGCTCGTACTCGGCATACAGCTCCAGCTTGCTGCCGTTATCGAACAGGGCAGTCAGCAGAGCATCGGTATCGTTAGCGTCGATTTCGGGAAGGAGACGGCTCATGTCGTCGGTATCCACGATGTCGCTGTCCTCCAGATTGCTGGCAGGCAGCAGATCCAGTACCTGACGGGCCTTCAGCAGGGCTTCGTCCTCATCGGCAGCCACCAGAGCACAAGCGCCCATGGAAGCAGCCACCTTGGCGCCGCCCACTTCCTCAGCGTTCACCTGCAGGCCGTTCATGGCCGCCATGACCTGAGGACCGAACACCATCAGCTGACCGACTTTCTCAGCCATGATGGTCACATCAGCGATCTGGCTAATGAGTGCAGCGCCGCCGATGCAGGGACCCAGCACCAGCGCGACCATGGGGCACACGCCGCTCATACGGGCCATCTTGTTGTAGATCTCGGAGTAAGCGCTCATGGCAGCAGCGCCCTCGTCGATGCGCACGCCAGCGCTGTCCATCATGGCCAGCACGGGTGCACCGGTCTTGAGCGCCATGTCCAGCAGCTTAACGATCTTCTGCGCCTGCATCTTGCCCATGGCGCCGCCGTGAACGGTGAAGTCCTGAGCAAAGATGTACACGGGACGCTGATCGATGGTGGCATAGCCAGTGACTACGCCAGCGCCTTCGTCCTCCTTGCTGACCAGAGCAAACAGCTCAACGAAGCTGCCTTCGTCGGCCATCTTGGCGATGCGTTCCCGGGCGGTCAGCTTGCCGGCGTCACGCTGTTCCTTGAGACGCTTCTCGTCGCCGTCAACGATCAGCTGACGGAGCTCCAGCGCCTTTTGAAGGTTTTGAGAGTTCTGCATTTCCCTTCTCCTTCCATGCGGTATATGGTAATCATGGTTCCTTGCTTTCGCAAAAACCAATTTGAACCCCATTCCAGTTATTCCACATATCCTTCCTGTTTTCCTGCCTTTCTGTGAATAATCTGACAATTTTTTTGCGCACCAGGAAAGCAGGTGCGCAAAGCGTTGATTTATTAAGTTGTTTGACGCAAATTGATATACCACACCGGATAGCTGCCCCGCTCCCGGTAGCCCAACTTCTCAGCCAGAGAGACGGACATCCGGTTCGCTGCATCCCAGCTGGGATAGAGTCCGCGTTCCAGGCAGTCAAGGATCAGCCGGGCACAGCACGCCGATGCGATGCCCATACGGCGGCAGTCGGAACGGGTATCTACTTCGATCTCGATACCGTCCCGATAGCGAATGTAGGAGGATGCGCCCCCGATCAGCTGCCCATCCCGAAGAGCGACGACTCCCAATCCCTGGCGGGCAAAGTCTTCTTTGTCTGCGAACTGTGAGCAAAAATCCCTCGCCCAATCCGTATTCATCACCATTTCATAGCGTTCTCCGTCAATGGGTGCAAGCGTCACGCCAGCAGGCAGCGCTTGCGCCAGCGTTTCAAGATGCCGACGGTCAAAGCAATCGCCGTCCTTGCAAATGGCATACCTTTCCCCCGCCTTGGCGTTCTCGCCAAAAACGTCCTGAATCAAACGGCTCCATTGCTCGTCCCGGGGCGTCAGTATGGCAAAGCGCCCGTTCTGCTTCTCCTTGAGCGCTTCAAGTAGTTTTTTTGCATAGGGCGATGTCGCATCCCCTGCAGGGAACACAAAATCGCCGGTTTCGCAGCATGCAACCACCGGGGTACCCCAGGCGCTGGCGCTGTCCGCGCAGCACCACACCTGCCCCATCATGCCCTGCAAGGCGGTCCAGATCAGCGTTTCTTCCCAACATTCAAAAAGAGGGGCCACAGCAGAAAGTGCAGCCTCCTCCGTAAGGATCTTTATTTGTTCCACGTTGCCAGCTCCTGTTTGATATAGTCCAGTTTCAGCAGCGTTTCTTTGACTTCCTCTACGGTGAGCAGCTTGGTATTGGAAGAATTGAACACCGTGAGGGGATTACGCTCCACGTCGCCTGTCACCACATACTTATCGTAGTTCAAATCGCGGGAATCCGCAGGTACACGGAAGAAATCCCCCATGTCCACGGCGTGTTCGCACTCCTCGTTGGTCAAAAGAGTTTCGTACATCTTCTCACCGTGGCGAATACCAATCACCTGAACGGGTGCGTCGGAATGGAACAGTTCCTTGACCGCCTGCGCAAGCACGCCGATGGTGCACGCAGGGGCTTTCTTAACCAGAATATCGCCGGTCTGAGCATGCTGGAAGGCGAACAGCACCAGATCCACCGCTTCTTCCAGGCTCATGATGAAGCGGGTCATCTCGGGATCCGTCACCGTCAAGGGCTTTCCAGCCTTGATCTGATCAATAAACAGCGGAATGACCGAGCCGCGGGAGCACATTACATTGCCGTAGCGTGTGCCGCAGATCAGCGTCTTATCGGGAGAAACGGTGCGGGACTTGGCCACAAAAACCTTTTCCATCATGGCCTTGGAGGTACCCATGGCGTTGATGGGGTAGGCAGCCTTATCCGTAGAGAGGCAGATAACCTTCTTGACACCGGCTTCGATGCAGGCCGTCAGCACGTTATCGGTACCCAGTACATTGGTTTTCACTGCCTCGATGGGGAAAAACTCGCAGGAAGGCACCTGCTTGAGCGCAGCGGCATGAAACAGGTAGTCCACGCCGTAGATGGCATTGCGGACGCTGGAAATATCGCGAACGTCACCGATGTAGTACTTGATCTTGTCGTTGCGATAAAAATGCCGCATATCATCCTGTTTTTTCTCATCGCGGCTGAAAATACGAATCTCCTTGATATCGGTCTCCAGAAAACGGCGCAGAACCGCTCCGCCAAAGGAACCCGTACCACCGGTAATCATCAGCGTTTTTCCACTAAACATCGTTTTTCCTCCAGAAAAGTCGATTATCAATCGTTGCCTTTAAGCACGTTGCCGGTCAGGCGATGCAGGATCTCGCGGTAGCCTTCCTCCACGTCGCCCATATCCCGGCGGAAACGGTCGATATCCATTGGTTCGTGCGTCTTGGCATCCCAGAAGCGGCAGGTATCCGGAGAAACCTCGTCCGCCAGCAGCACTTCGCCGTCGAACCGGCCAAACTCCAGCTTAAAATCGATCAATTCGATATTGATATCCCGCATGCACTCGCCTACGATCTCATTCACCTGAAGGCTAATCTCCTCCATGCGGCGAATCTCGTCGGGGGTGGCAAGTCCCAGGGCGGTAATATGGGTGAGGTTCACCAGCGGATCATCCTGCTCAGAATCCTTCAGGCAATATTCCACCACGGTGTTGCGCAGATGGGTTCCGTCCGGATAGCCGATGCGCTTGGCAAGGCTGCCAGCAACGATATTGCGCACCTTGACCGTCACCGGGATGATCTCTACCCGTTTGACCAGAGAGCAGCGGTTGTCGATCCGACGAATAAAATGATTAGGTATACCGTGCTCGCTCAGCATCGTGAACATATACTCGCAGATGAGATTGTTGATCTCGCCCTTGCCAATGATGCGGCCACGCTTGAGGCCATGATAGGCAAAGGTCTCATCCCGATAGTAAACGACGGCCTCCTTAGGGTTTTCGGTAGCGTACAGACGTTTTCCTTTCCCTTGGGCAATCAGGTTAGTAATGTCATCCATGCGATTCCATCACACGCTTTCTTCCATAATTCAAGATTCGACTCATTGTAGCACAAGCGCCGCAACGGTGCAAGCGATGTTAATTTTCTGTGACCTTTTCCATGAAGATATTTGTACCCAATCCAAAACGTGATATACTACCATTGATATTGATTTTGTATTTCACAAAAGAAAGGAACACCAATATGGCAAGAATGAACGGATCCATGGGACCGCGCGGATTCCTGACAGATGAAGAAAAAGCCAATCTGCCGGTGGTTACCGGCTCTCTGCTCAAGCGGATCCTATCCTACCTGACGCCCTACTGGGCGAAATTCCTGATGGTCTTTGCCACCATCCTGATCTCTGCCGTACTGGGTCTTCTGCCCAGCATCATCACCGGCCGGATCGTGGACCAGGCGTTGATGGGCGAGGACATGAAGCTGCTGATCAAGCTGCTGCTTGCCGCACTGATCACCATGTTCGCCTCTCAGGGCGTCTCCATGCTGACCACCTACCTGAATGCATGGATCTCGCAGCATATCATCTATGATATGAAAAATCAGATGTACCGCCACCTACAGCAGATGAGTCATGCGTTTTTCACCAGCGAGCGGCAGGGCGATATCATCACCCGCATGAATACGGATGTCAGCGGCGTTTCCTCCGTAATTTCCGGTACGCTGAGCAGCATCCTGAGCAATGTCGCGACCGTGGTGACCACCCTGTTTGCCCTGTTCGGCATGAACTGGAAGATGGCCATCGTGGGCGTGTGCGTTATTCCCCTGCTGATCCTGCCCACCCGCTCTGCGGGCCGTACTCGCTGGAAACTGCTGAGCGACAGCCAGGCCAAGAACGACGAGCTGAACCAGCTGATCAACGAAACCCTGAGCGTCAGCGGTTCCATGCTAACCAAGTTGTTTACCCGCGAAGAAACGGAATATCAGCGTTTTGAGAAAGTAAACGGCGAGGTGACCAAGCTGGCGCTGAAAGAGCAGCTCAGCGGCCGCTGGTTCCGGCTGCTGATGGGTATCTTTACCCAAGTGGGTCCCCTGCTGATCTACTTTGCCGGCGGCTTCCTGATCATCCGCAAGATCGACCCCGCGCTGACCGTTGGTACCATCACGGCCATGGTCTCCCTGGTCAACCGTCTCTACCGCCCGGTAGAATCCCTGCTCAATATTCAGGTGGACTTCACCCGCAGCCTTGCGCTGTTCACCCGCATCTTCGACTACTTCGACCGCAAGATTGACATTCAGTCCCCTGCAGATGCCGTCAAACCCAATGTGGACGGCGGAAAGATCATCTTTGATCATGTCCGCTTCGGCTATCTGCCGGATCAGGAGCTGCTCCATGACATCCACTTCACCGTGGAGCCCGGACAGATGGTGGCCATCGTCGGCCCCTCCGGCAGCGGCAAGAGCACCATCATCAACTTTATCCCCCGCCTGTATGATGTGTGGGACGGTTCGGTATCCATCGCCGGCGTGGATGTGCGCAAGTTTGATCTGACCTATCTGCGCAGCCAGATCGGCGTGGTTTCGCAGGATACCTACCTGTTCAACGGTACAATCCGCGAAAACCTGCTCTATGCCAAGGAAGACGCTACCGAGGAAGAACTGATCGCCGCCTGCAAGGCCGCCTCCATCCACGATTTCATTGCCTCCCAGCCTGATGGCTATGACACGCCTGTGGGCAATCGCGGCCTGAAGCTCTCCGGCGGTGAAAAGCAGCGTATCTCCATCGCCCGGGTCATTCTGAAGAACCCCAAGATCCTGATTCTGGACGAGGCCACCTCTGCGCTGGATTCCATCTCCGAAAGCGCCATTCAGGATGCGCTTGAGGTCGTGATGAAGGATCGCACCAGCATTGTCATCGCGCATCGCCTGTCCACCATCATGGCAGCCGACCGGATTCTGGCGCTGTCTGACGGCGTGATCGCGGAAAGCGGCAAGCACGAGGAACTGCTGGAGAAGGACGGCGTGTACAAGCAGCTGTTTGACACCCAGTTTGGCAAGATGCTGGAGGCGCTGGAAGGCGTAGACGATTAATGCTTCCAAGGGCACAACGGTGCCTGGACCACAAAAACCGATGACGCAATAAGGAGAGAAACAAAATGAAACAACACGTTCTGATCACCGGCACGGGCCGTGAGATGGCACTGGGATTCAATTTTGTACGCCGCTATCTGGAGCAGGGCGACCATGTGATCGCCACCATCCGCAAGCCCTCCCCTGCGCTGGAAAACCTGCAGGCCCAATATCCCGATACCCTGAGCATCCTCACCATGGATATCGGCAGCACCGAGTCGGTCAACGCCGCTGCAGAAAAAGCAGCACAGCTGGTCCCTTGCCTGGATCTGATCATCAACAATGCCGTGACCACCTCCCCCGATATCAATAAGGAGTTGGAGGATTTTGATCTGGATACGGTCATGCCCGCCCTCAATGTGGCGACCGTTGGCCCGCTGCGCGTCATCAAGGCCTTCCTGCCTCTGCTTCGCAAATCCGAAGGAACCGCCCTTATCGTGAATATTTCCTCTGAGGCCGGCAGCATCGGCGCTTGCTACCGCACCACCTACATCGATTACGGCATGGCTAAGGCAGCCCTGAACATGGCCACCAAGACCCTGCATAACAAGTTCAAGGATGATCCCAAGCTGAATATCATCTGCGTGCACCCCGGCTGGGTGCGTACCAATCCGGGCAATGCCAAGGCCCCATTCGATCCCTACGAGCACGCAGAAACCATGCGCCTTCTGTTTGAAGAAAAGCGCTGTGACAAGGAAGGTCCCATCTTCGTGACCTATGCCGGTGAAGAATATCCCTGGTGATTTGCAATTGTGACCGCATAAAACGCCCTCCCCAAACGGGAAGGGCGTTTTGCTATATGAATGGAACCGCGCAACGCAGATCAGGCGTGCTCCACATACCACTGGTACTCGTAACCTTCATCGGACTGGCCTTCGGCCTTGGTGACAGTAAACTGGATCAGTGCATTCTCCTTCAGTTCCACTGCAAAGCTAAGCTGGTCAGCGGCGCTCTCCAGCGTGCTGGTCTTGCACAGGGGCTGACCGGCGTCCTTAAGGAACTGGAGCTGCTCCCGGTTGAGGGAAGCAGGCTCGCCCATCTCGTGCCACGCCTTGACGGGATTGCAGCATTCTTCGTCCACAATGCGCTGCATCAGCACATACTTGCCGGCAAGGGGCAAATTCACATCCAGCGTAACCGGCTTGCGGTTTTCCTGACAGATATTCCACGCCACGCCCTGATAGCTGCCGTCCTCGCGGCGTACCAACACCATATTCTCGTCACGGTAGACAGGCTCGCCCTTCAGGTTGTTGAAAAAGGCGAAGGTCCACATGGTAGGCTTGACGATAAGCTGATTGGCAATCATGCCGAAACCGCCGTGGAAGGGACGGGACGGAACGCCGCCTTCTTCGAACACATCGCCAAAGGTCCAGTAGGAATAGGAGGCGCAGGTATCGCCCAACCGGGACAGCAGACCCGCGGTGAGTACCGCGTTCAGGTTGGTGTCGTGGATGGGACAGAAGGGATTGTAGGAGGTGTTGAACTCCGTTACGTGCAGCTCCATGCCCTTGAACTCGGGGAAACTGTCGATGATGGCGCGGGTGCCCTCGGCTTCCTCGATGATGCTGTCCACGGTGCGCATGGTGTGGTACAAATAGCGGCCCTTGCGCTCGGGGGTGTTGCCCATGTACAGGTGACGGGTCACCATATCCAGCGGTAGCTTCTTATCGCGGCAGAAGGTGAGGAAATCGCGGATCCAGCCGGGGGTGGAATCGCCGCCGCACACAGCGGGACCGCCCACCTTCATCTCCGGCAGCACTTCCTTTACAGCAGGAGCGGTGATCTCATAAAGATGCAGGTACTTGTCCTTGTCGGCGTTCTCCCAGAAGCCGGGCAGGTTGGGCTCGTTCCACACCTCGCAGGGCCAGGTGGCTACTTCTTCGTAACAGTAGCGGTCAATCAGATGGCGCAGGGTCGCCTGAACCAAATCGACCCAGTCCTGGTCCTTAGCGGGCGGGGTGGTGTTGCCCTTCCAGTAGAAAATGGTCTGGGTGCCGCTGGCAATGGCGCCCGGCATAAAGCCCAGCTCAAGGAAGGGACGGATCCCCTTGGCGAGATAGCTGTCCACCACGCGATCCAGATAGGTGAAATTGTAGCCGGCGAATTTCCAGCCGCCCTTACCATCGGGAGCCGTCTGGTAGATGCTCATATCCTCGCAGAACAGGCCGTGACCGCGGATGTAACGGAAGCCTGCCAACTCCTGCGCCAGCGCAAGCTGCTTCTGGTACTCTTCCTGCAGCGCAAGGCCCATGCGGCCCGTGCCGACGCAGAAATCAGCGTTGTTGTTGAAGGTTGCCTTACTTGCCGGGGTGATGTTGATTTGCTTTTGCATGGTATATCTCCTCCCAGTTTACAACTGAAGTTTGTCTCGATCGAACACGAAAACCTGCCCTTCTGCGGGGACGACTTCATGGGTGTTGGTCTGTTCCCAACCGCCGATCGTAACCCGTGGAGCGCTCAACAGCGCTTCGTCCGTCATGCCGTCAAAGAATGCCTGCATCACAGCCCTGTCGTACAAAGCGGTACGGTGGGAACACAGCACATGCTCAAAGGGAAGTTCAAAAAGCTTTCGCACATTGCTGCGGAACACCTGCGCAGGCAATGCCTTGGGGAAGAACGCCCACGTGCAGGGATTCCAGTCATCAGCGGTCAGCAGCAGCTTGCGCTCCTTCACATATACAACACAGGAGCCGGGGGTATGCGCAGGCACATGGATGATCTGCGCCGTCAGACCGCCCAGACCGATTGTCTGCTCTGCCAGCGGCTTGGGCGTGGGGATTTCTGCGGAGAGATATTCCAGTTCGTCCACCGCAAGCCCATTGGCTTTGGCAGAGTTCAGGATCCTGCGCCGTGTAGGCTCGGCGGTATACTCTGCGAAGTCTTCCTGATCCTCCGGAAACATCCATGTTTCCGAAAACCAGCGTGCACCCAGTACATGGTCGTGGTGGCCGTGGGTTAGGATCACCTTGAGAGGCAGAGACGTGATCTCCTCTGCTGTCTGACGAACGTTTTCGATGCCATAGCCTGCATCCACCAGCAGCGCCTGCTTCTCCCCCACCAGCAGCGTCTGGCATACGCCCATAGTATCTGCCAAATGATACACACCCGGCAAAACCGGATGAACCATCATTGCCATGGTCAATCCTCCATTCTTGATTTCCAAACAAAAGGTTTGTCCTTCCATTTCGACACGATTCATGGCTTCTCCTTCGTTAGGAAACAAATTTTCATAACTTTCTTTTATGCCGATTTTGCATAGTTTTTTGCATTTTCTGCAAGGGGAAACACCGCCCAAAAAGCCCTCCTGTTGCTTGCCGTATGTATACAGATATGTTATAATTTGTCTTAGTTTTTCACTGGAAGGAACGATGACCATGAACACTTCGGTCAAGCATCTTACCTGGCTTCCGTTTCTCACCGCGGACGCGCCTGTTTCCTCTGTTACCCCCTCTCAGACTGCCGAGGCGGAACTGGCTGCCGGCCTGAGCACCCTTACCAATCCTCCTGCTGTGTCGATCACCGTGGATGCTACTATGGGTGAAAGCTGGCAGATCGTCGAGCAGGGCGGCGCCTATACCATCATCGGCGGCGAAAGCGGCGTTCTTTACGGCGTTTACCGCCTCTTGATGGCGTTTAATGCAGCTCAGCCCTGCCCCGAAGGCGTACAGAAGCCCTTCTACGGTCTGCGTATGCTCAATTGCTGGGACAATGCCGACGGCGACATCGAGCGCGGCTATTCCGGACGCAGTCTGTTTTTTGAGAATGGCAAGCTGGACTACGATCCCGCGCGCATCCGTCAGCTGGCGCGCATGCTGGCCTCCGTGGGGCTGAACGTGCTGTGCATCAACAATGTCAACGTGCGCAACCCTGCCCACAAGCTTATCGAGGAAGAGTGGCTGCCCCAGGTGGCTGAGCTGGCTGCGCTGGTGCGCCCCTACGGCATCCGTCTGATGTTCTCCATCGACTATGCCCACCCCATTCGTCATGGTATCGAGACGGCCGATCCGCTGGATCAACAGGTGCAGGACTGGTGGATGGAACAGACGGCTTTGGTCTATAAGTACATCCCCGATCTGGCCGGTTTCCTGGTCAAGGCCGACAGCGAGCATCGCCCCGGCCCCTTTACCTATGGCCGCAACCATGCCGATGGCGCCAATATGCTGGCCCGTGCGCTGAAGCCTCACGGCGGTATGTTGATCTGGCGCTGCTTCGTGTACAACTGCCAGCAGGACTGGCGGGATTATCAGACCGACCGCCCCATGGCTGCTTACCAGCACTATGTCTACCTGGACGGTACGTTTGAAGACAATGTGATCCTGCAGATCAAGCACGGCCCGTTCGATTTCCAGGTACGCGAACCTGTGTCTCCCCAGTTCTATGCCATGCCCCAGACCAACCTGGCACTGGAGTTGCAGCTGGCACAGGAATATACCGGCCAGCAGATCGATATCTACACCATGCCTCCCATGTGGAAAGAACTTTTCGAGCAGCTCCCTGCCGAGAAGGTCATGTCCATCGCTGCCGTAACCAATTTGGGTCGGGATGACAACTACACCGGTCATCCCTTTGCAGCTGCCAACCTGTTCAGTTACGGCCTGTATGCATGGAACCCCGCCACCGATCCCGAGGAAGCGGTTCGCCTGTGGGCACGTCTGACCTATCGTTTTGCCAAAGCAGATGAGAATACACTGGTCAAGCTGCTGATGGGCAGCCGTCCCACCTACGAGAAGTACACCGCGCCGCTGGGCATCTGCTGGATGGTGAATCCCAATCACCACTACGGCCCCAATCCGGAGGGCTATGAATACGCCGCGTGGGGTTGCTACATCCGTGCAGACCGCAACGGTGTTGGCATCGACCGCACCGAAAACGGTACCGGTTATGTGAAGCAGTATCCCGAAGAGTGGCAGAAGCTCTACGGTGACAAGAAAAACTGCCCCGACAATCTGAAGCTGTTCTTCCATTATCTGCGCTATGATGATGTCCTCTCCGATGGCCGTACGCTGATCCAGCGGATCTACGACGACCACTTCGAGGGCTATGAAGAAGTGCAGCAGATGGCTGAAACGCTGAAAGCCCTGCCTTTGCCCTCCCCCGATAAGGAAGTGGTTGCAGAGCGGATGGAACGTCAGCTGGTGAATGCCCGCAACTGGTGCGATATCGTCAACAATTACTTCTACCGTATGTCCGGCGTGGAAGACGCCAAGGGTCGAAAGATCTATCATTGAGCATACTGAGTAGCACTGAGAGAGCCCGGATCCGCTTTGGATCCGGGCTCTCTTTATGCAAAGGGGTTATTCGTTTGTTCCTTTTCCAAATCGCATAGGGCATACCGTACGGCAGCGGTTGCAATTGACCGTAGCGAAACCGCGGGCGTTTTGACCAAAGGTGTTGGGGCGGCATGCGCTCTGGCGAACGGTTCCCTCCGTCTGAATGGCGTTTGCGGGGCATGCATCGATGCAACGGGTACAGTCGGGAAGGCAGATACTCTCGCAGGGGTCGTCCGAAGGTAGGCTCAAATCGGTCAGAATCACGCCGATGGTCAGCCGGTTGCCGTAAGTAGGATTGAGCAGCAACCCGCTTTTGCCAGGCTGCCCCAGCCCGCAGGCCGCCGCCGCATGCCGCATGGAAAGGATGCCTGTGCCGGTCATGGTTTCCTCATCCCATGCATCATAAGGCGCA
This sequence comes from Clostridiales bacterium, assembly GCA_015056365.1. GTDB lineage: Bacteria > Bacillota > Clostridia > Christensenellales > Aristaeellaceae > Limiplasma. Next base: position 37,073 of record SVGM01000018.1, on the reverse strand, counting down.
TCGCAGGGGACAGGCACCGCCTTTGCCTGACAGTCCCGCTCAATCTTGCGGGCTGCTTCCAGCGCAATGCGGTCGGTCTGTCCTGCCGTCTGATTGTTGAAATAGCCATAGATCAGGTTGCCGGGCACCTCCAGAAGCCCTTTCGGTAATGCGATCCCGAAGGCAATCACGGTTTTGCAGGCAGACCATACATCCGTCGGGGCAAAGCCCGCCGGTGCATCCTGAAAACGATCCGTGGATGCAAAGCCGCATACGTCTGCGCCCAAAGATAAAACGATCTTGCGAATGGCTTCTTTCATTTGCTGATGCCCCCTTATCCTGTGTGCCTTATGCCTTCTCAAACCGGAAGGAATAGAAATCAAAGTTGCTGCCGGGCAGGAACACAAATGTGACGGTGCACATGCCATTGGGCACGGCGATGGCAAAACGTTGTTCGCTGCGGCCCTTACCGCCTGTGAAGGTGACCATTTCGGTGTACTCATTCCCCTGCGCATCCTGCATGCGGATGGTGATGGGATTTCCCACCAGCGGCGTTGCGCCGTCGATGACCAGCACAGCCTGCATAGAATCTTCGAAATCCATCTCCCGGTATTCGAAAGAAACGTTGTTGCCGATACCGCTAACGCCCTCTGCGGTTTTGGTGAACGTATCCCCGTAGAGAGTATCGGCCGCAAGGGGCGAGAGTGTCTGCCATGCACGGCTTTGACGGGCAAAGGAGAAGCCGGCCAGATGCACCTTGGTTCGCATGACGAAGCACAGCGTCTGCATACCGGTGAGGCGGCGAGGCAACTTGTATGTTTCGGGCTGATACACATTCCAGATGCTGGGTTTCTGATAGGCGATGTCCATCAGCTTCTCGCCGCCCTCACGGGGGTTGCCCAGCCACAGCTCCATATCGTACTGCGCGCCGCTGAAGGTGAACAGGGGCAGCGTCATCTCATCCGAACCAGCCAGACCGAAATCCACATTGCTGAAACCAGCCATGCTTTCGTGGTCGCTGGCGAAGGATACACCGTGCTCGTTTCCTGCGCCCAGTTCGCCGTAATGCAGATCATACAGACCGCCCGCCACAAAGCCGTAGGGATCCAGCGCGGTCTCACCCATGCCTTCCACGGTAAGCCGCTGCAAAGAAATGATGCGGGGATGGTCATAGCCATTGTTGCAGGTAGCCCGAAGATAAACCTCGCCGTCAAACTTGCCGGTAACCGTTACGCTTCCGCCGTCCTGCTCCAGCGTAGCACAGGGACTGTCGATGCCGGCGGCATTGGTGACCCGGAAGCTGACAGGCTGCGCCAAGGCATTTTCGGGGAAGAAGCGGGTGTCAAACGTCAGTTTCGTCTGACCAGGGGTGATGGTGAGCCCATTGCGTGGAATCAGTTCGATGCGACGTACAGGGATATCCCGACCGCCTTCCAAGGCAGCGTAGTCCTCTTCGGAAGCCTTTGCAAAATCCGTACAACAGGCAACGCCCTCGGGCATGTCCGCCGCCACAGACTGCAGGGTAAGGCGTGCGGTTTCCTTGCCAGGAGAGGCGACTTCCACCACGATATCGCCGGGTTCGTCCGTAGCAGCGATTATGGCCAGCACCTTGCCGCTGAACAGCCGGCGGCTGGTAGTCTGATATGCATCGTTATCGGTGCTGTCGCCGTTGTCCAGCCCCATCAGCCTACCTGCACCGGTTACGGATACCGTTACCCGGTCCACGGCGTTCTCCACCGGATAACCGTGCTCATCCATCATAGAGATCTCCACAAAAGTCATGTCCTGACCGTCAGCCTGAAGATATTCGTCCTCGGCTTTCAGAACAATGGCGGCACTATCCCCGAAGGAATGGCGGCCGTCCTCTGCGATCACCTGCCCGGCAGCGTCATAGGCCCGTGCAATTAGCTCGCCAGGCTGATAGGGTATCTGCCAGACCGGGATACAATTGTCTTTATCGCTGAGATCAATGGGTTTTCTACCAAGGGAAACACCGTTGAGGAACAGCTCTACTGCTGCGCCGTTGGTCATCACCGGCACATCCACCCTCTGACCCTGATTCCAGTCCCAGTATACACCGATGTGCACCATAGGCTCGTCATTCCAGAAGGCTTTGCAGGCATAGAAACTATCCTTGGGGAACCCGGCGGTATCCACATAGCCGAAGTAACTGTTGCGGGTATGATAGGGCGTGGGCTCGCCGATATAGTCAATACCCGTCCATAGGAACTGCCCCAGTGAGAAGTCGGTATTGCTATCTTCAGTCAGCATGATACGCAAATCCTTGGTGCCCCAGCTGGTAGCGCTGTTGCACAGAGCGGAGCACTGCAGATCCTCATCGCAGAGGATATTGGCGCTTGCCGGGAAATGATAGATTCCTCGGCTGAACACCATAGAGGACGTCTCGCTTCCGTAGATGATCCAGTCCGGATGCGCGGCGTGATGCGCTTCGTAATACTTTTCGGCATAGTTGTAGCCGACAGCGTCCACCCACTTGGCACAGTTTTGCGCGCCTTCCCAGGGCATATAATTGGAGCCGAAGGTGGTGAATCCATTGTGCTGGGGGTCATGCAAGCGCACTTCATCGCAGAGAATGCGGGTAAGTTCTTCACCCCGGGGCTCGTTCACATCGGCGATCTCATTGCCGATGGACCACATCAAAAGGCTGGGGTGATTGCGGTCGCGGCGCACCCAGCTTTTCACGTCCTCCTGCCAGCAGTCGCTAAAGAAGCGGGCGTAGTCGTAGGTTGTCTTAGGCTTCTCCCACATATCCAGCAATTCATCCAGCACCAGAATGCCCATCTCGTCGCACAGATCCATCAGCCTTTTTGCAGGGGGATTGTGGGATGTACGAAGGGAATTTACACCCATTTCCTGCATCAGCCGCAGCTGACGGCGTGCTGCCTTTTCATTGAAGGCAGAACCCAGCGCGCCCAGATCTTGATGCAGGCACACGCCGTGGAGCTTGACATGCTGACCGTTGATGAACAACCCTTTGTCAGGATTCAGCTCAGCGGTGCGAAAACCCACGTTTTGCAGGATCGTCTGGTTTCCGAAGGTAGTTGCAAGCGTATAGCAGTTGGGGTTCTCGCAGCTCCACAGCGCAGGCTGCGCCACCTTAAGCTGCGCCGCAGCGGTATCACCAACCGCAGGCACGCAAACCTCCGCCACGCAGTTGCCCTCTGAATCCAGCAGGCGATGAATCAGGCTTTCGCCGCCTTCCGGACCCGTAAGCTCGGTTTCGATGGTCATGCACCAGCCGTTTTCGTCCTTGCGCGTATATGCGTACACACCGTCCATCACGATATGACGGGCGGGCAGGGTATGCAGCACTACATCACGGAAGATGCCCGCCCCGGAATACCACCGGGTATTGGGACTTTGATGGCGGATATGCACCATGATGGTGTTGTCCCCGTCCCTGAGGGCGGCAGTCAGGTCTGCGTCAAAGGCAGTGTAGCCATACCGATGGGTACGGACCACCTGACCATTCACAAGGACGTCGCAATCCATATAGACGCCATCAAAACGCAGCAGACGGCATAAACCGTCCGCTGCGTTTTCGATAGCAAAGGTACGCTGATACCAGCCATCGCTGGTTTCGTACAGATCGTTGGTCTGGGCTATCAGCCAGTCATGAGGAAGGTCAACTGCGTTCCAGTCAGCAGCTTTCGCGTCATCGAGCGTGCTGCCAAAGGGCAGTTTTACAAAACGCCAGCCATCGTTGAAAAGACGTTCCATAGACGTTTGCCTCCTGTTTGGCGCGCGGAGCTCAGAGGTAAATGCGATACTGACCGCTGAGCATCATCATACAGAAGAAGTACAGGCAGTTGTCGTAGTAACGGCGCTTGCCGGTACGCATCGGGGCTTCCCAGAAGCGGCGCAGGCAATCCTGCGCATAAGCGCTTTCGCTGGAAATGCTGGCAGCGCCCAGCACGGAGGTGATGGCCAGCGGATGCATGGCAGGCTCGTCATGGGGCGTGCCATCCAGATCATAGGCCTTGTAATCGCCATCCGGCACTTTCTCGCAGAAGAAGTTCTGCAGGCGGGTGACCACATCGCTCATCTGCTGGTTCTTGCCGAACCACACATGATCCAGCGCAATATTCATCGCCACGCGATACGCGTCGGAATAATAGGCGTAAGGTTTTCTGAACATCAGACGGGGCGTGCCGTCGTACTCGGAGTATTCCGGGCTCATGCCGGTCTCCGGATGGGCGCTGAGGATGATGTACTCCCGGCTGGCCTCAGCGGCCTTTGCCCAGAACTCCCGGTCTGCTTCGTCCGCAACCTCGGCAAAAAGCTGATAGAAATGCGGCAGATGATAACTGGGATCCGTGAAAGGCGTCTCGGGGGCAAACTTGATGTAGTGGTTGCTGGCTTCCCACATAGGCTGCCCGCCCTCCACCAGCTCATGCTGATGGACGCAATGGCGCAGGATGGCCCGGGCTTCTTCGGTATAGTTGTAGATGCCCTCGTCGTTGCCCCAGCGGGCAGCAGCCATGAACAGCGCCATTGCGAAGTATTCCTCGCCGTCAGGCGCAGGGCCTTCTGCATTGTGCGTACCGTCCAGCTGAACCGACCAGGCAAAATAGCCCTGATACTTACCGTCTTCGTGGTACATATACCGACGGGAGAAGCACCACAGCTTATCAAACAGATCCTTGCGATCCATCTGCACGGTCATCATCATGCCGTAGCTCATGCCTTCGGTGCGGGCGTCGATATTGCCGGTATCCTCCATGCAGCCGCTGTCCGCGTCCACATCATGGTAAAAGCCGTTTTCCGGGTCAAAGAAGATGGTCTGGAAGCATTCTTCCACGCGCTTCTGTGCAGTTTCGTCGTCAATGCCGATTCGGCTGAAATAGTTAGGGTACTGTCGGGTTTCCCATGCGCCGTTTGCCATGGCTTCGTCCTCCTTGGTGCATTACACGTCCAGACCCTGTTCTCTGGCCTGAGCGGTGTACATTTCGTAGTAGAGACCCTTCTTCTCCATCAGCTCGTCGTGGCTGCCCATCTCGGCAATGCCCTTGTTTGAGATATACAGGATACGATCGCAGGTTTTGATGGTGGACAGGCGGTGGGCAATGATGAAGGAAGTGCGTCCTTTCAGAAGCGCATTGAGACCCTCCTGCAAAAGACGTTCGGTCTTGGTATCGATGGAAGAGGTAGCCTCGTCCAGAATCAAGATACGGGGATCGCTCAGCAGCGTACGCGCAAAGGATACCAGCTGCTTCTGCCCCTGAGAGAGGCGGTTGCCGCGCTCGTTGACAGTGGTCTTGTAGCCATCAGGCATCTCGCGGATAAAGTCGTCTGCACGGACCACCTTGGCTGCCTTCACCACGTCCTCCTCGGAGGCGTCCAGACGGCCGTAGCGGATATTATCCAGCAGGGTGCCGCTGAAAATGAAGCTTTCCTGCAGCATGATGCCCATCTGGGTGCGCAGGCTGTGGAGGGTCACCTTGGAGATATCGTAGGCGTTACCGTCCGCATCGTACACGCAGATGGAGCCGTCGTTGATGTTGTAGAAGCGGCAGAGCAGGTTGACGATGGTGCTTTTGCCTGCGCCGGTGGGACCAACCAGCGCGATGCTTTCGCCAGCCTTCACGTGCAGATCCATGTTTTCCAGGATGTTGATGCCCTCTTCATAGGCGAAGGTCACATTTTCGAAGTCCACACGTCCGTCGATTTCAGGCAGCTCGGCAGCATCAGGGGCGTCATCCACAGTCACGGGCTCGTCCATGGTCTCAAAGATACGCTCCAGATAGGCCAGATTGTTGACGAAGTTGTTGTAGATATTGGCCAGGTTGGTGATGGGCTGCCAGAAGCGGCCTACATACTGACTCATCGCGAGGATCACGCCAAAGCTGACCATCTCGCCGCCGGTGAGCCAATACACGCCGGCTACATACAGCAGAGTAAACACGATCTGGGTGATGGTCTCGCTGGTGAGCCAGACGGTATTGCTGATGCGGATGGCACGCATCCACACGGTGCGGCAGGCCTCAGCCAGCCGCTGCATGATGGACTTGTTCACTTCCTGCCGGGTGAAGTACTGACTTACCTTCACGCCGTCGATGGACTCCGCCAGATAGGCGTTGTAGTTGGAGTTCTTGTTGCTCTGCGCCTGCCAGGCCTTGCGCTGGCGGGGCTTGATGTAGATGATAAACGCAAGGAAGAAGGGCAGACCGGCCACCACGATGGTCGCCAGCGTGGCGTTGGTGGTGTACATGAAGATAACGATGAACACCAGGTTGATGAGCTCCAGAATGATATTGATGATACCGTTGGAGAGGATATCCGAAACGGAGTTGACGTAGTTGATGACACGCACGAGGATCTTTCCCGCAGGACGGCTGTCGTAATAGCTGAAGGGCAGCCGCTGCAGATGCGAAAACAGATCCTTGCGGATATCGTAGATGATCTCCTGGCTGACGTGAGCCATCAGGCGGGAACGAATGATGGTAAAGATGATGCTGATGATAACGATGCCCAGGAACAGAAGCGCAAGCTGCCAAAGCAGTTCCAGATTTTTGTTGGGCACCACATCGTCCAGCACCTGCTGGGTCACCTTGGGAATATACATGGAGCTGACACTGGCCAGCGCGCTAAGGATCAGCGCCAGCAGCATCTTGACCCGGTGGCGCTTAATGTAGTCAAAGGTACGCTTTAAGTGCTTTGCTTGAAATGGGGTCTCCAAAGTCTCGTCAACGTCAAACTTGTTGCGTGCCATCAGCCATCCACCTCCATTTCGATGCCGTTCTGCAGGCAGTAGGTCTCGTAGTAATAGCCCTTTTGCTTAAGCAACTCCTCATGGGTGCCGCGTTCGGTGATGCGACCGTTTTGCAGGATCAGGATTTGATCCGCATCCTTTACCGAGGAAATTCGCTGGGCAATGATCAGCTTGGTGCAGTCATAGGGCAGCTCCCGTAGCTGCTGCTGGATATATTGCTCGGTCTCCATATCCACGGCCGAGGTGGTGTCGTCCATGATGAGGATACCGGGGCGCACTGCCAGCGCACGGGCCAACGCGATACGCTGTCTTTGTCCGCCAGACAGACCCACGCCACGTTCACCGATGATGGTGTCGTAGCCCTCGGGCATCTTGATAACGAAGTCATCGGCAGCAGCCCGGCGGGCAAAGTCCCGAACCTCGTCAAAGGTCAGATCCTGCGCGCCGAAAGCAACGTTGCCTTCAACCGTATCGGAAAACAGGAACACATCCTGAATGGCCGTGCCGATGCCGCCGCGCAGCTCATTGAGCTTCCAGTCCTTCACATCGCAATCGTCTACCAGGATCTTACCTTCGTTCACATCGTAGAAACGAGCCAGCAGTTGGATGAGGGTGGTCTTGCCGGAGCCGGTGGAACCCATCACGGCGATGGTCTGACCAGGCTCAGCGGTGAAGCTGATATCGGACAGCACATACTGGCTGTCATAGCGGAAGGAAACATTCCGGAACTCAATCTTGCCGTTGAGTTTCTTATGGGAAACAGCCGTCTCACGGTCGGTAATACCGGGGCGGCTCATATCCACCTGCATAACCTTGTTGGCAGAGGTGATAAAGCGCTGCACGTCATTGAGCATATTACCCATGTTGCGCATGGGAACGCTCAGCGCCCAGCTCAGGTTGACGAAGATCGACAGCGCACCGGCGGTCATCTCGCCCTTGATGATCAGGTATGCGCCGAAGAAGATAGTGATCAGCGTCATGGCATGGGCCAGTATCTCAATGAAGGGGTAGAAGGTAAGCCAAAGCTTATTGATGCGCAGGTGGGAATCGCGGAAATTCTGGCTGCGCTTGTCAAAGGCTTCCTTCTCGTGCTCTTCTCGGGCAAAGGCCTTGACCACATGGTTGCCGGCAATGTTTTCCTGAGCGGCAGCGTTCATCTCGCTGAGCTTGTCGCGCATATCCACAAACAGCGGACGAACATGACCGGAGTAGAACTTGGTGATGAGGGTCAACAGAGGCGTGACCGCCACCAGCGCCAGCGCCAGCTTCCAGTTGACAAAGAACAGGTAGATGGACGTGGAGAGGAACATGGTGATGCTGTCCACCACCACGTAATCGATATAGCTGAGGAAATGGCGGCACCAGTCCGTATCGGCAGAAAGGCGGGTCATCAAATCGCCGGTGCGGTTGCGGTCAAAGAAGCGCATATCCTGATACTGCAGCCGGGTGAACAGGCGCACACGCAGGTTGAAAATCGTGTTCTGCGAGCATCTTTCCAGCGTGATGACCATCAGATAACGCATGCCTTCTCTGAGCAACTTGAACACAAGCATTGCCAGCAGCAGCGGAATCAACGGATCCGGATTCTCCGCAACAATAACGTCATCTACAATTCTTGCGGTCAGAGTGGGATTGATCAGCAGCATGATGGAAGTGATGACGCTGATACACAAGGCGGCTATGTGTTTTCGGTGAAACTTCTTGTCCATGATGGACCATAACCATTTAATCTGTTGCATTTCTGTAATGCCTCCGCAAATTTTGCCGGTATGGTTTTTACCGGTTCTCTTTTGGTTCTTCTTTTTTTTCATTTCTCCTGCTGTTTTTTATAAAGAAACTTGCGTTATTTTACATTTTCTTTTTTTATGTGTGAAACGGCATTATTACCCATAGAAAACGACAAAAATACGCTGTTTCATCAGCGCCAGCGGCGGATGGGCGTGTCATCGATAGCCGGCGCATTCAGTACATGGCCGATATCATCAAAACACGAACCGTGACAGGGGCATTCCCAAATTCTTTCCCGTCTTGCATAAACCAGTTTGCATCCCATATGCGGGCAGCGCGGTGCACGGAAGTGAAAAAAGTTCCTAGCATACCTGCCTGCCATCCCTGCGGCAGTCACCAATTCTTTTCGTCGGGTAGCAGGGCTGTTTCGTTGTCCAGACAGCACGTAATAATCATCCTCTTTCAGGCCAAGCACACGTGCAGATATGGCCTGTGCCGCCGTCATGCTGCCAAGCAGCCCACGGCCGCCGTAGCCAGCTGCAACAAATAGATTCGGCGTTTTGCTGCTGTAAGAACCAATATACGGAAGCCCATCCGCAGAGAAGGTCTCCACCCCTTGCAGCAAAGTTCGCGGTGGCCTGTCGTTGAAAAACGGTGCATATCGCTGTTCGTAATGCCTGAGAGCATCTGCTTTTCTCTTTTCCCCCACCAGACCTGCATCCATCTGCAGAAGGATCCCCTCCTGGTAATTACGCAGCGCATAAGCGCCGCCCGCATCCAAAATCACGCCCTCAAAGGGCGCTTGTGCAGGCAGGGAAACAAGGCATCGCCTTCGCTGATTCAGACGAAGGAAATACCAGCCCGGTATATTGATGATCGGATATCCGGTGGCAATCACCACATAGGGAGCCAGCACGCTCCCCCGTGCTGTCTGCACCAGATTGGTCTCCAGCGCTGTCACCCGCGAATGCTCAAAAATCCGCACGCCCTGCGCACTTGCTCTGCTCGCCAGAAAGCGAAGATATTTCGCTGGATGGAGCACAGCCATATCGTTCAATTGAATCGCGCTTGTTGCCTGCATGGGCGAATGAGGCGCTTCCACGCTCTGGACGGTCATTCCTGCGCTGAGCATTGCTTCTATTTCGCCTGCCAAAGAATCTTTCTCTTTGGGAGACACCAGATACGCATCCGCATCAAGCCAGCCAAAATCAGCAGTTTCCTCACCAGCCAGCGTTCTGATAGCAGCAAGCGCATCCATCTGGGTATGAATATAGGCATTGGCCGCTGCTTTCCCCTGCTGATGTGCAAGGCGTTCCAGCAACAGCCGATCGCATAGCGTAACAATACCCCCGCAGCGGGAGGACGCACCACAGCCCAGCGTCTCTGCCTCCAGCACCATGACCTTGAGGCCGGCTCTGGCAAGCCACAGCGCCGTGGTGATCCCCGTAAAACCGCCGCCTACCACCGCCACGTCAGCCTTACGCCTGCCGCGCAAAAGAGGATACCTTTCCACCCCATCCATTTCCCAGATCTCTTTCCTTCGCATCCTAAGCCTCCTATGTGTTTTGATGCTCAGTTTGTCCAGCGCCTTACAGGCTCATGCTTGCCAAGATGCGTTTCTTTTGCTATGCTGATGTCCAGTCAAAACCCACACGATACTGACGCAAAGGAGCGGGAATTATGGCGACCATCATCGTAACCTATGGCGTTCCCCGTCGAATGTTTGACGAAAAATTAGCCGGACATCAGCTGCTGATTCCGCAGCCGATGAAGGCCTTTACCAAAGAAGAAATGTTGCGTCTTCTGCCAGAGGCGGATGCGGTGGTAGCCTGTACCGCTTTTGACGCGGAGATGATCCAGGCAGCCAAGAAGCTGAAGCTGATCGTCTGCTACGGTGCAGGTTACGACGCCATTGATGTGGAGGCTGCAACCCGCGCCGGTATCATGGTCGCCAACACCCCGGACTGTGTCACGATGCCTACCGCAGAACTGGCCATGGCGCTGATCATGAGCCTGGCACGCCGTATCGTAGATCTGAATGATAAGCTGCACACTCAGCCTTCCCAGCAGGTTTTCGGCATGGGCAAGTACATGGGCACTTCCCTTGCTGGGCGTACCCTGGGCATTGTGGGCATGGGCCGTATCGGCTCGCTGGTGGCTGATTTCGGCCGGTTTATAGGCATGCAGGTGCTCTATACCGCACGCACGCCCAAACCCCACCGCGACGCTCTGGGCGACCGACAGGTATCGCTGCCGGAACTGATGCAGCAAGCTGATTTTGTCAGCCTGCACTGCCCTGCCACGCCGGAGACCCGCCAGATGATTTCCCGCGAAATGCTTTCCCTGATGAAGCCCACCGCCTATTTGATCAACACCGCCCGGGGCGCTGTGGTGGACGAGGAAGCGCTCATCCAGCTGCTCAGAGATGGTAGCATTGCTGGAGCAGGTCTGGACGTATACCAGAACGAGCCCAACCCCAACCCCGACTTCCTGACACTGCCCAACGTGATCCTTACCCCGCACGTGGGCAGCAATACCCTGCAGGCAAGAGATCACATGGCAGAACAAGCGAGCCTGCGCATTCTGGACGTCCTGGGAGGCAATCTGCCCCAGAACCTGCTGAATCCGGAAGCGCTCAACACATAATCGCTGCATAACTTCATATCCTGTAACAAGCAAAACCGCCCGCAACCCAGCAATGGACTGCGGGCGGTTTTTGTCTTCCTTTGGCTTAGTTTGGGTTCGTTTGTCAGGAATAGTCGGCCGCAGTCATGACGCTTACGCGGCAAGCATACATTGTTTCCGGACAATCTCTTGAATGGGCTACTGAACCTAAGCAAAGGAGGAGGATCACCCATGAGCAACCGGCCCTTCAGGTTGCGCGAAAAAGGAGAGGGAATCAGCATTACCGCACTTCAAAGGAACCAAACACCCCCCAAAAAGGACAATTTTACCAGCGTTAAGCCGCAGCGAGAAACCGTACCGCTGGTCAAACGCACCGTGCTGGTACTGTGCATGCTGGCGGTATCGGCAGCGTACATTCTTGGGCTGAACGAGCCTGCCACTGCCGTTGTGGCACAAAAAAGGGAACTGCCGATCTATTCCGTCCAGCAAGATGACAAGGTATTATCCATCAGTTTTGACGCGTCCTGGGGTGCGGATAAAACCATCCCTATTCTGGACATTCTGGATCAGTACGGCGTGAAGACCACTTTCTTTCTGGTAGGCGGCTGGGTGGACAAATACCCGGATATGCTCAAGGAGATCGTAGCAAGAGGACATGAAATCGGCAATCATTCCGACACCCATCCTCATATGAGCCAGCTTGATGAAAGCGCCATCAGAAAAGAATTGCATAACATGTCTGACAAAGTGGAAAAACTAACCGGCGTGAGGCCCACCCTGTTCCGTCCCCCATACGGAGACTACAACAACCGCGTCATCCAGGTGTCCCGGGCTGAGGGCTACGAGGCAGTACAGTGGAGCATCGACAGCCTGGACTGGAAGGATCGGGGCACAGCCGACATCATCAAGCAATGCACACACAGAGTGGAGCCTGGCGACATCGTCCTGTTCCACAACGATTCCAACGACATTGTCAATGCATTGCCCACCATTCTTGCACACTATCAGGGATTGGGGTACAAGATCATCCCTGTCAGTGAGATCCTGCTCGAAGGTGAGTACACCATCGACGTGCAGGGAAAACAGCATCCGAAGGAAACCAACTAAACCAAAGCCATCATGAGGTGAGAAGCATGGAAGAAACGGGAAACATCATTCATTTGCGCGGCCATGTATGCCAGAATCTCCAGTTCGGCCATGAGCTGTTCGGCGAGCAGTTCTACACCACGACTCTCCGGGTACCCAGGCTTAGCGGTGCGGAAGATTTTCTGCCCATTACCCTTAGCGAACGGCTGCTGCTGGATGCGCCCATCACTGCAGGAAGCCTGCTGTGCCTGGAGGGGCAGCTGCGCAGCTATAACAAAGTAGTGGAAGGCTCCGGCAGGCTGCTGATTACCGCCTTTGCACAGCGGCTCCTGCCCGAGGATAACGAGGAAAACCCTAACCGGGTGCAGCTTACCGGCGCACTGTGCAAGCCGCCTAGCTACCGCACTACGCCCTTTGGACGGGAGATTGCCGACTTGATGCTTGCTGTCAACCGTTCCTACGGCAAAAGCGACTACATCCCCTGCATCACCTGGGGCCGTACCGCCCGCTACGCCGCCGGCTTGAAGATCGGCGACAGGGTCCAGCTGGTGGGACGCTTCCAGAGCCGCAATTACCAAAAGCAACTGCCCGATGGCACTGTGATGACCAAAGTAGCCTATGAGGTCAGTGTCAGCCGGCTCAATACCATTCGGGAGGGCGCTGCTGAATCCACCTTTCAAATCCAGAATGATCCCATGAATGAGTATCGGAACATGACTCCGCACATCGCCCCACAGCCGCAGGCACAGCTCAGCGGTGTACGGGAATGACCGAGTCAAGCGGCCTAAAGAAACAAAACGAAAAACGGCATGCAGAGCTTCTGCGTGCCGTTTTTTTGAAACGAATGCCTTTTATTCGGTTGTCGAAAGCTTACTTCACATGAACTCCGGCAAGTGTTGCCACCTTTCGCATATGAGCGGCAGCAGCCATGTAGCTTTCATGATCCGGCAGATGCTCCACAAACACGGGGATATCCTCACCCAGCGCCTCCGCCAGTTTCGTCACTTCGCCAAGGTCAATCACGCCTTCGCCGGGCTGCACCTCCAGAATGCTGCAGGGAAGATCACCGGGCGTCATCCGCACATCCTTTGCATGAATGCTGACGATGTGCGGGCTAAGCAACTGGAAGCAATGCCGAATAAAAGCGGCGTTGTTGTGGTAGCGTTCCACGCCGTTGATCATGTTGGCGAAGTCCAGATGGACAGAAAACGCCTTGCGATCAACGTCCTTGATCATTTGCAGATAATCCTCAGGAGAATCGGGATGCATCCACGGCATGGGTTCAAGGGAGTAGGTAGTGTGGGTGGGCTTGACCGCATCGATCAGCTTCTGGGTAACGGCCACGATGCGCTCGTAGGTCTCCTTGGAATAGTTGTCGGGATGGTAGCCGTCCCAATAATCGCCGCAGGAACCACTGATGTTGACGCAGCAGTTGGCACCCACTTCCTCTGCCAACTCCAGCTGACGGATAGAATAGGCAAAGGCAGCGTCCGCCTCTGCCTTGTCCGGAGAGAACAGATTCTTCCATACGCCTACTTCGCCCACGAGCAGATCATTATCCCGTATGCACTGCATATATGCTTTGCGCACTTCGGGGGCAGCGTCTGAATTCACCGGGAAGGCAACGCAGCTGTAGCCCAGTTCCTTCACATGTACCAGCCATTCTTCCGGGCTGTTGTAGGGTTTCATGACAGAACCGCCAAGTCTCATCTTGTTTTCCTCCTTACCATGTAAACGAGCCGGGGCGAACCACACTGGGATCGATGCTCTTGATATCCGGCGAGCAGGTCATGGCCATGGTATAACGCAGCTGACGAGTGATCTCCTCAATGCCCTTCTTCACGCCCTCACTACCGTTTTCACCCAGCCGTTTCTGCAGGGGACGACCAATGCAGCAGGCCGTGGCGCCCAGCGCCAGTGCCTTGAATACGTCCATACCGCTTTGCAGGCTGCAGTCCACGAACAGCGGAATCTTGCCTTCGGTTTCCTTCAGGATCTCCGGCAGGATCATCAGCGGCGGGACGGCATAGTCCAGGCGACCGTTATGATGGGACACGATCATGCCCTGCACGCCTGCCTCGGCGCACTTGCGGGCGTCCTGACGGCTGAGCACGCCCTTGACCACGAACGGCAGCTTGGTGGCACTGACGTATTCCTTAAGCTGCTGGAATGTAATGGGACGCATTTCCATACCCTCAATGCAGTCGTAATCCTGATTGTGGTTGAACGCATGGTCGATATCCATGCCCACCGCCAGTGCGCCATTTTTCTCGGCATATTCGATCTTCCGGAATACGCTGTCCCGATCCGCATAGGTCTTGATGATCTTGATCACGGATGCGCCGGTCTCCAGCATGCCGCCCAGTTCTTCCATGCTGCCCATACCGGAGAAGCAAACGGCGCCCGCGTCATGCGCGCCCTTGGCCATCTCTGCCATGCCGTTGGGGTATACGTTGCCCATATGGGACAAGGCGGCGGTCATCACAGGCGTGGCGAAGGTCTTGCCATAAAGAGTCATCTGGGTGGAAGGCAGCACGCTGTCAATATGACGCATTTCTACAAGCAGGCTATCCAGATAGGCCCGGGTGATCACATCGGACGAGCCGGTCTTTCGATTATTGTTCATGGGACGATCCCTCCTGTGCGGTTGTATTTGTTGGTATAATCATTCGCTCTGCACATGATTTTTCCTGCTGCAATCGAAGGGCAAAAAATCTGTTGACAGGCGGTTTTTTCTATATTATAGTGTGTCAAAGCATCCGAAAGCGGATGCATCATGCATTGAAGGAGCATACGCATATGGGTTTTCGGAAAGATTTTATCTGGGGCGCTGCCACCGCCTCCTATCAGATCGAAGGCGCTGCTTTTGAGGACGGCAAGGGACTGTCTGTATGGGATCGCTTCTCCCACGAACCGGACAAGGTGTTCGATGGACACAACGGCGACGTAGCCTGCGATCATTATCATCGTTACGAAAGCGACGTGCAACTGATGAAGGAGATCGGTCTCAAGGCATACCGTTTTTCCATCAGCTGGCCTCGCGTGCTGCCGGAAGGCAAGGGCGCTGTGAACCAGAAAGGGCTTGATTTCTACAATCGCCTGATCGACCAGCTTTTGAAAAACGACATCCGACCCTTTGTGACCCTGTTTCACTGGGATTATCCCTCCGCCCTGCAGGCGCTTGGCGCATGGGAGAACCCGGACAGCGTCAAGTGGTTTGAAGAATATGCCGCCTTGTGCGCCCGCACCTTCGGCGACCGTGTGAAGGATTTCATCACCTTCAACGAACCCCAGTGTTTCATCGGCCTTGGCTACACCATCGGCGTTCATGCACCGGGCTTGAAGCTGCCCGACAGCAGTCTGGTGCCCATGAGCCATCATGTGCTCAAATCCCATGGTGTTGCCACCCGTGCGCTGCGTTCGCTGGTGCCGGATGTACGCGTGGGTTACGCCCCCTGCGGTGACCCCTGTATGCCTGCCAGCCTCAGCCCCGAAGATATCGAAGCGGCCCGTAAGGCTTACTTTACCGTGCCCGAAAACCAGGGTTGGGCTTTCAACGCCGCCTGGTGGAGCGATCCTGCCATGCTGGGCTGCTATCCGGAAAGCGGCCTGAAGCGACTGGAGCAGTTCCTGCCCAAGGGCTGGCAGGAGGATCTGAAAGTGATCCATCAGCCGCTGGATTTCTACGGCCAGAACATCTACAACGGCAATTACTTCCGCGCTGCCGACAACGAGCAAGGCTTTGAAAAGCTGCCTCATCCCGTCGGTTGCCCCAAGACGGCCATTCAGTGGCCTATCACCCCGGAAGCTCTCTACTGGGGTCCCTACTTCCTCTATGAACGCTACAAGACCCCCTTCATCATGACGGAGAACGGCATGTCTGCCCACGACGCAGTGTCGCTGGACGGCAAGGTGCACGACCCCAACCGTCAGGACTTCCTCAACCGCTACCTGCTTGCCTTTAAGCAAGCCGCCGAAGACGGCGTGGACATCCGCGGCTACTTCCACTGGTCGCTGATGGACAACTACGAGTGGGCTCAGGGCTACAGGGAGCGCTTCGGTCTCATTCATGTGGACTATGAAACACAGAAGCGCATTTTGAAGGATTCGGCATACTGGTACCGCGGTGTGATCGAGAGCAATGGGGAATGCCTGTAAGGAACTGAACAACCAACTGGACATAGTAACACCAGCCGGAGGATCAAAACCGGCTGGTGTTTTTGTGTGATGTATTTCTTGACAGGCGTTCCAAAATAAATGGCGCATTTTCCTCCACAGGACGCAAGCCATCGATATGAATCACCTGTATCTGCAAGGAATCAAGCCATTGGAGAATCGATTCATCCGACCGGTTTTGCACCATATCGAAAAAACGTTGTTCCTTCTCGAACAAATCGCCGCCGGGAAGCATTCGTTCTCCGAATTTGCGGTAGGAACGTTCATGGATACGCTGCATCCTGATTTCTTTGGGAACATCGATGAATACCGCACAGGTAAACATGGAACTGATCTCTGTACCATAATCCGCTTTTACCGCAGCCAGAACAAATCCACTTGCACGTTTCATATCATGCAGAAGCAACGAAGCCACTTCCTCGGTTGACCTTGGGCTGGCATAAGCATATTCTGTATTTTTGCAGGGAAAGTAGTAGTCCTCAATATCCATAAAGCATAGTTTCATAGCATCAGCGAGTGTTCTTCCCAAGGTGCTTTTTCCCGCACCATTTCCACCACAGAGTATGATTCTATGCTGCATTGTGTTGTTCATCCATTTCTTTTCTGATTCAAAGAGTAACAAAAGAGCATCCTGTTCAGTTGCACCGTATGTGTGCAGGATGCTCTTGAGATAGACAATCGAATTACGCCAGCCAGCAGCGCTTCGCAGCCACCAACTGTTCCTCTTCATCCAGCCAAAAAGCCTCCGGTTCCGGTGCGCCAGTAGGCACATCGAAACGCCCCTGCGGCATAACCAGCCCCACGGGCTGCTTTTGACGGATGATGCGCACCAAATCGTGGATGGAATTCAGCTTTTCTTCCAACCGGATGCCGAAGATCTGCCCCGCCTCCCACTTGCCGGGGGCGCTCAGATGGTTATCGGAACCGGCGATCATGGGCAGACCGAATTCTTTACCGTAGCGGTAGGCAGCTGCATCCTGCAAGGGATCATTGCCGCCGTTTGCTGCTTCGATGCCGTCGCAGTAGCGCAAGCCCAAGCCGATATGGGTCATGTAGCTGCGCATGCGAAAGGGATGGGCCTGCACCACGCAGCCGCCGGCGGCATGCACGCCCTCCAGCTGCTGACGATGCGTCCAGTGCTCCATTTCCGGATGAGCAAGCAGCCATGCCTTGTCCAGGCCGTAAATCAAGTATTCATCGCCGCTGAAATTCTGCTCCCAGCCGAAGAACACGTCCAGCCCGATGCGCTGACCCTCTGCCAGCGCATCCTCGTAGCCGGAGCAGAAGTATTCGATGCGCTCCCTCCAAGGCAGATTGTGGGGCACGGCAGTATTGCCGCCAAAGAAGTGGTCGGTAACAATGATCCCCTGATAGCCGATCTCCTTGTAGTATCGGGCGTGCTCCCTGCCGGTGGACGTGCCGCAGGCGCTGCCTTGGCAGGTATGCAGATGAGTTTCATAGAGAAAAGACATGGTTTCCTCCTTGCCGACTGCGGGCCATTAGCAGGATTCTTTGAAATATTCTGCGGGATAACGCTCCAGAAGATGGGTTTTGTCCACCTGATAACGGCTCAAGTGCACGCTCATCAGACGCTTGGCTGCTTCCTCATCCCGGGCGGCTACCGCCTGGGCGATGGCTCGGTGGTCGCTGACGATGGCGCTGTTTTCCACGGTGTTCAGGGTCATGTTGCGAACACGATCGAAATGCAGCGTCAGGTTGGACATCAGCGCATGGGTCTGTTCTTTGCGTGCGATGGCAAATAGTAGGCTGTGGAAAGAGCCGTCCAGCCGCCATAGTTGGTCGGCCTGTCCCTGTGCCAGATAATACTCCTGACGGGCCACATTCTCCATCAGCAGCAGAAGATTGTCTTCCGTCGCCATTCGGCAGGCAAGCTCCACCACAGCGCATTCCATCACGCTGCGCAGGAAGCGGGCTTCTTCCACCAGTTCGTCGTCGATAAGGGCAATGGCGCTGCCTCGCTGGGGATAGACCTCCACCAGACGAACGCGGGCAAGCTCCATAAGCGCCTCACGGATGGGTGTACGGGACAAACCCAGCTGGGCAGCCAGTTCATTCTCGCTGATGCGGCTCCCCGGCGGGAGATCCAGATGAATGATGTTCTCCCGCAGGGTACGCAGCGCATAATCTCGGTTGTTTTCCCGTGCTTTGCGGGGTAGGACGCGCATCTGCATCAGCCCCTTACAGGTTTTGCAGGGCCTTGCGCACAGCGCCGGGGCCGGTGAGCATATCCGCCAGCAATGCTTCCACCTTTTCTGCCAGACCTGCGTTGACCAGATTGACGCCGAAGATGACTGGATTGCTGAGGATGGGCTCCAGCGCAGCCTTGGCACTGGTGGGCACGCCGGGCTCCACAGCAGCCAGTGCAGCCTTCAGGGAGTCCATCATGGGGTCGGGGCTGACGGGCATGGGCTGACCGTTATCGTCCACCGCCAGCAGGTAGCGCAGCCAACCGGCCAGTGCCAGCGGGATGGCCTTCAGATCGGCGGCATTCAGGGTGGGACTCATCATGTAGCTCTTGATGGTCTCGCCAAAGCGAATCGGGATCTTTTGGCTGGTATCCGTAGCAATGCGCTGAGGGGTATCGGGAATGAAGGGATTGGGCAGGCGTTCTTCCAGCACCTCGCGCAGGAAATCTTCAGGGTTGAGGATGCCGGGGTCGGTGACAACGGGCATGCCTTCCACGTAGCCGATGGTCTCCACCAGCTTTTTCAGATCGGGATCCTTCATTTCAGCGGCGATGGTGTCATAGCCCAGCAGGCAGCCGTACACGGCCAGCGCCGTATGCAGAGGGTTGAGACAGGTGGTCACCTTCATGCGCTCGGTGGCATTGACGGTGTCCCGGTCGGTCATGTACACGCCCGCTTTTTCCAGTGCGGGACGGCCATTGGGGAAACGATCCTCCACCACCAGATACTGGGGGGCTTCTGCATTGACGAAGGGCGCAATGTAGGTGTTGCGGCTGGTAACGACGGCAGCCATGTCCTCCACGCCCAGCTTCTCCAACTGCTCAGTGATGACCTCTGCAGGCCGGGGGGTGATCTTGTCGATCATGCTCCAGGGGAAAGAAACCTGCTTTTCGTCGGACAGGTACTCCACAAACCCGACAGGCACCAGCTTCGCATCACGCCATGCGCTGGCCACATCCAGCACCGCCTGACGGAGCTTTTCGCCGTTGTGGCTGCAATTGTCCATGCTGACCAGTGCAATGGGGAATGCACCCGCCTGATAGCGGGCATACATCAGAGAAGCCACGCAGGCCATGGCATGGTGGGGCTCTTCAGGGCCAGCAGCCATATCATTCTTGACGATCTGCATCAGATTGCCGGACATATCCCGCAGGGCATAGCCCTTTTCGGTGATGGTAAAGCTGGCCATTTGCAGGCTGGGCTGCTGGAAAGCGCGGAGCAGTTCTGCCCAGTCTTCGCCAAAAGCAACGCCGGCCTTGAGACCCTTGGCCAGAGAAGCCACGATCTCCTTATCGGTGGAGCCGTCGGCACGCAGGGTCACGTTCATGGTCAGGCTGTCATAGGGGGCGTAGATCTTGTCGATGATGTCAAAGTCGAAGGTCTCGGCTGCAATGATACCGCTCTTCTCCAGACCCATCTCCAACAGGCGCTGCTGCAAAACCGCGATAAAGCCGCGGAAGATGTTGCCCGCACCAAAGTGCACCCAAACAGGGTTCTCATCGGTATTCTTCAGCATGGCGTCACGATCAAAGGCGGGCACCTTCACGCCGATATCCTGCCACTGCTGGACATTTTTCAGGCTTTCATGATTCAGCTTCATGATGTTTCTCCTTTCACTTGGCCATGCGCTGGATGGCTTCCCACAGACCGTTAAGGTAGGTGGCGCCCAGGGCGCGGTCGTACAGACCGTAGCCAGGGCGGCCCTGCTCGTCCCAGATCATGCGGCCATGGTCAGGACGGATATAGGTATCGGGGCAGGTGTCGTAGATGGCCTTCATGATGGCGAACATATCCAGATCGCCAGTGGAAGACAGGTGAGCAGCCTCGCGGAAGTGGCGGTAGCCCAGGAACTTCACGTTGCGCACGTGCATGGCGCCGATGCGATCCATCTCGCCGAAATGACGGATGATGGAGGGAATATCGTTTTCCGGGTTGGAGCCCAGAGAACCGGTGCACAGGCACAGGGTGTTGGCGGGGCTGTCGTGGAGCTTCACGATCTTGTCAAAGTCCTCCTGAGAATGGGCGATGCGGGGCAGGCCAAAAATGGGCCAGGCGGGGTCGTCGGGATGGCAGGCCATACGCACGCCCACTTCCTCGCAAACAGGAATGACTGCATCGAGGAAATACTTGTAGTTCTCCCGCAGCATATCGGGGGTGATGCCCTCGTACTGCTTGAGGGTAGTCTCCAGCAGGGCCAGACGTTCCGGCTCCCAGCCGGGCAGGGTGAAGCCCTTGGAATCCTCGGCGGTGCGGCGGACAATCTCCATGGGGCCCATCTCTCCCAGGTCTTCCTCGTTGAAGTACAGGGAGTTGGAGCCGTCTTCGGGGATTTCACGGGCCAGATCGGTACGCAGCCAGTCGAACACGGGCATGAAGTTGTAAACGATCACCTTCACGCCGTACTTTGCCAGATTGCGGATGGTGGTGATATAGTTGGCGATATACTCGTCCCGGCTGGGCAGACCCATCTTGATGTCCTCGTGCACGTTCACGCTTTCGATAACCTCAAGCTCCAGGCCGGCTGCGTGGACTTCCTCCACCAGCGCCTTGATCTCATCCTCTTCCCAGACCACGCCGGCGGGCTTGTCCAGAAGGCCCATCAGGCCGGTCATGCCGGGAATCTGCTTGATATACTTCAGGCTAATGGGGTCGCTCTGGGAACCGTACCAGCGGAAAGTCATTTTCATGGTGATCGTCCTCCTGTGAAATAAAAGGGAAGTTACAGGTGATACTGTCAGTATAGCACAGCCTGCTTGACTTGTCTACTTGTATACAAGTAGGATGCATGTTTATCTTTTCACAAACAAAACGCATACCCGCTGGGAAACGGTGAACCGCCATGACCAGCAGTTATGCGTCCAAATACATCTTCATCAGCAGACACCTTGCGCCCTCTTCGTCGATGATCTCCTGCACGTCCTGAAAGCCTGCCTTGCGGTAGCACTTGACAGCCCGGATGTTTTCCACCTCCGGGTCGATGAACAATTCCCGCACGGCCGGATACTTCCTATGAATCAGCCTCACCATCTGCCGCAGGGCTTCGCTGCCATGACCCTTGCTACGCACCTGCCGGGTTCCCAGCCACATATCCAGCCCGATGGTGGTTTCATCTGCAAAATAGTACTGGATAAAGCCGATGGGTTCTCCATTTTGCAGGATGAAATACGGAAAAACATCCGTGGGGTGCTTGATGCGCTGGCCATATTTCTCGATGACCCGTTCAAGGGGCACATCCGGCTCGTCCTTTTCGTCGCACCAGACCCACTGGCGCAGTTCCGGTTCCAGAAACCAACTGTGCAGGGCAGTATAATCTGCCATGGTGTCTTCCATTGGGCGGAGGGTGATCATTCTCATCACTTCCTTATGTGCAACTGCATAAATTCAAAAATACGACAAAGGGCAGGGTTTCCCCTGCCCTCTAGGTGCAAGCTGATTATTCAAGCTCAAACGCACCGGTATACAGCTGATAATAGGTGCCCTTCATGGCGATGAGCTCCTCGTGGCTGCCACGCTCGATGATCCGGCCCTTTTCCAGCACCATGATCACGTCGGAATTCATAACGGTGGACAGGCGGTGAGCGATGACGAATACGGTACGGCCTTCCATCAGCTTATCCATGCCCCGCTGCACAATGGCCTCGGTGCGGGTGTCGATGGAGGAGGTGGCCTCGTCGAGAATCATCACGGGCGGGTCAGCAACCGCTGCGCGGGCGATGGCGATCAACTGACGCTGGCCCTGCGACAGGTTGGCGCCGTTGTTGGTCAGCTCCGTATCATAGCCGCCGGGGAGACGGGTGATAAAATCATCCGCGCCAGCCAGCTTAGCGGCCTCGATGCATTCTTCGTCGGTGGCGTCCAGACGGCCATAGCGGATGTTCTCCATCACCGTGCCGCTGAACAGGTTGGTTTCCTGCAGAACGATGCCCAAAGAGCGGCGCAGGTCATCCTTCTTAATCTTGTTGATGTTGATGCCGTCGTAGCGGATCTTGCCATCGGCGATATCATAAAAACGGTTGATCAGGTTGGTAATGGTGGTCTTGCCGGCGCCGGTAGCTCCAACAAACGCCACCTTCTGGCCGGGTTCGGCGTAGACGGTTACATCATAGAGCACCTGCTTATCTTCCACATAGCCGAAATCCACCTGATTGAGACGCACATCGCCGCTGAGGAGGGTGTAGGTCAGTGTGCCGTCGCTGTGGGGATGCTTCCACGCCCACTTACCGGTACGCTCGGTGGTCTCGGTGATGGTTCCATCCTCCCCCACTTTGGCATTGACCAGCGTTACATAGCCTTCGTCGGCTTCCGGCTGCTCATCCATCAGGCCCAGAATGCGACCCGTGCCAGCCAGACCCATGACGATGGCGTTGATCTGCTGAGACAAACCGTTCACGTTGCCGGTGAACTGCTTGGTCATGTTCAGGAAGGGAATGACAATGCTAATGCTGAACGCCATGCCGGACAGGCTGACGTTGGTGGCTCCGGTCAAAAGGAACACGCCGCCGACCAAGGCAACTAGCGCATAGAGCACATTGCCGATGTTGGAGATGATGGGGCCCAGGGTGTTGGCATAGGCGTGAGCACGGTAGCTGTCCTCGTAGAGGGCGTCGTTGATCTTATCGAAGTCTGCCTTGCTCTGCTCCTCGTGACAGAACACCTTGACCACTTTCTGACCGTTCATCATTTCCTGCACATAGCCCTCGGTGCGACCCATGGCCTTCTGCTGGCGCACGAAATACTTGGCCGAACCGCCGCCGATTTTCTTGGAGACAAACACCATCGCTGCAACGCCTGCCATCACGACCAGCGTCATCCACACGCTGAAATACAGCATGATGCTGGTGACACACAGAATGATGGCGCAGGACTGAATCAGGGAGGGCATGGACTGGGAGATCAGCTGGCGCAGGGTATCGATATCATTGGTGTAATGGCTCATGATATCGCCGTGCTTGTTGGTATCAAAATACTTGATGGGCAGGTTCTGCATGCCGTCAAACATGCGGCAGCGCATCTTGCTCAGGAAGCCCTGGGTAATGATGGCCATCAGCTGGGTATGCAGAACCACGGCAATGATGGAGAAGCAGTACATGCCGCCCAGCAGCATGACCTTGGGCACGATCACCTGACTCGCGCCAGCCCAGTCGCCGCCCTGCTGCCAGGTTTCAATGGCGGCAATAACCTGCTGCATGAAGATGGGCGGAAGCGCGGAAGCCGCTGCAGAGATGAGGATGCAGACGATGGCTACGGGTACCAGTACGGGATAAAACTCAAAGAGCATCTTCAAGACCCGCTTGAGCAGGCCGCCGTCGATCTTGCGTCCGCCGGTCATGGCTCCTTTGGGGCCGCCGTTCATGGGACCTTTATTCATCGTCCTCACCTCCGTTCGTCTGCTGCTCGTAGACCTCACGGTAGATTTCGCTGGTCTTCATCAGTTCATCGTGCGTGCCCATCTGGGCAATGCGACCGTTGTCCATGACGAGGATCATATCGGCGTCCATCACCGAAGCGATGCGCTGAGCAATGATGATCTTGGTGGTTTCGGGGATGTATGCCTTAAAACCGGCGCGGATCAAAGCATCGGTACGGGTATCCACCGCGCTGGTGGAGTCGTCCAGGATGAGGATTTTCGGCTTTTTCACCAGCGCACGGGCGATGCACAGACGCTGCTTCTGACCGCCGGACACGTTGGTGCCGCCCTGCTCGATCATGGTGTCGTAGCCATCCGGGAAGCTGGTGACAAACTCGTCTGCCTGGGCCAGCTTGCAGGCCTCAATCAGTTCCTCGTCGGTGGCATCCGGGTTGCCCCAGCGCAGGTTCTCCTTGATGGTGCCAGAGAAGAGCTGATTTTTCTGCAGCACCATGGCCACAGCGCCGCGCAGAGCGTTCAGGTCGTATTCCCGCACATCTACGCCGCCAACCTTCACGCTGCCCTCGGTCACGTCATACAGGCGCGGGATCAGCTGTACCAGCGTAGATTTACTGGAGCCAGTACCGCCGATGATGCCCACGGTTGCGCCGGAGGGAATGGTCAGGTCAATATCCCACAGGGCAAACTTCTTTGCCTTGGCGGAATACTTGAAGTTAACATCCGTGAACTGGATGGAGCCGTCCCTCACATCGGTGACGGCATTCTCTGGGCTGCTCAGCGCCGGGGTCTCCTCCAGCACCTCGCTGACGCGCTTGATGGATTCGGAGGAAATGGTCAGCATGACGTAAATCATGCTCAGAGACATCAGAGACATCAAGATTTGCATGCCGTAGGTGAGCATAGCGGACAGCTGACCCACGTCAATGCCGCTTTGGCCGGTAATGATCAGCTTGGAGCCCATCAGCAGCACAAACACCATATTGCCGTACAGACACAGCTGCATCAGCGGGCTGTTCAGCGCCACGATACGCTCGGCGTGGGTAAAGTCGGCGCAGATATCCTCCGCCGCCGTTCCGAACTTTTCCTTCTCATGTTCTTCGCGGGAGAAACCTTTCACTACGCGCATGCCGCGAATGTTTTCTTCAATGGTCTCGTTGAGACGGTCATACTTGCGGAACACATTGCGGAACGCAGGCATGGCCTTGCGGCTGACCAGAAACAGACCGCACGCCAGCACAGGAACGATGACCACAAAGGACATGGCCATCAAACCGCCCATACGGAACGCCATAATGATGGAGAAGATCAGCATCAACGGGCTGCGCACGGCAATACGGATGAGCATCATGAAGGCCATCTGCACATTGCCCACGTCCGTGGTCATACGGGTGACCAGCGAGGAAGAAGAGAACTTATCGATGTTTTCAAAGGAGTAGGACTGCACCTTGTAAAACACATCGTGGCGCACGTTCCGGGCAAAACCGGCAGACGCCCTGGCGCAGGTGAAGCCTGCAATACCGCCGCAGCACAGCGACAGACAGGCCAGCACAACGATCAGACCGCCGATCTGCATCAGCTTGGTCAACTCTACGCCGCCCTTGATCTGGTTGACCAGGTTTGCCGTAATGAACGGAATGAACGTCTCGATAATAACTTCACAAACGATGAAAACCAGGGTAAGGATGGTGGGCGTTTTGAATTCACGCACACATTTTGCCAATCGTTTCAGCATTCGTGTCTTCCTTTCCTGCCCGACTTTGTCGGGCATTTTTTGAATGTTTCATTTTATCCAACATTTCTATTATACGAGCATTTGCAGCTTTGGCAAGAAAGAAAAAGCACGCCATGATCGGTGGATTTTTCCCGGCGTGCTTGGTTTCTTCATTTTTCTCGTCAAATGAGGATACGGAATTTATCGTTTGTTCATATTTCGACTGTCGAAATCCCTTAGCCCATGGAAGCGGCGAATCGTTTGCCAATTTCATCCCGCGCAGATGCATAATAACGGATTCGTTCCATGGTCTGGCAAGCCTGCTCAATGCCCATCCGTTGTTCTGCTTTATCCATACACTCAATACCGCAGGCTCTCCTAACATTATAATTGAGCCAATCCAGCCACGCAAACCCGATACCGGACAGTTTTTCCCAGTCCAATGTCATCGGACCAGAGTATTCCCGGTAGGCATTCAGGAAGGCAGCAAGCCGCTCCATATCCAGTTCGCACTCCGCTCCGCCTGCCCAGCTCAGCGCAAGCTGAATCAAATCCAGGATGGGATTGCCCATTTCGAGGCATTCCAAGTCAATCACCAGCGGCTCATTCCCCTGCCACAGCACGTTCTTGCAGTCCATGTCGCTATTACAGATACAGTTGAAATTCGGCAGACGTTCCACAGCCTGTCGGTAGGCATCCTGCGCGTTGTACAGCAGGAGCAGGTTGTCAGCAAGCAGGCTGGCAATCTGCGGACAACGTTCCTGCGCCAGATAGGCAAGATTCTGCCAATTAAAGGAGAAAGGCTCGGACGCACTGACGGATTCTGCATCTGCAGACGGCTTCAGTTCATGTATCCGCGCCAGCAAACCGCCGATGATGCGGCAATGTAACGCTGTAATCTCCCCCCAGCGCAGGGCTTTGGCTTCCATCCACGGGAACAGATAGTAGTGCTGTCCCTCAATGGTGTGTATCTTCTTACCATCCTGGCTCATGGCTGCCACGATGGGCAGGCCGTTTTGTTCCAGAATTCCTTCCAGCGCCTCCGCCCGGAGAAAGTTGTTCATGGCGCTCTCGCGTTTCATGATCTCCGGGTTGAGCAGCTTGACCGCGTAGCTGGCGCTGGCGGTGTCCAACCGATACATCCGGTGCAGATAGCCGCCGCTGACCGGCTGGGGCGGCGCTGTCATCTTCCCCAGTTTCCACTGATTGCACAGCGTCGTAAAAAACAGTTCGTGTTCCATCGAAGCGCTTCCTTTCGTATGCCCTGCGCATAGAATAGCACAGTTTCCGAACAAAGAAAACCCTTGCACCACCTGCATCTGTGTGCTACCATCAGGATTGTATCCAATGTTTTATAGGAGGTCGTCCCATGGCGAAGATCTATACCTCTGTTGAACAGTTCATCGGCCGTACACCGCTGATGGAGCTGACCCATATCGAAAAAATGCTGGACCTAAAAGCACACCTTCTGGCCAAGCTGGAATGTTTCAATCCGGGCGGATCCGCCAAAGACCGCATCGCCGTTGCCATGCTTGACGACGCTGAAGCCAGCGGAAAACTGCAGCCCGGCTCCGTCATCATCGAACCCACCTCTGGCAATACCGGCATCGGGCTGGCTGCCGTAGGTACGGCTCGCGGCTATCGCGTCATTATCGTGATGCCGGATACCATGTCCATGGAACGCCGCCTGCTAATGAAAGCCTATGGTGCAGAGCTGGTGCTGACTGAGGGTGCAAAGGGCATGCAAGGCTCTATTGAGAAGGCAGAAGAATTGGCTTCGCAGCTGCCCGGCAGCCTCATTATGGGACAGTTTGATAATCCGGCCAACCCCAAGGCGCATTATCTTACCACCGGTCCTGAGCTCTATGCCGATACCGACGGCCAGATCGATTGCTTCGTAGCGGGAGTCGGCACAGGCGGTACCATCACCGGCACAGGCAAGTACCTCAAGGAGCAGAATCCCGCAATCCGCGTAGTTGCCGTGGAGCCTGCTGCCTCTCCCCTGCTTTCCGGCGGAAAGGCTGGCGCACACGGGCTGCAAGGCATCGGCGCGAATTTCATTCCTTCCGCACTGGATCGGCAGATCTATGATGAAATCATGCTGGTCAGCGAAGAACAAGCCTATCAGGCAGCACGTATGATGGGCTGTGCGGAGGGTATACTGGTTGGCATTTCTTCCGGCGCCGCGCTTCATGCGGCTACTGAGCTGGCCAAGCGGCCCGAGTATGAAGGAAAAACCATTGTAGCTCTGCTTCCTGACAGCGGCGAGCGCTATCTGTCAACGCCGCTTTATCAAGAGGTATGATGGATTGTATTTCGCATCACGCTAAAGAACACGAAACTGTGCTTTTACAATAGCAAATCAAAGCTGGATCGCAAAAAACCTTTCATATTAATTTCGCCCTCCTTCTATCTTGAATAATCGCCTAAAATATGTTAATCTTTTAGATGGAATTCTCATCAAAAACGAGAAGAGGGCGAAATTATGAAAAAACTTCAAAAACTCACCTCGTTGCTCCTTGCGGTCATAATGACTTTTGCCGTATTGACTGCCGCAAGCGCTTCGAAGATTATTCTGCCTGCGGCGCTTACTCAAATCGAGAACGAAGCCTTTGTCGGAGATATTTCTCTGCAAGGGCTTGTTGAGTTGCCCGGTACTGTAACCAGTGTCGGACAAAATGCTTTCAAAAACAGCGGCATCTATGCGCTGGACATTCCCTCTGCTGTGCAGACCTTTGCCGGACAGGAATCCGTGTCTCTGGCCTATGTCTTTTTCCGCGGAAGCCAGACAGCCGTAACCGGTAACACGGCTGCGAAGTATGTGTTCGCTCCCACCGGAAGCGCAGCTGCTGCCTGGGCGACTGAAGCTGGCGTCACCTTTGTGGATTCCGCTTCCATCACTGCGCAGGGCGGCTTCTATTATCAGGTTTCCGGCGGAACCGCCACCTTGCTTTGCCCGGTGGATGCGCTTGAGATCCCTGAAAGCGTGATCATCCCTGCAACCGTTGGTCAGGCAAGCGTTACTGCTCTGTCCGCCAATGCGTTTATGCAGTGCTCGCAGCTCAAGAGAATCGTGCTGCCCAAGGACGTAACGGTCGCTGATGGTGCTTACGCTGACTGCCCCGATGCGGTTGTGGTTACCGCAGGCGTTACCCAGCTGGTTCTGTCCTCCTATTCCATCAAACTGAATAATGAAAACCCGACGGCAACGTTGGCTGCAGAAGTGATCAGCGATACCCTGACGGATAAGAGCGTAACCTACGATTCGCTCGATGATTGGATCGTTGACGTATCTGACGAGGGAAAACTCACTGCTGTCTCCAACGGTACAACTTATGTGTTTGTTACTGCAGCAGATGGTACTGCCGCTCAGTGCCGTGTGGAAGTTGACATGGGCCAGATCCCTGTCAGCATTACCAGCGTTCCTTCCACCGCTGCTATCGGCAAGGCGTTCGATTTTACGCTGTCCTCTGACAACGGACTCGATGCGTCACATCTGGACGAAGCGTATGTTACGCTCGATTTGACTTATTTTGATGCTTCCGATCTGCCTGTGAGCTATTCTTCACGCGGCTACTTGCTTGACAATGCAAGCGAAACTTATTCTATTGTTCCGTCACATTCCAACGCCGTCAAATTGACGATGAACGTTAACCCCAGAAGTTCAAGCAGTTTTATTCCGGGCAAAACGTCCACTGCCACGATTTCCCTGACTCCTAATGCTTCTGCAGCGCCTGTTTTGGACGTAATGCTGAGTTACGGCAGCGGCTGTCCCGGCAGTTATGCTCAAGTGTATGTAGCTGTTACCAACCCCGAATCCCTGACCAAGGCAGAAACCGTTACCGTCACCTCGCCTGACGGCTATGTGAATACCACGCTCGGCACCGTCACCAGAGACAATCCGTCTGTTTACGGCGATGTCATGTTCCCTCTGGAATGGGAGTACGCTACGAGTGATGATACAGACAACTACTTGACGATTTCAGTAGGCAATGCCGAACCCGTAGTTTGCGGGGTCTGGCTCGACGGTTTGTATGTCGGTGACGTCAACGTCAATGTCGGGGAAACCTATGTGACTTCTCAAAATTCTTACTGCTCATTCACAGACCAGTTGCCCCTCACGTTCTCTGTGGCTGACCCCTCTATTGCCACCATCAGTCCTACCGGCAGCATTACCGGCGTGTCAGAAGGCGTGACAACTGCTACTGTTACGACCAAAACAGGACATTCCAAGCAGTTCAAGATCAAAGTCTCGAATGGAGCCCCCGTTTCTGCTCCTGACGGGGAAGTTCCCACCCTGTCATTATTCGCCCCCTACAAATCCCTGAATTGGTCTGCCAATTCGGGTTACTACGAATTGATGTTTGTGCTCATTCCGGATACGCCCGGTATGTTTTTGAACGATGAGAGTCATTTCGAATTGAGCATAGACTGTTATGATGCAAATCATGAATTCATCGGTACCGCAAGCGAGATGGCTTATCCAAACAACGGCAGAGTAGCTGAAGTCTACGAAAACGCGGATTACCTCCACTGGCGACTGGGGTATGAACCTGCCACTCCGGAAGAACGAATTCATTATATCGAGGCACATTTGGTAGAAAGCGACTCCTATAAAATCGGTGCCGAGTCTGAAGCCAGCGTAAGCTTCACTTACTCTGATACTGGTTCCAGCGATGAAAGTGTGCTTGATTTTGAATACTCCGTAAGCGGCTATAGCGCCGGCCCCGGCGGAAGCGTTTCCGTAGAAGTCACCTGTGTCAACCCCGAAAAGATGACCAAGAGCGTGACCGTTTCTTTGCTTCCTATTTATGACGCATATTCCCTCACCCCCTCTGCTCCTGTCACGCTGACAAAAGAAAATCCCTCCGGCGTCATTACTGTCACGGTTGCGGAAGATGCGCTGCCAGGGCTCTATCTGTCTTACTGTTTGTATGCCGATACCTTACTGATCGGCGAGGACGGCGTCTCGGTATCTGAGCCGTACGGATTGCTCGAGTATAGCATGAGCATCGCTGAAGGCAAAACAGCACGTCTCCCTCTCCTTGTGTCTAACAGTGTCACAATCGAGGATTTCTCCTTCTGGAGTTTTGATGATTCTGTCGCTTCGGTTGATCAGAACGGCATCGTCACCGCTCATAGCCAAGGAGAAGCCATCATTTTCTTCAGATTCAATGACAAATACAATCTCTCCTACGGGTCCACGATTCCTGTCCAGGTATACCAGAACGAATCGGAAGATCTTCCTACGCTTTCCATCAGCTCGCCAACCGTAAGCACCGACTATGGCAAGTCTCTTCTTGTCACCTTAACGCTGGACGGTCCGATGCCCGTAGAAATCGATCCCAACTATGCGAATCCGTATTTTGACTATGATGCAATACTTCTGGACTCGTCTATGCGTAACATTAACAACCGACGGATTACTGTGAACTGTTCTGAAGAAGAGCTTCTCAACGGTTTCACCACTGAATTTTTCAGGTGGCCCAGCGGCTCTAGCTACTCCGATGATGCGAAATATCTGTATCTCACGATTCCGAAAGATCCCTACTACGACGCGCCTCGTTTCAATAACAGCGACGTCGGCGTCTTAATCGAAGTGAATTATGTACCCGAGAAAGACCTATACTCAATTATACCTTACACCAGTCAGAGCTATCGATTGGGCGATTCTTTCGATGGTTTTATTGAACGTTATCGGGTCAAGCAAAACATAACAGCGAACAATCATTGGGCGCTGAAGCTGGCTGACGGTTCTTTGCTTGATGAGGGAACGATTTGGGGATATAACGAAGATAGCGATTTCTCCATCTATCTTGATAACCGATTTATTGGTACCATCGGTCAAGAAATTACTGCCTATCTCTATGTTGACGGAGAGAAGACCGACGTCACCGTCTCCTTCCCTGTTTTGCCGCCGAAAATTTACATCTCCAATTTGATTTCCACCATGTGGATGGACGAAACCTTTACCATTGAGTATTTCTTTAGCGTCGATGATTCTTACGGCTATACCAGCGAAGTAACCTACTCAAGCAGTAATGAAAACATTGTCACCATCGACTCTGAAGGCAATATGACTGCCATCGGTGCTGGCGAAGTAACGATTACGGTCACCACTGCTGACGGTCAGACGGATAGTATGACCGTTACTGTGCTGGCGCCGCAGCTCACCATCTATGCGCCTAACCGTATGCTGCCGAATGAGTCCTGCGTCATCGAATATTACTTCGACGTGGATGAATCCAGTGATTACACGTGTGCTGTTTCCTTCTCCAGCAGCGATGAAAGCGTCATCACCGTTGATGAAAGCGGCACTTTGACAGCGGTTGGTATTGGCAGCGCGACCCTCACCGCTACCGGAGCCGATGGTCAGACGTTTAGTCAACAGGTTCACGTCATCGATTCTGAGAATCTAGTACTGCCCACCATGTACGTAACGGGTGAGAGTGATTCTTTCGATTGGTTCCAGTTCCCCACGCTCAAATTTGGAACAGAAACCGAGCTTTTCCGCGTGGAAGATATGTTCTACATTGAATACGTTTATGAATTCCTGGATGCCAACGGAAAGTGTATCGAGCTCCCAGCGGATACATACATATATTATTACTTTGATTTATCAACTCCCGAAAAATCCTACGATCTTTACCTCGATAACGACATTTGGCTCAGTGCGTTCCAGGCCGGCGCTGTGCAGCTTCGCATCAAACTGTTAGAGAGCGATGACTACTTGCTTGATGAAGAGCGCGGTACGTTCACGTTTGACCTTACTCCCAACCAAGAATATCCCGATCCTGTTGTGGCTTATGCAGCAACCACCAAAATCACTAACGGCAGAACGTTTAGCGTTACTTTCACTTGCCTCAACCCCCATGTCTTGGCAGATGTTCCTCGTGTAGTTTCCATTCTGGACAGTAACTGGAGCGAAGTTGCTTCTTTCACTTTGAATGCCACCTCGTCACAAGCCACCTTGACATACGAACTGCCGGAGGGCTGGCAAAACGGTTACGATTACGTGATCATCTCCGGTTTTATGAATGCTGACAACAAATACTACACTCTGAACCCACAGATTGTTGTACCGCCAACGATCGTTACCTCTCTTGCCGAACTTCAGTCAGAGCACGACTATCAGGAGTATGCTGATCAAACCTGGCGGTATGTTTACGAAGGTGCAACCTGTCTGGATGTCACATTTGATGAACGCACCTATACCGAAGAAAGCTATGATTTCGTCACCGTCTATTCTGCTGAGGATTGGTCGCTGGATATTCGTTCCAATAGATACTCTGGTGGTGAGCTTGCTGGTCAGACAATCAGCATTGATGGCGATACACTCATTCTCCAGCTGACCAGCGATTCTTCCGTCACTTATTGGGGCTTTGCAGTAACGAAGATCGTTGCACACATGCCGGACGGCAGCCTCGTAACGATCACTGAATAAGCGCCAGCGACGTCAACCGGCTTCAATGACGTTGCAGTGTAGTCAAATGCAGGAACAAACCCACTTATTTCGGCCTCACTCCCGAATTCAGGAGTGAGGCCGTTTTGTATTAATAACTTTTAAGCCGCAAAACAGATATTTGTGTGCAAGTTCCCAAAGGCGCTTGCAGGTACAACTCTGTCATATCAGGAAACATGTCCATACATAACGTGAATGGTAACAGCATTATCGACATTCTTGGATACCTGCCTCTTCTCCCAGTCCTTTGCTAGAAATACTTGAAGCCTGATGTTGACTGCATACAAAAGCCCCCGTCATCATTTCCGTCGAAAAGAGGGAAAAACAGCTTTCTTATCAGTGGGGGGGATGAAAAGGATGGAGTTATCCTCCTCTTTTCATCTTGCAAATAACGGAACCGCAGGCCTTGGCTGGCTTGCAGTCTCCTGTACTACTGTGATAGAATGAAAGCAATAAACTTGAATTTGGGAAATGAGTGAGCATAGCCATGGATAAAGGTAAGATTATTATTCTTAATGGTGTTTCCAGTTCTGGAAAGACAACGTTGGCAAAAGCCATACAAAATACGCTTGATGAACTATATGTCCGTTTAAGCATTGATGATTTCATAAATATGATGCCTAGCAAGATGGTGGAAAATGAATTAGGAACTGCGGTTTATACGAGTCAAACTGTTTTACTTCAAACCATAATGACACTATCAGATGCAGGAACAAATGTGGTTGTAGATAATATAATGCTGACATACTTTGAAACACTTAAACAATATGTTCAATGTTTGCATGACTATCCTGTTCTTCTTGTCAGGGTAGTCTGCCCAATTCACGAACTGCGCCGACGAGAAACTGAGCGTGGTGATAGAACTGTCGGCCAAGGTGAAGCACAAATAAATGACATTGAACCGCAGGACTGTTATGATATTACTGTTGACACATTTACTAATACTACCGAAGAGTGCGTAAACCATATTACAAAAAAGCTCACCAACTTTAATAGAATATCTTCATTGAAGCAATTGTGGGCACCCAATTAGAGGATCAAACAGTTAGATAAATTCCAATCTGCCGAGCAGCGGAACGCACTTCCCCACTATTTCAGGAGGGCGCAATTATACGCACCGTTCCAGTGCATTGCGTTTGTACATCTGCATAAGCAAAGGAGCATCCGAGCGTCGGATGCTCCTTTGCTGGTTGCTGGATAAACGGTTCCTTCAGAATCCTCCCGCCACCGGTAGCCTTCTTTTTGGCGCATGATGAAATCAGGCTGTTTGTATGAAGGTAGGCTTGGAAGGAATGCTGGCGGGCCTCTCCCCTACTCCCCAACGATCAGACGTAATCGCTGTAAATATCATTAAGGGCTTCCTGCTGCGCAGGATCGAGCATCTTTGCCCGAGATACCTCGTAGGTACCGAAGGTATCATACATCCGGGCAGCAGGCTCGGCCTCTACGAAGTTGCACCAGGGCAGCCAGTGATAATGGCTCTGCATCTTTTGCAGCGCAAAACCCGCGCTTTCATGGACGAGGCCAGGCATGGCATAGCCGCAGGAACCGTCCAAATCGTTGGCCTGCCGGGTATTGTTGTCAATGAACTCGGCAAAATCCAGATAATGGGGATCCTTGGTGATCAGGTATAGCCTGTAATACGTGTAGGAGCAGGCAGCCATATAAACGTCCGCGCCGCCGCCGATGACGATGATGCTCTGGCCACTGATAGAATTTTTGTTGAAGGGATGGTTGGACCAGGGCGCAAAGACGGGGAAAGACCAGGCGTAGGTCCAGGTCTCGGTGTAATCGGCGGATCCTTTAGCAGCCTCCAGCCAGCGCTCCTCCTTCGTAAGGTCATAAAGGGCCAGGAAGCCCCAAATGCCATAGATGCCCGCTTCCTTGTCCTGAATATCGCTGTTATCGCAGGTGCCACCACGGAATTCCAACTGGCGGTAGGCGTTCTCGTAGGACCATTCACCGGCCTTTACGGCAGCGGCACGGTATTCCGGCTTGCGGGTAATCAGGTACATCTGGATCAGGAAACGAATCACACTGGGCGTGTTGGACTTGGAATCCATACGGATGGATCCGTCCGCATAATAGGCGCGGTAAAAGCTGCCGTCGTCGTTCTGGGCGGACACCAGCCAGTCTGCAGCTTTTTTGCAGAAGTTGATATATTCTTCCTTTTCGATTCCGCGTTTGTAAAGGAAACGCCATGCTTCCAGAATGGCCTCCAGACCGTCGGCCAGCATACGGATATAGTAAGGATACGGCTCAAACCCCTGCATATTGGGATTGTAGCACATGGGCGGCAGACCGGAGGCGGTGTCGGCAGCCCTTACCCAGAAATCCAGAATACCGAACCCTTTTTCCCGTGCTTCCTCGATATCCTCCAGAATGCCGTAGCGCATCAGCAGATACCCGATGCCGGGCTGCTGACCCACAAAGCCGAACTGGAACGACACATTGTTCGCGTCCATATCAGGCAGCTGCGCCGCAAAGGGCAGGCCGTAGGAATCACCGTACTTACTGGTGTATGCCATGAAGATCTTCATGCAGTTATGGAAATGCTGCGTGTTATCCACCTGGAAAAGCCGATCCCGCATTCTGGAATAGGTGCTGCGCCAACTTTCGCGCATCATGTCCTGGAAGGTATCGTGATGATCAAAGCTGATGCAGACGGAATAATCCTGCGTGAAACCTGGCGTCACAGGATGGTTGACGCGCTGCAGAGACATGGGCTTATTGTGGAAATCCAGACCGCCGTAATGGTTAATGATGGCGGTTTGTCCCTCGCTGCCCGGATAAACGTAGTCGATGGAAAGGCCCTGCAGCGGCACCGGATGTTCCTTCCTCACCGCAAAGCCGTAATACATATAGTTGAGGGTTTGTGCGGCGGGGCGGCTCATGCCGATGGAACCGATGGTGAAACTGGGGTCCACGCTATTTTCGGACATTTCCGCGTCAAGATTGCGCAAGGTAACGTCTGCTGCCCAGCGGGACAGAGAGACGGTCTCGCCGGAAGCGCTGTTTCGCATGGCAAATACAGGCAGCGCATAACGGGTCTCGTATTTCCAGAAATACTCGCAGTCCAGATCCTTGCCCATATAGCCCTGCGGAGCAAATTCATTGTGCCGGTACCAGCATCCCGGCGCGAAGCATTCGTAGTCATCAGGCTTGTCGGACTGAACCATGTACAGCGAAACTTTGCTGGAAAAACCAATGTCACTGCCGCCTTCCAGCACAGTCACCTTGCGGTTCAAGCAGCAGCCGGTTTCGGTCATTCGATACGTATCCGTAAAGGAAAAGGCAGAACCCGTAGGCAGCCGCAGGTTACCCCGGGCGGTCACCAAGCCATCCTCTTCGCAAATCTGGTCGTAAGCGCCTTCATAGAATTCATTGGCGGTGGAAGCGGTCTTGACGGTTATGCAAAGCGGGCGCCTGTTCAGGTACAACAGCTGCCCCTTCCGACTGATCTCAATGCCTCCGTCGTTCAGAAAAAGAGAATAATCACCGTAGTGGAGTTTCATCATGTTCACTCTCCTGGATATGAAATTGGCGTGATATCAACAATGCAACCGTATAATCGTTGTGTATCTATCATAATATGTCATAGGAAAAGAGTCAACTATTCTTCTGATGTGCTTGAGGACCATCATTTTTGTTTTCAGGCTTTACAGCATATTGTTTAGTTCCTGAGCGTATTGTCTTGGAGACAGAAAAACCCCTCTTTCCTTGACAAAAGCCAAAGGAAAAAGGGGTAAATGTTTATCGTACCAGTGGTGCTTCCAGTGCTGGAAGCCTACCGTACCAAATCAACATTTCACGTACCTGCGCACCGAACCCCTGCGCAAAGCGCAGCGATGGGTGCAGGGTGAAACCCTGCTTAGTTCAGCTCAGCGAAGTACTTGATGGTGCGGACCATCTGAGAGGTGTAGCTGTTCTCGTTGTCGTACCAGGACACGACCTGCACCTGATAGGTGTCTTCGTCGATCTTGGCGACCATGGTCTGG
>SVGM01000017.1:5049-63666 GCA_015056365.1 Clostridiales bacterium | reverse complement strand
GAGTGAACAACATGGCACCTAAGCAGAAGCTTAAGAAGGTTACGCGCAAGCGCCGTGAGAAGAAGCTCGTCGAGCGTGGCGCCGCGCATATCCGTTCTTCCTTTAACAACACCATCGTTACCCTGACTGACACCAACGGCAACGCCCTGTCTTGGGCCAGCGCTGGCGGTCTGGGCTTCCGTGGTAGCAAGAAATCCACTCCCTTCGCAGCCCAGATGGCCGCTGAAACTGCTGCCAAGGCCGCGATGGAGTATGGCCTGAAGACCGTTGAGGTCTATGTAAAGGGCCCCGGTTCCGGACGTGAGGCCGCTATTCGTAGCCTGCAGGCCGCCGGTCTGGAAGTGAACATGATTAAAGACGTTACACCCATCCCGCACAACGGCTGCCGTCCGCCCAAGCGTAGAAGAGTGTAAGAAATCGAGGAGGTACAATCAAAATGGCAAGATATACCGATTCCGTATGCCGTATGTGCCGCCGCGAGGGCACCAAGCTCTTCCTGAAGGGCGAGAAGTGCTTCTCCACCAAGTGCGCGGTGCAGAACCGTCCCACCCCTCCGGGTCAGCACGGTCAGGCTCGCCAGCGTAAGGCCAGCGAGTATGGTCTGCAGATCCGCGAGAAGCAGAAGTGCCGCCGCGCTTACGGCCTGATGGAAGGCCAGTTCAAGCGCACTTTCGACCGCGCTTCTCACATGAAGGGCATCACCGGCGAGAACCTGCTCCAGCTGCTGGAGCTGCGCCTGGACAACGTCGTATACCGCAGCGGTCTAGCCTCCAGCCGTCCTCAGGCCCGTCAGTTTGTCTGCCACGGCCTGATGACCGTCAATGGCAAGAAGGTGGACATCCCCTCCTACAGCTGCAAAGTGGGCGACGTGATCTCCGTTCGTTCTACCCGCAAGGACATTGCGCACTTCCAGATCGTGAAGGAAGGCATCAGCCGCGTGGTTCCCAAGTGGCTCACCACCGACGCCGCCAACCTGACCGCTACTGTCAGCGCTCTGCCCGCCCGCGATGATGTTGACCTGACTCTGCAGGAGAACATGATCGTCGAGTACTACTCTCGTTAATAAACCGGCGTTACTCCCTCGATCTAGTGGCATAAAACAGGAGGGTAAACCGAATGATCGAAATCGAAAAAGCGCGTATCGAATGCGAGGAGCTCAGCCAGGACGGCGCCTATGGCCGCTTTGTGATCGAGCCCTTGGAGCGCGGCTTCGGCTATACGTTGGGCAATGCGCTGCGCCGCGTGCTGCTTAGCTCGCTGCCTGGTGTTGCGGTGACCAGCATCCAGATTGAAGGCGTTCAGCATGAGTTCTCCACCGTTCCCGGCGTGACCGAGGACGTGGCTGAGCTGATCCTGAACCTGAAGACTCTCTCTGCGAAGCTGTATTCCGATCAGCCCAAGACCGTCACGCTGGATGTGACCGGTCCTGCCGAGGTGAAGGCGAAGGACATCAAGGTGGACGACGAGCTTGAGTTCGTTGACCCCGAAGCGCATATCGCCACCCTCAACGAGGATGCACACCTGCAGATGACGCTGACGCTGGACAAGGGTCGCGGCTATGTGAGCGCGGATAAGAACAAGTATCCCAACATGCCCATTGGCGTGATCCCGATTGACTCCATCTTCACTCCCATTCGCAAGGTGAACTACACCGTGACCGATACCCGCGTGGGCCAGATCACGGACTATGATAAGCTCACCCTGGAAGTGTGGACGGATGGCAGCGTGCAGCCTGATGAATCTATCAGCCTGGCAGCCAAGATCCTCACCGAGCATCTGACCCTGTTTGTTGGCCTGACCGACCAGGTGGCCTCCGTCACCTTCGCCGATCAGGAAGAAGACAACAAGGGCAAGGCGCTGGATATGACCATCGAAGAGCTGGATCTGAGCGTCCGCGCCTACAACTGCTTGAAGCGCGCCGGCATCAACACCATCGGTGAGCTGGTGCAGCGCAATCAGGAAGACATGATGAAGGTACGCAACCTCGGCCGCAAGAGCCTCGAAGAGGTAGAGCAGAAGCTGGAAGCTCTGGGCCTGGCCCTGCGTCCCAGCGACGAATAACGATTACATTTCCTTCAAAGGAGGATAAAGACCATGGCACAACGCAAATTGGGTCGTACTGCCGACCAGCGTAAGGCGTTGCTCCGTAATCAGGTGACCAACCTGATTTGGTACGGCCGCATTGAGACTACCGAAGCCCGCGCCAAGGAAGTTCGCCGCGCTGCTGAGCGTTTGATTACTCTGGCTGTCAAAGAGTGTGACAACACCGTGACCGTCACCAAGGAAACCCATAACGATAAGGGCCAGCTGATGACCATCGAGACCGTGAACGATGCTCCCAGCAAGCTGGCTGCCCGCCGCATGATCATGAGCTACCTCTACGAGCTCAAGGATGTGCAGCGCCCCGATGAAGATAAGGCTGACTGGAAAGAGCGCACCAAGGACGTGAAGTATCCCGTCGTTGAGAAGCTGTTCCGCGAAATCGGCCCCAAGTTCAAGGCCCGCAACGAAGAGAAGAAGTGCGCTGGTGGCTACACCCGCATTTACAAGCTCGGACCCCGTCGCGGTGATGCCGCTGAAATGTGCCTGATCGAGATCATCTGATCATAGCCATTTCCAAAACACCTTCTGATTTGCATCAGAAGGTGTTTTTTGTTATCATAGGCAATGGAATTCCCCTCTCTGGAGCACAATAGTTCCAGAGGTGAGAGGATGAAGCAAAGATGGCAATGGCCGGAGAAGAAAAATCAAGACGCCGTGGCCGTCGAAACACAGCCAATCAGCAGCGATGGGCAAGGCTCAAAAGCAGATAACCCGCAGGAGCGGATATCGCTGGCACAGGAACAGCTGGATCGTTGGATCGCAGCAATGGAACGGCTCAGACTGGCGGACTATGTGCGTTATGCGGAAGACCGAAAACGAATGTTCTGGAGCAGCTTCTGCGCCGGTATCGCCCGCGGCGTCGGGATGGCGGTGGGCTTTACCATTCTGGGCGCGATTCTGATCCTGATCTTGCAGGATCTTGCCAGACATAACCTGCCGCTGATCGGCGAGCTGCTTTCGCAGATCGTGGAAGTGGTACAAAACAGACTACAATAGAAAGCGGGGGAGTCAGATGGCGTGGACGCTTGGGATAGCGGTGGTGATATTCGCGCTGGATGCAGCCAGTAAATGGGCTGCGGTGCGCTGGCTGGGGACAGGCGATGTGATAGCGGTCCCGTATCTGCTGACTTTTCGGTTGAGCTATAATGAGGGCATCGCACTGGGGATGCTGCAAGGAAATACGCTGGTGCTGCTGGTGCTTCCACCGCTGGTTATCTTCTGCGGCTGGTACCTGCTGAGGAACTATCAGCCGACCGACTATATGCGCATCGCAAAAGGGCTGATCTTGGGCGGATTTATCGGCAATTTCATTGAACGGTTGATCTACGGCCGCGTGGTAGATATGATTTTTTTCCCGTTTTTGCCCTGGTTTATCTGTAACGTAGCCGATGTGGCTATCTGTTTCGGCGTGGTGATGGTAGCAGTCAGTCTGTTGCTGCGTCCCAAGGATTGGAGAGAGAAGAATGCAGAAGATGGAGATCACAGCGCCGGCTGATGTTCGCCTGGATGTGATGGTTGCTCAGGAAGGCGCTGTAAGCCGTTCTCAGGCGGCCAAGTGGATCGCTGATGGCCTGTGCAGCGTGAATGGAAAGGTGCAAAAGAAGGCAGGTTTTTCGGTCAAAGAAGGGGATGCAGTGGCTTTTGTCATCCCTGACGCTGTGGAATCCACGGTGGAGAAGGAGAACATCCCCATTCATATTCTCTATGAAGATGAGGACGTAGCTGTGGTGGACAAACCCTGCGGCATGGTGGTGCATCCGGCGGCAGGTAACGAAAGCGGTACGCTGGTGAACGCGCTGCTTTACGCCATGGACAGCTTGAGCGGCATCGGCGGAGTGAAGCGTCCGGGGATCGTCCACCGGCTGGATAAGGACACCAGCGGGCTTTTGATGGTGGCCAAGAATGATATGGCCCACGAGAGTTTATCACGTCAGCTCAGCGAACGCACCATGGAAAAACACTACCTGGCGGTGGTGGAGGGTGTGATGAAGGAGCCGGAGGGCTTGATCGAGGCGCCCATTGCCCGCTCGAAGAAGGATCGCAAGAAGATGGCCATCGACCCGGAAGGCCGGTATGCGTTGACAAAGTGGACCCTGATCGAGAATCTTCGGGATGCGGCGCTGCTGGACGTACATATCCTGACGGGCCGCACCCATCAGATCCGCGTGCATATGCACAGCGTACATCATCCCCTTGCCGGCGACGTCATTTATGGCTATTCCAAGGGAGGCGTACGGGCCCCCAGGCTCATGCTTCACGCCCATACCCTGGACTTTACCCATCCCCGAACTGATGAAAGACTGCATTTTGAAGCACAACCGCCGGAGGCATTTCAGCAGGCGGTGGAAAAGCTGCGGATCAAATGAAAATAAAAAGACGGACAGTAGAGGGCTACTGTCCGTCTTTTCGGTGGTGGCAGGCTTATTGTTTACCGCGGAAAATATCGGCGACTTCGCTGATGGTGATAAACGCTTTGGGGTCCAGCTCGTGGACGATGTCCTTCATTGCAGCGATCTGGAAGCGGTTCACCACAAAGTACAGCACAGAGCGATCATGGCCTGAATAGCCACCTTTCCCCTCCAGCCGGGTAATGCCGCTGGAGAAGGTTTTGGTCAGAGCGTTGCAGATCTCATCCGGCTGCACAGTAATAATCATGGCGGCCTTGGAACGGTCAAAACCTTCGATGATGAAGTCAACGGTCTTCAGAGCTGCTGCATACGTCACGATGGAGTACAGCGGCAGGATCCAGCTTTGGATGACAAATCCGCAGGCAATATACAGCAGCACGTTGTACATCATGACAAAGGTGCCAACGGTGATTCCCAGCCGCTTAGCAAAGATAACAGCCATGACCTCAATACCGTCGATAGCACCGCCAAAGCGAATACAAAGGCCGCTGCCCACGCCGGAGATCAGGCCACCGAACAGGGCGCAGAGCAACAAGTCCGTTCCGGCTAGCGGCGAAGCCATGCTTACATCAATAGGAAGCACGTCGGTGATCAGCCATGCACCCACAGAGTACACGATGACGGCGTAGATCGAATAGACGGTAAAGACGATGCCCTGCTTTTTGAGTCCATACAAAAACAGAGGAATATTCAGCAGCACGAGAAACAGGGACAGCGTGAGCGCGTCAGGCGTGATCTGGGAGAGCAGCATGGATGTACCGGAAATGCCGCTGTCATAGAGCTTGACAGGCGCCAGAAAGACCGTAATGCCGAAGGCGTTGATCAGACCGGCCACGGTCAGCATAAGGAAGTTTTTGATTTTCAGGGTTCTGAGTGTTGCGGGAATCATGGAATGCTCCTTTCGGTCAAGGTTTCAGCAGTCCTTCCGCCCAATGCTTGCGGCATAGGCTCACATAGCTTTCATTGCCGCCCAGCATGACCTGCTCGCCCTCCTTGACCACACGTCCGTTCTGAACACGGGCGTTGCAGGTGGCCTTCTTGCCGCACCAGCAGATGGTTTTCACTTCTTCGATGGTATCGGCCCAGGCAAGCAGCCACTGGCTGCCCTCGAACAGATTGCCCTGGAAATCAGCGCGGAGACCATAGGCAATGACTGGCACGTTGTCCACATCCACAATATGAACCAGCTTCTCCACCTGCCCCTTGGTGAGGAACTGTGCTTCGTCTACGATCACACAGTCATACTCTTTCACCTTGTACTGTTCCAGATCCTCGATATAGATGCATTCACAGTTCAGGCCGCACCGGCTGGCAATGGTGGTTTCGCCATCTCGGTTATCCAGCCTGGGCTTGAGCATGAGCACGTTTTGGCCGCGCTCCAGATAGTTATGGCGCACCATGATGGCATTGGCGGTTTTGCTGGAGCCCATTGCTCCGTAGCGGAAGTACAGTTTTGCCATAGGTCATATCTCCTTATGTTATTCTACTGTGGGTAGGGCGATGCCCAGCTGCTGGCCGATCTCTTCCGTACGGGTGACGGCGTCGCTGAAGCCGGTCAGACTGGAGAAGATGTCGTAGGCGCCCTGCAGATCACCGTTTTGATAGAGAATCTCTGCTTCATCGTAACGCTGCTGGCGGAAAAATTGCTTGCAGCTGCGTGCGCGTTCGGCACTGTCGAAGTAGTCGCCCAGCTTGCCAAAGAGATTCAGCGCCTGCTCATAATGCCCTTCCGACTGCAGAATGATGGCATAGTCATATACCTGAGTACGCAGATTGTCCAGGCGAAGGGGTGCATCGCTGTAGTTGCCGGCTTGCTGGTAGTCAAAGAGCGCGGTTTCATAGTCGTTGTTGGCCTCCGCTACCCGTGCATTGTTGTAGCGGTAGAGGGTGGGGGCATCTTCATAATCGCCCATGGAGAGGAAGATCGCCGCAGCCTCTGCGTGGTTTCCTTCGGACTCCAGGACACAGGCATGGCAGTACTGGTAGCGTTGCTCGCCGTACATGAAATCCCGCACCTTGGCAAAGTAGGGCTCAGCAGCGATATACTGCCCCTGGTCAAAAAAGACCAGGCCGCGGGCATAGGCGGCATAGGTGGCAGAATTGGCATACTCACCCAGCTTTTCAAAGGCCTGTGCGGCTTCCTGATATTCCCCGTCAGCAAAGGTATTTACCGCTTTGTTATAGGCATTGCTGTAGTCAACGGCGCAGGAGGTGAGCACAAGCAGCGAAAGCAGAAACAAAAGCAAAAAGACCCGTTTGTTCTTCATGGCGTTCTTCCTCAATGATTGAATCGGAAAGCTGAGGAGGCAGCAAGGTAATCCTTGCGCAGGATGGCATAGAGTTCCACGTCCACAAAGCGTCCTTTGTTATAGACACGCTGACGGAGGGTGCCCTCGTGCTGCATATGCGCGTGCTGCATCACCTTGCCGCTTGCAGGGTTGGAGGTTTCGTGCTGAGCCTCGATGCGGTTCAGGTTCAGCTGAGAAAAACCAAAGGCAATGATGGCGTTGAGCGCTTCCGTCATAATGCCCTGATTCCAGTATCTCCGGTGCAGGCTGTAGCCAACCTCCGCAGACCGGTTCTCTGGTTGCACCCACATAAAGCCGATGGTACCGATCACCTTGCCGCTGTCCTGAAGGGCAATGCAAAAGGAACTGGGAGCACCATTGCGGTACTGACGCAGCAGGTAGCGGATATAGGTGCGGGTCTGGTGGATGGAGGTATGCGCTGTCCACAGCACGTGGCGCGCCACCTCTGGGTCAGAGGAATACTCATAGAGGTCCTCAGCATCGCTCATGCGGGCAGGTCGAAGCACCAGTCGCTGGGTACGAATGGTGGGCAGGTGCGAAAAAACATCCAGATATGGCTGCATGGAAAACTCCTAATGGTTATAGTGTGGTAGGGAGCGACTGGATAAGGGGTTCCGGTTGCAAACCCAGGAAGATGAGCCAAACCCCAAGCGCCAGCATGGCAATGAAAAGCAGGATCAGCCAGCCGAAGGCGAAAAAACGAACAGGCCGCTGTTCATTGTTCATAGGTACACCTCATTCTTGATGCGCCGACGCCAGGACGGCAGGGAAACGCATCACGGGATCGTTGGTTAAATGGATGCTTTGGGACCGTGCAGCTTCTGCCAGGCCATCAGAACGCCGGCAATGGTCTTGGAATCGCGGATCTGGCCAGTCATGACCAGGTTGACAGCTTCGGAAAGGGGCATCTTGATCACGTCGATGAACTCGTCGTCGTCCAGGTGATTTTCGTGCTGGCTTAGCCCAGTAGCCAGAAACATGCCGATCACTTCGGTACAGAAGGCGGGCGTGGTCACCAGGTCGGTCAGATGCTC
This sequence comes from Clostridiales bacterium, assembly GCA_015056365.1. GTDB lineage: Bacteria > Bacillota > Clostridia > Christensenellales > Aristaeellaceae > Limiplasma. The sequence continues at coordinate 55,812 of SVGM01000017.1, read as the reverse complement.
AAGCTGTTCACAGCGCAGGCCGGTTTCCTCCTGTAGTTCGCGTTCGGCACAGCGGATGTGGGGCTCGCCTATGTAGTCCAGCTTGCCGGCGGGAATCTCCAGGGACAGCAGATCGGCCACGGGGCGGTGCTGCTTGACCAGGTAGATATTGTCCTCGTCATCCACAGGTACCACGGCGGCAGCGCCTTTGTGAAGAACGGCTTCGTAGGTGGTCTTGTTGCCGTTGGGCAGCTGGATATGCACATGCGCCACGTCGATGATCATGCCGTTGTATACGGTCTCCTGAGAAAGGGTGGTGGACAGCAGATGTTGGTCGTTGCTCATGGGTCGTTCCTCCTGATGGAATCATCTTCTTTATACTATTCGATGCCCATGTGCATTCCCCCTTGCATACGCAAAAAAAGAACATGTAAAATATGCAAAAACATCGTCTTTTGACGATAACTTCCAACCTGCGTTTCTTGACAGCATACAGGGGACAACGTACAATAGATATATACTTGTGCTACCTGTGAGCGCATGCCGAAAACCCGAATGCCGACACCGCACGCTGCGGTTGTATCACAATACCGCCATATGCTCTGGGCGAAAGTGAAGGAGGAGCAAGCGATGAAACAAACCCTTAGGAACACCGCAAGAAGAACGGCAGCTGCTTTGCTGAGCATGCTGCTGTTGGTGGTTCAGCTGGTCGTGCCCATCTCCGCGATGGCGCTGGCCGATGTATCCACCCTGCCCATCGTTACCGTGGGCTACACCGACTGGGACGGCAATCCCGGTGCGATCCAGGTCTGGGCTACTGCCACCGGCGAAACCCCGGATACGATCCTGTACTGGGCGCAGATGCCCGCAAACACCAACTGGGGCGCCGGCGTTACGATGACGGCCATGTCTCAGGACGGTTCGTTCTGCCTGCCTGACGGTATGGCGCTCTATCCGGCCATTGACGCCAGCCAGGTGGACGGTGTGACGGTGTCCGGCTGGGTGCAGGTCTATGCCGACCCGGCGGGTGCGCCTATTGCCATGTACCCGGTGTATCTCTCCTCCGTGACCATGCCTCAGCCCGAGGTGGTTCCGGATCCCGAGCCTATGCCTGAGCCCGAACCCATGCCCGAGCCCGAGCCCGAGCCTGAACCCATGCCCGAGCCTGAACCCGAGCCCATGCCTGAACCGGAACCCGAACCTGTGGTACCGGTCACCGGGGGCGTGAACATCTATTATGTGGATCAGTCCAACTATGCCACGCTGCTCAGCGCCCGTCAGGACGGCCTGAATCCCGGAGAACACTGGTTCACTCCGGATCGTGCGGGCGAGATCAGCGGCTATGAGCTGGTCAGCAGTGATGCGCAGAGCGTCTATATCTATGATGACGGCAGTGCATCCAATGACATCACCTTCCTGATGCAGAAACCCGCTCCTGCCGAGCCTGTGATCACCGAAGTGATCGAGCGCTACGGCATGACCAATACCGGCGGCGTCAACCTGCGCGCTCAGCCCTGGAAGGCGGACGGTAACCAGGTTGATAAGATTCCGATTACTGGTACCAGCGTGTACATTTACGGCCTTGTGAACAATGACAAGGGCGAACAGTGGTATAAGATCAACTACAACGGCACCGACTGCTACGTAATGGCCAGCTATGTTGACGTTACGGGCTTCTCCGGTTCTGTGTACACCTGTTACGTCACGGAGGACGGCGAGGAATTCTCCGGCGCTTATGTGAAGGTAAGCGAGGTCAACAATGTAGTCGCCCCTGAAGCCATCTATGTGCCTGCAGATTATATCCCTGTAAGCGCTGATCCTGTGACCATCACTTTTGCCGGCAATGAGCAGCCTGAACCCAGCCTTGTGTATTTCGTCTACCGTGCCCCGGAAAAGACCGGTACGGTGTATGTAAGCTATGTCAGCGAAGAAGGCGAGTTTGCCAGCGCCAATGTGACTGTCAGCGAGAGCAACAACGTGGTCGCTCCCGACGCTGCTTATGTGCCTGCGGACTATATCCCCGTGAGCGTTGAGCCTGTGACCGTCACCTTTGATCAGAACGGCCAGCCCAACCCCGCCAGCGTGACCTTCACCTACGACGTTCCTGAGAAGACCGGCGTGGTGTACGTCAGTTATGTTAACGAAAATGGCGAGTTCGCCAGCGCCAACGTGACCGTCAGCGAAAGCAGCAATGTGGTTGCGCCGGACGCTTCCTACGTTCCTGCCGACTATACCCCCGTGGCGGTGGAGCCTGTGACCGTCACCTTTGATCAGAATGGTCAGCCCCTGCCTGCCACGGTGATCTTTACCTATGACGCGCCCGAAAGAACCGGCACTGTGTATGTGAGCTATGTCACTGACGAAGGCGAGTTTGCCAATGAGATCGTGCTGGTTCGTGAGAGCAGCAATGTGGTGGTGCCCAACGCCAGCCTGGTACCTGCGGATTTCACCGCCATCGCTGTGGAGCCTGTGACCATCACCTTCGACCAGAACGGCCAGCCCAACCCCGCCAGCGTGACCTTCACCTACGATGCGCCTGAAAAGACCGGCAGCGTGTATGTGAGCTATGTCACCGACGAGGGCGAGTTTGCCAATGAGACCGTCACTGTGACCGAAAGCAGCAATGTGGTGGCGCCCAATGCCGGCCTGGTGCCTGCGGACTTCACCGCCATCTCCGTGGAACCTGTAACCATCAGCTTTGACAATGGCCAGCCCAACCCCGCCAGCGTGACCTTCACCTACGATGCGCCTGAAAAGACTGGCAGCGTGTACGTGAGCTATGTCACCGACGAGGGCGAGTTTGCCAATGAGACCGTCACTGTGACCGAAAGCAGCAATGTGGTGGTACCCAATGCCGGCCTGGTGCCTGCGGACTTCACCGCCATCTCCGTGGAGCCTGTAACCATCAGCTTTGACAATGGCCAGCCCAACCCCGCCAGCGTGACCTTCACCTACGAAGCCCCTGAGAAGGTGGGCAGCGTGTACGTGAGCTACGTCACCGACGAAGGCGAGTTTGCGAACGAGACCGTTACGGTTACCGAAAGCAGCAATGTGGTTGCGCCCAACGCCAGTCTTGTGCCTGCAGACTTCAGCGCCATCTCCGTGGATCCTGTAACCGTTACTTTTGACAACGGCCAGCCCAATCCCGCCAGCGTGACCTTCACTTACGAAGCCCCTGAGAAGGTAGGCAGCGTGTATGTGAGCTATGTCACCGACGAAGGCGAGTTTGCCAATGAGACCGTCACCGTGACCGAAAGCAGCAATGTGGTGGCGCCCAACGTCGGCCTGGTGCCTGCAGACTTCACTGCCATCTCCGTGGAGCCTGTGACCATCAGCTTTGACAACGGTCAACCCAACCCCGCCAGCGTGACCTTCACCTACGAAGCCCCTGAGAAGGTGGGCAGCGTGTATGTGAGCTACGTCACCGACGAGGGCGAGTTTGCGAACGAGACCGTTACGGTTACCGAAAGCAGCAATGTGGTTGCGCCCAACGCCAGTCTTGTGCCTGCGGACTTCACTGCCATCTCCGTGGAGCCTGTAACCATCAGCTTTGACAATGGCCAGCCCAACCCCGCCAGCGTGACCTTCACCTACGATGCGCCTGAAAAGACCGGCAGCGTGTACGTGAGCTACGTCACCGACGAGGGCGAGTTTGCGAATGAGACCGTTACGGTTACCGAAAGCAGCAATGTGGTGGCGCCCAATGCGGAACTGGTGCCTGCCGACTACACCGCCATCGCGGTGGAGCCTGTGACCGTCACCTTTGACGAGAACGGTCAGGCCACTCCCGCCATGGTCACCTTTACCTACGAAGCACCCGAAAAGACCGGCGTTGTGACGGTCAGCTACGTGAACCAGCGCGGCGAATTCGCTGCGGAAGAGGTCACCGTCAGCGAAGCCAGCAATGTGGTGGCTCCCAATGCGGAACTGGTGCCCGCTGACTACACCGCCGTATCCGTCGAGCCTCAGAGCATTACCTTTGATGCAAGCGGCCTTCCCGTTCCGGCTCTGGTGACGTTTACCTATGAAGCGCCTCCGGTAACCGGCATGGTCACCGTCAACTATGTCAACAGCGAGACCGGCGCGGTCATCAACAGCGAAGACGTGGCGATCACCGAGGGCGACAATCCCGTCGCTCCCAACGCCGTAATGATTCCCGAAGGCTATACTGCGGTTGAAGTTACGCCTGTGACGGTCACCCTGGCTGCCGACGGCACCAAGACCCCCGATGTGGTGGTGTTCACCTATCAGGCGCCGCCGGTCACCGGTACCATCGACGTGTTCTATGCTACCGAGGCCATGGGCACCTTCGCCAGCGAAACCGTGGATGTGGTGCAGGGTGAAAACACCATTACGCCCAACGCGCAGCTGATCCCCGAAGGCTATACCGCTGTCAGCGCCGATCCGGTATCCGTTACCCTGAGCGCAGACGGCACTCTGACGCCCGCTTCTGTTACCTTCACCTATCAGGCGCCCCCCGAACCGCCCAAGAAGGCGCTGGTGACCTTCCACTATGTGGATGAGAAGGGCAAGACCATCCTGGAGGATACCACTGCGGAATTGGAAGACGGCTCCTACAACTCTGCTGAATATGCCGCCAAGCCCGAAGGCTATACCTACCAGTCCGCTACCGTCAGCCTGATCCAGATCTCCGGCGGCGTGGCGAATCCCGCCGAAGTGACCTTCACCTACAAGAAGAACGTGAAGACCGCCACGCTGGAGATCCGCTATGTGGATACCATCGGTAAGGACATCGGCGCTTCTCCCGAGGTCGTCGAACTGGCCGCCGGTACCCATACCATCCTGCCCAATACGGCCTACATCCCCGTGGGTTATTCTCTGGGCGTCAGCAGCCCCCAGTCCTATCAGATCACCGTCGGTAAGGATCTGGTGGCCCGCCCCAACACGGTCAGCTTTACCCTGGTTGCCAACAGCGTTGTGGCCACGGTGAACGTCCGCTATGTGGACGCCGGCACCATGGCAACCATCGCCACCCAGGCGCTGACCCTGCGCCCCGGTACCCACACCATCAGCCGCAATAACAACATCCCCGGCGCCACCTATGAGCCCAGCGCCGCCAGCATCGCTTCCGATACAGTGACGGTTAACGATCTGGGTCAGCCCAGCAAGACGGAGGTCGTCTTCTACTATCAGAAGAAGCAGGCCGAGATCTATATGGGCTATGCCCTGACCAACGGCCAGACTGCTCTGCGCAGCGCCTACAATATGCAGGACAGCTCCATCAAGGGCACTCTGCCTCAGAACACGCTGGTCTATGTGAACGGTCAGGCGACCGTGGACGGCGTATTGTGGAGCAGCGTCCAGATGGTGCTCGGCAACAACCTGACCAGCGGCGTGGTGCAGGACAGCTCCCTGACCCGCATCAGCAAGGAACAGGCTCAGGCTATCATCAACCAGTACAACCAGCAGAACCCGGTCAAGCCCACGCAGGAGACCGGCTACTACATCACCCTGACCGACAACGTGCCTCTGCGTAGCGTGGCTGACGCCAGCAGCGCTGCCAGAGCCTGGCTCAATGCCAACACGGTGGTTTATGTTCAGGGTCAGGATTACCGTAACAATATGGACTGGCATATCGCCACCTATCAGGGCGATACCGGCTATATCCGTCAGGATCAGCTGCGCAAGATGACCACTGGCGAGGTGGAGCAGTACCTCAACCAGCAGCAGAACCAGCCCGTCGTGACCGGCACGGGCACCGCTGCTCCCTATGATCCCCATGCCAAGTCCAGCTACGGCTACGTGACCAGCTCCACCGTCAACTTCCGCCAGACGCCTAATGGCACCAAGCTGAAGGTGCTTAACCGCTATGCCTTTGCGCTGGTGCTGGGCACCCGCAACGTCAACGGCGTGACCTGGTACAACGTGAACCAGAACGGCACCATCGGCTGGATCCACGGCGACTACTTCCACCAGCTGAACCTGATGGAGCTGACCAGCTTCCTCAACAGCAACGAATATAAGCAGGGCCTGGCCAACAACTCCGGTATCACCTCCTCTACCACGTCCGGCAGCACATCTTCCGGATCTTCTTCCTCCGGCACCTCCACCGGCGTTGCCAAGCCCGGCAACATCACCTCCGTGGAGGACTGGAACGTGGGTACCTGGCAGAATACCGGCGTAACGACCCAGACCAGCTATGCACCCTTTAACCCCATCGCAACCGCAACCCCCATCCCCAGCGTGTCCCCGTCGGTCAGCCCCGCGGCTTCACCCACGGCGACCTTCGTTATCGGTACCATGATCCCCATCGATTACGAGGATGAGAGCAAGGAAACCCAGACTTCTACCGCTCCCTGGGGCCTGATCGCTGCCGGTGTTGTGCTGGTTGGCGGCGCGGGCGGCGTGTACGCCTATGCCATGAACCAGAACCGCAAGCGCAAGATGGCTGCCGCCAGAGCGGCTCAGGCCAGAAGAGCACAAGCCAATGCAGCAGCAGGCCAGCAGAGTCCCTACGCCCGCCGTGCAGTGGCAGCGCCTAACACCAGCCCCGTACGGCCTGCGCAGAATCCTGCCCAGCCGAGCCAGAATCCGTACGCAGGGCAGAACAATCCCTATGGCAGCAAGCCTGTACAGAATCCCTACAGCAACGGAAGCATCACTGGCAGCGCGGCGGCCCCCGAAGGAACCGCCACCCCCTATGCTCCCATGAGCACCGGCAGCACGGCCGCACCTGACGCATCCGCCAACCCCTACGCTCCCATGAGCGGCAGCACCGGCGCGCCGGTACAGAATACCTTCGCCCCCGCCGCTGACACCACCAACCCCTACACGGTGGGTGGCAACATGGGCACGAACCCCTTCGCCCGTCCGATTGGCAGTCAGAGCGACGCCTCTGCCCAGCAGCCCCTGAGCGCCAATCCCTATGCGCGTCCGGTGAACAGCACGGATCCTGCCGCTGCTGACCGCCGCCGCTCCAGCCGCATGCAGCGTTATCACGAGGCAGGCGACGATCAGAACGGCGACAACATCTAACAAGGGCAGAACCTAACAAGAACAGGGCAGCCGCAGTTGTGCGGCTGCCCTTTCCTGTAGGCGGCAGCCCCTGCGCCGCGTCTGGTGCAGGAGATTCATCAAGCATGTCGAAAGGTAGAGAGAACGAGCGATATGATTCTTCGGCCGCCCGTCTGTCAACACTATAGAACCCAGGATACGCTTTTTCCTGATCCCGACGATCGCCGGGTCTATCTTCGCAATCGGCTTGATTGCCGCCATTATGCACAGGGAGATGAATCCTTTGATACGTAAAGCCAACCTACAGGATATCGACGCGATTGAACAGAGCTATCTCAGCCTGCTGGCTCACGAAGCCGCCACCCATAGCTACACCAACTGGAAGCCCGGCATCTATCCTACCCGGGAAACAGCGCTGGACGGGCTGGCTGAGGGTACGCTGTATGTACTGGAGGAAAGCGGCCGGGTGCGCGCCAGCATGATCCTCAACCAGCATCAGGCGGAGCAGTACGCAAAAATCGACTGGCGTTACCCTGCGGCGGAGGAAGAAGTGCTCGTGGTGCACACGCTGTCCATGGCGCCGGAGGAGTCAGGGCGCGGCTATGGCACGCAGATGGTGCACTTTGCGATGGATACGGCCCGGGAAATGGGCTGTCGGGTCATCCGCCTGGATACTTATGTGGGCAATGAACCGGCCATCGCGATGTATCAGAAGAACGGCTTTTGCATCAGTGGCCGGGCGCTTGTCCGCCATCACGGATTGTTTGATTCGGAACTGTACTATCTGGAACGTCAGCTTTGAAAGGAAGAGACCTGATGAACGAAACCATTCGCCAATTGTATACCCGTAAATCTGTGCGCGTATTTGAGGACAAGCCCATCTCTGCCGAGGCCAGGGAGGCCATTTTGACCGCGGCCACCATGGCGCCCACCGCCGGCAATCAGCAACTCTACACCATTCTGGAGATCACCGATCCTGCCATTCGCGAGCAGCTGGTGGACAGTTGCGATCATCAGCCTTTTATTGCTCAGGCTAAGCTGGTGCTGATTTTTCTTGCGGACTGCCGCAAGTGGTATGAGGCGTTTGTGGCAGCCGGCTGCACGCCCCGCAAGCCTGGGGTGGGGGATCTGCTTCTGGCCGTTTCAGATGCCAATATTGCAGCGCAGAACGCTGTTACTGCTGCGGAAAGTCTGGGGATCGGCTCCTGCTATATCGGCGACATTATGGAAAACTGTGAGATCCATCAGCAGATGCTGAAACTGCCGGAGTATGTGTTTCCGGCGGCCATGCTGGTGTTTGGCTATCCCACTCAGCAGCAGGTGGAACGGGAAAAGCCGCAGCGCGTGGCGCTGAAGCATGTGGTGCACGAAAACGCCTACCGCTGCATGGACGGCGAAGAGCTTCGGGAAATGTTTGCCCCGCGCACCGCTGCCAAAGGATATGAGGCTTGGATGCAGGCCTTTTGCGATCGAAAATTCAATTCGGACTTCTCCCGGGAGATGACCCGTTCGGTGGGCAAATATCTGGAACAGTTCCAGGAGTAACGAAGCAGCTGCAGGCAATGACCGCAGTGATTTTGCTTGAGTGCAGAAAAAAGGAGCAGCTTGGGAAAAAGCTGCTCCTTTTCGTATGCAGATAACCTCGTTTATGAGCGTCAAAGCCGCGCGTCATGCAACTGCTGGCGCTGCTTGTGCTTTCATGAAATCGCTGCGGCGAAAATTAAGTGCCGCAGTCCGAGCCTTGCAGAGAGACGGAAGCTCTCCGCATTCTCAGACGTTTTCCCGCTTTTTGACGATGACGCCGCCGGTTTTGTAGATGCTGTGATCCGGCACCACGCCACGCACGCAGGAGAGGGGATAAACATTGGAACAACGACCAATCACCGTGCCGGGGTTAAGAACGCTGTTGCAGCCCACTTCCACGTCGTCGCCCAGCATAGCGCCGAACTTCTTGAGCCCCGTGGCGATGCTTTCATCTTTGCCGTGGACCACTACGGGCTGCTTGTCGGACTTTACGTTGGAGGTAATAGAACCTGCACCCATGTGGGAACGGTAGCCCAGGATGGAGTCGCCCACGTAGTTGTAGTGGGGCACCTGTACGCTGTCAAAGAGGATCACATTTTTCAGCTCCACAGAGTTGCCTACTACGCAATCCTTGCCCACCAGCGCGGAGCCGCGCACAAAGGCGCAATGGCGCACTTCGGTACCGGCGCCGATGATGCAGGGTGCCCCCAGAAAGGCGGTGGGGGCAACGGTTGCGGTCTTGTGGACCCATACTTTGGGAGATACCTGTTGGTATTCTTCGTCGTCAAGCGTTTCACCCAGCGTTTCGATGATGCTCTTGATGCTGCTAAGGGCTTCCCAGGGATAGGTAAAGGCAGACAGGGCCTCTGCTGCCATGGTATGGTTCAGGTCATAAAGTTCCTTGATGGTATACACAATGCATTCCTCCTGCCGGACGGTATGCTTTTTGGAAGATCCGTCCACTGCCCTGTATTATACTCCATCAGGAGGGATTTGTCATTATTGACGAGCTGGACAGATTGGCATACAATCGGGAAAGGATCCTTTGCAGAAAGAAGGAACGGCTATGCTGATCGACTTTCATACCCATCTGTTTCCGGACGCGGTGGCGCCCAAAGCGCTTGCGTCGCTGAAGGCGGGAGTCCTCCGTCAGGAAGGGTTGGAGGCGCAGGCGTATACGGACGGGACACGGAGCGGTCTTGAGCGTTCCATGGAGGAAAACGGGGTTGATCTGAGCGTGGTGCTGCCCATTGCCACCAAACCCTCGCAGACCCCTTCGATCAATCGTTTTGCCGGCACAGTGCAATCGGAGCAAATGCTGTCGTTTTACAGCCTGCATCCCGCCCAGGAAGACTGGGAGGCGGTACTGGAGGATATCGTACGGCAGGGCGGCCTGGGCATCAAGCTGCATCCTGAGTTCCAGTATGCCTATATCGACAGCCCGGAGATGGTCCGGATCCTGAAAAAAGCCACGGAACTGGGGTTGCTGGTGGTGCTGCATACCGGTGCAGATATCGGCATGCCGCCGCCTGTACATTGTACGCCTCAGCGGCTGGCAGGCGTATTGGATCAGCTGGACGGCAGCAAGATCGTGGCGGCGCATCTGGGCGGGTTTCGGATGTGGGATGAGGTGGAACGCTGGCTGGTGGGGCGCGAACTGTATCTGGACACAGCGTATGTGGCGGATTTTATCAGCCGTGAGCAATACCTGCGGATCATTCGTGCCCATGGCAGTCAAAAGATCCTCTTTGGCAGCGATTCGCCCTGGGAGCGCCCTCAGGACACCCTGCGCGGACTGGAAGCTCTGGGGCTCACGCCGGAGGAAATGAATGATATCACCAGTGGAAACGCGCTCAGACTGCTGGGAATGGCAGAATAAGGGGACAGATTGACAGGCTTTGTTGCGGCAGCAGCAAAAAAAGAACGTCCACACCGCAAGTGCAGTGCAGGCGTTCTTTTTGTTAAATGAAATGATCAGCGGTTGAGGATCAGCTTGGTCAGTTCAACGGGGTCAACGATCTGGCCGTCCTTGTACACACGCATATTGCCGGAGGCGATCTCGTCGATCAGGATCACTTCGCCGTTGTTGTAGCCGAACTCAAACTTGATATCCCACAGATCCAGGCCGATGGTCTTGAGGTCATCAGCAACGATCTTGGTGATGGCCAGGGTCTGCTTCTTCATGCTCTCAAACAGCTCGGGAGCCATGACGCCCAGCGCAGCCAGACCTTCGCCGGTGACCAGGGGATCGCCCTTGGCGTCGTTCTTGAAGGTACATTCCACATAGCCGCCCTCCAGGGGAGTGCCATCCTCGATGTACTCGCCGTAGCGACGGATGAAGCTGCCGGTGGCAACCAGACGGCAGATAACTTCCAGACCGTGACCGAAAACGGTGGCGGGCAGAACTTCCATGGTGGCGTCGTCCACGTTGGCGCTGACGTAGTGGGTCTTGATGCCGGCCTGCTTGAGCAGCTCGAAATAGTAAACAGAGGTCTGCAGGTTGGCCTTGCCGATGCCTTCGATGGTCAGACCCACCGTGTTTTCACCGGGATCGAACACGCCGTCCTTGCCGGTGCAGTCGTCTTTGAATTTCAGCAGCACATTGCCGTTGTCAAGCGCGAAAACGTCCTTGGTTTTGCCTTCATAAAGCTTCTTCATACCCAGCACTCCTTCATTCTGTGTGAAGTATAGGCCTGGCAATTCTCCGGCCTCAGGCACGGAGCAACCCGGTCTTCCTACCTGTGAAAAAAACCGTGCTTATCATAACACAAGCCATGATAAAAAATCAATCGGAGACCCTTCCTGAATGAAGGTTTTTTGTGTTTTTTCTGTGCGGGTATAAAGAAGGAATTGCGGATGGAAAAAGGAGGGCGCGGATTCGTTGACTTCTTTTGTCCATCGTGATAGATTAACCAACGATGTGTGATATCACAGATTACCAACAGAACGGAGAATGGTCGTGAAGAAGGGGAATCCGCTTGCACTTTTGCCGATTGGTGTGTTTCTTGTTTTGTATCTGGGGCTTGGGCTGCTCTTTGAGTATGGGCTGAAGATCCCCATGGGCTTTTACCATGTACCCATCGTGGCGGCATTCATGGTGGCTATCCTTACCGCCTGTCTGCTGAACCGGCGCACAACCTTTGATCAAAAGTTTGAGATCATGGGCGCAGGGGTGGGCGATAAAAACATCATTACCATGCTGCTGATTTTCCTTACGGCAGGCGCCTTTGTGGGCGTAGTGGGCATATCCAGCGCACAAAGCGTTGCCTACTTCATGCTTTCCGTGATCCCGCCGCGCTTTGCAGTAGCGGTGCTGTTTGTGGTCAGCTGCTTTATTTCCACCGCCATGGGCACCTCCGTGGGTACCATTACACTGCTGACGCCCATCGCGGTGGAAGTGGCCAATGCATCTGCCTATGCGCCTACACTTTGTATTGCAACCATCATTGGCGGTGCGATGTTCGGCGATAATCTGTCTCTCATTTCTGACACCACCATTGCCGCATGCAATGGTCAGGGTTGCGCAATGAAAGATAAATTCCGCGGCAATTTCAGGATTGCTTTTCCTGCGGCGCTGCTGACGCTGATCATTATTCTAATATTGACGGCAGGTCAGGCGCCTGTACAGATCGTCAAGGAATACGATCTGCTGCTGATGCTTCCTTATGTGCTGGTGCTCATCGGCGGCGTGGCCGGCGTGAATGTGTTTGTGGTGCTGCTGGTGGGCATCTTGTCGGGCGCGGTGATAACGCTGGCCAGCGGAACGATCGTGCCGGAGATGGGCCAGACGGTTGTCAGCCAGCTGCTGATGAATGTGGGCGAAAATATGGCAGGGATGTTTGAAACCTGCATGGTAGCAGTTTTAGTGGCTGCGCTGTGTGCACTGATCCGCGCGGACGGCGGTTTTGACGCGCTGCTGTATTTTGTCCGGAGGATCTTCCGCGGCAAGCGGGGCGGTCAGCTGGGCATGGGCCTGATGGTTGCGGCTATGGACGTGGCGACGGCCAACAATACCATCGCCATTGTAATGGCCAACCCTATCGCCAAGGAAATGAGTCAGGACTATGATATCTCTCCCCGCCGGGCAGCCTGCCTGCTGGATACCTTCTCCTGTATTGCCCAGGGCGTGATTCCCTACGGTGCGCAGCTGCTGGTGGCCATTTCGGCTGCCTCGGAGATGGGCTGCACGATCTCTGCCTTCGATCTGATCCCCAATCTGTTTTATCCCGGTCTGCTGCTGATCTGCTCCCTGATCGCCATCTTTGTTCCCATGAAGAAAAAGCCGGCAGGGGAAAAGCAGGGCTGATTCCAGGGGAGAAGTTTCGTAACAGCGGAAACCCTGTACTTCTCCTGTATTTCACCTGATGATAAAAACAAAAGCGTTGACAACGCATCACCCGATATGCTATGATTCCACCGTAATTGAATACCCTCCCCAAAGACGATGACGAAGACGGCCGAAACGGACGCTTTCAGAGAGCCGGTGGTTGGTGCAAACCGGCAGCAGAAGTTTCAAGTGCCCATCCCTTCTGAGTTGAAAGCCTGAAATATGCAAAGAGTAAGGTTTTCCGTTAGGCTGCGTGAATGCACAGGGTTTGACAGAACCCGATGAGTGGCAGCAATCGCTGCAATTTGAGTGGTACCGCGGATGTAAATCACACCCGTCTCAAAGAAAGCCTTTGGGACGGGTTTTTCTATGAAAAAAAGGAGGTATGCCCAGTGAACCAGTCCGGACAGCAAATTCAGGAGATCGCGCTTCGTATTCGTGAAATGCGGTACATTATGGGCTATTCCGTAGAGGAAATGGCGCTGCGCACCCAGGTGAGCGAGGCCACCTACATCGAGTATGAAAGCGGCAGCGTAGACCTTCCCTTTTCTTTTATCCACAAGTGTGCCCTGGCCTTTGGCATTGAACTGACGGACCTGCTGGAAGGCTACAGCGCCCATCTGAGCAACTATACCGTCACCCGCAAGGATCGCGGTATCACCACGGCCAAGGAACGCGGTATCCGCATCCAGAACCTGGCGCCCATGTTCCGTCAGAAAATCGCTGAGCCCTACTGGGTTCGCTACGATTATTTGCCCGAACAGCAGGATAAGCCCATCCCGCTGGCCACCCACGCCGGCCAGGAATTTGACCTGATCCTGAAGGGTTCCCTCAAGGTGCAGATCGGTGAGCAGGTGGAGATCCTCCACGAGGGCGACAGCATCTATTACGACTCCGCCACGCCTCACGGCATGATCGCCGTGGAAGGCGAGGAGTGCCTGTTCCTTGCCATGGTTCTCCATGGCAAGTCGATGGTGGCGGTGGAGGTTCAGGAGAAGCATGCCCCTGTATCCGAGACCGATCCCGAGCTGTGCTGCAAGAAGTTTATCAAGACCGAGGAGGACGAAAACGGTTCTCTTGTGTCCATTGATTTTGAAAATGAAGATCAGTTCAACTTCGGCTTTGATATCGTGGATGAAGTGGCCCGCAAGGATCCTGAGAAGCTGGCCATGCTGCACATCTCCCGTCAGAAGGAGGAACGCCGCTTCACCTTCAAAGATATGAAGGATCTCTCTGCCCAGGCCGCCAACTATTTTACCTCTCTGGGCATCAAGAAGGGCGACAGGGTGATGCTGGTTTTGAAGCGCCACTGGCAGTTCTGGCCGGCGATGACGGCACTCTGCAAGCTGGGCGCCATCGCCATTCCTGCCACCAACCAGCTGCTGGCGCACGATTTTGAGTACCGCTTCCAGGCTGCAGGGGTCAGCGCCATCCTGTGTACCGCCGACGGCGAAGTTGCCCGTCAGGTGGAGCTGGCTGCAGAGACCTCGCCTACGCTGAAGACCAAGATCCTTGTGGGCGGTCAGCGCGAAGGCTGGCACGACTTCGATAGCGAGTTTGGCCTGTTCAGCCGTCGCTTCCGCCGCAGCGACGATACCCCTTGCGGAAACGACCCCATGCTCATGTTCTTTACCTCCGGTACCACCGGCTACCCCAAAATCGCTACCCACAGCTTCAAGTATCCGCTGGGTCACTACATCACCGCCAAGTACTGGCATTGCGTGCATCGTGACGGCTTGCACTTCACCATCTCTGATACCGGCTGGGGCAAGGCACTCTGGGGCAAGTACTACGGTCAGTGGCTGTGTGAGGGCGGCGTATTCACCTACGACTTCGACCGCTTCGACGCTGCCGATATCCTGCCCATGTTCGGTAAATACAAGATCACCACGTTCTGCGCGCCGCCCACCATGTACCGCATGATGATCAAGGAGGATCTGACCAAGTACGATTTCTCCTCCGTGGTGCGCGCCACCACCGCCGGCGAGGCACTCAACCCTGAAGTATATTATCAGTTTGAAAAGCTTACCGGCCTGCAGCTGATCGAAGGCTTCGGTCAGACGGAAACCACCCTGTCCATCGCCAATCTGGTGGGTCATGCCCACAAGGTGGGCTCCATGGGCAAGGCCAGCCCCCTGTACGATATCCAGCTGCTGGATCCGGATGGCAACCCCGTCACGCCTGGTCAGGCCGGCGAGATCTGCATCAAGACCAGCGAAAAGGTTCCCTGCGGTCTGTTCCTTGGGTACTATCTGGATGAGGAAAAGACTGCCGCTGTGCTTCACGACGGCTGGTACCACACTGGCGACGTGGCGTGGAAGGATGAGCAGGGTTACTTCTGGTACGTCAGCCGCGTGGACGATGTGATCAAGTCCTCCGGCTACCGCATCGGACCTTTCGAAATCGAGTCCGTCATCATGGAATTGCCCTATGTGCTTGAGTGCGGCGTTACCGGTGCACCCGACGACGTACGTGGTCAGGTAGTCAAGGCCTGCATCGTGCTCACCAAGGGCACCGAAGGCACCGACGAGCTCAAACGCGATATCCAGAACTACGTCAAGCAGCACACCGCGCCCTACAAGTACCCCCGTATCGTGGAGTTCCGCGACGAGCTGCCCAAGACCATCTCCGGCAAAATTCAGCGCAACAAGCTGTAATCCATCATCAACCGCCGCTCCGGTGTGGGGCGGCGGTTGTTGATTTTTGGCCGTTTAGCCTGCTGTGCAGGATGGTTGCTTTTGGAGGCGACTGGTGATATAATGCCGTGGTAACGGGTGAGCACCTACCGGACAAGGCTGATCTTGTTCGGCTTTTATTTTTCAGATCAGGGGGAGCCCATGAGTACACCAACCAGTCGATCAACCGCGAAACAGCTGTTTTCTTTCAGCATGCCGCTGATCCTCAGTGGAATCCTGCAGCAATTGTACAGCTGGGCAGACGCCTTTATCGTGGGCCATGCGGAGGGGGAACTGCAGCTGGCAGCCGTCGGCGCCACGTCCGCGATATCGGTCTTTCTGATCAATACGATCCTTGGCTTTACCACGGGACTGTCCATTATGGGCGCGCAGTATTTCGGGCGGAAGGATACCCACAAGCTCCGACAGATTCTTTTCGGTTTTCTCCCTGTGCTGCTGGGAGTGTATACCTTACTGTCGCTAGCGGCGATTCTGTTTGCAAAGCCGGCTTTGCACGCCATGAATACGCCGGACGAGATCTTTGCCTATTCGCTGAGCTATTTGCAAATCGTCCTCATCGGCGTGCCGTTCCTCGCGTGTTACAATCTGTTCGCAGCGCTGCTTAGGGCGGCGGGCAATACGAAAGCCGCGTTTTATGCCGTGCTGCTGTCCTCGGCGATGAACGTTCTGTTTGATATTTTGTTCATTGTGGTGCTGCCCTTCGGCGTGGCAGGCGCCGCCGCTGCGACGGTTTTGTCGCAGATGGCGATGACGGTGTTCATCGTGATCTACAGTGCGCGCAAATACCCCTACTTGAGCCTGGGCAAGGCGGATGCATGCTTTGACCGAGCGGTGCTGAAAGAAGGCCTGTCCTTCAGCGTGCCTCCGACCATTCAGAACAGTGTCACCTCCTTTGGCAACCTGGTTTTACAGAACTTTATGAACAGCTTTGGCGCAGTCACGGTGCTGGCCATCACCACCGCCTACCGCGTGGACTCCATCATGCTGCTCCCCATTATCAATCTTGGCGCGGCCATTTCCAGCATGGTTGCCCGTGCCAAGGGAGCGCAGGATGATCAAAAGATCAGGAGTTGCTTCCGCACCGGTCTGGGGATGATGGTTACGGTGGCCGGCGTGCTGTCCGTGGTCATGTTCCTGTTTGGCGCAAAGTTTGTTTCCATCTTCGGCGTTACCGGCGAGGCCCTGGAGATCGGCCGGGTTTTCTTCCGGGATCTTTCGATTTTCTATACTTTGTTCGGTATCGCCATCGTCCTGCGCAGCGTGCTGGAGGGCGTGGGGGATATTACCTGCTGCAGTCTGATTGGCATCGCAACCCTGGGTGTCCGCATTCTTTTCTCCTATATCCTCAGGCCATTTTTCGCTGGCAGGACCATTGCCTTTGCCGAGGGGATCGCGTGGATCATCATGCTGCTGACGCTGGCGCTGCGGATTTGGTATAAGCACCGTCAGCAGAAAAATCGCCCCGCCATGGGCGCGGTCTGACCGGCAGAGAAGTCCCTTTGGTCATATTACTACGCCAGCCCCTTGCCATGCCGTGCAGGGGGCGGCGGGCGATCCGAGCGTCTCTAAATGGCAACCACTGTCTCTTTTTGAAAAAAAGCTGGACAAAGGAGGCGGCGTTTGCTATAATATCCTACGGCTTGCCAATGTAGCTCAGTCGGTAGAGCAGCTGATTCGTAATCAGCAGGCCAGGGGTTCAAGTCCCCTCATTGGCTCCATTTTCTCGAGGTGTAGCGCAGTTTGGTAGCGCGTTTGGTTCGGGACCAAAAGGCCGCGGGTTCAAATCCCGCCACTTCGACCAGAAAACCCTTGATTTTCAAGGGTTTTTTCTGTATTCGAAAAATTGCGGCCAAAGTGATCGATTTTGATCTACTGCTAACAATTCGTCAACAAGAAGCTGGAAATAACATGCAAAAAACAGGAGGGGCGTTGCCCCTCCTTGATCATTTTCTGCCACTTTTGGTCAATTGGTTGCGCTATTCGTCTTTTCTGTTATAATGAAGATACACGAATGAGGTTTTATTGAATAACAAAAGCCAAAGCATTGCTGCGGATGGCGCGATCAGAGAGGAGCTGTACCAGTTGACTGATTATCAGACGATTTCCTGCCGACAAACGGTGGAGAGAAAAATACCGGTATATGTGCGGGTGATTCAGTACCTGCTCTATTTTACCGTGCTGATCTGTACGATCCTGGGGGCGATGTGGGGCGCGCTGTGGCTGGTCCCTTCGCTGGGTTCACTGTTTCTGGCATGGTATATGATGGGCGAAGCACGGGTGAGCTACGAGTATCAGCTGGAAGGCAGGGAGCTGAAGGTGCTGCGCACCAGCGGGATGCGGTCCAAGCAGAAAACCGTGGATTTTGTCACCATCGATCTCAAACAGCTGATCGTGATGGCGCAGGAAGGCATGCCGGTGCTTGATGATGCTGAAGCGGCTTCCAAGGACGCTGTGCCAAAGCGGATCACCTACGATGTTTCTGCCCACGATGAGGACAAGGGCTGTTATGTGCTGTATGCCATGGGCGTCGAGCCGGAGAACGGCAGGCATCTGAAGGTGTTCATGAGCCCCAATCCGGAGATTCGCAGGTATCTTCGTCTGCTTTGCCCGGGGAAGGTACATGTGGAATGAAGAATCATAAGGCATATACATCCCTTGCACAAACCTGGGCCTATCCGCCGGGAACGGAACGCAGGGATTATTCGTTGGTTGAGACCTCACCTGTTGTGGAACTCAATGATATGGTTTGGTATCCTCCCTATGCCGATGATACCCTTCATTATCATAACTGTATGGAGATTGGCATCTGTGTGGAGGGCGACGGAACCATTGTCATGGGTGAAGGGCACGAACCGCTGCCTTTTTCTGCCGGAACGGTGGTCATCATGCCTGCTGGCCTTCCGCATTGCCAGCAGAACATGGGCGATCCGGTGACCCGTTGGCGCTATATCGCGTTGGATGAAAAACGATTGCTCAACGAAATGCCTCAGAATTGCCGGGAGGCTGTCAGGAGCCTATTGGAGAATACGCAGAAAAACGGTCTGTATACGGAAAACAGCGATGTGGCTAAGGAAGTTGAAAAACTGGTATCGCTGATGTTTGATATCAAATGCCGGTACGCAGACGAAATCCGCGGTGTAGGGGAGATCGAGGCCCTTCTGATTCTTCTGCTGATGCGCGCGTCACGGCAACCGCTGGTGGAGGAACTCCACAGCACGGCTGATCCGCTGGAAATGAAGGTCATCGAGCCGGCACTGCTGTATGTCTCGGAGCATTACCGGGACGACATCAAGGTACGGGATCTGGCGTCATCCTGTGCCATGAGCGAGAGCCATTTCCGAAAAGTCTTTGGCCGGCTCATGGGCATGTCGCCGCTGGAATATGTGAACCGGTACCGGGTTCACCGCGCCATGCATCTTTTGCACGTGACCCATTCTCCCATTCAGCGAATCGCAGCAGATTGCGGATTTGCTTCGATTGCTACGTTTGTGCGGAACTTTACCCACTACGCAGGTCAAACGCCTTCGTTATGGCGGAAAAATTGTAGGTTCTGGAAAGAAATCAACTGAAAATGACACAAAAGCGTGCTGATTGGATCGAAAATGAACGGTATACAATCGAAAATGAGCAATCCAACAGTGCGTTTTATGTTATAATGTACCCAAGTCATGAAGAGACAGATTCAGTTCGTCATTAAGTCTGTCTGAACAATTGAAGGAGGAAATCATCATGAAGAAATTGGTATCCCTGCTTCTCGCTCTGATTATGGTTCTGTCCTGCAGCTTTGCCCTGGCTGAAGCCGATGGCAAGCTGACCATCTGGACCTGGGACCCCACGTTCAACATTGCTGCGATGAAGACCGCCGCTGAAATGTACAACGCTGAGCATCCCGAAGTGGAAATCGTCATCGAAGAGATCCAGTCCACCGACATCGAGCAGAAGATCTCCACCGCCGTTACCGGTGGCGACATGTCTGTGCTGCCCGACATCTACCTGAATCAGGACAACTCCTTCCAGCGCAGCCTGTACAACTTCCCCGAGGCTATGCTGGACCTGACCGGCAAGTTCGACTTTGCCAACTTCGGCGCTGGTAAGCTGGCTTACTCCATGCTGGATGGCAAGAACTACGGCGTTCCCTTCGATGCTGGCACCGTTGTTGGCGCGTACCGCACCGACTACCTGGCCGAGGCTGGCTACACCATCGAAGACCTGACCGACATCACCTGGACTCGCTTCCTGGAGATCGGCCGTGACGTGAAGGCCAAGACCGGCCGTCCCATGCTGACCGGCGAAGCTGGCGCTGTTGACACCGTTCTGATCATGCTCCAGTCCTGCGGCGCTTCCATGTTCAACGAGGACGGCTCTGTGAACCTGGTGAACAACGAGCCCCTGAAGGCTGTTCTGGACATCTACAACACCATGGTTATCGAAGGCATCTTCGTGGAAGTTAACTCCTGGGACGAGTTCATCGGCACCCTGACCAACGAGTCCTGCGTGGGCACCATCCAGGGCTGCTGGATCCTGGGCACCATCCTGTCTCAGCCCAACCAGGCTGGCAAGTGGGCCATGACCAACATCCCCGCTCTGGAAGGCGTGGAGAATGCTACCCACTACTCCAACAACGGCGGTTCCTCCTGGGCCATCGTTCCCGGCACGGATGAAGAGCTGGCTATCGACTTCATGCAGCTCTACACCAACGTTGAGTTCTACAACACCATCCTGCCCACCACCTCCGCTATCGCCACCTACGCTCCTGCCAAGGAAGGCTCCAACTACGCCGCTGGCAACGAGTTCTTCAATGGTGAGCCCATCTTCGCCACCATCGTTGAGTACACCGCTCAGGTGCCCTCCAACATCACCGGTACCTACTACTATGATGCCCGCGACGCTCTGGCTACTGCCAAGACCAACATCATCAACGGCGGCGACATCACCTCCGAACTGCAGACTGCTGAAGACACCGTGAACTTCACCATGGGCTTCTAATTTCTGAAAAAACCATTCACAATTTGATTGTGAGGCAAACTGCCGCCCTGGTTCCCGGGGCGGCAGTTATGCCATCCTTGACAGTACACTTCCTTTTACGCCACATTTTCCGAGAGAGGTGGATTCCTCTATGAACAACACAGCTCCCGCCCCCCGTAAGAGACCGTTTTTGACCGTAGCACGCAAGCAGAATCTTGCCGGCTGGTTTTTCCTTGCTCCGGCAGCATTGCTGATTTTTTATTTTAGCTTCTATCCCATGTTCCGTGCGTTCCTGAACTCTTTGATGACAGGTAGACCCACGGCACTGGCTTATTCTGATCCGCTGATCCGCAATTATCAGTTCATGGTCAAGGACAAGGTGTTTATTCAGTCTGTGACCAATACGCTGACTTACCTGATCATTCAGGTGCCGATCATGCTGATTCTGGCAGTCATTTTCGCCACACTGCTGAATAACAGGGATCTGAAGTTCCGCGGCTTGTTCCGTACCTGCATCTTCCTTCCCTGCGCTACGGGTCTGGTTGCCTATTCCATGATCTTCCGTACGCTCTTTACCTATGACGGTATGATCAACGCCGTGCTGCTCAAGCTGGGCTTCATCAAGGAAGCCATCAACTGGCTCAATGACCCAACCACTGCCAAAGCGGTGATCATCATCGGTCTGATCTGGCGTTGGACGGGTTACAACATGATTTTCTATCTCTCTGCCATGCAGGGAATCGATTATTCCATCTATGAAGCAGCCCGTATCGACGGCGCCAATCAGGCCCAGCAGCTGCTGAAGATCACCATTCCGCTGCTCAAGCCCATCATTCTGGTCACGGCCATCATGTCCACCAATGGTACGCTGCAGCTGTTTGATGAATCCGTCAACTTGACAAACGGCGGTCCGGCCAATGCAACCATTACCATGTCGCATTACATCTACAATACCATGTTCCGTAAGAATCCTAACTTTGGCTACGCTGCCGCCATGTCATTCGTGATTTTGATCATGGTCGCTGTCCTTGCCGCCATTCAGATGAAGGTGGGTGACAAACGATGAAGAGAATGAAAGGAAAAGATTACTGGAAGAAGCATCTTTCCCGCGGCGCGATCTATGTATTCCTGATCGTTGTTTCGTTCATCTCGGTGTTCCCGCTGTACTGGGCGTTCATCTCTGCGTTTAACAACACGGCAGAGATTCTGGGCGGACGCATGCTTCCCAGCACCCATTTTGTTGAGAACTTCAAAAACCTGATCGAAACCCAGCAGGTTGGCCGAGCCATGATCAACTCCTTTGCCACGTCCATTCTGCAGACCCTCATGACGCTGCTTGTCTGCTCCATCGCTGGTTATGGCTTTGAGATCTATCACGACAAGTACAAGGACATCGTGATGACGATTCTGATGCTGGCCATGATGGTTCCCTTCGTGGCGATTCTGGTGCCCATGTTCCAGATGTTCTCCAAGATGAAGCTGCTCAACACCTGGGTTGGTTTCTTCCTGCCCAACATCTCCACGCCGTTCATGATTATGTTCTTCCGCAACAGCGCGCGTAACTTCCCCAAGGATACCATCGAAGCCGCTCGTATCGACGGTTTGAACGAACTGCAGATCTTCGTGCGCATGTTCGTTCCCATGATGAGACCCACCTATGCCGCTGCTGCCACCATGACCTTCATGAATGCCTGGAACGCCTATCTGTGGCCCAAGGTCATCATGTCCACCAGCGATTCCGTTACCATGCCCATGCTGGTTTCCAATACCAATACCGGCTATGTGATCGACTTCGGCGTCGTGATGATGGCGGTTACCCTGTGCTCCCTGCCCACCGTGGTGGTGTTCTTCTTGTTGCAGAAGCAGTTCACCAACGCGGTTGCCGGCTCGGTCAAGTAAGCAAATGCTTCAGGCCATCAAACCCTTCTCTGTCTTAGCGGGCGGAGAAGGGTTTGGTTATGCATGAGAGAAAAAGAAAGAATCCGTATCAACGGATGGAGGATCGCGATGAGAACGTTTGAGATCAAGGACAATTTCTATCTGGACGGGAAAACGTTTCAGGTGATTTCCGGTTCGATCCATTATTTTCGTGTAGTACCGCAGTATTGGCGGGATCGGCTGCTCAAGCTGCTGGCCATGGGCTGCAATACGGTCGAGACGTATATTCCCTGGAACTTTCATGAGCCGCGCAAGGGAGAGTTCAACTTTGACGGTATGCGGGATGTGGAGGGCTTTGTGCGCCTTGCCCAGGAACTGGGGCTGTATGTGATTTTGCGTCCCTCTCCCTACATCTGCGCCGAGTGGGAATTCGGCGGTCTGCCTGCATGGCTGCTCAAGGAGGACGGCATCCGTCTGCGCTGCTATGACCAGCGTTACCTAAAGCACGTGATGGACTACTATGACGAATTGATCCCTCGCCTTGTGCCGCTGCAGATCACCCACGGCGGGCCTGTGATCATGATGCAGGTGGAGAATGAATACGGTTCCTATGGCGACGATAAGGAATACCTTGCCGCTCTTCGCGATGGGATGCTTCAGCGGGGCGTGGATGTGCCGCTGGTCACCTCGGATGGCCCGGAGCACGATATGCTTCTGTGCGGTAAAATCGACGGTGTGTTCCAAACGGGCAACTTTGGCTCGCAGTCCATTGAGCGTTTCCGGATTCTGTCCTCCTACGGCATCAGCCCTCAGATGTGCATGGAGTTCTGGTGCGGCTGGTTTGACCATTGGGGCAACGACGGTCACAAGACCACCGATCCTGAAACATGCGCAAAAGATTTTGCCGATATCCTTGACAGAGGCCACGTGAACATCTATATGTTCCACGGCGGCACCAGCTTTGGTCTAATGAACGGCGCCAACGATTACGGTACGTTGACCCCCGACGTGACTTCCTATGATTACGATGCGCCGCTGTCGGAAGAAGGCATGGTCACAGAAAAATACCGCTTGTTCCAGAAGGCAATCCAGGAACGGCGAAATGAGCCCTTGCCCACCCCTGAACTAGAAACCATTTCACGCAAGGCATACGGCAAGGCACAATGGGAAGCGTCCGCCACTTTGCTGGATGCAGCGAAGCAAAACGCTGCCACGCATACCGTGACGCCTGTCAGCATGGAGCGGCTGGGACAGGATTACGGCTACGTCCTTTACAGCACCAAGCTGATCCACGAGCAGGAGATCCGCAAAATCCAGCTGGTGAAGGCCGCTGACCGTGCCAAGATCTATCTGGATGGCGAGCTGATCCTGACGCTGTATGACCGCGAGCTGGACAACGCCCATACCTTCGAGGTGCCGGTGCCTGTCCGTCCGGGCGCACAACTGGACATCCTTGTGGAGAATCTGGGACGTGTGAACTATTCCTATCGTCTGGAGATGCAGCGTAAGGGCATCGATCAGGCGGTGGTGATCAATGATCACCAGCATTACGGCTGGGATATCGTCTGCCTGGGCGAGGCACAGATGAAAGGTCTGCAGACTGCTGAGCATCCTGCGCCCCAGGGAAAACCGACGGTTCAACAGTTTGCCTTTATGGTGGATGAGCCTGCGGATACGTACCTGGCGCTCCCGGGCTGGGGCAAGGGCGTTGTGTTCCTCAATGACTTCTGCTTGGGGCGTTTCTGGGAGATTGGGCCGCAAAAACGGCTGTATATCCCTGCACCGCTGCTCAAAGACGGTGAAAACGTCCTTCGGATCATTGAGACCGAAGGACGCACGGGCGATGTGTTGCTGCTGGATGAGCCGGACCTCGGCTGAGAATGTCCCGACAAGGCCGCTTAGGCGAAAGATACGCTGAATAAACATAGTCAGGAGCCGTACCAGCGGCCATCGAACGTGGTACGGCTCCTTTTTGTATGCTATTTTCGAATTTTGTATTCGTTTTCCATGGTAAGCCGATGGAGCTTGAGGGCTCGTCCATCCGTATAGACAGGCGGATTTTGCAGCCATACCGGCATGCCTTCAAACAGTGCATAGATGCGCAGGGTGGCTTTTGTCGGTCTGCCGAAGCGTGCAAGGCCGATCTCCCATGTGCAGCCGTCGTACATATCGTCAGCGACCTTGATCCCATCCACGAACAGCTCTGCGTGGCTGCCCTCGTAAACGACCTGTAGGTAGGTTTCAGCGGACTCGCCACCGTAGGAAAAGGCCAGATCGTAGTCGTAGCAGAGAAAGTTCACATGGGTACGGTGGTAAGCGACGGAAGGCTGCTCCTTGGGCACAGAGATCATGCCCGCGCCTCCGGAAAGGCTTCGCCAGGCAGTATCCTTTCTTGCAAGAAAATGGTAACCCTGCTCGCCGGGAATCAGCGGCGCATCGCAGATGATGAGATCCTCCCGGTCGCCCTCGATGAAGTGCCAGGCATTCAGCGCTTCCTGACGGCTCAGGGTGACGATGGTGCAGTCGTCGATGTCTCCTTCCAGCTCATAGGCCGGGTCACCGTCACACCAGAATACATAGGTATTACCATTGAGAATGCACAGGGGCGTTGCTTTGGCTCGTTTTAGCAGGGCATTGCCGATGGGCAAGTTGATGGGAAGAATGGCATAATAGCCGCTGGGGGCGTTCACCTGGCCGTATTCCGGCACATCGAAAGTCATGTCCGGCTGGGGATAACAGCGTTGGTGATTATTGACGAACAGAAATCCACTTCCGTCTTTGGTACGAAGGGCATAGCGGGGGCTTTCACGGTCGCCGGAGTGCTTCGCGCCGCATGCAGGAAGCTGCGCAGGCATCGAAGCCAACTGCTGGCCAAAACTGTGAATGAACATATGCAGCAGTTTGACTTCGCACGCCAGATCGCTGAGTTGACCATACTCGCCGATGGGGGAATGGGGCGCGTAGCTCAGAGTAGGTGTTTCGCAATAGGAGCCGCTCTCCCAGGTTTCGTTCAGCTCCTGTCCTGGATTGGTGCCGGCATGGAACATATAGTATCCCAGCAGGTTGGCGCCGCTGCCTAACTTGACCAGCGCCATAGCGCCGGTATCGGCAGGCGTCGCCGTGGGCCGACGATGGAAGGTGGTACCGATACCGCCGCCCATTTCCGCCAGCAGATAGGGATAAGCGTCCTCGTCAAAAGTGACATTTGCGCCCCGTTCAAAGTCGCTGCCCACGTCCACGTCGTTGCGCTCGTGGGAAAAGACATAGTTGGGGCTGGGTGGCAGGGGCTCCAGCCGACGATCCCAGGGCGCATCACAGTAGCAGGCCATGACCGGAAGCAGGGAGCCGATCTTTGCCCCGCCCCAGCCGGTAGCGGTGTAGTACGGCGTTTCAAAGCCGATCTGGTTGGCCAGGGCAAGCAGGTTGTCAATGTGGTCATCCTCACCGCTGCCGCCGCAGTGTGCAAACTCGTTTTCGATCTGGATGCCGATGACCGGGCCGCCGTTTCCATACAGCGAATCGCTAATTTCCAGATATACTCTCTCCCAGAAGCGGCGAACACAGGCCATGTACGCTTCGCCGTTTCCGCGGATGGGGAAGGGTTTGTGCATGAGCCAGTCTGGGAAACCGCCGTTTCGGCATTCGCCGTGGCACCAGGGGCCGATCCGGAGCCACACGGTCACGCCTGCCTCCTGACACACCGCCAGAAAGGCATGCAGGGAGCGTTGACCGTCAAAATCGAACACACCCTCTTCGGCTTCGTGGTGGATCCAGAATACGTAGGTCGCAACAATATCAACGCCGCAGGCCTTCATTTTGTCGATCTCCTGTCGCCACTGTTCCTGGGGATAACGGGCATAGTGGAATTCGCCCATCACAGGCAGCCAGGGTTTTCCGTCCCGAATAAGATGCTGGCGGTTCCAGCTGTATTGATGCCGATGAGTCATGTTCTTCCTCCGATGACGATGATAAGGATGATCAAAATTTTGTGGTTGAAAAGGTTATTGTATATCCAGTATTATCCGAAGGTGGCTGGATATCCTGCAAGGCCGAGAAAAAAGCGTCAGAGAATATGAGTACAGCTTCCCTTGATTTGGAGATTATGGTATACTCTTTACAGATGAAAAAGCATGGTGGTCTGTTGCTTTGGAAAAACGGAGCCTATGCCTTTGTTCATGGCAGAACAAAGGCTGCTCCACGCAATTGAGTAAAGAGAAGGTGACAGGGATGAAACGAAAACTGCTGGTGTTGATCTGTGCGCTGATGATTTGCAGTCTGCTGCCCCTGGAGGGCATGGCGGTCCGATACGGGGATGTGGTACGCATTACCAACCGCAATGCCGTCAACGTGCGCAAAGGCCCAAGCACTTCTTATAGTGTGATTGGTGAGGCGCAGCCGCAGAATTTGTATGCCTATCTGGGTACGGAGAACGGCTGGCATCACATCATCTACACGGGTGATGTGGAAGGATACGTTTCCGCTAGTCTGACGACCATCGAGCCTGGGCTTGTGCCGGACTATGTAGGCTATGGCGAACGGGTCAGCGCCATTGTCAGAGTCACGCACGGCAATGCGCTGAATGTGCGCTCCGGCCCGGGCAAAAAATATGGTTCGATCGGTCAGGCTAAGCCGGGTAGCACGTATACCTATTTGGGTATGGACGACGGATGGAATATCATTCAGTACTCCTCCAGCCAGGTGGGCTATATCGCGGCCAACCGTACGGAGGTCGAGGTAGTGGATGTGATTGCCAGCGCCACGGGCACGGTATGCGATGTGTGCGATGGCAGCGGAGATTGTCCCACATGCGATGGCGTGGGCGCCATCTACAGCCTGAAACGGCGGGCTAATGTGGAGTGCCCCACCTGCGGTGGTGATCGCTTCTGCTGGTCCTGTATGGGTCAGGGCACAAAATAAACGGAAATCAATTTTTGAACAGGGCTGCGCAGATGATGTGCAGCCCTGTTTAGATACTGCGGCGCTTTAAGCAACTTGTAAAAACAGACGGCTTCCTGCCCTTGTCAAGGGCGCGAATGCATGATATACTAACGAATGTCTGCTGCAGGCAACGGGCGACGGTGGAAAAACTGGTGAATGCAGCGACGGGAGCATCTTTTGGAGACGTATCGAAGTGGTCATAACGGGGCTGACTCGAAATCAGTTTGCCGGCAACGGCACGTGGGTTCGAATCCCACCGTCTCCGCCACACCTCAAAGCCTTGTGAAATAACACTTTCCAAGGCTTTTTCTCATGCCCAAAAACGCCCTTTACCACAATATTTACCACAACCAGCAAAAAACCCGGCATTTCTGCCGGGTCACTTGACCGAATCCATATACTCTTGCATCCTGCTTGCGCTGTCCCTGCGCATCTTCTCCGTAACATGGATATAGATATTGGCGGTGGTGGATATGTTGGAATGTCCCAAAGCCTCCGAAACCACTTTCAGATCATCACCATTCTGGAGGGAGATGGTCGCATAGGTGTGCCGGAGATCGTGAACACGGGCGGAGGGTATGCCGGATGCCCTCGCAATGCGCTTAAAGCTGCCGTAAACCGAATCAACAGTAAGGTGCTTTCCGTCCTCATGGGTGAATACCAGATCAAGCGAATTTGCCCATTCTGAGCCGAAAAACAGCCGTTGCTGTGCCTGTGTCCTGCGCTGCTCTCTCAGTATGTCCATGATACCGGGGGCAAGCGTTACTGTCCTGACAACGCCCGTTTTTGTCTCTGCCAGCCGGTATTGGCCGCCCCCGCCGGGGAGCCTTTCTTTTTGTAACTGGCGATCAATGCGGATGGTTCCATTGTCGAAGTCAACGCAGCTCCAGCGCAGCCCCAGAGCCTCACCCAGACGCATACCCGAAAACAGAATAACCGTGAACAGGTTTTGATACTTGTGACCCTGCACAGCTTGGAGAAAGGCTCTCACTTCCGTATCCGTAAGGGGCTTTATTTCGTGTTTCTCTGCCCTTGGCAGCTCACAGGCAGCGCAGGGGTTGACCTTGATATAGTCGATCTTCACGGCCTGTTGCAGGGCTTTGTGGAGGATGCCATGCAGGTTCTTGATACTCTTATTGCTCAGGCCTCCCCCACCCGCTGCCCGCTGCCGTTGCTTCTGGTTGTATAGGCTTTGGATCATTGGGGCGGTAAGCTGGGACAGCTTCACAGCACCGATACCGGGCTTTATGTGTTGGTCTATGTAGGTTCTGTATTGGCTCTTGGTAGAGGCTTTCACGCTGCCAAGGTATTCCCCGTGCCATATGTCCATCCATTGGGCAACAGTGAGCCGGGACGGCTCAGTAAAAACGCCTTGGTCAACCTCCGCCGTGTATGCGGTGATCTTCTTCCGAACCTCCGCCTGTGTTTTGCCGTAGAAGGACTTTTGCAGCAGCTTCCCGGTGCCGGGATCCCTGCCGATGGATATACGCCCTTCCCAGCTGCTGTCTTTGCGCTGGCGGATCATGCCTTGCCCATTGGCTGCTTTATGTTTCGCCATTTTCTTCCTCTGCTTTCTTCAATTCGTCTACAACATTAGATATTTCAAAAGCATTCATGATGTTATCTGAAACACGGCGCATAATATTCTCATATTTATATCGGCTTATTGCCAGCTGGTCTCCAGGACCAGTCATCCAATATGCATATTCTGGACGATCTATATATGCTGCAAGTAACTTACCGGTGTAACCACATTCATCTCTAAGACTTGTTTGCTTTTTCCAGAAGCCGGCATGGCAACACTCACTTCCTAAATAGGGGAATTCCTCATCACATATCAGGCAATTTATGTAAAGCAGCGCAGAATGGTTCATCCA
Organism: Clostridiales bacterium; assembly: GCA_015056365.1. Taxonomy (GTDB): domain Bacteria; phylum Bacillota; class Clostridia; order Christensenellales; family Aristaeellaceae; genus Limiplasma. The sequence goes on along the minus strand of SVGM01000017.1, from coordinate 26,653 downwards.
TAATGGAAAAACACAAGTTTCATCATGCGGAAGTGCTTTGTTTCCTCTATGTGCCACAAGTATCTTTACCGACATCTCCGTCAGGCCTGTTTTTTCACAAATGGTCTGAGTATCAATATCCGGGCTTTTGCATTCTGTCCTGCCCAGCAGATAGTCGGTAGATACCTCGTAATGATCTGCAATCAAAACAAGAGTATCAAAGTTGGGTTCCCTCCTTCCACCTTCATACATTGAATAGGCAGAGGAAGTCAGCCCGATCTCCTGAGCGACTTCCGCTTGAGTTTTACTCCCTCTCAACTCACGAAGTCTTTGCGAAAACACATTCATTTTCAACCCCTCCCACTCATTTATAGTATCACACAGCCCCACGAAACGCAAGTTTTTTTCGCCTTTCTATACAATTTGTGTTGCATTGTTTCTCCACGAGGTGTATAATAGCAACGTGGAACTCCACAAATCGTATAAACAGGAGCGTGATAACATGTACGGCAACCGAATTACCATTACTCCGAAGGAAGCAGCAAGTATGCTGGGACTCTCCTTAACAACTATGTATGAACTCATTCACAGCGATGGGTTTCCCTGCATTAGGGTTGGAAAGAAAATCCTCATCAACGTTGAGGGGTTGAGAAACTGGCTAAATGAACGCACCGGGACGGTGGTGTAATGTATTGAACAGAGGATGGTTCAAGTCATATCGAAAAATTGAAGAATGGCGATGGTATCTCGATATTCAAACATTCTATCTATGGTTCCACATTCTCAATCATGCGCGATATGAACCAGGCTATCATGATGGTGTTCCTCTGGCTGCTGGTCAACTGCTTATTGGTCGTAACCAAATCGTTGAGAAATATAAAAAAATCGGTATGACAGATCAAAAATACAGAACGTGTATACGCCGTTTGGTTGACGGTCAGCAGATAACCACCAAAGCAACCAACAAAGGGACTATTGTAACCGTTATAAATTGGGAGTTGTATCAGGGGACTGCCGGAAAATCAACCACCGATACAACCACCAAATCAACCAGCCAGCAACCACTAATAAGAATGTAATAATGAAAGATGATGTTGTAGGCACCATCAGCCCCACCCTTCTTGAAGCCATTCAGGGAGCCAACCGGGCATGGGAGCAGCCAGCCAAATCCATTCTTGCATCGTTCCAGTCTCTGGCGGAGGAATACGGCGAAGCCGCCCTGATTGAGGCCATCAAAACAGCCGTCGAATACGATACCCAAGGTGGGGTAAGCGTTGCCTATGTAAAGGCGATTCTGAAAGGCTCTGGGCAGGAGCCACCAGCGGAAGCCCCTACGCCCTTCGATCCGCAAAAGGCATATGGTACCCGTGACGATGACATCGATATCCGGAGATCATAGGAGGAATCATGAATCAGTCCATCTCATCGGTTCAGGAAGAAAAAATGCTGTTGGGGGCTGTCATCTCAGGTGGCAGCCCATCCAACCTACTAACCGGGCTGGTTGAGGATGATTTTGTTGTCCCCGACCACAAGACGATCTTTAGGGAGATACGGCGCTGTATCAATGAAAAATCGCCAATCGACCCAACAACCATTGCCAGCACCTCTGGGGGCGTAGATGCTAAATATTTAGTTGACATCTGCGCTGCCCTCGCCAAGGAGGGTAACCCGTGGAACGCCAAGCAGTATGCGGAGCACCTGCACGAGCTGGGCAACAAGCGGAGGTTGTGCGGTCTATTCGATTCCTGCTCTGCCGGTCTAAAAGAAGGACGGAGCATGCAGGAAATCATGGACAAATGCCGTCAAGGCATGCGGGATCTGAGCAGCATCACGGGCAAGGTCATTCGCATGCCGGATGCAATCGGGCGCTATTTTGATAGGATTGACGCACTTGTAAAGGGTGATATTGTACCAATCAAAACTGGCCTTGCAGGGTTGGACGATATCATCTGGGGCCTTTCCCCGGGCGAATTAGATATCATCGGCGCTCGTCCTTCTGTCGGTAAATCAGCCTTTAGCCTTGGGGTTGCTCTGAGGGTTGCCAGAAACGGAAAGCGAGTCATGTTCTGTAGCTTGGAAATGAACGAATTTCAGTTTATGAAGCGCATTATATCCGAAATCTCCGGGATCAACAGTATGGCACAAGTTTCCCCCACTCTGTCTGATCGTCAATACGTTGCTATTGGCGAAGCTTGTAACGAGGCTTCAAAGCTCGGTATCAGCTTTACCTTTGATGAAACGTATGTAGAGGACATATATTCTATCTGCGCGAGGGAGAAGGACGAAAAAGGTCTTGATTTGTTGGTCTTTGACTACATGCAGATTGCAAACACACGGGAAAAGGCCGAAAATGAGACCATCCGTCTATCCCGCATATCATCGAAGCTCAAACGCCTTGCCGTTGATCTGGATATACCGGTTCTGGCGCTTGCTCAGGTGAAAAGGCAAGAGGGTACATCCAATCGTATGCCAACCCTGAGTGAGCTTCGAGGATCCGGCAGCATGGAACAGGATGCCGACAAAGTGATTTTTCTACACCGAATTGAGCGGGAGGAAGACGAGTACTGCAAGTTCCACGAAGAGACCCTCCGCCGATTCAAGCGGGAGGGAAGGGGCGAGCAGCTGATAGTGGCTAATGTAGCCAAAAACCGAGATGGTGCAATCGGTCACATTCATATGAGATTTGAGCCGGGAAAGATGCGGTATCATTGCTTAACCCCATCTACACAATCAACCAACACACCTACAGAAAGGAGTTGATATAGGGTGAGAATATGCCCACTCAAGCAAGCACCCTGCATCGGTGAGAATTGCGCTTGGTATGACGGCATCTGTGAGATTTCCTCCATTTCTGCATCCATTTATGATCTGGTTTCAGCTGTATCAAGAGTAGCTGGAGCAATCGAACGAGGAAAGGAGGAAACCCCGGAACATGACCGAAGCAGCCAAGGAAGCCCGGAGAGCTTACCACAGAGAGTGGCAGCGGAAAAACCCGCATAAAGTAGCCATCTACAAAAAGCGATACTGGGAAAAGAAAGTCCGATTTTATGAGGAAAGGAAGTTAGAAAAGCAATGAGCGCAAAAGAAAATGAAACTTTGATTTGTGCCGTAGTAGGCACTATTTTCAAGGATCTGCCCTATGGATCTGTCAGCGGTATTCTTGATACCGTAATGAATGACCCAACAATCAAAGGAACCTATTTGACGGATGCTGCTGCATCTGATCCGTTACCCGGCTCTGCTGATCCCTGTCAGGGCAGCATGTCCATTGACCCCTTTTCTGGCGAGTCCCATGCCAGACGGCTGGCAAGAGAGTACCACGAACGAAAATATGGCGTTGCTGCCAAGTGATTAACAGGAGGTTTCGTATATGAGAACGATTGAACAACTTATGTCTGTTTGCAAGGAAGCAGCTGACAAGCGAATGGAGAACGAAAAAGAATACAGATCTGTCCGGGAAGAGATCGAAAAGGGATTGCGGGAATCTGGGAACGCTATTCGATTCGCTCTTCAGAATCACGATCAAAAAGGGTACGAATCAGCTGCATCCCAAGGCGATTATTTCCGCGCCATCGAAGCGCAAAACGCCCATCTGAATGAGCCTGTATTGACCCCTGAGCAGTCGAACCAGATCATTGATGAACTGAAGGAAGCCTACCTTACCGAGTGTTTCCCCCTGATGGAACACCTGTTGCAGATGGTGGACGAATGGAACGCCATCATTGGTCAGGTGAAGGAGAAGTATTCCAACATTTGCTCCTGTAATGACCTCTTGAAAAAGGCCAGAGGCGAAGCGTACAATAGCCCTAAAACCAAAGGCTACAAAGAACTTTCTGGTTTTGGTCGTATCACCACTTCCATGGATCCTTTCTGTAGAGGACAGGTGAAGAAGGCCATCGAACTGTTCTTGCGCGATGGCTACCCCGCCGATTATTGATAATCTGTACCATTGAGGCGGTGAACAATAGCCATGCTTGATTGGATGAGCGTCAGAAGCGATTATTTGCAGGGGGCAAGCTATCGCGATCTGGCCGCCAAATACGGCGTAAGTAAAAATACAATCATGCATCGAGCGCAAAAGGACGGCTGGCAGGATTTGAGAATGAACTTCCGAACCCTGTCAGCCAGACAGCCGATGCAGCAGCTCCCAGCGTCCCCGGCTGAAATCGAGAGTAAAACCATGATTGTTGCTGCATGCGACAAGATTATGATTCTGGTAAGTCGGCAGCTGGAACACATCGAACTTGAACCGCGGCAGATCAAGCCCAGAGATATAAAAATGCTGGTGGAAGCACTCTGCATGATTCATAAAATCATTGTTTCCGGAAGCAAGGTCACGACAAAAGATGGTGACGGGCTTGTGTCTGCTCTAAACCGTGTTGCAGATCTGTTCGCTTCACCTGCTCAGGAAGATGATTGCGATGATGACCGGGAGAGCGCTTTCGGCTGATCTGAAGGAGGGTCTCAAGTGGGAAAATATGCTGAGATCGTCCTGAAAGACTTCTGCCCGATCTGTAACGGGAAATGCCGTGAAAATTGCGTTTTCCGGCAGGGTGAGGCATGCGGTATCTCTTACGATCTGGGCAAGCTCGATGCTGTGTATCAGGGCATTGAAAGCCTGACCGCCATCCTCCAAAAGATGCAGGAAAAAAAGCGCAGCAAAGAAATGCGCCAGCTTATCGAAACGCTGGAACAATACGACTTCGCTTTTGATTCAGACGAAATCCCAGAATAAACGAGTGCATCAAGGATGCAAAAAAAGCCGGGGAACGTACCTCCCCGGCTATGATTATTTGGCTGCTGATTCCTTTTCGGCTTCCTTTTTGGCATCCCTTTCGGCTTCCTTCACATACGCTACCAGAATCCCCAGTACAGCTTCCCTGTCGCGCTCCGCAATCTGATGGATCAGCCTGTTGGCCTCATTGACAAAAACAACTTCAAGCATGGTTTTTTCCTCCTTTTTTGGTATGAGATTACTCCCGTCCTCCTTGGCCTCTGGGGTGTTCCCCTGTTGACAATGATAGTATAATATAATTGTACAATTATATCAACTGTCAAAGTGGACAAAAATCGCACAATTATATTGCCATTTTTATATAATTGTACAATTATACCTATATATAGTATAATTTTCACCGAAAGGAGTGATTTTAAAATGCCAGCATCTAAGGCGCAAATCAAAGCAACCAATAAATACATCAGAAATAATTATGACAGTTTGCGTATTGTAGTTCCCAAGGGACAAAAAGCAACGGTAGAAGCAGCCGCAAAAGAAACCGGAGAAAGCGTAAACCAATACACACAAAAAGCACTACTAGCACGAATGGGGCTTTCTGAATGGCCTTCAATCAATCAAAGTCAAGATTAAACTATTATTCGCGAGGGAAAATAGTTTGCCCATTATATTGACAATATGGGATAAATCCTATATAATAATTGTGGGAATGAACCAGCACGAAAGGCGGTAGACTATGCAGGAGTTTGAGGTTGTCTTTTATGAGCTGCCCAACGGGAAGGAACCCGCAAAGGAGTTTCTGGAAGGGCTTGACCTGAAAATGCAGGCTAAAATGCTCCGCACGATTGCCCTTTTGCAGCAAAATGGAACCGCCTTGCGGGAGCCGTACTCCAAACCGCTGGACGATGGCATTATGGAGCTGAGAGCAAAAGTAGGCTCTGATATTTCCCGTGTGCTGTATTTCTTCTTCGTGGGGCGAAAGATTGTCCTTACCAACGGATTTATCAAAAAGACGCAGAAAACCCCACCGGGAGAGATTGAAAAGGCCAAGGCCTACCGCAAAGATTACATGAGCCGAAAGGAGAGGCAGCAATGAGCAATTTCAACGACTATCTTTCCCAAAAGATGAAAGATCCCGCTTTCAAGGCTGAATATGAAGCTTTGGAGCCTGAGTTTTCCATCATTCAGGCCATGATTGACGCACGCAAGGCCAGCGGATTGACCCAAAAGCAGCTGGCAGAAAGAACCGGCATTGCACAGGCTGACATCAGCAAGCTGGAAAACGGTAGCGCAAATCCTTCCCTTCGTACTCTGCGCCGTCTGGCGGAGGGCATGGGGATGCAGATCAAGCTGGAATTTGTGCCCACATCGAAGTGACTACACCGAACCCCTCAGAAACGCCTCTGAGGGTCTTTTTTTGCCCTTCGTTTTTTCCGGCTCCCGTTCTCCATTTTCGCCGTAATCATCCAACCACGGGCAATCTGGATTGATTCTGGGCTATTCACGCCACACCGGGAGCAAACGCAGCGCAACAGCAGCGCAGATCCGGCGCGGAAATTTCCATCAGATCATTTTCGGAGCATCTGACAGCCTATCCGGACAGAGGCAGCTCACCCAGACCGCTGACCCGGGGTAAATCTGGGACAATTCGCAACGGTTGTCCCGGTTCCCGCTGCTGTGCCCTGTTCGGTTTTTCGTTGTGCTGTAACGGTTTGGTTGTGTGTGTAGTGTTGGAGCAAATAAGACACACAATCCACCACAATTTTTACCACAACTGATACCACAATGGCGGTTTTTTTCGGTGGTATTGGGTGATATTTGGAGAGCAGGAAACAGGCGTTTTCTCTGCTGCTGCTTCGATTCCAGATCATACCATAATGCACCACAATTTCGTGCAAGGAAAATTCGAATCCCACCGTCTCCGCCACAAGCCTTGCAGTTTAATAGCTGCAAGGCTTTTTCGTTGCACAAAAATGCTCCGCATGAGTGAATCATGCGGAGTTTTTTCATTTACCGAAGAAAACCAAAGTGCTTCTCAACCAGTTCAACCGTCTTTTGCACGGTGCTATCCGGCGTGCGCTCTACCCAGAAATATTCGCTGCGCTTAACGGCACGGTAGAAGTCCGCGTTCAGGCTGCGGAGGGTCTCGTTGCAGGTGGCCTTTGCCTTTGCCGGGTCGGACGCGCTGTTGATGAAGTTGCTGAACCCCTGGTGATCGGGCCGGTTGCAGTAATCCTCAATGATGTTGGACGGTTCCTTCAGCAGGAAAACCACCCGGGCGGGATCTGTGAGTTTCTCGGCCTGTTCCAGGGTCAGATGGCAGTCGCACACCACGGGCCGGTTATGTGAAAGCCGGATCAAGTCCAGCAGCACAAAATCCAGCTGCTCCCGGGTGTTGTCAAGCAGCCATTGCCGATATTCCTCCACGCTTCGCCCGAAAAACGCATCTGCGTCCGGGAAGGTTTTGTTCATCGCCGGCTGAAATGTTGGGTCTGACAGTTGCTTGTGCTGGTCAAATTGCTGATCGATATCAAACAGCAGCAAATTGTGACGCTTAACAAGGGCGCGGGAAATGGTACTCTTTCCGCCGCAGGGGGTTCCGGTGACGAAAAACACATTCTTCAAATATTCTTTGATTACATTGTCCTGAATGATCATGATTTTTTCCTCCGTTAAATAGTTTTGCGTGAAAAGTACATAAAACTATTTAACACAGTTTCATGTACTCAGAAACTCTTGCGCAGCCTGATAACCATATATCTTACCTCCTCAGGTTTTGATCAGAAAAAGTATAGCATTTAAACCGTTGCTGCGTCAAGGTTTGCTTGCCGTATACGGTGGATATAAAAGCAGTAGCATTCCTCGAAATCAGTTTGCCGGCAACGGCACATGGGTTCGAATCCCACTGTCTCCGCCACATGATCACGCAGGTTCTGATACAATCTGCGTGATCTTTCTTTTTTACCCAAACAGGCGCGGAAGTCTTGAGAAATCAAAGCCTCCGGGCTTTTGTTATTATGGCAAGGAGCAAAACTGATGCCTGACAAGAGTTTTACTCTGCTTTTTATAGTTGTAAAATGATTTGATTTGTGGAACGGAAAGGTTCAGTAGTTCGTTTAATCCGTGTTGGAAACAATGCACTTTTTGATTGGAATATGTTCCCATAACACTTTTTTGTTCGAGTGTTACTCGAATCGATGATGAAAAGGAGGAGTTCCCATGAAGAAGCTTAGCTCTGTTGTATGTTTGCTGCTGGTGGTTGTCATACTGCCAGTTGTTGCTTTTGCGCAGATGCAAGGAGAGTGGAATCATGCCGAAACGCTCCAACAAGCAACGGATGTATTTGAAGTAACAGATGACGGGCGAAAAATGCGAATTGTAACAGTCTTGGACGAAGGAACAGAATATGAGCCAATAGAAAGGATTGTTACACAGGACGGTACTGCATTTGATTCCTATTTTTTTTCAGATTACCCGATAGAGTGGATTCGGATTTCTTATCACGACAGAAAAAGCAATGTGCAGCAGGGGTGGATTGTGGCGAATACTGACGCCATCACCGGGATCAATATGAGTGTTTTCGATGCCACTTCAAACGAAGAGTACAATGGGTATGAGAAAACGATCAACATCCATGATTCTTTACCACCATACACAATCCGAATAACAGACACCGGGGAAAATACCGCTGATTTGGCTTCGGATAACATCCTGCTTGTTGAGGTTTTCTCCGAGAATGGAGAACAGCTTCAATCTTTCACTTATTTCTCCAACGAAACCCCTGAATACGATGGTGTGGCTGCATTGGTCATAGCGAAAGACCTGAATTTTGACGGCTATAACGATCTGATGTTGTTAACCGGAGCAGGTGCACGAAATGTTTTCCACGCATTCTCACTCTGGGATAGCCACATGAATCAGTTCCGACCAGTTGAAGTGGTTTGCAACTGGAATCGTGAAACTGAAAGATTTGATCCTGAAATCAAGCAGCTTGAATTATGCAATGTAGAGCTGATTCCCGAAGAAAAGTACCTGTATTCAAGCGTACAGGATGGTTATCAGTATAGGAGAGACATCTACTATGGTTGGGAAAGCCAGTATGGAATAACAGAACGCTTCATCTGGGATGTCTATGATGCAGGTGATAGGATGATTGGGGAATCGCTCTACCAGTTCGGTTCTCAGGTGGTCCGATTGTGGGATGAACAGTATCCGGAAGACTGGTATTATGGACAGAATGGGGTATTTGCAGAAAGACAAAAGGCAGCCAAAGCCGTCATCTTTGGTGTGGACTCTTTACCATGGCTGCAGGTTTCCAATGTCGATTGGGTGAATCTGCGCAAGCAGGACAGCAAAGCCTCACCGTCATTGGCAAAGCTTTACGCAGGGCAAGAAGTCGAATTACTGGTGGATGCCTGCGGCCCTGAAAACGGTTGGGTGCGAGTGTTGTATCATTGTGATGCAACTGGCAGCAGAGAAGAATTTGATGGGATTTTTCGTGAAGAGATGACCGGCTATATCTGGCACAGCTTTTTAGAGCCAGTGCAGTAACGCTTTCTGGAGGATCGAAGGATGAAACGAGAGCTGCTCTCTTTGTTATGTATTTGTCTTGCATGTGTCTGTGCTGTTGCCTATGCAGATGGACAAAAAGCATTTCTGGAATCCATGCAATTTATATGAACTGCAAGCACAGTATTATACAGAATAAGACCATTTACCCCGTGTAAAAACTCTACCCCCCCTATTTACCCCGGGGGTAGAATAGAGTGAGTATTCCGTGTGATTGTATCAAAAACTATCAAGGTTGCCAACCAAAAAGCCTTACAGCTTTACAGCTGCAAGGCTTTTTGGTTGTGTGCGGAGGTGCAATATATCACCGCAAATCCCACAATGCTCATTGAACGGTAGCTGTTTTCCGCTTTACAGCTCCTTGACGGAATACTGACGGCGCCCGTTGTTTTTAGAGGTGTACAGCGCTTTGTCCGCATGATCGAACAGCTCCTGATAGGAGATGGCCTGTTCCGGCGGCACGTAAGCCGCGCCGATGCTGGCCGCGATCTGAACCTGTTTGCTGCCGTTTTCGCAGATGAAGCCAAACTCCGCCAGAGCGTGCTGCAGACTGTTGTACAGCTCCTCCAGCGTGGTTTGCGGCTGGAAGACACAGAACTCATCTCCGCCGTAGCGGGCAACAGGCGTACCTTCGGGGAAGAAAGCAGCCAGTTTGTTGGAAAACGCGATTAGCACCTGATCGCCCATGGAATGGCCAAATTGATCGTTCACATCCTTGAAGCGGTCCAGGTCGATCATCCATATGGCACAGCCGGTATCCCTGTCAGCGGCCAGACGTTTTTCTGCTTCTCGTACCAGGATTTTGCGCTTGAGCAGACCGGTCAGGTCATCGGTTTCTGCATCGTATAAAGTGGCCTGATAGGCCTGACGGGTCAGCTTCAGTTCGACGCCTTGCTGCTCCAGCCGGGCTACGCTGCGCAGGTGCACGGTGATGTAAATCAGCAGCATAGACAGGGTCAGCGCGCAATAGGTCAGCGAAGACAGGCCATAGAACTGCACCTGGAACAGCAGCGCCGCAAAGGGCAGCAAAGCGTATGTCAGCAGCGCGAACTTGTGCCGCAGGCTCAGCTTTCGATTGAGGAGCGACAACACGGCCGCCAACAGGATCACAATGAAATGGTACACATGCTCCAAGAGATAGATCGGCCCCCGGTAATAGCTGCCGTTGCTGTCCACACCGTAGAACATATTGTTGAAAATGTTGATCACGTTCATGAGGATCCATACGGCACACAGCACTGTCAGAAGACGGGTAAGCCAGCGCAGTCGCTGAAGATTCGCGTTGAGCGTTGCCAGAACATAATGATAGAAGAATAGGGCGGTAATGGGTCCGCAGATAAAGATAACGAAATTGACGGCGAACAGCAGCGTAGACCATTCGGGCTTGGCCTCGCACAACCAGTTGACCATATCGCTTGCCTGCTGCACCATCGTCAGGATCAGCAACAGCACAAAAAACCAGCCTCTGCGCTCCTGCTTTTGACCACTAAGCAACGCGCCAACCAGCAAGGTCATGCTGACAGCTATACCCATGGCGTCCAGCGCCACATTGATCATGATCATCTTTCTCACCATCCGGACATTTGGAAGATATTGTTATCATAGCAAAAGTTTTGTAATAACACAAGATCTGTATCGAGGCGGTAGAAGACATTCCTACGAATCGGACTGGAAATTCGAGCGTTTCCGTGTTGCCTTGATGGCATGAATCATGGAAAGCAGCGGCGCTGCGATACCATGGGCTGACTGTGAGCGCATTTGTCCGTCAGTCGGCGTTCAGCCTTCTCACAATCTCCCGGATCAGACCTACCCGACGGAAGGGCGTCATCAGGTACCAGCCATCCGTATAGGGCTCGATCTCCCGGGCAATGCGCACGGAAATATCCGCTGCCAGCTTTTCAGCCTCGTTCCGATCCAGTCCTTCGTACCGTTTTGCGATCGCCGGGCTGACCCGCATACCGGCGATTTCATTGTTGAGGAAGCAAGCGTTGCGATAGCTGACCACAGGAAACACACCGCCAAGGATCTTGCCCTTCAGCTCCGCTCTTGCCAGCTTCAGGTTTTCCAGCGCTTCTTTGGAAAGCACAGGCTGGGTCAGGAAACCGGATACCCCGCAGGCTTCTTTTTCTTTGGCCAGCTCCAGCTGCACCCGGAAATTGACGGCGTTCAGGTTAAGGGCGGCGAAGATGCGGAAGGGATGTGCCAGCTGCTGATTCAGCTCAGTGATATAGGCGGCCAGCTTGCGGGAATTAAAATTGAACACGCTTTTAACAGAGGCGCGCTCCTCGGTGGGTACCGGGTCGCCGGTGACGATGAGCACGTTGCGCACGCCTTCCATAGCAAGCCCCAACAGCAGGGCTTTTGTGGCGTTCAGGTTGCGGTCGCGGCAGGTCATGTGCGGCAGGACAGCCACGCCCAGTTCTCGCTTCAGCTTGCATGCCAGCAGGCTGCTGTCCGCCCGGGGGCGGGCGATGGGGCAATCGGCGATGGTGATGGCGTCCACCTGGGCATCCGCCAGGGTCTGCACATCATCAAGGAAGGGCGCAATACGATCGTCTGTCGGCGGGTCCAGCTCTACGGCGATGATCCGCTGCCCGGCCTCCAGCTTATCCCAGATGGCGTTGGGGTCGTGGGCGGAGGCTTCGTTTGTTTCGGCAGGCTGGCTGGGTTGCGGCAGCAGCGCAGGCGTATGCTTTAACGCCTGTACTGTTGCGGCGATGTGCTCCGGCGTGGTGCCGCAACAGCCGCCCAGTATCGAGGCCCCGGCAGTGCGCAGTTGGGCCATACGCTCGGAAAAATAAGCAGGTGTGCCTTGATAGACCGTGCGCCGTCCCACCACGGTGGGATAACCGGCGTTGGGCATCACGGACAGGTATTTACCGTTCAGGTTCACGCCTTTGAGCAGCGCCAGCATGTGATGAGGGCCGGAAACGCAGTTGAGGCCGACCGCATCCACTGCCGGAATGGCGGCGGTACGCTCCAGCAGGCCTTTACCGGATATGCCCTCCCGGGTGAAACCTTCGGGCCGCACGGCGTAGGATACCAGCAGAAAGGCTTCCGGGCAACGCTGCTTCAGGGCTTGCGCCGCTTCCTTCACGCCTTCATCGGAGGAAAGGGTCTCCAGCAGGAAGCAGGTCAGTCCCTCCTGCAAGAACCAGTCCATCTGTCGGATGAACGCCTCTGCCGGGGAGATAGGCATGCCCAGCGGCGCAGGGCCGATATCCGCGAAAACGGCTGTGCTGGTGCCGCTGACAGCCTCTTTGGCCAATTGGCAGCCGGCAGTCACCAGCCGGCGCGCTTCTTCCTCACGCCCCTGGGAAATGGCAGCGCTGATAGAAAAGGTGTTGGTCTGGATGGCGTTGCTGCCAGCCGCCAGATAGGCGCGGTGAATGGACAGGATCGCCTCGGGGCAGTCCAGATTGGCGTTTTCACAAGCCGCTTCGCTCTGGTGCGGCAGGGCGGCAAACATCGTGCCCATTGCGCCGTCCAGAATCAGCGGCAGTCCGCTTGCCAGGTGCTCTCGAATCTCCATGGACGCTCTCCTTATCCCAGAATGGTTTTGGTCAGCTCGGCGGCCTGCCGTGCATCGGCAGCATAGTACACGCCCAGTTTTTCGGCATAGTCCAGAGTGACCACAGCGCCGCCCACCATGATGGCAGGGGGCTGTGGCAGCGCGTTGAGCTGCTGTACGGTCTCTTCCATGGCGGGGAGGGTGGTGGTCATCAACGCGGAAAGCCCCACCAGACGGATATGCTGCTCCTGAACGGTTTGCACGATGATCTCCGGCGGCACATCACGGCCCAGGTCGATCACACGGTAGCCGTAATTCTCCAGCACGGTTTTGACGATGTTTTTGCCGATGTCGTGGATATCGCCCTTCACAGTGGCGATGATCAGCCGTCCCTTTTCCACCGGAGTGCTGCCGTCCGCGCTCATGGCGGTGCGGATCTGCTCAAAAACAGCCTGTGCCGCCCCGGCTGCGCCCAGAAGCTGGGGCAAGAACAGCCTGCCGGATTCGTAATCCGTACCTACTTTGTCCAGGGAGGGAATCAGGCGGCTTTCCACCAGGGACATTCCGTTCTCACCGCTTTCCAGCAGCCGGGCGGCTGCGCCGGCAGCCTCTTTTTTCAGCCCCCGGTAGATGCTTTCTTCCAGAGACAGGTTTTGTCCCGCTGTCTGCACTGCGGGGGCGGAGGTTTCCTGCGCAAAACGGGCTACATACTCGCTGCACTGGGCATCCTCGCCGCAAAGCACCCGATGGGCGGCGATGGCGTCCATCAGTTCCTTCTGGTTGGGGTTGATGATAGGTAGCGTCAGGCCGCAGCAAAGCGCCTGCACCATAAAGGTATGAGTGATCAGGGGACGGTTTGGCAGGCCGAAGGAAATGTTGCTCACGCCCAGAACCGTATTCAGTCCCAGTTCGTAGCGGACAGTGCGAAGCGCTTTCAGTGTTTCGGCAGCCTGATCCTGCTGAGCAGATACCGTTAGCGCCAAGCAATCGATCCAAAGATCTTCATCGGGGATGCCGATGGCGTTGGCGGCGGTCTGGATCCGCTTGGCAATGGCGATGCGCTCCTCTGCGGTAGCGGGCAGGCCTTTTTCGTCCATGCACAGTCCCACCACGGATGCGCCGTATTTTTTCACGATGGGCAGCACGGTAGCCAGTGATTCCTCTGAACCATTGACGGAGTTGACGGCTGCCTTGCCGTTGTATACCCGCAGAGCGGCTTCCAACGCAGCGGGGTTGGTGGTGTCCAGTTGCAGCGGCAGAGGTACGACGCTTTGCAGCTTCTTCACCACCCGGGGAAGCATGGACACTTCATCCACGCCGGGCAGCCCCACGTTCACATCCAGCAGATCTGCGCCTGCATCCATCTGCTCCACAGCCAGCGATGCGATGTAGTCCAGATCATCCTCCAGCAGGGCCTGCTTCAGCCGCTTCTTGCCGGTAGGGTTGATACGCTCGCCGATGACCCGAACGCCGTCGATGGGCAAAGGCCGGGTGGGGGAGGCAACAAAGCTGCTCTTTGTATTGGTACGGTCGACAGGCTGTTGATCAACCAGAACGTCCCGCAATGCACGCAGATAATCCGGGCTGGTGCCGCAGCAGCCGCCCAGCAGGGTGGCGCCGGCCTCGGCGCAGCTGAGCATGGCCTGGGCATACTGGGCAGGCGTCAGGTCATAGCTGCCGTCCGCTGGATCGGGCAGACCGGCGTTGGGCTTGGCGATGAGGGGCAGGGAGGTGTGCCTGGCAAGCTCCCGGATAAAAGGCGCCGCCTGCACCGGGCCCAGGGAACAGTTGATACCGATGGCGTCCGCACCCAGGCCTTCCAGTGTATGCGCCATGGAGGCCAGTGTACACCCGGTGAAGGTACGGCCGGTGGCTTCAAAGCTCATGGTCACCAGCACGGGCAGGGCGGTATTCTCCTTCACAGCCAGCAGAGCAGCCTTTGCCTCGTACAGGTCGGTCATGGTCTCAATGACGGCAAGATCCGCACCGGCCTCTGCACCGGCTTTCGCCATCTGGGCGAACAAGGCATACGCTTCTTCAAAGGTTAGCGTACCCATGGGCTCCAGCAGCTCGCCCAGCGGACCGATGTCCAGCGCCACCAGCGCGTCGGTGCCTTTGGTGGCTGCTTTTGCCAGCCTGACTGCCGCTGGGATCACCTGCTCGGGCGAGAGCCCGGTGGGAGCCAGTTTGCGGGCATTGGCGCCGAAGGTGTTGGTGTAGACGATGCGGCTGCCGGCCTCCACATAGGTACGATGGATGGCGGTAACGGCCTCGCCTGCGGTCAGGTTCATCTCCTCGGGCTGCATGCCAGGCGTGAGCCCGTTCTGCTGCAAAAGGGTGCCCATGGCGCCGTCCAGCAGCGTAAAGCCTTGATCAAAGCGAATCACAACGTTTACCGTCCTTTCTGATGGTGCAGGTTTCTTTCAGGCTGCAATAGGCGCAGCCTCTGATTTTCGCCTGTTGGGGGCGATGGGACAGCCCAACGATGGCGGTAACGGTCTTGGTGGGGTTCATCAGGCAGCTTTCTGTGGCGTATACACCGGCCAGCCTGTTTGCGTCCAATGCCCGAAGCAGCGTCGGCTGCAGGGTCAGCGGCAGATCGCCGTAGCCGGGAGAAAAACGATCGGTCAGGTACAGGTCAGGCATCTGCGCTGCCAGTTCTCGCTCCGTTTGGTCGCAAGCTTCCTCCACCAGCACATTGCCGCAGGCATTCAGAATCGCAGCATCTGCCATGCTGCGGGCCTGCTGGGTGCGCAGCAGGCTGTCAAAGGTTACGCCCAGCGTGGAGAGCATCAGCGCAGCTTGATGGCAGTCGTGAAGCATGATCTGCGCCAGCTTGCCGGTGAGCGTCAGAACAGCCTGATCAGCACTGTCCATGAGCAGGACGCTGCCATCAGGGTCATGGCACAGCGTAAACAGGCGGTACAGGCGGTTAGGCGTGATCACATGATCCAACTGTTCCAGCATTCGCTGCACGGCGATCCGCAGCTCTGCCGCCGCGGATCCGTCGGCCGCTCGTCCGGCACCTAAATAACGCAGCGCTTCTTCCGCACGGTTGGTCATGGACGCTCCTCCGTTGCAAGAAAATGCTGCAATGCGGTATATTCCCGCTGGTATGAGCCTCGTTTTTCCTCGCTGCTGGCGGCGTACTCCTGATGATGGGAGAACAGCTCCACGGCTTTGGCGGCGTTCATCCACTCCGGCACAAGTCCGCGCTGCTGTTCGTACGCGGTCAAGGCCTGGCGGCCTTCCCCAACAACACGGCACAGAAAGTAGTGGCTGATGTACAGCCAGTCTTCATAATATTCGTGCATGGTCAGCACCGGCCTGATGATCTCGACGATCAAGCCGGTCTCTTCCTCCACTTCGCGGATGCAGCAGGCTTCGGGCGTTTCGCCATCTTCGATGCCGCCGCCGGGAATCAGATACCAACCGGAGTTCAGCTCGTGGGACAAAAGGAGCTGATTATCCTTCAGCACGATACCCCGGCAGCCTGTTCGGATGTGGGAATGGGTCGGGTATGCATTCGCGCCGACGATGTCGATCTTCGGACAGCCGGAAAGAACGGCGTACGTATCAGACATAGGGAATGCTCCTTTCGTTGTTTGGCAGAAATCAGGCGTAGACGATCACCAGCAGCACATACAGCAGGATGCTGATCAGCGTCAAAAGGGACAGGGCGGAGGAAATGTCTGCACGTTCGTCCTCCACATCGGCGAAGATGGGAAGCACATAGGGCGGGGGAAGGATGAGCATCATCAGCAGCGCGCCGGTGTGCATTACATGTCCCAGCAGCTGGTTGACCGCCAGCAGCAGCCCCAGCACCACAGCGGATACGGCCAGACGAAGCCCCACAAGCGACAGGGTCTGCTTCCAGCGGACCTCCTGAAACACCAGGTCGTAGCCGATGGCCAGTAGAATGATAGCGCTGGTGGGCGCGGCGATGAAATCTGTCACCGCGTTGACGATATTGCTGACGCCGGAGGGGATGAGCGCCTTGTACAGGCCGCTGACGCCGACGATCAGGCCGGCGATGATGGCCCAGACGGTGGGGGAGGTGACGGCTTCGTGCACGACGCCCTTGAAGCCGCCCTTGCCGGCCAGCAACGCCTTATAGACCGTAAAGACAAACAATACCTGTCCCAGGTCCACGATGGCAAAGGCGGGGCGCTGAGCCTCGGAAAACAGAATGGCAAACAGAGCATACCCCAGCATGCCAGCCTCAAAGCCTGCAGCCATGAAGGGCGACAGCCTTCCCTTGATTTTAAAAAGCTTGCAGCCTAAAAAACCCAGAAACAGCGCCAGCAGGCAGGCGGCGAACATACTCACGGGAATGGAAATGCTGCTCAGGCTGTATTCTGCCGTGGCAAAGGCCGAAAACATGACCGCAGGCAGGGTGATGTTCACTGCCACGGATTTCAGGGTGTTCACTCCCTCGCGGGACAGCAGCTTGGTTTTGCGGCAGAGCATACCCAGTCCCAGCATGATAAAGACTGGCAGCGCTTTTTCCAGAATGCCTACGATATTGATCATGGTCAATCCTCCTGTCGGTTGGATGTGTACCTTTTATTATAGCATAGATGGGCCATGAAGGAAGATATTGCAGAAAAAGGATGCGGAAAAAGAACGATACAAATGGGAAAGGAAAAGCAACTGGTAAAAACTGAAAATATTTCGATTATGTGAAAAACGAAACAAAAAGATCGTGAAGATTTGATAAAGAAAATAGTTGAATATCTATAAAGGAATATCGAAAGGAATATGTTTGATAGCAAGCTTGTGGCATTGTGAAAAACAAAAGAAAAAATTTTACATTTTTGAAGAAAAAGTATTGAAAATACAAAACAAATAACATATAATACAATAACACAATTGTATTAATTTGTAATTTTTTAGAAACAATTGTGAAAAAAGTGCTGGAGGGTGTCCCTATGTTCCGCACCGATTGTTCAATCATGAAGAAAATACTTGCCTTTTTGCTGATCCTGACCATGCTGTTGGGAACTGGCATTGTTTATGCTGCGCAAGGAGAAGGCGATCCGCTGAAACCGGCCGATCTCGAATACGAGAAGGACGCTTCCGGAAAAGCCAATATTATTCTGCATAAGCAGGGCGATCGCATCGGGCCTGACGAGTGGAAGGTTACGGTAAAGGCCACCGTAGGGGAAAACCCTGTTGAAAAGCGCAAAATTGAGGTTGTTTTTGTGCTGGACACTTCCGGCTCTATGGCGTGGTGTACGGATGAGGCAGCGCATGATGCAGGAAACCATTCACATTCGAATTCATGTAGAAAGAACTGTGGATATGCGAATCATACGCACCAGTATAGTAATTATGGATCGGATTGTTACGGCAATAGATGCACCCAAGCAATCAATCCATCGCATTTTGTCAACGGCAATCATATATCAGGAACCACATGCCATAATACATCTGGTTCATATTTTTACGTCTTATCTTGTACCCGTCATGTTCATAATGATACGTGCTATTCTTGTGGAAAAAAGGCCTCTGTTCACACAACGAGTGGTAATTCAAACTGCTATTATTATGATGAAAATGGAAACAGAGTCTATTATCCCACCCGTCTGAGCAATGCCGTCAGTGCAATAAACACGTTGGTAACAGGTCTGGGAGACGAAGTCACTGTCAAATATGTTACTTTTGCAAGCGTAACCAATGTGGTTACCAACTTAAATAACGTCACAGCCAACGGCGGAACCTATCTGTCGACGGGTGTGGCAAAAGGTATTACTACCTTCACGGGAGGCTCCGCCAAGACGCAGGGCCTTACCAAGGTACTGGTTGTCGTGGCTGACGGCGACAGCAATGATGGATATAATCCCAAGGATTTGAGCACGTTCAAGAACAACGGCGGCATTGTCTATGCTGTTGGTTTCAACAACAACGACCCCAATCTGGCGGGCTTCACCGGCAATGGCGGCACCTATATGCACGCTACCAATACGGATGAGCTGCAGCTCGCCATGGACAAAATCGAAAATTCCCTTACCGCCATGCTGGAAGACCCCATGGGTGCTTCTGTTGGTTTTGACGTGAATAGCATTCAGGCTGTCCAGACCAGCGGCGGTGTGGTGAGCTCTTCCGGAAACACCATTTACTGGCATCCTTCCGCCGATGGTACGGATACGGTGCGTAACGCGACCATCGAGTACAGCTATACTGTCAAATTAAACGACAGCGCTGATTTGAGCGGTGGCGTGCATGAAGTTCCGCTGAACGATCCCACCAACTTCCTCTATGGCATCAAACAGAATAACGGCACTGCGACGGAGATGAAATCCGCAGCATTCCCCATTCCTATAGCAGAATACGCTATCAGCTCCGTGCAGGTGAAGTGGCAGGCGGGCGGCAGGGATATTCAGACACCTACTGATGTGGAAAGCATTATCTGTGACTATGCCTCCACGGAATATATTCCCTCCTTCAAGGAGACGGATTATCAGACCATTACGCCTGTGATCCCTGTGCCCAACTCGAATGATTATTATCGTTATACGGGTACAGTGGTCACCCAGGACGGCAAGCAGGTTACTGGCGTGGAAAAGGTGGATGCCACCACTCCTTCTGCCTATGTGGTTGTGCATCAGTATGAGCTGATCAAGGCAGACGAGCTGGTGGTAGCCGGCACCAAGGTGCTGGAAGGCAGAAATTTTAAGGCGGGGGATTCCTTTACCTTTACGCTGACTGCCAACACCAGCGATGCGCCCATGCCCACGAAGAACACCGTTACCATCACGCCTACCAGCGGCCGAAGCGCATCGTTCGAGTTTGGTAAAATCGCCTTCAAGCAAGCCGGCACATACACCTATACCATTCGGGAGCAGCAGGGCAATCTGGATCAGGTGATCTATGATACCACGCCGCATACGCTGGTGGTTACGGTAACGAAATCCGGCAATAAGATGGTTGTATCCTACACTATGGATGGCGCCGCAAATGGTCACTTGACCATCACCAATAAGCTCGATTCCGGCGCGCTGCAGGTCACCAAGACGGCGGTGAACAGCACGGTTGAAGACCATCAGACGAAGGAATTTGGCTTCCTTGTTTACGTGAAGGATAGCTCCGATGTGCCTCTGAACGGCGCATATACCGTGCAGTACGGTTCTGCCGCTGCCCAGACGATTACCTTTACCAACGGCTACGGCGCTGTAAAACTCAAAGCGGGCGAATCTGCCGTCATCACCGATCTTCCCCACGGCGCTACCTACTCCATTACCGAGGATGCAGTCGGCGGCTTTACCGCCACTGCTACTGGTGCTGCGGGCACCATCGTTGCCGACCAGCAGCAGAGGGCATCCTTTGCAAACGAATATCATTCTTCCGGTCCGTACCAGTTTACCGCCGTCAAGAGGCTGGAAGGCGCTGAACTGAAGCAGGACGATTTCTCCTTCCGCGTGTTGGACGAAGAGGGCACTATTGTCGCCCAGGGCAAGAACAACAAAGACGGAAGCGTGTTCCTGGACACCCTTGTTTTCGATGAAAATGACGTGGGTGAAAAGACCTACTACATTGAGGAAGTACCGGCTTCCATCCCCGGCTATGTCTACGATACGACTCGTCATACCGTAAAGCTCACCATTGCCGATAACGGTGACGGAACCCTCTCTATTACGGATGACTTGAACGGCTCGCCTATCGTATTCAATAACGCTTACAGCGACAAAACCGATTTGGTCGTCGAGAAGATCTGGCAGGATAACGACGATCTCTTTGGGCTGCGCCCGGATAGCGTTACGGTAACCTTGTACAGGGACAACAGCCCCGTATCCGGGCAGACCGTCACGTTGAATGGAAAGAATAACTGGACGCATACCTTTATTAGTTTGCCTGTGTTCAAGGGCAATGGATCGTCCTACATCTATGAGATCAGAGAAGCAAGTGTTGCCAACTATACCTCTGCTTCTTCTGTCTCCGGCAACAAAACCACCATCACCAATACGCTGGATACCGGCAGCCTGACCATCACCAAGACTGTTACGGGCGTAGAGACTGATAAGGCTTTCCAGATCACAGTATCGGGTGAGAATGATTACAGCACGGACGTTTCGCTGAAGAATGGGGAAAGCACAACCCTGACGCTTCCCGTGGGTTCGTATACGGTTACTGAGAATATCGACAATATTCAGGTGGACGGATACGACCTGACGGTGAGCGGCAGCGGTGAAACTGTTTCTGTTGTTGCCGGAGAGAATGCCGAAACGGTCATTACCAACACGTATACCCGTAAGACCGGCAACCTGACGATCGCGAAGACGTCGGAGAATGCAGCTGTGCCCGAAGGCGCTACATTTACCATCACCGGCCCTGAGGAGTACAGCAAGACCGTAACCTACAGTGATTTCACCGACGGCCGCTATACCCTGACGGATCTGCCCACAGGCGACTACACGGTGACAGAAGACCAGGCAACCGCCCAGGTGGACGGATACGACCTGACGGTTACCGGCAGCGGTGAGAGCAAAGCAGTTGCTGAAAACGCAACCGCCAGCTTTGCTATCCACAACGAATATACCCGTGAGACCGGCAACCTGACGATCGCTAAAACAGCAACAGGCGCATCAGTGCCCGAAGG
Source organism: Clostridiales bacterium (assembly GCA_015056365.1). Lineage (GTDB taxonomy): Bacteria > Bacillota > Clostridia > Christensenellales > Aristaeellaceae > Limiplasma. The sequence continues at coordinate 5,260 of SVGM01000017.1, read as the reverse complement.
CGCTACATTTACCATCACCGGCCCTGAGGAGTACAGCAAGACCGTAACCTACAGTGATTTCACCGACGGCAGCTATACCCTGACGGATCTGTCCACAGGCAACTACACGGTGACAGAAGACCAGGCAACCGCCCAGGTGGACGGATACGACCTGACGGTTACCGGCAGCGGTGAGAGCAAAGCAGTTGCTGAAAACGCAACCGCCAGCTTT
>SVGM01000017.1:0-4949 GCA_015056365.1 Clostridiales bacterium | reverse complement strand
GGATCTGTCCACAGGCAACTACACGGTGACAGAAGACCAGGCAACCGCCCAGGTGGACGGATACGACCTGACGGTTACCGGCAGCGGTGAGAGCAAAGCAGTTGCTGAAAACGCAACCGCCAGCTTTACCATCCACAACGAATATACCCGTGAGACCGGCAACCTGACGATCGCTAAAACAGCAACAGGCGCAGCTGTGCCCGAAGGCGCTACATTTACCATCACCGGCCCTGACGGTAACGAAACTACCGTAACCTACGGTGATTTCACCGACGGCCGCTATACCCTGACGGATCTGCCCACAGGCAACTACACGGTGACAGAAGACCAGGCAACCGCCCAGGTGGACGGATACGACCTGACGGTTACCGGCAGCGGTGAGAGCAAAGCAGTTGCTGAAAACGCAACCGCCAGCTTTGCTATCCACAACGAATATACCCGTGAGACCGGCAACCTGACGATCGCGAAGACGTCGGAGAATGCATCTGTGCCCGAAGGCGCTACGTTTACCATCACCGGCCCTGAGGGGTACAGCAAGACCGTAACCTACAGTGATTTCACCGACGGCAGCTATACCCTGACGGATCTGTCCACAGGCAACTACACTGTGACAGAAGACCAGGCAACCGCCCAGGTGGACGGATACGACCTGACGGTGAGCGGAAGCGGCGAGAGCAGAGCAGTTGCTGAAAACGCAACCGCCAGCTTTACCATCCACAATGAATATACCCGTGAGACCGGCAACCTGACGATCGCGAAGACGTCGGAGAATGCATCTGTGCCCGAAGGCGCTACATTTACCATCACCGGCCCTGAGGGGTACAGCAAGACCGTAACCTACAGTGATTTCACCGACGGCAGCTATACCCTGACGGATCTGCCCACGGGCAACTACACGGTGACAGAAGACCAGGCAACCGCTCAGGTGGACGGATACGACCTGACGGTGAGCGGAAGCGGCGAGAGCAGAGCAGTTGCTGAAAACGCAACCGCCAGCTTTACCATCCACAACGAATATACCCGTGAGACCGGCAACCTGACGATCGCTAAAACAGCAACAGGCGCATCAGTGCCCGAAGGCGCTACATTTACCATCACCGGCCCTGAGGAGTACAGCAAGACCGTAACCTACAGTGATTTCACCGACGGCAGCTATACCCTGACGGATCTGCCCACAGGCAACTACACGGTGACAGAAGACCAGGCAACCGCCCAGGTGGACGGATACGACCTGACGGTGAGCGGAAGCGGCGAGAGCAAAGCAGTTGCTGAAAACGCAACCGCCAGCTTTACCATCCACAATGAATATACCCGTGAGACCGGCAGCCTGACGATTGCCAAGGTCATTCCGTCTGCGACTAGTTCTATGGCGAATGACGCCTTCAGCTTTATCATCAGCGGCCCGGCTGATTGGACGGGCTCTGTTTCCTATGCCATCGGACAGCAGAATGGTACTGCGCATGTCCAGGATGGAAAGATCACCATTGATGGCATCAAACACAACGATGTTCTTACGCTGAGCAGCATTCCCAGCGGAATATATACGGCCACCGAAGCTGAGAGTGAGGGCAATACCTACACGTATACGCCTTCCTACACAGTGAATGGGGCAGATGCTGAAATGGCCGCAGTGAATGTGCTGCAGAACAATATCGCAGCGGTGACCATTACCAATACGCCTAAGATGGGCGGACTCAAGATTAGGAAGACGGTGACGGATTACAGCTATCTGATCAAAAACAACGATCAGTTCAGCTTCCAGATCAGCGGCAGGCTTCCGGAGACTGTGAGCTGCAGCATTAATGGCGGCGGAGCCACGGTGCTTGCCCCAGCGGATGGCCTGCTGACAGTTTCAGGCATCAAGCACGGCGATACGGTGATCCTCTCCGGACTGCCCGAGGGAGACTTTGTGATCACTGAGTCCATGGCAGATACGAACCTGTATACTTATGTCAGCAGTATTCCTGCCCAGGGAAGTACTGTTTCTGTGATGGATGGCAACCAGAGTGAATTGGCTGTGATCAATGAACCCGAAAAGCAGACGCTGAGCTTCTCCAAGCAGTGGGAAGGAACCCCGCCTGTAGCTTTGGATGATTTTATTGAGCATTATCTCTTGCTGTATCAGAAGTACGGCCAGGAGGAATGGGCCTATTCTTCCGGTTATGCGCCCAACGAAACGGGAGCGTCCGCAGCGGACACATGGCAGTTCACTTATTCCTACCTGCCCAAAGGATATACCTTCATCATGTCCGAAAATCCTGTGACCGGCTACAAGCCCACTGTGCAGGATTCGGCGTATGACGCCTCTGTAACCATCAATGGCACCAAGTATCCCGCTGTCAGTGCTGGCGGTACCCTTTACAACGCAAAGACCAGGGGATCGCTGCAGCTGACCAAGCAGGTGATTGACACCTCTTTTGCCAACGGCGCCAAGAGCTTTATCTTCTATATCACGCCTGAGGAAGGGATTGTGGATGAGTGCGGCGGTGAAAACTGGAACGCTGAGATGGGCTGCTATGAGGTAACGATCGTTGTATCGGAGCCTGTCAAGAACTATACGCTGACTCTGGATGAGCTGCCTAAGGGTAGCTATACCATCACGGAAAAGCCGACGGAGGGTTACAGCATTTCCCCTGCTGAAGGTGTAACGGTTACCATTACCGATACCGATACTGCCACGGCTACGTTTGTCAACACGGCACTCACTGGTGATTTAACCATCGTCAAGTCCGCAGGCATCGACGTGGCCCTGAACGAGCAGATGCAGGCCGATTCCTTCACCTTTGAGGTGGATGTGCCTTCCGTTTATGCCGAAGGCGCCTCCTTCGCTGCGCTCCATAATGGCGCGTCTGCCGACGCTGTGGTAAAGAACGGCAAGCTTACCTTCACCGGCGTGCATTTTGGGGACAGCATCTCTATTCAGGATCTGCCCATCGGCAGCTATACGATTCGAGAGATCTATGCGGAAAACAACGCCTATACCTATACCAACAATCTGACGGCCCAGAACACGGTTCAGGTCGAAGCAGGCAATTCGGCTGATTTCACCGTAGTCAATACGCCTGAAGTCACCACCGCGCAGATCAGCAAGACCTGGGTGGGGGATAACGCCGCTGTTCGTCCCTCAGCGGAGGAATTCGCAGCTGCGTTGACACTGGTAGGCGTGCCTGCTGACGGTGAGAGTGTTGTCATTACCTCTGCACCGTCGGTTGAAAGTTCTGGCAATATCGATGTCTATAGCTGGAGCAATCTGTCCAGCCGGTATACCTATTATGTCGTAGAGGACGTGCCGGAAGGCTATTTGCTGACCAGTCAGGCTGCGAAGGCAGTGCTCTTGGATGGCAAGACCGTCAACCTGTACAGCGCTCTGACCAATGAACTGACCAAGGGCGAATTGGAAGTGACCAAGATTTTGGTGAACCCTGTCATCACCACTGATGACGGTGATGTTTCCTTCGCCTTTATCGTCAAGTCTACTGATTCCGATACGCACAAGTGGATGCAAAACGAAGCGGCGTACTCTGCAGCAGATGATGGCCTTCGCTTAGAAATTCCCGTCTCCGCAGCCAGCCTCACCCAGTCCGTGTCCATCCGTCTTCTGCCCGGCAGCTATACCGTTGAGGAAATCGAGATTCCCGACGGCTATACGGTCAGCCCTGCTGTGCCCGTTAGTGTGACGGTTACTGCCGACAGCAAGACAAGTGCCGCTTTCACCAATACCTACACTGCCAGCGGAGAGATCCAGTTCACAGGTACCAAGACCCTGAACGGTATGGATCTGACTGCTGACCAGTTCAGCTTCGTGCTCAGCGGCGAGGACGTCAATGAGACGGTGAAGAACGCAGCAGACGGCAGCATTACCTTCAGCAAGATCGTCTACGACGAAACCGACATCGGCAAGACCTACACCTACACGGTGAAGGAACAGGCCGGCAATGTCTACGGCATGAGCTACGACGATACGGAGTACACCATTGAGGTGACCGTGTCTGACGCCGGAAACGGCAAGCTGAACATTGAAGCCAGCGAGAACCATAACGCACTCAACTTCACCAACGGCTACAACTACACCGCCAGCGGAGAGATCCAGTTCATGGGCACCAAGACCCTGAACGGTATGGATCTGACCGCCGAGCAGTTCAGCTTCGTGCTCAGCGGCGAGGACGTCAATGAGACGGTGAAGAATGCGGCAGACGGCAGCATTACGTTCAGCAAGATCGTCTACGATGAAAGCGACATCGGCAAAACCTACACCTACACGGTGAAGGAGCAGGCCGGCAGCGTCTACGGCATGAGCTATGACGACACGGAGTACACCATTGAGGTGACCGTGTCTGACGCCGGAAACGGCAAGCTGGATATCGTTGCAACCGACAACTACAACGCGCTGGACTTCACCAACAACTACCAGTACACTGCCAGCGGAGAGATCCAGTTCACAGGTACCAAGACCCTGAACGGTATGGATCTGACTGCCGACCAGTTCAGCTTTGTGCTCAGCGGCGAGGACGTCAATGAGACGGTGAAGAACGCTGCGGATGGCAGCATCACGTTCAGCAAGATCGTCTACGATGAAAGCGACATCGGCAAGACCTACACCTACACGGTGAAGGAACAGGCCGGCAATGTCTACGGCATGACCTACGATGATACGGTATACACCATTGAGGTGACCGTATCTGACGCCGGAAACGGCAAGCTGGATGTTGTTGCAACCGACAACTACAACGCACTCGACTTCACCAACAACTACCAGTACACTGCCAGCGGAGAGATCCAGTTTACAGGTACCAAGACCCTGAACGGTATGGATCTGACTGCCGACCAGTTCAGCTTCGTGCTCAGCGGCGATGGCGTCAATGAGACGGTGAAGAATGCGGCAGACGGCAGCATCACGTTCAGCAAGATCGTCTACGACGAAAGCGACATCGGCAAGACCTACACCTACA
>SVGM01000024.1 GCA_015056365.1 Clostridiales bacterium | reverse complement strand
CCAGGGGCTTGCGGTATAGCGCGCGCCCTTTCGAAGATACTGCCGCTGCTTCTTCTGATCGTAGTAGAAATACCGGAAGCTGATCTGCGCATTGGCTGTGATAGCATTATGAAGCGCATCCACATTATGGCCAGGCACGGCTACATATGCCCGGCTACTCGCTGATGCCGGGGGAAAACGGTTCCGGCGACTGGCTGATCTCTTCTGATGATTCCAGTCTTTTCAGCGTAAACAGGCAGCTGGAGATCGGTATCTCCTACGACGCCAGCGATGCGGACGGCATACTGAAATCCTACGCCAATGACGGCGTTTCCAATGTCAGCATGGTGAGTTTCCGCAAGTATATGGTGGATGGCTCTCCGGTGATCCGCTACATCATAAAAGGTACGGTGGATGGTCTGGATGAGTATATCGGCGAACTCATTGTATTCCCCGACAAAAAGCCCAGTGAAACGATGCGCCTGAGCATGGTCAATCTGGCGGAGATCGGATATGACAGGATTGATCAGGTCTTTGATACGCTGGAGATTTCATCCGAGTTTACGCTGACCCAGAATGATACGCAGGCGGTTGGATACAATCGCATCACCGCGAAATAAGGAGCCGACAGATGTTTATTTGGTACAGAAACTCAATCTTTGCATCGATCCTCAGCATGCTTGGCTGCGCCAGTATCCTCGCTGCTGTCTCTGAGCTGATGAAGGATGAAGCGATCCGCGAATTTTCCATACCGGTTGCCATTGGCGCTATTGTGGTGGGCGTTCTTTTCGTGATTCTGGGCAAGCTGGTCAGCGCAAACAAAGAAAAGAAGGCACAGACAGCGCAAGCCCCCCGCGCAGCCACAGCCGCCCCCAACGCTGGCTATGCGCAGCCGCAGCACACTGTTGCCAACGCGACGCAGAAAGCAAACACAAGCTCCGCCATTCTTTCCCAGACAGATACGAAACCTTTGAAACGATCTGCCACAACCGCGGGCGTTTTCTTTCTGCTGGCGTTTGTGTTGGATTTTTGTGCCTCCAACATGTATGGTTCCCTATCCCCGAGCTATCGACTGGACTTTAGCATGGCGCTTTGCTTTGTGATGTGCCTCTTGCTGGCCGTTGCCTGTTTCCGGACAAGGTTCACACAGGATGTCTCCTCCCTGCATATCATCGGCTTTCTGGGGCTGATCTTCAGCAATGTAAACACCGCCATGAACCATTACAACCATTATGGTTTCGGTGGATATACCAGCGATAATGGTATCTACTACGCGTTGATTTCGGTGCCCCTGATCAAAATCGCCGCATTCCTTGTGATCCTGCTCCTCGCGTTTTTCGCCATGGAAAAAGCAAGAGAACGCCTGGGTGGAGCGGTCAGAGTGCTGTGGCTCATTCCGTCCTTGCTTCTGCTGCTGGTTTTCACCAAGGAAGTCAGCGACAGCCAGGCGCTGGATATGCTTCAGACGATGCTGAAAAAGCATGCGTTTGCGATCCGTCCGCAGTATCTGGATATGCTTTCACGGCTTTGCATTGTGCTGGGAACCTTCTTCACCGGCCTGGCCTTCCGGCGCATCTGCCAAAAGCCTGTGGTCAGCTTCCAGCCGTCGGCAACGCCGATCTATGAGCAGCCGCAGTATACAGCATATGCGCCGCCGGTACAGCCAAGCGCTATGCAGCCGCAGCCTGAACCCGTCCGCACAGCAACCACACCGCCCGAATCGTCCATCCGGCAGGAAGCGGCAGCAGCCGTACAGGCAGATCCTCAGGATCTGGAGAAAAAGGTTCAGGCCTATCGTGATCTGCTGGAGTGCGGCATTCTGACTCAGGAAGAATACGATCAGGAAATCCGCAAAATGATGCGTGGATGACCAGAAGGAGCAGCTTATGAATGAAATCCTGAAAATGCTCAACGAGCTCAGCGCGGATGATCTGGAAAGCGTCATCACGCGTGCCCACATCATTCTGGAGAAGAAGCGAAAGGAAGAAGCCGAAAAGGCGCTTCTTGAAAAAGAACGGCTTCGTCAGGAAAGGCTCGAGCAGGAGAAGATGCGTCAGCAGGAAATCGCGGAACTCCAACGCAAGCTGAAGGAATTGCAGAGCCAGTCCGCCGCAGTGGTGGAGCCGGTGAAGGGCGATGATTTTGTCATGTTTGATTCTGTTCCTGCCGCAAATAAAGCTCCTTCCTACAGTGCGCCGGTGACGCAGCCTGCGCCGGCGAAAGCTGCACCTGCGCAGTCGAACCCCGCCTCCACAATCACCTGCCCCTATTGCCACAAGTTGAATATAGCCGGCAGCATGTTCTGCGAAAAGTGCGGTAAGCGGCTGAGCCAGTCGGCGCAGCCAGCAGCACCGAAGCAAACCGCACCGCAATCTGCGCCTGCTTATCAGCAGAATTGGACTACTACAGTCGTCCGTCATGAGGATGGCACCATGAAAAAGTGGGAAATGCTCCCCGGGGAATCAATAGTGCAGAAATACCCCGAGATCCAGTTCATTCAGCCCGCGATGGAACGGAAATATGTGTACTCCATGCAGGTTACCAACAAGCGCATTCTGCTGAGCCGGGAAGGTTCCTTCTCGGCGGGTATGCATACGGCAGGCGCCATGGGCGGCGGGTTGCTGGGCGGACTGATCATGGACGGTATAAAAGCAGCAACCGGCGCAGGCCCCAAGCCATGGATGGAGATCCCGTTGACTGCGATCCGGAATTGCGGAGTCCAGAACAAGAAGGAATTCTTCATTGAGGCGGACCAGACCTACGTGCTGAGAAACAAGAACTACGAGAACGTTCTGCCGGCGCTGGTAGCAAACGCAAAGAAGTAAGCGTCCAGCGCCACAGAAAAAGACCAGCTCAAGGCTGGTCTTTTTCCATTTCTTAGGTCTATTCAGTACGAACCCTTTGCTCCTCCAGAGGGGGTGCTTTTTTATGGCCGAACACGCCAGGTGGGATGCGGCAGTTAGTTTTTCCGAGGATCGCCCCAGAAGAACAGCGCAACGGTACCGGGGCCGGAATGACTGCCAATGGTAGCGCCAATGTGGTTGATCAGCGGCTCGCCGTTCATGCGGGGGAATTTCTCCTTCACCAGATCAGCAACGGCCTGAGCATCCTCCATGCAAGCAGACTGGCACAGGTACACCTTACCGTCATAGTCTGCACCGCCCTGTGCGTGCTGCTCCATCATCTTAACGATCTGCCGGATAACCTTCTTCTTGCTGCGAACCTTCTCCCGCGGCATCAGTCGGCCGTTCAAATCAACATTCAAAAGCGGGCAAATCCCCAGAACCGTACCCACAAAGCCGGATGCCTTGGAGATGCGTCCGCCTTTGACGTAGTACTTCAGGTCGGTGGAGAAAAACCAGTGATGCAGCTTCAGCTTGTTTTCGTTGAGCCAGCTGGCCAGTTCATCCAGAGACATGCCTTCGTCCCGTAACTGGGCTGCCTTGTCCATCAACAGACCGTAACCGGAAGCTGCCGCCAGGGAGTCCACCACCGTGAGCTTGCGGTCGGGATAGCGTTCCTTCAGAATACGAGCCGCATTCAGGGCGGAATTGCAGCTGCCGCTGAGACCGCTGGATACGCTCACGTGCAAAATGTCCTTGCCTGCCTCCAGGAAAGGGGTGAAGAATTCCACATATTCGGACACGTTGACCTGGCTGGTGCGGGTGTCTGCGCCTTCCTCCATGCGACGGTAGAATTCATCGTAGGAAATGCTCTGGCCAAGATCGTCATCGTATTCCTGTCCGTCAAGGATAAAATGGAAGGGCACGTACTCGATATTCAGGTCTTTCAGATGCTGTGCCGTAAGGTCGCAGGTAGAGCAGCAGCTCAGAATGTAGTCATGCATTTGGGAAACCCTCCTTTCAATCATGTACCGTCATGGTAGCAGGCCGGTCACAGGCAGGCAACCTACTCCGATGCGCTGTCACTCTACGAAGCAGAATCAAAAAAGTAGAGTGCGTCATTTCGCACTCTACTCAGAGTAGAACCCCTTATTTTTCAATGGTTTTTTGGTGCTTGAAACGGGAGGATAAAAAGATGACGATCCACCCCGGCACCACCAGCAAAAACAGCTGCCAGAAGTTCTTTTCGAAGAAAACCAAGAAACTGAAATACAAAGATGCGATCACCGCAAACAAAAGAAACGCAATGATCAGATAATTATGCTGCCCGTGCTTGAACACGCTTTGCAGTACCAGCAAGGTGATCAGCGACACCAGTGTGGCATAAACAAAGATAATGGGCTGGGGATTACCCAGCAGCCAGAGGATCACAAACAGCAATAGCCCCAGCGTACCGATGCCCGTCAGCGCGATGGAGATGACCACATCGCTCTGATAAGAACTGAGAAGCGTCTTTTTCTTTGGGGCCTCCCATTGATCATGCGGGCTGAGCAGATAATCCACCGTGACGCCAAAAATCTCGCTCATATGCTTGAGCACATATGCGTCCGGCACAGCCTCTGCCCTCTCCCACTTGGATACAGATTTATCAGAATAGCTCAGCTTCGCAGCCAGCTCGCTCTGGGTCATGCCTGCCTTTGTGCGCAGGTTGATGATGTTGCTGGCAGTGATGAATTTCAGATCTTCCACGCTTTACTCCCTTCTCTGCTATCTCATTGAGTGAAAAAACAGTCACAAAAGAAAAACCGGCCGATGAGCAGGCGCTCATATCGCGACCATCAATGACAAAGGAGCCGGTGCTTATTCATCGGCTCCTTTGTTTATTCAGGGTTCACCATGCGTATTCCTTCTACGAAGAAAAATATTTACGCCGCACTGAATCGGGTCAATACGCTATACCCTGCAAAGGTGATACCTGAACAATTGGTACAGGAACGCTCTAGGTGTACCTAATAACAGGGACATCAATGATCAATTTCTTAGTCGTTCAAAGATTGCCGAAGGCACTGACCCACGTTATCCGCTGATTCAGCGGTTTTTCGGTCACTTGTGCCGGCATCATGCAGACGTTGTCTTTCGCAAACCTGAAAAGAGCTAAGCAACCAAACGCTACTCCCCAAAAAGGAGTACCGTTTTTTCTATCTTCCCTTGTCATCAACACGGCTCCGCAGGAACCGCATCCCTTCCGAAGCTCTTCTGCCTCACGCGCCACGGGCGAACAAGCCCCGCAGCGCATCCTGAAGGGTGGCGTCGTTTTCGTTGGTCATAGGCGGCACCAGCAGGAGCGTGAAGCCGAAGCGCAGCACCACAGACAGGAGAATCAGCACCTTATAGCGGTCAAAGAAGCCGGTAAACCAGCTGTTGGCATTGCACCACTCCAGGAACCAGCCGCCGCAAAGGGTGCCCAGCGCCACGCCTGCCAGCGCCGTGACGCAAGAAAACAACGCGATGTAGGTGGGGCGGCTCTCGTCGGGGGAGGCGGAAAGCTGCATACTGTTGGCCGCCAGGTTGCTGGCGCTCCAGAACAGCGCGCCAATCACATTATGCAGGAGGGTGGGCCAAATGTTTCCCGGGGTGGAAAGCAGATAGAACGCCGGGGTCAGCGATGCGCCGATGCAGCCAATGAGCATCACGTTTTTGCTGCCGAAGCGGTCCAGCGTCCGGCCCCAGCGGGGCACCGCCACCACGGTTGCCAGGGAGCTGGCTACCGTACCGAAGATGGTGATCTGCAGGAAGTTCAGATGCATGCTGTTCATGGCGTAGGGGGTGAGGAAGGAGCCGGACAGGTTGGAGGTGAAGCACCACGCCGTCCACATGAGGATCAGCTTCATAAAGGGCTTGTTGCGAAGCGCCTCCATGATGGTCTTGCGCATGGAGGCTTTCTGAGGCTTGGCAGTCCAGATCTCCGGGGCAAAGGCAAAGCAGATCATATCCAGTACGCCCAGCCCGCCGCCGATGAGGAAAATGACGATATACTTGGAATCGATGGGCAAAACATCCAGCAGATACGCCACCAGCAAGCCGAACAACAGGCTGCCCACCGCTGTCATTGTATCCCGCAGGGACAGCCAGCGCCCGCGGATATGCAGCGGCGCCAGATCGGAAAACCAGGGGAACCAGCACACGTTGATCGCCGCGCCGCAGGCGGAGGAAATCGCCAGCAGCACGATCAGCGTAAGCAGCGGAAGCTGACTGGAGGGCACGCTGGAAAGCAGCGGCATAAAGCCAAAGACCATCCACAAAAGGCGGGAGAAAAGCCCGATGGTGAGCATGTAGATCTTGCGTTTGTGGGTACGGTTGACCAGCAGGGAAAAAGGAATTTGAAACAAGGCCGCGATCTGCGGGATGGCTACCAGCAAACCGAACTCCATATCGCCTGCGCCCAGCATGCCAGCCAGACCTACCAGGGCTGCTGTGCCGCCGCCGCAGACGATGCCAAATAGCGTACCAAACATATTGCCCGCCAGAATCCAATTCAGGCCCCACTGCACCGAGCGGGAGAGACCTGCCTCGGCGTACAGGGCGGAGAGCGCGCCGGAGCGACGTTTTTGCAGAATCCGCATCGCTGAATGCTCCTTTTGTGGAATGGTCGAGAGTTCGTACTGCGTGGATACTTCGACCCCTGGATGCGGATTCCTTCCGGCTTTGGAAAGAAATCTTGCAAGCGGCGGACGCCGGGTCGGGGGGAGTACGCAGGGTTCTGCCCCTGCACCCGCCAGGGGATGCTTTCCTGGACCCACGCAATGGGCACAGACCGGGATGCAAGGGCTCTGCTCCTCAACCATTTCTGCTGTGAAACAATGTCACCGCAATTTGTCTGAACGCGATCCCGCGCGGGGCAGTGATTCTATGTTATGAGGGCAGCTATGTTCAGAGCAACGGATATTCCGTGACCTATCTGGCTCCTGAAACCATCGTACTGCCAGCTTCGCTTGCCGCAATCAAGAGCGAGGCCTTCGCCGGTGTCAACGTGCAGCGGGTGGTGATTCCCGACGGCTGCAGAACCATTGGCTACCGGGCGTTTATGAATCGCAGCGAGCTGATACAAATTGTCATCCCTTCTTCCGTTACCTCCATTGCAGCCGATGCCTTCAGCGGCTGCAGAAATGTGCGGATCATTGCACCGCAAGGTAGCATCGGACACGCTTTTGCACTGGCGCATGCTTCCGAGGGCTTCAGCTGGCAACCCGAATGATTCCGTCGCTGCTCGGGCACATGAAAACTCGTCAAAAAAACAAACAGCGGCTCGAGAACACCTCTGAGCCGCTGTTTGTTGATGTCCCTGCATTCATAATGACCCTGTTCATTGCCCGCCGGTTCAGCTCCGCAAAGGCAAATCGCGCATTTGGCATACACGATGGATTGGTTGTTCTTTCCTGCACGGGTCTATGCATGGTTTTCGTCAGACGAGCCAAACTATCCTCACAACCAAGAGGGAGGTGAGAGCATGGATTGGAACCTGAACAAGCAGAACAGCAACAACCAGAGCAACAACCAGAACAGCCAGAACAACCGCAACAACCAGAACAGCCAGAACAGCCAGAACAGCCAGAACAGCCAGAACAGCCAGAACAGCAATCGTAACGATCAGCAGAACAATCGCAACAACCAGAACCAGGACAACAACCGCAACAACCAGAACAATCAGAACAACCAGAATCGCTAACGGATTGCATTAAGCAGATCCGTTTCTTCGGTTGAAATGGAAGTGCCCGGGAACCCTTATCGCGATGGGTTCCCGGGCATTTTTTGTATTCACGGGGCAAAAAACAGGGCAAAAAAAACGCGGCTGAGAATGGACGATTTCGCATTTCGGCGCATTGAACGAGTGCCACCATCGGACAGAATTGGGTGCGCGCCTGTGAAGGGCAGATGGAATGCTGGCGACTGCCGGCGCTCTTCCATGGTGAGGGAACGGTATACGCCGCCGCTGGGCCGAATTGGCGGCTGTAGCAGGGTTTGCGAATCCTTCCATAAAAGGCTTTACGCTCTCAACCTCCTGTGCTACAATGATCGTACCAAATCGATCAAGTTCATATTCGGAAGGGAGTCTTTTTTCATGGCTGCAAAAATCCTGCTGGATACCCTGAATCCCGGCGCAACCATTTCCCGGCATATCTATGGCCACTTTGCCGAGCATCTGGGCCGCTGCATCTATGGCGGTCTGTTTGTGGGCAAGGACAGCAACATTCCCAACGTAAACGGCATGCGTACCGACGTGGTGGAGGCCCTCAAGAAGATCAAGATCCCCGTGCTGCGCTGGCCCGGCGGCTGCTTTGCCGATGAATACCACTGGGAGGACGGCATCGGTGAGAACCGTAAGCGCATGGTTAACACCAACTGGGGCGGCGTGGTGGAGGACAACTCCTTCGGCACCCACGAGTTTATGGAACTGTGCCGCCAGTTGGGCTGCGAGGCCTACATCTGCGGCAACGTGGGCTCCGGCACCGTGCGTGAGATGAGCGAGTGGGTGGAATATCTCAACTCCGACAGCGACTCCACCACCGTGCAGCGCCGCTGGGCGAATGGCCACAAGGAGCCGTTCAATGTGAAATTCTGGGGCGTTGGCAACGAAAACTGGGGCTGCGGCGGCAACATGCGCGCCGAGTTCTACGCCGACCAGTACCGCCGCTTCCAGACCATGTGCCGCAACTATGGCGATAACAAGCTGTACAAGATCGCAGGCGGCCCCAGCGACGATGACTGGCACTGGATGGAAGTGCTCATGCAGAACTGCAAGACCATGATGGACGCCGTCAGCCTGCACAAGTACACCGTGCCCAAGGATTGGACCGATAAGGGCAGCGCCACCGAGTTTGACGGCGACCTGTACCTGACCACCCTGCGCAAGGCCTATGACATGGAGCGCGTGGTCAGCGGCCACGAGACCATCATGGACCGCTACGATCCCGAGCGCAAGGTGGGCCTGATCGTGGACGAGTGGGGCTGCTGGCACAACGTGGAGCCCGGCACCAATCCCGGCTTCCTCTACCAGCAGAACACCATGCGCGACGCCATGGTGGCCGCCCTGTCCCTGGACATCTTCAACCGCCACGCCGGCCGCGTGACCATGACCAACATCGCCCAGACTGTCAACGTGCTCCAATCCATGGTGCTCACTGAGGGCGACGAAATGGTGCTGACCCCCACCTACCATGTGTACGACCTTTACACCCCCCACATGGACGCTGCCCTGCTGCCCTGCGCCGTCCAGTCTCCCGTGCTGACCGGCGACGTGCATCAGCTCACCGCCACCGCCTCTCAGAAGGACGGCGTCACCACCCTGACGGTGTCCAACCTGTCCGCCGACGAGGCCTGCGAAGTAGTCATCGACGCTGTGGGCATAGACCTGACCGGTGCAGAAGGCCGCATCCTCACCGGCGAAGTGCACGCCATGAACACCTTCGAAAACAAGGAAAACGTGACCATTCAGCCCCTCACCGGCATCGAAGTAACCGCCAAGGGCCTCAAGCTGACCCTGCCCGCCTGCTCTGTGGCCGCCCTGACCCTCCATGGCTGAGCGTCCGCCCTGCCGCTGCCTGCTGAAGGAGGCTAACCCCGACCTTGGCACGATCGTAGCAGATTACGTTTCCTCCCTGCCGGAGGACGCCAAAGCCCCCGATGACCTATATCGCCGTCGGCTGGATGCGTGTCAGATTTGTGACCGCCTTGCAGACGGCATGTGCCTGGACTGTGGCTGCTACGTAGAGGCACGCGCCGCCAAGCAAAAGCAGCGCTGCCCGCACGTGCCACCGCTGTGGGAGGGCTGAGGGGGATGTACGCAGGGCGCTGCCCTGGACCCGTTACTGCGCAGGTGGGAATCGTAATCTTTCAGTAAGAAACAAAAAGAGACGAGTGCGTTTTGCTCGTCTCTTTTTTGCATTACCCTTGTGCCCATGAAATGGGCACAAACCGGGGGTGCAGGGGCACTGCCCCTGCCCGGGGTTTGGGGCGGAGCCCCAATGTCCCTGCACGTGGTCAGGGGTACGTACGCAGGGCGCTGCCCTGCACCCGCCAGGGGCAGCGCCCCCGGACCCGTTACTGCGCAGCTGCGCTGCACAGGTGGGAATAGCAATCTTTCAGTAAGAAACAAAAAGAGACGAGTGCGTTTTTGCTCGTCTCTTTTTTGCATTATCCTTGTGCCCATGAAATGGGCACAAACCGGGGGTGCAGGGGCACTGCCCCTGCCCGGGGTTTGGGGCGGAGCCCCGATATCATACCCGACTTTTACTTCACCAGCTCCAGAAGGCCGAACACGCTTGGATCGCTCCAGCCGGTGTCGCTGGCGTCGCAGAAGTTCATCAGGCGGCGTACGCCGTCGGGACCGGCGTTGTTGTAGCGCAGGTCGAAGCCCAACTGAGCGCCTTCCTTCACCTGGGTGGTAAAGGGCATGGTGAACAGGGCGATGAAGCCGTTATCGGTGAGGGTGGCTTCGGCCTTGACGGTATCGTAGCCGTTGTCGATGGTGAGCAGCCCCTCATAATTGACGCGGTAGTGATGATCATCCTCGCCGAAGGCCGCAGAACGGTCGTTGCGCTCGTCCACAAAGAGCTCCACGGAGTCCTGCTCGTAGCTGTTGGGGGAGGAGGCGTTGAGCCAGGGATCCACCACGGTGACCTGCACGTAAAGGTTGGTTTCGTCCCAGGCAGCCTTGGCGGTGGCGGATACCTTGCCGCCCTCAAAAGCGTCAGCGGACAGGGTGGCCGTCATGGGGATCTGGGCGGCTGTATCGATGGCGTCAAAGCCGTAGACAGCCTTGGCAACGGGCAGCGCTGCGGGAGCCTGCTCCTGAGGTTCTTCCTTCTCGGCGTTGGGCAGCTTGCTGGGATCGGTGAGAGCCCAGAAGGCGTACTTGGGCTGCATGCCGGGAGAGAACAACAGGGGATGATCGCTGGCCTTCCAGCTGCGGTCATCGGTCACGCCCCAGACGTGTACGGCTTCCAGCTGGTCGCTGTACTGGGCGAAGAGCTCAAAGAGCTTCCGATAGCGTTCTGCCTGGCTGAGCAGGGTAGTTTCTGCGGTGTTGGAAATGGTGATATCCAGCTCGCTGACGCGCAGCAGCAGGCCCTTGTCGGCGATGCGCTTAAAGGCGGTGTTCAGCTGGGTGTAGCTGGGAGAGGTGAGCTGATAATGGCACTGGAAGCCGTAGCCATCGATATTGCCGTCGGCGATGAGGCTGTCCAGCAGATTGCAGATGCCGGTGAGCTTGGGCTCGTAGGGGGTGGAGTAATCGTTGTAGTAGAGCTTGACGCCGGGCTCGGCATACTTGCGGGCGAAGGCGAAGGCCTGATTGACGAAGTCCTCGCCCACCACCTTGGTCCAGTTGGAGGTGCGCAGGTTGGAGCTGTTGTCGGCCACGGCTTCGTTGACCACGTCCCAGCTGACGATCAGGCCGGGATAATCCGTCTGAATGGTGGTCAGGACGGTCTTGATGTAGTTTTCCAGACGGCCCAGCATGACCTCGCGGGTCACGTAGGGCTTGGAGGTATCGTAATCCTCATGGAAGAAGGCTTCGGGGGTCTGGTTGTGCCAGACCAGCGTATGACCGTGCACCTTGATGCCGTTCTTTTTGCAGTAGTTCAGCAGGGTGCGGGCCTTGGTCAGATTGATGGCAACCGCGGTCTGATCTTCCGCCGCCAGTTCACGGCTGGCCTTCACGTCCAGCACGCTGTCGGGCTTGAGATCGTTCTCGTGGGTCATGATGTTGAACTGATGGGCGTAGTTGGCCATACGTTCAAAGTTGACGGCATCGCCGCCGATGGCGGTACCCACGTCAAACAGATCGCCGTAGATCTCCTTGAGGGAGGGCAGGGTCAGAGGATCAATCTTTTCTGCTGCGGCAGCGGTCTTGGCCGGGGCAGCAGGCGCGGTGAGCTGGGTCACGGTAAAATCTTTCATGCTGAACTCCAATTCTGCAGCGCTGCTGGTTTCAATGTAGAGCACATAGGTATCGAACTCGCCGGCCTTGTACTTGCCGGAGATGGTGGTCCACTTGCCCTTGGGCACGCTGCCAAAGGCGAGGTTTTCGTAGGTTTCCACGCCCTCGGAAGCATGGGCGATGGAGATCATCATGGCAGCGTTATCCACGGTCTCCTGATACACCTGCACGCTCAGGGCGTACTCAGCGCCGGGCTGGAAGGCAAAATCCCGTCCGGGAGAGTTCCAGTCCTGGTCGCGGCCGGTGATGGTGAGCACACCGTCGACAAAGGACAGCTTGGCGTTGCCCATGGAACGGGCATACCAGCCGTCGCTGCCGGCAGAAAAGTCGGAGGCATACGTGAACATGGCGGCGGTTTCGGCTGCCACAGTGCCAAAGCAGGAAAGGCACAGGGTAAGGATGAGCAGCCAGATCAGAGATTTCTTCAATGGATTCAGTCTCCTTTGCGTTCATTGGGGTGTTTCGTATCGAAAGTGTATAGTATCCGCTGGTAACTGTCAAGGGAGAGAGAACAAGGGACAGAAGAAAAACCGGCGGTTGGTGGGAGAATTCTAAAGGATGGATTTATCCTACAATGAGAAAAGACGAGCAGCCCAAACGCCGGATGCTCGTCTGCTTATATAGCTGAATAAAGGCAATGCACGGGCACCGTGCGTATAATTGCGCCCTCATAAAGCAGTATGGAAGCGTGCCCCTGAGTTGTTCGACAAATTGGAATTTGTTAGATAAGTGTTTCCGAGAATATCTGTTTCAATACTTCTGATGGAAGTTCCTGTTTTACATAGACTTGCACCATTCCTTTAGGCGTAATCTTATAGCCTTCTAATTCTTCCTTGTGCTTAATTGCCGCCGAAGCTTCAATGTTAATATGGTCTTTGAATGGTATCAATCTCACGAAAGATTCGCCAGCATAATAGCTTGGTAGTTTGGCCCACAGTGTTTCTACCAAGTCAACATCAGTACTGTCATATATCGACTGGCGTAATGTTTTGAACATTTCAACAACTGCCGCAGGATATTTTTCGATGTAGATTTGTACTTGTTCATTCATACTTTACACCTCGCCAAATTCAAGTTTATC
>SVGM01000023.1 GCA_015056365.1 Clostridiales bacterium | reverse complement strand
AGACTTGCTGTCAGCGCAAATGTCCCAATCCAGGCCGCTAACACATAGGCGGAATTCAGATTGTTGATAAACTGTAGCTTGCTGATGTACCACAGACCGTCCCGTTCCTCCAAAATGCCTGTGATCCTGACCGGGATGCGGAAACACCAGTAATCCAGCCTAACCTGTGCTGGCAAGACGAAGTACAGAACGTTGCCCACCCGGTAAAGAGCGCTCCGATCCACATCCAACGTCAATTGCCCCCAGTATTTCCAATCGCATTGCAAAAGATGTTTGGTCCATTTCCTTCCATGGAAAACCTCCCCCGGATTGGTGCCCAAAATCAGCATATCATCTGGCAGTATAGTTTCGTCAATGCAGACGTCTGCCAGTTCAGGGTCACGCTTTGCATAATAGGCGTTCAGCTGACGCAGAGGACGCAGCGCGTTCTCCCGCAGCTCGGCTGCAAGCTCCTCGCCATGGATTGCGCGGGGCGCGTTTCGCTCCTTACGACCGTCCAACCATATCCGGATGGCAGAATAAATCAGAACCAGCAAAAAGAATATGCAAAGTCCGCCTGTTGCATATACCATCGTACATCATACTCCCTTGTCTGTGTTAAATGCCCTATCATTCAAAAGTGAAACTGCTTCGTCAAATTCAAGTTTATCGCTTTTATTCTATCACAGTAGTGCACAAAACTGCAAGCCAGCCAAGGCCTGCGGTTCCGTTATTTGCAAGATGAAAAGAGGAGGATAACTCCATCCTTTTCATCCCCCCTCACTTCCGGAGGGCGTCTTTTGGTTGGAGGAAAAGCAGGGGTCAGACGACTTTGATCAGCATGGTGCGCTGGTCGTCGGTTTCCACTTTGACCAGTTTTTCTTTTTCCAGGGCTTTCAGCAGGTCGCTGAAGCGCTTGAAGCCGAGGGCTTTTTCGGAAAAGTCCGGGAAGGTGGCCTGCAGGTCGGCCTTGAGGATGCTGGGGTTGATGCGGTCGAAGCCGTCCTCTTTGTAGTGCTGCAGGTGCTCTGCCAGAACGGAGATCCAGTTGTCCCGGGTGAGCTGGGCGGCGGTTTCCTTGCCGGTCTGGGCGAGGGAGACCATGACGTTGAAATTGTCGTTGCGCACGCGCAGGGCGGAGAACTGGCGGCTGAGCTTATCCAGCAGCTTCATAAAGGTGGCGCAGCCGAAGTCCTTTTCGTTGAAGTTGGGGCGCAGGCGCAGAAGGATGCCTTTGAGCTCGCTGGCGTAGAGCTCGTCCTTGTCGGTCTGCTCCTCCAGAATGCCGCACAGCAGCTTGTTGAGCTCCTGCTCGTCCAGGGGCTCCTTATCGGCGGCGGTCTTCTTTTTGGCGCCGGCTTTGCGGCTACGGGGCGCCACGTTCTCAAGGAACTGGAACTCGTTGCAGGCGTTGATAAAAATATTGCTGGCTGCTTCACTGCGGCTGATGCCCAGCACAAACTTGCCCATGCTCTTGAGGCGACCCACCAGCGGCGTATAGTCGCTGTCACCACTGACGATGCAGAAGCTGTCGATGAGGGGGTTGGTATAGGCCACCTCCAGCGCGTCCAGCACCAGCAGGATGTCCGCGTTGTTTTTCTGGCTGATGCCGTGGCGCAGGCTGGGCACCACGGTGAAGGTATTGGACAGCAGGACCTCCTTGAGGTCGCTGTAACGGTCGGTGTAGCCGTACACCTTGCCCAGGAGGATATCGCCGCGGATCTTCACCTTTTCAAGAACGCTCTGCAGGGTGGCGACCTTTGCGCCGCAGTTCTCCAGATCAACGAAGAGCGCAAACTTGGAATTGTTCAAGATGGTTGTTCCTTTCTGTGGAAAAAGCGCCATGGAACCGCGCGAAAAAGGCTCCATGGCGGGGTGGTTGGATGGGGACGGGCGGAAAAACGACTCAGATACGGAAGGTGAATTTGTCGCCCCGGATCCACTGGCGGCTGAGGTGCAGGGGATTGCCGTGCTGGTCGTGGACGATTTCGTCCAACAGCAGCAGTGCGTCGCCAGTCTCGGTGCCCAGGTGCTTGCTCACCAGGGGGGTGGCATGGCCCAGCGCCAGATCATGCACCGCAGAGGCTGGAATCACGCCGTGGCGCTGCAGGCACTCATAGAGGGAACCCTCGGCGGCTTCCTCCCGCAGGTAGGCGTAAGCGGCGGGGAAACGGTTGATCTCCAGCATCACGGGCTCGCCGTCGCAGAGGCGCAGGCGGCACAATTCCAGCACCTGCTCGCCCTCGGAGAGATCCAGCCGCAGGGCGTCCTCGGCCGCGGGGGCGATCAGCTGGGCGCTGATGAGCCGCGTATCCGCCTGATGGCCGCGCTGGGCGCAGGATGCGGAGAAGCTGGTGATGTGGTTCAGGTCGCGGCGGATCTTTTCCCCGGCCACAAAGGTGCCCTTGCCCTGCTTGCGGGTCAGCAGACCTTCCTGCACCAGGTCAAGGACGGCCTTGCGCACCGTGACGCGGCTGACGCCGTAGGTTTCGCAGAGAAGCTGCTCGGAGGGGATGCGCCCCCCGCTGGGATAAAGCCCGGCAGCGATGTCGTTTTTCAGGCGGGTCATCAGCTGCTGATACAGCGGGCTTTGGCTTTTCTTTTCAAGGTATTGGCTCATGGCAACTCCTTCTTTGGTACTCATTCCACGCCTAGCGATACCAGAATATCATTGGCCTCGGCAAAGCGGATGATGTCGTTGATGACGCCGGCAGGCATTTCGGCCAGTACGGGCAGGAAGCTCAGCGCCATGGAGGGAATGTAGCGCTCCTTATAGCGGGAAAGCACCTCGTCGTTCAGGTGGAAGAAGTCCTCCGTGGTATAGGTGCGTTCCGCCAGGATGGTATAGTCGAACTCCTGCATCCAGCCGGTGAAGGAAGCGGTGAAGGCACGCTGGTTGGTCTCCGGATGGATGTAGTGCAGATCCACCCAGGTGGTGCGGGGCAGCTCCAGCGCACTGTGGTAGATAAACATCTCAAAGCGGACCGGCGCCACCGGCTGCTCCAGCGCGGTACCGCTGGCACTGTAGATGATGGTGGACGTGGTGTGGTAGATGCTGTGCAGGGGCACATCCTCCATATCCAGGTTGAGGCACAGCCAGTTCTCCATACCGGTTTCGCTGTCCTCATTGGGGATGTCGATGCTCAGGGTGAGCTCCAGATCGTCGCCCTCCCAGCCGCCGGCTTGCTTTTCGCTGCGCACGGAGAGGATGGCGCCTTCCTCATTGGGCAGCACCAGCATAAAGTTGCCGTCCTGCTCCATCTGGCGGGAGAACACCGTGGTATCGCCGATCACGTAGGCTTCCACGCCGTCCGCTTCGGTGATGGTCATGCCCTTTTGTTCCGGGTCGAGGAAATCCAGGTAGTCGGTCATCATGCCGATGGCGTCGTACACGTCGTAGTTCACGCCCAGATCGTACAACAGGCAGGTGAGGTAGTAGTAGAGCTTGTTGATATCGTCGGGGTCGTTGTAGTACATATCCTCCCAGCTGAGGCACAGGTCATAGAGATCGTCGTAGGATACGCTGCGGCTGCCGCTGCCGGCGGTGAGCTGCTCCAGGGGCGTGTAGAAACGGCCGATCATATCCACGGTGGCTTCCGGGTACATGCCCAGGGCGATGAGCTCGGTGGGCAGATCCATAAAATAGCGGGGCTTCATCATGAATTCCAGGAAGTTGTCCATCTGGAAATACAGGTTTTCATCCCGCAGCGCCCGGGACTTGAGGTAGCGGTAGTTGAAGTACACATCCACCTCAAAGGGGATCGTCAGCTCTTCCTTCAGATACAGGCCGCCGTTGAAGTAGCCGCGCACATCCCTGGTAAAGGGCTGCTGGGCGTCCAGGTGACCCTTGAAGCTCAGCTTGCTGAGGAATTCCTGCCAGCCCTTGTAATCTGCTGCACCGTCGTCCGGGAAGGCGTCGGCGTTGAGCGCGAAACGGACCTCCATATCAGAGGTGTACACAGGCTGATCGCGGAAGATGGGCATATCGCCGTAGGCCAGCGCGGAAACCGGCAGCAGGCACAGGCACAGCAATAGGGCGGCCAGGCGGGGGAACAGGTTGCGTTTCATAGCGTTCTCCTTTCGGCAGGGGGATGCACGTCCCTGCGCTGAGGCGGGGAAACAAAAGATGGGGCGTTGGGGATGCACTGCGCAAGACAACAGGGGACAGGCGGTGGGCGAAGGCCCCCGTTGCTTAGCCCTTGGCGCGGTGGGCGGCGCGGGCGCGCTCTTCGTGGCCCAGGATGCGCTTGCGCATGCGCAGGCTCTTGGGGGTGATCTCCAGAAGCTCGTCATCGTCGATGAATTCGAGGCATTCTTCCAGCGTCAGGGGATGGACGGAGATCAGGCGCAGGCTGTCCTCGCTGGCGGAGGCGTTGCGCATATTGGTGACATGCTTCTGCTTGCAGACGTTGACCACCAGATCGTCCGGACGGGCGTTCTGGCCGCAGATCATGCCGCGGTACACAGGGGTCTGCACGCCGATGAACAGGGTGCCGCGCTCCTGCGTATTGAACAGGCCGTAGGACGTGGTCTCGCCGTCTTCGTGGCAGACCAGCGCGCCCAGATTGCGGTGGGGGATGTCGCCCTTGACGGGCTCATAGCGCTCAAACACGGAGGACATGATGCCCTCGCCGCGGGTATCGGTCATAAACTCGCTGCGGTAGCCGAACAGACCGCGGCTGGGAACCAGGAACTCGAGGCGGACACGATCCATGCCGTGCATGCTCTCCAGGATGCCGCGGCGGCGGCCCAGCTTTTCGATGACCGCGCCAGCGTATGCCTGGGGCACGTCGGCCACCATGCGCTCGATGGGCTCGCAGGTCACGCCGTCGATCTCCTTGTAGAGCACCTGGGGCTTGGAAACCTGGAACTCATAGCCCTGACGGCGCATGTTCTCGATGAGGATGCTCAGGTGCAATTCGCCGCGGCCGCGCACCTCAAAGGCGTCGGGGCTTTCGGTCTCGTTGACGCGAAGGCTCACGTCGGTCTGCAGTTCCTTAAAGAGGCGGGCGCGCAGGTGACGGCTGGTGACGTACTCGCCTTCGCGGCCGGCGAAGGGGCTGTTGTTGACGGAGAAGGTCATGGTCACCGTGGGCTCGGAGATGCGCACGAAGGGCAGGGGTTCGGGAGCTTCGGGGGCGCAGACCGTGTCGCCGATGCTCAGATCCTCAATGCCGCTCATGGCCACGATGTCGCCCATGGAGGCTTCGTTGGCGGGCACTCGCTTGAGGCCGTCGAACACGTACAGGGCGCTTAGGCGCAGGGGCTGGCTGATCACGCCCTCGTTTTCGTAGTTGGTCTTGACCACTGTACTGCCCTCACGCAGGGTGCCGCGGGTCACGCGGCCGATGCCGATGCGGCCCACATAGTCGCTGTAGTCGATGGTGGAGATCTGCGCCTGGGCAGGGCCGTCGGGATCGCCCTCGGGGGCAGGGATGTATTCAAGGATGGTATCAAACAGAGGCTTCAAATTTTCGCCGGGCTGATCCAGATCCAGCGTGGCAACGCCTTTGCGGGCGCTGGCATAGATCACGGGGCGGTCGAGAGCGCTTTCGTCTGCGCCCAGCTCGATGAACAGATCCAGCACCTCGTCGATGACCTCGCTGCAGCGGGCGTCGGGACGGTCGATTTTGTTGACCACCACCAGCACGGGCAGCTTGAGGGAGAGGGCCTTTTTCAGCACGAAGCGGGTTTGGGGCATGGGGCCTTCGAAGCTGTCCACCAAAAGGAGCACGCCGTCCACCATCTTCAGCACGCGCTCCACCTCGCCGCCGAAGTCGGCGTGGCCGGGAGTGTCCACGATGTTGATCTTGGTGTCGCCGTAACGGATGGCAGTATTCTTGGCCAGGATGGTGATGCCGCGCTCACGCTCGATATCACCGGAGTCCATGACGCGGTCGGCGACCTGCTGGTTTTCACGGAATACGCCGCCCTGCTTGAGCATTTCGTCAACGAGGGTGGTCTTGCCGTGGTCTACGTGGGCGATGATGGCAATGTTGCGGATGTCGGTACGAATCATAGATTTTTGCCTTCTTTCTTTTCAGGGGGAACCCCCTGAGACCCCCTTTGTTGGTAGCCGGGGGTTGGCTGATGTGATCGCTCCGCTGGGCCAGAGGGCAAGGGGAACCCCGTACTCCCCGCAACCTCAGTCGGCGTACAGCCCACTAACCGTGGTCTGTACTTGCTTCGGTTGACGACTGCGGGTCGCTAACGCCTTCGGCGATGTGCCCACTGGGCACGCGCTACCCTCCGTCGCCCCCTAGACCCTCTGGACTCCCTCACCCCCTTCCCACGCCCACCCCGGACCCCGCTGGTGGGCAGGAGTTGGGTGGGAAAAGGAAAGGAATAGTGGAGCGGGGATAAATCATTGGGGAAAAAGTGAATGCTTGAATGGGATTCAAGTGACTCGACTGTTCAAAAAGTTCCCCCTTTGCGCCATGAAATGGCGCAATAAGCGGGGTGCAGGGGGTTCAACCCCCTGCCGGGTTTCAAAGGGCAGAGCCCTTTGGCATGTGGAGCACCCTTACCCCCTCGTGGCGGTATCGCTCAGCTCCAGGCCCTCGTTGTTCTCGCAGGCGAGGCGGATGGACCAGTCGTTTTCGAAGAGCAGAACCTCGCGGTCGGCGGAGTCAAAGGCGCGGCCGGAGGTGGAGGTGAGCTTCAGCTCGTCCACGGGCTTGGGGGTTTTGGTGACCCAGCGAACGAAGCGGAAAGGCAGGCGATCCATCAGCATGGTGACGCCGTACTCGGTCTTGAGGCGGTGTTCCAGAACTTCAAACTGGAGCACGCCGACTACGCCCACGATGAATTCTTCGCGGCCGGTCTCGGTGCGGCGGAAGGTCTGGATGGCGCCTTCCTCGGCCAGCTGGTAGATGCCCTTGAGGAACTGCTTGCGCTTCATGCTGTCCTCGGGGCGCACACGGGCGAAATGCTCAGGCGCGAACACCGGGATGGACTGGAACTGCAGCTTGGGACCGGTGGAGAGGGTATCGCCCAGGCGGAAGCAGCCGGGGTCGAACAGACCGATGATATCGCCGGCATAGGCATTTTCCACGGCCTCACGCTCGTCCGCCATGAACTGCTGGGGCTGCTTAAGCTGCATCTGCTTCTGAGTGCCGGAGTGATAGACCGTCATATTCTTCTCAAACTCGCCGCTGACGATGCGTACAAAGGCCAGACGGTCGCGGTGGGCGGGGTTCATGTTGGCCTGGATCTTGAAAATAAAGCCGCTGAAATAAGGCTCGGTGGGATTGATCATGCCGGTGTCGGCTTCCCGGGGCAGGGGCGGCGGGGTGATATCCAGGAAGGCTTCCAGGAAGGGCTCCACGCCGAAGTTGGTGACGGCAGAGCCGAAGAACAGCGGCGTCAGCTGACCGGCAAGCACCGCATCCAGCTGGAAGGGATCGCCGGCTTCGTCCAACAGCTCGATCTCGTCCCGCAGGCGGTCGCGGTAGTGCTGGGCAAGCGCCTTCTCGCATTCCGGGCTGTCCAGCGGCACGCTCAGCTCGTCGGCCACGCTCATGCCGTGGTTGCCGCCGGAATACAGCAGCACATGGCCGTCCTTTCGCTGGTAGACGCCCTGAAAATCGCCGTCCACGCCGATGGGCCAGTTCATGGGGCAGCTGCGGATGCCCAGCACCTGCTCCAGCTCCTCCATCAGCTCAAAGGGATCCTTGGCGGCGCGGTCCATCTTGTTCACGAAGGTGAAAATCGGGATGCCGCGCATCCGGCACACTTTGAACAGCTTGATGGTCTGGGCCTCCACGCCCTTGGCGGCGTCGATCAACATGACGGCGGCATCGGCTGCTACCAGCACGCGGTAGGTATCCTCGCTGAAGTCTTGGTGGCCAGGGGTGTCCAGAATGTTGATGCGGTAGCCGTCAAATTCGAACTGCATGGCGCTGGACGTAACGCTGATGCCGCGCTGCTTTTCGATCTCCATCCAGTCGGAGGTGGCATGGCGCTCGGCCTTGCGCGCCTTGACGCTGCCTGCCTGACGAATCGCGCCGCCGTAGAGCAGTAGCTTTTCCGTCAGCGTGGTTTTACCGGCGTCCGGGTGGCTGATGATGGCAAAGGTTCGGCGCTTTTCGATCTGCTCCAGCGCCTGCTTGCTCAGTTGGGTCATGGGAATGGTTTCCTCGCTTCCTGACATTTCGTTTCGTAATGGTTGATACAACGGTAGATTGTACTATAACAACATATGACCTGTCAACGGGTGGACGTCCGCATTGCCTACGGCAATGCGTTCGCCCTTGGGAGTGGTCAACAGAAGCCGCGGCTTTCGTGCCAGGGGCCCCGCCCTGTCACACGCCGCTTGCGTGATGGGCACGTCCTCGCTTCGCTGCGTTGCGTGCCCCGCTGGGCGGGGAGTGGGTGTGGGAAGGAGTCCGCATAGCTTACGGCAATGCGTTCGCCTTTGGGAGTGGTCAACAGAAGACGCGGCTTTCATGCCAGGGGCCCTGCCCTGTCACACGCCGCTTGCGTGATGGGCACGTCCTCGCTTCGCTGCGTTGCGTGCCCCCGCTGGACGCGGAGTGGGTGCGGGGAATGGAGTCCGCATTGCCGCGGGCAATGCGTTCGCCCTTGGGAGTGGTCAACAGAAGCCGGGCTTTCGTGCCAGGGGATCTGTCTTGTCACACGCTGCTGGGCGGGGAGTGGGTGTGGGAAGGAGTCCGCATAGCCTACGGCAATGCGTTCGCCCTTGGGAGTGGTCAACAGAAGCCGCGGCTTTCGTGCCAGGGGATCTGTTTTGTCGCCGACGTTTGCGAGGGAAGTGGGTGTGGGATGGAATGAGGGTTTGGTGCAGGGCGATAACCTGATGAAAATCCAACGAAAAATTCCCGGTACGAAATGTACCGGGAATTTCTGTCATTCATTTACCCTTTGCACGGCGCAGCTGTGCAAAATTGGAGGTGCAGGAGGCACTGCCTCCTGCCGGGATCCAAGGGCAGAGCCCTTGGCACGGCGACAACGTAAGGCAGAGCCCTTGGCCTGCTTAACCGTCCTGACGGGCGCCGAAGTTGACGGACTTGTCGCCCTGCTGATTGGCGCCGAACTCGTAGTCCTTGCCGGGCAGGACAGCGTTCATGAAGATACCGACCAGAGCAGCCACGGCCAGACCGGACAGGCTGATGTTGACGCTGCCGATGGCGAAGGAGATGGCGCCGGAGGCATCGTAGTACTTGATGCCGATGGCCAGGCACAGGATCAGAGCGGCGATGAGGACGTTGCGGCTCTTGGTGAAGTCCACCTGATTTTCAACCACGTTACGCACACCAACGGCAGAGATCATGCCGTAGAGGATGAGGCTGACGCCGCCGATGGTGGCGGTGGGCATGGCGACGATGAGGGCGGCGAACTTGGGGCAGAAACTGAGCACGATGGCGAAGAAGGCGGCCAGACGGACCACCATGGGATCGAAGACCTTGCTCAGGGCCAGCACGCCGGTGTTTTCACCGTAGGTGGTGTTGGCAGGGGCGCCGAAGATGGAGGCCACGGTGGTAGCCAGACCGTCGCCCACCAGGGTGCGGTGCAGGCCGGGGTCTTCCACGTAGTTCTTGCCAACGGTGGAGGAGATGGCGCACATATCGCCGATGTGCTCCACGATGGTGGCCAGAGCGATGGGCATGATGGTGATGATGGAGGTGATCAGGAGGCTGGCGTCGAACTCAGCGCCAAAGATGGCGAAGACGGTGGCTTCCTTATGGATGGGCAGGCCGATCCAGGCAGCTTCGGCCACCTTGGTAGCCACGGTGGCGCGGGCAGCGGGATCAACGATCATGGCCACCACATAGGAGGCTACCACACCCAGCAGGATGGGGATGATCTTGATCATGCCCTTGCCCCAGATGTTGCAGATCACAACCACGATGATGGCAACCAGAGCCACCAGCCAGTTGGAGGTACAGCTGGTGATGGCGGTGCCGGCAAGGGTCAGGCCGATGGCAATGATGATGGGGCCGGTGACGATGGGCGGGAAGAAGCGCATAACCTTCTTGGCGCCGAAGAGCTTGAACAGGAGGGCCAGCAGCAGGTACACAAGACCGGCGCAGGCCACGCCGAAGCAGGCGTAGGGCAGCATCTTGGAAGGCTCGCCCATGGCAGTGATGGCAGCATAGCCGCCCAGGAAGGCAAAGGAGCTGCCCAAGAAAGCGGGCACTTTACCGCCGGTGATCAGGTGGAACAGCAGCGTGCCCAGACCGGCGAACAGCAGCGTGGTGGCTACGTCAAGGCCGGTGATGGCGGGCACCAGTACCGTTGCGCCAAACATGGCGAACATATGCTGCAGACCCAGCACGATGGTCTTGGGTGCGCCCAGCTTACGGGCGTCGTAGATGGCTTCGTTGGTCTTGTTTTGATTTTCCATCTTGTGAACATCCTCCTGTATGATTTCGGTATGAACCTGTGACAGTATACCGCTTCGGGGGAGGATTTTCAATAGAATTTGTGGTTTTCTGACGGAAAATTGCCAGATGGCGCATGGAGGGGCGGGCGATGAGGAACAACAGGGCACAAGGAATGGCTGTAGGGAAGGGGAAGTTGGGGCGAAAGAGGCAAATCGGATTGAAAAACCCGGATGCGGTGATATAATAGGAAACGTTCTGTGAAACCTGTTATGAAACTCACGAAAGAAGATGCTTTGGGATGACGAAGAATCTGCGGTGCGAGAAGGGGAACCCGATCCTGAGTTATGGCCTGCGCTTTGTGCGCTGGAGCCTGACCGGGGTGCTGATTGGTATCCTGTGCGGTCTGGCGGGCGGTCTGTTCGCCATAGCGGTGGAATGGGCCACCCATTTCCGGGGCGAGCATGGCTGGCTGCTTTATCTGCTGCCGGCGGGTGGCTTGGTCATTGCCGGGCTGTACCGGGCGATGCGTCTGCCGCTGAATATCGGCACGGATCAGATCATCGAAACGGTGCGAACCCAGGACAAGGTGCCGATCCTGATGGCTCCGGCAATCTTCCTCGGCACGGTGCTGACCCATCTGCTGGGCGGATCCGCCGGACGCGAAGGCGCGGCGCTGCAGCTGGGCGGAAGCATCGGCGCGGCGGTGGGCGGCATCACCCGCCCGGATCCGAAGCAGGACGTGCGCCGCATCTGCGAATTGTGCGGCATGGCGGCGCTGTTTTCTGCGCTGTTCGGCACGCCCCTGACGGCGACGCTGTTTGTATTGGAAATCGTTGAGGTGGGTAAGTTCAACACCCGCGCGCTGCTGCCCTGTATGATGTCGGCGGTGACGGCGTCACTGGCGGCAAAGGCCATCGGTGCACCGGCGGAGCTCTTTCCGCTGGCGGGCGGTCTGGTGCAGACCAATGCGCTGACAGTGCTGCAAACGGCGGGGCTGGGCGTGGTGTTCGCGCTGGCGTCCATTCTGTTCTGCGTGGTGATGCACACCGGCGGCAAGCTGATGCGCAAGTGGCTGAGCAATGACTTCCTCCGGATCGTGATCGGCGGCGCGGCGGTGATCGGTCTGACGCTGCTGACGGGTACCCGCGACTATAACGGCGGCGGCGCACATGTCATCGTGGAAGCGCTGGGCGGACATGCCCGTCCGGAAGCGTTCGCGCTGAAACTGCTGTTTACCGCCGTGACCCTGAGCGCAGGCTTCAAGGGCGGCGAGATCGTTCCGTCGTTCTTTGTGGGCTCTACGCTGGGCTGCGTGACTGCGCCGCTGCTGGGCCTGCCGGCAGGACTGGGCGCAGGGTTGGGTCTGGTGAGCGTGTTCTGCGGTGTGACCAATGCGCCGCTGGCGTCGCTGCTGTTGTCCATTGAGTTGTTCGGCAGCGAGTACCTGCCCCTGTTCGGTGTGGCCGCGGCGGTATCGTTCATGCTGTCGGGACATTTCAGCCTGTACCATAGCCAGGTGTTTGTGCAACGGAAGCTGGGCGAGCGGGAAGAAACCGCAGGCGCAGAGGAAATCACGATTGAGGCGGAAGCCACTGAACCAGAGACGGCGCAGGAGGCAGATATGGCGGAGGAAGAAACGGCCTTCAGCGTTTCAACGGAAGCATCCGACGGCGATGTGGGTCTGAACATCGAATGATCGAAAAGCAGCCGCAGATTCGGGCTGCGAAGAGATTTTGTAACAAAACAAGCACGGACTGTACCAGAGAAAAGGCGCAGTCCTTGCTTGTTTTTATTTTTGATTGTTGATCCACCTCGTGCCCATGAAATGGGCGCGAATCGGGTTCCAAGGGCACTGCCCTTGGCGGGGTCAAGGGGCAGAGCCCCTTTGAGACACCCACCTGGGACAGACAACGATGGTTTCGTTTGATTTTGCTTTTGAACCTACTCCGTGCCCATGAAATGGGCGCGAACTGGGTTCCAAGGGCACTGCCCTTGGCGGGGTCAAGGGGCAGAGCCCCTTAAAACACTTCCGGGACAGACGTCGTCGGTTTCGTTTGATTTTGCTTTTGAACCTACTCCGTGCCCATGAAATGGGCGCGAACTGGGTTCCAAGGGCACTGCCCTTGGCGGGGTCAAGGGGCAGAGCCCCTTAAAACACTTCCGGGACAGCCATCGTCGGTTTCGTTTGTTTTGCATTTGAACCTATCTCGTGCCCATGAAATGGGCGCGAACTGGGTTCCAAGGGCACTGCCCTTGGCGGGGTCAAGGGGCAGCGCCCCTTGAAAACACCCACGACACGCGGCTCGTCAGATATTGCTGTCCTCGCGCTTGTCGGTTTGGCCTTCGAAGAAGCGGAAGTAGACGGTGTCCGGCTCCAGCGTGATGCCATTGGCGCGGGCCAGCTCAGGCACGGTGACCATCATGTAGCCGTTTTCCCACAGGTATTCGGTGAAGATAGGCACTGCCTTGTAGAGGTAGTCACCGGTGTCGTGCATGAGGATCACGTCGCCGTCCTGGACATTGTTACGGATGGAATAGAAGATGCGGTTCTGATCCTTGCCGGTATAGTCGTAGGTGTCCACGCTCCACTGGATGAGGGGCAGGCCGATCCCGGCCTCGATCCACGGGGGATAGGTGCCGCCGGGGGCACGGAAGAGGGCGGCAGGTTCGCCAATGTAGCGGAGGGTCTGCTCGTTGTGGCGCTCGATCTCGCGCAGACGGCTTTCCTCGGAGAGGGCGTAGCCGCTGGAATGGGTGAAGCTGTGGCTGGCAATGATGTGGTTTTGGTCAAACTGCCGCATGAGCATGTCCGGATTCATCTCGATGTGAGCGCCCTCGGTGAAGTAGGTCACGCGTACGCCGGCGCGGCGGAAGGCGGTAAGGGCAGCAGGAGAACGGCTGTAGTTGGGGCCGTCATCGCAGGTAAGGGCGACCATCTTCCAGTCGGTGTTGTCGGTCTGGACGCGGGCCTCGTCGGTCATCATGTCCCACAGCTCGTCGTAGAAAAAGCGCACGTGCATTAGTCCGGTGCGGTCGGGATAGACCAGCTTGGCGGGGTAGTGCAGGGTCAGCTCCATGGCGCTGAGGGTAAAGGAAGCGCTGCGGAGGGCGTCGGGATCGGTGAGCTGGGCGATGGCATCGGGGTTGCGGGGATCCTCCGGGAAGAGGGTGTTCACGTGGCTTTCCACGCGCTCCGTCAGCAGATCCCAGGCAGGGCTGTCCTCGGGGAAAATGTCCGTCAGAAGGATTTCCTCGCCGGTGAGCAGGTCGTAGGTGCCGGTGACAAAGGGCGCATCGCGCTGGATGCGCTGGTAGGTGTAGCGGGCGATGACCATGGTGCTGATCCAGGTATCGCCGGTGAAGGTATAGACAGTTTCGATATCCAGGCGGCTGTTTCGCTTGGCGTTGTTGTCCTCGCAGGGCTCCATGAGAGGACGCAGGGCGACGTCGAAATCGTCCGTGCGCTGACGCAGGATCTGATTGACCTGATCGTTGGCGGTGTTCAGGTATTCCTTGCTGATATAGTATTGGTTGTCTTCTTCCTTGCGCTCGGTGAACTCTACGGTGGCATGGAAAAGTTCGGGGCAGTCGGTGCGCTTTTCGGCAGCAAACGCAGGGGTGCAGCCCAGCAGCAGGGCGATGATCAGAAGAAGGGAAATGGTCTGTTTCATGTGAGATCATTCCTTTGTGGTTTGTGTGGGGTACTTGGGATTGGAGAATATCGCAACCATTATATATAAGAAAGGATGCATGCGTCAATCGCCGCTGCTGAGAAAAGTGAAAGGGAAAAATCGTTGTCACGCAAGGGTTTCGGCATAAAAATGAAAAAAGTTCGAATTTTTTTGAAAAAAGGTGTTGACAAAGGAAGCGGCGGGTGATATTATAGACAAGCTCGCTTGAGAGCACCGAACCTTGAAAACGATACAGAGAAAGAAACGCAAAGAACGACAGTCAAGAATTTTGAGTAGAATTCGTACTCGATGGAAATAACGATCGAGAGCGATTCAGGATTTAAACATAAGAGTTTGATCCTGGCTCAGGACGAACGCTGGCGGCGTGCCTAACAC
>SVGM01000016.1 GCA_015056365.1 Clostridiales bacterium | reverse complement strand
CGGGAGTCAAAGTCCCGTGCCTTACCACTTGGCGATACCCCAAGGTAAGTGGGGTGGATAGTGGGGTTCGAACCCACGACTTCCAGAGCCACAATCTGGCGCTCTACCACTGAACTATATCCACCATGAGACTGGCGCGCCTGAAGGGATTCGAACCCCTGACCCACGGCTTAGAAGGCCGTTGCTCTATCCGGCTGAGCTACAGGCGCACATGCGCACCCTTTGGGGAGAACCTCTATGAGGCCGCTAACGAGATAGAATTTTATCATAACAGATGGCATCTGTCAACTGCAAAACAGAAAAAATCTGCAAAGGATGTTAAGCATGGCAGTGCGACTGCATTTTGCCAAAGAAACGCCGCAGAGAGGTTTGTCCCTTTCTGCGGCGTAACGGCGTTAGCCGATGTTGTGCCGGCTGCGGTACAGCAGCTTTTGTTCGTACATGGCCTTATCGGCGATATCTTCCTGTTGCTGGACACGCACATGAGCCCTGCGGTGGCTGAATTCCACAGACCCATTGGCGTGCTCCTGCACCATGGCCTGATTCATCTGATCGAACAGTACCTTCAGCTGCGCTTCGTCAACATCTGTGGCGAAGGCGACAACTTCTTCACTGCCGATGCGAAACGTGTTTTTCCCAAAGGTGTCGCGAATGATGCGAGCAGCAGTTTGAGTCAACAGATTCGCCTGTCCGTGATCATAATTGTCGTTGGTGAATCTCAGGTTGTTCAGATCCATGTAGA
The DNA here is from genome assembly GCA_015056365.1 of Clostridiales bacterium. GTDB lineage: Bacteria > Bacillota > Clostridia > Christensenellales > Aristaeellaceae > Limiplasma. The sequence goes on along the minus strand of SVGM01000016.1, from coordinate 75,926 downwards.
CCACGCTCAGTTGCGCTGGCTGTTTCTGCTGCGCGGCTTATGAATATAAATGGGTTATGAATAGAACGCGTCGATCAACTGGCAGGCCTGCGCCACGGGATCGTTTTGCATATCCAGCCAATGTATGCTTTCATCGCGCCTGAACCAGGTCATCTGACGCTTGGCGAACTGCTTAATGGCCGTGCCAAGCAGGGTTTCCAGCTCTTCCCGGCTCTCGATCACGCCGGTAAGGTACTGGGTGATGATGCGGTATTCCAGCCCCAGTTTGAACAGGAACGTGGTATCCACCCCGTCATCCAGCAGCCCCTGTACTTCCTCCAGCATCCCCTCGGCAAACCGGCGGGTCATGCGTAGGTCAATGCGGCGGCACAGCTCCTCCCGGGGCCAGGTGACGCCCAGGCGCAAGGTTTCGTAGCGAGGCTCCTTGCTGGGAATGACGTCGTCACCGTCGTGGATTTTTTCCAAAAGGCGCATCACACGGTTACGGTTGCGGCGCTCTACATCGCAATTGGGACGCTGTTCCATCAGCATACGGTAGAGGGTCTCGGTGCTCAGCTCTTCCAGCTTAGCGCGGTAGCTGAGATCGGGCATTTTGTTGCTGAGCATATAGCCATCCGCAACGGCATTGATATACAGGCCGGTGCCGCCCACCAGAAAAGCAGGCTTGCCCCGGGCGATGATATCGTCGATGGCTTCGTAGGCCAGCCGCTGAAAATCCGCCATGGAGAAAAACTCACCCGGATCGCAGATGTCCAGCAGATGATGAGGCACGCCGTCCATTTCCTCTGGAGTAATCTTACCGCTGCCCAGATCCAGCCTGCGGAACACCTGCCGGGAGTCCGCCGAGACGATCTCGCCGCCATAGTGCTTGGCCAGCTTTACACCCAGATCGCTTTTGCCGGATGCGTTTGTACCGGCGATCACAATCAGCTTTGGCAGCATGCTCATCCCTCTGCTTTCTCAGTCTTGTGGTAGGCGATGCGGGGGCTGCCGTCAGCCACCCAGATGGTGCCGCAGCGCAGGAAACCATTGCGTTCAAAAGCCTTCTGCATGGGCAGGTTCAGCTCGTGGGTATCGCCTCTCAGGTTGCCGCACTGCTCATAGGCCCAATCCACGATCATATCCACCATGCCCCGGCGCTCGCCGGTGGAGGCGATGCGGTGCAGGGTGCCGTAGGGGAGATCGTTTTTCCATGCGCCTTCAATGACCTGATAGGTAGGCTCGTCGCCCAGCATCATCACAAAGCTGGCATAGATGTGGCCGTCTTCCTCACAGACGTAGCTTTGTCCCAGGGCGATGTCGTTTTCGATCATTCCCTGCGTGGGATAGCCGCCCCACCACTGACCAGCATTGCCGTGGTCAGCCATAAACTGGCGTGCATTGGCAAACAGCTGAAGCAGCTGCTCCATGTCCGCCAGGGTCGTCTTACGGATCGTCATGAGTTTTCCTCACAATTCATGATAATAGGGACAAATGTCCTCGTAATGCCCGTCCGGCATCAAAAAGCCGCCGGGGATCACTCCCAGCTGCACAAAGCCAAGCTGTTCATACAGTCTGCGGGCATAGGTGTTGCTGGCTACGACCGCGTTAAACTGTAGCAGCCGGTAGCCCAGCTCCCGCCCTGCGCGCAGGCAGTCGGTCACCAACGCCCTGCCTACACCCTGGCCGCGCATATGGCGGTACACGGCATAGCTGGCATTGCAAATGTGCCCGCAACGGCCGATGTTGTTGGGGTGGAGGATATACAGGCCACAGACCGTGCCGTTCATCTCCGCTACGGCGGAAAGATCCTGTTCGCCAAAGAATGCTTCAGCTGTAGGCACGTCCAGCAGCTCCAGCTGGGGGAAGGCCACGCCGTCCTCCACCACCTGATTCCAGATCTCGGCCATGGCAGGCAGATCTTCCGGGCGGTAGGGACGTACGATGATGTTATTCTCAGGCATGACGGCTGTCCTCCGTAGGGATGCGGTACAGGCGGCAGGTGTTTTCAAAGGCTGTCTGCGCCAGCTGCTGCGCGTCCATGTCCTTCAGGCTGGCAACCATCTGCGCCACGTAGCGCACGTTGGCAGGTTCGTTGCGCTGGCCGCGAAGGGGCACCGGCGCCAGATAGGGGCTGTCGGTTTCCACCAGCAGTCGGTCCACAGGGCAGTATCTGGCCACCTCCTGCAGCTTGGCGGCGTTCTTGAACGTCACCGGCCCGGCAAAGGAAATGTAGAAACCCATGTCCAGATACTGCCGGGCGCATTCCAGACTGCCGCTGAAGCAGTGCAGCACGCCCTCCGGCAGGCGGCCTTTGCGATGACTGAGCAGATCCAGCGTATCGCCGTGGGCATCCCGGATATGAAAAGCTACCGGCACATCCTGCTCAAGCGCAAAATCTAACTGACGCTCCAGCACGCTGCGCTGCACATCCCGGGGAGAATGGTCATAATAGTAGTCCAAACCGATTTCGCCTACACCGACGATCTTTGGATTTTTCAGCCACTCAGCCATCTGAGTCAGATTTTCTTCCCGAAATTGGGAGGCCTCGTGTGGATGAAAACCCACCATGCCGTAGACCTGCGGATAAGCATCCGCAAGGGCTACGATCTTTTCAGCGGTGGGCATATCGCTGGCGGCAAGGATGCAACGGGTGACGCCGGATTGCTGCATGCGCTCCAGCGCCCCCTCCACATCGCCTGAAAAGCGGTCATCTTCCAGATGACAGTGGGAATCAAACAAGCTCATCGGATGCAGGCACCATCTTCCATGCCAGGTTCAACAGTCACCAGCTTGAGCACCTTGTCCTCGGCGTCGCTGGCGCACAGAATCATGCCTTCGCTCTTGATACCGCGCAGCTTGGCGGGCTTGAGGTTGCTTACCAGCACCACCTGCTTACCTACCATCTCTTCGGGGGTGTAGAACTTGGCAATGCCGCTGACCACGGAGCGCTCGGGCTCGTTGTCAGTGAGCTTCACGGTGAAGTGGAGCAGCTTGTCGCTACCTTCTACCTTTTCGGCAGTCAGGATGCGGGCCACACGCAGCTGTACCTTGTCGAAGTCGTCGATGGTGATCACGCCGCTGTCCTGCTTTTCTTCTTTCTTCTCCTGCTTGGGCTGGGGCTTCTTTTCGGCCTTGGGCTTCTCTTCCTTGGGGGTGGGAACGATGTCCGCCAGTTCTTTCTTGATGTCGATGCGGGGGAAGAGAGCCTCGCCCTTCTGCACCTTGGTGCCTGCGGGCAGCTGGCCAAAGGTGGTCAGGGACTCGACGGTCTTGATGGCGTCGTCGGTCACGCCCAGCTGCTGATAGATCAGCGCAGGGGTCTTGGGCATGGTAGGGGCGATGAGCACGGCTGCATAGCGGATGCACTCGCACAGCACGTACATCACGGTCTTCAGGCGCTCCTGGCCTTCCTCGGTCTTGCACAGCACCCAGGGGGTGTTCAGGTCGATATAGCGGTTACACTCGCCGATAAGGTGCCACACATCCTGCAGCGCCAGAGAGAACTGGAGCTCGTCCATGCGCTTGACCACCTTGGCGGGGGTCTCCTCGGCCAGCTTGATCAAAGCCTGGTCGATCTCGTTCCACTCGCCGTGAGCGGGCACGTCGCCGCCGAAGTACTTCTCCACCATGGCCACGGTACGGCTGACCAGATTGCCCAGGTCGTTGGCCAGGTCGGCGTTGATACGGGTCAGCAGAGCTTCATAGCTGAACTGGCCGTCACTGCCGAAGGGCATCTCTCTCATGAGGAAGTAGCGGATGGCGTCGCTGCCGTAGCGGCCGGCCAGCACCACAGGATCCACCACGTTGCCCAGGGACTTGGACATCTTCATGCCGTCCAGCACCAGCCAGCCATGGCCAAATACCTGCTTGGGCTGGGGCAGTCCCAGCGCGTGCAGGATGATAGGCCAGATGATGGTATGGAAGCGGATGATTTCCTTACCCACCAGATGGATATCAGCGGGCCAGTACTTCTGGTACAGGCTGTCGTCTTCGCTTTCAAAGCCCAGCGCGGTGATGTAGTTGGTCAGGGCGTCCAGCCAGACGTAGACGGTGTGCTTCTCGTCGAAGTCAACGGGCACGCCCCACTTGATGGAGGTACGGCTGACGCACAGATCCTGCAGACCGGGCTTGATGAAGTTGTTGAGCATTTCGTTCTTGCGGCTGGTGGGCTGAATGAAGTCGGGATGGCTCTCGATGTAGTCGGTCAGCCACTGCTGATACTTGCCCAGCTTGAAGAAATAGGCTTCCTCGTTGGTCTTTTCCACGGGACGGCCGCAGTCGGGGCAGCAACCGTCTTTGAGCTGCAGCTCGGTAAAGAAGCTCTCGCAGGGGGTGCAGTACCAGCCTTCGTAGCTGCCCTTGTAGATGTCGCCCTGCTCGTAGAGCTTGCGGAAGATCTTCTGCACGGCCTTCACATGGCGGTCGTCGGAGGTGCGGATGAAATCGTCGTACTCCACGTCCATCAGGGTCCACAGTTCCTTGATACCCTTGACGATCTCGTCCACGTAAGCCTGCGGGGTTACACCCTTGGCCTCAGCCTTGCGCTCGATCTTCTGGCCGTGCTCGTCCGTACCGGTAAGGAAGAAGGTGTCATAGCCCTGCTGCTTCTTGAAACGGGCCATGGTATCGGCGGCAACGCTGCAATAGGCGTGGCCGATGTGCAGATTATCGCTTGGATAATAGATGGGAGTTGAGATGTAGAATTTTTCTGCCATTTGGGATGCCCTCCTTGTATCAATCCATGATAGGAATGTTGATATGAGCGCCGCTTTGCGATAAAAAAACCGCCCTTTTCGTTTCCGCAAAGGAAAGAAAGGGGCGGGAAATTCCCGCGGTACCACCCTGGTTTATCGCTTAGCGGCGGTTATCGGTGCCGTGCCGTTTTGCCCTACCTATCGGGCAAAAGCGCTCCTGAGCCATGTTCTCCGCCTGTACCGGGCCGCTTTTCACCAAGCTGCGGCTCTCTTATGCCGGCCAATGGAGGATACTCTCTCATTCATCGCGCATGGATGTATGGTTACCCGGTTATTATACCCAATTTTGGCTGATTGTCAACGCCAGAATCGTCCGGCTGTCCATAATCCTGCAATCATTCCCGCCAGCGCGCATGGGATGGCGTATCCTGTGCGGCGATCTTTGCAACTGCTCAGGTAGACGCAGACGGTATAAAAAATGGTTTCGCTGGACCCCATGGCGACCGAGGCAAGCAGACCGATACGGCTGTCCGCGCCGTATTGATTGAGCAGCTGTTCCAATACCGCAAGCGCTGCTGAGCCGCTCAATGGCCTGAGGGCGACCAGTGGTGCGATCTCTGCAGGCAGGCCCAACCACGTAAGTACAGGCGCGCAAATTCGGCAGAGAAACGCCGTCAGGCCGGTGGCTTCCATCAGGGAAACCGCCACCAGCATGGCCGCCAGATTGGGCAGTATTTGCAGCGCCACCCGAAGACCTTCCTTTGCGCCGGTCACAAACAGGTCATAGACCGGCAGGCGGCGCAGCAGCGCGATTCCCGGCAGCAACAAAAGAAGGATCAGCCAGATCAGATCATACGCCATGGTGCGCCTCCGTTCGTTTGGCAAGGAGCAGCCCAAGCAATACCCCAACGACCGTGGATACTGCTGAGGACACCAGCGAGGGCATAAGGATCAGGTTTGGATTGGTGGAACCAGCGGCGATACGCAGCGTCAGTACTGTAGTGGGAAGCAGCTGGATGCTGGTGGCATTGAGAATCAGCAGCATATACAGCGCCTGACGGGAATGAGACGCGCTTTCCGAAAGGACATCCAGCCGGTTCGCAGCCGCGATGCCATAGGGCGTCGCGGCATTACCGAGCCCCAGCATGTTCGCAGACAGATTCATCGTGACTGCACAAAGCGCTTCGTCATCCTTCAGCTTTGGCATCAGCAACTTGAGCCCTGGTTTCAGCCATCTGCTTAGCGTTTTGGGAAGCCCCAACGCTTTCACGATCTCCATTAATCCGCAGAAAAACAGGTAGCCTGCTGCCAAATTGAGGGTCACGCTGATGGCGTTCCCTGTCCCTGACAGCGCTGCAGGCAACAGATCGCCTATATGTCCGTTGAGACACCCATAGAGAACAGATAACCCCACCAAGGCAAACCACAAGAATTGTAAAAACAATGCTATTTCCTCCCAAAATGCGAAATTGGTACCGAGCGTTTCGGAATAGACGTTATTTATACACCAAATAATATGTAAATCGGGAGCGAACATTGCCTGATTTTGCATTGACTGTTTGCGCTGTTTGCTATATGATAATGAAGTCAGATTTCTTGATATGCTTATGAACAGGAGGCAGCATTGATGAAATCCACAGGTGTTGTCCGGAAACTTGATAATCTTGGTCGCGTTGTCATTCCGATCGAACTGCGCAAGACAATGGGGATTGCGATCAAGGACACTCTTGAGATTTTCACTGAGGGCGATGAGATTATCCTCAAGAAGTATCAGCCTGGTTGCATCTTTTGCGGTGACGCTCGCAACACCACCCTTTTCAAGGGAAAGCGCGTTTGTGAAAAGTGCCTGGCTGAAATGAAGTCTCAGGACTGACGGGATTTTCTTTCCGTCACTGCGCCGCATGGAGGCGTTGTGGAATTAAAAAGCGCCGCAGCAGATTGCTGTGGCGCTTTTGTATTGCGTTTTTGATCCTTACAGCATCGCAAGGATGGCCTGCTTGCTCTGGAAACCTACGGTCTGCCCGGTTACCTCGCCGCCTTTGAAGACGATCAGGGTCGGAATGCTCATCACGCCGTAGCGCGCGGCGATTTCGGGGGCATTGTCCACATTCAGCTTAACGACCTTTACCTGGGGATTCTCCCCGGCAATTTCGTCGATGACTGGAGAAAGCATTTTGCAAGGGCCGCACCAGTCGGCGTAGAAATCAACCAGAACGGTCTGGGTGCTGCTCAGCACTTCGGCGTCAAAATTGGTACCGGAAACATGAAGAATAGCCATTATGTTGCCTCCTGACTCTGTTGATGAAGGATATGCGTTACTTGTTTTTGGAAGTACTTTTTTTCTTCTTGGGTGCTCTTTGTTCGATCAGCGTGTTTTCATCGGCCGCGGGCATGCTGCCGCTGTGGAGGGGTCCCAGACGGTAATTGAACATCACGTTGCTGTTGGGGAAACGCTGGTAGAAGTAGCGCTTGATGCGCTCGATGACCATGTGGCCGGTTTCGTCGGTAACGGAGGGCAGAAGCAGCGCATACTGGGAAGGGCTGAAGTGAGAGAAGGTATCGCCCTTGCGCAGGTGCTCCTTGAGAATGGCGCCCAGCCCCTTCATGATGTCATCCAGCTTCAGCGGCGCGATGGGTTCGCCGTCCATGCTGGTGACCATGATCATGACCAGATACATGTTGGTGCCGAAGCGTTCCAGGTTGCGCATCTGCAGATTGTAGATTTCCCGGAAAACGGCATATTCACACTCAAAAGCGCCATGAACGTCGCCGTACTCCTGCAATTCTTCCCGCATGGAGTCCAGATTCATTTCCAGATTGGTACCGACCTGGGTGATCTGCTTGTAGAACTGCTGGATGCCTTCCGGCGGCTTCACGCCCAGATAGCGGAAGTGCAGGTTGGTTACATGCTTGTACTGCATCAGCGCTTCGTTGTTGCGGTTGGTCTTGACCAGTGCGTTCATCAGGTCCAGATGCAGACGCTCGTCAAAGGGATCGCTTTCCAGTGCAAAACGGCAGGTCTGGATGATCTCGGGGTACTCTTCGCTTTCTTTAAGGAAGGACAGGTACTCGTAGACCAGCTTGATGTACTTGGCATGCAGGCCAACGCTGGCGCTGACTATCCATTCGTCCTGATCGTTGACGGAGAGCAGATCGCCGGCATACAACGCGATGGCCCGCTTGTAGAGCGTGCGGGTTTCGCTGGTCAATTCACGGCAGCCCTGCAAACGGCGGCAAATATCCTCGAATTCAAAGACGTCAATGGTCATGCCCGGCAGAAGCACAAAGCGGTAGCCGCCGCGGCTGGCCTCAATGCAGTTTCCCAGACCGGGACAGCACTGATTCAGCAGCGAACGGAAGCGGCTGACCAGCGTTTTCAGGGCGTTTTCGGGGTTGCTGCTTTCTTCGTTGGGCCAAAGAAGCTCGATCAGGCGGTGGTTGGACACGGCGGAGTCGTGCTTGAGAATGGTGTACTGCAGAAGAGCAAGGCCTTTCTTTGACTTGAGTACGGAGGCGTTTTGGCACTCGTCATTGATGTAGAGATTAAAACCGCCAAACATACAGATACGAACTTGTGCTTCCAAAACAGTGGCCACCTTTCTGGAAAAATAGACTAATGATTGCATATTATAGCAAAGTGTCGTCGAATATTCAAGAAAAAAGTTACATGTGTAACCGTTTTTTGATTTCCTGAAGATACAGGTCAGCCAGATCAATATCGCTGACCTTGTAAAGCATCCGGCTGCCTACCACATCTTCTACCTCGCTGATCACAGGCTCATCGCCGTTGTACAGCAGATCAACGCCAGCCATGCAAAGGGGAGCACCTGCCTGCTCAAAGCGCTGGATGACGGCATTTGCCAGTACGGTTTCCTTTTCGGTGAGCGTGTGCAGCTGTACATCGCCGCCTAGCTTGAAATTGCTGACGATGCCGCTGTGAGCGGTGCGCATCACGCCGGCGATGATTCGGCCAAACAGCACATATACCCGCAGATCGCGACCGGGCGTCTTCACAACCGACTGGCAAAGCGCCGGACGGCCTTTCAGTCTTTCGGAGCTTTGTGCCCATTCCTGATCGCTTTGGATTAGAGAAACGGATTCTCCGCCGTGGCCCAGCGCCGGCTTGAGCACCTGCGGCCACGCAGGCAGATCAGACAGTTCGGCCGAGTCATTGGCAAACAGAGTTTCTGCCATAGGCAGCCCGCTCAGAAACAGATGGGTTCTGCGCTTGTCGTTACAGATACGGCACACCTTGCTGTTGTTGAACACGGGAATGCCCATGCGTTCCAGATGCTCGCTGATCCAGTCAAAACGCATCCGGGACAGCACAGCGTCCGGCTTGCAATCCTGCCCATATCGGCGTAGGAACGGCTGTCCATCCGCATTCATTCCCAGGGAAAGCTCCTGAATGGTGACTGCTTCAATGTCCAGCCCGCAGGCTTCACCCCGGGTGCGCATCAATGCAGCATAGTCGCGGTTTACCGCCAGATCGGGTCGATCATAAAGCAGCCAGCAGTGTTTTTCGTTCGTGTGTTTCATCAGATCTGTTCCTTAATGTATTGCATGATGCAAAGAGCCATGTTTACCCCAGTGCAGGACAGGGTGGTCTTGAAGTGCGCGTTGCTGTTGACCTCGCACAGGATAGGGCCATCATTGCCGAAAAGCACGTCCACGCCTGCAAAGTCCAGGCCAAGAAGCGCTGTGGCGCGGATTGCCAGTGCGGCTTCTTCTGGCGTGGGCGTATAGGGTTCCATAGAGCCGCCTAGGGTCAGATTGCTGCGAAAATCTCCGTCGTTGCTCTTGCGCAGGATGCTGGCAACTACTTTGCCGCCTACCACGTTGATCCTCACGTCCCGGCCCAGACTTTCGGTGACTGCCTTTTGCAAAAGCAGCGGTGTACCTGCCAGCTCACGGAGTTTCTGCTCCAGTGCGGCCCGGCTTTCACACAGATAAACCTGCTGCCCGAAGGATCCGAAGCATTCCTTCACCACCACAGGATACCCAAGCGCGTCGCCCAACCGTGCAAAATCCAGCGATGGATAGCCCACAGCGGAAAAGGTTTTAGGCAGGGGAATGGTGCGGGGCATGGGGATGTCTGTTTCCCTGAGGGCAAGCCAGGTCATCGCTTTGTCGTCGCACAGGGCAATGCTTCGCGCGCTGTTGAACAGGCGCACTCCCATCTGTTCAAGCCGCTGCGCCAGAAGAACATCCTTGTCCCAGAACAGTACGAAAGCGTAATCCTCTTTACGGAATTCACCGGTCTCCATGGCGCAGATCAGCTCTGCGTTGGTCTGGACGTCCAGCGCCATACCACATTCTTTTGCAGCGTCGGCCAGAATCTGGTATAGTTCGTCAAATTTACTGGTGCGCAAAAAGGCGTTTACCACCAGCAATCCCCTTGGCATTTTGTCACCCTCTCTCCACTATGCAGTAAAGAATCATCTTATATCATAACAAATTCGTCGCTTACCTTCAATCGTGCCGGGTGTTTTGCACATGTTCTTTTTTTCAGCATAAGGATGTTGCAGGCAGAAAGGAGAGATGCAGGTGGCGAGCTTAACAGGCGTTCCTTATCAGGACCTTCGCTGGCAGGATATCCCCGGCCAGCCCTTTGGCAACGGAGTGGGTTACAATGGCGTCATTCTTGGCAGTGTGGAGAACATCATCGATATGGAAGGTGCAGCGGCTGTCGAAGGTAATGTGAGCAGCTATCGCGGGATGTCCATCGGCTTTGGGCGGATGGGGCAGCAGACCATTCCATACGACCCGTACGTCATCCGGTTTCTGGCAGGCGGCAACGTGAACATCGCAGGTGCGCTGACGGTGGTGGGCAATGTAGTCACCTCCGGAAATGAGTTTCAGGTTGGAAGCGGCAGTACTTATCTGATCGGCAAAAGCGATGCTGAAAATCAGCAGGAGGAGTTGGCTGCGCTATATGCGGCCGACGGCAGTCCCTATTGGGCGCCAACGGACAGCGGCAGCCATTACATCATTTCAGGCTATGACGTGTCGCGGCGGATTCCTGCCGCCAGACTGAGCGCAGACGTCCCTGCATTTTTCCGGGATGCGCGGGCGAGTCTTCTGTGCAGTCAACAGGCGATGGCGGCCCTTTCGGCCAATGGCAGTGTCGTCCCGCAGGATGACGGTTTCCTGCTGACCGGCACAGACCCTCAGCAGAATGTGTTTGATCTTGCCTGGCCGCAGGATGGTTCGCTGACGGGTGCGCTGACCTTCGACACGCCCCAAGGAAGCCTGAACATTGTCAGAATCACCAGCGGCGATACCCTTACCGTAGCCAATGGTCTGTGGGGGAGCGAGGAGGCGGCACAACGCACGTTGTATGTGCTCCTTGACGCCAACACTGTGGAAATGACGGTTCCGGCGGCGATTCACGGCAGTGTGCTGGCGCCGCAGACCCGGTGGAACTCCCGAACCACCGGCGGCAGCATCAACGGCAATGCGGCCCTTGCCGGAATTACGGTACAGGAAGGCAGCGGTTTTGAACTGCACTGGTTTCCGTTTGTTGGTGGTGTGACGGGTCTGACATCCTGCGAACCTGTGTCGCTTCCTCCGCAGGAAGAGATCACAGCCTCCGACTGCATTTGCTGCTGTACAACCGGGATCGTGGCAGGGTATGTACTGCCAAATGGTCAGTGTCAGTGGCGGCTGAAGCTGCAGCTGCTCTCTACCCGGCAAGTACTGTCTGTATGGCAGGGCAACGGCATGGGCGCTTTCTCCTTTGAAGTGGCTCCGGAGGAGGATTATCTGCTGCTCATGGAAACCTGCTGCCATTACGAGATTCGCTTGACACAGATGGGTGTACGTTCCCTGTCCATGCGCGGATAATGGAAAAAACGCCGTGCGGTCCAGAGCGACCGACGGCGTTTTTTCGTTGTATCAAAGCTGTATCTTTCTTGACAAACCGGTTTTTGCAGGGTACGCTTGGACAGTTATCATCCTTTGTCGCAGGACGCCTGTCCGTTTGCGGGCTGCACTGCTCAAACGCTGATGACACAAAGTCTTTTTCATGCTATAATACCTTCGCTGACTACTACGGCTACGGAGGGAGAACCAATGATTCCGTTTAATGTACCGCCCTATGTGAAAGAAAGCAGTGACTACATCGCCCAGGCGATTGCTAACCGGAAAATCTGCGGCGACGGCGAGTTTACCAAGCGCTGCCATGCGGAGTTGACCCGTTTGACGGGCGCGCAGGGCGCATTGCTGACCACGTCTGGCACGTCTGCACTGGAAATGGCGGCCATTTTGCTGGACATCAAGCCCGGCGACGAGGTTATTATGCCCTCCTACACCTTTTGCTCAACGGCCAATGCCTTTGCACTCAGGGGCGCGCAGATTGTGTTTGTGGACGTGTGCCCGGATACCATGAACCTCGATCCGGAATGCGTCAGGGCAGCGATCACCTCCAAAACCCGTGCCATCGTTCCGGTTCACTATGCTGGCGTGTGCTGCGATATGGATGCGCTGGAAGCGATCTCCCGGGAGTACAGCATTCCCATGGTGGAGGATGCGGCGCAGGCCGTCACGTCGACCTACAAGGGACGTGCTGCTGGCAGCATGAGCGCTGTGGGCTGCTTCAGCTTCCACGAGACCAAGAATTTCAGCATGGGTGAGGGCGGCGCGGTGGTGCTGACCGACCCTGAACTGCTGGAACGGGCGGAGATCGTTCGCGAGAAGGGTACGGACCGCAGCCGGTTTTTCCGGGGACAGGTGGACAAGTACACCTGGGTGGATATCGGGTCCTCTTTCCTGCCCAGCGAGCTGAACGCCGCCTATTTGCTGGCCCAGCTGGAGCAGCATGAAATGATCACCGCTGAGCGCATGGCTCGCTGGAATCAGTATCATGAAGGACTTCGCGAACTGGCCGATGCAGGAAAGCTGACGCAGATGTTTGTGCCTGAGGAGTGCCAGCACAACGCGCATATGTACTACATCAAGCTGGACTCTCAGGAACAGCGTGCCGCGTTGATCAATCATCTCAAGGCAAACGGCGTCAACGCGGTGTTCCACTACGTGCCCCTGCACAGCGCCAAGGCGGGTATGCAGTTTGGCCGTTTCGTGGGCGAGGATCGCGTGACCACGGCGGACAGCGAGCGTCTGCTGCGGCTGCCGCTGTTCTACGGCATGACTGCCCAGCAGGGACAACAGGTGATCGAAGCTGTATACAGCTTCTTTGCATAAGGTTTGAGAGACCGGCCGGACACAGGATCCGGCCGAGGGAGGGGAATAGGGAATGAATCGGATCCTTCGGAAGAAAGTGCTGAATCCCACCGTTACCTTGATGGAGGTGGAAGCGCCGCTGGTGGCCAAAAAGGCGGAACCCGGTCAGTTTATTATTCTGCGCGTAGATGCGGAAGGCGAGCGCATTCCGCTGACGGTAGCGGATTTCGACCGGGAAAAGGGCAGCGTGACCATCATTTTCCAGGTGGTGGGCGCTACCACTGAAAAGCTCAACCATTTGAACGAGGGCGAGTACATCCACGATTTCGTTGGCCCGCTGGGCCGCGCCACCCATACCGACGGCCTGAAGAAAGTGGCCGTGGTGGGCGGCGGCGTGGGCTGCGCCATTGCGTATCCTGTGGCCAAGAAGCTGCATCAGCAGGGCTGCGAAGTACATGCCATCGTTGGCTTCCGTAATCAGGATCTGGTCATTCTGGAGGATGAGTTTGCTGCCGCCAGCACCAAGCTGGTGCGTATGAGCGATGATGGCAGTTGGGGCGAGAAGGGTCTGGTGACCGACGCTCTGAAAAAACTGATCGAGTCCGGTGAAGAATACGATGAAGTGATTACCATCGGTCCGCTGATCATGATGAAGTTCGTCTGCCAGCTGACCAAGCAGTACGGAATCAAGACCGTCGCCAGTATGAATCCCATCATGATCGACGGTACCGGCATGTGCGGCGGCTGCCGCCTGACCGTAGGTGGTGAGACCAAGTTTGCCTGCGTGGACGGCCCTGAATTCGACGGCCATCTGATCGACTTTGACGAGGCCATGGCTCGTGGCGCTACCTATCGCGAGTTTGAGCGCCACGCCCACGACGCTGCCTGCAATCTGTTCAAGGGGGTAGAGAACAATGCCTAATATGGCTCTGCAAAAGAACCCCATGCCCACCCAGGATCCGGTGGAGCGTAGTCGGAACTTTAACGAGGTCGCTTTGGGATATACCGAGGAGCAGGCCATCGACGAGGCGCAGCGCTGCCTCAACTGCAAGCACAAGCCCTGCGTGGGCGGTTGCCCGGTGAAAATCTACATTCCTGCCTTTATCCAGGAAGTTGCCAAGGGCGATTTTGAGGCTGCCTACCAGATCATCACGGAAGCCAGCTCCCTGCCTGCTGTTTGCGGCCGCGTATGCCCGCAGGAAAGTCAGTGCGAGAGCAAGTGCGTCCGCGGCATCAAGGGAGAGCCTGTGGCCATCGGCCGTCTGGAGCGCTTTGTTGCGGACTGGCATAATGAGCATGCCACGGAAGCTGCGAAGAAGCCTGCCTCCAACGGACATAAAGTGGCCATTGTCGGCTCCGGTCCCTCCGGCCTTACCTGCGCAGGCGACCTGGCCAAGAAGGGCTACGATGTAACTGTCTACGAAGCCCTGCATCTGGCTGGCGGCGTGCTGGTATACGGCATTCCTGAGTTCCGTCTGCCTAAGGCCATTGTGCAAAAGGAAGTGGACACTCTCATCCAGCTGGGCGTGAAGGTGGAAACCAACGTGGTCATCGGCAAGACCATCACCATTGACGAGCTGATGCAGGAATACGGCTACGAGGCTGTATTCATTGGTTCCGGTGCAGGCCTGCCCAAGTTTATGCGTATTCCGGGCGAAAACCTCAAGGGTGTGTATTCCGCCAATGAGTTCCTCACCCGTATCAATCTGATGAAGGCCTACCGTGAGGACAGCAGTACGCCTATCCAGCGCGGTAAGCATGTGGCCGTTGTCGGCGGCGGCAATGTGGCCATGGACGCAGCCCGCTGCGCCCGCCGTCTGGGCGCGGAGGTCAGCATTGTCTACCGCCGTACCGAGGCCGAACTGCCTGCCCGCCGTGAGGAAGTGGAACACGCCATGGAAGAGGGCATCGTGTTCCGGTTCCTGACCAATCCGCTGTCCATCGGCGGCAATGAGCAGGGCTGGGTCAACAGCATGCGCTGTCAGCAGATGGAGCTTGGCGAGCCCGACGCATCCGGCCGTCGCAGTCCCGTGGCTGTGGAGGGCAGCGAATTCGACCTGCCTGTGGATTGCGTGATCATGGCGCTGGGTACTTCTCCCAATCCGCTGATCAAGTCCACCACTGAAGGCCTGGAAACCCAGCGCTGGGGCGGAATCATCGTCGAAGAGGAAACCGGAAAGACCTCCCGCGAGGGCATCTACGCAGGCGGTGACGCGGTCACCGGCGCGGCTACGGTCATTCTGGCCATGGGTGCGGGTAAGAACGCCGCTACAGCCATCGACGAGTATCTGCAAAACAAATAACACATGAAAACAAGACCCCGGCAGGCTGCTGAGCCTTGCCGGGGTCTTGTTTTCATGTGTTTCACCAGCCGGACATCCCCGACCAAGCAAAAGAAAAACGATGAAATCAGGCACGTTCCTCCAAGGGCAGGAATACAGAGAAGGTGGTGCCAGTGCCTACTTTACTGCGAACGCGGATTCTGCCGCCGTGTGCCACGGCAATGATACGGGCGATGGAGAGTCCCAGTCCGTGACCGCTGGTCTGGGATTTTCGTGCGTCATCGCAGCGGTAGAAGCGGTCGAAGACCTTAGTGAGATCCTCGGGGGAAATGCCGCCGCCGGTATCCGTGACGGAAAGCACGCATTGACCTGCTTCTCTGCGCATGCCCAGGGTGATGGTGCCGCCAGCGGGCGTGTATTTGATGGCATTGTCCACCAGCACGCGCATCAGCTGTTTGATCATGCCCTTGTCGCCGCTGATTGTGGCGTTTTCAGCCGGAGCGAGTTCAAAGGTATGCTCGCTGGAGAGCATTTTGGCTTCCCGGTGCAGTTCACTCATCACTTCCAGGGGATCAAAGGTTTCCATCTCCAGCATCAGCGTCTTTTTGTCGTGCCGTGCCAGGAACAGCAGCCGTTCCACCAGTTCCTTCATGCTGGAAGCCTCCTGAGAAATGGCGGCGATACCCTCGTCCAGCACCTCTTTGTCGGTTTTGCCCCAGCGTTCCAGCATGCTCACATAGCCCTGGATCACGGCGATGGGCGTACGCAGCTCGTGGGAGGCGTCACTGACGAACTGCTTCTGGCTGTTATAGCTCAGCTCGATGCGGTCCAGCATGCCGTTGATGACCAGCGCCAGGTCCTTCAGTTCGTTTTTGGCGCCGTCCACGCTGATGCGGTCGCTCAGGTTGTTGGCGCTGAGGGTGGCGGCGGTTTCGGCCATGTCGGAAATGGGCTTGAGCACCTTTTGATTCAGGCGGTTGCGGTGGTTGATCAAGTGAATCACTCGCAGGAAATCACAGCACAGCACCACCCAGAACATGACCGAAAGGGATTGGAGCAGGCGCGTGACAGGATAGGCGATTACTAGTCCGCCCTGTTCCGTTTCACTGTATACCTTGATACACCGGGGTTCTCCTTGACCAAGGGTGGAAAACAGCAGCTTGACCTGCTGTCCAAAGCTCATGTCCGCAGATTCGGCGTTCTCCTCCAGCAGATAGGCTTCTGTCACCGAAAGCCCCAGCAGCTGTTCCGGCGCGTATATCAGTTCCTGGGCGGGTTCAAGGGCAGCTACGGCGCTTTGCGCCGTGCGGATATGCGGGATCTCCAGCGCGCACAGGGCGATGGTCACCGTCAGTAGCACCGGAATGGTGGTACGCAGCAATTGTCCTGCGCTGTGCAGAGCGATTCGCAGCGTCAGGGAAAGCCGAAGATGGCTGACGGCATTCATCAAAAGGCCGTGGACTTTGTCCGAAAGTCGGTTAAGGGTATTCTGTTTTTCGATGGCGGTTTCCTGAACAACGGTAGGCGTGTCTGCCGCTGGATCGAATGTGACTTCCTTATGCTTCTTGCTCATAGCGGAACATATACCCCACAGCGCGAATGGTATGGATGGTCTTGATGCCGAACTTATCGTCGATCTTCTGACGCAGGTAACGGATATACACGTCTACAATATTGGTATCTCCGGTAAATTCGTACCCCCAGACGTTGGTGAGCAATTCGTCGCGGGTAACGGCGTGGTTTTCGTGCTGCCAGAGATAGTTGAGAAGGTCGAATTCTTTCTTGGTCAGGGTGATGGGCGTTGTGCCGTAGCCCACGCTGTAACTGGCCGGCTCGATGTGCAGCTGACCCACGGAGCGCTTGCCGGTGTCCTGAGCGATGTCCGTACGGTGCTTCTTGAGGCATACACGGATGCGGGCCAGCAGCTCTTCAATGGCAAAAGGCTTGGTCATATAGTCGTCTGCGCCCATATCAAGCCCCATTACCTTGTCGCTGACGTCATCCTTGGCTGTGAGCATGATAATCGGGACATCGCTGGTCTGGCGCAGGCGGCGGCACACCTCGATGCCACTCAGCCCCGGAAGCATCAGGTCCAGGATCATCAGATCAGGCTTCCAACTTTCGCATTTTTCCAAACCGGTGCGCCCATCGTGGGCAACTTCCACTTCGTAGCCTTCGTGGGTCAGCTCCAGCGTTACAAACCGCGCGATTTTGACCTCGTCTTCAACAATCAGAATCTTGCTCATGGGTTAGCCTCCCTTTGTGCTCAGTTGATATCCGCTTCGTGGTAACCGTCGCCCTCATCCCGTACGTCCACGCTGCCGCCGCCGGGGAACTGGACGTTTACCGGGCGGGTACCGCTGGCCGCGGCTTCGGTGTGTGGACGCTGGGGAGGCGCATCCTGCTCGGTCTGGCTGCTTTCCTGAGAAAAAGAACGGGAGAAGCTGTTGAAGGTATTCTGAACGTTGGTTTTCATACCGCCTACCACGCTGTCAAAGGTGTCGCTGGAAAAAGCGCTGCTGTTGCGGTCAATAGAGATCCGATAGCCCAGAAGCAGCGAAACCGCCAGCGCAATAAAAGCGATATGCGGTGCGACCATAACCGTCACTGCCCAGAACAGGCTGCTCAGATTGGCCACGGTGATGCCGTCCTTTTGGATCATGACGCGCAGACGGAACAGGGTGCCCAGGATCTTTTTGAAACCGGATTCCTTTCCCCGGGGCATAGCGCCGTCTTCCTTCATTCGTCCGTTGCGTTCCAGATCGACCAGCGAACGGGCCAGACTTCCGTTGTGGTATTCCAGCAGATTGACGGCTTCTTCATAGGTGATGCCACTTTTTTTGCGCAGAATTTCAATATCGTCGATGGTGTAGTTAGCCATGGAAATTCCCTCCTTATCAACGATGCCATTGTAACACAAACCGCCGGGTTATGCTTGAGGATTTTCTGGGATGTTTCTTAAAAAATGATGAGGGAAAAACCACCCTGCGCCGCTGCCATTTTACCGCCTTCTTTCGCATATGCTTTCCAAAACGCTGGGAGGGATCGACGTGCGACAGGAGATCGATCAACGGTGCATCGCCATCGGCCAATATATCGCGGACACAGGCGCCACGGTTCGTGCGGCAGCGCAACATTTCGGGGTAAGCAAATCATCGGTGCACAAAGACATGGATCAGCGATTGCCCAGGCTGAATGCAACTCTGGCCAAACAGGTACGCGCTGTATTGAGCTACAACAAAGCAGTCAGACATCTACGGGGCGGCGAGGCAACCAGAAAAAAATACAGAGCGTCCGTCCATGACTAACACCTCGTTGGCGGTACATTACCAGAAAAAGCAGGAATTGCCGTTTGGCTGGCGAATATATTTGTGAATTTGTATGCGATTCTTTTTCCGGCATACAGATCAGCAAGGAGGCGCAAGCAAGTCCAATGGCAAGTATCAACGATATTGGTATTGATCTGGGAACCTCGCAGGTTCTCATCTATATGAAGGGCAGCGGCATCATGCTGCGCGAGCCTGCCGTGGTGGCGGTAGACCGGGACACCCGGAACATTCTTGCCATCGGCGAGGAGGCTGACAAAATGGTCGGCCGCACTCCTCGTAACATCATGGTGATCAGTCCTCTGCGCAACGGCGCCATCATGGACTACGAACTGGTCAGCCTGATGCTGCGCGAGTTCGTTACCCGGGTTACCGGAAAGCGGTATTTCGCCCGGCCCCGTGCCGTGATGTGCGTGCCCACCGGCGTAAATGAGACGGAAAAACGTTCGCTGATCTCCACCATGTATGACGTGGGCATGCGCCGTACCCAGATGATCAGCCGTCCTTTGGCAGCTGCATTGGGCGCTGGATTGCCCATTGATGAAGCCTACGGCACCATGATCGTGGACATCAGCGCCGGCGTTAGTGATATTGGCGTACTCTCCGTGGGTAAGGTAATGGTTCAGGACTGCGCGAAGGTGGGCGGCGACAGCTTCAATGACGCCATCATCCGCCACGTACGCCGCAAGCACAACCTGCATATCGGCGAGCGCACGGCGGAGGAACTCAAGATCACCATCGGTTCGGCGATTCCGCGTACGGAGCAGGTGTACATGGACGTGACCGGTCGTAATATGATCACCGGCCTGCCCAAGACCATGCGAATCTATGGTAATGATATCACTGAAGCCATTGACGAGCCGCTGCAGCAATTGATCGAAAGCATCCATGGTGTGCTGGAGCACACGCCTGCCGAGCTTGCAGCCGATATTTTTGAGTACGGCATTCTGCTTTCCGGCGGCGGCGCGCAGATGTTCGGTCTTTGCGAAGCCATTGCCGATGCGCTCAAGGTGCCCTGCTCCTGCGCGGAAGACCCGCAGAACAACGTGGTGGTGGGCTGCGGCCGCGTGCTGGAGAATATGCACGAGCTGGGACGCTATCTGGAGGACGGAAGACGACGCTGAATCAACCCGGGCAGTAAGCTGCCCGGTCTTTCTTTTTTGAGCAGGCTTGATACAAAAAAATTAAATTTGTAAATTGCTATGAATCCTATTGAAAAAACGGGACGATGCGAGTAAACTGACGCGGTACTTTTCTCTCAGGAGGTAATGTGACCGATGAGTCGAGGCGCAGTACGGGACATGACGGAAGGATCGCCGACAAAGCTGATCGTCGGCTTTTTTTTGCCGATGCTGCTCGGTCTTCTTTTTCAGCAGGTGTACAACATGGTGGATACCATCGTTGTGGGCAAGTTTCTGGGCGTGGAAGCGCTGGCAGGCGTAGGCTCCACAGGTTCACTGAACTTCCTGGTACTGGGGTTCTGCATGGGCGTATGCAATGGCTTTGTGATCCCTGTCGCGCAGAAGTTTGGCGAGCGGGACTATCCGGGCATGAAACGCTTTGTTACCAACGCCATCATGCTGTCGATGGCCTTCGCGGCGGTCATGACCACGCTGGTCTGCACGCTGTGCAGCACGTTCCTGCGCTGGATGAATACCCCTGCGGATATCTTCCAGTATGCCTATGATTATATTTTTATCATTTTCCTGGGCATTCCGGTGGTATTCCTCTACAACGTGTTCTTTGGCATCATCCGATCGCTGGGTGATTCTCGCACGCCGGTCATTTATCTGATTTTCAGCTCATTGCTGAATGTGGCGCTGGATGTGCTGTTTATCTTGGGCTTTAATCTGGGCGTGAAGGGCGCCGCCCTTGCTACGGTAACTTCTCAGATGGTGTCGTCTGCACTGTGCATCAATTATGTGTTCCGCAGCGATGCGCTGTATCTACAAAAAAAGGACTGGAAGATCAGCGGCGAGTGCATCAAGCGCCTTTTGGGCATGGGCCTTCCTACCGGGATGCAATACTCCATTACCGCGCTGGGCGCTATTGTTCTGCAGACGGCGGTCAACGGACTGGGTTCCATGGCAGTGGCCTCTATTGCAACCGGCGTCAAGGTGAGTCAGCTGCTGATGTGTCCCTTTGACGCCATGGGTTCCACCATGGCCACCTACGGCGGCCAGAACGTGGGCGCACGAAAACTGGATCGTGTTTCCAAAGGCCTGAGAAGCTGTTCTATCATGGGCAGTGCTTATGCCATATTTGCTTTTTTGGTCGTGCTCTTCTTCAGCCGTCCCCTGACGCTGATGTTTGTGGATGCCTCTGAAACAGAGGTGCTGGCCAATGCCCGCACCTATCTGCTGATCAATGCTTCCATGTATGTAGCGTTGGCCTTTGTCAACATTGTTCGTTTCTTGATTCAGGGTCTGGGCTTTTCCAATCTGGCGGTATTTGCTGGCGTGTTTGAGATGTTGGCCCGCGCTGCCGTGGCCTTTACGTTGGTGCCGATGTTGGGCTTCCTGGGCGCATGCTTTGCCAATCCTACGGCCTGGATCGCTGCCGACCTGTTCCTGTTCCCTGCGTATTTCCATGTGATGCGTAAACTGCGCAAGCAGTTCGCGCAGGAAGAACAGATAGAGGCAGTATAGAGCGGCAAAACAGAATCGCAAAACACAGGGGAACAAAAATAGTAAACCCGCTGCATGATTAACCATCATGCGGCGGGTTTTGCGTATGGAATACCAGATGGGCGCTCTTTCCACAAGGGGTCATTTTCGAAATCCTATACACGGCATACCCCCAACAGATATATAGAAGTGTGCTCTTTGATCGAGACAGCAAATTGGATTTATCAAATTGAAATCCACCAACACACTCCAAACTTATCAATAACGGTCGCACAACATTTACTCCACGGGAGCTCATGAATGGGATCTATAACCACTCCGCCATCGCTTAGAACATGAAATGCATGATAAACGGCTTCCTCACTCCCCATCTCAAACACGTTAAATGTCATGGTTTCCCATTTGTACTTATGTACTATATTGATATCACAAGGATTTGAAGCTTCGGCTAGCGCCAAAAAACCCTCACCATCCACCGACAATTCGCAGTGGTCATACGACGTGTTGTTCACATTTTTAAACTCGCGTGTGATCTCCGCACCAAAAGCTTTGCAATACATTTCTGCTGCTTCAAAGCTGTTTTTTACATAAACTTGAGTATAGTTTTTCATCGTTTCCTCCATTGAATTCAAAGTTCAAAGTGTCCACAAATTCAAGTTTATCACTTGCGTTAATCATATCATACATCACTCGTTATCACAATAAAAGCTGCGTCAAGTTGCTTGACGCAGCTTTTATTGTTTCCCGGACACTCTGCCATTGCATAGTTTTGCTATGTTCCAAAAGACTCACTCCAGGGCAGCAAAGCCATAGCTGAACAGCTTTTGCAGATCCTGCCATGCCCTGTTGCGCGTGGGAGCATGGAGCACCACGGCGATTAGTGTGTGGCCGTTTGCCTGAGCAGCGCCCACATAACAGAAGCCTGCCAGCGACGTATAGCCACTTTTGACGCCGGCGGCGTAGGGGATATGATATTCCGAAGCGGGATCGAAGATCTCGTGGGTACAGGTCAGGGTGAGGACGTCGCGCCTGCTGGTGGCAGGCATGGGATAGCTCAGACAGGTGACGATCTTGCAGAAGGTTGGATCCGTTAAGCCGGCACGGGCAATGGCCGCCAGATCATAGGCGGTGGAATAGTGGTTTTCATCATGGTATCCATGGGGATTGACAAAGTGGGTATTGGTCAGCCCCAGGTCGAGGGCTTTCTGGTTCATTGCGTCGACAAACGTCGCCACGTCACCCAGGCAAAGCTCGGCTACTGCGTTGGCGGCATCGTTGCCCGAACGGATCATCAGCCCGTGCAGCAGGGCTTCCATGGACATTTGCTCTCCGGGATATACCGGCACAAGCGAGCTGTCTACGGGCACGTTGGCGGCGCTTTGCGGAATGGTGACCATGTCCTGAAGATTGCTGTGGGAGAGCGCCAAAAGAAGCGTCATGATCTTGGTAGTGCTGGCCGGATACATCCGTTGGTGGGCATTGTGTTCAAACAATACCTGGCCGGACGGCGCGTCAATAACGATGCAGGCGTCGCCGTAGAGGTGCTCCGGCATCAGGTTCAGCGGTTGATTGGTATCAAAGCAGACGGGCGCAGGGAAATTGTACACGGACAGATCTGAGAAAAGGATCTCGTGGGTTTCGGGATCCAGCACACCATCCTGCCAGTTCCATACCAGCCCCAGTTCCATCATTTTCTGCTGAAAGCGCAAAACGGCTTCGGCAGTGGCATTTCCGAAAGAACCGTCCGCAGGAGCGTCCATCATATTCAGATCGATCAGGCGGTTTTGGGCTGCCTTCACCCGCTCGCCTTTGCTGCCCAGGTAAAGTGTGTTGAGTGCATCCTCTGCTTCGGCGGAAAAGATCAGCTCCAGGGTTAACTCGTCTGCAATGCCGTTTTCGGGAACATTGTAGCCAAACAGCGACAGCAGGCGCTGCGCCTGTCTGACCGCGTTTTGGGTCTGCTGACCGTAGACGCCGTCTGCCTTTCCGGTGAGCAGGGAAAATTCTCTGAGCCGCTGTTGGAGTCGAATTACACTCTGCCCCGTGCTGCCGGAATGCAAAGTGGCGCCCTGGGAAACGGCGGGCAGCAACACAAGCATGAGGCACAGCAGGATACACAGAGCGCGTTTCATCATAAATCTCCTTTCACGGAACGGTTGGTATATTTTATCATAAAACGCATCAAACATGCAAAATCCTGCCGGAGCGATCCATATTCTTCCCAAAAGGCGCATAGGCTGGAAGCGGAGGGATGCGTATGAAACAGGGCTATCCACCGGTCAGGTTGAGCCTGATCCTGCTGGCCGTGGCGCTGATCTGGCGGATGATCGGCGCGCCGCTGACGCTTGCGCAGTGGCGCGCGCTGGAGGTGCCGGTGTGGCAGGCAAGGGTGTTGCTGCCCGGAAGGGTGGAGCGGATCCTGCTGCTATGGCTTGAACCGCGGCAGGACGAACAGACACAGAATACTCTCAGGCAGCTGGAAAACGGCGCGGAATTGGCGCTGCTGGATGCGCCTGTCAGGGAGCCGGTAACGCTGTCGGTATGGAATGCACAGAAGGGACAACTGGAACAGATGGAACTGGAAAGCTATGTTTACGGCGTGGTTGCTGCGGAGATGCCGGCGGCGTATCATGCGCAAGCGCTGATGGCGCAGTCCGTGGCTGCCCGGACGAGGGCGTTGTATCAGAAGGCAAACGGCGGCTGCTCCCTTTGCACAGGCGCGGATGTGTGCACAGAGAGCGGGCATTGTCAGGGGTACGCCGATACGATCGCCTGCATGGAAAAGTGGGGGGACGAGTACCTGGTTTATCAGCAGCGCATCATGGATGCGGTAGCGGCAACGGCGGGTCAGGTGGTCACCTGGGAGGGTGAACCCATTCAAGTAATGTATCATGCCATCAGCGGCGGCCAGACGGAGGATGTACAGGCTGTTTTTTTTCAGGCAGTGCCTTACCTTGTCAGCGTAAAAAGCACAGGGGAGGAGGGAGTGCGCGGCTACCGTGAGGATACGTTTTTTTCGTTCTCAGAGGCTTCGCAGCTGCTTTCCAAAGCATTTCCGGACCTGGGGATCACCCCGGAAACGCTGCAGCGGACGCTTCTGATTGCTTCGCATACGGAGACGGGCAGGGTAAAGGAAGTGCTGCTGGGGGAAGGGGAAGTAAAAGGAACGGATTTCCGGGGCGCACTTGGGCTTCGCAGTACTCTTTTTACCTTCACCATGGACGCAGACGGGATCACCTTCCACCAGACGGGCTACGGTCACGGCGTAGGAATGAGCCAGGCAGGCGCCAACAGCATGGCAGCGGACGGCTATGGTTACGAAAAGATCCTTGCTCATTATTATCCGGGAACAGCGCTGGAGAAACGCTGAAAATGTATAGGCGGCAGCACACAGGGTCAACCTATGCCCGGGAGGGATCTTTGTGCAGTCTGAAAAATTCTGGGACAAGGTTAGAAAAGCCTATCAGCGTTATGATCGTATGATGGAAAAACAGGGGTTTTATGTGGTGCTGGGCGTGTGCGTCCTGGTGATTGTCATCAGTGCGGTGTATACCTTTCGCCTGCGTAATGAGACCGTAGAAATACCGCAGGTATATGAGGAGGTACAGAGTGCAGGCGGAAACCAGAACGCCCAGACGCTTCAGGAGGCGCTCATTGCCAGTCAGGCGACTGCCAAGCCGCTGAGCGTACCTACCGAGCCGCCGTTTTCTTTTGTTCAGCCGGTCAGCGGCGTCACCATCAGGCAGTATTCTGCTGACGAACCGCAATTCTTCGCAGCTGTCAACGCATGGCAGATCCATGGCGGCATCGACCTGCAGGCTGCATATGGTACGCCGGTGGTAGCCAGCGCCGCCGGTACGGTGGAGCGGGTCTGGACGTCCGGAGAAATGGGCCTTTGCGTAAGCATCTTGCATCGTGATGGATATTCGACTGTCTACGCAGGCCTGTGCGACGCCAGTTATGTCCAGGACGGCGACCCGGTGTATCAGGGTCAGGTGATCGGCCATGTGGGCAACGGCGTGCTTGCAGAAAGCGACGCAGAACCGCACCTGCACTTCGAAGTGCGCCGTGATGAAAAGGCCATTGATCCGCTGCTGGTATTTTTGGGGATTGACAAGAATAATACATTATGATACATTATGTTCTGCATTAGTTTTTATGTGGAGGCATTTGTTTATGTGTGGAATCGTAGGATACATTGGTCAACGGGAAGCCGCTCCTATTCTGATGGACGGTCTGGATAAGCTGTCCTATCGCGGATACGACAGCGCCGGCATCGCGGTGATCGATGGAACCAATAAAATCAACGTACGAAAAGCGAAGGGCAAGCTGGAAAACCTGGTGAACCTGCTGGAAACTTCGCCTATTACCGGCTGCGTAGGCATCGGTCATACCCGCTGGGCTACCCACGGCGAACCCAGCGATATCAACGCCCATCCCCATACCGACGTCAAGGGCGGCATTGCGGTGGTACATAACGGTATCATTGAAAACCATGAGTCCCTGCGTAATTTCCTTACGGCGGAAGGTGCGGTGTTTATCAGCCAGACGGATACCGAAGTCATCGCCCATCTGCTCAACCACCTCTATAAAGGCAATATGAAGCAGGCGCTTCTTCGCGCCATTTCCATGCTGGAAGGCAGCTATGCCCTTGGCGTGGTATGCGACGAGGAACCCGGTGTGCTCTACTGTGCCCGCAACGACAGCCCGCTGGTCATTGGTGAAAAGGACGGCGAATGCTTCGCTGCTTCTGATATCCCGGCGCTTCTGTCTCATACCCGCGACGTGATCTTCCTCAAGGATAAGGAGATCGCCCGCCTGGACAAGAGCGGCATCAGCGTATACGATGCTTACGGCACGCCCTGTCAGCATCCGCTGTTCCATGTGGACTGGGATATCAGCAGCGCGGAAAAGGGCGGCTATGCCCATTATATGCTCAAAGAAATCCACGAGCAGCCCGAAGCCCTGCAAAAGACCTACGCTCCTCGTCGCTCCCAGAATCCCGGAGACTACGCTTGGCTGCCCATCAGTCCCGAGGACGCCCGGAATCTGCGGAAGATCAGTATCGTTGCCTGCGGTACAGCATATCATGCGGGCATTGTTGGCAAGTATGCCATCGAACGGCTGGCTCGCCTGCCTGTGGAGGCAGAGATCGCCAGCGAATATCGCTACCGTGATCCCATTATCGGCGAAAATGAGCTGTTTATCGCCGTGTCGCAGAGCGGCGAAACCGCTGATACGCTGGCTGCCCTTCGCGAGGCCAAGCGCCGTGGCGCGCGAGTGATGGCCGTGTGCAATGTGGTGGGTTCCACCATTGCCCGCGAGGTAGGGGATGCCAATACCCTGTATACCTACGCCGGTCCTGAGATCGCCGTCGCCAGTACCAAGGCATACATGACCCAGGCGGAAGTGATGCTGTTGCTGGCCATTGCGTTGGGCGACATGCGCGGCACGCTGCCCCGGGAACGGGTGGACGCGCTGCTTGAGGAACTTGTCACTCTGCCCAAGAAGGCGGAGGAGGTTCTCAAAACGGAAGAACATCTCCAGCGCTTTGCTTCCACCGCCAGCCAGAAGAAGCATGTATTCTTTGTGGGCCGCGGCCTGGACTATGCCTTGTCGATGGAGGCTGCGCTGAAACTCAAGGAAGTCAGCTATATTTTCAGCGAAGCCTATGCCGCTGGCGAACTGAAGCACGGCCCCATTGCGCTTTTGCAGCCGGGCCGTCTGGTGGTGGCGACCATCACCCAGCCTTCGCTGCTGGATAAGACCCTGAGCAACCTGCGCGAAGTCACCGCCCGCGGTGCCCGCGTGGTCGCGATCTGCCGGGAGAGCCTGCAGGATAAGGTACGCGATAGCGTGGAAGAGATCATCGCGATTCCGGATGCAGACGATCTGTTCGCCCCACTGCTGGCAGTGATCCCCCTGCAGCTTTTCGCATACTGTATGGCGGTCGCCCGCGGCTGTGATGTGGATAAACCCCGTAACCTGGCCAAGAGCGTTACCGTAGAATAACCTTCGATCATCCAAAACGCGGCTCATAGCACATGGCGTGCCTGTGAGCCGCGTTTTTTTATTTCGGTTATCGCGCCGGAAAAGTGGCCTCGTGAATCCGTCCGTCATCCTCAAGCCGGAGCGTACCGTCCGTGAGAGGTTCGCCGTCCGCCACCGCTGCAGTGCATTCCCGTGTGGCGTGGAGATGATAGGTGGCGGAGAAGTAGCGGTAGCTAAGGTGGACGTCATCCCACCCTTGGGGAAGGACAGGCCGGAACCGCAGCGTATTGCCGATCTTCTGCAAGCCCAGCAGCTGTTCCATCATGACGGTGAAATACCGACCCGCGCTGCCGCTATACCAGGTCCATCCTCCCCGTCCGCGCTGCTGGGCGTTGGCGCAGATCGTTCCTGCCAGCACATAGGGCTCTGCTCGGTAACGACGCGCCAGCTGCTGTGTGGCAGTATGGCGGAATGGCAGGAGCGCAAGCGCCAGCTCCCATGCTCTCTCGTCCTGCCCGAGCTGGTGGAATGCCGCGATTGCCCCTGTAGCTGCTTGGGTATCCTGACCGCCGTTGCCTTTCACGCCGGGTGGATAGACTGCGCCGTCGGGGGATTCCGTTTGATCGAAGGGAGGGGTAAAGCGTTGGAGAATACCGGTGCTGCGTTGATAAAGCAGGCGCCATACGTTTTCCATGGCAGTTACGCAGCGGTCACGGGAAACGCCGCTGAGTACTGCCCAGGTTTGAGGCTGCACGTCGATGCGGCATTCGCTGCATTGGCTTGAACCTAACTTGCCGCCGTCCTGACGCCAGCCGCCCAGATACCAGCCGCCATCCCAGGCGTACTGATCAAGCCGCTGCAATAGCTGCTGACGCATGGTGTACAGCTGCTGTGCCTGTGCAGGCTGGCACAGGGGAGCAAAGCGGCGCAAAACCTCGCAAAGAAACATACTGCGCCAGATACTTTCGCCGCCGGTTTGTTCTCCGCCGGCGTTCTTTTTCAGCAGGAGACCATGGGACCCCAACTCCACGTGCCGGATCATCTCCAGACAGCATTCCAGTAGAGATTGGGTTTCTGGCTGTGTTTTGTTCTGCAAACCAGAGATGCATTCCTGAAGGATGGCACTGTCGCCTGTGGCTTCCACGTAGACGGCGGTCATATAGGGAAGCCACAGCGGATCATTTTGGTCATCGGGCTGGTTTCTGGTGCCGAGCTCATCAGAAAGGTATGGTTCGTCTACGCCTTCAATGGAGCACACGGCGTACAGTATAAGCTGCGCCCGGACGATCCATGGCTCCGTATGGACCAGCGACTGCAAATTTTCCGGCCTGAAGGCACGGCTCGAATGATCCAATACTCCTTGCATCATCATGGAAGCGCGGATTTGATAGGGCAGCCAGCGATTCATAAACAGCGATAACCCGTCGTCCGGCAGGTCAAAGCGCATGGCGGAGAGCCGCTGCTCCCATACCTGCTTTACCCGGTGGAGGCGCATGGAAGCGCCGTCACTGCGCAGCGCTTGAAACGTTTTGACCAATTCGCTTCGTTTTTTAGCGTATCCCACTACACAGGTCAGCGTGCGGCTTTCGCCGGGCTTGAGCTGGATGGTGCTGCAGAGCATGACGGCATTGCCGCTGTCCGAAGATGGCATCTCTGCGCCGCTCAGCGCAGCAGGGGCGATACTCCACAGCCCCTGATAGGTGCCGGCGCTCATGGTAGCGGC
Source organism: Clostridiales bacterium (assembly GCA_015056365.1). Classification (GTDB taxonomy): domain Bacteria; phylum Bacillota; class Clostridia; order Christensenellales; family Aristaeellaceae; genus Limiplasma. The sequence goes on along the minus strand of SVGM01000016.1, from coordinate 47,120 downwards.
AATGGACGCCTCCGGGTCGATGCTGCACAGGCCGAATACACCTTCACGCTGTGGGTTTTCCAGACAGATACCGCCTGGAATCCGCGAAGTGCGGGTAAGCTGCGGTGCAGCCGGGTGAGCATCGGGGGTCAGGATGAGGGTATGACAGAAGGTTAGAATGCGTTCCGACATATCCTCATTACGCAGTTGGATGACACGGATCCCCATGGCGTTCTGGTCATCGGTAAAGCAAAGCATTCGGCTGTAGATTCCATATCCCGAGCTTTCGTAGACTGTTTCTCCGGGCGCATGGGTGATGCGCACAGCCAGCCCCATGCCCAATGGCTGTCGCGTGAGGGACCAGAGCAGCTTATGGGCTTCGTCTCTGAGAAAGAAGTTTTCTTCTCCCTGCGGGTTTACGGTGTCGTTTGTCCAGCTGGTGAAGCGGCCGGTACGGTTGGGTTTTGCATACGAGAAAAGCAATCCGCTCTCGCTTGCCAGCGTGCCGAACGTCTCTGAACACAACGGATTACACCAGGGCGCCGGGGTTTGTCTGCCGGGGGGCAGCGTGATGGCATAGTTACCGTCGGAAGGCACAAAACCACCGTAGCCGTTGTAGCAGAGTAATTCGCCAATGTCAGGCAGCATCAGCTTCCAGGCGGCAGTGGCTTTTTGTCGGTATACCTGTCTGCTGTGCGCGGCGCATTGCATGGCGTTCAGGCAGTCGGCGATGGATCCGTCCTGCATGCGCAGCACCACCCGGGCGCACGCACGCAGCAAATAAACGTGCTCATCGGAAATACCATCATGATCAAAGAGATGTACGCCGCCAGGCTGGCTTTGCAGGTCGTGGCTATGGCTTTGCTGCACAGCCTCTTCCAGTGCGGTATGGAGCGCTGACGTCGTTTCGTTTCTGCATAGAAACACAAGGTCAAACCACAGTCCGCTCATTCGGCAGAGCGCATGGATCTTTAGCATCGTCCTGGCGTGCGGGAGACAGCTCTTTTCGTCACATTCCATCACGGCAATGGGCCAGTCACCGATGATCCCGATCTCCTGCAAGGCATGTAGCGGCAGATGGTTTTCACCGGCGTAGCGCGTCTGGCTTGGCTGCCCTGTATAAGCCAGAAGACCCAGAAGCTGGGGCAAAAGTCCCTGTTCTTCTGGCGTAAGATCCAGCGTGCGCATGGTGACGATGCCCTGCGTCAGGGCGGATTCATAACTGCTCAGCACACTCTCGGGATGATCGCAGCGCAGGAGGAATGCGCCGGGGGTGTCCTGCGGTTTGGGCATGAGAGTGACGAAGACAAAACGCGCTTTCCCGCCGGGCTGTAGAACAAACTGCGCACGTAGGCTCAGGCAGGGATCGAGCATCGTACCTACGGCGTCCGCAAGACCGCTAAGGGGCATTTCTAGCTCCCGCGGCGTGTAGATGCTGCGCCCCCGACCTAGAAAAGCAGCGCGATCCGTCTGCACGTGGAAGACACTGATGGATGTATCCGTGCACAGGACATGCCAAAGCTTGCGTGTTTCGTCTGTTTCGGAAGCTTGCATCCGGGTCGCTTCTACACCATAAGGCGAAAGCCTGGCGGTCTTCAAGGAAAGTGTTTCAAATGCGGGGCAGGTTTCCATGTCCTGCTGGGAAGCCAATGCAGGCTCCAGATAGCTGCATACCTCAAGCATGCGCTGCCCTTTGGACCGGTTCTCCAGCGTAAGGCAATGCACTGCAGCGCCGGTGAGAGGATCCACATACGTTCGCAGCGCGGAATAAATTTCCTGTCTGGTATGGGTAAAGATGGCCTGAGTGGTCTCAAAGGTGACTTGGGCTCCGGCTTCTGTCACCATCCAGTATGCGCCGTTCTGGCTATCCTTCAGGTACAGCCTTGGTCCGGAGGGCAGATGGCAGCTGTGATGAAAGCGAGTCATCATCACGCCATTTCTGCTGAGCGATCCGCCGCCCAGTGCATCCACCAGCAGCCTGGTTCCTGCGCCGTAGAGCACATGTGCCTGCATGGGAAAAACCAGAGATTTGGCTGGGTGGGAAGCATACATGTCCGGCTGAGCCTCCGTGTGGATCTCCCTGCGCAGCGGATGGCGTACTACGCCGCGCTGGCGGCTCATGGGTTCCTCCAGTAAGTATTGGTAAGCCTTGGCAGCAGGCAGCTCCGAAAAGGCGCGCGCAAGGGCATTGTCGCAAAGAAAATTGACGATGGCGCACAGAATCATCCCCTGATGATGGGCCATATGGCTGTGGATGACACGAAACGGCTGGCCATCGCCGATGCGCTCTACAGAAAAGTCCGCAGCTTCAAACAGCCCTAGCGGCCCTTCCATCCCCATGCTTTGCATTTTCAGAAGGTTGCTCATGGCGCCTTTCTCATCCAGACTGAAGGCAAGAATGGTGGCATACGGCGCAATCACGTCGGATTCTACTTGAGGATTGATGGCCAGCGGCGCAAGGCCGAACGCCTTGTAGAGGTAATACAGATTTGGATCAAAGGCGTAGTAGCCGCTTTCGCTAACGCCGCTGACGCCGTTGAGCTGGTATCTCCGCTGCAACTGGAGTGCGTTGCGCGCTGTTTCACAAAGCAGGGTTCGGCTTGTAGGCGGCTGAAAGAGAAAGGGCATCAGGTATTCAAACAGGGTACCGTTCCCGGACAGCAGCGTCTGACCATGGGGAGTATGTACCCGGGTTCGTCCCAGATGAAACCAGTGACGCAGAGGAACTTGTCCGGTCATGATGGCATAGAAGGAAGTGAGCCGGGACTCGCTGGCTATCAGATCGTAATGCGCCTCGGTAAGCTCCCCTTTTTCGGTATGTATGCCAACGTGAAACAACTCTGCATCTGCATCGTACAAGGGGGCAAAGTGCATACCTTCCGCCAGCGCGTCCAGCCTGGCAGACAGGCTATGGTGGCGCTGGGAGAGCGCGCCCAGTAGACTGCGAACCCCCTGGGCAGCCGTCGTTAGGCAGACCGCTAGATTGCCGCTGTCCACGGTGGAAACAAAAAAGGGTTTCAGCGGTTGCAAAGTACGGGTGTCATACCAGTTGTACAGGTGCCCGTTCCACTTGGGCAGTTTTTCAAGCGTGCTGACGGTACAGGAGATGCGGTGGGCCATTTCATCGGGCGGCAGAAGCTGGAGCATCTCCGCAGCCACCAGGGAACACAGATAGAGACCAATGTTGGTGGGTGAGGTACGGTGCATGATTCCCTTGTTGGGGTCGATTTGTACATGATCAGGCGGTAAGGCGTTGTCTGCGTCCGTTATGGCAGTTTCAAAGAAGGTCAGCGTGTTACCTGCCAACCGTTCCAATACCTCATGCATATAGCCGGTGGGGTGTTTCTTTGGCCGGAGGGGTTGCTCTGCCAGGGGAAGAAGAAAGGGAAAGGCTGCCCACAACGCTGCCAGAATGATCCCCGGGAGTCGCATTGCGCCGGGGATTAGGCAGAGCAGCGCCAGCACACCGCTTGAGATCATGCTCAGATAGAAAAACAGCATGTCCGGCTTTTGCTCAAGATGAGCCAGTTGGGCAGCGGTGGTCCACTCCAGTAGCTTCCGCCGGGAGATCAACACCCGGTACAGGGTGCGGGCGATTGCATCCGCCTGCATACCGGCTTCCAGCGGCAGTATCAGTATTCGAAGCAAGAAGGAGACAGCGCCAGTCCAGCTTTTTTTGAGCAGCAGGGGCCAGTCCAGCACCAGAAGCACCAGTGCCAGCGGGATGGGGGCCGCCACAAGCACACACAGGAATGCCAGCAGCAGTTGAAGCGGGCGCAGGATTGTTCTACCGATGGAAAACCAAAGCTTTTGCTGGTCGCTGCTGGTCAGCGTATTCTTTTCAGGCTGGGTGTGTTTCGGCAGAAAGGAAATAAGATAGGGGAGCAGTTGCCAGTCGCCTCTTGTCCATCGATGCAGCCGATACAGGTATTCATGCAGGGTGTTGGGCTGACCTTCATAGAGGGTGATATCGCCTGCGTTGGCGCAGCCTGTCAGTTGCCCTTCCAGCAGGTCGTGGCTGAGGACTGCGCCGGGAATCATCTGCCGACTGGTTGCCGTCAAGTAGGCACGGGGATCAATGATTCCCTTGCCCTGAAATGTACCGTTACGTAGGATGTCTTGATCAAAATCGCCGAGCAACGGGTTGTAGGGATCGGTACCACCCTCGCCACCGGTTAGCAGAGAAAACCAGCTTTCCACCCGGTGCAAGGCTGTTTTCATGCGCGGCTGAATGATGGACACGCCGCGCATGCGGCCACCCAGGGAATGCCGCCGCTGCAGGGGATGCAGCATTGCGCCCACCAGCCGAAGAGCAGTACCTGGTGGCATGAGGGTATCGCTGTCCAGCGTAAGCAGATAACGATATTGTCCCCGCAGCCGTTCGGGTTGGATGGAAGCGTAGGTAAACCGGTCGTCAACAGGCTGCCCTTCCATCAGCTTCATCAGGGTCTCCAGCCCGCCCCGTTTTCGTTCGCGGCTCATGTACATATGGTCGGACAGCTGATAGATCCTCTCCCGCTGAAAGTACAAAAACGAACGCCCGGTATCTTCGCTGAGCGCGCGGACTGCTGTCGCTGCGGCAGAAACCACATCATCGTCATCGGAAAGCGTGCCGGTGAGGCTGTCCTGATAATCTCCCAGCAGCAGAAAGTCCAGATTGGGATCGGGGTTAGCGTGGCATAGCACAGAAAGCTGCTTGACCGTCTGGATGGCATGCTCAGGACTGAGCAGCATGGTGGGGCAGACCACCAGCGTACGGGCAGAGTCCGGAATGTGCTCAAGCTGCATTCTGGGCACGATGCGGGGCAGCGCCAGACGTGTGAACAATAGCTGCAACGCCTGCAAGACAGCAAAGGTGAGCAGCACTGCCAGCGGCAGCCATAGCAGTGGGTGCGTCCCGCTGAGCACAATGATCAGTGTAAGTAAAGCAAACGAAGCCCAGGATATGATGCGCCATGCTTTGGAGCCTCCCAGTGCAAAGCGAAACCAAATGGACAGACTGGGACGGATGTGCAGGGCACTGAGCAGCGTGGGAACGCCGTCATCCAGCAGATAGTAGCCCACATGCGAGCGCACATCTCCTGGGTCATAGCCATGGCACAGACTCAGGGCTTTTTCGCAGACGGCGCGTTCGGTTCGGTGGGACAGTCTGCTGAGTTCGCCGATGCGCATCCGGTATGCTGCACGGCTTTCGGCATCCATTCGCGGATAGGCATCGTCTTGCTCAAGCGTAAGGTGAGGGTGGCTCCATTCCTCCTTGAGCCGGTGCCAAGGCATCTGCTTCAGAAATTGCAGGGAGGAAATGGCATTGCTTACCCACCGGACGGTTTCAATTTGATGGAGACGCTCTTCGCTGATTAGTTCTTCGCCTGAAAACGCTTGCTCAATGAAAAATTGCTGGCTTCGGAAAGCGGTCTCTCCGCCGTGCCCCTTGCGCACCTGGCCGTTAAACCGGGTAAGAAACAGGGGGTTGTGCCTGTGCTTTTGATAAATCCGCTGGGCTGTCTTTTCTTTTCCGTTATGCAGCGCATCCGCTGCGGTCATTGCCGCTTGAATGACTTGCTGTTCCCTGACGCATTGTTCGGTCAGGTCCACCAGCAGCGTTAAAAGCGCCAGGCGAAGCGCGGGTTCCAGCGCGTCGATTTCACGGACGGTAAAGGGACTTTGGGCTTGCCACGCAGCAACAACTGCTGAAAATCTGCCCAGATTCATCTCGCCGTTGGTATGGGAAAAAAACTCCCTGGCAAAGGAAGAAATACGAGTTTCATCGCGTTCGGCTGCCGGAAGTGCACGGATGAAGCGCAACTGCTGTAGCAAGGCGGCGGTTTCTTCTTGCAGCATCCTTCCATGATCACTAAGCCGTTTGGAAGCCGGAAGCAGTTCCTTGGCAGGCAGCTCGTTGAGCATATTGAGCAGGTTCTCCAGCCGGCTCAGAAACCTGCGGGGAGGGCTGATTCGCTGTGGCGTACTCAGCAGCGGCCGTGCAGCCAGCGTCTGCAAATACCCTTCCAGCGCCTCGTCCAGTGGAGCGTTGCGCATTTCCTTTCGGGCGGGCTGGCGCGTGCTGAACGCCAGAAAGACCAAAATCATGAGCCCGACCGCTGAGATGATCCATTGCATGTGCATACCTCCGCACGCTTAGTGCGGTTAGTGTGCGCCAATGTGTGCCGGGTTATGAAAATGCAGGGACGAAAAAACGGATCACCGCAGGGGGCGACGACCCGTAAAGAATGTTGAAAAAAACGTAAGGTATAGGGGAAATCATCCCCTCTGCCAGGGCTTGAGTCGATTGGGCCTATTCTTTCCTGATGGACTGCATCAGGCTGTCGATGGCGTCGGTGATGGCCGGCCATTCCGGCGAAATGGTACATACATGAGGGACGCCCGTGAGCCAGAGTTTCTGGCGCTGCTGACTGTTTACATTTTCCAGAATGCAGTCTGCACTGCCCTCCCAGATGGTTTCGTCCTGCTCGCTCTGTACGCACAAAACTGGGCAGGTGATATTGAACAGATTCTTACGGGCAAGCCGGATCAGCTTGTTCAGATCGGCCCCTTTCTTGGTGGGGAAACCGGTATAGCCATAATCGTATTCCGGGTCAGTGCCGCCGTGCCGTTTGGCGGGGGAGGCCCATTCCACCCGTTTGTACAGGGGCGCGGCCAGCGCGGCAAAGCCCAACAATCTGTTTTTGACCGCCATGGGTGCGGAGATGGGCACGCAGGCCGCTACCTTCATCTGCTGAGCCACCAGCAGCGCCAATACGCCGCCCATACTCAGTCCGCAGACGGTCACGTGCCGGCACTGCTGCATCAGGTCAAGCGTCGCCTGTTTGGAAGCCTGCAGCCAATCCTGCCAGGTGCTGCGGGCCATGTCCTCCTCGGTGGTGGCGTGTCCGGGTAGATTGATGGTGGACACGGTGTAGCCGCGCTCAGCAAGCTGCTGTGCGATCAGGCGCATATGAGATGCGCTGCCCGTAAAGCCATGGATGAGAAGAATGCCCTTGTCATTGCCTTTGTGAAAGAAGGGTTTGCATACTTCCCGGTCAAAGTGTCCCTGCGAGGTAGGCTTCATGTGGTTCATCCTCTCTCTACGCCCTATAATGCAATGTATGAGCCAAACGGACGGTTATGCGTCCAGCTCCTCAATATCTTCCTTCTTGCCCAGCACCAGCAGGGTATCGCCTGCTTCCAGCGCCATGTCGGCGGAGGGAGAAACCAGATAGTTCCCGCGGCGATGGATGGCCAGAATACTCAGGCCATACTTGCGGCGGACGTTGAGTCCGGCCAGAGTATGCCCTTCCCATCTTGCGGGCAGCAGAACCTCGACGATCTGAAAATCATCGCCCAGCTGCATCAGGTCCATCACACCGGGGGTAACCAGCGACTTGGCCACGCGCACGCCCATGTCCCGCTCAGGGAAGATCACGCGATCCACGCCGATCTTTCGAAGTACCTTGGCGTGCAGTTCGTCGCTGGCTTTCGCGGCCAGGTAAGGGATACCCATCTCCTTGAGCAGTACACATACCAGCACGCTGTCCCGTACGTTCTGACCAATGGATACGATGGCGCCGTCAAAGTTGCTCACACCAAGGGACTCCAGCGCAGTTTCATCGGTGGCGTCCAGCTGTACCGCTTCCGTTACGTAGGGAGCAATGTCGTTGACCAGTTCTTCGTCTGTATCCACGGCCATCACCTGCTGGCCCATTTCATACAGTGCAGTCGCCAGACTGAAGCCAAAGCGGCCAAGACCAAAAACCAGATATTGCTTGGATTTCATAAGTTTCACCCTCCATCAGCCAATCATGATGTTTTCTTCGGGATAATGAATACGGTTCTGCGCCGCGTTGCTCAGGCGCTTGGAAAGGGCGTAGGCAAGTGTCAGGGGACCCACGCGTCCCAGATACATCAGCAGCATCAGCAGCAGCTGACTGGGTACGCTGAAGGATGCGCTGCCTAATGCCGACAAGCCTGTGGTGGAAACGGCGGAAGTGACCTCAAAAAGAATGTCGATCAGGTTCATACCGCTGCGACGCTCCAGGACAGAGATGATGCAGGTGGAAGCAATCAGCGCACCCAGCATGATGAAGATGATGGTCACCGCCCGGGATACCACGTCACGGGCTACCCGTTTCTTAAATAAAACATAATCCTCTCTGCCGCTGGCCACCGTTGCCATCAGTAGCAGAACCATGGAAAACGTCGTGGTTTTGACGCCGCCGCCGGTGGACGCAGGGGAAGCGCCGATGAACATCAAGATGCAGCTGATCAGTTTGGATGAATCGGTCAGCTTCCCCTGATCCACAGCGCAGAAACCGGCGGTACGGCAGGTGGTGGACTGGAACAGGCTGTTGAGCAGCTTGTTGCCTACGGTCATGCTGCCGATGGTGTCGGGATTGTTCCACTCCAGAACACCGAAGATCAGCGCACCGCCCAAAAGAAGCACGGCGGTGGACAAAAGGACCAGTTTGGTGTGCAGGGATAGCTTGGTATGGTTAAACGGACGGCCTGCGCACTCCATAATCACCACAAAGCCCATGCTGCCCGTGATAATCAGCAGGATCAACGTTCCGATGATCAGCGGATCATTTTGCAGCGGCACTACGCTGGTGAAGTTGCCCAGAAGATCAAAGCCTGCATTGCAAAAGGCGCTGATGGAGTGGAAGAAGCCAAACCAGATGCCTTTTCCTACTCCGTACAGAGGGATAAAGCGGATCATCAGCAGGCACGCGCCTGCCAATTCAACTCCGAATACCAGAAGCGCCGTCCACAACGTCAGACGGACAAGTCCGGACAGCGTATTTTGATTCATGCTGTCGCGGATCAGCATCCGGCTTCGCAGAGAGATACGCTTGCCCAGCATGGTCATTGCCAGCGTGGCAAACACCATAAAGCCCAGGCCGCCTACCTGAATTAGCACGAGGATAATACCTTGCCCAAGGCCGGAGTAACTTAGTCCGATGTCCACGATGTTCAGGCCGGTGACGCAGACGGCAGAGGTGGCGGTGAACATGGCGCCCAACAGTCCTACGGATGAGCCACTGGTCGAGGCTACAGGCAGTGTCAACAACAGTCCGCCGAGCATGATGGCCACAAGGAAACCCAGCGCGAGCACCTGCTCCGGTTGTATGGAGCGCTTGGGCGCTGTGCGGGTCTGATTAGGATTTTGATGATTCACAGGAACACTCCCTGCTTCAAATTTGTCGTATCTATTATAGACTTTTTTCGGTCGTTTGTACAGCATTAAGCTGTCAACGCCTCGCAGATGTGGTATACTGATGGTGACTGTTCCTGACGGAAAGGAGAAAAACGATGAATCATATTGCCGAGAATGCGGCTTATCCGAAGGAAAAAGACGAACTGTACCGCCTCCTGCTCGCTCAGCTCAAAGCGCTGACGGAGGGGGAGCGGGAACCTATGCCCAATCTGGCCAATGCTTCCGCGCTTTTGTGGCAGGGGATGGATCAGATCAATTGGGTGGGTTTTTATCTGAATATCGGTGGCGAACTTCTTTTGGGACCCTTTCAGGGAAAACCGGCCTGTATTCATATTCCCTTTGACAGGGGTGTGTGCGGCGCGGCCGCAAGGGAGCGGCGCACGCAGCGGGTGGAGGACGTGCATCTTTTCCCGGGCCATATTGCCTGCGACAGCGCCTCCCGCAGCGAGCTGGTGGTGCCTATGGTGGCAGATGGGCAGCTTGTGGGCGTTCTGGATATTGACAGTCCGTCTCTGGCGCGCTTTGATCCCAAAGACCAGGCAGGATGCGAAGCCATCGCCGCCCATCTGGCCTCTGCCTGTGACTGGCAGCTGATTTTGCGCTAAGGCTGCTCCTCTGTTCTTTCCCTGCATCCGGATACGCCAAGGCTTGTCAAAGCCTTGCAATTTCCGCATTCACAGGGTATAATAGCCACGTCCTGCGATTCGTGTCAGGCAGAGTAGCTGCACGCGCGTTAAGTGTTCATGAACGGGGAGTTGTCATGAAACGAAACCGGTTTTCCGGTGCGGTGTATGCGGCGCATCCCGCTGTCTTGGTGCTGCCTCCTGCGAGTCGAAAAATAATAGATGACAGGAGGCATTTTGTTATGCAAAAAAAGAGCCCTTTCCGAGTGGAAACCCTTACGTTCACCGCGTTGCTAATCGCTTTGCAGGTTGTTCTCGGTAATATCCTGCAGGTACCCCTGCTGGGAAAACAGTACAACTTCGGGTTCTTACCCATTGTGGCAGCCGGCGCCCTTCTGGGGGCTCCTGCAGCAATGATCGTTGGCGGTCTGGGCGACTTTATCGGGGCGCATCTGTTCCCGCAGGGAGCATATTTCCCTGGTTTTACCCTGACCAATGTGCTGGTGGGTTTGGTGTGCGGTCTGATCCTTCACCGCTGCAAGCCCTCGGTGATTAGAGTCATCATTGCCGTTGGCATTTCCATGCTCATCAACTGGCTGCTCAATTCCCTTTGGTTGAGTATCCTGTACACCTCCAAGGCGTACTGGGGTTGGGTCATCGCCCGCGGCCCTAACTATCTGGTGGAGGCGCCTGTAACCATGGTGCTTACGTACCTGACGCTGCTTGGCCTGAGCCACTTGAAGCTGCCGGCATATATGGCCCTGAACGGCAAGGATGAAATCAAGGCTGAGTAAGGCTGGAGAAGATATGCGAGTAAGCAAAAAGGCAATCCTTGCGGAACTGCAGCGCTGCTACCCAGATGCCGGGCCGGAGTTGAACTTCCGTAATCCATATGAGACACTGGTAGCGGTGATGCTTTCCGCCCAGTGTACGGACAAGCAGGTCAACAAAGTCACCCCGGCGCTGTTTGAGCGCTACCCGGACGTGGCGGCCATGGCGGCTGCATCGGTGGATGATGTATATCCCATGGTGAAAAGTTGCGGCTTTAAGAGTAAGGCCAGCAATATTGTGGAAGCCTGCAGGTTGATCCTGCAAAACCATGGCGGTCAGGTACCGGGTGACATGAAATTCCTGACAGCTCTGCCCGGCGTTGGTCAGAAAACGGCCAATGTGGTGCTGGCCAATGCATTTGGCGTGCCCACCATCGCGGTGGATACTCATGTGTTTCGGGTGAGCAACCGCCTGGGACTGGCAAACGCCAAAAATGTGGAACTGACCGAAGAACAGCTGAAGGTCGCCATTCCCCAAAAAGACTGGGTGGCGGCGCATCATTGGCTGATTTTTCATGGGCGTAGGGTCTGTCATGCTCAGCGCCCGGACTGCGCGGGCTGCAGCCTGCGTACGCTTTGCAAGGCATACGACGCTGCGCAGAAGACGGGCCAGCCGGTTATCTCGCCCGCGAAAAGCCGCAAGAAAGCAGCGTCCGGTACAGCCTAGATATAATACAAACCGCGCTGCAGCGCATGAATGATTGAGTGAAGAGTGCAGGAGGAAGTATGGCATCATTTGTAGATCGCGTTCAGATTACTGTGAAAGCGGGCAACGGCGGCAATGGTTGTGTGTCCTTTCATCGTGAAAAATTCGTCCAAAATGGCGGCCCGGATGGCGGCGACGGCGGCCGCGGCGGCAACATTGTCCTTTATGCAGATCCGAATATGCATACGCTGCTTGACTTCCGTTTTCACACCAAGTATCTGGCGGAGAACGGCGGCGACGGCAGCGCCAACCGCTGCCATGGCAAGCGGGGTCAGGATCTGACCATCAAGGTGCCGGTAGGCACGGTATTCCTCAGGGAATCCGACGGCGCTGTGGTGGCTGATATGAGCGAACCCGGCCAGAGCAAAGTGCTGCTCAACGGCGGCCGCGGCGGCTTTGGCAATATGCACTTTGCCACGCCTACCCGTCAGGCACCCAACTTTGCCAAGCCGGGCATTAAGACGGAAGCCCATGTGTTCCGCCTGGAGCTGAAAACCATCGCGGACGTGGGTCTGGTCGGCTTCCCCAATGTGGGCAAGAGCACCATTCTGGCGACGCTGACCGCAGCCAAGCCCAAGATCGCCAACTATCACTTCACCACCCTGACCCCCAATCTGGGCATTGTGAAGCGCTACGAAACCGACTTCGTGCTGGCGGATATCCCAGGTTTGGTGGAAGGCGCCAGCGAGGGCGTTGGTCTTGGTCATGATTTCCTGCGCCATGTTGAGCGTACCCGTCTGCTGCTTCATGTGGTGGATGCTGCGGGCAGCGAAGGCCGCGATCCGCTGGATGATTTCCGCATCATCAATCTGGAATTGCAGAAGTACGGCGAGCCGGAAGGCCGTCCCCAGCTGGTGTTGCTCAACAAGTGCGACCTGATCAGCGATCCGGCGGAGATCGACCGTCTGGAAGATGCCTTTGAGGCCATGGGGTACGAGACCTATCCTGTCAGTGCGGCCATGGCTAAGGGCTTCGACGCGGTGCTGGACCGCGTGATCAACCTGCTGCCCGAACTGCCGCCGCCCCGCGTGTTTGCCGAGGAAGAGGTGGAGGTGCCGGTCATTACCGACGACAGCTACACCATCCGTCGGGAAAACGATACCTTCTTTGTGGAAGGCGCGGCCATGCAGCACTTTATCGACAGCGTGAACTTCGACGACGAGGAAAGCCTGAACTGGTTCCATCGCACGCTGCGCGACCGAGGCATTATCGACGCGCTTCGTGAGAAGGGCGCAGGCGAAGGCAGCACCATTTGCATCGGCGATATGGAATTCGACTTTGTGGAATAAGGAGAAATACAATGACCAGCAAGCAGAGAGCCAAGCTTCGCAGCATGGCTAATACCATGGATCCCATTCTCTACATCGGCAAGGAAGGCGTGACCGACGGCACCGTGAAGGAAGCCTACGACGCGCTGGAAGCCCGCGAACTAATCAAGTGCTCCGTGCAGCAAAACAGCGACGTTAGCGCCCGTGAAGCGCTGGAGGAACTGTGCAGCCGCCTGGGCGCAGAGCCGGTGCAGTGCATTGGCCGCCGGTTTGTCATGTATCGGGAAAGCCGCAAGAATAAGCAGATTTCTTTGGATTGAGTATGCTTCAGGATATCACTTTGGCAATGGTGGCAGCAGCCCTGATGGAGCTGCGTTCGCCCATCGCCATGTACGAAACGGATCTTCATGCCTGCGTCAGGCAGCGGCTGGAGGCCGCTGCCTTTCCTTGTCAGCATGAAGCGCGCCTTGCCAAGGGCTGCCGGATCGATTTTCTGGTGGGCGCCATCGGGGTTGAAATCAAAAAGGGAAAGCCGTCCGCGGCAACGCTGACTGCGCAGCTTCAGCGCTACGCGGCATGCGAAGCCGTGGACGGTTTGATCGTTGTAACGGAGCGAAGCGTGCGGATTCCCAAAAGCGTCTGCGGCAAGCCGGTACAACTGATCACATTGAGTCAGTTGTGGGGCGTGGCGCTACCATAACGATGGAAAGGGGTGGGCTGTATGTGTGATGAAACCGAATATGCGTTGATTCCGCCGTATCTGGTGGACACGGACGGCGCACAGACTGCTGCCGATCAACACCGGCGCACATACGGTACCCTGAGCTACAATGCACGCCGAAAGTGCTGGACCGTCAAGGGCGATCCCACGGTGACGGAACTTTGCAAGCGCCTCTTTCCAGGGTCGGATACCGGAAGGCGGGGAGAAGCACGTTTCACAGCGCATCGGCGCATCGTTGGTGAACTGAACTGGCTGATGCTCCGTTATCCGCTGCTGGTGCGCGCCCAAGACTGGGAACGCTGGCAAAATGCCGTTGCGGAGGCCAGGGATTATGTGGTTAAGCGGGAGATGGCGCTGCGTCTGCCGGAGAGGGTTGAACCCAATCCTACCGTATTTTTGGGCAAGCTGACGGACTTCCAGAAAGAAGGCCTTGGCTTTTTGCTTCGGACCGATCGCTGCCTGCTGGCAGATGAAATGGGTCTGGGCAAGACGGTTCAGGCACTTGCTATGCTGAGCCAGACCGGAGAGTATCCGGCGATCGTCATTGCGCCGCCCCATTTGATGCGCAACTGGCAAAAAGAAATCGAGCGATTTGTGCAAAAGCCTGACGGTGAAAAGCTGACCGTTCATATCATTAAGGGACTGAAGCCCTATTCGCTGCCCAAGGCGGATATCTACCTGATGCATTATCTGCTGCTTCGCGGCTGGAAGGAGTATCTGCCTGAGGCGGGTATCCCTACCGTCATCTTTGATGAAATGCAGGAACTGCGCCATAGCGGAACGGAGAAATATTCCGCCGCCAGTCTGCTGGCAGAGAGCGCGAACCGGGTGGTTGGTCTCAGCGGAACACCGATTTACAATCAGGGCGCAGAAATCTGGAATGTGGTGAATATTCTGGACTTTCATTGTCTGGGCGACTATGAGAGCTTTACCCGGGAATGGTGCTATGGATACGGCAACCGGATCGTAGCAAAGCCCGAACTACTGGGCGATCGTCTGCGCTCTGACGGGTTGATGCTTCGTCGCACCAAGCAGGAAGTGCTCAAGGAATTGCCGCCCAAGCGCCGCCTGGTGATGGCGATCGACAGCGACGAAGGCGTTTATCGCAAACTGATGCAGCCGGTTGCGCAGAAGCTTGCCCTACTTCGTCAGGAGGATGCCACCGCATCCCAGCGTGCCCTGTGGACCATGGAAGTGGAGCAGGGTGAGCGTCAGGCTACAGGCGTGGCCAAAGCGCCGTCGGTGGCCCAGTTTGTGCGGACCCTTCTGGAAGCAGACGAAAAAGTGCTGCTGTTTGCCCATCATCATCAGGTGATGGATCTCTACAAAAAGGAGCTGCACAGCTTCTCTCCGGCCTTTATCACCGGCAGAGAAACACCCGCCATGAAGGAACGCGCAGTAGAGCGTTTCATGACGGGTCGAACGAATCTTTGCTGCATTTCCCTTCGCGCGGCATCGGGCCTCAACCTGCAGCGGGCCAGCTGCGTGGTGTTCGGTGAACTGGACTGGTCGCCTGCCGTACATTCTCAGGCAGAAGACCGGGCACACCGTATGGGCCAGACCGACTCCATCCTGTGCTACTATTTGGTATCCGCAGGGGGGAGCGATCAGGAAATGCAGGATGCATTGGGCCTGAAGGTCAGCCAGTTCGTGGGACTGATGGGCGACACGCCACAGAGCCAGTCCGACGCTTTGATGGGCGCACAGGAAGCGCGTCAGTATGTAGAGAAACTGGTACAGCGCCTGTTGGACAGCGCCGGTTAACGGGGCAGGATCACGGTTACGCCTTCTTCGAAATCCTGTGGCGCAAGGCAAGGATTGACCCTGAGCAGGCTGGCAAGCGGCAGATTGAAGCGCATGGCCACAGTTTCCAGCGTTTCCCCCTGAACCAGCGTATAGGTGGAAGGTAAGGTACAAGCCACGTTCTCTCGGGGTACACAGATGGTCTGCCCTGCACTGAGTGTGTCCAGATCCACGCTTGGATTAGCGGTTTGCAGGGTATTTCTGCTGAGTAGGCTCTGCAGTTGAATGTCGGCCACGGTTTCGCCCTGCTGGATGGTCACTTGCTCGTCGATGGGGCAGGAAAGCCCGGTGCTGCCCTGATCGGGTGACGAGTCGTTAGTGCCGGGAAGGCCATCGTTGTTGATGCCGTTCATTTCACCGCCGTTAACGGTTCCGTTGCTGCCGGTGTTACCGCTGCCGCTTCCGGGTCCGTTTTGAATGCTGTCGTCCGCCTCCCGGGGAATGCACAGCACATCACCCACCATCAGGCGGGCTGGATGGATATCCCGATTGGCAGCTAACAGGTCGCGCAGCGGAACTCCAAGCTTGTGTGCAATCAGGTAAAAGCTGTCGCCGCGTTTGACGGTGTATTCCTCAGCGCAGATGGAACCAGGTTGCTGATTTTGGGTCATAGGAAATGCTCCTTTCGGACAGTTTTCCCTATACCCTATGAACCATGACTCCGCATTTTGCCTATCTGCCGGTATCGCGCAGGGTAAAACTTGCGGCAATGTTGTGCAGATCGTCGTAAGTATGGATATTCTGCCGCTGTTCCTGCAGGGCAACCTGCGCATCCGGCGGGAAGGAAGCATACAGCTGGCGGCTGGGCTGGTCATTTTCCAGAAGCTCTCTCAATGTGGGATAGGACATCATCATATATCACCTCACTGGCCAGTTTGCCCGGAACCATCGGCTTTATGCAGGAGAACCGGAGCGTACGAAAGGAGAAAGGATCAATGCCGCTGGTGAACTATTGCAAAAAATGCAAAACGGAAGTCCCCCTTGGCGAAAGCTGCGTGTATTGCGGCGGCAAGCTGCCCAAAACCGGGCAGCAACTGTCGTTTGGCTGCACCCATGTGCCGCTGAAGGACTGGTTTTGCTGGAATCAGCTGCTGCGGGTGGGCTTACCGGCTCTTTTGCTGGTGATGGCGGTTTCCTTGATTGCCGAAGCGGCCGCTGGTGGGAGCGCGGCAGTGGAAAGAATGCTGAAACAAGGCTTTCTGAGCACCATGCTGATCTTGCTGGGCGTAATGCTTCTGGCGGTTTTGCTTCTTCTGCTCATGCAGGGCGGCGAGCGTATTCATTATGTGCTGGATAAGCAGGGCGTGCATGCCTGGGTTTATCTGGAACAGGAGAATCCGCTGCAATTGTACGCGCGTTTTTTGACCCGGGAGTCGGTGGAAAAGCTGGTAAGCGACGACCATGCTCTGCCAAATCTGGTGCTGATCCGGCATCAGCAGGTTTCATGGGATAAGATCGGCCGCGTTCGGCTGTGGCGCGAAGCCTCTGTGTTGCTTTTGTACAGTCCAGCATTCTGGCAGGCCATGCACGTGAATTGCCCTGTGCAGGAATTCGCAGCAGTAGAAGAAATGGTTCGCAGCAAGCTGAAGAGGCGTAAGGAAGTCAAGATTCAGCAGTAAGATCATTGCGAGTATTGAACGAAAATAAACAAACGATCTGACCTTCGGCAATCCGGAGGACAGATCGTTTTGTTATTGGAGAGAAAAGACAGCCTCATTCCAATACCTTCAGCGCAGCCTCACGGGCAGCTTTCATGGCAGTGGGCATGGGGAGCCGGCGCAGTTCATCGGCGGTTACCAGCTGCGCCTGATGCTGCTTCATCCAGGAGTCATCAGGAATGAAAGCAAGCGAGAAGTGCAGCAGCGTCATATTCCATATCCGGTGTGTGAAGACGTGCTTCGCTTCGCCTAAGACCTGCACGAAACGGCAGGCAAGGCCTTCTTCATCCAATGCAGCTTGGATGCGTTCAGGACGTATTTCATCCTCGAGCAGCTGAAACACATAGAGCCCCCGAAGCATCCGCTCCTGACGCTGTGCCACCAGAATGCGTCCTTCGCAGGTCATCAGGCATACGGCCATGTCCATTTCTTTGGGCGGCTGCTTTTTTTCGTGAATGGGCAGGCTGTCCGCGTCTCCTTCTTGGCAGGCGTCGCACAAGTCATGCCAGGGACATTCCTCACAGCCAGGGGCATGAGGACTGCACAGGGTTGCGCCCAGTTCCATCAGTGCCTGATTATAGTCGCCGGGACGGCTCGTGGGGATGCTGTCCTGTACCAGCGCACGGATCCTGCGCTGCACGGTAGGAACTCCTATATCTTCGCGTATGCCGAAAAATCTCGAAGCGACGCGGTAAACGTTGCCGTCCACCGCAGGTACACGTTCGCCAAAGGCGATGCTGGCGATAGCGCCAGCTGTATACGGGCCGACGCCCGGCAGAGCAAGGATCTGGTCATAAGTGGACGGAAAAATGCCATTGTACTGGTTGGTGATCACCTGCGCAGCCTTTTGCAGGTTCCGGGCACGGCTATAGTAGCCCAACCCCTCCCAGAGCTTGAGTACGTCTTGCTCAGGCGCGCCGGCAAGCGCTTCCACCGTAGGGCAGCGTTCCAGGAAGCGTGCGTAGTATCCCTTAACCGTTTCTACACGGGTTTGCTGCAGCATAATTTCGCTCAGCCAGATGTGATAAGGGTTTTGGGTGTGCCGCCAGGGCAGATCGCGTTTGACGCGGTCGTACCATTTCAGCAACAGCGTGGAGGGCTTTTGAACCATGTGTTTTCCCTTCCTTTCTGCTTTGATTGTATCATAGGCTGGTCAGATCCGCCAGCATCCGTCCTGCGTAATCTAAAATCTAAAGAAAAATAATAAAAAGAAGAGCAAACAGAAAATAAAACGAGAAAACATACAAAACAAAAACAAAATTGACTTCAAAAATCAAAAAAATCCCTAAATTTGGTTGATTAACCGCTTGCACCTATGGAAGAAATAACGTAAACTAACAAAGGTTGTTAGCACTCGATGAAACCGAGTGCTAACAGAACCAGAAATCGCATATCTATCAAGGAGGATACCGTATTATGAACGTCAAGCCTTTGGGCGACCGCGTGGTCATCAAGAATGTGGAGATCGAAGAAACCACCAAGAGCGGCATTTTGCTTACCGGCGCCGCCAAGGAAAAGCCCCAGATGGCCGAAGTGCTGGCTGTCGGCCCCGGCGGCATGGTGGATGGCAAGGAAATCGTCATGAATGTGAAGGTTGGCGACAAGGTGATCTATTCCAAGTATGCCGGCACTGAAGTGAAGATCGACGGTCAGGAACTGATCATCGTCCGTCAGAGCGATATTCTGGCAACGGTGGAATAATCCCCGCTTTTGTGAAAATAAGCAGTTTGAGGAGGAAGAAACATTATGGCTAAGCAGATCAAGTTCGGCGAAGAAGCTCGTCGTGCGTTGGAAAAGGGCGTTAACGCTCTGGCCGATACCGTGAAAATCACCCTTGGCCCCAAGGGCCGCAACGTAGTGCTGGATAAGAAGTTCGGCGCTCCCCTCATCACCAACGACGGCGTGACCATCGCCAAGGAAATCGAGCTGGAAGACCCCTTTGAGAACATGGGCGCCCAGCTGGTGAAGGAAGTTTCCACCAAGACCAACGACGTTGCCGGCGATGGCACCACCACTGCCACTCTGCTGGCTCAGGCCATCATCCGTGAAGGTCTGCGCAACCTGGCTGCTGGCGCCAATCCCATGGTGCTCAAGCGCGGCATCGAGGCCGGCGTGAGCGCTGCTGTGGAAGGCCTGCAGAAGCTGAGCCAGCCCATCAGCGGCAAGCAGTCCATCGCTCAGGTCGCCAGCATTTCCGCCGGCGACGAAGAGATCGGCAAGCTGATTTCTGAGGCTATGGAAACTGTGGGCAATGACGGCGTTATCACCGTTGAAGAAAGCAAGACCATGAAGACCGAGCTGACCACCGTGGAAGGTATGCAGTTCGACCGCGGCTATGCCAGCGCTTATATGGTCACCGATACCGACAAGATGGAAGCGGTTCTCGACAACCCCTTCATCCTGATCACCGACAAGAAGATCAGCAATATCCAGGAGATCCTGCCCGTGCTGGAGCAGGTTGTGCAGGCTGGCCGTAAGCTGCTCATTATTGCTGAGGACGTGGAAGGCGAAGCTCTGGCTACCCTGGTTGTCAACAAGCTGCGCGGCACCTTCACCTGCGTTGCCGTCAAGGCTCCCGGCTTTGGCGATCGCCGCAAGGAAATGCTTCGTGACATCGCCGTCCTCACCGGCGGTCAGGTCATCAGCGAAGAGCTGGGTCTGGAACTGAAGGAAACCACCATCGACATGCTGGGTACCGCCCGTCAGGTCAAGGTGGATAAGGAAAACACTACCATCGTGGAAGGCGCCGGCGCTACCGAAGAGATTCAGGCCCGCGTTGGCAGCATCCGCGCCCAGATCGAAGAGACCACCAGCGATTACGACCGCGAAAAGCTGCAGGAACGTCTGGCCAAGCTGGCCGGCGGCGTTGCCGTGGTTCAGGTCGGCGCTGCTACCGAAGTGGAAATGAAGGAGCGCAAGCTGCGCATTGAGGACGCTCTGGCTGCCACCCGTGCTGCTGTGGAAGAGGGCATCGTCCCCGGCGGCGGCATCGCGCTGATGAACGTGATCCCCGCTGTGAAGGCCGAACTGGAGAACTACACCGGCGATGCCAAGACCGGCGTGGAAATCATTCTGCGTGCGCTGGAAGAGCCCCTGCGTCAGATCAGCAAGAACGCCGGCATCGACGGCAGCGTGATCGTGGAGAACGTGAAGACCAGCGGCAAGTCCGGCTACGGTTTCGACGCGCTCAAGGGCGAGTACGTTGACATGATCGAGCGCGGTATCATTGACCCCACCAAGGTGACCCGCTCCGCCCTGCAGAACGCTGCCAGCGTTTCCGCTATGGTGCTGACCACCGAGTCCCTCGTGGCTGATATCCCCGCTCCCGAACCTGCCATGCCCGCTGGTAACCCCGGCATGGGCGGCATGTATTGATCGCTTCAAAAATTCAAAGAGGTCAGAGCTTCGGCTCTGACCTCTTTTCAATTGAAAAAGGGAAGCCGGGTTATCGGCTTCCCTCATAAATGATGGTTTTGCTGTCGGATCAGTCTCTGTAACCGTTAGGATTCTGGCTCTGCCAGCGCCATGCATCGCGGCACATGTCGTCCAGTGTCTTTTCTGCCTGCCAGCCCAGCAGCTCTTTGGCCTTGGCGGGGTCGGCATAGCAGGTGGCGATGTCGCCGGGGCGGCGGTCTACGATCACGTAGGGCAGTTCGATGTTGTTCACCCGCTGGAAGGCGTTTACCAGGTCCAGAACGCTGTAGCCAACGCCGGTACCCAGATTGATGATCTCGGCGCCCTGATGCTCCATCAGATATTCGCAGGCGGCTACGTGGCCCTTGGCCAGATCGACTACGTGGATATAATCACGTACACCGGTGCCGTCATGGGTGTTGTAATCATCGCCGAAGACGCTCAGATGATCCAGCTTGCCGGAAGCCACCTGGGTGATATAGGGCATCAGGTTGTTGGGGATACCGACGGGATCTTCGCCGATGGTGCCGCTTTCGTGAGCGCCGATGGGGTTGAAGTAGCGAAGCAGCGCAATGGACCAGTCCGGCATGGCCTGAGCGGCATCCAAAAGAATCCGTTCGTTCATGTACTTGGTCCATCCGTAGGGATTGGTACATCCTGCAGAGGTCATGGTTTCCACCAGCGGCATGGTTTCGATCATACCGTAGACCGTGGCAGAGGATGAAAATACGATGCGCTTGACGCCGTATTCACGCATACACTCGCACAGGGTCAGCGTGGTATCCAGGTTATTGCGATAATACTCCAGCGGCTTGACGACACTTTCGCCTACTGCCTTGTAGCCGGCAAAGTGGATGACGGCGTCAAAGGAATACTTCTGGAAAACTTCGGACAGGGCGGCTTTGTCGGCTACGTCGGCATTGCAGAACACCACCGGCTTGCCCGTGATGGCTTCCAGACGCTGGAACACACGGTCGCTGGCATTGTAGAGGTTATCAACGATCACCGCTTCATGTCCTGCATTGATCAGCTCCACATAAGTATGAGAACCAATGAATCCCGCACCGCCGGAAAGAAGAATCCTCATTGAAACGTACCTCCTGCTGAAATTGGCTTAGAACAGCTTTTCGGGGTAGATGCCCTCGTCGTGCATCTTTTTTAGCTCTGTCTGTACATAGGGCTTATCTTCCTGATAAGTAACGCCGAACCAAACTGCGTCCGTGGTGAGCATATCCACCTTCAGGCCGTCTTCGTGCATGAGCTGATCCACCAGAACCGGCAGCACGTATTCTGCCTTCAACTCCGTGGGGGAGAGGGACTTCATAAACGCAACAAAGCGCTCTTCGGCTTTCTCAAACAGCCAGGGGGTGAAGCCGAAGAAATTCATGCTTACCAGGCATTCGGGATCCAGAATGACGCCATTCGGGTCGTTTTCCGTATCGCGGATGGTACCGTCGGGGAAGGGCTGGATCTTGTAGGTCTCGGTCACGGAGGTGAGATGACCTTCTTCGTCCACACCGCACACGCCGCGGGTCACGTGACCGTGCTCGCTGACGGTGTTCTTCAGGTAGTAGCCCACCATGCAGCCCTGCTTTTCGGGCGCCAGATTGGAGAGATGATCTGCCATGGTACGGAAGGCAGAAACCCCATAGTAGTCATCGGCATTGATGACGGCAAAGGGCTCGTGAATCAGATCTTTGGCGGAGAGGATTGCCTGAACGGTGCCCAGGGGCTTGACACGCTCAGCGGGAACGCTGAGACCGGCGGGCAGATCATTGAGCTCCTGGAAAGCGTATTCCACCTTAATCTTGTCCTTCACCACATCGCCAACCAGCGCGCGGAAACGTTCTTCAAAGGAGTGCTTGATGATAAACACAACTTTGGTGAAGCCGGCGTTGATGGCGTCGTAAATGGAGTAAAGCATCAGCACCTCGTTGTTGGGGCCCATACCGTCGATCTGTTTGTCGCCGCCGTAGCGGGAACCCATACCTGCTGCCATGATCAAGAGGGTCTTATCCATGATTGCTCATCCTTTCCGATAGGGTGTCTATTTGTGCACATCCGACTGTTTTTCGGATGGAACAAAACGTTTACAGCGCGGTTCGCATAGGCGTTTCGTCCTTCTTCGGTACGCCGTTGGCTTTGGCAGGAACACTGCTTTCCGGGCGTTCTTTTGCGGTAACGCGCATCTTGGGACAGTTGGAGGTGACTTCACCGAAGCCTTCGGTACTGTCGCGGCGGAAAAACACGGTCAGCGTACGCAGCATCAGCTTGAAATCCTGCGCCAGAGAAAACTGCTCAATATAGAGCAGGTCCAGCATGGCTTTATCCTTGGGCGACGTGTTGTATTTGCCTTCGATCTGGGCAAGACCGGTCAGACCGGCTTTCATCTGCTGACGATAGCGGAATTCCGGCACCTCGCGGGTGTATTTGTCCACGTTTTCCAGCATCTCCGGACGCGGTCCCACCATGCTCATCTCGCCCTTGAGTACATTGTACAACTGGGGAAGCTCGTCGATGCGGTATTTGCGAAGGAAGTTGCCAAGGGGGGTTACGCGGGCGTCATCCTTCTGGGCAGAATACTGCTCCACGTCTCTATCCTGCTCATACATGGTACGGAATTTGACGATCTCAAATACTTTGCCGTCAATGGTGGCGCGTTTTTGGCGGAAGAAGACGGAGCCATTATCGGTAAGCTTGATCAGCAGTGCAGTGATCAACAGAATAGGGCTGGTGATGATCAGGCCGCTGAGGCTACAGACGATATCGATCAGACGCTTGAAAAAGCGCTGCATGATGGTGGGCTCCACACGATGGATGGACAAGAATGGCATATCGTCTAAGATGGCGCTTTCGGCAGTGGAAATGATCACGTCTTCCAGTTCAGCCATCAGGTAAATGGAACGATGGTGCTTATAGCAGTAGGCCTCCAGAAGGCCTTCCTCCGTATCGGGAATGCCCGCCAGAAAGATGACTTCGTGCTCCAAAATGGTCTTTTTGACGTCGGGACATTCGTAGTGGATCACTTCACACAGTTGATAGCGGGCACGGTAGGATTCCAGCTTGCGAGCTACCTGATTGGCCAGCTCCTGTGAAGAAGTGATGATCAGGCTACGCTGTGGGGGATTGATCCGGTAATACAGTCTATGGCCGATGGTGACAAACAAATAGATCAAAACCAGCTGGACTGCGATGGCAGCGATCAGCCAGAGAAAGTCTTCGCCCCACAGCATCAGACGTTGATTCGCCTCGGGATTCTGGGGGTTAACGTTCATGATCTGCAAAAACAGATAGGTGACGATATCGGTAAAGAAGAAGGTCAGAGACATGCTGGAAAGAACAGATCGTCTCTTGCGGATTCCAATATCAAAACCGCCGTAAACGGCCGAGAGTGTCAGCGTGCTCAAGCAGAATGCCACCATGGTGGTAACAGCGGTACGACTCAGGTTCAAAATCTGCGGGTTGGAAATGGACTGAAAACCAAAAAAGGCAGAAAACAGAAGAATATAAAGAATGCTTTGTAAAAGTAGCTTCACGATCTGGGTAAGGAAAAAGCGACGATTACGCATGGTGGCCTCCCTATGCACGGGTGTATGCGAATGATAGCACAAAGTGCAGGTAAAAACATAATAAATCCAATATACACAATAAGTATAATCCTATGACGCATAGGTGTCAATACAAAGAGAAAACAGGAATTAAGCACTTGAAGAGAGACCCTGCCCTGCAAGGTCTCTCTTCAGTTGCGCCCATTATGCAGCGTCCTGAGGACGGTCGAACTGGGCGTGGTAGAGCTCGAAATAAGTTCCCTTTTTCTGCAAAAGTTCCTGATGGGTTCCGCTCTCCACGATGCGGCCTTTATCCATCACCAGTATGCAATCAGCACCGGTGATGGTGGACAGCCGGTGAGCGATGATGAAGCAGGTACGTCCCTGCATCAGTTGGAGCATGGCGTCTTGAATGCGCTTTTCTGTCTGGGTGTCCACGTTGGAAGTGGCTTCGTCAAGGATCAGCATGGGAGAGGAGATCAGCATAGCCCGGGCGATGGTGAGCAGCTGCTTCTGTCCTTTGGAGATGCTGTTTCCGCTGCCTGTGACGATGGTATCGTAGCCGTTTGGCAGGGAGAGGATCATATCGTGAATATGGGCGGCTTTGGCGGCGGCTTCCACGTCTTCGCGGGTCACGCCGTCACGTCCGTAGGCAATGTTTTCGAACACCGTGCCGTCAAAGAGCCATGTATCCTGCAGCACCATGGTGAACTGCCGCCGCAGTTCTTCCCTTTTCAGGCTGCGGATATCTGCGCCGTCCAGCAGGATCTGACCCGCCGTCACATCATAGAAGCGCATGAGCAGGTTGATCATGGTAGTTTTGCCGCAGCCGGTTTCGCCCACGATGGCCATCACCTTGCCTGGAGCAGCTGTGAAGTTGATATGATGCAGCACCGTGTTGTCCTCTTCGTAGCCGAACGAGACATCCCTGAATTCAATGTGTCCCCGGCAATCGGCAATGGATTTGGCATCCGGCGCGTCGGCAGGCTCGGGGGTGAGGGCAAGCAATCCCAGCACACGCTCAGCTGCCGCAAGGGAGGATTGGATCTCCGCCAGAATATTGGCAAATTCGTTGATAGGACCGGAGAATTTCCGGGAATAGAGAACGAAGGAGCTTACGTCGCCAAGGAGGATCTTACCGCCCATGTAGAGTAGCGCACCGAACACGCTGACCGCAGCCAGCGAGAGGTTGTTGATCAGGTTGACCGTGGGGCCGGTAACGGCAGCGGTGTGGTCGGCATGCCATGTAGCGTGGACAGCGTTGTCGTTGTGGGTCTTGAAGCGGTCGTTGAACTCCTGCTCCTGATGATAGGCACGGATGGTTTTCAGACCGCTGACGGCCTCCTCGGAATAGCCGTTCATAGCGCCCAACATGCGGCTGCGCTTGGAAAATAAAGGCCGCACGATCTTTGCCCGCCATCGGGTGATGGCGATGGAGCAGGGGATGGTGACCACAAATACCAGCAGAAGCTCCGGCGCAATGGACACCATCATGATGAAGGAGCCCACCACCGTCACCAGACTGGAAATGATTTGAGTCAGGTCGGTGGAAAGCGTTGCGCCCACCGTATCGACATCGTAGGAGAGGATGGAAAGCACATCACCGGTTTGATGGGTATCAAAGAAAGAGATGGGCAAAGTGGTAAGATGGTCAAAGAGATCCTTGCGCATTTTGCTTACCACGTTGCGGCTGAGGCGGATCATGATGGCAGAAAGCCCCCAGCCGATGAGCGAAGATGCTGCGGCTACAACGACCATCAGGATCACATAACGAATAACGATAGGGAACTGCACGCCGGCGTTGTTCTCGATGGCATTGATAGCCGCGCCGGAAAGGCGGGGCGAGAGCAGCCCCAGCGCATTGCCCAGAATGGAAAGAACGGCGGCAAAAATGATGATCCAGCGGTATTTTGCCAGGTAATGCCACAGCTTTAAAAGTACCACGCTGTTTTTTTCTTTGGGTTTGGCAAAGGCAGGCCCGCGGCCTGCACCACGTCCACCGTTCATACGGCTTCACCTCCCAACTGCAGCTGGCACAGCTCCCGGTACATGGGGCATGTGTCCATCAGTTCCTCGTGGGTGCCCTTTCCAATGATGCGGCCCTTGTCCATCACCAGAATGAGATCGGCCGCCATTACGGCTGAAACACGCTGCGCCACGATCACGGTGGTAGCCAGTCCATGCCGTTCCCGCAGGGCATGGCGCAGTTCCCGGTCGGTTCGGAAGTCAAGGGCAGAGGAACAGTCGTCCAGCAGCAGGATTCTGAGGTCGCCTGCCAGCGCTCGCGCGATCAGCACACGTTGCTGCTGACCGCCGGATAGGTTGCGCCCCTTTACGTTCAGGGGAAACTCCATGCCACCCTCTTTTTCGTGGATAAAGGCTGCCTGCGCACAGTCCACTGCATCCAGCATGGCTGATTCTTCGATTTCTCGACCAAAGCGGATGTTTTCCCGGATGGTATCCGCCATAAGAAAATCGTACTGGAAAACCACGCCAAGCCTGCTGTGCAGTTCCTCTTTCGTCAGAGAACGGATCGGCTTACCGCTGAGGTAAATCTCGCCTTCATCCACATCGTACTGGCGCATCAACAGAGACAGCAAAGTAGATTTGCCGCTGCCGGTAGGGCCGATCACGCCCAGCGTTTGTCCGTGCCCCACGGCAAAGGACAGGTCGGAGACGTTGTTGTACTTTTTATTGTAGGAGAAGGAAACGTGGTTAAATACGATATGATTTTTCTCTTCGGCTGCCGCCAGTTCATCTCTTTGCAGGTCTTCCGTTTGCAGCAGCACTTCTTCAATGCGCTTGGCGCTGGCACTGCCCTTGGAATACATCACAAAAATACGGGTTACCATCAGCAGTGCATTGAGAATGATGGTCACAAAGGACAGGAAAGAAATAATCTTGCCAGGGCCGATTACGCCCATATGTACCCTGTATGCACCAACCAGTACCACGAACGCCAGGCTGGCGTTGAGGATAAAGCTGGTGATGGGGCTCACTTTCGCCATTGTCAGGTCGGCTTTGCGCTGCCGGGCAGCCAGCTCGCTGTTCACTTCGCCAAAGGCGTCTTGTTCCCATCCGGTACGGGAAAGGGCGCGGATCACCCGAGCACCCGCCATGTTTTCCTGCACCTTGCGTACCATTTTGTCCTGTCCTTCCTGCACCCACGTAAAAAGCGGAACGCCCGTCTTGGATGACCAGATCACGGTGACCGCAAGCAGGGGTAGGGTAGCGATCAGCACCAGCGTGAGCACCGGCTCCATCACCAGACTGACGATAATGCCGCCGATCAGCAGCATGGGCGCACGTACGCCCAGCCGCTGCATCCGGTCGATCATGTTGTGTACGTTATAGGTGTCGCTGGTCAGTCGGGAAATAAGGGAAGCGTCGGTCAGGCGATCCTGCTGCGCAGCGGACAGGGCGGTGATGCGGTGGAACAGATCCCGGCGCAGGTTTCGCGTAATCTCTCTGGTGACGTTGGTGGACATTCGATTGGCAATACAGTTGCCAAGCCATGCCAAAAAGGCAAACAGCACCATGGCGCCGCCCATCAGCCACACGCCTTTTTCTCCGCCGGGCTGTTTGGCATAATCATCGATGATTACGGAGAGCATGGCGGGCAGAAACAGCTCGATAACTGTGCCGGCAATTTTGATCAGCATCTGCACGCTGATGCGCCCGAAGAAGGGCTTGATGTATCTGGCAATGGTTCGCATAAGTCATCATCTCTTTTGGTCGTATTTCGTAGGATGTACCTCAATCGTATTCGTTCAGCCATTTACCCAACAAGTTTGCAGGCCACCGAAGCTTTCTTTTTTGACGGGAATATCGTTTGGATAGGGGTGACTTCCCTTGGCGGCACCTCTTGTTTTGTTATAGCACAGCCGGCGCGAGAATGCAATCACACCATGCGGCAGCTGCTTTAGGCACGTTAGATTAAGTTCAAAAAACTTCTCGTCATTTTGTCAAAATTCTTCTTGCCAAAAAGTGAAAAAGTACTTGCTATTTTCTGTTGGTGCCATTATAATATCTAATTGGCACATCCTTGCGCCGGTCCGCGCATCGGCGCCATAAGTCCAAGAGGAGGTGAAAGGTAATGAATAGGTATGAACTGACCTACATCATCGACACCGCAGTTGAAGAGAACGCCCGTAAGGAACTGATCGAAAAGTTCTCCGAGCTGATCAAGCAGAACGGCGGTGAAATCGAGAAGGTAGACGAGTCTTTTTGGGGCAAGCGCCGCCTGGCCTACCCCATCAACGACAAGCCCGAAGGCTACTACGTTCTGGTAACCATGAAGGCTCCCAGCGATCTGCCCCGCGAGATCGAGCGTAATCTCGAAATCAACGAGAACATTCTGCGCTATCTGATCATCAAGCTGGAGGAGAAGAAGCACAGCGTGAAGCCCCGCCCCGTGCGCGTGGCCGCTCCTGTTGCTCCCGCTGCTGAAGTCGAGGCTGCTCCCGCTGAGGAAGCTGTCGAAACCCCCGCTGCTGAGTAAGGATTGGTGTGAGCAATGAATAAATTGACCATCATCGGTAACCTTACCCGCGACCCCGAATCCCGCACCACTGCCAGTGGCAGCACCGTCTGCTCCTTCAGCGTTGCGGTGAACCGTCGTCGCTCTTCGCAGAACAGCAATCAGCCCGAGGCCGATTTCTTCCGCGTTTCCGCGTGGAATCAGCTGGGCGAAAACTGCCAGAGATACCTTGCCAAAGGCCGCAAGGTTGCGGTTGTTGGCCGTGTATCGGTCAGCACCTATCAGGCCAACGATGGCACCACCCGTGCCAGCCTGGACGTGATGGCAGAAGATGTTGAGTTCCTCTCTTCCCGTGCGGATGACAACGCTGGCTTTGCCCCCGCTGCTCCTGCTGCACCCCGTGCTGCCGCTCCTGCTATGGATACCGGCTTCCAGGAAGTGGACGACGAGGACCTGCCCTTTTAATCAAATGCGGCTCCAGCAGCCGCTTACCGGAATGAATGCCTAAAGGAGGTACAGACCATGTCTGAGGATCGTGGTGAAAGAAGACCGCCTCGTCCCCGTGGACGCAAGCCCCGCCGCAAGGTGTGCAGCTTCTGCGTGGACAAGATCGAGTACATCGATTATAAAGATGTGAATCGTCTTCGTCGCTTTGTAAACGAGCGCGGCAAGATCATGCCCCGTCGTATGAGCGGCAATTGCGCCAAGCATCAGCGCCAGCTCTCTGAAGCCATCAAGCGCGCCCGTGCCATCGCCTTGATGCCCTACTCCGTAGAGTAAGCGTAACGTTTGACCTTTCAACCCGGATGACTTTGTTCATCCGGGTTTTTGTATGCCAGGGGCTTGAAATACAGGCGTTTCTATGGTACTCTTTGGAAAGAGAAACGGAGCGCATAAGCCAAAGAAAAAAGGGTGACTGGAACAGAACGCCTGGATTTGGCGCGTTTTCATCGGTGACAAACCGAAAGGAGAAGATACAATGGATAAGCAGCAATTGGCAACGTTGATCAGCGAAGGCAAAGCAGTTTTGGGTATGGAGCTTGGTTCCACACGTATCAAGGCCGTGCTCATCGGCGAGGATCATGCCCCTATCGCCATGGGCGCCCATGACTGGGAAAACCGACTGGAAGATGGTATCTGGACCTATCATCTCGAGGATGTCTGGACCGGCATTCAGGACGCCTACGCATCTCTGGTGCAGGATGTGAAGGTGCAGTACGGCGTCGCCCTGGAAAGCCTGGCCGGTATCGGCGTTTCTGCCATGATGCACGGCTATCTGGCCTTTGACAAGAACGACGAGCAGCTGGCACAGTTCCGTACCTGGCGCAACACCATGACTGAACGTGCTGCTGCAGAACTGACGGAGCTGTTTGGCTTCAATATTCCTCAGCGCTGGAGCATCGCCCATCTGGATCAGGCCATCCTCAACGGCGAAGAGCATGTGGCGCAGATCGCTCATCTGACCACCCTGGCCGGCTATATCCACTGGCAACTCACCGGTCAGAAGGTGCTGGGCGTTGGCGAAGCTTCCGGTATGTTCCCCATTGATGACGCGACTTGCGACTTCAACGAGCAGATGATCGCCAAGTTTGACCAGCGCATCGCGCCCAAGGGTTTTGGCTGGACGCTTAAGGACATCCTGCCTTCTGTGCTGAACGCTGGCGATGATGCCGGCATCCTCACCGAGAAGGGCGCTAAGCTGCTGGATCCCACCGGCACGCTCAAGTCTGGCGCACTGGTTTGCCCGCCTGAAGGCGACGCAGGCACCGGCATGGTCGCCACCAACAGCGTGGCTGTTCGCACCGGTAACGTATCTGCCGGTACGTCTGTTTTCGCCATGATCGTTCTGGAAAAGGCACTGAGCAAAGTGTATCCCGAGATCGACATGGTCACCACTCCCACCGGCAAGCCCGTGGCCATGGTGCACTGCAATAACTGTACCAGCGATATCAATGCCTGGGCCGGTATGCTTCACGGCTTTGCCGCTGCCGCCGGTCAGGAAGTGGATATGGGCAAGGTGTTTGTCACCCTGTTCAACGCCGCCATGGAAGGCGACAAGGATTGTGACGGCGTGATCAACTACAACTACTTCTCCGGTGAGCCGGTCACCGGTCTGGATGAAGGTCGTCCCATGATGGTACGTATGCCTGATTCCAAGCTGACCTTCGCCAATTTTGCCCGTTCCCTGGTGTACGGCGCGATCGTCTCTCTGAAGCTGGGCATGGATATTCTGGCCGGCGAACAGGTGAAGATTGATTCCCTACTGGGTCACGGCGGCTTCTTCAAGACCCCTGGCGTGGGTCAGAAGCTGATGGCTGCTGCCCTGGGTACCCCCGTTTCTGTTATGGAAACTGCCGGCGAAGGCGGCCCCTGGGGTATGGCATTGCTGGCTGCCTATCGCGTCAACCGCAAGGAAGGTGAGACCCTGGAAGCCTACCTGAGCGAGAAGGTATTCGGCGACAATAAGGGCACCAAGGCTGAGCCTGACGCCGCAGACGCAGAAGGCTTCAACGCCTACACCAAGCTGTTTGTGGCTGGTTTGGACGCTGAGCGCGCCGCCACCAAGTCCATGCGCTGAACTTGTCCATGTGATCAGGAGGATTGACATATGTTGGAGCAACTGAAAAAGGCCGTTTATGAGGCCAATATGGAACTGCCCCGTCGGGGTCTGGTCACCTATACCTGGGGCAATGTATCCGGAATCGACCGTGAAAGCGGTCTGGTGGTCATCAAACCCTCCGGCGTGGAGTATGAAGACCTGAAGCCTGAGGATCTGGTGGTATTGAACCTTGACGGCGAAGTGGTGGAAGGCGATCTGAATCCTTCCTCCGACACCAAGACCCACATTGAGCTGTACAAGGCCTTCCCCGAACTGGGCGGTGTGGTGCACACCCACAGCCCCCATGCGGTGGCCTGGGCGCAGGCTGGACGCGATATTCCCTGCTATGGCACCACTCATGCGGACTATTTCTATGGTCCCATTCCCTGTGCCCGCAGCCTGACCCCCACTGAAGTGGACGAGGATTACGAGCGCAACACCGGCAAGGTCATCATCGAGACCTTCTCCGAGCGTAAGTTGAATCCTGTTCATGTTCCTGCTGTTATCTGCCGCAATCACGGCCCCTTCACCTGGGGCAAAAATGCAGCCCAGGCTGTGTATCACGCCGTGGTGCTGGAAGAAGTGGCTAAGATGGCCATGTACACCTGCCAGATCAACGGTCAGGTAGAAGCCGCGCCTCAGCATGTGCAGGATAAGCACTTCCTGCGCAAGCACGGGCCCAACGCTTACTACGGGCAGAAGAAATAATGCAGCCCAACAGGCTGGAATGCAACGAACGCCACTGGACGAAAATCCAGTGGCGTTCGTTGTGTATTCGGTCAGAAAACAAAAGCCCCGGCCGATTCGCAAAAATCATCCGGGGGAATTGGTGTCAGGAAGCAGACTCGCTGGGTTTGACAGCCTTTTTGCGGGGCTTCTTTGCAGGCTTGGGCGCAGGGACTTCTTCGCCTTCCAGCACCAGCTTGGGTGCTTCCTCGCCCAAAACGGCCTTTTCAGTAATGATAACGCTCTTTACGTCCGTGCGGGAGGGAAGTTCAAACATGGTGTCCAGCAAGAGCTGTTCAACGATGGCACGCAGACCACGTGCGCCGCTCTTGCGGTCGATGGCCTGCTTGGCGATCAGCGTCAGCGCTTCCGGCTCAAAGGACAGGTCGATGCCGTCCAGATTCAGCAGATAGCCGTACTGCTTCACCAGGGCATTCTTCGGTTCAGTCAGGATCCGCACCAGCTGAGGTTCATCCAGTGCATCCAACGTAACAGTAATGGGCAGACGGCCAACAAACTCGGGGATCAGACCGAATTTGATCAGATCCTCGGGACGCAGCTGATGCAGCGTCTCGTTCAGGCTGCGGTCGTCCTTGCCATGGAGTTCACTGCCGAAACCGAGGCTCTTCTTGCCCACACGGCTCTCGATGATGGGTGCGATTCCATCGAACGCGCCGCCGCAGATGAAGAGGATGTTGGTGGTATCGATCTGGATAAACTCCTGATGGGGATGCTTGCGGCCGCCCTGCGGGGGAACGCTGGCAATGGTACCCTCCAGAATCTTCAGCAGGGTCTGCTGCACGCCTTCGCCGCTGACATCACGGGTGATAGACGGATTCTCGCTCTTGCGGGCAATTTTATCGATCTCGTCGATATAAATGATGCCGCGCTGAGCCAACGGAATGTCGTAATCAGCATTCTGAATCAGCCGAAGCAGGATGTTCTCCACGTCTTCGCCTACGTAACCTGCTTCCGTCAGGCTGGTGGCGTCGGCGATGGCAAAGGGAACCTTTAGCAACTTGGCCAGCGTTTGCGCCAGGAAGGTCTTGCCGCAGCCGGTGGGGCCGACCAAGAGGATGTTGCTCTTCTGCAGCTCTACTTCGCTGTCAGTGCCGTCTTTGGGCGCAGCGTCGATGCGCTTGTAGTGATTGTACACAGCGACAGCCAGCGCACGCTTGGCCTGGTCCTGACCAATCACGTACTGATCCAGCACTTCCTTGATCTCCATGGGGCGGGGAATATCGCCGCCGCTGACGGGAGATTTGCTTTCCAGCAGGAGATCATCGCTGATGATCTCCTGGCAAAGCAGGATGCATTCATTGCAAATTTGCACGTTGGGGCCCGCAACCATCCGAACGACCTGTTCGCTGGATTTACCGCAAAAGCTGCAGCGCTTGGGCTTGGGCATACGGGGATTAAAATCGTCTCCCGCCATGGTGTTACCTCGCTTTATGTATTACTTGGCATTGCGCGGCTGATAGATCTCATCGATGATGCCATAGTTCAGCGCTTCATTGGCACTCATGAAATAGTCGCGCTCTACGTCTTGCTTGATCTTGTCCATGGACTGACCGCTCATTTCAGCCATCATATGGATCATCTTGTTCTTGGTTTTCATCAGCCACTCAGCACGAATGGCAACATCAGTGGCCTGACCGCTTGCGCCGCCCAGAGGTTGGTGGATCATGACTTCGCTGTTAGGCAGAGCCAGGCGCTTGCCCTTGGTGCCGGCCATCAGCAGGAAGGCAGCCATGCTGGCAGCCATACCGATGCACACGGTACGCACGTTACACTTGATGTAATTCATGGTGTCGTAGATGGCCATGCCGGCAGTCACACTGCCGCCGGGACTGTTGATGTACAGGGAAATGTCCGCATCGGGGTTTTCCATTTCCAGAAACAGCAGCTGAGCAACCACCAGGTTGGCGGTATCGTCATTGATTTCGCCGCTCAAAAAGACGATGCGATCCTTCAGCAGACGAGAATAGATGTCAAACGAACGCTCGCCGCGGTTGGTCTGCTCGATAACCATTGGGATCAGATTCATTGGATTCCCTCCTTTGAGAATCAGGCGGTGGGGGAGTGCTCCTGAGATACGCTCCATCATTGCGACAGCGAAAATGACGCACCGCAAGATATACCCTAAGAGCATATGCATGCGGTGCGCGACTTATGCGTCTGTTTTACGCTTCAGCGCCGGTTTCTTCGGCTTTCTTGGCGCTCTTGCGGGTTCTCTTGGGCTTGGCGGGGGCTTCCTCGGCAGCGGCTTCGGTAGTGGTTTCTTCAACCGCAGTCTCTTCGGCCTTGGCCTTCTTGGTGGTGCGCTTCTTGGCGGGCTTTTCGTCCTCATGATCGTGATCATGATCGCACACTTCGTCGGTCACCTTGGCGTTCTCCCAGATCATGTCCAGCGCCTTGGTGACACGGGCACGATGCTTGAAGTAATCCAGCTGGCCTTCGTTGAAGGAGCTCTTGAGCTGCTCCAGGGTCTGGCCCATGGGCTCGGCATAGCCGGTCAGCAGCTTGTCCACATCTTCGTCATCGGCGTCAATGCCTTCGACCTTGATGATCTCATCGATCACCAGCTCGGACTTCACGTTGCCTTCGGCTTCGCTGCGGTACATATCGCGCATCTGAGCTTCGGTCTGGCCCAGCATGCTCAGGTACTGCTCCATGGTGAAGCCCTGCTGCTGCATACGCCAGCTCATCTGCTGCATCATATCGTCCAGCTTTTCGTCTACCATGGGAGCGGGGACATCCACCTCAGCGTTGTTCACCACGGTGTCCACCAGGCTCTGCTTGGCAGCTTCCTCAGCGTGAGCGTCGGAGCTTTCCTGCAGCTTCTTGGCGATATCAGCACGGAACTCGGCCAGGGTGTCGAACTCGCTCACTTCGGAGGCGAAGTCGTCATCCAGCTCGGGCAGTTCTTCCTTGGTGATGGCGTGCAGCTTCACGTGGAAGACAGCGTCCTTGCCGGCCAGCTCGTCGGAATGGTACTTCTCGGGGAAGGTGACGTTCAGGTCGCGCTCTTCGCCGATCTGCATGCCGACCATCTGCTCTTCGAAGCCGGGGATGAAGCTACCGGAGCCGATCACCAGGGTCTGATGCTCGGCGGTACCGCCGTCAAACTTCACGCCGTCAACGCTGCCACTGTAATCCAGCTCGGCCTTGTCGCCGTTCTCCAGCGCGCGATCGGTCACGTCTACGCTACGGGCAACGCGCTTGCGCTCCTGCTCCAGACGGGCGTCGATCTGCTCATCGGTGACGGGGTGGATGTGCTTGGTGATCTCCAGACCCTTATACTCGCCCAGCTTCACTTCAGGCATCACGTACACTTCGCAGGTGAAGACAACGTCCTTGCCCTTTTCGATAGTCTCGACGTCCACTTCAGGACGGCTGACGGGCTTAAGATCGTTCTCACGAACCGCTTCCATATAAGCTTCCGGGAACAGCGCTTCCAGCGCTTCGTCATAGAATACAGCGCTGCCGAACATGCTCTCGATCAGGCGGCGGGGAGCCTTGCCCTTGCGGAAACCGGGCACGTTGATCTGACCGCGCATCTTCAGGTAAGCAGTCTGCACAGCTGCTTCGAAATCGGCGGCGGGGGCAGTGAAAGTAATTTTGACTTTGTTACCGGACAGTTTTTCAACCGTATGTTCCATGCATTTTCCTCCCTGGCAGAGAACTGGATGCTTCTGCCAACATTATCAAAAGACACCGAGAGTTAGTATAGCATTGTTTTCCATGGCATGCAATACCACTTGTCATTTTTCCTGCTGATTTTCACGCATTTTTTCATATATGACATAAACGGTGCATACAGAGTCAGCCCCTTCCAACGCGCGCCGGAAGGGGAGAAAACAGGAACGGCGTTTGGCATAGTGATGCCTGTAACCACAACGTGTATAGTAGCGCTGTTTTGTTTCAATGGAAAAAGGACGGGGTGAATCAGATCACACCCCGTCCTTTTTGAATCTAGAAAATACAAGAATGATGGAAGCGCTACCCTTAGCCCAGCATCTTCTCGTAAATCTTTACGTACTCCGCAGCGCTGTGGGTCCAGCTGTAGTCACCGGCCATGCCGCGCTTGCGCAGCATCTCGATGACGTCTTTCTGGTCACGATAGTAGCCAAGGGCACGACGGATCACGTTGAGCATGTCGTGAGCATTGTAGTTCAGGAAGGTAAAGCCGTTGCCTTCGTTATTGAACTTGTTGTAGCTCAGCACGGTATCGCGCAGACCGCCAGTTTCGCGGACGATGGGCACGGTGCCGTAACGCAGGGAGATGAGCTGGCTCAGGCCGCAGGGCTCAAACAGCGAGGGCATCAGGAAGAAGTCCGCAGCGGCATACAACCGGTGGGCCAGCTGATGGTCCATGGCAAAGCGGGCGGCCATCTTGCCCTGATACTGCTGCTCAGCCCAGCTGAAGAGGTTGGTGTAGCGGGCTTCACCCATACCCAACACCACCAGCTGAACGTCTTCATTCATGATGTCGCCCAGCACGCAGTCCACCAGATCCAGACCCTTCTGATTGCTCAGACGGCCGACCATGGCGATCAGCGGAATGTCGGGATTCTCTTCCAGACCCAGGTCACGCTGCAGGCGGAGCTTATTCTCCACCTTGTCTTCCAGGGTCTCGCTGGTGTAGTTCTTGTAGATCATGGGGTCGGTCTCGGGATCATACTCCTGCACGTCGATACCGTTGAGCACGCCGTAGAGTGAGTCGTGACGGGCACGAATCAGACCGTCCATGCGTTCGCCGTAATACGCCGTGGTGATTTCCTCGGCGTAGCTGGGGCTGACGGTGGTGATCACATCACTGTACACCAGACCGGCCTTCATGAAGTTGGCGCAGCCGAAGCATTCCAGCTTGTCAGAGGTAAAGAGGTCATCGCCCAGGCCCAGCACATCCTGCACTTCCTTGATGCCGAAAATGCCCTGATACTGCAGGTTGTGGATGGTGAACATGGTACGGATGTTGGAATAGAAGGGCAGGTGCGCATACTGGATCTTCAGCAGGGCGGGCACCATGCCGGACTGCCAGTCGTGGGCATGGAGCACATCGGGCTGGAAGTCGAGCAGGGGAAGAGCGTTAAGGGCAGCACGGCAGAAGAAGCCATAGCGCTCATACTCATCGCCACCCAGGCCGTAGATGTAGGGACGGCCGAAATAGTACTTGTTATCGAGGAAATAGTAGGTCACGCCGTCCTTCTTGAGCATCTGAATGCCGCAGTACTGTCTGCGCCAGCCAAGCTGCACGTCGAAGTGGAGCACAAACTCCATCTGGGACTGCCATTTCTCGTCGATAGCGGTATACATGGGCAGGATAACGCGTACGTCATGCCCCTGCTTGCTCAGCACGGGAGCCAAAGCGCCGACCACGTCCGCCAGACCGCCGGTCTTGACAAAGGGAACGCATTCGCTGGCCGTAAAGAGAATTTTCATGGGGAACTCCTCCTTGGTTGCTTTCTTGGGTCAAGGCAATATTTTAGAGAATCTTGCCGCCCTTGTCAACGCAGACGGGATAATACTTGGTGCCGATGACCTTTTCGCCCGCTTTGATGAACACGTTTTTATCCAGAATGCAGTTTTCCAGATAAACGCCGTCCTCGATCACGCCGTCCTGCATGATGATGCAGTTCTTCACGTGAGCGCCCTTGCCGATCTTCACGCCGCGGAAGAGCACGCTGTGCTCCACAGTGCCGTTGATCATGCTGCCGTCGGCCACCATGGAGTTGATCACGTTGGCGCCTTCCATATAGCGGGCAGCCAGCTGATCGCGCACCTTGGTGTACACGGGGCGGTTTTCGGGGAAGAGCTGGTGACGGATGTCGGGATCCAGACAATCCATGTTGAACTTCAGGTAGTTCTCCACGCTGTCCAGACGGTAGCACAGGTCGGTGTATTCATAACCCATGACCTTCATGCCGTTGTCACGGACGCTGCGCAGAATGATGTCGCCCAGCAGTTCGTGGTAGCGGTGAGCAGCGCCGGTATCCACCAGATCCAGCAGCAGGGACTTCTTCATGATGAACACGTCCATGCTGGTGTTTTCGTACTTGGGCTTGGTGGGATCCACTTCCAAATCGCGGATCATGCCGTTCTCGTCCACATCCAGATAAGCGCCGTAGTTGGCACGCTGCATAGCAGGATTGCGGGTGTAGAGCATCATGATGTCCGCATCGCTTGCCTTAAACTTGGCAAAAGCGTCGGTGAAGTTGGCGTTGTACACGATGAGGCTGTTGGTCAGCAGCACGTATTCCTGACGGCTGCGGCGCAGGTAGCCCATGTTGGAGTGCAGGGCGTCGATGGAGCCCTTGTATACGCCGTTGTTTTCATCGGCATTCAGGAAGGGAGGCAGGATGAACAGACCGTCATTTTTGCCGTGGAGGTCCCATTCCTTGCCGCTGCCCAGATGGTCCATCAGGCTCTGGTAGTTCTTCTGCATGATCACGCCCACATTGCGCATACCGCTGTTGACCATGCTGGAGACCAAAAAGTCGATCACGCGATAGCGGCCGCAAACGGGCATGGCAGCAATGGCGCGCACCTTGGTCAAATCCCGCAGAAAATCATCTTTTTCGCCGGTGTAAATAACACCCATTACGTCTTTCATGATAGTACCTCACTTTGTGGTTGATAGGCAAAAGGGATTACTGTGCACGCTGCTCGCCGGCCTTGACAACACTGCCGGCAGGCAGGGTTACATGGTCGCCCACCACGGCGATATTGCCGGTGGTTTCGCCCACTTCGGAGCCGGAGCCGATAACCGCGGCTTCGGCCACGATGCTTCTGCGCACCACAGCGCCGCGCTTGACGGTGCAGCCGGGCATCAGCACGCTGTCAACTACCTTGGCGCCTTCTTCGATGGTGACGCCCGCAAAGAGAATGCTGTGTTCCACGGTGCCGTACACTTCGCAGCCCTCAGTGATCAGGCTGTTGATGGCCTTACCGCCTTCGGACACAAAGCTGGGGGCCAGACCGGGGTTACGGCCGTAGATGCGCCACTTTTTGTCGTACAGGTCGATGGGCATAGGCATCTCCAGCAGGTCCATGTTGGCTTCCCACAGGCTCTCGATGGTGCCAACGTCCTTCCAGTAACCTTCGAAGTCGTAGGCGAACATACGCTGTCCATCACCCAGCATATTGGGGATGATGTTTTTGCCAAAGTCGTTGGAGCTCTTGGGATCGGCAGCATCCTCGGTGAGGTACTTGCGCAGTTTGTCCCAGGTGAAGATGTACACGCCCATGCTGGCCTTGTTGCTCTTGGGGTTGGCGGGCTTTTCTTCGAACTCGTCGATACGGTTACCTTCGCCGGTGTTCATGATGCCGAAACGGCTGGCTTCAGCCCACGGCACTTCGCGCACAGCGATGGTGCAGTCGGCTTCGTTTTCAATGTGGAACTTCAGCATGGCGTTGTAGTCCATCTTGTAGATGTGGTCGCCGCTGAGGATGAGAACGTAATCGGTGTCGAACTGCTCAATGAACTGCAGGTTCTGATAGATGGCATTGGCGGTACCGGAATACCATTCGCCGCTCTTGCCGGTCTGGTAGGGGGGGAGCACATAGACGCCGCCATGGGCAAGGTCAAGATCCCAGGGGGAGCCGCTGCCGATGTAGGCATTCAGGGCCAGAGGACGGTACTGGGTCAGCACGCCCACCACGTCGATACCGCTGTTGGTGCAGTTGGACAGGGGGAAGTCGATGATGCGGTATTTGCCGCCATAGGGGATGGCAGGCTTGGCTACATCGGCTGTCAGAATGCCCAGACGGCTGCCCTGACCACCGGCCAGCAGCATGGCAACGCATTGCTTTTTGTTCATCATGGGAGGGGTCACTCCTTCAATTTGATAACTGTTTTGGGTACCAACCGGGGACTGGGGTTACGCCGCACCTCCCGTTGTTTTGCCTGCGGCGGGAGATTCAGGTTGCATGCACGCCTCCTTTCTTCCGCCGTAAACTGACGGGTAACGTGCCAAACCGGTTCTTCCTTACCGTTTTGGACGGGTGCATATGGTAACGGAAGTATACACAACCGAGCGGAGGTACACAGAGATCCGCCCAGTAGGGGAAGCTGTTGTAATTCCCGGCCTCTACGGCAGGCTCCCAGCCGTTGTACTGGTCGCTGCCGCCCCATTGCGCCTTGTCGGTGTTGAATACCTCGGTCAGGGTGCCGGGATGGGGGAGGCCTACACGGTAGATGGGATGAAAGATTGACCTGAAATTGACCACGCATAGGATGGCGTCCTCTCCGGGAGCACACCGGAGAAAGGCGATCACGCTGTTGTCACAGTCCCAGGGGCCGACCCACTGGAAGCTGTCCGGGGAATGATCCGCTGCATACAGTGCGGGATATTCACGGTAGAGCTGATTTAACGCAGCCAGACATTGCTGCAGAGCCTCACAGCGGTTTGTCGTTTCGCCTTCGTTCACCTCAGGAATGGTCATGCTGCCGGCTGAAAACAGCTTCTTGCCGGGAAGTGCCATCGTGTAGCCATGCAATGCACGAAGACCGGCGAATTTCTGCCATTCGTCCCCGGGCAGCAATTCCAGAAGGCTTTGTTGGGTTTCGTGAAGACGCAGCGGGAACAATCGGTGTTCGGTGCTATCCGGCAGCAACGAGGAGAGGAGCAGCGGATGACGCCACTTGCGATACATGGCATCTGTTCGCAGGTAGGACACAGTGCTGTCCAGCCAGTCTGCATTCCATTTCAGGTGGAATCCCAGGCCGCCCAGCCAGGTGGAGCCGGTCATCATGGGAAAACCGCTGCATTCGCCTGCGATCATCATCACACCCGGAAAGTCACGGGCGATGGTTTCACTTAGTCCATGAAGGAAGGCGAATCCGCTCAGGTTCTCCCGTCCACCGTACAGGTTACGTTTGGCTTCTGCACAGCGGGGTGAGTCATCATACAGGAGGAAATCATCAGGAGACGGAAGGAACAGACCGTCCGCGTGATACACCGTCAGCAGGGAACAGGCATCTTCCATCAGGCGGGAGCAGTGCTGCTGCTCATCCAGCTCATCTGCACAAAACGGCGGCGACCATGGCAAGATTACCCCGATCTTGGCTGAGTGGCAGCTGTCAATCAGCTCCATCAGCAGGCATTCATCAGCGTTGGCGGTCACGGCAGGCTGGGTCAGGCAAAGATGCGTGTAGCCCATTCGTTGTATCTGGTCGACCAATTGTGAGCCAAAGACTGTGGTGTCTGCCGCGAAAAGATTCACAGGACTTACCTTTGGAATCAAGTGCTGACGGTCGTTCATCCATTCATCGTCATGCCAGAGATAGCCGCTTTGTTCCCTGCGCGACATACGTCCCGCATCGGCCGATGACATGGCAAAAAACATCAGATCGACCTCCCTTGGCGCAAAGCAAATACGGAAAAACGCAGCATTATCGCTGCTTTTCTGTCGAATGACATACCGATTCGTATGTATATATCTATACACTATTGTATGCGCCAAACAGGTTTTCGTCAAGTGCTGGAAAGCGTTTTTTTCACTTTCCTTCCATTTGTATTCATTTTGTTTGTAAGGCTTGGTGGGATTGACAAAAAACGGCTTGGGGGCCTATAATCGACTATCAAACCATGACGCTTGCCTCTCCCCGGACAGGCGCATTTTTCAGGAGGGATTACCGATGACGAAAGCGGATGTGGATTGGGGTAATCTTGGTTTTGGTTATATCAAAACCGATGAACGCTACGTGGCTGAGTATAAGGACGGCAAGTGGGACGACGGTCGTCTGACTGGCGATTCTGAAATCGTAATGAGCGAGTGCGCCTGCGTTTTGCAGTATGCCCAGACCTGCTTTGAAGGCCTGAAGGCCTACACCACCGAGGATGGACGCATCGTTTGCTTCCGCCCCGACCTGAATGCCCAGCGCATGATCGAT
Organism: Clostridiales bacterium; assembly: GCA_015056365.1. GTDB lineage: Bacteria > Bacillota > Clostridia > Christensenellales > Aristaeellaceae > Limiplasma. The sequence goes on along the minus strand of SVGM01000016.1, from coordinate 5,656 downwards.
ACCTGCGACCGGCTGAAGATGCCGGCTTTCCCCAAGGAGCGCTTTGTGGACGCCATTGTGCAGACGGTTCGCGCAAACGCCCGCTGGGTGCCGCCCTATGGAACCGGCGCTTCGCTGTATCTGCGCCCCTTTATGTTCGGAAAGAACCCGGTTATCGGTGTGAAGCCTGCCACCGAGTTTGAGTTCCGTGTATTTGCCACCCCCGTGGGTCCCTATTTCAAGGGCGGCGTGAAGCCCCTCACCCTGCGCATCAGCGATTTTGACCGCGCCGCGCCCCATGGTACCGGTCATGTGAAGGCTGGCCTGAACTATGCCATGAGCCTTTACGCCATCGTTGACGCCCATGAGCAGGGCTATGACGAGAACCTGTATCTGGATTCTGCCACCCGTACCTTTGTTGAGGAAACTGGCGGCGCCAATATCATTTTCGTCACCAAGGACAACAAGGTCGTAACGCCCAAGTCCTCCACCATTCTGCCCTCCATCACCCGCCGCTCCTTGCTGCAGGTCGCCACGGATTATTTGGGCCTTGAGGCGGAAGAACGCGAAGTTCGTCTGGATGAACTGAAGGACTTTGCGGAAGCTGGTCTTTGCGGCACCGCGGCTGTGATTTCGCCCGTTGGCTGCATTGTGGATCACGGCGAGGAGATCCGTTTCCCCTCGGGTATGACCGAAATGGGCCCTGTGACCAAGAAGCTGTACGATACCCTCCGGGGCATCCAGATGGGCACCATTCCTGCCCCCGAAGGCTGGATTCAGGAGATTTGCTGACAGTAGCGTTCGCATCGTGACGAGAACCTCCGCATAGCGCATAGCATGCGGAGGTTCTCTGCATTTTTGTGAAAGAAGGAGGAATCATTATGGATTGCACCGTTGATGAACGGGATTTTCGGCAATTGGACGCAGACCGGTACACCTTTGCGGTGTTGAGCCGTGTGCTGCACGGCCCCTGCAGCTGTGTGTACACCGATCATGAGCGGCTCATCCTTTGCCATACGGCGATGCCGTACCCGGTGTGGATCTGGACGCCGGATGCCATCAGCGATGATGAAAAGGAACAGGCATGGCAGTTGGCTGCTAAGACGCTCCCCATGGCGGAGGGATACCGGTACAATTTGAAATATGAGCTGGCGGAGTATTTTCTTGCCCGTGCGCAGGAGGCAGGCGTGCAGGCACACATCGCTACCAATATGTATGCTTACGATTGCCCAGCGGCCATCCCGCCCACAACCTGCACCGACGGCGGCTTTTATTGCTGCACCCCGGCAGATATAGAGGAAGCAGCGGATTTGATCGACCAGTTTCATCAGGACATCGCCGCTGACCGGACCAGCCGGGAGGACTGCCGTATTCTGGCAGAGCAGCACATCAGCGATCACGGCTTTTTCTTCTGGAAGAATACTTCCGGCGAAACCGTTGCCTGCTGCTCATGCAGAACTAATGACGGCCTTGGCTGCGTGGGCGGCGTCTATACCAAGCCGAATCACCGCAGAAAGCATTATGCCCAGCACTTGGTCTATCAGGTGACTCGGATGATTGCCGATAGTGGGTTCACACCCATGCTATATACGGATGCAGATTATATGGCTTCCAACACATGCTATGAAAAGATCGGCTATGTCCTTCGGGGGAAGCTCTGCACCATCGCTGCCCAATAGGCAGGAGCATCCAAGCTTTTCCGGTTTGCAACGCCATCCGCCTGGGCATCCTGTTGGATGATAAAGGAGGTATGGCAATGAATCATCAGCATACGCCCCTTCGGGATCCCATCACCACCCCGCCGGAGCGGGATATTGAGGATTTGGCGTCCGCAACCGAGTGTACGGGCCTCATTCCTGCAGGTGTGCCCACCACGGTGGAGGCGGAGGAGTACGCCCGGATGTACGGCATTCATCCCATCAAGGCCAACGAGATTACCCGGGAGGAAATCCCCACGACAGACGGACGATAATCAAAACGCCGGGCAAACAGAAGCGTTGCCCGGCGTTTTGGTTATCCTTTTTCGATTTCTTGCAGCGGTTCCTTGGCAAATTGATGCTTTGCCCGGAAGAGTGTCACATAGTAGCTGCTGATCAGAATGACGTCCGCGCCGAACCATGCCAGAATTTCGGCGAAGAACAGGCCCTGATAACCGATCAGACCGGGCAGCAGGAATGCCGCGCCCATGCGCATGCCCAGTTCCACCAGACCGGAGATCATGGGCATAAACGTATTACCCATGCCCTGGAGGGCGGAGCGGTAGATGTGCAGCAGATACAGAATGGGCAGGAAAATGCACATGATATGGAGGAATTCCACTGCGACTTTCAGCGCAGAACTGACCTCCTCAGGCGTGCCGGAGAGGAAGCTGCCTAGGATATGGTGACCGAAGAGGAACATCATTGTGGAGATGAACGCAGCCGTCAAAATGCCTGCAAATGCAGCAGAATGAACGCCCTTGCGGATGCGGTCGGTCTTCTTTGCACCCAGGTTTTGGCCGGCATAGGTGGACACGGCATAACCATAGCTGACAGAGGCGATGTCTAGCACGCCGTAAAGCTTGTTGGTAGCGGTGTAGCCGGCAATAAACGTAACGCCCATGCTGTTGACGATGCTCTGGACAAACATGCCGCCAAGGCCGATGACGCCGTTCTGCGCAGCGATGGGAAGACCCAGCTTGATCAGCCGTGCACTGGTGGGACCATGGAGACACAGATCCTGCTTGCTGGGATGGACGATGGGCAGATGCCGCAGGCGGCTGAAGCAGAACAGGCAGGAGAATACCTGCGCGATCACCGTTGCCAGTGCCGCGCCGACCACGCCCATGTGGAATACGGCCACGAACAGAAGGTCCAGCACGATGTTTACGATGGAGGCTACGATCATCGCATAAAGAGGGGAACGGCCGTCTCCCAGCGAACGCAGAATACCGCCCATCAGGTTATAGGCCATGGAAATAGGGAAACCAAGGAAAACGGTGGTCAGATAGTGCCGGGAGATGGGACGGATGGCGTCCGGCGTGTTCATCATGATGTGAACGGGTGTAATGAGGGCAATGGCAACCACCGCAATGGTTACGCTGGTGATCAGCGACAGTACAGCCGCGTTGCCTACATTACGGCGGAGGGCTTTTTCATCGCCCGCACCGAAGGCCTGTGCCATGGGAATGGTAAATCCCTGCGCCAGACCGTGGACGGCGCCGAAAAACAGCCACATGAACCAGTCGGACACGCCCAGCGCGGCAAGCGCCGTCACGCCTTCCACCATACCGACGACCTGCGCGTCAACCACGGTGTAGAGCTGCTGGAACACGTTTCCGATCATCAGCGGAAACGCAACGGCGAGGATCAGCTTGATGGGGCTGCCCTCAGTCATATTACGAACTCTCATACATTCAAATCCTTGCTTACGTCGATCCATTGGGTATAGCCGGAATAGGTTTCCAGCTGGGGAATGGTCAGCTCGATGGCGCTGTTTGAGCTGCCGCAGGCTGGGAACACCGTCTTAAAGCGCTTGAGGGATTCGTCCAGGTAAACAGCCACGCCTTCGTTGACCGCAAAGGGGCATACGCCGCCCACGCCGTGGCCGATGAGCGCCTCCACCTCGTCCCCGTGGGGCATGACAGCCTTTACGCCAAACTGTGCTTTGTATTTCTTGTTGTCGATGCGGGCATCACCGGCGGCAACGATAAGGATGGCTTTGTCGTCTACCTTGAAGGACAGGCTCTTGGCAATGCGGCAGGGCTCGCAGTTCAGGGCTGCAGCGGCCAGTTCTACCGTGGCGCTGGATACGTCGAATTCGAGAATCTTGTCTTCCATATGATGCTGCTGAAAAAAGGCACGTACTTTTTCAATCGCCATTGTATCTTCACGCCTTTCAATTGCCTGCTTATTTGATGCGGCTTGTGACAAGCGCAGCAGACCGTCGGATATGATAGCACACAAGCCGCAAAAAAGAAAGGGAATAACAAAGTTTCCTCTTTACCAGCGCGTCAGATTGCGCTGGTGCTTTTCTGTGTAAGCGGCTTTCAGCTCCGCGGGGGTTACGCCGAAGCACAGCATCACGTCATTGAAATACATCAGAACGTCAGCCATTTCTTCCACAAAATGCTGACGGACAGATTCATCCTCCACAATAGGCTGATGCCCGTTTTTCTTGATGATCTCGGCCACTTCGCCAACCTCGCCTAGCATCCAAAGCAGCTTGTTCTTGCCGGTTTCCGGCTGGATGGGTTCCCATTTGCCACGATATTTTTCCTGCAGCGCCCGTTGCATCGCCTGCATTTCTTCCATGGAAAAGCCGTTCATCCATCTGCCTCCTTATCGTCATTAACCTCAGAGAACAACTCTTAAGCATTGTATCAGAACCAATGCACATGTCAATTCTGAGGGAAAGAAACGCCTGTATTGACTTTTCACGGTGTTGCTTTTATGATGCTTGGTGAAAACCCAAACAACGAAAGCGGTGAGAAGCCCATGCGGAAAATCGGCGCATTGGAGGCGGGCGGTACCAAGATGGTGCTGGCAGTGTATCAGGAGAATGGCACGGAGCTGGAAAGAATCACGTTATCCACCGAAGCACCGGAGATTACCGTGCCGTCCATGGTCGAATTTTTTCGCCGCCATCAGGTGGATGCGCTGGGTGTGGGTAGTTTTGGCCCGCTGGATCTGAACCCTTCGTCGCCTGCTTATGGCAGCATTACGTCTACGCCCAAGCTCAAATGGCGAGACTATCCGCTTTTGCAAAAACTGCTGGATGGCCGTGATATTCCTGCGCTGATCGATACGGATGTCAATGCCGCGGCTTTGGCGGAGGTGGAGCTGGGCGCTGCCCGGGGCTGCCGGAATGCCGTGTATGTGACTGTTGGAACCGGCATCGGCGGCGGTGTTTATGCGGATGGAAAGTTGCTGCATGGGTTGATCCATCCGGAACTGGGGCATATGCTGCTCAGACCGCATACGGATGACCCTAATCCTCACGGCGTTTGTCCCTATCACGATGGCTGTCTGGAGGGGCTGGCTGCAGGTCCTGCCATTGGCGCGCGGGTGCAGGGGGATGCCCGGGAGCTGCCGGATGATCATCCCACCTTTGCTATTGAAGCTCATTATCTTGCCCAGATGTGCGTCAATCTGATTTTGACCCTCAGCCCTGAGAAGATCATTCTGGGCGGCGGTGTTCTCGGACGTGAATGCCTATTGCCTATGGTACGTCAGGAGACCCTGCGTTTGCTTGGCGGCTATGTGCAGTCCCCGGCCATCACGGAACATGTCGACAGCTACATCGTCGCGCCGCAACTGTTCCCGGTCAGCGGGCTTGTCGGCAGTTTCCTGCTGGGGAAACAGGCACTGGAACAGGCCAGGTAAATGAGGTCCAATGACATTTTCAACATTTTCGAAACGTGAGATGCAACACCATTTTTAGCATTTCGCGTTTTTTTTCACAAAGTTTTGTTTTCCCTATTGCAAATCATATGGTCTTTTTGGTAAAATACGAGTTGGTACAAAACACTTTTGGGAGGTACGATCACTATGGTTAAAGTTGCTATCAACGGTTTTGGCCGCATTGGCCGTCTCGCTTTCCGTCAGATGTTCGGCGCTGAGGGCTACGAAGTCGTCGCCATCAACGACCTGACCAAGCCCGCTATGCTGGCTCACCTGCTCAAGTACGACACCGCTCA
>SVGM01000015.1 GCA_015056365.1 Clostridiales bacterium | reverse complement strand
TGGCATCCGGTGGCGGCGGTGGCGGCGGATACACCGCTACGGCGCAGGGCATTGTGGCGGCTGCGCAAACCCAGTACACCATTACCGTAGGGCAGGGTGGTCAGGCAGGCTCGATGGCCGGATCACGGGGCGAGACCACCGCTGCCTTTGGCCAGTACGCCGAGGGTGGCTATGGCGGCGGCTCTGGCGAAAACGGCTTTTGCGGCGGCAACGGCGGCTCTGGCGGCGGCGGTGCAGGCGCAGGCGATGGCAACAGCGGCGCAGGCGGCGCTGACGGCAGAGATGGCCAGGATGGTTTCTACAGCGTGAACGGCACCGTCTATCCCGGCGGCAAGGGTCAGGGCTCAACCACCCGTGAATTCGGCGAGGAAGGAGCAACGCTCTACGCCGGCGGCGGCGCCGGTGCGCGCGCCTATTATGGGAACCATCAGTCCGGCGGTGACGGTGGCGGCGGCAGTGTTGTGGACGGCATTGGCGGCGACGGCCAGCCCAACACCGGCGGCGGTGGCGCAGGCAGCGGCCGCAACGATGACAGCAACAAGGCCGGCAACGGCGGCAGCGGTATTGTGATTATTCGCAACGCGAGGTGATGTATATGGCCAATGTAGCATCCGCTGTACGGTATGTAGAGGAGGCGCAATGCCTCCTTGAGCATGCCGAGATTATGCCGATCCCCTATATAAACGCTGGGCACTCGCTGGCAGGAATGGATTGTCAAGGACTGTGCGAATACCTGCTCACCCGGTGCGGCGTCGCGTACGCTGCGTGTAATCTGGCTGGCAGTAACGCCCATTATAGGGCTTGTGTGTGGACGGGGACGCCTGAGGAATGTCGTGACCGTTTCGGAGGGGAGATCCCTGCCGGCGCATGGCTGTTCATCGTGGAGAACGACGGCGGCGAACCTGTGCAATACCGTGGCGATGGCGTGGGCAACGCCTCCCATATGGGCGTTTACCTCGGGAATGGTGTAGCAATTCACGCGAGCGCATCCAGAGGGCAGGTGGCAGAAAGTTCATTCAATGAGCGCACAATTCCCAATGGCGGCTGGAACCGAGTAGGATTCCCCAAATGGATCGATTATGGATTAGGAGGGATTTCCGTGGCTGAAACGGCAATTTACGACGCGCGAGTGGTTACCAGTAACGGAGGACATCTGAACTTCCGCAAAGCCCCCCGCACAGGTGGGACAGACATCGGTGACATTCCCACCGGAGAGCTGCTGCAGGTTTTTGAAGAGGTCGATACCACATGGGCGCGGGTTTACTGGGATGGTCGATTTGGATATGTCCAGCGGCAGTTCCTTCAACCCATCATCGCCAGCGAGCACGTCGATGACAAAGGCCGTGCGGATCAGAATGACGGATTGTTGGTAACGATCGAGTTGCCACGCGCTTTGGCCGACGTGCTCTACGACGCATTGCTCAACTCGTTGGCTCAGGGGTGAGTGCAATGGACCAGACGTTTGATAAAATCGTTGATTTCGTACTGAATCACTGGGCAATCACCGCCTTCCTGCTGACGACTGTCATTCAGGTTACACCGATATTTAAGTGTAATCCGTGGACAGCGCTGTTTCGCTGGATTGGTCGATTGTTCTCCGCGGAAGTGATGGATGAGGTGAAAGGTCTGCGCGATGAGGTCAAAGGGGTCAAAAAAGAAGTAGAGGCACAAGGGACCGCCATTGACCGTAATGAGATGGACCGGATCCGCTGGGAGGTGCTGGATTTCGCCAATTCGTGCCGTAATGGTCGTATGCACACAAAGAGCGAGTTCGCACATGTCATCGATCTCAATAGTAAATACGAAGCGCTGCTTGCCAAAACCGGTGACGAAAACGGAGTTTTTGAAGCTGACTATGCATATATCCGCAGAATCTATGACCAGTGCCTCAAGAATAATAGTTTCATCGCATAAGGAGGGACGTTCATGGCTGACAAACACAATAGAAGCCCTACTGCTACTGGACAAGAAGCCGACACCTCCCGCAAGGAGATCATCAGCAGCATTTTACGGATGAGTCAGAAAGCCTTGGCCTGCGTACTGGGTATGGTCGGTGTCGGCTATATCGGCGGCTTGTTTGCCGTCTTTTTTAAGCCTGAATTGGCAGAATCTCTTACCATGTACACGAAACCGTTTATCCCCCTGTTTCAGTTGGAGATCGGCGTGTATGGATTCGGATCCACATTGGAGAACCTGCAGAAAATCAAAACACAGGTAGACGCTATCAACAAACAAGCGACAGTCCCCGAAGAATCCGGGGGTAACGGATAAAAAGGAGGAACGATAAATGAAACGGATGATGTCTTTTGTCTTTGCAACGTTCATTTTCTGCTGTTTGGTTAGCAGCGCACTGGCTGAGACGGTTGGTGCCCAACAGTTCGATTGGACGCCCATCTTGACTGCGGTCATTGGTGTAGCGATGCTGGTTGCCGGCACATCCATCAGGCATGTGTGGAACAAATATGTCCTGCCGTGGCTGATGGAAAAAAATCTGGTTAGCGTCGCGGAAAGTGTCGTTTATGCAGTCGAAGCAATTCTCGGTCGTTATTGTGGTACAGAAAAGTGGGCATTGGCTTTGGAGAAGATGCAAGCGCGAGGGTTCAACGTAGAAAGTGATATCGTGATCGAAGCCCTTAAAGCGGCCTGGAAGAAGCTGGATCTGCAGCAGCTGTTGTCCGGTGAAAAAGTGTTGACCGAACCTCCCGATCTTGAAGGAAACGAAAAAACATCGCCGCCTGAAGAATTTGAGAGCATTTAGATCTGATGGTTGTTACGCCCCCTGCTTCCAAGTAGCTTGGAAGCAGGGGGGCGATGTATTTATTTAGTGGTAACATGATGAGCAAGATTCATCGCACACATTTTCTGCGAATTCCTCGCAGGGAGGAATAGGACAGAAGCCGTAAGAGGGAATCAGAATCTCCACCTGAGCCAACACTTTGAGGATGACCGTGACACAAACCGTCAGCTGGAAGGTATTATTTCCTTCGTAGGTACCGGCAACACAAATGGCACTGACCATGCTTTCCAGGCAGTAAGGCACGATGGACTCATCGGGAATCGAGAGCAAGACGTCCTTATCGACGGTGATTACGCCCTTGCCAATGTATTCGACACAGCGGCTATCTACGAAAAGAATGTCGATGGGTACGTCGATTTTGCAGCGAACACGGGCAAAGCAGGGACGGTCACACAGGCGTTCTACCGTCAGGTTGCGGATGATCCCTTCGGTAGTGGTGGAACGGCAGCTTTCAAAGGTAATGGGCGGTACAGGCGCAGAGGTGGGAGCAACCGTTTCGGTGTCGCCAAGATGACCGGAACCGCAGCTACAGCTGCAACCGCAATTGTTGCCGGCGACCATGGCATAGCTGGTGATGACCACTTCCTTGTCATCCAGCTGTTCCTGCTGCAGACAGCTGTCGTACACACGCTTGACCTGCACGCATACCTTCTCTTGCAGTCCATCCAGCGCACTGCCGGAGATCACGCCGGGACAGGAGCACGGATTGGCATTTTTGTAGCTGTAAAAAGACATTGGCACGCCTCCTTCATCATCGTCGGCGGCAAGGGAGGCGTTCAGCCCTCGCTGTGCCGTTTCCTTGCCCGCCGCTCACTGATACGGTATGCTGTAGCCAAAATGGGGTGCAAAAAAAGCAGGCACTTTGGCCTGCTTTCTGAATCTGTTTTTAATGGCGGCGGCGCTCAGTAAAACCGACGGACAACTTCCTCCAGAGCAGCCAGTCCGTTATGAAACCCGTTGCCGTTGTTCATAACGATATCTGCGGCGCTGCGATATACGGGCATGCGCTCGTTGTAGATGCGCTCAATCTCCTCCCGGCCCTTCTGGGCAAGAAGTGGGCGCTTTTCGGCGCGGATATCCAGCATAATATCATCGATGGGGCGATCAATCAGGACGATCACGCCATGATTCTTCATCAGTACGCGGTTTTCCGGACGCAGGCATACGCCTCCGCCGGTGGAAATGATCCCCGGGGTTGCACCGACCAGGTTTTGAAGGAGGCGGGTTTCCGCATCACGAAACGCCTGCTCGCCAAAGTACTGGTACAGCTGCGCCGTATCCATTCCGGTCGTTTCGGTGAGATAGACGTCCGTATCCAGATAGGGAAGCTGCAGCTTTGAAGCCACACGTCTGCCCAGCGCGCTTTTGCCGCTGCCTGGCATGCCCACCAAAAAGATATGGCGTTCCATTCTCTTTCTTCCTCCTTCGTACCATGCATGCACTATTTCTCCAGCCGATACAGCTCATCCTCCTGGCTGTGTTCCAGCGTAATGCGGAAGCCGGTATCCCCGTCAGGAGGAAGAAGATCAATGGATTGTCCATGCATTTGCATAATCTGGCGACAGATGCTCAAGCCAAGGCCGGTTCCCTGTCCAGATGTATGCGCCTTATCCGCCTTATAGAAGCGGTCAAAGATGTGCGGCCTGTCTTCGGATGCGATTGGCGGACCGTCGTTGCAGATGTCCACGGCTGCCACATTATCATGCAACAAGGATACACCAATTGTCAAGCGTCCGTTTGCATCGACAAATTTCAGCGCGTTGTCGATCACGTTGACCACTACCTGGGAGATGCGGTCACGGTCGGCGTGAACCAAGCAGGGATCCACTTCAAAATCCATCTGCACATTCAATGCCTTCTGTTCAATATCCGTCATTCGTGCAATAAGCACTTGCCGGATCAGTTCGTTGACGTCAAAGACAGACCATTGCAGTTTCTCAGCGCCATTGTCCATGCGGCTGAGCTGCAACAGGTCACTGATCAGCCGCTTAAGTCGGTTGGTTTCGTCAAAAACGATTTGCAGATATCTGGGCGACTCCTCCTGAGGAATGGTACCATCCAGCATGCCCTCAACAAATCCATGGATACTGGTAATCGGCGAGCGAAGCTCGTGGCTTACGTTAGAGACGAATTCCTTGCGGCCTTTCTCTACCCTCTCCAGCTTTTCCGCCATGACGTTAAACGCGCCCGCCAGCTGACGGACTTCATTGACACCCGTTACTTCCGCACGGGTTTCCAGCTTACCACGGCTCATATGCTCTGCTGCGCTGGTAATGACCGTCAGCGGTTTGACGATGCCGCGGGCATAGAACGCCGTGCCGATCATGGCCACAAGCGCAGCCAATGCAAATCCAATGCCGATCTGCCACAGGAGTCCGTGGTATTCCGCTTCGATCACCTGTGCGCTGGTGTGAATAAGCACAGCGCCCATTACTCGTTCATTCTGAACATAGGGCACCGCAACCGTCATAATGGCGCCGCCGGCAGAGTTGATGATCCGGGTGCGCACTTCCTGTCCCTTAAGCACATCCAGCAAAAGATGCGAAACGTCGTTTGCATCAAGCGTTTCAAGGGCGTTGTCGCTATTGCGTGAGATGAACTGCATATTATCCATCACACGGCCGCTGCTGTCTACGATCATGATATAGGCGTGATAGTCATCGTAAACAGATTTGGCTTTCCATTGCAGATACTGCATGGAGGAATAGTTGCCAAACAGATCGGCAAAAGCGGAATCACGCATACTGCCTGCCAGATAGGCGATCTCTCGTGCCTGGGTAAGCAGGTTCTGCATTCGCCCCTCTACCATGGCGGAGCGAATGGAGATCATGGAAAAGGATGCACCGATCAAAGCAACCAGCAGAATGACTACCATGAAAAGGGCCAACAGCCGGCCAAACATGTTTTGAAACATCGGTTTCACCGCCTCGGGGAGTTACTGTGCTGGCTTGTACTCGAACTTATAGCCCACACGGTAGACTGTGTGGATCTTCCATCCGTATTTCTCACATTCAGGGAGTTTTTCCCTAAGACGTTTGATATGCACATCTACAGTCCGGCTGTCACCGAAGAAATCAAAGCCCCATACCTGCTCCAAAAGCTGTGCGCGAGTGAATACCTTGTTGGGCATCGAAGCGAGATAATACAACACTTCCAGTTCTTTAGGCGGCATTTCCACCTGATTGCCCTCGTAGGTCACTTCGTAACGTGCCAGGCTGATGGTCAGTTGCGGGAAGGAGAGAGTATCGTCGGGCATGTCCTCCTTGGGTTCAGCAGAAGGGGCCCGGCGGAGCACGGCTTTCACACGCGCTACCAATTCCTTGGTTTCAAAGGGTTTGGTAATGTAATCATCCGCGCCCAGTTCAAGCCCCAATACTTTGTCAAAGGTTTCATCTTTGGCAGTGAGCATAATCACTGGGACCTTGCTGGTTTTGCGGATCTCTTTGAGCACTTCCAGGCCGTCAATGCCAGGAAGCATCACATCCAAAAGTACAAGAGACGGCGTTTGATTCTGAAATGCCGTCAGCGCAGTATCGCCACGAGCAGCTTCCGTGACACAAAAGCCTTCTTTTTCCAGATACAGTCTGACCAGGTGGCTGATATTCGGATCGTCATCCACCAGCAAAATGTTCTGCTGCTCTGTCATAAACACCCTCCTCTTTTGAAAAGCATCGTTGATTTCATTTACTTCAGCGTTACCACCGTAACGCCCTGTTCACCTTCGCCGTACATACCGTCGCGGAAGGTTTTCACGTTCATGTGCTTGCGCAGATGACGCTGGATGCCGGTACGAAGCACGCCGGTACCCTTGCCGTGGATGATGCTGACCTCGTTCAGTCCTGCAAGGGTGGCGTCTGCAAGGTAGACATCCACAGCGGAAAGCGCCTCTTCCAGCGTCTGACCGCGCACATCCACTTCCATGGGAACCGTTCGGGAGGCAGAACTGGTTTTGCTGAGTACTTTGCTTTGCTTGGGCTTGGGCTGTTCCACAATTCGAAGCTGTGTAAGGTGCGCTTTCATCTTCAGAATGCCCGCCTGAATCTGTACCTCGCCGTTGCGGTCAGGCAGCGAAAGCACAGTGCCCTTGGTACCCAGATGGACGATTTCGACACTTTCGCCAACTCTGACGTTCTTGGGCGGGGTAAAGTTGGTGGCACTGGCTTCTCCCAGTCCTTCGCTGAGGGCGTCGATTCCCTGCTCCATTCGCTTGCGAAGCTTCTGAACCTCATGCTCGGGAGTCTGGGCCTGTTTCTTAAGGGCCTTAAGTTCGCCAATGATATTGTCCGCTTCACGGCGGGCACCTTCCAGCACCCTGCGGGCTTCCTCCTTGGCCTTTTGCATGCTCTTCTGGCGGCTTTGCTCCAGTTCCTTACGAAGTTTTTCTGCCTCATCGCGCAGCTTGACGGTTTCCTTGCGAGTCTCCTCCGCCATCTCGCGTTCTCGTTCGGCGATCTGTCGGTGGTATTCCGCATTGGCGATAACATCCTCAAAGCGGATATCTTCCTGGCTGAGCAGTTCCTTGGCGCTGTCGATCAGGCGCTCAGGCAGACCCAGCTTGCGGGAGATCTCAAAGGCATTGCTCTTGCCGGGGATACCAATGGACAGACGATATGTGGGACGAAGGGATTCCACGTCAAACTCCACGCTGGCATTCTCAACGCCTGGCGTCCCCAACGCGAAGGCTTTCAATTCGCTATAGTGTGTGGTGGCCATGGTACGGATACGGCGGGAGAGCAGCTCAGACAGAATGCTCCGGGCTAGTGCAGCGCCTTCGGTGGGGTCGGTACCCGCGCCAAGCTCGTCAAACAGCACCAGATCATTATCCCCTACCGATTCGATGATCCGCACGATATTGGTCATGTGAGCGGAGAAGGTGGACAGGGACTGTTCGATGGACTGTTCGTCACCGATATCGGCATAAACATGATCAAACACCGCCATCTCCGTACCCAGCGCCGCAGGTACATGCAGACCGGCCTGTGCCATCAGCGTAAACAGGCCGACCGTTTTCAGGGTGACCGTTTTACCGCCGGTATTGGGACCGGTGATAATCAAGGAGGTAAAGTCCTCGCTCAGCCAGAGGTTGCTGGGGACAACCTTCTCCGGATCAATCAGAGGATGACGGCCGCGAACGATGCGGATTCGTCCCTCGTGGTTGATCTTTGGCAACACACAATGGAATTCGCGCGCCAACTGTCCTTTGGCGAAGACAAAGTCCAGATGAGCAAGAATGTCCAGGTTGGTCAAAAGAGATTCTGCATAAGGCGTCAGTCGATCTGTTAGCGCCTGCAAAATCCGGGCGATTTCCTGCTGTTCCTTGGCATGATACTGTTTGAGGTCGTTGCCCAGTTCCACCAGAGCGATGGGCTCAATAAACAGCGTTGCGCCGGTGGAACTCTGGTCATGCACAAGACCGGGGACATTCTGGCGGCATTCCGCCTTTACCGGAATACAGTAGCGATCGCCGCGCATGGTGATGATGGTATCCTGCAGATTCTTGGCAAAGGAAGAGGAGCGGATCATCTGATTCAGCTTCTCGCGCATCCGTTCGTTGGCCGAACGGATCTGTCTGCGGATCTGATACAGTTCGGGAGACGCCCGATCTGCGATCTCGTCTTCGCCGATGATGGCGTCGTTGATATCATGCTCCAGATTCTCCAGAACCGTCAGTCGGGACGCCAGGCCGATTAGAATGGGCGTGTTGTCCCGGTCCTTGCACAGACTGGCCCTTGCAGCGCGGGCAGCGCGAAGGGTGCCGGAAATCTCCATCAACGCTCTGGGGCTGAGGCATGCGCCTTTCTTTGCAATGGTGATATATTCCGTTACGTCCGAGAAGCTCACAAGAGGGTTGGAACCCAGATAGGTGAGCAGCACAACGGCTTCTTCCGTTTCGTCAAGGGAATGGCGCACCTGAGAAACATCCGCAGTGGGAATCAAGGCACGGCAGCGTTCCTTGCCGGCGTCCGTCATGGCAAAGTCGGCCAGTTTTCCAAGAATTTTGGTAAACTCCAGTACGCGTAATGTGCGTTCCAGTTCCATGAAGGTTCTCCTTTCAAGTCAACAATCATTCAATGCCGCGGCGCCAGTGTCCGGAAGTGGCGTTTTCCGGCTTTGTGGGCGTCCGGCCGCGTAATACAGAAGCAAAGGTCTGCGTAAGGGCAATCTGCTCGCTATGGCTTTCGGTGGTAAAATGTAGCAGCATCCCTGCACCCAGGTCACGACGTTCCCGATCGTACATGCGAAGGTCCGTAGGCAGCGCGCCCAACACCCGTAGCACGCAGCCCTCTGGAAAGACGGTGCGCTGCAGAGGGAAACGGTAGCCCTTCTGATCCTGCACAACGGGAGCATGTGCACCGCAAACCATATCCACGCCTGTGCACAGAGCGCATAGGTCGCGGTGATCCTTTAGCCCTCGTGCGACGCGCTCGGGGCAATGGTTCAAAAGCATCAGCACTTCCCGTCCGTACACCTTCAAATAAGCAGGCTTGACAAAAGGCGTGAGTTCCTTTTGTTCCTCGGCACTCCACTCAGGCCAAAGCATCATGCCGTCAACAGGCATGGATTGGATTACTTCCATGGAGCGTCGGTTGCTAACAGGGACTCCGGGGCCTGCCCATACCGGCAGTCCCTGAACCAGTGGGATCTGACCGACACAGCCTGCCACAATGCCTGCCAGACGGTGCTTGTGCTCTTGGATGCGCTGGAGTGCATTCTCAAGCGCCATTTGGCTCATCTGCGGCGGCAACTGCACAAGACAACCATCCGGCAGGATGGAAAGCGCGTGGGACAGAGCGTCTGGGCGCAGGTCGAGGGGTTCAAAAATCAGCTTACCTGCACCGGCGTTTAACAGCTCACCCGCGATTTTCGGGTCTGAAAAGACAACGGCAAGGGTATCTGCTGCGGAGACAGTCTTCGTGGAATGGCTGTCGCAACTCAGGGTGGTAAACTGTGCCTTTGGCTGAGGTCGTTCAGCACAGGAAAAAGCGAGTATTCGTGCCTCCGTCAGCGCTTGTACACCGTTGCGGCGCAGATCATTCAAGGCGCTGACTGGCAGAAAGAGCTGATCCTCTATGGAGATGTAAAGATCATCTTCGCCTTTAAGAAAGAACGGCGTTTCGCCCAGTTTGGACAGCTGGCGGAATACGTCTTCATGGGCAGCCGCACGTTTTTGCGCGTTTTGAACCGTGTCGCCTTCCACTGAAACGGTGGTGACGCCGTCGCTGAGCGTGAGACGCATGGGTTGTCCATGGAAAAAGGCAGCTTGCATGGTGATGGGAATCATGGGCGGACAATGAGCGCGTGCAGCCTCCAGCTGGCTGGCATCAGAAAGCCGGGAAACCTGGCTGCCTACTGACGGCGACAGCCCCGGGCGCAGCCGCAGCGTCGCAACGTCGCCTGCATTCACTCCATGTCCCGAATAGCGCATATCCATATCCTGCCGGCCGCGGATCTGCAGGCTGTCGCCATCGTTGAGCCTTCTGGCTACGCGCAGAGTTGCGAACCGCCCCTTGACACCTATGATCGTTCCAAGAGGTACGCCTTCATGACTGACACGCTGACTGGCGCACAGATCGGCGTCCTGCGCCCCAAAGGCGTGGCCACGGGTAAAGCCACCACGATTGAAGATCTGGAGCAGCGCATCCATCGCTTGCGGATCTTCGGGATCGAAGGCGCCATTTTGGATTGCATCCAGCGCCTTGCGATAAACAGAGGTGACCACAGCTACATATTCCGGGCTTTTCAGCCGGCCTTCGATTTTCAGGGAGCGTACGCCTTCGCGGCAGAATGCGTCCAAATGCTGTAGCGTACACAAGTCGCGAAGCGAGAGCAGCGCGCCCTCCCGTTCCCCCATTTTTATCCGGAGCCGGCAGGACTGTGCGCAGCGTCCGCGGTTACCGCTTCTTCCGCCTGCCATGGAGCTCATCAAGCAGCGTCCGCTGACGCCGGAGCACAAGGCGCCGTGGGCAAACACTTCGGTTTCAATACCTGTCTGCACGACCTTTCTGATGTCCTCAAGGGAGCATTCACGAGCCAGAACCACGCGGGAGAAGCCAAACTGCTTGGCAAAACTGGCGTCGGATGCGTTGCTCAGTCCCATCTGCGTGCTGGCATGCAGCGCCAGCGTGGGAAATTCATCTCGCACCAGGGCTGCTACGCCCAGATCCTGCACGATGACCGCATCTGCTCCAGAGGCAGCAATATCCGTAAGTGCTTGACGGACTGCCGGAAACTCTCTTTCCTTCACCAGCGTATTGACAGTCACATGAATACGCGTGTGGTACAGGTGAGCATACCGAACCGCTTCGCTGAGTGCTTCTGCATCAAAGTTTACAGCAGAAGCTCTGGCGCCAAAAGCTTTGTAACCCAAATACACCGCGTCAGCACCGCTGTCAACGGCTGCGCGCAGGGCGTCAAAATCACCGGCCGGGCAGAGAAGTTCCGGCAGCTTCTGCATAAGCATCTTCGCTCACTTTCCAAAAAAGCGGGGCGAGAGAGCTATTTGCTCCCACGCCGCCGCTTCGGCAAATCAATTTTACCGCCGACGGCGGATCAATTACAGCTTGTTGAAGGGGTACTCCACACCGTTGGTCTCCACACGGATAGAAGCGATCACCTGAGGCACGATGGGACGATCGCGCATGGTACGCTGCGCAACGATGGCGTCTGCCACTTCCATGCCGCTGAGAACCTTGCCAAAGGCAGCATATTCGCCGTCCAGATGGGGGCTGTCGCTGGTCATGATGAAGAACTGGGAACCGGCGCTGTCACGCATCATGCTGCGGGCCATGCTGAGAACGCCGTAGGTGTGCTTGAGGGGGTTGGCAATGCCGTTGCTGGCAAACTCGCCCTTGATGCGATAGCCAGGGCCGCCCATACCGGTGCCGTCCGGGCAACCGCCCTGGATCATGAAGCCGGGAATGCAGCGATGGAAAATCAGGCCGTCATAGAAGCCGCCGTTGGCCAGAGAAATAAAATTGCCCACGCTTTGGGGAGCAATTTCGGGATAGAGTTCGCCCTGCATGACGCCGCCGTTCTCCATGGTGATGGTAAAGGTAGGATTAGCCATTGATAAAACCCTCTTTCTGTATTGATTCAGTTCATTTGATCCGGATTATTGCCTTCTTCATAAGTATCGTTAAAAAACGACTGAGGCGGGGACAGCTTTTCAAAGGGATATTCATATCCGTGGGTCTCCACCCGGAGTTCTTTAATGGAAACCGGCTTATCAGGTACGCCCTGCGCGTCACTGGCTGCCATCGAAAGCGCATGAGCGTACTGAACGCCTTCCAACGCCTGACCAAACAGAGCATATGCGCCCTGCATCAGTTTCAACTCATCAGGATTCGAGCTCAGCACGATGAAGAAACCGGAGCTGCCGGAGTTGTAGTGGACCGACCGGCTCATCATGAGACTGCCGTAGGTCACGTCGCCGCTTTTACCCGTCACATAGTTATTCAGCTCGCACTCACCGCGGATGCAATAGGGAAGCTTGCAGTCTGTTCTGTCGATCTCAATGAGCAGATGAGGAAAGACGTGGTGAACTTGCGCGCCGTCATAGTAGCCAGCATTGGCCAGTTCGATGAAGTTGCCTGCCGATTCCGGTGCAAGGCCGGGATAAAGCTCGCCTTTAATTCGTTTGCCGTTATCCAGCAAGAGATCAAAGGTTGGCATCGGGCGGGTATTCGCGGTTGATTTCCTCGGCATAGAGAGTTTCCTTTCAAATATGCTGCCACGTGCTATTATAAACGTTTTTTTGTTTGAATGCAAGGATTTGAGCACAGAACGCCGCTTCTGTGCTTGCATCCTTAGTTCGGATAGGCTATGATGCATAAGAATCCACAGGGAAAGGAACGGCACGATGGAGATTATCGCACGAATCCACAACCATTTTCCGACCAAATTTGGCCTTCCAAGACAAAGCGGACTGGTACATGAATTACAGTCCGTGATCGTCTTCGAACCAACCTACCGCGTCGCAGAGGCGCTGCGAGGATTGGAAGGATATTCCCACTTGTGGCTTTTGTGGCAGTTTCACATGGCGCAGCGGGAGAACTGGTCGCCGACGGTACGTCCGCCCAGGCTTGGCGGAAACAAGCGGATGGGCGTTTTTGCAACGCGTTCGCCCTTCCGGCCCAATCCCATCGGCCTGAGCTGTGTAAAGCTCGAAAGAATCGAACACACGCCTGACAAGGGGACTGTTCTGCACGTGTCAGGCGCTGATCTAATGGACGGAACCCCCATCTATGACATCAAACCCTATCTGCCGTTCGCCGATTGTATTCCTGAAGCTACCGGCGGATTTGCCCAGGATCATCTATACGATGATATCGAAGTTGTCTTTCCCGACAAGTGGCTGCAAATGATCCCAGAAGAGCATCGCGCGGGACTTATAGGCGCTCTGAGACAGGATCCGCGCCCTGCCTATCAAAACGATCCTGAACGGATATATGGCTTTCTATACGCCGAATATGATGTTCGCTTCGTGGTAGCAAATGAAGTACTAACAGTATGCGAAATCATACCCAACCAATAACGGGTTTTTTTCTGCATTTTTTGTTCGGTTTTGTATTTCCGCTTGCCTTTTAAGGTAAGTTCCTGTACAATGAAAAGGCCGTGTGCGTGATGACGGTTGAGTCCTGTGCGATCTCAATACGTGAACCCTGTCAGGTCCGGAAGGAAGCAGCAGTAAGCGTCTTTTGGGATGTGCTGCGGGGTTGCTCAGCTTGAACGCACACGGTTTTTCAAAACAGATTACCAATGTCGAGGAGGATGCCGAATGAATTATCGCCATGTCCTGGAGCAGGATCCGGAGCTTTTCCGTGCAATGACTGATGAGGTAGAGCGCCAGCGTCAGCACATCGAATTGATCGCTTCCGAGAACTTTGTTACCCCCGCTGTGATGGAAGCTATGGGTTCTCCGCTTACCAACAAGTATGCCGAGGGCTATCCGGACAAGCGCTACTATGGCGGCTGCCAGTATGTAGACGTGGTGGAAAATCTGGCCCGTGAACGCGCCAAGCAGCTCTTTGGCGCCGAACATGCCAATGTTCAGCCTCACAGCGGCGCCCAGGCCAATACCGCCGTGTATTTCGCCATGCTGAACCCTGGCGATACCGTACTGGGCATGAACCTGTCCCACGGCGGCCATCTGACCCACGGCAGCCCCGTGAATATCAGCGGCAAGTATTTTAACTTTATCCCCTACGGCGTGGACGAGCAAACCGGCACCATCGACTACGAAGTGGTCGCCAACCTGGCCAAGGAGCATCAGCCCAAGATGATCGTTGCCGGTGCCTCCGCATATCCCCGTGCCATCAACTTTGCCAAGCTGCGCGAGATCGCCGACAGCGTTGGCGCACTGCTGATGGTGGATATGGCCCACATCGCCGGCCTTATCGCCGCCGATTGCCACGAAAGCCCTGTCCCCTATGCTGACTTTGTCACCACCACCACCCACAAGACCCTGCGCGGTCCCCGCGGCGGTATGATCCTGTGCAAAGAACAGTATGCTAAGGCCATCGACAAGGCCATCTTCCCCGGCACGCAGGGCGGTCCCCTGATGCATGTCATCGCTGCCAAGGCCGTCTGCTTCAAGGAAGCGCTCAGCCCGGAATTCCGCGCCTACCAGCAGCAGATCGTCAAGAACGCCAAGGCGCTGGAAAACGCCTTCCGCGCTCAGGGCATCGACATGGTGTCCGACGGTACCGATAATCACCTGATCCTGATCGACCTGACCAAGACCGAGCGCACTGGTAAGGAACTGGAAGCTCTGCTTGGCCTGTGCAACATCACCGTAAACAAGAACACCATCCCCGGTGAGACCCGCAGCCCCTTCATCACCAGCGGCGTGCGCGTGGGTACACCCGCCGTCACCACCCGCGGCATGGTGGAGAGCGACATGGAAAAAATCGCCGGCTTTATCCGCCGTGTCATTGATGGTGGTGAAGAAGCCTGCCCCGCTGTCAAGGCCGAAGTCATCGAAATGATGAAGAACTTCCCCCTCTACGAAGGCTATCCCAATGACTGACAAGCTGACCGCCTATGCCAAGGGAGTCCTTGGAGAAGATGCGGCTCGCAAATATCTGGAATCCAAGGGAATGGTACTGCTGAATAAGCGGTACCATTCTCCATATGGAGAGATTGATCTGGTGATGCGGGATGGAAATCAGCTGGTGATGGTGGAAGTAAAAACCCGGGAGAGGGCTTCCTACGAGGAAAGCGCCTATGCTATCACACCCGCGAAACAAAAACGCCTGTGCCTGACAGCAAGGTGCTATATGGCTGAGTACGCCGCTGATGCACCCATCCGTTTTGATGCCGTACTGATCACACGAAGCGGCATTTTGCATATTCCCAATGCGTTTGAGGGACGGGAGTGGTAAACATGATCGAAGTCTTTTTTCCTGAAGAAGTAGAGGCCGACCGCCTCCAATTTTCTGTGATCGTGGCAAAAATGAACGGACAATGGATATTTGTTCGTCATCAGGATAGAAACACGCTGGAATGTCCGGGCGGTCATCGGGAAGAAGGCGAGACACCGGAAGAAGCCGCACGGCGTGAACTGTGGGAGGAAACCGGCGCGACAGCCTTCCACCTGACGGAAATCGGCCCGTATGGCGTGCGTCGGTATCGGGAGGATGGTTCTGTCGGTCTGTCCTTTGGTATGCTGTATAAAGCCGAGATCGAGACGCTGGGACCGATTCCGCAAGAAAGCGAGATCGCCGAAATACACCTCATGGATACGCTGCCGGAAAGCTGGACCTACCCGGATATTCAGCCCCACTTGCTTCGCCAGGCATGGCTTTAAGCAGCAGATGCCGTGCCGATTGCATAAATACAGGTCTCATGGTATGATGACCTTACATCTTAACCCACGCAAGGCGGTGTTTACATGATCGTTCGCAAAATCAAACCGGAAGAATTCCAGCGTGTGCAGCAGTTTTGTTCGTTGGCGTTTGAATATCCGTATAATGGCAGCCACAAAGGTTCTATGACTGCCTTCCGAGAGATGCAATCTCATCCCGGCAGCCGACAGGATTTATTCTGGGATTCCCAGTGGGCTGCTTTTCAGGATGACGACAGAACCATGATGAGCACCTTTACCGTCGTGCCCTACACCATCCATTTTGACGGACACAGTGCCCGTATGGCCGGCATCGGCGGCGTTGCCACACTGCCGCAATACCGCAGGAACGGTGGAGTCAGAGCCTGCTTTGAGAGCGCGCTACCAGATATGTACGAAAGCGGCTATGTGTTTTCGTACCTGTATCCGTTTTCCACGGCTTTCTATCGTCGTTTTGGCTATGAGCTGGGCTGTGACCGGATCAAATATGAGCTGGATCTGAACGGCATCACGCCTGTACCCCAGGAAGGGCACTGCCTCCTGCTGGAGCCAGGTTACGATCTGACAGCACAGATCAAGCAAGTGGATCAAACCTGGCAGCAGCGCTACAACATGATGGTACTCCGTGAAGATATTGAGTACCGCTGGGTGAAAAAAGCTGATCCCTTTGCGAGTCTGGAATACACCTATGTATATGTGGCGAAGGACGGCACCCCAAAGGGATACATGACCTACAAACCCAACAAGGAATCTTCGGAACGTACCCTTGAGTGCAGCCGGTTTTGCTTCACAGACGCCGAAGGCTTCCGCGGGCTGCTGAACCTTCTGCTGAGCCTTCGAACTGACCATGGCATCGCCTCCCTCCACCTGCCTGTAGATGTGGATCTTTCTACCCTGTTGCCGGAATGGAGCCTTGGCGTAATCAAACGGACGCTACAAAGCTTCGGGATGGTACGCGTAGTCAATGTGGAAGAAGCGCTACGCATGGCACGAGCTAGCGGCGATGGACAGCTGACCCTCGCCATTACTGACGAGCAGATCCGGCAGAACAACGACACGTTCGCTGTTTCGTACGCAAACGGGAAAGTCGTCAATGTTCAG
Source organism: Clostridiales bacterium (assembly GCA_015056365.1). Lineage (GTDB taxonomy): Bacteria > Bacillota > Clostridia > Christensenellales > Aristaeellaceae > Limiplasma. The sequence goes on along the minus strand of SVGM01000015.1, from coordinate 60,300 downwards.
CGTACCAACGAAAAACCCGATATCGAAATGACGATTCAGGCATTTTCCCGGATGCTGGCAGGACGATGCAAAATCGACGCCTATCCCCTCCTGGAGGACTTCACCCTGCACTGCAGCGCAGACGAAGCGTCGCAGCTCTTTTTCCAAAAGCCCATGTATATCTGTCAATATTTCTAATGCAAACGCTGCCATTTGTCCTAAGACAAAAGCGCCCCTTCCAGCAGGGGCGTTGAAAAGAAAGGATATGTCCTTCTCATTACAACGATACGTTCACAATGATACGTTCCGGATTGTCTGTTCATGAAAAAACAGGCAGAACCCGAAGGCTCTGCCTGTCAAAATCAAATGAACAGGATCCAGATCAGCTTCGACACCACATGGCAGCCGCCATGAGCGATCATGGCATAGCGCAGGCCGAACCTGCGGTACAACCAGCCGAATGCCAGTCCGAACACACCGTTGAGCAGGAAGCACCGGAGGACAATCATCGGTGTGAGACCAAACATCATCTCGGTTGCAGGCAGATGTCCCGCCGCAAACAGCAGCGCAGAGACCACATTCGCAGCCACCAGTACTGCTGTGCCGACCTCCTTGCCCTTACGCTCAAAGAGCAGGTGCAACACAAATGCCACCAGTGACATCATAAACAACCGCAGCATGATCTCCTCGATCACCGCGCCGTAGGTGACCGTCGCCAGAAGATAAGGAATCGTCGGCTTGGCGGCGTACACGTCCAGCAGCGCCGGCTCGTATTTGCCGAAGAACAGCAGATCCGGAAAAATCAGCCCAAGACCGCCGATCAGACTGATGATCAGCGCTGCCAGCAGGGGCTTTTTTGTGATATGGCGTTCGTCCTTCCACAGCCCAACCTTCTTGCCCAGCCAGATACCTGCCGCGCCAAAAATCAGACCATAGCCCGCGCTCTGCACGGCCGACGCCAGCCCCAGCATCGTATCATTCATGCCCTGCGCCAGCAGCTCCTGCTGCATTTGGGGCGGGTAGCTCTCCAGCACGTAGAGACCGGTGAAGTAGCCGCCGATCATTCCCATCACAGCAAAGAAGAGCAGCGTCTTCCAGTATGCTTTGAAAAATGCTTTCACGATTGATTTCCCTCCGTACGGTTACTTGGTCTTTCTCTTGAACAGCAGGTAGGAATACACCGTGGGCGCAGCGATCATCACCACAAAGGCAACCGGCATCCCCCACAGAAACGCGCCGCCCATCAGCGCGCACAGCATGATCACCATGCCGCATACCACCCAGACAGGACCCGCAAAGCGATGGGTGCGGTTCCAGTTGTCCTCGTCAGTCAGCGTCCAGGGCAGCTTGATGCCCAGCGTCCAGCTGGGCTTGCACTTGGGCAGCCAGTTCCCGATGAAGACCATCAGCAAACCGATCAGCAGCGGCAAGATGATCCGCACATTCATGTTCATGCCCAGCGCGGTACAGTACACCAGTGCATTCAGCACGATGGAAAGCACAGGGATGATCCACAGCACCAACGAGAACACCTTGCCCTCCAGATTCTCTGCCTTGGGATCCATTTTCAGGCTGCCCACGGCGCACAACCACTGAAATGCCACCAGAATCAGCGGCAGACCGAATACGCCAAAGGTCTTGCTGCCAAAGCCGTCCACCTCACCGGCCGCGTTGAAATGGGTCGGAAACTGTTCAGGCAGCCTCCTCCACAGGACAACGCCCGCCAGCACAGGCAGCAGAATGATGATCGTGGTGATGATCAGGGTCTTGCTGTATTTCTTCAACATAGCGTTACTCTCCCTTCAGGTTGGACACCCATAACAGCACATCCTCCAGCACGGAGGTATTCAGGGTGTAGATGATGAACTTGCCGTCCCGCTGATCGCGGATCAGGTCTGCGTCCTTCAGGACGGACAGATGGCGCGAGACCGCCGCTGCCGTAATGTCAAATCTTTCACTGATCTCCCCTGCGGATTTGCTGCCGCCACGAAGCATCTGCAAAATCTCCCGGCGGGTCGGGTCAGACAGTGCCTTGAGGGTTTCTTGCAATGACATACGATTCCTCTCTTTCTGCCAGCTCCGGATGCTGGTGCACTTACATTTAACATTTAACATAAGTGTTAAATGAATAATAACAGAGAAACCGGCTGTTGTCAACCCGGTTTTCAGAGCGTGCGCAATGATGCGCACGGCATCCGTGCATTGCCTATTTTCACTTGTATATACAAATGTGCATCCAGCAAAACGCTGGATGCACGCTTTTTTCGTTACCGGATTAATCTATCCTTAAGAGATCTCTTCCCACAGGAGCGCTTATACTTTAAAAACATTACATGGTTCTGCGGCACAGCATGACGCGAAAGGCCCAATGGCCGCCGTGCACACCGGCCTGAAACATTACGCTTCCAGTGCCTTCTTCAGCGGGCTCAGGTCAATGCCTTCGCACTGGCTGATTGCTTCGTACAGCTTGCCAAGCACGAAACGCAGACCGCCGGGAACATCGCTTTCAGCGTTGAGAGGCATCACGGGATCGTGCACGCTCAGACGCAGCAGGAACCAAGCCGCATTCAGGTCGTTGTCAACATCAAAGGAGATGCGCACGCCTTCACGATTGTCGGGAGCGATGTGCCAATCATCATGATCGGTTGCATACTGAAGCACATGCTCGATAGCTGCGCGAGCAGCGGCGCCAAAGTCTTCCGCCGTAACGGACAAACGGATCTCGGTGCTTTCCACAGGCTCACGCAGACCGTCCAAAAGCTTGCTGAGGGTTTCGCCCTGCTGCTTCATCTGCATGGCCTTGATCAACAGAACCGTGACCAGATACATACCGTCATCTAGGAAGTGATTATCGCGCAACGCAGCATGACCGCTTGTCTCGATGGCCAGAGGACAATTCACGCCAGCTTCGTTGAGGCGTACAGCCTCATCGATGACGTTGCGGTAGCCGCGCTTATAGCGATAGTGCTCGCCGCCCCACTCTTTGATGAAATCGGCCAGACCGGAAGAGGTAACCGAGTCGGTGACGATGGTAGCGCCAGGCATTTCATCCAGCAGAATCGCGCTGATCATAGCAATCAGGCGGTTGCGGTTGATCTCCTTGCCGGTGTGATCCACAATCGCAGCACGATCGCAGTCGGCATCAAAAATGATACCCAGATCCGCGTTCACAGCTTTGACCGCGCCGGAGATGGAAGCCATGGCTTCTTTGTTTTCAGGATTGGGGATATGGTTGGGGAAGTGGCCATCCGGCTCAAGGAACTGGCTGCCTTCGATCCAGGCGCCCAGCTCTTCCAACATACTGGCATAGAAACCGCCGGCGCCATTGCCAGCGTCTACCACCACATGCAGACCCAGCAGAGGCTTGGGAACCTCAGGCTGGATGCCGGAGATGATCAGATTCATCAGATGCTGCTGGTAAGTGGGCAGGAAGGGCTTTTCGATCACCTGACCAGCAGTCTCCGCCTGAGCAGGCATATTCTGTGCCAGCTCAAGGATATCGTCCAGATCATGGAAGCCGATACCGCCGCCCTGAGCAAAGAACTTCATGCCGTTCATCTGCCAGGGATGATGGCTGGCGGTGATCATAACAGAGCCGTCAGGCTGGAAGCCTTCGGTCAGAATCGCCATATACATAGCAGGCGTGGTGCACATGCCGTAGTCATAGGCAGTAGCGCCGGTGGAAACGATGCCTTCTGCAGCAGCCTTGATCAGATCGGGACCGGAAACACGGCTGTCACGGCCCAGCGCAATGCTGATCTCTGCCACAGGACGGCCGCGCTGCGCTGCCGTCCAATGAGCAAAAGCAGCACCCAGCGTCTTGACCACATCATGAGTCAGAACCGCGTTTTCACCGACCGCTACACCACGTACATCCGAACCGCTTTTCAGTTTACGATAATCCATACTTTCCTCTCCCTTTGTCATGCATCCAATTGTGCCATTCCCTCATCTGCCGCCGCACGCAACAGATGATACAGCGGCTTCAGCCGCAAGTAATCTTTTGCAACGATATCACACAAATCGCTCCGATAACAGGTGTCGAAGGAAATATTCGCCCGCTGGACGTATAAATCCTTTAACGGGTACAACATTGCCAGTTCCAGCGACATTCCGGGGGGCGGTTTCATACGCTGATATCTGTCACCGGAAAGGACGAGATCCTGGTCTGGAATGCCACACTGCCGAAGCACGCGCCGCACCTCCTGCGGCTTGTTTTCCATCTTTCTGCGCAGGGCGTCCATAGCAGGGCGATTCTGTCCCCAAAAACCAAGACCCCAAGCCATGTTTTCGGGCGAAAGCTCGAACCAGTACATCACGCTGCCTTCTCTGCTCTCTCCCCCACGGCGGAACAAAACCCACAGATGATCGCGGAATGGCGACTTGTCTCTGGAGAACCGTGTGTCACGGCGGATCCTGGCTACGCATCTGGATGGACGCGTTTCGATGTCTTCGGCGATGGACAGCATCGTGGGCGCCATGGTTTCAACAAATTGGGCGAAAGGTTCTTTTACATGCGCCCGGAATTCGTCCTCATGTGCCTTGTAGAAGGACACTTCGTTGTGGAAACGAAGATCCAGAAAAAATCTGATGGTTTCCTCAGTAAATCCCTGGAACATCCAACAAACTTCCTTGCTTCAAATTATTGACGGCTACGGCGGGAACGAACGGACTGGAAAGAGTCGGCGGCGTCCGTCTCGCTGGCGGCGTCATCCTGAAAACCTGTATGACGAATCGGATTGAAGGTAAGCTCATCCTGATGATGTTCTGCTCCGCCGGCAAAAGAAGCCTCCAGGTTGTCAAAGGACAACTCCCTCTCTTGCGGCTCATATGCATCATAAGCAGGGCTGTCGAAAGAAAGCCGGTCATCACGGTAGCCGTAGTCAGCATTCGGATAGCTCATACGGTCGTCACCCATAGTTTCCAACTGATCGTCCTGATAGGGATCACTGAATCCGTATGCATCATGAGTATCATCGGAGGGATCAGCAAAGCTCAGATATTCATCGTTATTGGTCTGAACAGACTCAAAACCCTCGTCGGACATATCGTCATAGAAGCCCTGGGCGAATGAGGAATACTGCTCTTCCTGCTGACCGTCCAGATCCTGAACGGCGCTGCGAGCATACTTCAGATGGGGCAATTCCCATTCGTCAGCAGCATCGCTGTGAGACAGGGTATCCTGGATCTCTTTCATATCCTCATCGGGGGTGAGCACAGGCTCGACATATTTTGCCTGATTTCCATCGGGATTGGGCGTGATGTAGTCGCGACGGCGGGCACGCTCCCAGTGATCATAAGCGGCATCGGAAGCCTTTTTGCGATCGCTGCGTTTCTTAGTAGCCACAGCCAGCAGGCTGCCAAGGGCCACCAGCAGCAAACCGGCTACAATCAGCAGAGGAAGCAGTATCTTCTGAATTGCCCGGGGAACTGTGCCAATGGAAGGATCATCACTGGGAAGAAGCGTCGCGGGAACAAACGTAGGTTCGGGGGTGGGTTCCGGCGGCGGAGTAGGCGTTACAGGGGCAGGCGTAGGCGGATATACCGCGATCTGCATCTCATTGCTCAGGAACGTGGTTTCGTTTTCCAGAGGATCCTTTGCCGTGACAGAAAACTGATACTTACCGGTCATGGAAAGCACTGTATCGCGAGAAAGGGTACGGGTCTCGCCGGCGGCAATGGTATCAAAGGTATACAATTCAACCGTGCCGTGGCTGATGGTCACATCAGAAGCAGCGACCTGGCTGTCGTTGGTCACGCTGATGGTGAACCTGACGCGGGCAGGATCGTCGTATACTTCCGTACGGTCTGCCACCGCAGTAAGCGTCAGGTTGAGAGCGTCCTCGGGATTCATGGCGGTGACGGAAACCGCATTGGTATCGGCCTCGGCTTCCATGCCGGTGGAATCGATGGCCGTAACATGGAACTGGTAGTCCGCCGTTTCCGTCAGGGTGATCTCTTTCTCCAGGGTAATGGTTTTACCGGCTTCCAGCTGCTGGTTGGTAAAAACGTCGCCCAGCACAGGATCGGTAACGCGGATATCGCTGTAATCAACGCTGCCTTTGTTCTTCAGTTCCAGGCTGAGGGTGACCTTATTGCCGATGGCAACGCCTTTGGCGCTGCTGCTCAGTGTGGCAACAAGCTGCGCCTCAACGTAAGGGATCTTCTTTTCTTCAACGGTATAGGTCTGCTTTTCCTTTTCAGATTCAGAAAAATAGGTGATGGTCGCGTTACTGGTCAAGTCCTTTTTGCCCATGGTGACCTTATAGGGAATCTCGGCCTTGAAACCAGGCTCAAGAGCAGGGATATTCTGCGTTTTTCCATTGATTTTGTCGTTTTCGGTAATGGAGATATCAGTCAATTTTACAGTGCCGGCATTGGTGATAACATACTTGACCACCACTTCCTGACCCTCATGGGCAGACTCCGGCGTAATGGTACGTTCAACGCTGAGCTTGGTCTGAGCATCGCTCTTGGTCACAGTGGCACGGATGGGCTGGCTCAAGGGAGTGGCCTGTCCGTTTTCCTGATAAACCATATACTTGACGAAAAACAGGATATAGCCCTGCTCCAGTTCCCGCTCGCTCACATCGTGCGTACCGGTCCAGGTCTGGGATTGGCCAGCCTTAAGCATTGCCGAACCGCCGCTGCCAAAGTCGTTGATGATCTGTGCCAGAGGGTTATACAGCACAACGGGATCCTGCAGATCCTGATCGCTGGAATTGGAAACGGTAATCGTCACATTCACCGTTCCAGGACCAGCAAGATAGGCGGGCGTCACCTCAATGGAACAAGTGATGGGATCTGTTTCTGCACTCGCAGTACAAACAAGAGCCAGGAGCATGACAAGGCATACGCATAGCATCAACAATCCACGTTTTTTCATAGTTTTGTACCGGGCCGAACAGCTTCGACCCAACCTCCCTTCGGCACACCGGGGCCATTATACGAATGGCGCGGTGATGGCTATTCTTGCCATAGCGCATATTCTTCATTCCATCAACAGAAAAGCAAGCATACGCTGTCTATATTATTGTATTTCAAAACCGTTGTCATGTCAAGAAAAGCCTCATTTACCAGGGAATTGTTTTACAATTTTCTCACATTTCGGTGTACATTTTTGCATGAATGATGATTTACGGAATCAGGTTCAGCATATCCTCTTCGTTGTTCACATCCACAAAACTCTCCGGAACTTCGCCCACAATAATGCTTTCCGCGATGGGTACCGTGCTGACTACCTCCACCATACGCGAATCTGCCGGAACGATCAGACTGACAGTGGTTTTCAGTGTGAGAAAGATCTTATGGCGCGTCTGGTTGATCCCGGCGGCTTCAAATTCGGTGTCAAACTGCGTGTTAATGGCGCCTATGGGTACGATCTGTACGCTAAGCCGCGGACCGAAACCGCCCAGGAAACGAACCCCCAGCGCTGCACCCAACGGCACCTGAATGGTTTGGTTTTCAATGCTGTTTAGCTCCTCCTGCGCAATCATGGCAGTTTGAGTTGCAATCTGATTCATACGCATCGTATTTGTCCGCAGCATCGACACTCTGCCCTGCGCATCGGTGTTTATATCCACCAGTTCCTTATAGGTAATTCCTGACCCAATCACCTGCTCCACAGCTCGATTCACCGTCTCCACCGCGATGGCATGCGCACTTGCATATGCCATATCCAGTAACGTCTGGCTCAAGTTTTGTTCAAAGGCTACCGCCAGAATAGCAAGCACCAGCACAGCCAAAACCAGCATCCTGATTCTGCTTCGCTTTCGTTCCCCTTTCATTGAACCACTCTCCCAATTCACTCTATGCTTGGGTTGGGCATCTTTTTCCCTGAGGATAGGGGTTTGTTACAGCACGGTATAGCAATGGCGATAACGGTATGGTATAATTAATTGGATTTCCATGTGTGGATGCCGCGCTGTTTTTTCACATCCACCTGCATTTTCTGGAGGGATTGGATTGTATCAATCAGAACATTCGCCCTATGACCAGGCGTATTATCAGGACGACCCTGCCTATCTGCCTCCCGCAGCAGATGATCAGGATTTTGGCGTGCCCAAAAGCCGGACGATTTTCAAGCCCAAGCTGACCAAACCAAACTTTATCGTGTCCGTACTGGTTACTGCGGTCCGTTTTTTGGCGCTGGTCTTCGTTTTGGGCGGCCTTGCGCTGGCAGGCGCTATTTTTGGTATTGCCAAAGGCTATATGGAAACCGCGCCTACCCTTGATCTGGCTTTGCTCAGCGATCAGGACAAGACGTCATTTCTCTATGACGCCAACGGGAACGTCATCACCGACTACAAAGGTACGGAAAACCGCGTCATGGTCAGTATCTCCGCTATGCCGCAGGATCTGTGCAACGCTTTTGTTGCCGTGGAAGACGCTCGTTTCTATACCCATAACGGCATTGACATCAAGCGAATCATTGGTTCGTTTGTAAACAATTTTGTTTCCGGATCACAGCAGGGCGGTTCCACCATCACCCAGCAGCTGATCAAAAACACTGTGCTTAGCAGCGAGCAAAGCTATAAGCGAAAGATTCAGGAAGCCTATCTGGCGATGCAGCTGGAAACGCGCTATTCCAAGCCGCAAATTCTTGAGTGTTATCTCAATACCATCTATCTGGGCGAAAACTACTACGGCGTTGAGGTGGCTGCCCAGGGGTATTTCGGCAAGTCGCTGGGCGAGTTGACGCTTCGCGAGTGCGCCATGCTTGCCGGCCTGACCAACAACCCTTACTATTACAATCCCCGCAGGAATTTTTACACCCGTTCCTCGGAAACCACCGATTATCGCAAGCTGACGAATGACCGAACTGATTACGTGCTTAAATGCATGTATGAAAATGAGTTCATTACCTACGCCCAGTATCAGGAGGCGCTCAATCCTGCCACTGCCAACGTACTGGAGCATTCCACCACCGAGGGAGACGGCATGTATCCCTATGCCCACTATGTGGAGTATGCCGTGAGCGATATTGTGGACTGCTTCCTTGAGCTCCACGGCCTCGAAAACACCAGCGAAAACCGCTACAAGATGGAAAATGAGCTGCGTACCGGCGGCTATCATGTTACACTGGCCATTGACACGGACATTCAGCAAACCGTCGAAGATACGCTGGCAAACTGGAACAGCTACCCCTCCCTGCGCGATCCCAGCGACAAGATCTACCGTGCCAGAAATGCAGACGGTAGCTATGAAGAAATCGTTCAACCCCAGGTGGCAGCCGTTGTGCTTGATTATCGCACCGGCGAACTGAAAGCCATCGTTGGCAGCCGCACCCCGCCTACCCAGCGCAAAACCCTCAACCGTGCGACGGACATGAAGATGCCTGTGGGTTCTTCGATCAAACCGTTGTCGGTCTATGCCCCTGCAATTGAACTGGGTGCTTCTCCTGCCAGCATTGTCTACAACATTCCTGTCCCCATCAAGGGCTGGACAGATTCTGACGGCAAGGACGGCTGGCCGCGCAACTACGGCGGCAGCGACTACGTAGGGCCCCAAACCTTCCGCCATGCCATGCGGCGCAGCCACAACGTTTCCGCAGCGCAAGCGCTTCTGTACTATGTCGGCGTTGATCGTTCCATGGATTTCCTGCTGCGCATGGGCGTAGACAGGGATAATATCGACGCGACGCCCTTCGGCCTATCCCTTGGCTCCAGCGGCATCACTCCGCTACAGGAAACCGTTGCCTACGGCGTACTGGCCAACGGCGGCGTCTATCAGGAGCCGATCTCCTTCCTGGGCATTTCCGACAGCAACGGCAACGTGGTTTACGACAGCCACGCCCAGCAGGAACGCCGTCAGGTATTCCGTGCCTCCACCGCATGGATGATCGTGGATATGCTCAAGGACGTGGTCAACAACGGAACCGCCACCAATGCTAAAATCAGCGGGCAGACCGTGGGCGGCAAAACCGGCACCAACAGCGACACCCGCGGCGTTACCTTCAGCGGCATCACCGGATGGTATTCCTCCACCATCTGGATCGGACACGACAACTATAAACCGCTGTCCTCCAAAACCACCAGCGGCAACGCAGCCATTCCCATCTGGAAGAGCTATATGACCGAGATCCACAAGATCAAAGGACTTGGTAACCGGGAGATTATCGAAGCAGATCCCTCAGAACTTTCGCTGGTGCGGGTAACGACCTGCGCCGTCAGCGGACAGCTGGCTACCGATGCCTGCCGCAATGATCATTTGGGCTATGGAGTGGTGACCGATTACTGGTACGAGCCCCATGTGCCCACCGTTTATTGCCAGATGCACCAGCCCATGGAGGTATGCGCGGACAGCGGTATGCTTCCCACGGAATACTGCTATAACCGTACGGTTTCGGGCATGGTGGTCATCCCTTCTGGTCATCCTCTCAGCCCGTACGTCAACGATCCTGAGTACGGTTATGTGATCTCTGAGTACCTGGGTACCAGCGGCCTTTACTCCATGTGCGTTTTGCACCAGAATGGAATGAATCCCGGCGGACAATATGTGGATCCCACTGTGCAGAACGTCCTGATTCCCGACGCGCAGCAGCTGATCATCAATGCATATGATCTGCTGGCGACCATCGACCCCTCCTCTGCACTGTACGCGAATATCCAAAGCGCGATTACTGCCCTTGACAGTGTCATCAGCAACCCCAACGCCGGAACGGCTGAAATCGCCGTCGCCATGTCCATGCTGACCCAGGCCATGACCGGCTATTAAACTCCCATCGCTCAAGAGGCATAAAAACACACCATCTGCTTTTTCAGATGGTGTGTTTTCAATTGGTCATTCGAATTTCAGCATTTCCAGGGCGCGAGGCAAACCGGAGAGAGCTTCGCGGATCGTCTCCTGATCAGGCTGACACTGCATCAGCGCGGGGACGATCCAGTGGCACACTGCCAGATCTGCAGACGCTACAAAACCGCCACGAATCTTGCGCATACTGGCTTCCATAAACTGCCGCATATCCGACAGGGTGATGTCTGGGACAGCAATCTGCGCATTCGCCAGATACTTTTTCAGATCATCAAACCATCTCTCGGCCTCTGTCAAAAGGGGATGAACATCGGTGCGGATGGCGTTGAAGGTGTCCAAAGAAGCGGGTTTCACAGACTGCCAGCTGCTGCCATTATCAAACGAACGCTTCTGCATTTGCGGTACAGTAAAGACCGGGCAGAAGGGCTGAACGCTACGGGCAGGATCCGTGGTCACAAAGATCGTTTTGTGGCCGTAGACGCTCAGGGCCTCGGTACCGGCAGGCTGAACCGTAACGGTGGGCGTACGGAGCTGGTCGTCCGGCAGAAGGCTGAGCATCTCTACTCTGACATTGCCTTTCAGCACTGCGTATACATTCTCAAGTCCGAGGCTTTCCAGAAGCACAGCTGCAAAATGGATCGCATCCTCCTGAGTGGAGGCCCGCAGACAGATGGCATTGCTCACGGACAGAAGGGTCAGCAGGGAAATCGCATCGTCATCGCTGATACCGTAGCCCTTTTCGTTCATATGAACGCGCAGCAGTTCAGAAAGTTCTCTGGCATGATACTGCTTGCCAAGAACAGGCGATAGGACAATACGATCCGCAGAGATGCCGGAAAGGCTGGTCATATGATCGGACAGGAAAGCGCGGGTCTTATCAGCGGCTTCCTGGCTCATTGTCTGCAGGGTCGCCGCCAGCTCATCTCTGGTTTTATCCATCTGCTGCACTTCACGCTTGAGTCGTTCGGACTCGGCACGATGCTTCTGGGACAAGTTCGCCAGCGCTTCCTCACGGAACTTCTTCTCGTTGTTTTTGGCCAGGTCAAGCTGCAGCAGCAGGTCAAGACGTTCTGCCTCAATGTCTGCCAGCTGTTCCTGGGCAGCGCGATACGCTTTGACGCTGAGGCCCTTGTTGCGCATCGCCTGCATCAGGTCGCTGGTAAAGGTATCGTTATCCATCAACTGGGCAATGGCCTGCTGGCGAAGCTCCGAATCCTGCCAAACATATTCCATATGCATCAACAGATTTTCAATAGGGTTGTCGACCAGCTGATAGGTGGCATGTTCGCCCTGAAGAACGCCGGACTTGACCAGATGGCGTTCCACCACATGGTGCACGGACTGAGGCTGACGCATGCTCCTGGTAATCTGCTTGGTGTTGCGGTTCAGCGGCGTGCCCGAAAAATGAGCAGCGACTTCTTCCACAGGTTCTTCTTCCTGCCTCTCCTGCAGATCGCTCAGGCGGTTGGCCGAGCTGCTCAACGGCTGCGCCAGTCGGTACAGCTGCTGATCAAAGCTCAGGTCCTGATCCAGAATATCTAGACGTGTACCGATGGGCAGCGCGTTCTCCTCTGCTTCGGACGCTTTTTCCGGCTTGGCGGTAAGCTCTTTGGGCTGCTGTGCTTCAGCCGAAGGATGCTGCAAAGGCTTTTTGACTTCAGCCTTGGATTCCGTCTTAGCTTCGGCTTTGGGCTCTGCCTTCGGCTGAGGTTTGCATTCCGGCTTGGTTTCTTTCTGCTCTTGACGGGGCCTGTTCTCTTTCTTGGGCTGAACAGGCTTTTCAGCTGCTTTATCTTCGGCCTTGACAGGCTGAGGCTGTTCAGGAGCAGCGGCGGGCGTCTCAACGGCTTTGCTTTCATCCGCCTTGACTTCATCCACATGACCGCGTTCACGGCGACGCAAGGCGCTGCGGCGCTGACGCCAGTTCAGCAAAGATTCAGGATTCCAGCAGATACGCCGGGTACCCAGAAGAGGGGCGTCCACCTGATGGAGCAGGAAGCTGTCATCGCCAAAAGGCTTGAGGCTGTCCACACTGGAAGCGGCGGCTTCCTGACGGTCAACCGGACCATACAGCAGCTTGTTCGACTGGATCAAAACCATGGGCGTGAGGGCGCCAGCGGCATCGGTGCCGGCGTCCACCACCTCAAAGCAAGCACCCTGAGCAAACTCGCAGATCACATCAGAATAGATGGCAAGCTGGTTACGTTCGCCCTGATCCGGGGCATAATTACGGTTCTGACGAACTTTGACTAACTCACGGCCGTCGCTGACAAGATTGATGGCACACAAGCCGCCAATTTCGCGCATACGCTCTTTAAACGTACTCTGCTCGCGCTTGTCAGGAACGATTCTCAAACTGCCGTCGTCGGGAAACAGCGCCTTGTCACCATGCATCTGTTCGCCTTCGCGGGTGCACAGCGGAAAGATTCGAAAAATAACGCGCTGTTTATTGTCCTCCTCAACATAAGCGAGGGTTATGGTACCGTTGATCTCCTTCATAAAATAAACCTCTTAATTCTTTCCTGATATTGAAAATAAAAAAATATGAATGAACCGTGAACATCGTACAGTTTAATCTCCAAAAAGGTTTTCGTCAATACTCTCGGTCACATTCCGCTAACTTTACTATCAAAACCTCCGTTTTTTACCTGATGATTTGTAAATAATGTCCCGAATCGGTTGACTTTTTAATACATATGTAATATATTCTTATTGTGCTTGAATATTACGTAATGAAAAAGTCGTTTTTCATTTTCCTTTCGGCACAATGTTAAAAGGAGGATTACCAATGCAACTGATTCATACCGGTAACACAAAAAAATCGCTGATGCACCGTTTTTTGATCGTGCTGATGCTGGTGGTTCTGTGTGTTGGCATGATCCAGACGGCTTCTGCTGCTTCTGCTGAAACCGGCACGGTAAACGCAAAAGTCGTGCTCCGCAAATCCGCTGACAAGGACTCTGAAGCGCTTCAAACCCTGCCTAAGGGTGAAGAAGTTGATGTTTTAGGTACTTCCGGCAGCTGGTACAAGGTGCGCTACGGCAAGTTTACCGGCTACATCATGAAGCAGTATGTGAATCTGAGCAGCAACAGCGCCATCAAAAACGCCGACAAGATCAAGGCCCTCGGCGACGCCCCCGGCGCAATGCGCATCGGCGACAACAACAGTGATGTAAAGAAGCTGCAGCAGGCGCTTGATATTCTGGGCTACTACGATGGCAAGATCGACGGCGACTACGGCACCGGTACCACCGCCGCTGTACGCGCTTATCAGGCTGATCACAAGCTGCTGGCCGACGGCGTTGCAGGCCGCGATACCGTAAAGAGCATCTTCGGCAGCTGCGCCAAGACTTCCATGAACGCTGAGCTCAACGGTTCCAGCACAACCAAGAAAACGACCACTACCACCAAATCGTCTTCCAGCAGTTCCAGTTCCAAGTACAAGACCGTCAACAGCATCTCTGAGATCGGCAGCGCCCCCTCCCCCATGAAGGTTGGCTCCTCCGGCAGTGATGTGGTCAAGCTGCAGCAGGCGCTGGAATGCCTCGGCTATTACAGCGGCACTATTGACGGAAACTATGGCGCGGGTACCGAAGCGGCTGTGAAGCGTTTTCAGAGCAAGCGCGGCCTAAAGGCCGACGGTGTTGCCGGCGAGGGCACCATCCGCGTGATCTTCGGCACCAGTAAAACGTCTTCCAGCTCTTCCTCCAGCAGTTCTTCCTCTACCAGCAGCAAGAAGTACAAGACGGAAAATCCTGACTGGTTCAAGGATAATATGACCAAAGTGATCCCGAAGAATGCCCGCTTCACCATCAAAGACGTATCCACAGGCAAAACCTTTGAGGCGGTTCGCTGGTCCGGCTCCAACCACATTGACGCCGAACCCCGCACCAAGAAGGACACCGAAACCATGAAGAGCATCTACGGCGGTTCCTGGAGCTGGCGTCGACGCCCGATTCTGGTAATGTACAACGGTCATGTTTATGCCGCTTCTATGAATGGTATGCCCCACGGCACTACCACCATCAGCGGCAATGGTTTTGACGGCCACTTCTGCATTCACTTTAAAAACAGTAAGACCCACGAGACCAACAGGGTGGATCCGGACCATCAGAATGCTGTAAACAAGGCTGCAAAGTATTCCTGGTAAGGAAATATTTCTTGACTTTCTCCCCCGCCTTCCCTATAATAGCTCTACAAGCAATGACGGGAAGGAGTACCCGGCAGATGCACGTCTGAAGAGAGCTTTCGGTTGGTGCAAGAAAGCGACGGCACGCTGGCGAATACATCCCCGAGCCCGGCTGTGAACTGATAGTAGCAGTCCGACGGTGCGCCGTTTACAGCGCATGCGATGTGACTTGCATCGCACAGAGGATATATTTCGTGAGAGATATGTCAAACGGAAGTGGTACCGCGACAGATTTTCTGCCGCCTTCCCCATTACAGCGGGGAAGGCGGTTTTCTTTTCCCCGAAACCAAAAGGAGGTTATCCCTATGATTCCTGAAGGTATCCAATTCGCCGAACGCTTTGATGGCGTCAGCGGAAGCGCCATCCGCGAGATCTTCAAGGTGCTGGGCAAACCTGGCATGATCTCTTTCGCGGGGGGCAATCCCTCTTTGGCCGCGCTGCCGGACGAAATCTGCGCAGACATCGCCCGCGACGTCATTAAGGCTGACGGCAAGCGCATCCTGCAATACGGCGCCACCGAAGGTTATCCCCCCTTTGTGGAAAGTCTGAGTGCGTATATTCAGCAGCAGTACGGCTTTGATCTGGAATTGAACGGCGTGCTGCCTACCACTGGCTCCACCAGCTGCATGGATCTGATGCTCAAAGCCTTCATCAACCCCGGCGACGCCGTACTGGTTGAAAGCCCCACCTTCCTTGGCAATATGCAGACGCTGAATCTGTATCAGGCCAAGCTGATCCCCGTGGAGAGCGACGAAGGCGGCGTGATGCTTGATAAACTCGAAGAAGCCATCAAGGAGCATCATCCCAAACTTTTCTATGTGATCCCCTCCTTCCAGAACCCGTCTGGACGCACGCTGGCCGCCGACCGCCGCAAGCCCATCGCTGAGCTGGCTGCCAAGTACGGCTTTATCGTCATGGAGGATGATCCCTACCGCGACCTGCGCTACACCGGCGACCACCTGCCCACCATCAAGAGCTATGATACCACTGGTCACGTAGCCTATATGGGCAGCTTTTCCAAGATCATTAGCCCGGGCATGCGCGTTGGTTTCCTGGTTGCCCAAAAGGACATCCTGCGCAAGTGCACCATTGGCAAGCAGGGCACCGACCTGCATACCCCCAACCTGAATCAGGCTATCGTGGACCAGTTCCTGCGCCGCGGACTGCTTGCGCCTCATATCGAGAGCATCATTCCCGCTTACCGGGAAAAGATGGAGCTGATGCTGGAAGAACTCAAATCCTTCCCCGAAGGCACCCGGTATTTTGTGCCTGAAGGCGGCTTGTTCATCTGGGTGGAAATGCCTGAGGGTTTTAACGCCACTGAGCTGTTCCAGGCTGCTGTGGATGCCGGCGTTGCCTACGTCCCCGGCACCCATTTCTACCCTTATGGCGGCCATCACAATACCCTGCGCCTGAACTTCTCCAACTCCACGCCCGAACAGATCCGGGAGGGAATGGCTAAGCTGCGCAAGCTGTTTACAGAGAATATCGGCTGATCGCTTCGCAGCTGCACTTCTGAAAACACGATTGGTTATCCCTACAAACAAAATCATTCATGAAAGGACGAAACATCATGCACGTACTTGATATGCTCAAAGAGCGCGGATTTATCGCTCAGGTCACCTTCGAGGAAGATCTCTACAAGGCCATGGAAAAGGGCCCTGTCACCTTCTACCTGGGCATTGATCCCACCGCTGACAGCCTGCACGTGGGCCACTTCATGCCTATCATCATGGCCAGCCACCTGCAAAAGGCCGGTCACCGACCCATCATCCTGTGCGGCGGCGGCACTGCCATGATCGGCGACCCCAGCGGCAAGACCGATATGCGTAAGATGCTCACCAAGGAGACCATCGCCGATAACGTAGCCGCCATCCAGAAGCAGCTGAGCCGCTTCATGGAGTTTGGTGAAGGCAAGGCCTCCATGGTCAACAACGGTGACTGGCTTTTGAACCTGAACTACGTGGACTTCCTGCGCGAGATCGGCGCCCATTTCAGCGTGAACCGCATGCTGACCGCCGAGTGCTACAAGCGCCGTATGGAAACAGGCCTCACCTTCCTTGAATTCAACTACATGATCATGCAGAGCTACGACTTCCTGCAGCTGTTCAAGACCCACGGCTGCCGCCTGCAGATCGGCGGCGACGACCAGTGGAGCAATATGCTGGGCGGTGCCGACCTGATCCGCCGCAAGGAGCAGGAGGACGCTTTCGCACTGACCTGTAAGCTGATCATGACCCACGACGGCAAGAAGATGGGCAAAACCGAGAAGGGTGCGCTGTGGCTTGATCCCAACCGTACCACCCCGTACGAGTTCTACCAATACTGGCGCAACGTGGCTGATCAGGATGTGGAACGCTTCCTGGCGCTGCTGACCTTCCTGCCCATGGACGAAGTTCGCCGTCTGGGCGCACTGGAAGGCGCAGAGATCAACGAAGCCAAGAAGGTACTTGCTTTTGAGATCACTAAGATGATCCACGGCGAAGAGGAAGCCGCCAAGGCTGCCGAAGCGGCTGCCGCGCTGTTCGCCGGTGGCGGCGCCAGCCAGAACGTTCCCACCTTCGAGGTTTCCGCTGCCGAGCTGGCTGAGGACAACCGCATCACCACCCTGCTTGCCTCCTGCGGCCTGTGCAAGAGCCGCGGTGAAGCCCGCAAGATGGTGGAATCCGGTGCTGTGGCTGCCAACGAAGAAAAAGTGACCGACATCAACATGGCCATTACCGCCGAAATGATCGGTACCGACGGTCTGCTGCTGCGCAAAGGCAAGAAGGGCTACTGCCGCCTGATGCTGAAAGCATGATGAAAGCCTATAAAACGCTGCTGAAAGAAGCCAGTGATGAAGTGATCATCAACAAGAGCCGCTTCATTGGCTATGCAGCGCCTGTGAAAACGGTCGAGGAAGCGCTCAGTTTCCTCGACCGTATCCGTACCAAGCATAAGGATGCCACCCACAACTGCTATGCCTATATCATCGGACAAAATGCTGGCATCATGCGCTACAGCGACGACGGCGAACCCGGCGGAACGGCTGGCATGCCCATCATTGAGGTCATGAAAGCCCGTGGCGTGGTGGACTGCGTTGTGGTGGTCACCCGTTACTTCGGCGGCATTCTGCTGGGCGCAGGCGGACTGGTTCGCGCATATACCCAGGGCTGTGTCATCGCGCTCAACGCCGCACAGGTTTGCGAGATGCATCCTACCGAAACATGGATGTTTGAGGTGGCCTATCCCTTGTGGGATAAGGTGCAGCACACCCTGAAAAGTCTGCCCATACGACTGGAAAGCACGGAGTTTACTACCGCTGTTGCTTTTGAGATCAGTGTAAAGGCAGAAGACAGCGAAATGGCGCAAGCTGAGCTGACCCGGGTGACGGACGGGCGTATCGAAGGACTTCTGGAAGAAGAAAGCTATTCTCCGTGGATAGAAGCTCCTATCGAAGAAGAATAGGGAGAATCGCCAATATGAATACCATTATTGTTCGTGATATGCAACCAGAGGAAGTCTGCCGCGTCGCTGCGCTGCATGATCAGATCCATTCCCTACACGTACACGGTCGTCCCGACCTGTTTGCGCCGGGCGATGGCGATAACCAAGGTCTGATGCGCTGGCATCAGGCACAGCCTAACAAGCGTGTGCTGGTGGCCATCCGTAATAACGACGTGCTCGGCTACGCCATTATCGGTTATCTGTCGCGGGAAGCGACCCCCTATTCTCTGCCCCGCCGAGTTGTGCATGTGGAGGAAATCTGCGTAGATGAAGCCTGTCAACGCAGCGGCGCAGGGCGTGCTTTGATGGAATACATCTATCAGGATGCCAGGGAGCGAAGCTATCCCCGGGTAGAGCTTGACGTATGGGATTTCAATGAAAACGCCCATCAGTTCTATCATGCCATCGGAATGACCGACTTCCGGCACTTTCTGGAGTACCAGGTACTCCCCCATCGTTTCGCTCGTGTGGGTATGAGCATAGCCGACCAGGCCGTCCAGTTGTACGACAGCCTGAAGGGCCTGCCCGGATGCACCTGGGATGAAGGATATCCTGACCGCGAAATCATCGAAGCTGATATTGCATGCAATTCATTATATGGCGCTTTCGACGGTGATGAGCTGATCGCCGTAGGCGCTGCTCATCCCGATAACGAACTAACTCATCTGGACTGCTGGACGATCCCGGCAGAGAAACCTTGCGTTCTTTCGCGAATCGGTGTGAAGCAATGTAAGCAGGGACAGGGTCTTGCCGGGCAGATGGTACGCTATATGGAAGAAGAAATGCGTCTTTCCGGTTTTGATACTGTGCACATGCTGGTATCTCCCGGCAACGAAAAAGCCCTCCGCGCTTACCGGAGCTGCGGCTATCAGGAATGCGGCAGCACACGGATGTACGAAGAGGACTGGCTGTGTTTTGAAAAGAAGCTGGGGTAAGATTCCGGCTGAAGCGCAGATTATTGATCCATTGCTTTCAGCAGCGAGATAACGTCTTCATTTGTGCCATTGTAGGTGAGCACAAAACGCTGCCCGAAGCGGGTCGAAAGCCCGAATACCTCTGTATCTACAAAGGTTTTCAGGTAATCGGCGCGGTTGCTTTCGTCAAAATAGACCATCACGGGTGTTTCGCCTTCTTCGCTGAAGTGAAGCTGTCGCCAACAGGATGCATCCGCAATGCCTACAGGCTGACCTTCGGGAACGGACAGTAGCAACACGGAATAGCCTGCTTCTTCAAAGCAGGCAAGCAACTTGGCATACAGCTGGTCCTGAGAAGGATTCTTGGCGCAGCTGCACAGCAGCAGGCACATCACCAAGCACAGCACCAGCAACCGCCTTTTTACAGAACGATTTTCAGACATCTTATCAGCCCTTTCCGGGTACTTATCATCAGGAGGTGCGCTTATGCGCTGCGGATGTCCCCATTGCGAAGCCTATATGATCCAATCCGAAACCGAAGGTCAGGCATGTGTGTGCCCAGAATGCGGCTATCGCTGCAATGCCTGCCTTGGCACCAATTCCATCATCACCAAAGAGCAGCTTGCAGCCATGAAGAATACGGACTGGTTCACCCCGGTGTTCGATCGTCCACTGAACGACGAGGAAGCCGAGGACGAAGGCATTACAGCGCCAGGATACCCAGGTGCTCCAGAAGGATTTTGAGGCCGATGAGAATCAGCACAATGCCGCCTGCAATCTCTGCCTTGTTCTGAAACTTGTTGCCGAAGCGATGACCAATCACTACGCCCACAAATGACAGACCGAAGGTGATCAGACCGATCAAAAGCACAGCGGAGACGATGTCCGTCTTCAGGAACGCAAAGGTGATGCCGACAGCCAGCGCATCGATGCTGGTAGCAACGGCCATGGTGAACAGCTCTTTCAAATCGAGCTTTTGGTCACAGGGCTTGGCTGCTTCGTCGTCTTCATGGAAAGCGTCCCAGATCATCTTTCCGCCGATGTAGCCAAGCAGCACAAAAGCGATCCAATGATCCACCGGCGTGATGTAGCTTTCAAACTGCTTGCCCAAAATCCATCCGATAGCAGGCATGGCTGCCTGAAAGCCGCCAAAGAACAATGCGATCACGGCAGCATGGCCAAGTTTCAATTTCTTCATGGAAAGGCCCTTACAAAGTGCTACTGCAAAGGCGTCCATAGAAAGGCTTATGGCGATCAGGATCAGTTCCAATGCGTTCACCTCGTTGAAAAAAAGGCGAATACTCGCCTAATGTTCGCTTATCATATCATACCAGCTACAAAAAAGCAACGACCTGCCTCTCAGGAAGCAGGCCGTTGCTTTTTGCATCAGCCCAGATGGCCTTCGTTGCTGGCAACAACGCCGCGTTCAGCGTCCAGTTTGACCACAGCGCCGCTTTTGAGAATCTGCGTCGCATTCTCCGCGCCGATGATCACCGGAAGGTTCAGGCTCATGCCTGCAATCGCGCCATGACCATTGGGGTCGCCGTCCTCAAGGATCAGACCGCTGGCCTTTCGCACAAGCGGCAAAAGCGTGTTATCGGTCTGCGGAATCACTAGAATATCGCCGTCTTTGAAAGTTTTCATCGCTTCTCCTGCACTGCGGCATACGCAAAGACTGCCGCAGCAGCTCTGTTCCGTTACACCAACGCCGGTGACCAGGATATGCCCCACCACATGCACCTTCATCAGGTTGGTGGTACCGCTGATACCCAGCGGTACGCCCGCTGTCATGACCACCAGCTCGCCGTCGTGGAGCAGCCCTGCATCCTCACCGGCTTTGACAGCGCGCTCAAACAAATCATCTGTATTGGTGGCTTCTTCGATGACCAGTGGCGTCACGCCCCAGCTCAGGCAAAGCTGGCGGCAGACTGTCTCATCAGTGGTGCAGCAGATAATGGGACAACTGGGACGGTATTTGGAGATCATCCTGGCCGTCCGTCCGCCCTTGGTGACTGTCAGGATGGCAGCAGCGCCAAGATCCTGCGCAGAGGTCACTGTGGCGTGGGAAATAGCGTTGGTCACGTCGGGGATCAGGTCGGCTTCCCGCTCCTTAAAACGCTTGACGTAGTTGATATCCGCCTCAGCGCTCATGGCGATCCGCGCCATGGTACGTACGGCTTCCACGGGATACTGACCGGCAGCCGTCTCGCCAGAAAGCATGATGGCGCTGGTGCCGTCGTAGATGGCGTTGGCAACGTCGGTAGCCTCTGCACGGGTCGGACGAGGATTCTTCATCATGCTGTCCAGCATCTGAGTGGCAGTAATCACCTGCTTACCGCTGGAATATGCCTTATGGATCAGTGCTTTCTGAATCGGTGGCACGCGCTCCAGGGGGATCTCCACGCCCAGATCGCCGCGGGCTACCATGATACCGTCCGCCACACGGATGATATCATCAATGTTTTCAACGCCCTGCATATTCTCGATTTTTGCGATGATGTTCACATTGGTGCGCCCGGCCTGACTAAACAGTTTGCGCACGTCCAGGATGTCATCGGCCGTACGGGTGAAAGAAGCGGCGATAAAGTCCACCCCATGCTCCACGCCGAAAAGAATGTCCGCGCGATCCTCCGGGCTGACGAACTGCATGCTCAGCTCCACATCCGGAACATTAACGCTCTTGCGGTTAGAAATCACACCGTCATTCTCCACGATGCAGGTGATCTCAGTCGCTGTCACGTTGCGAACCGTCATGGCGATCAAGCCGTCATCCATCAGGATGGTATTGCCAACGCGGATATCCCGGGGTAATTCGGGATAGGTAATGGAGGCGCGCTCCTCATTGCCCACGACCGACTTGGTCATCAGGGTAAAGGTTTGGCCCTTCTTGAGCTCCACCTTGCCGTTTTCAAAGGTTTCCAGACGGATCTCCGGACCTTTGGTGTCCAGCATAATGGCAATGGGCTTGTTCAGCTCCTGACTCATGCGGCGTACCCGGCGAATGTTCTCCAGATGGTACTCATGAGAACCATGGGAGAAATTCAGACGCGCCACATTCATTCCGGACAGAATCAACTCCCGGAGCACCTCGTCGCTCTCTGTGGACGGACCAAGGGTACAAACGATTTTCGTTTTTCTGAGCATCATATGCCTCACTCCTTATGGGCTTTTTCCAGAGTCAATAACCATTCTTTCACGGAAATCCCGCCGGCATAACCCGTCAGTTGTCCGTTCTTTCCAATGATACGATGACAGGGAACGATAATGGGAATGGGATTGCGATGATTGGCCATGCCCACCGCTCGTACGGCATGCGGCGAACCTGCCATCTCCGCCTGCTGCGAGTAACTCCGGGTTTCGCCGTAGGGAACACACAAAAGCGCATTCCAACACCTGCGCTGAAAATCCGTTCCATTCAATCTGAGGGGCAAAGAAAAGAACTTGCGTTGCCCGCAAAAATACGCTGTCAGTTCTGTCTCCGCCTGCGCAAGCAGCGCCGTTTTTTCCAAACGGGCGTCTGCCGGAGCCACACCATCAAAGCAAATGGCGCACAAGGCGCCATCCTGCTCAATCAGGGTCAATGGACCAATCGGGCTTTCCATCAACCAGTATGATTTCATTGCGCAGCCTGCTCGCTGGCTTTTCGTTGTTTCAGCACGGCGCGGTACAAAAAACATGGTACGGCAGCCATCACTGCGCAGAGTACCACCATAATGGCATAATCCCGAGCTTCGGACGCAGTGCCCCAGGACAGTCGGCCATCCAGAGAGAACTCTAAGAGGACGATGCCCGCGATAAAAATGACGATAGCAGCACAGGACAACACCACAGGCAGACCGCCCTTGCCCTTTTGTTTCACATAACGGCCAGCAAAGACAACCGTAGCAACGATGGGCAGCAGCGCAGCGACGATCTGACCAACACGCAGGAAGATGATCAGCATATGACCGTCGTCCCGAAGGCTTTCCAGCACTACCTGTGCAGCGCCGTAAACCGCAAGCGAAACCAGAGCCATTTCGCCGCTACGGTAGCCCGGGCTACGCCGGTTGCGCAGGTAGATGGCGATCATAACCACAGCAATCGCCAGCGAAGCGATCGCCTGATACAGGCTGACCATCATGCGATACTCCACATTGACGCCCATCCGCTCACACAGGAACAGCCAAGGCAATGCGTCCGTCATAGCGCCCTGCTCAACAATCTTGCCCACGCCCAGTTCGGACCCCTGCTGCCCCAGATACAGGGCGCAAAGAAGCAATCCCAGCGGCACAAAAAGCAGATCCGACACTTCGCCGGCAGCTTCTCCGGTAACGGCGGCCACAATAGCAACCGCAGCAAACAGCCCCAGCAGCATACCCGCCATAGACAGACCACCGTCAAAAAAGCGAAGGGTCAGCCACAGATTCTCGTAGGTCTCCGTAAAAGTGGACAGATTCACCAGGCAATACAGCAATCTGGCGCCAACGATGCCAAAGATCATCCCAAAAATCGTCAACACACAAACGGAAGCCGGCTTCACCGTGCGCTGCTTCGCAAGAAGCAGCATGGCGCAGAACAGGATCAGCGTACCTATGGTCGAGGCCAAACCCAGCTGATATCCGGAAAGGCCAAAAAGCTCAAATACTGTCTCCATGCTTATTCACCATCCGCAGCCGAAGCAAAGTAGATGATATCCTGAACCTTACGCTCATCGGCGCTCTTGGTATTGAAGATCTCACCATTGAAAACCAGCGTGGCGCTGTTGCCGCCATCCAGATTGTAGGCCTGCTTACAGCCCAGCTGATACATAATATCCGCGAACTGCTCAATACTCACGCCCTCGGTGCTTGATTCGCGGCCGTTAACCACCACCAGCACATAGGTCAGCGTATCCAGCTGGCCGATACCTGCACGGGGCTCGGTATACACGGCATGATCCCAGGAATTCTCACGCAGTTCCTGCTTTTTTCCGTCCACAACCAGGCCGGGGCCAAAAGCAAAACCGTTGATCAGCTCATGCTTGGACAGGAACTCCTTCATCGCGGTCTTCTGTCCGTCAGCGCCGTTGGGGATGATATGGAAATCGCCCAATTCGTCGATCCAAAGCAGATCCATGGTCTTACTGGGTTTTTCACGGCCGCTTTCGCCCATGCGGGTGATGTAGCCGGTAGCCACCATGCTGTAGAAATCGCCGTTGATGGCGACGACAGCGTTGTAGTTGGAGGCCATGGCCGTGGGAAGATTGGTACGGTCAGAGCTGAGCTTGCTACCGGCGATCGCAGTACGCAGCTGAGACGGCGTAGCCACCTTGATATAGGCGATATACACGTCGCTGTCATACATGCGCTGCTTGTCCAGCTCCACGATAATGCTCTCATCGCGGTAGCCGTTCTCTGTAAAATTCTCCGCAATGGGAGTATTGCCGGGAACCGTACGGTCAATGGGCAACGGATCCACCAGAGAGGACGGCAAAATATCGCTGAAAACAGCGCTGGCCAGTACAGCGATGGGCTTAGGACGAACAGATGCGCCAAAGCCTTCGTATTCCTCTTCGTCCATCAGCAATTCATCGTAATAATCCTGTGCATCCTCCGTGATGGCGCCGGACGGAAGCAAAAAAGTCAGGGACAAAGTCATCAGCAAAACCAGAATCACCAGAAGAGAAAGACCGGCCTTACGCATTGGGTATGTCATTCCTTTCAGACAGTATGACGAAGTACACGCCAGAAGCATATTTCGTCATCATCAGTATACTATATGCATCATAAGGAAGCAAGAGCGCCAATTGTAAAGTATTTTTGTACATTGCAAAAGGCAGGTAAAAAGAGGTATAATAGACTGACAAACAATCTGCGTATCTCTTTTTGCTTGTTATGTGAATACAATATGGGAGGAATCACCATGCATGATCTGAGTCTTCTTTTCCCCAACGGATTGAGCAAAGCCTTGACGCTGAGCTATGACGACGGCGTGGAGCAGGACGTTCGCCTGGTCGAAATCATGAACAAGAACGGTCTCAAGGGTACTTTCAACCTCAACGGCGGTCTTTTTGCCCCGGAAGGCACCGTATACCCTGCCGGCCAGATTCATCGCCGGATGAGCAAAAGCGCCGTATATGATCTGTTTGCAGACTGCGGCCAGGAGATCGCCCTGCACGCGTACTACCACGGTAACCTTGCCATGCTGTCCTCCGGCACCGCCGCCTGGCAGGTGACCAAGGACCGTGAAGCGCTGGAGGATATGTTCGGCCGTATTGTCCGCGGCATGGCCTATCCCTACGGCGACAACAGCGACAGCATCGCCAACATCCTGGCCTGCTGCGGCGTTGCTTACTGCCGCACCGTGCACGCGACCTGCCGCTTTGACCTGCCTGAAAACTGGCTTCGTCTGCCCAGCACCTGCCATCACAACGAACCCCGGCTGATGGAGCTGGCCAAAGACTTTGCCGAAAGCCCCGATCTCTTCCGTCCCAAGCTGTTCTATCTCTGGGGCCACAGCTATGAGTTTGAAGCCAATGACAACTGGCACGTAATCGAGGATTTTGCCGCCTATATCGGCAAGCGGGATGATATCTGGTATGCCACCAACATCGAGATCTATGATTACGTGACCGCATGGCACAGCATGATTACCAGCGCGGATGGTCGCCGTGTCTTCAACCCCACCTCCCGGACACTCTGGCTCCGTGCCGATGGCAAGGAATGGCGCGTGGACAGCGGCTGCGAAATCCTGCTGGACTAACCGAAAAGCTGCCTTTACCCGGCTCGACAGGGCTTCTTTCTTGTGTTTTCCCGGTTTTTCTGCTATGCTTATGTACGGCGGCAGGCTGCCGCACAAGGAGGAATTATGCGACTGCAAAAGTATCTGGCGTCCTGTGGCGTTGCATCCCGGCGCTCATCCGAAAAAATGATCGCAGAGGGACGAGTTAGCGTCGATGGCGTTACAGTCACTGAGATGGGTGTACAGGTAGAAGATGGGCAAACGGTATGCGTCGATGGAAAGCCCGTCAAGCCGGAAGCCCAGAAACATTATCTGATGTACCACAAGCCAGCAGGTGAGGTGACCACAGCGCACGATCCCGAGGGCAGAGCCACTGTCCTGGACCGTTTCAAGGACTATCCTGTCCGCCTCTATCCGGTGGGAAGGCTGGACTACGACAGTGAAGGCCTGCTGCTTTTGACCAACGACGGTGATCTGACTGAGCGGATGCTCCATCCCTCTCGAGAGGTGGAGAAGGTCTACCTGGCAAGGGTGAGCCAAACCGTCACACCGGAAGAAGCGCGCCGCCTTGAGCGGGGCGTGATGGTCGACGGACGGATGACGTCCCGCGCCAAGGCAAAAATCCTGGGGACGCACAACCTGTATACCGATATGCTGATCACCATTCATGAAGGCCGCAACCGTCAGGTGCGTAAAATGGTGGAACAGATCGGGCATCAGGTGGTTATGCTCAGGCGAATCCGTTTCGGTCCGCTGAAACTGGGCGAACTCCCCCGCGGCATGTGGCGTCCGCTGACCCAGCAAGAGCTGGAGTCCCTCCGGCTTCTGTGATGTTTTTTCGATTTCAGCTTCATATCCAAGTTTGCACGTAATACACTATACTTTGGAGGTTATTCGTATGGCTAAGAAAAACAGTTTGCTCGGTTCTCTGCTGGAAAGTATCCTGGGCGGCAGCTCCTCGTCTTCCTCGTCTTCCAATGGACTGGGCGGTATGCTGGGTGACCTGATGGGTGGCGGATCCTCCGGCAGCCAGGGCAACGGTTTGCTGGACAACCTGGGCGATACCTTCTCTGATATCACCGGCATCAGCACCAGCAATACCCAGGCCTCCTCCACTGCCAAGAAAATCGGCAAAGAGAAGTCCTCCGCCTCCGTCAAAAAGCCCCGCACCAGTGCCAAGGCCTCTGGCAAGACTTCTGGAAAAACTTCCGGTAAGACTTCCGGTAAGACTTCCGGTAAGACTTCTGGTAAGACCAGCAGCTCTGTAAAAGAAAAAGCCACCTCTGCCAAGGAACGCGCCCGCGAAAAGGCCGGCGCCTCCTCTTCCTCCAGTAAGAAAAAGACCAACCGCTGATGATGACTGCATTTGAGCATTGGCAGAATGAGCGAGACGCTTTGCACAGCGTCATTTCTGCGCAGCAGGATATCAATGGCGTGGTGTACGAGATTCGCCATGCCATCTTGCAGACGGAACAGAATACTTTGGCCGCCCAAAGCGACGACGTGCTCCGGCAGCAGACAGGCGTCTTGTTTTCTATGCTCAAAAACAGCGTTAGTCTGCTCAGCGCTCCTATCAGCTCCACCACCTGGGTGGCTGCATCCAAAAGAAAAGAAAAGCGGCATTCGGGTGCTCTTCCCCTGATGATCGCAGCGTTTTTTGCCATGGTGTCAGCCGGACTGTGGGGGTATGCCCGAGGCGATCTGCTGGGATGGATGCTGCCGTTAGCTGCACTGGTGCTGGCTTGTATCGCCATGGTTATCGACGCTGGCGAACGAAAAAAGAAAACGCAGCAAAACAGCGAAAATGTGCGCGTCACCTTTACCCCGGATCCGGACAAGCTGCTGGCAGTTATCGATGGCCAAATGCGTTCTCTCGACCGCTGCATCAACGATTTTTCTTATCTGAACGACACCCTTCGCAACCCCGGCGGAAGTGTAGGAAAACAGAACCTGAACGCTGTATCAGAACTGCTGGAAGTGATCTATTCCTATGACGAAGATCTGCGTTCTCAGGCTGACGACGCTGTAACGCACCTGCTGTCCGGTTATGGACTGGTGGCTCTTGAATACACCAGGGAGAGAAGCAAACTGTTCAACGCATTGCCTTCCAAAAACATGACCCGCACCATTTGCCCCGCCATTGTTTCAGCTGAGGATCATCGCCTTTTGCGACGCGGAACCGCCGTTGTACAGACGGACGCCGCCTGAAGGAGTTAACATGCGCTATATTGGATTTGACATCGGCGACGGCGAAAGCGCTGTCGCCGCTTTTGAACAAGGCTCCGGGATCGAGCCGATCATTCTGCCAGTCAGCGGATGCGGCAGCTTTTTGAGTGCTGTTGGTACCATCGGCGGTGAGATTGTCATCGGCGAGCGTGCCTATACTGACGCTCTTGCCGATGAGCTCAGCGTACGCTTCAAAAGCCGCTTCACCTATGATACCGGCTGGAATCAGGACATTGTCCGCTTTGTCAAGGGTGCGCTCAGGGAGTTGCATGCCAGCGAAGCCATTACCGACGAAGATCGCTTTGTGGTAGGATGCCCTGCCGGATGGAGTCCTGCCACCCGTGCGCGGTACCGTGATCTGATGGTACAGGCCGGCCTGAAAAATCCCCAGGTGATTTCCGAGTCCCGCGCAGCATTCCTCTACGCCAAATACGCCAAAACCGTAGCTCTGGATATCGACATTCTCAACCAGAGCGCGCTGGTGGTGGACATCGGCTCCTCCACGCTGGACTTTGCCTATATCGTGGACGGGCGGGAGACAGGCGTAGGTACTTTTGGCGAGGTCGCGCTTGGTGGCGGGCTTCTGGACGCTGAACTGCTCCAGCGCTGCGTCCAGAAAAGCCGGGATCGCGATTTAATCCAGGCAGTATTTGCACAAAGCAAAAGCTGGTACAGCTACTGCGAGCTGGAAGCCCGAAAGGTCAAAGAGGCCTACTACACACGCTGCGCCAGCGATCCTGCCGTCTGCGTGAAAAAACAGCTGCGGGTCTGCTACGACGGCATCCAGAAACTCTCGCTCCAGCTGGACGCAGAAGAAGCAGAAGCCATTACGTCCAGACCGCTGTCTGCTTTGGGCGGCCGTTCCTTTGCACAGGCAGTACAGGAAGCGCTTGAGAACGCCAAACGTCTGACCCATGACAGACCGCCCATGCTGTTATTGCTAACTGGCGGTGCCTCCCGTATGCCCTTCTTCCGTCAGCTTTGCCGCGATGTTTTCCCGGAGGCAGTGATCGTTTGCTGCCCCGAACCGGAGTTTTCCATCGCAAAAGGTCTGGCATACGCGGGCTGGATCGATGAAAACCTGCGCGCTTTCCGCCAGGCAGTCAGTGAGGAGATCAGCGAAGCAAAAATCAAGGCGGCAGCCGACGAAGCCTTGCCGGAACTAATCCCTCCGGTGGTGGACTCGCTGGTGGATCTGATGATGGAAGAAGCCGCGCTGCCCATCTGCCGTGACTGGCAGCACGGCGAAATCCTTACCCTGCGCCAGATGAACGAACGTATGCAAAAGCGCATGGCAGACGTTCTCTCCTCCCCCATGACCGAAGAAGCGCTGGCCCCCGCGATTCATCAGTGGCTGACCACGCTGACGCCTTCTTTGCAGGCGATGGTGGATCCCATCTGCGACCGCTACGAGGTACCGCGCAAAGAGATGCAGCTCAACCTGACGGCATCGGGAAGCGGAAAGGTGTCTTTCACAGCGCGTGATTTGATCCGTTTGTCATTCGTTGAAACCCTTCTGGGGGTGGTGATCAGCGTACTGGTCGGCCTGCTTTGCGGCGGTGGCGGCGTTGCCCTGATTGCCGCCGGCCCGCTTGGTTTCCTGGCAGGTCTGGTTATTGGCGCTGTTGTTTCCCTTTTGGGTATCAATGCGCTGTCTGATGCGTTGATGGATGCGAACCTGCCACTTATTCTGCGCCGCATGAACTCAGAAAAGCGCTTGAACAGTGATGCAACCAGGCAAAAGCTCCGTCAGACGCTGACCAAGGAACTCACTGGTAAAGACAGCGTTTTCCGCCAGCAGGTCACCGAAGGGTTCTCCAAATCCTTCCGCAGCTATCTGCTGAGCATTGCTCAGGCCGCAGAAATCCCCATTGAGTAAACCGCCTGCTTCATGAGCAGGATAACGACATCCACACTTTGCAAGGAGAAGTGCAATGCGTTTGTTTCGATCCGCTGGAGCAGTGCTCGCTTGTTTGTGTCTTCTTTGCTGCTTATGGGTTCCTTCCCAGGCAGAAGTGCAGCGGTACACTGCAAACTTTTCCGACGTGTTTGATACAGTTTCCCAGCTGGTGATCTACTCAGACAGTCAGGAAGACGCTACGGCGCTGGCGCAGAAAGCCTATTCACTGCTTCGGTATTACCATCAGCTATTCGATATTTATAACGATCACCCGAAAGTGGTGGGCGTATACGAGCTGAATCAACGCGCCGCTGATTCGCCTGTTCAGGTGGAGCAGGAGTTGTTTGACTTACTGGTCTTTGCCAAGGAGATGTATACCCTCACCAATGGAAACATGAACATCGCCATGGGAAGCGTGCTTCGCATCTGGCATCATTATCGTGAGCAAGGACTGCAAGCTCCTCAGGCTGCCCAGCTGCCGCCTATTCATATTCTGGAGGAAGCCGCGCCTCATACCAGTCTGGATCAGGTTATTCTCGACGAGACGAACAGATCCGTTTTCTTCGCAGATCCACTTTTGAAACTGGATCTGGGCGCGATCGCCAAGGGATACGCAGTGGAACGGGTTGCGGACGCGCTGGCTGCCGATGGCGCCACGGGTGTGCTGCTATCCATCGGCGGCAACGTGCGCGCGATTGGACTCAGGCCGGACGGAACTGCGTTTACTGTCGGCGTTCAAAATCCCGATCTTGAGGCCGCGCAGCAAAACCTGCGAATTGTCGGCCTATCAGATGCCTCGCTGGTGACCAGCGGCAGCTATCAGCGGTTCTATACGGTAAATGGTACAAACTATCATCACATCATTGATCAAGATACGCTGATGCCGGCGCAGCATGTTTGGGCCGTGTCGGTGATCACAGAGGACAGCGGCGTTGCTGATGCGCTTTCAACGGCGCTGTTCAATATGCCTCTGGAGGAAGGACTGGCGCTGGTCGCCGGTCTGCCGCAGGTGGAGGCCCTCTGGGTCAAGCATGACGGTTCCGTTGTAGTCAGCGATGGTTTTTCCTCACTGGAAGTCAATTAAAAAAGGACGATCCGTATCAGCAACGGATCGCCCTTTTTATGTCGCTTATGCCTGATAGGCTTCCATTTCCTGCGAAATGCTTTCCTCGCAGGAGCGCATGGCAAGGATGGTTTTTTCAAACAGTTCCGTAAGTTCCCAACTCAGGCGTTCCGCACCTTGCGTGATCACATCGCGGGAGCAGCCTGCGGCGAACTTCTTATCTTTGAATTTCTTCTTCAAGCTGGACACTTCCATATCCATCACGCTCTTGCTGGGACGCATCAGCGCAGCCGCGCCGATCAGACCGGTCAATTCATCGACTGCAAAGAGCACCTTTTCCATCAGATGTTCCGGCTCAACGTCACAGCAAAGGCCGTAGGCATGCGAACAAATTGCGTGGATCATATCTTCCCCCACGCCTGCTTCCTTAAGAAGTTCCGGTGCTTTCTGGCAGTGCTCATCCGGCCAGTTTTCAAAATCGATGTCATGAAGAAGGCCGACTGTCGCCCAAAAATCAGCGTCGTCACCGAAGCCCAGTTCATTGGCGTACCAGCGCATGACGCCTTCGACGGTCAATGCATGCTGGATGTGAAAGGATTCCTTGTTGTACTGTTTGAGAAGCGCATAGGCTTCTTCACGAGTCAGGTTGCTTTTCATGGAAGGTTTTCCCCTTTCATCCTTTGTTTGCCTTATCATAGCAC
Source organism: Clostridiales bacterium (assembly GCA_015056365.1). GTDB lineage: Bacteria > Bacillota > Clostridia > Christensenellales > Aristaeellaceae > Limiplasma. The sequence goes on along the minus strand of SVGM01000015.1, from coordinate 28,391 downwards.
CATGCGCCCCGGCTTTCAACCTGGCACAGCAAAAGAAATGTTTTCTTTTGGTTTCAGACAGAAAACAGCCCACCGCATTGCGATGGGCTGGAAAAAAGAACTTGGCTGATCAGCGCTGTACACGGCCACTGCCGCTTCCCTTCATCAGGCTCTCCACTTCGGAGACGCTGACGCGGTTGTAGTCGCCGGGAATGGTGTGCTTGAGGCAGCTGGCTGCCACGGCGTACTCCAAAGCGGTCTTTTCGTCATCGTAGTTGTTCAGGCCGTAGATCAAACCGGCGCCAAAGCTGTCGCCGCCGCCTACGCGGTCCACGATGTCGGTGATGCGGTACTTGCGGGAGAGGAAGAAATCCTTGCCGTTGTAAAGGCAGGCGCTCCAGTCGTTGTGGTTGGCGCTCTTGCTTTCACGCAGGGTGATGGCAACACGCTTGATGTTGGGATAGGTGTCCATGGCCAGCTGGGCGATGGCTTTGTACTGCTCGATATTCAGCTCGCCGTCTTCCACAGCGCCGGCGCTTTCGGCCTTGAGCAACAGGGACTTCTGGAAATCCTCTTCGTTAGCGATGACGGTGTCCACATACTTAACCAGTTCGGTCATCACCTGGTCAGCGGTTTTGCCATACTTCCACAGATTCTTGCGGTAGTTCAGGTCGCAGCTCACATGCAGGCCCATTTCTTTGGCGGTCTTGGCAGCTTCCAGGCTCAGCTCGGCAGCACCTTCGCTAATGGCGGGAGTGATGCCGGTGAGATGGAACCAGGTAGCACCTTCAAAAGCCTTCTTCCAGTCGATGTCGCCGGGCTTGGCTTCGCAGATGGTGGAACCGGCACGGTCATAGATGACCTTACTGGGACGCTGCACAGCGCCGGTCTCCAGATAGTAGATGCCCATGCGGCCATCCTTGCGCACGATGTTGCTCACATCCACGCCGAAGCCGCGCAGCTCACGAATGCAGGCGGTGCCGATGTCGTTGGTGGGCAGCACGGAGACAAAAGTGGTTTCCATGCCGTAGTTGGCCAGAGAAACGCTAACGTTGGCTTCGCCGCCACCAAAGGTGGCTTCAAGGGTGGGAGACTGGAAGAAACGCTCGTAAGCAGGGCTCTTAAGGCGCAGCATAATTTCACCGAAGGTAACAACTTTCTTGCTCATGACGGGTGACTCCTTTTTTCAATGTGTGTACAGTACACTTATTTCTGTAGCAGGTGGAAGGCAAAGCCGGCGATGTCATCCTTGAGGTAAATGGCGCGAAGCTTGCCGTCCTTCATGATCACGCTGTCCTCGTCAAACACAAAGCCGCGGCGCTCCAGATGCCACTTGGCGCGCTTGATATTGTTGCAGGCGATGGCAATATGGCCGTTCTTGCCACGGAAAGGAACCTTCATCACTTCGAAGGCATCGTCCACAAACACGGCGTTCTGGCGGTCGTCCAGCGGCCAGCCCAGCAGTTTGGCGATCATTTCCGCATCTTTACGGGCGGTTTCAGGATCGCCGCTATTGATGCCCACATGACGGAGCTCAAGACCCAGCATGGTATTAACGGCCGTGCGGGTCAGGCTTTCAATGCGTGCCCAGTCCTTGTTGGCAACGGCGTCAGCAGGAACCATCCAGCTGCCGCCACAAGCCACGATCTTGGGGAAGGACAGGTATTCGTTGATGTTCTTCTCAGTGATGCCGCCGGTGGGCAGGAAGGTAACAGCGCCGTAGGGAGCAGCCATGGCCTTGATCAGGGGAAGGCCACCCAGCGCTTCCGCAGGGAAGAACTTGACAGTCTTGAGGCCTTCCTCAAGGGCAACCTCCACGTCGCTGGGATTGGCGCAACCGGGTACGATGGCAACGCCCTTCTCGCGGCAGTAGCGCACGATCTCACGATTGAGGCCGGGAGAAACAATATAGGTAGCACCAGCGGCAACCGCACGGTCCACCTGGTCTTTGGTCAGAACAGTACCAGCGCCGAGAATGACTTCCGGAAGTTCCTCATGAACCCGGCGGATCGCTTCCTCGGCAGCGTCAGAACGGAACGTGATCTCGGCAACCGGCAGGCCACCATCGCACAGCGCTTTGCAAAGAGGCACAGCATCTGCGGCGTCCTCTACTTTGATTACAGGAACAATACCTGCAAGAGAGAGTTTTTCAATCATGTCCATGGTACTTCCATCCTTTCCAGTATTGGGCTTGATGTATGGATTCTCCATGCACGAGGCTTTTCCTTCATACATGGAAACAATCCTGCTGCAACGAAAACCTACACTTCAGAATTTCGTGTAAGCAATTACAACATCGTGTTTATTTTACTCTTTTTTCATTCTTTCGTCAATCCTTTATGTGCATTCTTCTATGTAACCAGCAAAATCTGTTTTTCAACATTTACAATCATTTTCATAAAACAGTTGCAAAATTTTATTCAGCAATGTATAATGAATACGTAAGTAATGTAACCGAAAGCATTTACATCTTGAAAGGTGTGTGCCAAAGTGAACATATATGATATTTCCAAAAAAGCAGGCGTATCTATCGCTACTGTTTCCCGGGTTTTGAACAACAACCCACACGTTAGCGCCAAAACAAGGGAACGTGTACTTGCTGTGATCAACGACTGCAACTACGTCCCCAACGCCTTTGCCAGAGGGCTCGGACTCAACACGATGAAAACCATAGGCTTGCTGTGTCCTGACGCATCCGATCCGTTCCTGGCAAGAGCCCTTTCCATCCTCGAAAGATCTTTCCGGAGTCATCATTATGACTGTATGCTTTGCTGCACAGAAAGAACGCTGGACGCGCGACAGAAAGGGATCGAACTGCTGAAAAGCAAGCATGTGGACGGCATCGTACTGATGGGTTCCACCTTCGTAGAACCCCGAGAAAAAGATAACGCTTACATTCGCGATGCAGCCAGTCAGGTTCCGGTTGTCCTTCTCAACGCATCCTACGCCAGCGAAAACGTTTACTGCGTGCTGTGCGACGAGCAGCGGGCAACCATGGAAGCTACGCAGTATCTGTTAGACACCGGCAGAAAGAACATCCTTTACCTCTACCACAGCAAGAACCACAACGGGCAGAAAAAGCTTGCTGGCTACAAAGCCGCTTTGGAAAGTCGCGGCTTACCGGTAAACGAAGCGTTAATTCAGTTCTGCTCCGCAGAAAAAAGCGATGTTCCCAATGTGCGCGATCAGCTGCTTGCACTGAAAAAAGAAGGTCTCGTCTTTGACGCAGTACAGACTTCGGAAGATGTGCTTGCCATCGGCGCGGTCAAGTTTGCCAAAGCAGCTAAATTGTCGGTGCCTAAGGCATTGAGTATCGTGGGGCACAACAACTCCGCCTACTGCCTCTACAGCGACCCCGAGATCACCAGCGTTGACAACAAGCTACAGGCCATCAGCGAACAGTGCGTCACCACCATGATGGGTGTGCTGGAAGGCCGCGAAATGCCGCACAAGGTTGTGTTTACAGGCGAACTGGTCAAGCGCCAGAGTACGCTGTAACGATAGACGGTTACACGAAAGGAGAAAAGCCCCAGATGAAAGCCTTTATGGACAAAGATTTCCTTCTCAATACCCCCACTGCAGTCCGCCTCTATCACGAAGCGGCGGAAAACTGCCCCATCATCGATTACCATTGCCATATCAGCCCCAAAGAGATCTACGAGGATCTGAAGTATGACAACATCACCCAGGTGTGGCTGGGCGGTGATCATTATAAATGGCGCCTGATGCGCTGTGCCGGCGTGGAGGAAAAATACATCACCGGTGATGCCAGCGCTCATGACAAGTTTATCAAATGGGCCGAAGTGGTGGGCAAGGCCATTGGCAACCCCCTGTACCACTGGAGCCATCTGGAGCTGCGCCGTTACTTCGGCTACGAAGGCATCCTCAACAAGGATACCGCAGAAGAAGTCTGGAACCTGTGCAACGAAAAGCTGCGCAGCGAGGGTTTCAGCGTGCGTGGCCTGATCGCCCGCAGCAATGTAGAAACCATCTGTACCACCGACGATCCCATCGACTCGCTGGAATGGCACGAAAAGCTGGCTGCCGACGATACCATCAAGACGGCCGTTCTTCCTGCCTGGCGTCCCGATAAGGCCATGAATCTGGAAAAGCCGGATTATCTGGATTATCTGGGCAAGCTTTCCCAGTGCAGCGGTGTGGAAATCCTCAGCTTCGAAAACCTGAAAGAAGCGCTGTCCATCCGTATGGATTACTTTGCCGCCCGGCAGTGCATTCTCAGCGATCACGGCATGAGCTATGTGATGTACGCTCCCGCCAGCGACGAAGAAGTCGAAGCCATCTTTGCCAAGCGTCTGGCTGGTGACACACTCTCCGACGAGGAGCAGACCATCTTCAAGACCGCTTTCATGTTGTTTGTTGGTCGCAAATACCGCGAGCTGGGCTGGATCATGCAGCTTCATTACGGCGTACAACGCGATAACAACCCTGTTATGTTCGACCGCGTGGGCCCGGACACCGGCTTTGACTGTATCGACAACCATACCCCCATCGCTCAGGCTACTGCTTTCCTTGGCGCCCTGGAAGCCACCGGTGACCTGCCCAAGACCATTGTGTACAGTCTGAATCCCAGCGACAACCAGGCCATCGATACCATGAACGGCTGCTTCCAGAACGCTGAGTCCGTCAGTAAGATCCAGCACGGTTCTGCCTGGTGGTTCAACGATCACTTTACCGGTATGACCGATCAACTCACCAGCCTTGCCAGCCTTGGCTATCTGGCCGGTTTTGTGGGTATGCTCACCGACAGCCGCAGCTTCCTGAGTTATCCCCGCCATGAGTATTTCCGCCGCATTCTGTGCCGTCTGCTTGGTCAGTGGGTGGAAGATGGCATGTTCCCCGACGATGAAAACACCCTCAACGAGATCGTCCGTGGCGTAAGCTACGAAAACGCGAAGCGCTACTTCCAGTTCGCTTCCAAGTAAATCCTTAACAGCACATGGAAAACCGCCGCTTTTCATCTGCAAAGCGGCGGTTTTCTGTTTTCTCATCTGCCCATATTCTTAAACAAATGATGCATTTTTGTTCTATTTATGGTATAATGAAAAATCATGCGGTTAGCCGCAGATGATAAAGGGAGGTTTTTTTCTTGGATCCCATAGGCAGTCAACTTTTTGTCCAGATTCTTTTGATCCTGATCAATGCATTTTTCGCGGCCACGGAAACCGCACTGGTTTCTGTCAACGATAACAAGGTGCGCAGGCAGGCGGAAGAAGGAGACGCGAAAGCGAAGATCATGCTTCGGCTCATTGAATCCCCCACCAACTTCCTCTCCACCATTCAGGTCTGTATCACTTTGAGCGGCTTTTTGGCCAGCGCTTTTGCGGCGGACGGTTTTGCTTCCATGCTCGCCGAAGCGCTGCATAAAGCTGGCGTCACCTTTATTTCGCTGGACGCATTGAATACGGTATGCGTTATTTTGATCACGCTTATCCTGAGCTATTTCATGATCGTTCTGGGCGAATTGGCTCCCAAACGGATCGCTTTGCAGAATCCTGACAAAGTCGCGCGCATGGCTTGCGGTGTGATCAGCTTTGTCAGCCGTATTTTTAAGCCCATCGTCTGGCTGCTGACCGTCAGCACCAACGGCATCCTGCGCCTGCTTCGCATCAATCCCAACGAAACCAATGAAGAAGTGACAGAAGAAGAAATTCGCATGATGGTGGACATTGGCAGCGAAAAGGGTACTATCGAGCAGGACGAGCGTACCATGATCGAAAACATTTTCGAATTCAACAACATGACCGCTGCAGATGTGATGGTCCATCGAATTGACGTCGTTTCGCTGCACGTGGATGATAACGATGAGGAAGTCCTCAAGACCATCCGCGAAAGCGGATTGAGCCGTTTCCCCATCTACGACAGCGACATCGACGATATCATCGGCGTGCTCAACACCCGTAATTTCCTGTTGAACAAACACGCGGAGAATCCCAAAAGCCTGCGGGAGCTGCTCCGTCCGGCATATCTGGTGCCTGAAACCGTGGCTGCCGATACGCTGTTCAGCAATATGCAAAAGCAAAAGATCCATCTGGCCGTCGTTGTGGATGAATACGGCGGCATGAGCGGCATCGTCACCATGGAAGACCTGCTGGAAGAAATCGTTGGCAACATCTATGATGAATTTGATCCCAACGAAGACAACGAGATCGAAAAGCTGGAAGAGAATCTCTGGCGTGTCAGCGGCACGGTGGATCTGGAAACCCTGGGCGATGCCCTGGGCATGGTGCTGCCCCTGGAAGAAGAGTACGATACGCTTGGCGGTCTGGTGTTTTCCACTTTCTCCTTTATTCCCGAAGACGGTAGCACTCCTGAGGTAACCGTAGCCGGACTGCATGTGAAAGTTGAAGAAATTAGCGATCACCGCATTGAAAAAGCACTGGTCAGTAAGTGCAGCGAACCTGCAAAGGATTCTGCGCAGACCGAGGAATCACCCGAAGCTTCCGACGGCCTTGAGACGGAAAAAAATACAAAAAGCTGAGCTATATGAAATACCATCATCTTTTCTGGGACTTTGACGGTACGCTGTACGACAGCTATCCCCGCATTTGCGCGGCGATGAACCGTACGCTGGTGCAACATGGCATGAGCGCTGTTTCCGCTGACGAACTGATGCCCCTTTTGAAACATTCTGTTTTCTATACCTTGCAGCATTTTGCAGAGCGTTATCACAAGGATGTACAAGCGCTTCTTGATGATTTCCATAAGCAGCACAAGCTGGAGACCGTCTTTCCGCCCTACGAAGGATTGGCACAGTGTCTGGCTTCGCTCAAAGAAGCCGGGTGCAAACACTATCTCTATACGCACCGGGACACGCTTGCCATTACGCTACTCCAGCAAGATGGGCTCTGGGAACATTTCACCGGTTCTGTCACTTCCTGCGACGGATTCCCCCATAAGCCTGCACCGGATGCGCTGCTGTCCCTGCTGAATCAGTTCCAGATCGACCCCCAGGACGCGATTATGATCGGCGACCGGGGAATCGATATTGAAAGCGGCCACAACGCCGGTATGGCTGGTATGGTCTTTGATCCGGAAGGTGCCTATTTCGGTCCTGAAGCGCAGCTGTACGCAGCGAGTATGAAGGAACTGGCAAAGAAACTGACCGAAAGCTGACAAACATGGGCCGCATCCTGTATTGATGCGGCCCATATGTTATTTATTCTTTTGTTTTCTTTTTATGCTTCATCTGAAAGCAAACGCCTACGGCTTTGTGACCAGCGTTGATGGCAATGGCAGGACCGATCTGGAAACAGTACTGCGGCGGATAACCGATCTTTTTCTCCATCTCATCGATCATTTCATCGCGTGCCGTCTCGTCGCTCCCGTAGAGCACATGATACGGCGTTTTGGGTTCCATATCCGACGACACCATTTTGACGATCTCCCGAACCAGTTTCTTGTCGCCTCGCGCTTTGCCCTCCGTGGTAATGGCGTGATCCCAGAGCTTCATAATCGGCTTGATGCCAAGCGCCTCGCCCACAAAGACGGCCGCGCTGGGGATTCGACCGGATTTTCCTGCGTATTTTAGGGAATACAGACCAAAGTAGATACACTGTTTGGTCAATAGCTTCTCTGTAAGACGAAGCACCTCATCCACAGGAATACCCATCTCCAGTTTTTGGGCAGCGATGATAGCAGGATAGCCGTAACCTGCGCTATAGCTGGCACCATCAAACAGATGGATATTCATTTGATCCCGAGCGCCCTCGTTTTCGGCATAGAATGCTTCGCGAGCGGCCACGGCGTTGTTATACGTTGCAGAACCCCTGGAATTGATGAGGAAAAGCAGCAGATTTTTTCTGCCAGCCTGGTATTCCTTTTGGTACAGCTCCTCAAACACATAGGGTGTGATCTGCGAAGTCACCGGGATTCCGCTGAATTCGTCCATCATCTGGAAAAAGGTAACATTGTCCAGTTCTGTGCCGCTCATAAACGACTGATCGCCAATGGTTACAGGAATCGGCAAGACACCGATGCGAAAACGTTCCTGAAGATCCTTGGGGATGTCCGCAGTTGCGTCAACATAAACTTTGTAGCTATGCATGGTAACCTCCCAAAATCGTCAAACGTTCAGTGAAATCCCTCAAAAAACGGCCAGCAATGTGGCAAGGGATGTTCCATTGATCAGCATACGGAGGATGATCAACAAAACAAGATGCATGGGATAGAGTGCGTATCCCAGCCACTTGGGCATGCGAAAATCCGAATGCATCGGGATCGCAATGAGCGGCAAAGACAGCCAAACCATTCCCTGCAGGCGGAACAGCGCTTTCAGCAGCCCATCCACGCCTGGCCATTTCAGGAATGTGAGTTGCATTCCGAAAAGCGTATTCACGGACGAGCTGCTGCTTCCCCAGAACAGGGCAAAGGCCATATAGGCCGCAATCAGGCCCATTCGTGTATTGCGCACGGCGTACAAAAGCAGGATAAAGGTAATACCCTTCCAGCCGTAGTCCACATTGAGAAATGCAAGCGCCGCATAACACAGGGCAGGCGCCCAGAACTGACTGAAACAAAACTGTTTCTGGATGCCGACAATGGCCATCAACGCGAGAAACAGCGTAAAGAGGATATTCAGATCGGTGATCTTATGCTGCAGCGCCATCATGTACAGCGGCTGAGACACCACGGCCATCACCAACAGACGAAACGCGTATTTCCACGGATTGCTGGTTTTGACGCTGCCAACCACCAAACACCAGGCATAGAGCGGAAACGCCATGCGCCCGATGATTCTCAGTTCAGGAACGCCGGTGATCACCCTGGCGCCGATATGGTCGATCAGCATAAAGATCAGCGCAAGCGTCTTCAGCAGCGAAGTATCGGTATTGCCCTGAATGGAATCCCTGCGCTCGGGCAGCGAAACAGACGACATATGCAGCCCCTCCCCCTGAATTTCAGCGCTATTATACCATTCCGGCTATTGGGTGTCAAAGCATTGACAAGTGTACGGTCATATTATAGAATATATTCGATATTGAAAGTTTTCTATATTATTTTGGGAGGAACTCATGAACTGTTATCAATCTTCCATCCCCATACTGAAGGTACTGTGCGATGAAACCCGGCTCATCATCCTGAATATGCTTTCGGAGAAGGATATGAACGGGTGCGAGATTCATCGTGCTTTTTTATGCACACAGCCGACCATCAGCTATCACATGAAGCTGCTGGTGGAAGCCAACCTGGTCCATGCCCACAAAGAGGGATGCGCCACAGTGTATTCTATCAATCAGGAGATCTGGCCCAGCATAAAGGACCTTTTGCAGGTTCTGTGTACCGAAACCTCAAAGAAGGAGCTATCCCATGAGTGAAAACGCGATTCTGCAGGTGAAAAACCTGTGTAAGGATTATGGAAGCGGTATGGTGCTTCACCATCTGGATTTGGAAGTTCAGCCCGGTGAATTTCTCACGCTGCTGGGGCCTTCCGGCTGTGGTAAGACCACGACCCTGCGCATCATCGCGGGGCTGGAGCAGCCCACCGAGGGCAGCGTATATCTTGAGGGAAATGACGTGACCCAGCAGCCTCCGGAAAAACGGGACGTGAACACCGTTTTTCAAAGCTATGCTCTTTTCCCCCACATGAATGTATTTCAGAACATCGCTTACGGCCTGAAAATCCGCGGCGTGGGCAAAGCGGAACAGAAAAAGCGCATAGCAGACGCCCTTTCTCTGGTGCGGCTTAGCGGCTATGAAAAGCGTATGCCTAACCAGCTCAGCGGCGGCCAGCGCCAGCGAGTAGCCATTGCCCGTGCGGTGGTTCTTCAGCCCAAGGTACTGTTACTTGACGAACCCCTCGGTGCGCTGGATCTGAAACTCCGCCAAGAGATGCAGACCGAACTGAAGCGCCTTCAGCAACAGCTGGGCATCACTTTCATCTACATCACCCACGACCAGGAGGAAGCGCTGAACATGTCCACCCGCATCGTGGTGATGCGGGACGGCAAGGTAGAGCAGATCGGTTCTCCCGAAGAAGTGTACGAGCATCCAACCACTCTCTTTACCGCCGGGTTTATCGGCCAGAGCAATCTGCTGCGTGGAAAGGTGCTGTCCTGCGATGAAGACGGTCTGATGGTGCTTGATGTAGACTGCGTTTCCATTCCGTCCATCGCCTGTGCGGCGTATCGCCCCTCCGTCGGCGATGCCGCTGTTGCCTGCATCAGGCCGCAGCGCATCCGGTATGGCAATGAGCCGCAGCACGGCATGGACCTTCGCGGAACCATCATCAGCAAAGCGTATTCAGGCGGTATGCAGCACACACAGATTGCGCTCAGCGACGGCCTGACCATCAACGCCGTGAATCAGTCCTCCGAAATGGATGCTTTCCCGGTAGGCAGCGAGGTTTATGTGGGCTGGAGTCAGAAGCATACACCGGCCGTTCCTGACGACGCAGATATGGGAGGAATGGCATGAGCATCCGCAAAAGCGACCGACGGTTCAGTATGCTGCTGAAACTGCCCATGTATCTGTGGACGATCGCATTCGTTTTCGTTGCACTTTTGTATATCATTGGACTGAGTTTTCTTACCCGCGACGAACTGATCGGCGTCACCAACGAGGTCACGCTTTCCAACTATGCACGACTTGCCGACCCACAGTATCTGCGTGTTTTGCTGGAAAGCCTGAAACTGGCCGCCGCCACGACTGTGATCTGCGTCCTGATTGGTTATCCCTTCGGCTATCTGATGGCCCGACTCAGCTCTGGAGCGCGTTCCGTAGTGCTGCTGCTGATCATCGTTCCGTTCTGGACCAACGCGCTGATCCGCATCTATGGCTGGCGGATTCTGTTGATGGGCAACGGGCCCATCAATACGATTCTGGATAAGCTGGGGCTAATCACCAAGCCGCTCAAGCTGTTGAACACCGAGGGAGCGGTTCTTCTGGGCATGGTGTACGCCCTGATCCCCTTTATGATTCTGCCCAGCTACACCGCCGTGGATAAGATGGACTTTTCCGTTGTGGAGGCTGCACGAGACCTGGGCGCCAACCCACTGAAGGCATTCTTCACCATCACCATCCCGCTGACGCTGTCCGGTCTGATGGCGGGCTGCGTGCTGGTGTTCATCCCATCCATGGGCCTTTTCTTCCTCAGCGACCTGCTGGGAGGCAGCAAAACGGTCCTTGCCGGCGGACTGATCCAGAGCCTGTACAAAGGACGGAATCTGCCTATGGCCGCCGCCCTGAGTGTACTGTTGCTCACCGTTACCTGTGCCGTCATCGCCGTATACCGCCGTGCAGGCGGCAGCAATGGCGAATTGAGCCTGTTCTGAGGAGGAATGGAGATGAAAAAACGTTCTGCCGGCTCCATTATCTTCCTCTCAATCGTGCTGGTCGTTCTCTATCTGCCCATCGTGGTAGTGGTAGTATACTCCTTTAACGCCAATACCGCCCGTATTCCCCTGGCCTTTACCGGCTGGTCGACGCATTGGTATCACGAACTGTTCTTTGGCCGTAACCAGATCGGCCAGGCGCTGCTATTGAGCCTGAACGTTGCTTTCTGGTCGGTACTGATTTCCAGCGTCATCGGTACACTGGGCGCCATCGGAATGGCGCAGCGTACACTGAATGAGAAACGGAAATCCAGCCGCATGGATACCGTGATGGAATCACTGGCCGTTCTTCCCATTATGATCCCGGAGATCATCCTCGGCCTGGCATTCCTGGTTCTGTTCAATGCTGCTGGCTTTCAGGGTAACGAACTTCGGCTCATTCTGGCGCACACCACGTTCTGTATCCCCTACGTTTTCCTGACGGTGAAAAGCCAGCTGGTGGGAATGGATACCGCCCTTTTCGACGCAGCCCGCGACCTGGGTGCTTCGCCGTTCAGGGTATTGCTGGACATCACCCTTCCCCTGTGCCGTCCCGCCATCATCAGCGGCGCTTTTCTGGCGCTGGCCATGTCGCTGGACGATTTCGTCATCAGCTTCTTCGTATACGGCGCAGGTCAGGGAACCTTGCCCATTCTGATCTACTCCAGCGTGAAAGTAGGCGTAAGCCCGCAGATCAATGCCTTGTGTACACTGATGATCGGGCTGGTCTTTACGCTGGTCGCCTTCGGCCGCTACATCTCTTCCCTTCGCAGCGTGCAAAGGAAGTATGTCTCTGCGCGAAGCTGATTGATCCCGCCGTTATGGCGTTGATATAAAGTCCAAATCGATTCATCGAAAGGAGAAATACACCATGAAAAAATTGCTTTCCCTGATGATCGCGCTCTGCCTGATGGCCATGCCCTTGACGGGTCTTGCTCAGGAGGAAAAGGTGGTCAACATTCTCAGCTGGTATGGCTACATCGATGACGTGACCCTGACGGAGTTCGAAGAGGATACCGGTATCAAGGTCATCTGGTCCCCCATGGAGTCCATTGACGATATGCTCACCAAGATGACCCAGGGCGCCTCCGGCTACGACCTGATCATTACCAGCGACTACTCTCTGGACATTCTGCGTCAGGCTGGTCTGCTGCAGAAGCTGGACAAGTCTCTCCTGCCCAACTACGAAAACCTGAATCCCCAGTATCTCTCCCAGTACTATGATCCCGAAAACGAGTACGTGATCCCTCACGTGGCCGGCTGCCCGCTGATCATCTACGATCCGGAAGCAGTTCCCTTCGAGATCACCAGCTACGAAGATCTGTGGCGTCCCGAGCTGGCTGACAGCGTGGTCGTTATGGACAGCGCCCGCATCCTGCTGGGTATCACCCTCAAGACCATGGGCTACGGCATGAACGAGACTGATCCCGACCTGCTCAAGCAGGCTCAGGAGAAGATGATGAGCCTCTATCCCAACATCCTGGCCTTTGGCGATCTGGAAAGCGTCACTGCCATGGAAACCAAGGAAGCCAGCGTTGGCTTCATGTTCACCCCCTTTGTTTACATGGTCAAGAGCCTTTATCCCGACTATCAGGTGGTGTACCCCACCGAAGGCCTGGGCTATGGCATCGATGGCTACGTCATCCCCAGCAATGCTGAAAACGTGGAGAACGCCCATGCGCTGCTCAACTACATGATGCAGCCCGCTATCGCCGCCCGCAACGCAGAAGCCCAGATGTATATGTGCGTGAACCAGGCTGCCACCGGTTACCTCAGCTCTCAGTACGTCAACGACCCCGTGATGAACGTTGACCCCGAGCTGGTTGCTCAGGCTGAGTTCATCCTCAATGTCGGCGAAACCGAAACCCTCTACAACGAGCTGTACACTACCTTTAAGCTCCAGTAACCTTGCAGCACATTCAAGGCCCCAGGCGCCGTCACGACGCCTGGGGCCTTATCTGTTCACCAAAAACGTATTTATACTTTGCGTACAGGCCTGATATACTTCCAGAACCTTTTGCAGTCATGATAGAAGTAGAAAATCCTGCCGGGAGTCAGATCAAGGCAGTACTCCGTAGAAGCGTAATCGAACGTCTTCATTGCATTCTCGATCCTGGCTTCAACAAGGCTGTTCTCTGTTTCAAAGTCGAACGGCCCATGTTCGAATACAAGATATTCCCCTTCCGGCACATCGATCAAAAGCATCTGTGAAGGAATCGCACCATCGTAATCAAGCGGCAGCCGCACGCCGTAACATTCTGCGAGAGGAATTCCCCAACTGCAAATTCTCCCCTCAGGTTCATTGATGAACGCCATGATTTGCCCGCTGCCGCTATCTGCCGTATGCTCGCCGGCGTCATCCAGTTTCCCCTTGATGCTGTCCAGCAGTCCACATATGGTTTCGCAGTCCTGCCCCGGAATCAGGCTCTGTTTTTGCCAGAAATCCCAGTAGCCAACGCTCTCATAGTTCTTGATATGCAAAAACTTGTGAGCAGGAATGGTGATGAAATACGTTTTAATATCACCTGTTTTCTTTTCCATTTCCCTTCCTCCAAACTCCATCAGATAACAGTCAAAAGGTTTGATAATGGTACGAAGCACAACAGGAACAGGCTTGCGGCGATACTCGCTTGGGGTGATTCCATAGGCTTCCCTGAAAGCACGGCTGAAGGCCTCATGCGACGAAAAACCATGATCCATTGCGATCTCCAGGATGCCATCATCCGTATCGCGAAGCTGCTTCAATGCAAAAGCCAGTTTCCGATATCGCAGATAATCCCTAAGCTGCATTCCTGAAATCTCTTTGAACTTCCTTGAGAAATGATACTCTGAATACCCAAACCTTCCGGCAAGAAGTGAAAGCGTCAGTGCCTCATCATTCTTGTTCCTAATACAAAGATCAATCTCTTCCACAAGCCTTTGAATGTTCTTATGCCATTCGCACATTTCGCTCCCCCCTCTGCAAGCAATCTTATGATATCACTTTATCTTTGCGGATGCTTGATTTCGTTTGCGGTTATGATATCACATTCCCTGCAAAGTGTATAGAAAAAGCCACAGCAACAGGTATTGCCATGGCAATGCAGAACCCCTTTACTGACTGATGGTTTTGACCTGAAAGCTGACGCCCCATACATAGTAAGATACGATCATCTCTCTCACCGGGTGCGTATCCTTGGGAACCAGAATGGTGGTGGTCAGATCACCCTCCGATTTTGCATTAAGGGAAACCGCACGGAAATCACCAATCTGGGCGATGTCATCTGGCTGGGGCACCACCTGCACCTCAATCATGTCGATGGGCACCAGACAGCCGTTTTTCAGATGGATGGTGTAGGTCAGATACACGTATTCCGTAGCATCCTTCCACTGGGTAGGCTTATGATAAGTCGTACCGAGAAAGGTGCCGTCGTTCAAAGCCGTTTTGGTCGATTCGAAATCTGCCACGTCCGCTGCAGATACGCCTTGGGACGATGTAACACTGACCGTTACCTCTGCGCTGAGGAACAAATACCACAGCATCAGTAGCATCACCAGCAGCAAGGCAACGGATACAATGGCGATGATTTTCAGCGTACGCATACATTATTCAGCCCTTTCGGTTGGAATCTGCGACGGCGTCAGGATGTCACGGATCTCATCGATCATTTCGGTATCTTTCAGGCGGAATTTGAATTCCACGCGTCGGGATGCGTCCATGTTGATCGTACCATCCGTGTTATAGACCGGGTCGGAGAAGCTGCGGCCCTTGGCCGTGAGGATGGCGCGAAGCAACTCTGCCTGCTCACCGGTGAGACCGGGCATCTGCAAGCAATAGGTGGCAACGCTCAAAGCGCGCTCCTGAGACAGTTCCAGATTCGGCAGATAGTCGCCCTGGGTGTCCGTGTGGCCTTCAATGATGATCTCACCAAGATAATCAGAATATTCGGGTCTCAGCAGCACACCCAGATACACAGGAATGAAACGGTCCAGTAATTCGCGGCCGCTATCCTTGATGGTGTTCTTGCCAACATCAAAGAAAACGGTGCTTTCCAGCACAATGTCGCCGGTGTTCTTGTCCACGGTGGCGCTCAGATTGGCCTGGGACAGGGCAAGACTCAGTTCCTGAATAATCTTGGTCTTAACGCCTACAAGGTTGTCCAGCTTTACCTGCTGATTGCTTAACGCCTGCTGCTGCTGTTGTAAAAGCAGCGTTGCATCATCCAGCTGGGTCTGCTTCCCCTGTAGTTCTAGCTTTGCGGTAGCAAGCTCGTCTTCCTTCTGGGAAAGGATGGTTTGCGTGGAAATGATCAATACCTGCTGTTCCTGTAGGGCGAGGCTCTGGTCATCAAGCAGCTTTTGTTGGTCGCCTAGAATGATCAGCGCATTGTCCAGCTCGAGCTGCTTGTCATCCAGTTCCTTCTGCTTGTCCAAAAGCAGAAGGGACTGCGCGTCGAGCGTTGTCTGCTGCTGCAAAAGGATGCCCTGCTGCTGATCCAGCGTGATCTGCTGGGAATTCAGCAGCAATTCCTTGTCCTGGAGCTCTGCTGTTTTGCTTTCAAGCATTGCGAAATACTGATACACGCTGTAACAGAGTACCAGCACAAACAACAGAAGCAACGCTGCCATCATGTCAGAATAGCTGATCCACGCAGAGCCGTTATCGCCACGGGTTTTGTACCGCGTTTGTCTTCTGGCCATAGCGTCCTCCTCTGATTAGCTCTCGTAAGCGGCGATGTTCGATGTTTCAGGTGTCTGCCTCTCCAAGGCCGCATCGTCAAGTTCGCCGGTAAGCTGATCCACAGCCGTCTGCATCCGCTTGAGGGATTCGGACAGGGCGGACAGCTGCTCTGCCAGCGCTTCGCTGGCCTCTCTAGCAAAGGTGAGCTTATGTTCCTGTTCAGCACTCTGACGGTCAAACTGCTCGTTCAGGGTCTTCATCTGCTTGGCGATATCGCTGCCAACCAACTGCATCATGCGGGCGTTTTCTGCCATCGCCTGGGTGGTATTCAGGGTATTCTGAAGGTTCTTTTGCGTCTGCAACTGACCCTGATTGACCATCTCCATGGTTTCACCCAGCGCGTTCATCTGGCCGCTGAGGGAGATGTTCATCTGCTGAACAAACTGTCCCACGACGCTGCGAATGCCTTCGATCTGCTCCTGCGTAGCCCCCTTGACGAAGCTATCCATGGACCGTCCTAGCGGCGAAAACGCGTTATTGAGGGCCACCTCCAGCGAGGCTGCCACCTGCGCGCCCATGGTCTGCGCCAGACGGTTCATACGGTCATCTTCATCCTGCCTGCTGCACAGAAGCTGAACCTCGGCGTCCAGCGGTCTAGGCATCGCCAGTTCATAAAACGCTTCTTCGAAGTTGCCCAAGGCGCGGTTGGCGTGTCCGGAGGCGATCTTGTTACACATGTTGAACACCAGCGAACAGGCAATACCGGCCACTGACGTAGCAAAAGCAAAGCGCATGCCGCCAAGCAGCTGCGGAATGCTCATCAGCGTGCCTTCAGCATTGGAAAAGTCCACGCTGGTCAAGCCTTCCATCAGGCCCAAGAAGGTACCCAGAATACCCAGCGAAGTCAAAAGACTGGGGATCAGCTCTGCCAACTGGCTGTGACCCGGACGATCAATCACCGTCTCATCATTGATATAATCTCTGGTGTCGCACGCCATGCCACGAATATCCAATTGCCCCGCATTGAGCAGAAACTGCTGCCATTGAGGACGCAAGGAACGACCCAGAAAGCGCGGCTCGCGCCAGACAGGCCGGTCACCGGCGGCTGTGCTCTTTTCCAGCTTCACCACAGCGCGATTCAAAAGCGCCGCATTGCGCAGCAGCGGATAAATGCATTTGCACAATCCGATCAGCGTCACCACAGCAATCGCGCAATACACCAGCCATTCAGACAGGCTGGACGTCAGATTGGTAATGAGTTCTTTTGCAGCCACCAAAAAGCACCTCCTGTGCCCGGGTTGTTTGTATACACGTTCATCTTAACATTTGTTTCATATTTTGTAAATAGAATCGGAACATTCAGAATAAATCGTTACAACAAAAAAAGCCCTGCTGCGATATACACAGCAGGACGGAAATATCCTTATTGATCAATGGGAACAACAGACGGAGCGGAAGAATCATCGGTCTGCTGCAATGCGTCGCTCTGAATCACCTGAATGGTGTAAGTTTCAGCCATGGGGTTACTCTGGATCAGGGACTTGAACTGAGTCTCCAGAACATTCACCGTGCGATTCCAGGCATTGGCCAGGTATTCGGGATTATTCTTGCTTTCGTCGCACAGACGAGTTTCCAGATGGCTGTGAAGCTCGGCATAGCGTTCCGGCGTAAGGGGCAGGAGCCAGTCCGTCTTCTTCATTTCCGATTCATTAACCGTCAGCTTGTAGTAGCTCACGTACGGCGCAGGCACGCTGACAATCAACGTGTTGTTCTCTTCGTCCGGGCTGACAACTGCCTTGCTCAGATCAA
Organism: Clostridiales bacterium; assembly: GCA_015056365.1. Classification (GTDB taxonomy): domain Bacteria; phylum Bacillota; class Clostridia; order Christensenellales; family Aristaeellaceae; genus Limiplasma. The sequence goes on along the minus strand of SVGM01000015.1, from coordinate 10,613 downwards.
CAGAGAAGTTGATGACAAAGGTATAGGGCATTTCCACCTTTTGCACCGTGCCAAGGAGCATGGCATTCTCAGTATAGGTTTCCTGACCGGTCAATTCAGCTTCGAAGACCACCAGCTCATTCTTCTCCCGGATGGTTTCGCTGAACCGCTGGCTGAGCCACTTAGCGCTGCCGTTCTGAAGCAAAAACGAGCGGAACGTGGGGCTATAGCGGAAGCTGACAAGCGAAAGCGCCATCAGAATGGCCATTAGCAGAACCACAAGAAACACACGCTTAAAGACTTTCCTCATTCGTTCATCTCACCTCAAACAATCTTTGATCATGCAGTGGATGTTCAGCCAGGAGATCGAAGCGCGCAGGCGCCCAATCCCCTTCGGACGACAGGATGATTCCCCGTCATGATAATTATATGGCATTTTCGCCAAAAATGCCATATGCAACTTTTGCTTTTGAAGCAATCAAATCCTGTCAGGGTTCACGTTGCGCAGCGTCTCCCCTTTGATCAGTTCGCCCATCACCGTTACGTTCTGAATACCGGTGGTCAGCGGCTCCTCTGCACTGCGGATCAGCATTTCGGCCGCGCGCTGACCCATCAGCGTTGTATTCTGCCTAACGGTGGTCAGCTTGGGGCGAACCAGTTGAGACAGGAAGTGGCCATCGTAGCCAGCGATGGAAATATCCTCGCCGATGCGCAAGCCCAGGTCGCGAATAGCGTCCATGGCGCCAATGGCTGCAAGGTCGTCGGTGACAAAGATGCAGGTGGGCGGCTGAGGAAGCTGAAGAAGCTTCTGCACCATAGCATAACACTTATGGGCGTCCTGATACTCGGACTCCTCCATGTACTCCTCACGAACGGCAATGCCATTGGCCAGCATAGCGCGATGGAAACCCGTCAGACGGCTCTTGGTAACGGCGCTCTTTTTGCCGTGTACGTAGGCGATGCGGGTATGGCCCAGCTGTGCTGCGCGGTAGACCAGCAGTTCCATGCCGGCTACGTTGTCGCTCAGGACACAGGAACGATTGTCGAAGCTATGGTCGATGGTTACAGCCGGCAGATCGCTTTGCATCAGCTGCACAATCTCCGGCGCATAGAAGTCAATACAAGCAACACACACGCCGTCCACATTCCGGTAGTGGCAATGCTCAAGGAACGTCATGTTTCGCTGGCTGATGTTGTGGTTGATGAAAGTGATGTCATATCCCTTCTGCTCTGCCGTGCGCTTGAAGCTGTCAAGCACAGCGGAGAAAAACGGATGCGTCAGGCCGCTGCCGAACTCATCAGCAAACAAAACGCCAAGATTGTAGGAGCGATTTGTTTTCAGCGCACGAGCCAATGCATTGGGGTGATAGCCGATCTCCTTCGCAGTTTCAAGCACGCGCTTACGGGTCTCGTCACTGATATCGCTGTAATGATTCAGTGCTTTGCTGACCGTAGAGATGGAAAGACCGCATTTTTCCGAAACATCCCGAATGGTAACTGCCATAACGCTCCTCGTTTCTTTTTCACAGAATTCGTCAACAAAATAACAGCAGCTACATTATACAACAATCCAAAGAAAAAAGTAAAACGTTTTCACGATGATTTTCGTATTTTTTTCGTATTTCAAGAAACTTTTTCGTTCTTTTTATTCCTCTGTAAGGAAACTTTCCATCACATAGCCCGTGATGGCGTCGGTCTGAACCTGTACCCAGCCTTCTTCCGGGCAGCGTTGAAGCACCAGAAGTCGCTGATTTTTATACAAGCGCATCAGGATATCGCCGCCAAGATCCGGGCGGGAGCGAAGGTTCAAGGTGCTGTCCTCCGCAATGCCGGTAACGACAGCATACCACTGACCAGGCGCCGCATTCATCGTAACGGGCATCAGCGTAGGCCTTGGGGTAACTGTCGGGGCAGGGCCTGCTGTTGCCGCCAGTTCCGCTTCAGGAACCGGCGGTACTGGCGCGGCAAAATCATATCGCATCAATTTCATGCCGGGATAGTAGAATCCGAGGATCTCTTTGAAATCCTTTTCGTAAGTGAGCGCCATCCACTCGGCACCGCGTTGGCTCATCCCCACGCCATGACCATACCGGCGGGCTTGTATCTCATATCCTGTCTGATCTTCCACCAGCGCCCAGATCTCATTGTCGTAGTTGGTGCTGATATTCATGCCAAAAGCGTTTTCAGCGCTTGGGAAGATCGGGATATCAAGGACAAACGCTTCCTCGATGGGGGTAAACGGCCCGTATACCAGCTCAGGAGTAGGTGTAGGGATTGCTGCCGTCGGAGCAGGCGTAGGGGTAGGCGTGTGATTCGGAGTGATCGGCGCCAGCGTCTCAAAGAGAAAAACCTCTTCGGTATCCAAGTCTTCAAGGGTGATCGTGGTCTTTGCCTCGCTGCGGGTACGCCCACTGATGCGTACCGTCATATGCAGCATGGTCAAGTGGGCGGAATCGCGGCTGGATGGGGTATCCAGCTTCACTTCGGACACCTGATGCACCTGAATGCTCTCTGGAGACGGATCAAAGCCAAGTTGTGTCAGCTCATCGAAAAGCATATCCGCAAGCAGCTTCCGCAGCCCGAAGGGAGCGACTTCGCTTTGCTTGTATTCTTTCCTGATTGGGAAGCTACGCACAGTACTGGCTGGATTCTCTACGTCATAAGGATCCTTACCGAAAGCATAATAGCTAAAATCGCCGTCCGTTTTCCAAACCGATTCAACTAGCTCCGTCTGTCCGCCGTTGCTGGCAGAATAGTAGCACTGTGCCAATTTTCCTTTGTAAAAGCCGCATACACCATATGTTTCTTTTATTGCCTGCTCGGTATGGGTATTGCCCGGCACATAGCCACGAAACACCTGGTCATTGGTGGTATCGACCACGTCATAGTCAGCCGCTGCATTCTTTTTGCGCAAAGCATAGGTCCTTGCTGCAACGGTCTGGGCTTTCAGGGCTTCCACAGGGAATAGATCGTTCATTTCATAAGGTACAACGCCCAGCAGATAATCCTCCACATGAATGCTCAGGATGGGACGAATCTTTCCATCCGTCACCGAAAGGCTCAGGTCGCCCTGATAGAGCGGGTCAAAGTTCGTCAGGTAGAATCCGGAACGTTCCTCCGGCTGTGCATTCTGGTCTGCGTACTTCTTCAGCTGTACCTGAGAACCACAGCGCAACGACATACCCTGATAGTAAAGATAGATGACATCATTGCGGAGCAGGAAGGCCAGCTGACTGCCTTTTTCAAAATACATTTCCGCATTGCCAGTGCCAAAGTGCAGGCCATAAGGAGCCGTCAGAGTGACGTCCATTCTGTCCGTGATATTCAGGCGGCTCAGCAGAACGCGCACAATGGGATCAATGGCATGTGGCGCTGTAGCGATTCCATCCTCCGCCCGGGAGCCCTCTATGCCGGGAAGAAGAATCCCGCACAGGATCATCAAGATCATCAGCACTGCCAGTGCAGCTTTCGTCGCCTTTTGATATACAAAAGTCATTCTCTTTCCCCTTTCATCCTCACAGAGGCGATATGGAATGATCCATATACAGAACGTATGAATACGGAAAAATCATACCACGGGGAAAGAAAAATCACAACCGGAGGATCCTGTCAGCTTCAAAACGGTAAGAACAGGCGGCACAAAGAAGCAACGCAAATACAGATCACCATGCCAGCAGCTGTTGGCAAAAGGACCGATAGAGCCGTCCAGCCAATATGACCTGTTTCTTTTCGTACCGTAAGAACTGTGGTACTGCACGGCCAATGGAACATCGTAAACAGCGCAGTGCATATCGCTGTTACAGGCGTCCATCCCTGTGAGAGCAAAATCGTTTTCAGCACGTCTGTCTGGGCAGGTTCAATGAGCATCCCCTGGGAGAGATAAGTCATCAACATGATGGGTAAAACGATTTCGTTAGCTGGCATACCCAGAAGAAATGCCAGTAATATCACACCGTCCATTCCCATCAATCTGCCCAGCGGATCCAAAAACGCCGCCCCATGCCGCAAAAGTGACGTCCCCCCTACGGTTAAATTGCCCAGCACCCACAGAAGCAGTCCTGCAGGCGCTGCCACAGAGATTGCCCGCATCAGTACGAAAACAGTTCGATCCAGCACAGAGCGAACGATAACTTCGCCCGGTTTGGGCATGCGAAAGGGTGGCAATTCCAAAGTGAATGTACTGGGCATACCGCGCAGAACCGTTTTGGACAAAAGGAACGAGGCACCCAGCGTTACCAGTACGCTGATCACAATCAATGCCACCAGCGCCAGTGAGGAAAGAATCACGCCCGCGGCACCGGCATAGGCCACCAGAAACATGGAAATCAACGTGACCAAAAACGGCAACCGTCCATTACACGGTGTAAAAGCATTGGTCAGAATGGCGATCATTCGCTCACGCTGGCTGCGAATGATGCGGCAGCCGGTAACCCCTACCGCATTACATCCCAGTCCCATACACATGCATAGCGCCTGTTTACCGCATGCATGGCAGGCGCGGAAACATCTATCCAGATTAAAGGCGATGCGCGGCAGAAAACCAAAATCCTCCAGAAGTGTAAACAAAGGAAAGAAGATAGCCATAGGAGGAAGCATGACCGAAACCACCCACGCCAGTGAACGGTACATACCATGAGCAACCGCGCCCACGAGCCACACCGGCGCACCGATGGCCAACAGTCCGTCAGCCAGCGTTTCCTCGAACCCCAGCAGCACCCCGGAAAGCCATGCCGAAGGAACATTAGCGCCTGCAAGGGTCAAATAAAACACCAACGCCAGCAGAAGCAATACAATCGGAATGCCTACGCGCTTATCGCACAGAAGCCGATCGACCTTCATCTGCCATGTATCCCTTGCGGAAGCGTCCTGACGGGAAACGCAGCTCGTCACCAGTTCATGGGCATGCTGGTACTCAAGGGCTATGATCGTATCCAGCAAACTTCGCCCGGTATAGCCCATGACAGTGAGCTGCTCTTGCGCCTCTGCCCAGGCAGTGCAGAGCCTTTGCCTTTGCTCCTCCGCCAGATCGGGTATTGTTTCTACTGCCTTCTCTCCTAAGCACAGAAAGCGAAGCCCCAGCTGCACAGCTCGCCCACTGGATTTCGTACATTGGCTGCATTCCTCCGTCAGCAACCGCAAGGTTTCCTGCGCATCAGCTGGATCCGCCGACGGACAACCCTCCTGCTTCTCCAGCGTCGTCTGTTCGTATACCCGTTGTTTTAGCTCGTCAATGCCCTTTCCGTGCTTTGCGCTCACGCCAACTACCGGTAACCCCAGTTGCTCTTCCAATTGAGTCAGGTCAATATGGATTCCCCTTCGTCTCGCCTCATCCATCAGATTGACACAGACGACGGTATGCGGACACAAGCGGCCTGCCTGAAGCGCCAAATGCAGGCTGCGTTCCATACAGGTGGCGTCGCAAACCACAATCACGACTTCATAGTCACCAAAAATCAGATAATCTGACGCCACCAACTCGTCTGGAGAGCCATCCAGCAACGAGTATGTACCGGGCAAATCCGTCAGCGTCCACACTTTCTCTCCATCCCGCACCACACCACGCGCGCTCTCCACCGTTTTTCCTGCCCAGTTGCCAGTATGCTGCCGCATCCCAGTGAGCGCATTGAACACCGTGCTTTTTCCCACATTGGGATTTCCGCACAGCACCGCCTGAAACCTGCTCATTCCTCTCCCCCTTTCTGACAAAGGATCTGGAAAGCATCCGCATTTCGGATGGCGATCACCGCTTCCCGAATCAGATAGGCCCTGGGATCGCCAAAAGCCGAAGGATATAGATACTGCACTTTGCACCCGGGCATAAGCCCCAGGTCCTGTAGCCTTGTACGCATCGCGCTGTCGCAGTTCACTGCCGTTACGGTCACCGGTCTTTCGTCCGTCACGCTGCTTAATGGAAAGGTTTGCTCCAACCGGACGCGCCTCCTGTCTTCATCATCATGCGAAACAGCCATCTGAAACCGCACAGCCGCTCCGTTGTAATCACACTATGCGCAGCCGCCTTGATGGTGCGCGTTCGCTCTTGCACAGCGGTGATAAAAGGGGTATAATGACCATTGCGTGCGGTAGTGCTGGAATTGGCATACAGACTTGACTTAAAATCAAGCGCCCTATGGGATTGCGGGTTCAAGTCCCGCCTGCCGCACCATTATACGACCTTATCTTTGATACAAGGATGGGGTCGTATTTTCTTTATTCGCTCATTCGATTTCTTGCGATTGAGAAAATCCAGATCTCACGTTATAATAAAAACGTCTTATTTTATCTGTGCGTCATTCGTTTTGTGAACGATATATCAAAGGAGGGCGGATATATGAAAGTGAGTTTGAGAAGGCTGCTGGCAATCTTTCTGATACTGACGCTGCTGAGCGCATACGTATGTACAATCGCCGAGGCTGTAACGACGCTGACCTTGCCGTCCGGACTGAAGATCATTGAAGAAGAGGCATTCTGCGGAAATCTTTCCATCAGGAAGGTCATCGTGCCGGAAGGCGCAGCAGAGATCCGCAGCAAAGCGTTTGCGGGCAGTTCGTTGGCAGCGCTGGAGTTGCCAGGCACGCTGACGTATATCGCTGAGGATGCGTTTGAGAGCTGCGGTGTCCTGACAATCTACGGGGTTGAAGGAAGTACCGCTCAGCTATATGCGGAAAAGAACGATATTGACTTCTGTGCAATCGGTATTTCGCTCCCTGTTCCTTCCATTACGAAGATCGAAAACTGGGATACGGATCAAGTACGAATCGAATGGAACGAAGTTGAGGGAACGGACGGTGTTTTTCTGTATCGTTCCACCTCTGCGGATTTCAGCAAAGATACGGTAAAAGTGCTGGTAGACGGCGATCAGAATTCCTGTGTTGACAGTGAATTGATCGCAGGAATGACCTATTATTTTCGTCTGCAGTCCTTCGACTGCCATGATGACGGATCGATCTGCGTCAGTGATTTCAGCGATGTTTGGACGTATCTGTTCATTGAGGACATCTCATCGGGCTATGATGCGGCTGCTGCGGTTGAGTATGCAAGAAAATGGTGTGGCACCAGCAGCGAATGGGGACATGAAGGATATAACAATGCACAGTATTATGCCTATACCCAATCAAATGGGTATTCCGGAAATCAGGATTGCGCTAATTTCATCTCGCAATGTCTGCATGCAGGCGGTCTTATGATGGACGATGTGTGGTATTCAAACTGGAAGGGGTCGACGGCCTGGATAAATGGGTATCGCCTGAGCACATATCTTGTGGATACTCTGGGGTATAAAGGGTATGAGGAATCACAAATCTCGATAAGTCATATTGTCCCCGGCGACGTTGTGTATACCCAGCGGTCGACCAGCGGCAGCCATGTGATGATCGTATCGAAGGTTGAAGGTGACAAGGTATATTGCTGCGGGCATACGAGGAATAGTGTGGATAAAGGTTTTGATCCCTCAGCGTTCGTGTATCATATTTCGATGAGCGGAACCTAAGCGCCAGGCAATCGGCTCAGCGGACGAATTTTTCACCTGACTGGAAATAACATAAATCAGGTTAGGGTGTTGGCTGAGTATTTGAAGCAGGGATAAACCGGACGCTGTTTCTTGCTGAGGCTCATATTCTCTTTACCATATACATACGAAAACAGGTCCTGTACCATCTCAAAAGATAGTACAGGGCCTGTTTTCATTCTTTACCATAGGTGAGGTTGTAGGCTTTACGACAATTCTGCATTCTCACAAACCTGAAGAATCTTATCTGCCGCACCCTTGGCGCCTGGGCATCGCCTGAAACCCTCGGAAATGGCAGCTGCGTTCTGTTTGTAGGTTTGTGCGGAAAGTACGTGAGTGACTGCCCCGAGAAGAGAGACCGCATCTGTTTTCGCTTGCTTTACGCCTGCGCCAAGCTGCTCAACGCGCAGAGCAACGCCGCCCTGCTCCGACGTCTGCGGAAGCATAATAAGCGGCACGCCATAATACAGGCTCTCGCTGACGCTGTTCATTCCGCAATGAGAGATAAACACATCTGCCTTTTGCAGCACAGCGATTTGATCAACATGGGGAGCGACTGTGATGTTTGGAGGCAGTTTCCCAAACTCATCAATGGAAACAGTATGCCCGACAGACATGATCACCTGATAGTCTGTATTGGCAAAAGCGGCGATACATTGCCTGTACAGCGGCAGCATATCATTGTTGACCGTGCCCATTGAGAAATAGATAAGATGTTCATGGGTCTTCTCGATCTCTTCCGTCGCAGGACGAATGGAAGGACCGACAAAAGCGTACTTGTCCGAAAACGTATCCGAGCAAGGCTGAAATTCGGGAGACGTATATACAATAGTATGCGTATTGTCATCGTTTTGGATGATGTCGAGGACGCTTTTCACAGGGTAACCATTGTCCTGCAGGCGCTTGATGTGTCTGCCGATTTTCGGCATCGAAACGATCATCCTCAACAGGTCGCCGATGCCTTGTTTCATGATCTTTGCGGAATAGCGGTTGAAGGCGAAGGTTGTGGTAGAGGATACAAACGGAACGCCAAATTTCATAGCAGCTGCTTTGCCCCACATCGCCATGGAATCTGCGACGATGCAATCAGGCTTCAGCTGCTCCATATCCGCACAGATCCGTGCATCAAGCGCAAGCGTAGTATCCACAAGGATCTGTGTCGAAAATGCCAGATCCTTTCCCAAACGCGCCGCGTCTCCAGGCGTCAGCTTCTGTTCCATGTCATAGTCATCGCAGGAGATGAAAGTCGCTCCAGTCGCTTCGATCTTCTCCTGCAACATGTTGTAAGAATAGTACCACACCTGATGTCCACGGGCGATCAGCTCACGCACCACGTCCAGAGTCGGATTGGTATGTCCGTGGGCGGGAATACAAAAAAATACGATTTTGCTCACGTTAATTCACCTGCCCATCCTCTGACATGGAGGAGAATATTCGCATGATGTATTCACGCTGCAGCTCTTTGGGCAAAATGGCAAGTCCTCGCTTGGCGTCGCCCAGTACCAGAATCTCACTTCCTGGCTGGAGATCAAACAGTTCTCTTGCTTCCTTCGGAATAACAAACTGGCCCTTCTCCCCTATCTTCACCATCCACGCGTATTGCCCGTCCATAACCTCCAATGTTCGCGCCCCCCTTATAGTATGATTAGTTATACCAATCATACTATAACGATGTGGGAAAGTCAAGAGATGTCGTCGCTTACAAATGACCATTCAGCACCTGTACATAAACATTGCGCGGCAGAACGAAATTCTGCCGCGCGTTGATTTGCGGGCTTATTTCAGCGCAGGATTGAACGCATAGAAGTTGCGTTCGTCCAGTTTATCGCGCACAATGCCAAGCCCTTCAGCGAAGCGTTGATAGTGTACGATCTCGCGCTGACGCAGATAGCGCAGTACGTCCTTTACATCGGGATCGTCAGCAAGGTGAAGCAGGTTCTCGTAGGTGGTACGTGCCTTCTGCTCCGCGGCAAGATTTTCGTGCATATCAGTGATGGGATCGCCCTTGACGGCAATGTGCGCCGTGGTAAAGGGATGACCGCTGGCTGCCTGGGGATAAACACCGATGGTATGATCGGTGAAATAGGCGTCAAATCCGCCTTCCTTGAGCTGATCTTCGTTCAGGCAGCGGGTGAGCTGATATACCATCGCGCCTACGATCTCAAGGTGACCCAGTTCTTCCACGCCAATATCCGTCAGCAGGCCTTTGAGTTCCTTGTGAGGCATGGAAAAGCGCTGGCTCAGATAACGAAGAGAGGCTGCCATCTCACCATCCGGACCGCCGTACTGGCTGATAATCGCCGCCGCCATGCGAGGATCGGGACGGGTAATGCGAACAGGGTACTGCAACTTTTTTTCATAAACAAACATAACTTCGTCCCTCCTTACTTACAGTCTTCACAGGCAGCATTGTGTTCCCAGGGCCAGGGGCCTTGTACCCATGACCACTTGCCGCATTCCTTTTCATCCTCGGCAAACGTGGTTGCATAGTTGGGCTTTTGGGCCTGACAGCGGTACTTGCGGAACATGCGGAGTGCATTTTCATCACAGGGATGAGTATTGAGATACAAACGCATTTCCCATGCAGCAAACGCCTCGGCCTGGCCTTCACAAAGCTGTGCACCGCAGCCGTCGGCGCATTCGCCGTTCATGGGCATATACAGCTCAGGAAACAGGGTTCCGCTGCGAATCGCCTGCTCGCACTCATACGCATTGCGCAGCTTATGCTCGTTCTCAAACACCATGCCAAGAGGGCATCCAGGCGTACAGCCGGCGACCTCGCAGGGGCAGTCGCTGCCGATGGAGGAAGCGGTGTTGGGATGATCGCAGCTTTCGCACTGACAGGAACGTTTACTTCTGCGATTGTTGCCCTTGCTGTAACCGCTGCTGCGACCGTAGCTATTTCCTTTATCGCAGTCATCGCACTGGTCGGAGCAGCCGCAGTCGTTATTGCGGTTGTTTCCCTTGCCATGACCTCTGCTGCGGCCATAACCGCTTTCGTTGTCGCAGTCATCGCACTGGTCGGAGCAGCCGCAGTCGTTATTGCGGTTGTTTCCCTTGCCATGACCTCTGCTGCGGCCATAACCGCTTTCGTTGTCGCAGTCATCGCACTGGTCGGAGCAGCCGCAGT
>SVGM01000022.1 GCA_015056365.1 Clostridiales bacterium | reverse complement strand
GGCGACGTTAGCAAGCGCAGGACAGCGCCTTGGCGCTCCGCAGCCACGAAGCCGCGATGCGAAGCGGCCAAAAAAGAGTAGGCACGGGGTGCAGGGGCGTGCAGCGCCCTGCCCTGTCCCTCGCAGCGCCAGCCGCGAGAAACCCCACGGCGGCGCCAGCCGCAAAAAACCCACCTCTCCCCCACTATCCCCAAAAATCAAAAAACGGCGCCTTTCGGCGCCGCTACAACCTGCCTTACCCCCTCAATTCCCCTTTCCAAAGCACACTGTTCATATCACTGGGCATGCGCCAGTCCCCCCGGGGACTCAAACTCACCGACCCCACCTTGGGTCCGTCAGGCACGCAATTCCGCTTGAACTGAGAGGTAAAGAACTTCCGGATAAACGTACTCAGCTGCTTGTCCACCACATCCTCGCCATACACGCCCTCAAAGGCCTGCGCAGCCAGCATGCGCAGCTTGTCGGGGCTAGCGCCGGAATCCATCATGTGGTAGAGGAAGAAATCATGCAGGGCATAATCCCCCAGAATATCCTCGGTGCGCTGGGTCAGCTCGCCTTGAATGTTGGGCAGCAGCTCCGGGCTGACGGGGGTATCCAGAATATCCGCGCAAACCTCCCGGACGCTCTGATCAAAGCATGTTTCGCTCAGATGCTTCACCAGACCGCGCATCAGGGTCTTGGGCACGGAACAGTTGGGGTTGTACATGCTCATGTGGTCGCCGTTGTAGGTGCAGAAGCCCAGCGCCATCTCGCTCATGTCACCGGTGCCCAGCACAATGCCGTTGACCTTGTTGGCATAGTCCATGAGGATCTGGGTACGTTCACGTGCCTGGCTGTTTTCATAGGTCACGTCGTGGTTGTTCTCGTCGTGGGCGATATCCTTGAAATGCTGCAAAACCGCCGGGCGAATATCGATCTCGCTGGCGCTGACCCCCAGCGCCTCCATCAGCCGGTCAGCATTGGATTTGGTACGCTTGCCGGTGCCCATGCCGGGCATGGTGATGGCATGGATGCCCTTGCGGTCCATGCCCAGGCGGTCAAAGGCCAGAGCCGCGATCAGCAGCGCCATGGTGGAATCCAGACCGCCGCTGATACCGATGACGATATCCTTACACCAGATGGCTTTCAGACGGGTCATCAGACCCATGGTCTGGATATTCACGATCTCATCCATGCGCTGGGCGGCGTCCTGTCCCGTAGGCAGGAAGGGCAGCGCATCCATGGGCCGAAGCAGCGGCAGGGCGGCATAGGCGGACGCATCCATGACCACAGGCTGCATGGGCTTGGGCTGAATGCCGGTCTGATGCACCTGATAGAAGCTGCCGTTGCGCTGGCGCTGATAGCGCAGGCGTTCCACGTCGATATCCGCAACAGCCATGCCGCCGTCCATGGTAAACCGGGGGCCTTCGCAGAGGGCGCGGCCGTTCTCGTACACGCCGGTATAGCCGCAGAACACCAGATCAGCTGTGCTTTCGCCATAGCCCGCGCCGGCATACACATAGCCGGCATACAGCCGTCCGCTCTGCTGGCGGAGCAGCTCGCCCCGGTAGGCATGCTTGCCTGCTACGATATTGGACGCGCTGAGGTTCACAATGATCTCCGCGCCAGCCACAGCGTACAGGCAACTGGGCGGAATGGGCGACCAGAGGTCCTCGCAGATCTCCACAGCAAAGGTGAAGTCCTGCATCTCAAACAAGAGCCCTGCGCCGAAGGGATAGCTCATCACCTGGGTGCACAGGGGCGCCTGATCGCCGCTGACAAACCAGCGGGTCTCGTAGAATTCGTTACCGTTGGACAGGTACAGCTTGGGCACAATGCCCTTGACCTGCCCGTTTTGCAGCACCGCCGCGCAGTTGAACATGCGGCTGTTGCACTCCACGGGCAAACCCACCACCACCGCCATATCGCCGGTCTTCTCGGCAATGCGCAGCATGGCCTGCCAGCACTGCTCCTTCACCAGCGGATGGATCAGCAAATCGCCCAGGGTGTATCCGCACAGGCACAGCTCCGGGAATACCGCCAGCTGCACGCCCTTAGCGGCGAGGGTCTCCATAGCGACAAGGATCTCGTTTTCATTGGCGGCAACGTCCCCCAGATGAACCGGAACGCTGACGGCTGCAACACGGGCAAAGCCTTTGGGCATGATAAAACCTCCTTATGGGGTGGCAGGGACCGTACGGGCCGTCCCTTCCGATGAACAGAGCGTTTTGCGAGACGGGCTGTCCGGCACGCCGCCATATGGAAAAAACGGCAGCCGGCCCCCTCAGCGGGACTGCAGATACAGATCCGCCAGCGCGATGGCCACGGCAGCTTCCACCACCGGGACCGCGCGGATGGCTACGCAGGGATCATGACGGCCGTGCACCGTCAGCTCTGCCGGCGCGGCAGCGGACAGGGATACGGTCTGCTGCTGGCGGGCAATGGATGCGGTGGGCCTGAACGCGGCGCGGGCGATGACGGGCATGCCGTTGGTGATGCCGCCCAGCAGTCCGCCTGCCTGGTTCTGGGTGGTGCGGACCTTGCCGTCCACCATGCAATAGGGGTCGTTGTACTGGCTGCCCAGCATGGCAGCGCAGCCAAAACCTGCGCCAAACTCCACGCCCTTCACCGCCGGGATGGAAAACAGCTGCTGGGCCAGGACGGCTTCCACGCCGTCAAAATAGGGTGCGCCCAGGCCGGCCGGCAGTCCTGTCGCCGCCACCTCCACAATGCCGCCCAGGGAATCCTGATCGGCTTTCGCGGCCAGAATGGCCTGCATCATGGCGTCCCCGGCAGCGGTATCCAGCGCCGGAACCTCCCGGGTATGGCAGCGTTCCAGGGCCTCCATGTCCGGGTGCACCGGGTCGATGGACTGATCCCGGACGCTTCCTACCTGCAGGATATGTGCGCCGATGCTGACGCCGATGGTACGCAGCAGCAGCATGGCAACGCCGCCTGCCAGCACGTGGGGCAGGGTCAGCCGCCCGGAATGATGGCCGCTGCCCCGCAGATCGTCTTGGCCATGGCTGCGCATCAGCGCAGGATAGTCCGCATGGCCGGGACGGGGACGGTCCGGCAGGAAGCCGTAATCGCTGGAATGAGTGTCCGCATTTTCAAAGACGGCAGTCAGCGCATAGCCGGTGGTCTTGCCGGAGGGATTCACGCCGCTGACAATGCGCGGAATATCGCTTTCCCGCCGGGCGGTGGCAATGGCACTGCCCTTGGCGGCGCGGCGCTGCACGAAGGCGTTGAGCCATTCCTCGTCGATGGCGATACCCGCGGGCAGCCCGTCGATGGTAACGCCCACCATGGGGCCGTGGCTTTCGCCGAAGATCTGCACTTTCAGTGCCTGTCCGATATTGCTGCTCACGAGATCTTTCCTCCCAGTGCCTGATAAGTGGCAAGGAAGCCCGGCCAGGATTTGTTCAGGGATTCCACGCCGTGAACGGTGATGGGCGCGTCTGCGATCACCGCCGCTGCCGCCAGCAGCATGGCCATGCGATGATCCTGGCTCACATCCGCCTCAAAGCCGCCGTGAATGCTGCCTCCGCCGTGAACGGTGAGGACGTCGCTGTCTCCAGATACCTCCGTCATGATGCCCATCTGTCCCAGCAGCTGGCAGGTGGCGTCCAGACGGTCACATTCCTTGATGCGCAGCCGCTCCACGCCCCGAAGCACCGACGTGCCGGGAATGGTGGCGCAGGTCATGGCAATGATGGGCGCCAGGTCGGGAATGTGTGCGCAGTCCAAGTCAATGGGCCTCAGGCCGTTCTGGGGGCGCACCGCTCGAAGCAGGCCGTCCTTTTCTTCCATGGTCATGCCCATATCGCTGAGCACATCCACGATCCGCTGGTCGCCCTGCAGGCCCTCCTGACCCAGCAGCAGATTGCTCACCCATACGTCCTGTCCCATCGCGCCGGCGCACAGCAGCACCGCCGCCTGGGACCAGTCACCCGCCACCTGTACGGTCTCCGGGCTCATGCCGATACGGGGCTGCAAATCAAACTCGCCCTCGCTCCCCTCTGTATAGGTCAGGGAGAAACGCTCCATCAGCGAAAGGGTCATGTCCAGATAGGGTCGGCTCACAATGGGGCCGGTGACCGTGAGATGAGCCGGCGCAGGGCAGAACTGGTTGTCCACCGCATGGGCCAGCGCAATCAGCAGGCCGGAGGCGAACTGGCTGGAGCCGCTGCCGTCGATGGCGTAGTCGCCTGCCTGCATCCAGCCGGTGATCTTCACCCGGCACAGCTCACCCGGCGCGCCGGGGATGCGCTCCATGGTTCCGCCGATCTGCCGGATCAGCGGCTCAAAGGCGTCCAGCGGACGGCGGAACAGTCCCGGCTCGCAAAAAAACTGCACGCTCTGTCCCCTGACCAAAAATGCAGGGATCAGCATCCTAAGCGCAGCCGCGCAGGCATGCACATGGCAGTCCACCATCGGCGCATTGGCTTTGGGGGCAGGCGCAGGGGTCACCCGCAGCGTGTCTCCCTCCTGTCGCACGGCGGCGCCCATGGCGGTCACGCCGTCGATCATGGCAAGGGTATCGTTGCACAGGGGCGGCGGAAAGCCGGTCAGCGTGCAGGGGCTTTGACCCAGCGCAGCCAGCAGCAACGCCCGGTGAGCCTCGCTTTTGGCAGGCGGTACCGGCCCGACGCCGCTCAGTCGCCCAGGATGAAAAATGGCAGTGGTCACGGAGTATCCCTCCTGCAGCGCCAAACGGCGCTAAATGTTGAAATCACTCTTTATTATACTCCATCTTTCCGGCAAAACACAACGCAAATACATCAGGGGAACATCACCCGGCCGGCGCGGGGCATAAAGAAAGACGCCTCTCAAAAGAAGCGTCTCCAGGCTGTGTTTCAGCCCATGATCTTGCACCCAAGCCGCACATCGTGCGCCATCGGCGTTGCCGTTCTTTGGCTAAAACCTTTTGCCGCAAGGACTCTTCGCCATGCCCAGGCCGCGGCAAGCACCCGCTCGCCTATCAGCCGCGAAGCAGCCGCTTTTCCAGCTTCAGCTTGCCTTTGGTGATCCTGTCGGCAAACTGCACGCTGGGCGCAAACTGCGGGCTTCGGTGCATCAGCAGGTAGAACAGCCCATTGGGCACCACAGCGCACACGGCAACGCACACCGCCATCTTCGCCCAGGGATTCAGGCTGATGGGCAGGCAAATGCCGCACACTGCCGCACCGGCAAGCGCCATCACCGCCACAAACCCCAGCAGCTGCTTGAGAAAGCCCTTGAGCTGCGTGCGGTCAAACATATAGGTAAACAGGTTGTAGATCAGCCAGGGCAAACCCACCAATACCTTGGCGAGCACCGTGGAGAGCACGATGCCATAGATGCCCAGCTTTCGCACCGTCAGCAGGTTCAGCGTCAGATTCACCAGGGCAGATGCCAGCGGCCGGAACCGATCCTGATGCCACAGACCGGCCGCATCCTTGAACACGCTGAGGAAGCGGCTCATGGACAGCACGAAGAAATACGCGCTCAAGCAAACCACCACGCCAAAGCCCAACATCAGCTCGCTGCCCACCCAGATCTCCATAAAGGGCTGATACAAACTCAGGAAGCAGCAGATGCAGATCCCGATCAGCCACAGAAACAAAAACGAAAATTTCAACAGGTCGTTGTAATTCTTCTCTTTCGTCTCCGTGACGAAGCTGTTGCCCAGTCCCGCCGTAATGGAGGAGATCAGGATCTCCACCATGGCGATAACGGCGCTCATAATGAAGTAATAATTCTGGTAAATTGCCAGCATGGTCAGTCCCAAAAACGCTGAGATGACCACTGTATCAGCATGCTGCAGCACAACGGAACCCAGTTTTCCTGAGAACAAATCCCTGATCTTGCCGTTGATTTCCTTGACCTCGCTCTTCTCCAGCGTCCCTCTGGGCTTGTACTGGGGATATTTCTTCATGGTCACCAAGGCGGTGAGGAGATTGTTGACCACGGTGCTGAGCAAAAGCACGATCACATACAGGTAATAATTCTTCCACAGCACCAGGATTAAAAACTGCAATAGAAACTGCACCGAGCTGGATGCCATGGTGATGATGCTGGCGATATCCATGCGCTGGTGGGCCTGCAGAAGGCAGTTACGGTAGGCAAACAGCCAGTAGGTCAGCACCGTAGCGCCCAGGTTCAGCAGATACAGCCAGTAGATATTCAGTTCCGCCGGCACTTCACCGGTGATCAGCGACGGCACAAAGGGCGTCAGCGCAAGGCCCACCGCGCCGATCACCAAACCGATCACCCGGTAATACTTGCGGTAAAGCCCCATCAGCGCGCAGATCCGGTCCTCGTCGTCCTCGGCGATGGGCTTGTACATGCTGTACACCATTGCGTATCCCACGCCCAGCTCTGCCAGGTTGAGGATGTGCAGGATGGAGGAGAACAGACTGTTCAGCCCCAGATACTCCACACCCATGAAATGGATCATGGCTGTGCGCATCAGGAAGGGGATCACCGTCTGGAACAGTCTCAGACCAACGCCGGCGGCAATGCTTCTGGTGGCATTCTTGGTTCTTTCGATCTTCATGCTTTCCGACCTTCGTGTTTTGCTCTCATTTCCGGATGCTGTCCGCAGAGGGCTTTCCGCTTCCCTCTGCACAGGTTTTTGTTACTGTGCCTGTCTCAGCCGCAGCGCGACTCTGCGGCCTCTTTTCTTGGGCATAGGCTTAACCGGCTGCACGGCCTGCTTCCTCGGCCGCTCGTTCACCAGGGCATAGGCCAGCATCAGCCACATGATCACCGTCATGTTGAAGGAGATCTCTACCGTGCCCAGCATCACATAAATGTAGATCAGCACCACCAGCGCTACCATTTCCATGGTATGCCTTTCCGCCTTGCGGTGCAGGTGGCGGAATACCTGCTGCATCAAAAACACCAGCATGCCGGTGGCATAGATACCCACCTGCAACACCCACTGCAGCAGGGCGTTCTGTGCGTTGGGGTAGCCAAACAGGGTATCGGCCACCTCGTTTCCGTTGCCAAAACCATAGCCGGCGCTCCAGTGGCCGTCCAGTTTGCTGATATACACCGCATAAATGTTGGTGCGTCCCGTCAAGGTTGCGTCGCGGCCAAGTACATCTTCGATCAGTCTGCTCACCACCGGAATGGAAACGATCAGGTTGACAACGAACGCAAACAATACGCTGACAAACAGCGCCAGCAGGAGCGTCACATGCGACGTCAGCCACGGCCTACGCTGCTTTGACGCCATATCCGCCAGCACCAGGAGCCCCACCATGGCAACGCTGCCCAGCACGCCCGTCATGCAGTCCACACGAATCGCCACAGCGATCATGTACACTGCAATCAGTAGCACCAACCAGAAAGGATATTTCCTCTTTTTCTGGGTTTTTCTGCTGCGTGCCACCCACAGCGCCAGCAGATCCAGGTGCAGGTAGGAAACCGCAAACTTATTGCCCACAATAAAGCCTTCGAACTTGCCGATCCTGAAGGTAATCACGCGTGTGAAAAGCGCGATATCATTGATGATCAACAGCACAAGCAGATACCAGAACAGAAAGTTCAGCGTCGCTTTTCCCCTGCCGGTTTCGGCGATCACCATCGCCAGGAAAAACATCTCCAGCAGGAACAAGATCAGGCGCACCGTGTTTCGGATCGGAGATACACCGATCTCTGGATTCCTGTTGACGTACATGCTCCATGCCAGGATCACGCACAGCGCGCACACCGTCAGGAAAACGAAAAAGTACTTGCGGCGCAGCAGATTGTTGGCGAACAAACCAAACTTGGTCACCAGGCAAACGCCGCCCATGATCAGCAGTGGCATCTTCACCTGAGAAAACATTGGAATCGAAAGGCTGACATGCTCCAGCAGCGCATAGGTCGATATGCAAAACAACGCCAGATACACAAAGACGGCTTCCAGCGTGATGATCCTTCGTGGCTTGTTTCCCTTCATCGTACCGTTCCTTCTTTATCTCTTTTTCCTGCCTTTTGGCGCCATTTCGCTATCTGCCGGTTTTTCTGGTATACAGCCAGCAAAACAACCCTTCTGCTTTCATCCGCATGGCCAGAAGCTGAATCCGCTTTGGCCAGCGGAGCCCAGCTTGATCGCTCAGACGGACAGCCTTCTGCACTTCCTTCATACCAAGGATCGCCCGGACATTTTTTCGCCCGTCCGCAAGGGGATGAGTGTCGGTCACTACGCTGTATTCGTGATGAAAGCAGGTGCCTGCCATCAGGTGCCACACATAAAAGCGGCAGATCAGCCCCCGATGCTGTTCCCATTGTCCCGCGTCCTGATACGCCTGCTTCATCAGCTGGTACAGCCGGGTATAACGCAGCGGCAGGTCGGGCTTGTATTGCTGGGTCAGGCTGCCGTCCCGCAGCTCATAGCAGTACAACGGCTGTGCCAGCACCTGCACGCTCTGCGCGTACATCAGCGCCGTCAGATTGAACAAATAATCCTCGCTGCCGATGTCTCGCTCGGATACAAACGCAAGCCCGTGCTCGTGAAGAAACGCCCGGCAATACACATGGGACCAGACGGACAGCACATATTTCCCTGCTGAGCAAAAAGCCTGCCGCCGAAGAGCCGCCAGCTGTTCCTGTGCCTCATACCGTCCAGCAGCCACAATGCCCCTAACGGCCGTCTTCTCTCCTGTCACGCGGAAGTGTTCAAACTTGACCACGTCAGCCTCGCCGTCGCGGCAGGCCTGATGCAGCGTCTCCAGCGCGCCTGGCTCGATCCAGTCGTCGGAGTCCACAAACCAGACATAATCGCCTCTGGCCTGTTCAAGGCCGGCATTTCTGGCGCTGGACAGGCCGCCGTTTGGCTTGTGGATCACCCGGATCTGCTCGTGTCGTTCTGCCCACTGATCGCAGATCTCCGGCGAGCGGTCCGTAGCGCCGTCGTCCACCAGAATGATCTCCACATCCGCAAAACCTTGATCGACGATGGAGCGAATGCATCTCTCCAGATACGCTTCCACGTTATAAACTGGAAGGATCAGACTGAAAAATGGAGTCATGCCTTCACCCCCTCGTCAGAACATCAACTCAATGTACTTTTGCAGTTCCTCTTCATTCCCTTTAGGCAGCTGTTCCAGGGCCGCGACCAACCGCATGCGCAGTTCCTCGTCCTGTGCCACCTGCACAATGCCCTGGCTCAGCGCCTCGCCGTTCATGTCCGTCACCCATCCGGTGACCCCGTGGGTAATGGCGTCGCCCACAGTGGGATAGCGCGTCGCTACAATGGGCTTGAGGAGCATTTTCGTTTCATCCAGCGCAATGGATTTGCCTTCGATCCGGGAAGGCTGTACCAGTATATCACATTCCCGCATATAAATATAGGGATTCTGTCTGGCGCCGATGAGCCGGAAGCAGTCGGTCAGCCCGTAGGCTTCGATCATCTCTTCCAGCCGCCTGCGCTCGCTGCCCTCGCCCACCACCAACCAGCAAAAGCGCGTTCCGCTTTCCTTCAGGTGTTTGGCAGCCTCAACGGCGATGTCCATTCCTTTCTGCTCGTGAAGCCTGCCCACCGACAACAGCTTCAGCCCTTGCGCATCCCGGTATTCCGGGCAGGAACCTTCGCGGCTCGCCGCCTCCACTGCCTGGAAGGAGGAGATATTCTCCAGCACATGCATCTTCTCCCCATGCTGGGGCAGTGCCTGACGGATGCTTTCCCGGCACTCGGCGGATACCGTCACGATGATGTCGCAGGCCTGATAATATGGATCATCAAATGCGGGGTCGTATTCCTGCTTGCGGTAGTCGCTGTGCAGCCAGAGCACCTTCTTGTCCGCCGCTACCTTGTCCATCACATAGTAACTGGTGGTTCCGTCTATGTAGGAAATGGCCACGTCGTAATGCTCCTTGCACTGGGGTACCACCGGCCCCCATACCTGCCACAGCCGCTGGGCGTCGTTTTGCGGCTGTTTCTTTCCTCTCAGCCAGCGATCCATCAGCCAGCGCAGCTCTCCAATCACCCCGCGCAGGGAAAAATGATGAAGCGCCAGCCCGGCTTTCAGCTTCCCGCCCATCCAGCGCAGCACGTTGGCGGGCTTGTCCACGTGGATGCCTGCAGGGATCTGACTGAGAAACTCGCCTTCCGGGTTCAGCGCCAGCACGTGCACATCATACTGATCCTGCCGCCCGTCTGCTGCAAGGCTCTGCAGGAAGGAGAGCAAGCTCTTCTGCGCCCCACCGATATGCATATTGTAGATCACGATCAGAATCTTCTTCATCACAACTCATCCAGCAGCTTCCTGTATTTTTCCACCTCTGCCTGGTTGCCGTATTCATGGGCCCACAGGTAGTCGATCACGTTCTTTCTCAGCGCTTCCTCGCGAAGCATCCTCATCACGCCCCGGGCGATGCCCTCAGGGGACATCTCCGTAATGATGCCCTCCCTGCCGTCGGAAACCTGATCCCCCACAGTGGGATAATCCGTCGCCACAATGGGCGTACACAGCATCTTGGCCTCATCCAGCACCACAGACTTGCCCTCATACCGGGAGGACTGCACCAGCAGGGTACACCCCTTCATATAGGGATAGGGGTTGCTCCGGCTTCCCAGCAGGAAAAACCGGTCTTCCAGCGAGCGATCCGTGATCTGCCTTTGCAATTCTTCCCGCAGCGAGCCCTCGCCCACCACGTGCCAGCGGAAATCCACGCCTTCCTTTTTCAAAAGGGCGGCCGCGTCAATGGCCATGTCAAAGCCCTTCTGAGGCCACAGCCGGCCCACGGAAAGGATGTTGCATACCCCAGGCTGATACTCCTCAGGGACATATTCCTCCGCCCGGGCCCTGACCAGCGACGAGGAGGTAATGTTCTCCAGATAGTGCATCCGTCCTGCGTACTGGGGAAATTCCTCCCGAAGCACTTCCACGCACTGTCGGGAAATGGACACGATGGCGTCCATCCTGCCCAGGTAGGAT
Source organism: Clostridiales bacterium (assembly GCA_015056365.1). Taxonomy (GTDB): domain Bacteria; phylum Bacillota; class Clostridia; order Christensenellales; family Aristaeellaceae; genus Limiplasma. Next base: position 5,489 of record SVGM01000022.1, on the reverse strand, counting down.
TCGTCGTCATCAGCAGAATAGCCAGCCGTGCGGTAATCGTTATGAATAAACACCGCTTTCCGGTTCGCCGATACCCGGTCGGCAACAAAATACAGGATCTCCGAGCCGGTATAGGCAACTGCTACGTCATAATGTCCGGGCAGGGTTTCGATCCGACGACGATAAAAACTGCGCCAGCGGAACGCGGACTGTTCTTTTTTCCGCCTGCGCCACAGCCGTGCCCAGACGGTGCCCAGCACCTTGCAGGGAATGTACTTCCCCGCCTTTGCCACGGGCCCGTACAGGCACCGCAGCGCCTTTGGCGTCTCCAGCACATTCACCCATCCAGGCAACTGCCCAAGGAAGCCGCCCTTTTGCTGAAACAGCAGCACGTCCACCTGATACTGGTCGCTTGGCAGCTCATTGAGCAGGTTTACCAGGCTTCTCTCCGCACCCCCGAAGCCCAGCGAGTGCATCACAAACAATATTTTTTTCATGCATTCTCCCCGTCTTTTCCCTCGCCGGCCTCACCAGCATAGCACGCGTCCAGAAACGCCCTATACCCTGCAAACATCGGCGGGTTTGCGTCCATATACGCCGCCGTCTGTCCATAGCTCATCAGCAGCGCCATCTGGCTTCGGAAAGCCTCCACCTTCTGCGCCTCTTCCCTTGTGGCGAAGAGCATAAAATACTCTCGGAAGATCTCCATCGGCGGCTCCACGCCAAAGCGCTCTTTGTAGCGGATCGCAAGGGTCTTGGCCTCAGCAAACTGCAGCGCCTTCCGTTTTTGATAGTATTCTTCAATGCTGCAGATGCGCCTGGCCGGGTTACCGGCATAAACGCCGCCGGAGGGACAGTCCTTGGTCACCACGCTGCCGGCGCCAATGATCACATGGTCACCGATGGTCACGCCTCGTGTGATGATGGCGTTCATCCCGATAAACACATTGCTGCCGATGGTTACCGGGCCCTGTGCGCCCAGGATCGCCCCCGGCTGGATGGCTTGGGTTTCATACGTTTTCAGTGCGGACCAGGAATAGTCATGCGTCAGAATGACCGTGCCCTGCGTAATAAACACATGATCGCCAATGGTCAGCAAATAAGCGCTGGTCTTATCGATGCAGCCGTGGTTCGGCGCGTATACGATCACGTCCTCGCCAATCTTTGCCCCTTTAGCGCGCAGCTCCGCCAGCAGCGATTCGGACGTGTACCGCTCCCTTCCCAGCAGTTTCCTGATTCTTTTGAGCATGGTCATGACTCTCCTTATGGTTTCGCAGTGTTTCCCTGCCCGATTCTGCGATCCTCCGCCTCCATCAGCTGCATCGCGCCGCAGTCCCAGTCGTATTCCAGCACGCTCTCCCGCGGGTTTTTTCCCTCCTGCACGGCTCTGTTCAGCGCTTCGTTCAGCCTCTCCGGCGCGAAGGACTCGATCCGGTAGAAGCCGTCCTTGTCCATCAGCTGCTGCAGCTCGCCATATGCCGTGGCAACCACGGGTACTCCGCAGGCGGCCGCCTCCAGCGCCGACAGGGGTACATCGATGCAGCTGAGCTCCGCCGTCACCGGGAACAGATACACATCTGCCAGCTGGTAGATCTCCTCGATTTTCGGCAGATAGGTATCTATCAGCGTCACCTGCGGACTGGCCAAAAGTTTCTGCCTGAGGGCCTCATCCTGTTCCTGCCGGGTCTGGGTGCTGGTCACCAGCACCGCATGGAACCGCTGATCCACAGCCAGCAGCTGACCCACGTTTCTTCCTTCTTTCAGATGGCCTACGTGCAGCACCACCGGCTTTTCGCCGGGAATCCCATACTTGTACCGAAGCGCTTTTTTCTCCTCCGCGCTCACAGGCACAAAGCGGCCGACATCCACGCCAGCCTTGATCCTTTTTGCCCTCTCGCCGATGATCTCCCTGTACATCCGCCAGGATTCTTCCGACAGCGCAATGATCTCCGCCCCGCTTATGCGAAGCAGAAGCCGTGCCAGCCGCCCGGCGGGCGATCGCATGGGCAGCAGCACCTTAAGCTTTCTGCGCGTATACAGCGACAGAAGGCAAATTCGGTACGCCGTGGGCAGCATCCGTGCAAAGGCTGGGATATACAGCGTGATCTCTTTCCTGCGCCACAGAAAGCGTGCCAGTCTGGGGCTCAGCATCAGCTTGTTCGCCGGCAGATGCTCCTGACACAGCGGCGATGCTTCTGCGCAAGAGACCACGGTTGTGTCCTGCACAGCCCTCCTGATGGCTGTTATCAGGCTTTTGGCTACCTTCAGGCTGCCTTCGTCATCCGCCTTTCTGAGGCAGTTGGTCAGTATGATCATGCTTCGCTCTCCATGTGTGCGCAGTCCAGCTGTGCCAGCAGCTGCACATAATAGTCCGTCAGGGTTTTCTGCGCCGTGGTCACGTCGTATCGTGAGCCTGCCACCTGGGTGGCTCCCCTCAGGATCTGCTTCCGTTTCAGAATCTCCTCCGCCCAGTAGACTGCGGATTGTTCAAGGGGCAGGAAGGCGCTCAGCTCCGTAAAGCCCACTTCGGTAGGAACCCTGTCAGAAAAAAGGCAGGGAAGCTGTGCAAACTGTGCTTCGATGCCCACCACCGGCACGCCCTCAAACAGCGAGGGCATCACCAGCACGTCCATCCCCTGATAGAGACGGTCCATATCGCTGCGTGTACCCAGGAAGCGCACCTGCTCCTGGATGCGCAGGCGGCGTACGCCCTCCCGGATTTCCTGCTCCTTCTCTCCCGTGCCAACCAGCAACAGCACGGCGTTTTCGTCTCTGCGGAGCACCTCCGCGAAGATCTCCAGCAGGAACTGATGGTTCTTGGCATAGGAGAACCGGCCCACGTGTCCGATGACATACCTGCCCTCAAGGCCCAGTTCCGTTCGGACTTCGTCCCTTACCGCTTCGTTATAGTAGAAGCGATCAGGCTCAATGGCATTGTGAATCAGGGAAAACGGCCTGTTGCCAAACAGAAACCTGCCTGCTTCCTCTCCGCAGGAAAGCAGGTGCGTAGCCGTGCCTGGCAGCAGCTTACGAAACAGCTGTTTCAGCAGGTACTTGTAGTCCTTGTCAATGGAGGTATTGTGGCTGTGGGCGATCCGAATGGGCACGCCCGCCCGCTTTCCTGCCAGCAGCGGCAGGTAGCTCATGGCATCGATATGGGAATGCATGATCTGGTATTCGGGATGTTCTTTGAAGAATGCCTTCATAAACGAAAAATATGCCGCATAATTCTGCGGGTACAGTCTGGGGGCGTGGAAAACGCGGCCGCCCAGAGCCTCAATCTCATCGTCATAATCCGCTCGCTCCGGCCTGTGGGTCAGGAAGTCGAACTGGATCTTTGTTCTGTCTATGTTCCGGTAATAGTTCATCAATATGGTTTCCAGCCCGGCGCGATGCATATTGTTCACACATTGAAGAATACGGATCATCTGATCCCTCCTACGTACAACCTTGCCATTGCGCCCTTTGGGCGAAAATTGCATACCGTCCGGGACGGCGGTGCTTCCACCGGCCTTGGGAAGCGTAAGGTTCTCGTGATGCTTGATTCGCCGTCCACCCTGCACAGACAGGATGGACGGCGATCATTGGTTATGGTGTCTGGCCGCATCCTTCGGGGGTAATCCCGAAGGATGGGTCAGGCTGTCGATGCGTTTGCATCCGGTATGCGATCATTCTGCGCTTACTCCTCAGTAGCCTCGCCGGCTGCTTCCTTCACGGTAGCGGGGGCAAACTGGGAGAAGGGAGTGGTCATGTTCACCCCATCGCTGGAGGCCTTGTACCACAGATTGTAGTCACCGGGCATCTCAAAGATGTAGCTGACTTCCCAGTCCCTGCTGGCGGTGTACTCCGTGGTCTTGGCATCGTCCACGAACCAGGTGGCCAGCAGCTCGTCGCCCAGGTACATATAGACGTACTTGGTGGTCAGGCTGGTGGTCACGAAAACGGGCAACGCTTCCTTCTCGGCAGCTTCACCGTACCAGAGGTTGATGATCGCGGGGCGTTCCACCACTACGGGGTCAGCGGGCGACAGGGGCAGGCTCATGTTTTCGCCGTCCTTGGAAGCCTTGTACCACAGGTAGTAGGGACCAGCCTCGTTGAAGGTGTACTGGACGAACCATTCCTTGCAGGCTGCGTCGGCGTATTCAGTGATGTTGCTCTCCGCAGCGTTCCAGGTGGCCAGCAGCTCGTCGCCCAGGTAGAGGTAGACGTACTGCATATCCAGGTTGGTGGTTACGTAGATATCCATGGGCTTGCCTTCGATCTTCTGATCATACCATACGCTGATCACCGCAGGACGCTCCACCATCATGGGCTCGGTATCCGCATAGGGCAGACTCATGTTTTCGCCGTCAGCGGAAGCCTTGTACCACAGATAGTAGGGACCGTGCTCGTCGAAGGTGTACTGGATATGCCATTCCTTACAGGTGGGATACATGGTGATCTTGTCGGCCATTTCCTCAGCGGACCAGCTGCCAAGCAGGGTATCGCCCATGTAGAGATAGACATATTCCATATCCAGGTTAGTGGTCACGTGGATATCCGCGGGTTTCTTTTCGATCTTCTGATCGTACCACACGCCGATGATGGCGGGACGCTCAATGGTCACAGGCGCGGTGTCCGCGTAGGGCAGGCTCATCTCCACGCCGTCAGCGGAAGCCTTGTACCACAGGTAGTAGTCGCCGGGCTCATCGAAGGTGTACTGGATATGCCATTCCTTACAGGTGGGATACATGGTGATCTTGTCGGCCATTTCCTCAGCGGACCAGCTGCCAAGCAGGGTATCGCCCATGTAGAGGTAGACATATTCCATATCCAGGTTGGTGGTCACGTGGATATCCGCAGGCTTCTTTTCGATCTTCTGATCGTACCACACGCCGATGATGGCGGGACGTTCGATCGTGACAGGATCGGGCATGAACGCTTCGCTCATCATCGCGCCGTCAGCAGAAGCCATATACCACAGATAGTAGGGGCCGGGTTCGTCGAAGGTGTGGTGCACGTGCCATTCCTTGCCGCCTTCGTACTCGTCGATGCTGGATTCATCAGCGGTCCAGGTAGCCAGCAGCGTGTCGCCCATGTACAGATACAGGTACTGCGCATCCTTCGTGGTAGACACGTGGATGGGCAGGGGCTCCTTCTCGTAGCCCTTGTCGTACCAGACAGAGAGGACGCTGGTGCTGGGTTCTGCGTCGAAGATCAGCTTGCCGTCCGCGCCGAAGCGGTAGGTGCCCACAGGCAGCAGGTCGTTGGTCTTCTCCACCAGCATGGTGGTGTCCGTCACGGCCTTGCCTTCTTCGCCGATGTAGTAGTAGTCTTCACCGATCTGGATCAGACCTTCGTCCACGGCCAGCTTACCGTTCACATAGTAGGTCAGGTCGCCATTCTCGTCCACCAGTTCGGTGGTCAGGATCAGCTTGCCGTCCTCAGTGAAGCGGTAGATACCCGCGGGCAGGAGATCGTTGGTCTTCACCACGTCATACTTGGGCTCGGTGACGATCTTGCCGCCCTCG
>SVGM01000003.1 GCA_015056365.1 Clostridiales bacterium | reverse complement strand
GAACAAGGATGTACTGCCAGGCTGCCCAGGCGTAGCAATCCCAGATAAGCTCCAGAAAAGCGTCGTTGTCGATCATGCCCCAGTATTCCTCGGAGTTCATGATCGGGCGCATGTTGCGCGGGAGCTTTAAATAGGAAGCACGCTTCTCTACCAGCTCTCTTGGCAGTGCATAGAACATCATCAGCCAGCGCAGGTTGCTGTTACCCGGAATCACAAAGTAATTCTCGGCTTCCGGTATCTTTAGTTCAAGGGACAAGGGTGTCACCTCCATTCAGTTTTTTACCCCCTCATAGTATAGGGCACGAAAACGGGCTGTTTTTTCCAGGATATCAAAACTTTTTCAAATTCTTTTGAAAAGATTATGGTTCATCCGTGTGCATTATAACTTGTCTATTGATATGTGTCTATGTTTTCGGCAGAAGTAGTCAGATAGCGACAGGATTTGTGGGAATAAAGGGCTATACAAGAAAAGCCCGGCAGAACTGATCTGCCGAGCATGATAGATACTATTCACTTTTCTCGTCTGCGGTTTGGCTGATCGTTACGCCCAGATGGCTCTCCTGCATCTCCGCAATACGCTTTCGCAGATCGTACAGCGCCGTACCGATGGTATCGAAGGCTGAGGCAGCGATCTCTTCATGGTTTCGCATGCCCAGCGGATGTAGCGGCGAGGCATCCCCTTCATACAGTGCCAGCGCACCTTCAGCAAGCAGACGGATGTCAGCAATGTCATTACCCACGTTCCAGAAGTATGTGTTCAGCGTCTTGATCTGATCGTTCATCACACATACACCAGCTCTGCATAGATGATCTCTTCAGCACAGGCACGGATGTTGTTCATGGCACCCACCCATGCCATTGGGTCACGTTCTTTGAGGTCTTCGGTAATGCCTTGCGCAGTCTTCATGTCCTCAATGAGGCTTTCCAGACGCTCAGTGGCTTCCTGATTGACTTGAACGAGATACTTGGACAACTCACCGGTCAACAGCAGCTCGTTGAACAGGATGGGACGATGCTTCCGCAGAAACTCTTTGCGCCGCCTTCCCCAGATGCCAATGTCTCCGGCATCCGGCGGGAGGGTAATGTTGGGAAAGTAGTAGTCTCCGATTTTCGTATAGGAGATGTTCAGGTCGGATTCGTGCTCTTGTTTCATGTTGGCAGCTCCTTTCGCAATGAAAATAGCGGTTATGACGAAGGCTTTTTCCTTTCGTCATAACCGCTACCATTCACCACAAACGAGCCGCAGTCATGATGTAATTGGAAGGATAAAACCTTCCTTTACATCATACTTGGTTTCGCAGAGCGTTTTTTTTCGTTACTCCTCCGCCATTTTCCATTCCAGCCCAAGCGTCGTTGTGCCTATCCGCACCTGATCTGCTAAAACATAGCCATAGATGCCATCCACATCCATCAGCAGTCCAGCTGATCCCTCACGGGGAACGCATACATAATACCAGTTGCCGTACTCTGCCAGCACATGCATGGTTTCGCCGGGGTTTAAGGTGAGCAGATCGGGAGCAAACCAGCCCGTGTGTTCCTCAAGCGTTGTTTTGGCAAGAGCCATAGCGATGGGAAGCGTGTACTGATGGGAAAAGTCAGAGCCGTCGGAGACGTAATTGGACGCCATATAGCCTTCCAAACTGCCAATTTGCACGTGATACCATGGGAAAGGATCACCTGGTTCCGTCCCAAGAACCTTGATCAGTGTTCCGCTTTTGAAGGTACCCAGATCTTTGGAGCGTGATGAGGTTTTCTGACGCAAATGTACGCCTTTGCACATCATATACCCTTCGGGAAGTGCATATGCCATGTCCTGTGCGGAATTTCTGACTACGTCTGCAAAAGCTGACAGATCAAGGTATTCCATGTTGTCCGGAAACGAAAGAGAGCAGGAGGACACAGGAGATGCATCGCCGTCGCTGGCAGGAGCGGGGGAATGGGTTATATTGACCTGGCCATAAAAAACGGCTTCTGCTTGATAGATATCACCAGTGGCCACATCTTTTTCATGGTAGTTTTCCCAGCGGCAGGAATACAACTGATTTTGCGTAGACATGATCCTGGCCGTAAGAGAGATCTCGTTTTTCCCATCTCCATCGTAACGGATTGCGAATCGTGCCAAGCGCAGTGCTTCTGCTTCGCAAGTGATGGACGGATTGCGGCCCGGCAGCAGCGTGCTTTCGCCGATGGGTTCAACGCGCCAATCTTCGCTTTCGTTTTTGATTAACATGCAAAGCATTCGGCTGTCTTCCTTTGCGAAGGCAATCAGCCCGTTGTTGACAGGAGAATTCCTCATGGAATCGTCTTGCGGCGCTGCGTCATATTCAACCATTGCGCCGCTGATCACCTGCCAGCCCTCCAGTGCTGGATGCTTTAGCGCCTTGGCAATTTCAGGGGGGAAGGTGTTTCTGAACTCGGTGATGGTATGCGGCCACTCGCCTTCCATGCGATAACGCATGACGCCGTCCATCGCAGCTGCTTCCTCGGGAGCAGGAAGGTTGTTTTCCACCAGCAGTATATGGAACCATTCCGTCACGGCTGTGGGCCACGTATCTTCCTCGCCGTAGCAGGAAAGAAAGAAGTCGCGCAGCGCATGCTGGGGCGTATAAGTGGCGCTGACGAGCCCTTTTTCAAGGTCGCTGGTAGAATGAATAGCCCAGGTGTCCACCAGTTCTGCAAAGGTTTCCCTTGCGCCTTTATCCCAGTTTTTGAGCAGACCTCGGCTGGTAATCTCTGTGATCACAGCGCGTACGCTGTTTTCACCCGGATAGCGTACATAACCACTTCCAAAGGGCGTCTTGGATTCTAGACGTTTACCGTCTGTGAGGGAAAACGTACAGGTGTAGACCCATTCGGGGTGATCCTTATGCCAGAAAGCCATGGTTGCGATGCCGTCTTGCTGGGTCGATGAAAAAACAAAATTTTCCGTCTCAGAATAGGCATATCCATAAACTTCGGTCAGGTTTGACTTTGCAAAGTCGATCTGCTCTGCTTCGGTCATGTACGTAAAGCCTTCCGCATGTACAAAACATGTCATGGTTATCATCAACCAGAGCACCATCGTAAGCACTTGAAGGTGAAATGAATTCTTTCGCATGGTTACCTCCATTGAACAGGCGTTAGCCGTTTCCTTCTTCCCGTCCGCACTGATACAAAATGGTGCCATCCGGGTCATGCAGGATGATCTCATACATATCAGTAGGATTCAGGGTGTTGAAGTCGAATTGCCAATAAGGTGTTTCAAAATAGGATTCTGAGTCGTTCACATACATATAGCGCACTTCGAAGCGCTGCATGCTTTCCGCAGTTTCGCCGTAGCCCCTGTAGATCACATCCAACGCCAGCGCAAGCGCATCTTCGACCTTCATGGCTTCTGCCGGGGGCTCAGCGGAACGCGCCATTTCGCTCTGAGTATAGGCCCTTGCCAGAATACCGTTGACGCGATGGGCATTTTCGGGGCTGAAATCCTTAATCTCTTCACGCCAGAGCAGGCTTTGGACAGGCTGCATTACATTATAGGATAGAATACGAACTTCAGGCTCAAGCATCACGGAGAAGGAAAAACCGTTTTCTATCCCAAGCTCAGTAGACACCAAACCGTGCATTTTGGCATAGGTTGTGTCGCCTCTGCGCCAGACGATGCCTTCATCCATCGCCTCGATCAGTTGGGCATGTTCAGGGGCGAAGGTATCCATAAAAGTAAGTAGAAAGCGGCTCATATCGGCCCAAGGCATTCCTATTCGTTCGGGCGAGAGTTCCTCGTACATACCAGCGCGCGGGCTTTCCTGATAGTGGTTAAGCTGGATAATCTCTCCAGTTGGCATCAAAAGAGTTTGAATAGAAAACTCGCTGTTTCTGCCTACTACCCGATAACCGCTGGGGTGTCGCTCGGCATACCATTCCAGCCCATCAAGGTTCTGCTTCAAATACGGGCTCTCCCAGATCTGCTTTGCCGCAGAAATGGCCTCTGATTCGTTGGAAATGGGCGATGCGTGCAGTACAGTACTACTGGAAAGGGGTTTTAGATCGTAACTTGCCCTGGGGAAATATTCTGAAGTGCAGAACGCTGCTATGAGCAGAATACAGGCCACAAGCACGAACGTAATGGTCAGCCATTTGATCACCATAGGTTTGCGAATGACATTTCGGACCCTCTCCTGCAACTTCTTGCCGGTCATGGTCATGCCTGTTGCCAAAACGGCAACACCAGGTGCTGTTTTTCTTGCAGCTGCCAGCACCAGTACACTGGCGTATTCCTTGCGCTGGTCCTCTGCCATCTCCTGGGTTACGCGTTCATCACAGGCAAGTTCGCAGTCGGTTTTGCTCAGGTAGGCCGCCAGCCATACCAGCGGATTAAACCAATGCAGAATACAGCAAACCAGCCGGACAATGCCCCAAATATGGTCCCATCCTTTGTAGTGGCATACTTCGTGGGTGAGCACATGAATGGTTTCGTTGGGCTTGGAGGTGAGCGGTAAGGCAATGTAAGGCTGGATCACACCCACCAGGCAGGCGCTGGGCAGAGGGTCAGTATAGTAAACCTTGAGCGGACGCACTTTTCGCTGCAAGCAAAGCTCGTGATACTGCATTTCCACCTTACCCGAAATAGGTTCTACACGTCCGGCTTTCATCATATGCCGGAAACGGATATTACTGAATACAAACCACGCTGCCACACAAGCAGCTCCACCCAGATAGATCCAAAGCAGCATTTCGGGAAGCGTACCGTCATACAAGCCGTCTTCGACACTGTTGATCACATTGACAGCAATGCTATCATCGCTCCAGTGTTGCCTATAAGCGTATCTATCCAGATCATCCACCATGTCTGTTAGCCGAACCTTCACTTGGCCGGCAATGGGGCGGATGGCCTGATCGTTGGCAAAGGGGGAACGGATCTCGTTGATGGCTGGATTGGGAAGCGTCAGCGGACAGAGCAGACGGATCGCTACAAGCAGCCAAGCAAAAGCAATGGCACGGCTGCCCAGCTGCTTTCTGAGCAGTTTGCGAAGCAGCAGCATCAGTAGGATGGCGATGCCTGCAATGATGTTGGCTTCCAGCAAAAAGTTATAAACGATAGCGGAACGCATACGTTTACCTCCTCACGGACGATTTGTCTTTTGTATTTCGCGGAGCAATTCCTGAACATCATCAGCGTTCAATTCGCCGGTGTCTACCAGATGATGGACCAGCAGAGAAGCATTGCCGCCAAAAACACGGCACAGCAGTTTGCTGGTCTGGTCTGCAGATGCGTCGTACCGGGTGACAAGGGGGGAATAGCGCTTCACGTCGCCTGTTTCATCAACACTTACTGTCTTTTTTTCGCACATGCGTTTCAGCAGTGTGATAACAGTATGACGTGTCCACCCCGTTTCAGGTTCCAACTGTCGGGTGATCTCCGCCATGGTGCGTGGACTGCTTTGCCACAATACTTCGAGAATCTTCCATTCAGCATCGGTGCATTGAATCGACATATTCTTCCTCCTTTTTCTTCGTTGACACTTGTTTACCAAAAGGGTACACTTGTCTACCTTGTTTTGTCAACGGATTTTCCCAATTGTTTACAAGTGCAACAGCGTTTTGTCTGAAAACAGATCAAATACAAACTTTGTCAACATTCTTCGCTAAAACTATTGACATTAATGAACGTTTGTGGTTTAATATGCCCTGTTTGAAAGTTTACTATTTCTAAACTTCTGGTTGAGTATCACAACGTCGACAGGAGGGGAGAAACGTTGGAAATTGGCGAAAAACTTCGTGAGCTTCGCTTGCAGCGCGGATTGACCCAGGAAGAACTGGCTGACCGCTGTGAATTGAGCAAAGGTTTTATTTCCCAGGTGGAACGTGATCTGGCGTCGCCCTCTATTGCAACGCTTAAGGACATGCTGGAATCCCTTGGCGTTACCCTTCAGGCGTTTTTTTCCGACGACGGCAAAGAAAAGGTGGTTTTCTCCCCTCAGGATATGTTCGAAAAAGAGGACGAAGAGAAAAAGATTACCTGGCTGGTGCCGGATGCACAGAAAAACAGCATGGAACCGATCATGCTGGAACTGCCGCCGGGAGGAAAAAGCAGCACTCTGCCGCCCTTTGAAGGGGAAGAGTTCGGATATGTACTCTCAGGGCAGGTGGTTCTTGTATCCGGAAAGCGACGCTATCCTATCAAAAAAGGAAGCAGCTTCTGCCTTCACCCAAGCGCGACGCACTATCTGGAGAATATCTCCAAAACCCCTGCCTCGGTATTGTGGATTTCCACGCCGCCCAGTTTTTAAGAACCATAACGATATGAAACAAAGGAGTGCCCGGCCATGATGGAGCAGGAACACTTGATCGACCTAAAGGGAATATCCAAGGAATATGACGGAAATGTCGTACTCAGCGACATCAACCTTTACGTGCGTAAGAAGGAGTTTGTCACCCTGCTGGGTCCCAGCGGCTGCGGCAAAACCACAACGCTGCGCATCATTGGCGGTTTTGAGTACCCCACCACCGGCGAAGTATACTTTGAAGGCAAGGAGATCTCTTCACTGCCGCCCTACAAGCGCCGCGTCAATACCGTATTCCAGAAGTACGCTCTCTTCCCGCACCTGAACGTGCAGGATAACATTGCCTTTGGTCTCAAGCTGAAGAAAGTGCCCAAGGCTGAGATCAAGAAGAAAGTGGACCGCATGCTGGAGCTGGTGAACCTGAGCGGCTACGGCAAGCGCAGTGTGGATCAGCTTTCCGGCGGTCAGCAGCAGCGTATTGCCATCGCCCGCGCGCTGGTGAACGAGCCTGAGGTCCTTCTGCTGGACGAGCCTCTTGGCGCGCTGGATCTGAAGCTGCGCAAGGAAATGCAGCTGGAACTCAAAAACATGCAGCAGCAGCTTGGCATCACCTTCATCTATGTTACCCATGACCAGGAAGAAGCCCTGACCATGAGTGACACCATCGTGGTTATGCGCGACGGTAAGATCCTCCAGATCGGTGATCCCAAACGCATCTACGATGAACCTGCCAATGCATTTGTGGCCAACTTTATCGGTGAGAGCAACATCCTCAAGGGCACGATGATCCGCGACGAGCTGGTTCATTTTGCGGGATACGATTTCCCTTGCGTGGACAGCGGTTTTGGCGAAAACACGCCCGTGGACGTGGTGATCCGTCCCGAGGATATCATGATCGTTGGTGAAGATATCGGTCAACTGACCGGCACCGTACAGAGCGTTCTGTTCAAGGGCGTGCATTATGAGATGATGATCAGCACCGGCGAAGTTACCTTCAAGGTACATTCCACCATTATGCAGCCTCAGGGCTCCCGTGTTGGCATCAACATCGTCCCGTTCAATATCCATATCATGAAGCCGATGAACGAGGAGGCGCCTTCCGATGTATGACCTGAGTCTTCCCTGGTGGGCGTTTGCACTGATGGGAGCCGGTCTGGTCTGCTTTATTGGACTGATTGTCCTCTCCATCCGCCGCAACCATGGCGTTAAACGCAGCCTGTTTGCTTCGCCGTATACGCTTTGGATGATCCTCTTCACGGTTCTTCCTTGCATTTTGGTTGCTTATTACGCCTTCACAGACGCCAACGGAGCCTTTACCCTGGAAAATTTCATGAATTTCTGGGACAGCAACCACGCCAAAAACAAGCTCTACGCGACCATGGGCGAAGCGGCTGCTCCGTATATCGTCCGCGGTACGGTCAATGTGGATACATTGGTTTACTCCCTGTGGATGGCATTCCTGTGTACGGTCATCAGCCTGCTGTTGGGTTATCCGGCGGCGCTGTTCATGGCTGACCGCAATATGAAGATTGGTTCCACCATCGTCATTTTGTTCATCATCCCCATGTGGATGAATTTCCTGCTGCGTACCATTGCTTGGATGAGTATTCTGGAAGATCAGGGCCTGATCAACAGGTTCCTGCGCTGGCTCGGATTTGACGGCGTGCAGCTGATGTACAACTCCGGCGCTGTTCTGCTCGGCATGGTGTACAACTTCCTGCCGTTCATGGTTTTCCCGGTGTATACCTCTCTTAGCAAACTGGATCCTAAGCTGGGCGAAGCGGCGCAGGATCTTGGCTGCAACGAATGGCGTACCTTTACCCGTGTCACCGCGCCCCTGAGCCTGCCCGGTGTTATCAGCGGCATCACTATGGTGTTCATGCCGTCAGTTACCACGTTCTTTATCCCGCGTATTTTGGGTGGCGGCAATACGATGATGTTCGGCGACCTGATTGAAAGCAAGTTCCTCACGGAAGGCAACTGGAACGTGGGCAGCGCGCTTTCCCTGATCATGATGCTGCTGATTCTGATCAGTCTTGGCATTCTGAGGAAGTTTGACCCCGAAGGAGAAGGAGGCGGCATCGCATGAAGAAGACCGGCTTGTTCTTCAAGAAGTTCTATTTGGGGATTATTCTGTTTTTCCTCTATATCCCTATTGTGGTCATGGTGATCCAGTCCTTTAATGCCGGCAAAAGCCGCGCCAAGTGGGAAGGCTTTTCCTTCCATTGGTACGCGGAACTGTTCCACGACCGCTCCATCATGCAGGCTTTGCAGGTGACGTTAGCGGTTGCCGTGATCGCCGCCGTCATCGCAACCATTCTTGGCACACTGGCCGCCATCGGCATCTACGCCATGAAGAAACGTCCACAAAGCGTGATGATGACCTTGACAAACATTCCCATGACCATGCCTGATATCGTCACCGGTATTTCCCTGATGCTTCTGTTCCTGTTCACTAAGGTAGAACGCGGTTTTGTCACGATGGTGATGGCGCATATTACGTTCAACACACCGTATGTGATCTTATCGGTCATGCCAAAGCTGAAGCAGATGAACAAGCACAGCTACGAAGCGGCATTGGATCTGGGCGCCACGCCCACCTACGCGCTGACCCATGTGATCATTCCTGAGATCCGTCAGGGTATCGTTACCGGGGCCATGCTAGCGTTCACCCTGTCTCTGGATGATTTCACCATTAGCTACTTTACCACCAGCCCCTTGGTTCAGAACCTGTCCACCTTGATCTACTCCAAGGCGCGCATCGGTATTGACCCCACGCTCAATGCGCTGAGCACGCTGATGTTTGTTGCGTTGCTGATTCTGCTGGTCATCGTCAATCGACGGACCGCTGATAACGCAGCGTAAACCATATCCCCACAAATCAATATTTATGGAGGGTACGAAAATGAAAAAGTTCCTTGCGGTTGTTCTGATTCTGATGATGATGCTGCCCATGTACGCCAGCGCCCAGGAAGTGGTCAATGTTTACAACTGGGAAGATTATATCGACGAGAGCGTGCTGGAGCTGTTTGAGCAGGAGACCGGTATCCACGTTAACTACATGAACTTCACCACCAACGAGGATATGATCGTGAAGGTGGAGACCAGCCCCGGAGCCTTCGATCTGGTTTTCCCTTCCGAGTACATGGTGGAACGTATGCTGGCAAAGGATCTGCTGGCTGAGATCAACTATGACAACGTTCCCAACGCCCAGTACACCCTGCCCAATCTGCTCAATCCCAGCTACGACCCCAACAATGCCCATTCCATTCCTTATATGTGGGGTACCGTCGGCATCCTCTACAACACCACTATGGTGGATGAAGTGGTCGATTCCTGGGGCATCCTGTGGGATACCAAGTACACCAATAATGTGTTTATGCTGGACAGCATCCGCGACTCCATGGGCGTGACCCTGAAGTATCTTGGCTATTCCATGAATACCCAGGACTTCCTGGCATTGGAAGCTGCCAAGAGCAAGCTGATTGAGCAGAAACAGTCCGGCGTGGTCAAGGCTTATCAGGTGGATGAAACCAAGGACAAGATGGTTGCCGGCGAGGCTGCTCTGGCGGTTATGTGGTCCGGTGACGCACAGTACGCCATTGATCTGAATCCCGATCTGGCCTATGCAATTCCCAAGGAAGGCAGCAACATCTGGGTAGACTGCATGGTCATTCCCAAGACCGCCAAGAACAAGGAGAACGCTGAGAAATTCATCAACTTCCTCTGCCGTCCTGACATCGCTCAGCTGAACTGTGAAGCGATTTGGTATTCCTCTCCCAACAGCGGCGCCATTGAACTGATGGGCGAAGACTACACCAGCAACACCACCATGAACCCCTCTGAAGAATCGATCGCCAATTGCGAGTACTTCAACGATATCGAAGGAGCGTTCCTGGAGCTGTACAATACGCTGTGGCTGGACGTGAAGAACGCTAAGTAAGAACACAAAAAAAAGACCGCCGGTGGCGGGAGGGTTGTTAAGGAACAATTTTCCCACTACGAGAAAAGACGAGCATTCGGTGAACATGCCGGATGCTCGTTTGCTTTTGCGCCCCACAAACGCAATGTACCGAAATGGTGCGTATAATTGCGCCCTTCCCAAATAGTGTAGGAATGAGTTTTTCGCCAGTTTTACAAATTGAAATGTGTTATTTGCTTGTGTGATAGCTAACTTCCAAAAACTGCCCAAATGTTCGGGCTTTGTCAAAAACAAGGTCTTCTTTTTCTCCCTCGCAGAATAATGGAATTCCCTCTCCCAGAATGACAGGTGCAATACTCAGTATGTATTCATCAATGAGGTTTTTCTTTCTGACCAAATCAATGATCTGACTTCCGCCAACAATCCAAATCTTCTTTCCTTCCTTTTTTAGTCCTGCAATCAGATCGTCTGGATGTTGAGAAGTAAATTTTACATGTTCTGTATCATTAATTGTTTGTGTGGTATAAACATAACATTCTTTCCCAATGTAGGGGAAGCGACCGTTCTCCTGCTCCATAATCCAATCATAGGTTCGTCTTCCCATAATGATGGTTTCCACTGTGTCGTAAAATTCACCAAAGCCGTTATCGCCGCTCCCCTGAGTAGTCAAAAGCCATTCCAATGAATCATCTTTGGTTGCAATATAGCCATCGAGGCTAATGCCAATGTATAGGACTACTTTTTTATTGCTCATAGCCGTATCCCTCTATTATCTCATATTCAAGTTCATCGCCTTCATTCTATCACAGCAGTATATAAAACCGCAAGCCAGCCAAGGCTTGCGGTGCTGTTATTGGAATAATGGCCAGTAAAGGATAACTCCTTCCTTTCTGTCACCCTCACTGATGGCGGTCTTTTTTGTAAGCATTTTGGGAAACTGTTTCCTTGGACCGGTTTCGTGCGTTACACATGGGAGATATTCAACGTGCGTTGCATTTCTGCAACGCACGTTTGCCATATGATGGAGCTTAAGGATTATTCAGCGATCTTCGGGCGCAGGTCAATCGGCTCGAAATGGACTTCTGGAAAACAATCAAACAGGAAAGAATTATTGGCTTTCGTGCCGGGCTCCAGCATCTGTCGGAGATCCCAGGGCGTATAATCGTAGTAAATACCGTTGAAACAGAAGTAGGGGCATGAGTCTGTTACCAGCGACAGCTCGAATGTTGCACCTGCTGAGGTTGTAAGGGTAAGAAGCGCAGTGCCGACAGGGCAGCTTGGGGCGCGTAGGTAAGTGGATTGTGAGAACCAACTTTCCAGCTGCATAAGCACGGCTGGATCAGTCACAGTAGACGCTTGGCCATCTTCAAACGTAAGGGTGGCGCTTGTGAGCCCGGTCAGCAGGGTCACGTCAATGGGGGAATAGAGCAGCTTTTCCGCCATCAAGGGGGCCAGATACTGCGTCAGCATTTCGCACTTGGCATAACCGCGGTGCATGTACGCATAGCTGCTGTCCTTTGGGTGATCGTAGCAGGTATACAGCACAATATCGTTAAAGAGCATCATCCATTCTGTCTGGGCTGCGGCGTCAACAATGGTATATCCGGCTTCCGGATGCTCCAGCCAGAAGTTGGCATCGATGGTGTAGTCAACCACCTTTAATTCGCCAAGCAATGCACGCAATTCCTTTTGAACGGTAGCATCAGGTGTGTAATAGTAATCGCTCTGCTGACCGAGAATCTGCGGCGAGACGCGGATACTCAGCTGATCGGGAGAGGGCTCAAGGTCCAGCGTAAACCCGTTGACGGCAGGAAGCGAACTTGCTGATGCACTGCTGCATAAGAGCGTAAACAGTAGCAAAAACACAGTGCCCTTCGTGAGCAGGCTTCTGTACTTGTTCGCTTTCATACACGCGCCTCCTTTTCAGCGTACGTTTTTGCTTGATCATATCACACCACGGAAGCCTTTGCCGATGATCTCCTTCGTGTTGGTAATTAGAATAAAGCAGGAAGGATCTATGGATTTCGCATATTTGCGAAGTAACACGGCCTGGGCACGGTTTACCACAGTCAGAAGGATGGTTTTATCTTCATGGGTAAAGGCGCCTTCACCCTGGATTTCCGTCGCGCCGCGCTTCAGTTCTTCTACGATGAAACGTACGATCTCGGTGGGCTTGGAGGTGATGACCTGGCAGCATTTATGAACTTTGATGTTCTCCAGCACCATATCCACGATCACTGACTTCAGTGCAAGACCAAGGATGCTGAAAAGACCGGTTTCCATGTCGAAGACAAAGCAGGCTGCCACAGTAATAAGGAAGTCAACCATCATCAGGCAATGACCGATGTTGATGTTGGTCTTTTTCTTCAGCAGCATGGCGATGATATCTGTTCCGCCGCTGGATGCCTGCATATTGAACAAAATCGCGCTGCCGATGGCGGGCAAGGCAACAGAAAAAACAAGCTCCAAAAGGGGCTGGGAGGTCATCGGTGCATCCATGGGACAGATGGTTTCCAATCCCCAGATCACGCCAGACATCAGCAGACTCACGTAGGCCGTGCGGATACCGAAGGATTTCCCGAAAACGAGAAAGCCGATGAGCAAAAGCGTTTGATTGATGATGAACACAAAGGCGCCGGGTGAAAGACTGGGCACTAAAGCCCCCAGAAGAATCGACAGACCGCTTACGCCGCCCGTGGAGAAATGATTGGGGAACTTGAAGAAATAAATACCTGCTGACATCATCAAGGTTGCCAGCGTAAGCAATGCATACTCTTTTAGCGTCTGCGCTGGGGTCAGCTTTTCCTGATCCATGGTTTGCAATCAACTCCAAAGGACTTGTGATCATACTTATTTTATGCTATTATGTCCATAAAAGCAAGGGTTTTGTAAGGTTCGAGAAGATTAGGCGCTAATTTCAGGCGCTTTCCTTTTTGTGAATCTTTCAATGATTTTCGGGAGGGGTACGTATGAAATTTACCCAGGGTTACTGGATGATTCGACCGAATTTCTCCATGCAATACGCAAGCCAGTGCGTACGCGTGGACAAACGCGAGAAAGAACTGCATGTTCTCTCTGCCTGCCGGCCCATTTACGGCCGCGGTGATATCCTGGACGGCGGCACACTGGATGTGACGTTTTCTGCCCCTATGACCAATGTAATCCGGGTTAAGGTCACCCACTTCGCAGGTACGCGCCTGAAGAATCCCCGTTTCCAGATCAATGAAACGGAGGTCGTTCCCGTTATTGAGGAAACGGAGCAGTATGCGTCCTTTACCAGCGGTGCATTGACTGCCCGTGTCCTGAAGGCGGCAGGCCAGTGGAACGTGGAATTCCTTGCCGGTGACAAAGTGATCACCTCCAGCGGTTTCCGCGGCATGGGACGCGCGCTGGACAAGGAGACCGGCAAGGCCTATATGTCCGATTCACTGATGCTGGACGTAGGGGAATGCGTATACGGCCTGGGCGAGCGTTTTACTGCCTATGTAAAGAACGGCCAGTCTGTGGACATGTGGAACGCAGACGGCGGCACCGCCAGCGAACTGGCATACAAAAATGTTCCGTTTTATATGACCAACCGTGGATACGGCGTGCTGGTTGAGCACACCTCTGACGTCAGTTTTGAGGTCGCCAGCGAGAAAGTGGAACGCGTTCAGTTTTCTGCCGAGGGCGAGACGCTGGTCTATGACGTAATCTATGGCGGAACGCCCAAGAATACCTTGGATCTGTACACCGCCATGACCGGTCGCCCTGCGCTTCCGCCCGCCTGGAGCTTTGGCCTTTGGCTGTCCACTTCCTTTACCACCAACTACGACGAGGAGACAACGTCCAGCTTTATCAACGGTATGGCAGAGCGGGATATTCCCCTGAGCGTCTTCCACTTTGACTGCTACTGGATGCGTGGCTTTAACTGGTGCGACTTTGAATGGGATCAGTCTGTGTTCCCGGATCCGGTGGGTATGCTCAAGCGCTATCACGAAAAGGGTCTGCATATCTGCTGCTGGATCAATCCTTACATCGGTCAGGCAAGCCCGCTGTTCCAGGAGGGCATGGACAACGGCTATCTGCTCACCAAAACCAACGGAGACGTCTGGCAGACAGACCTCTGGCAGGCCGGTATGGGCATTCTGGACGTGACCAATCCTGCTGCCCGTGAGTGGTACTGCTCCTACCTGTGCAAACTGCTGGATATGGGCGTTGATTGCTTCAAAACCGACTTCGGCGAGCGGATCCCTGTGCGTGATATCGCGTATTATGACGGTTCTGATGCGATGCACATGCACAATTACTACACCTTTATGTATAATCAGATGGTTTTCAATCTGCTGGAGGAAGTGCGCGGCAAGGGCGAAGCGCTGCTGTTTGCCCGCAGTGCCACGGCAGGAGGTCAGCAGTTCCCTGTGCACTGGGGCGGCGACAACAGTGCCAGTTATGTATCCATGGCAGAAACCCTGCGTGCAGGTTTGAGCATGAGCCACAGCGGCTTTGGCTACTGGAGCCATGACATCTCTGGTTTTGAGCAGACGGCTCCTGCCGATGTGTACAAGCGCTGGGTGGTGTTCGGCCTGCTTTCCAGCCATAGCCGCCTGCACGGTTCTACCAGCTATCGCGTACCGTGGCTCTTTGATGAGGAAAGCTGCGACGTGGCCCGGAAGTTCACCAAGCTTAAGTGCCGTTTGATGCCGTATCTTTTCGGCGCAGCAGTAGAAGCCCATGAGAAGGGCACACCCATGCTTCGACCCATGATGCTGGAATTCCCGGACGATCCTGCCTGCGACACGCTGGATCGCCAGTATATGCTCGGAGAAAGCCTGTTGGTTGCGCCGGTATTCACCAATGATGGCAGTGTGCAGTATTATCTGCCTGACGGCCAGTGGATCAACCTGCTGGATGAGCGCAAAATAGCAGGCGGTCATTGGCAGAAAGAAGTTCATGATTTCCTTTCGCTGCCGCTGATGGTTCGTCCCGGTACGGTTTTACCTGTGGGCGCCTGTGACCATCGTACGGATTATGATTACGCCGATGGCGTTGAGCTTCATGTTTATCAGCTGAAAGATGGCGAAACGGCAACGTGCCGCATTCCCAATACGGACGGCTCTCTGGCTGCTACCTACACGATTACCATGAAGGATGGGCAGGCGCAGGTTGAGACTGACGCCAACAAGCCTTATACGGTTGTACTGCATAATCAGTAAATCACGATTTTGCCATCTGGCAGCTACCAATAACATACACGTTTCCGCTTTGTGCATTTGTCGAAAGCAGTCGGTTTTCTTCGGAACGCGACTGCTTTCTTCTTTTTATCAATAATGAAATCGAAGCACTTTCCATCTTTCGGGGCAACTTTGTATAATCATGCTGCATATTGTCAACAAGAGAACGATTGTTCCATAAGTATTATTTTCTATTTATGGTATAGAATCCTTGACAACCTCTTCCATATTTTTGGGTGAGCTGTTATAATCGTGTCGTATATAATCAATAAGAAAATTAATGTACCATAAGTATTATTTTTGATTGAAAGGATGGATCACCATGGGCCCCGTACGCGTAATCGTAATCGAAATGAATGAAACACACAGGAAGCAGCTTGTGGAGGAACTGACACAGTACGGGGGTATCCAGGTTGTGGGCGAAACGGGCAACGGTTTGGAGGGACTGCAGATGATCATGGATCCGATATCGGACGTTGTGATCTGCAATATGATTTTACCCTATTATGATGGTTTTGCTATTTTGGAAAAGATGTCGATGCTGCCTGCACAAACCAGGCCGAAATTCATCGCCTACACATCCCTGACACGTGAAGGAGCAATCAAGCGGGCGATTTCGATGGGAATTGATGAGTATATGATCAAACCGGTAGATAGCGGCATGCTGGTCAAACGTATTTTTGAACTCGCCGGCCGAATGGATCTCCTTGTCAAACAGCCGGAAACGTCGGCGGAACACCATTCTTACGCCAGAGAAGACGAACTCTCTCCTTACCAAAAGGTTCCTCAGGCGATTTCAACCCTCTTTCTCCGCATTGGTATTCCGGCTCATGTTTTGGGCTACCGCTTCGCTTGCGAGGCGATCAGACTCGTAGTGGACAATCCGAAGCTGATGACCGGCCGGACCAAGGTGCTCTATCCGCTGGTAGCACAGACATACGAAACGACGCCATTTTGTGTGGAACGCGCAATTCGGCATCTTATCACCATCACCTGGGATCGGAAATATGCCGAGACATTTGAGCGTGTGCAGGGGAAGAACGCACGTCTCCATTTGCCTGCCGAAAAACCTACCAGCGGCGAATTCATTGCACTGATTGCTGAATATATCCGTCAGCGCTGCCAGCTTCAGGCATTCCATCGGGGCGAATAAAGGATATGCCTTATTGCATACCCAAAAGCGTGCTGCTTAATAGCTGCACGCTTTTGGGTATAATCTTTGATCATGTATCGCGGTTGGCAGGCTGCAATGTTCGCATTGCATTGAGCACAGCCAGTACACTGACGCCTACATCCGCAAATACCGCCAACCACATATCGGCAATGCCCGCTACCGCCAAAAGCATTACCAGCAGCTTGACGAGCAAAGCAAAGATGATATTCTGTCTGGCAATGGACAGCGTCTTTTTGCTGATCTGAATAGCGATGTTTAGCTTACGAAGGTCGTCGTCCATCAGAACGATGTCGGCAGCTTCAACTGCCGCATCGCTGCCCATAGCACCCATTGCAACACCAATGTCCGCGCGGGTGAGTACAGGCGCATCGTTGATGCCGTCGCCCACGAAGACAAGCTGACCATGATGAATATGGTCTGCCAGTAGCCTTTCTACGTGTTCCACTTTTTCCGTGGGCAAAAGGGAGGCATGAACTTCATCGATACCAAGTGCTGCTGCCGTTTCCTTGGCGACTGCCTCGCTGTCGCCGGTCAGCATCACCAGCTTTTGCACGCCGTTCTTTTTCATAGCGATAGCGGCCTCTTTGGCCTCTTGCTTGAGCTGGTCTGCGATAACGATGTGACCCAGATATACCCGATCAGCGGCCACGTGCACCACGGTTCCTGTATGAGGACAGGAGGGGAGCTCAATACCCAGCTCCTGCATCAGTTTTTCATTGCCCACGGCAATGGTCTGACCATCCCTTTGCGCCAGCAAGCCTTTTCCAGCCACTTCTTCTACGTCGCTCATGGGCAGTGTTGCCGCGAGAGGGCCGGCTGCCTCACAAATGGAACGGCTGATTGGATGGGTTGAGGCGCTTTCCACTTCAGCAGCAAGCGTGAGCAGTTCCTTTTCGGACAAATGCTTCGGATGAAGGGTCGTCACCTGAAATACGCCTTTGGTCAGGGTACCGGTTTTGTCCATCACAACGGTCGTCGCATTGGCCAGATTTTCGAGATAGTTGCTTCCCTTGATCAAAATGCCGCAGCGGCTGGCTGCACCGATGCCGCCAAAGAAACTGAGAGGGACAGAAATGACCAGCGCGCAGGGACAGCTGACTACCAGAAAACTGAGTGCACGGTGCCCCCAATCTGCCCATTGGCCATCAAAAAATACTGGCGGCAGGAGGAAGAGCAGAAGAGCTGCCAAGCAGACAGCCGGCGTATAGACTCTTGCAAAACGGGTGATGAAACTCTCCGCTACGGATTTCTTATCGGCGGCATTTTCCACCAGCTCCAGAATTCTTGCAACCGTAGAATCTTCGTAGCGTTTTTCAGCTTTCACCCGCAAAACACCGTGAACATTGATGCAGCCGCTGAAGACGGTATCGCCTGCCGAGACGTCACGGGGAAGACTTTCACCGGTTAGGGCTGCCGTATCCAGAGCGGAATTGCCTTCCAGAATCACGCCGTCCAGAGGAATGCGTTCTCCAGCACGGATCACCAGCGTTTCGCCGATCTCAACTTCTGCTGGATCCACCGTCTGGATCTGTCCGTCCCGCTCCACATCCGCTGTTACCGGGCAGATATCCATGAGGCTGGCAATGGAGGCACGGGATTTGCCAACGGCATAGCTCTGAAACCATTCGCCCAGCTGATACAGCACCATCACGGCCACTGCCTCTGCATATTCGCCGATGATCACCGCGCCAATGGTGGCGATGGACATCAGAAAGTGCTCATCGAATACCTGACCGCGGACGATACCTTTTGCTGCCTCAATAAGTACATCATGACCGGCAAGCAGATAAGCAGCCATCAGAAACGCGATCTTGATCCATTCGTTGGGAATCAGCAGTCCGATGATCATTAGCAGTGCACTGAGCAGAATTCTGGTAAGGTTTCGCCGCTGTTTTCTGGACATCGTTCGTCCCTCCAAGGCAGGTTATTTGATCAGTGTGCAGTCAGGTTCGATCTTTCGAATCAGCTTCTCGGCTTGTGCGACGATTTCGTTAAATCGCTGGTCGTCGGCTTCCAACGTCAGGCGTTGGGTCATGAAACTGACCGTGGCGCTGGTCACACCATCCAGTTTGCGGATCCCGGCTTCCATTTTAGCGGCGCAGTTGGCGCAGTCCAGGTCCTTGAGCTTGAATACCTTTTTCATAATGACACTTCCTTTCCTGTAATGGCTGGAGTCAGGCTTCTGTTACGTGATCCACGCCCTGATCCAGAATGGCCCGTACGTGGCTGTCCGCAAGGGAGTAAAATACGGTTTTGCCGTCCCGCCGGCTTTTGATCAGCTTGCACTTTTTCAGTACGCTCAGCTGATGGGAAATGGCGCTTTGCGTCATGCTGAGCAGAGAGGCGATGTCGCAAACGCACATCTCACTGACAAACAAGCAGTACAGAATCCGGATTCTGGTAGAGTCGCCGAACACTTTGAACAGTTCGCTCAGGTCAAACAAAACGCCCTCGCTGGGCATTTTCTGGTTGACTTCCTCCACGATGTGCTCGTGAACATGCAGAAAATCGCAGCCCATGTTCCCTTCGTTTGTCGCCATTTTGATCACCTCTTTGCAACGATTGAACACTTGTTCATATGTATGATACGATGAGAAGACGCATTTGTCAACCATCTGTGCAAAATAAGTAACAAAAAACAAAAAAATATGATATGATAGCTCAGTCGGGAGGAGTTAGTTATGATTCGATTGATTGCCAGCGACCTGGACGGAACACTGCTGGAACCTGTGGAGCGTTTGCCTGAGGGCTTGTTCGATACCATTCGCCGCCTGCACGGGCAGGGTATCCGTTTTGCTGCCGCCAGCGGACGTCAGTATGACAACCTGCGCCGCCTGTTTGCCCCTGTCGCACATGAGATGTGCTTTATCTGCGAAAACGGCGCGCTGAATATGGTTGGGGAAGAAGAAGCGTCCGCTGTGCCCATTCCCTACAAAATGGGTGTTGAGATCGTCCGGGACCTGATGCAAATGCCAGTATGTATTCTGGTCAGCGGACGCCATACCTGTTACGTCACGCCGGAAAACCGCGCTTTCACTGACGATATGGTCTATCGCCTCCGCAATACCACTGCTGTGGTTGAGCGCATGGATCAGCTGGATGATATCTATTTGAAGATTTCAGCATTTTCACCGGATGGTGTTGCTTCTTTTGCGCCCATATTGGAGAAAAAGTGGGGGAATCATCTCCATGCGGTTGTGTCTGGTCAATGCTGGTTCGATTTTGGCATTGCATCCAAGGAAACCGGCATTGATGCGTTGAGAAGGCGTTTTGATCTCTCCAGGGACGAAATCGTCGCATTTGGCGATAACTTTAACGACCTGAGCATGCTTCAGGCGGTTGGTCATCCCTTTATCATGGAAAACGCGTCTCCTGAACTCAAGAAGATGGGCTTCCATCTGTACCGGAAAGTGTTGCCGGTGCTCAATTCGATTGCTGACTGTGGCGGAAATTGGCAGCCAGGCGGCGAAACGTTCAGCATTTGATCCCCAAACCTTTAGATAGGAGGCGGACAGGATATGCGTAAGCAAACGCACGATCATCAGATCGCCATGCCCTCTGATTTGAAACTGGTCAACCGTCAAAGGATCCTGGATGTATTCCGAAAAGGGGAAGTCCTGACGGCTTCGGAGGTTCATGAGTTAACCAACATCAGCCGTCCTACTGTCATGCGTGCCTTGCAGCATTTCTGCCAGGTAGGCGTCATGAAGTCTATGGGCTACGGCAATGTTTCCAGTGTGGGAGGCAAAAAGCCGGAACTGTTTGCTTTCGGAGATGAACGAAAGATCCTGTGTATCTCTTTGTGGCCGGAAACCGTTACCTTTGCGCTGTGCGACTTGGTAGGAGACATCTACGCGCTGACTCGCTATGAGCATACACTGGAGGATGATCTTCAACAGGCATTTGATTCTCTTTCGGGGTTTGTACAGCGTTATTATGCAGAACAGGGGATCAGCAACGTACAGCTTTACGGCGTTGCGTTGAATCTGGCAGGCACAGTAGATTACGACGAACTGTTGCTTCGCTATAACGCTAAGGCACCAGGCTGGGGCACCAATATCGCTATGGAAAGCTACTTGCGTCCTGTTTTTGGCAATGAGGTCAAACTGTTTGTCGATAACGCAGGCAAGGCAGTAGGCCGTGCTGTTCTGCTGGATCATCCAGAATACCAGAATCAGCGGCTCATGACCGTGTTTTCCACCTGGGGCATTTCTGCCTGCATGATGGAACGCGGGCATGTCCTTAATGGAAAAGACAGCATCATCGGAGAGATTGGCCATGCGGTCATCAGCGACTCCGCAGACACTACCTGTGCCTGCGGTAAGAGCGGATGTCTTGAGAGCATGGTCAGCTTGAAGAAAATCCAGCAAATGCTGAATGAGGGCTGTGATCATGCCGACGAGAAAGTCACCTTTCAATCTCTGTTTGATGCCTCCGCACAGGGTGATGAAAGAGCCCGAAAGGTCGTACGCTATCTGGCGCACTGCTTTGCTACGGTGCTGCATAATCTTTCACTGACATACAATCAGGACGCGGTCGTGTTTCAGGGCGACTTTGCCCTGGCAGACGTCTTCTTTGACGAGTGCCTGAAAAAGAAACTGGCAGAGTTTCGTTATTTCCCGGATGGCAAGTTCTTTTCGATCGATTATGATCGCCGGGAACTTTCTCAGCTGGCAGCCCGCGGTGATGCAGCGCTCATGCAGCGTATGTACTTTTCATCTGTGCTTTAATGATATCAAAAAGATCTGACTCCTGGTCAGATCTTTTTGTGCTTCTGATAAATGCTGCACAGTGCGTTGACAGCCTCGGTTATGTCATCGGAAGTGGTGTGCCTGCCGGGGGAAATCCGAAGTACGCTGGCAGCGTCTTTATCGCTGAGGCCAAGGGCACGGTATACGTGACTGGGCTGCCCATGAGCAGATGCACAGGCGGCACCGCCGGAAACCATGATTTGCTGTAGGTCCAGTGCTGCGATCGCCTCTTCAGATGAAAGACCGGGCAGATACACAGCCATGACGCTGGGAAGGCGGGGGACACCTTCACAAAGGATGTCTGCCTTAGGAATCTGCCTTCTGAGCGTATCTGCAAATTGTTGCATAAGCTCACGTTCTCTTAGATCGCGTTCCTTCATATCGGCAAAGGCAAGTTCTGCAGCGGTTCGAAATCCTGCAATGGCCGGAATGTTTTCGGTACCGGAACGCCTGCCGTTCTCCTGGCCGCCGCCGGAAATGAGGCAGGGGAGCGGTACGCCTGTGCGGATGTAAAGAAACCCGATTCCTCGGGGGCCATACAATTTGTGGGCAGATGCCGTTAGAAAATCAACCTTACACGTGTTGACATTCAAAGGAACATGTCCGTATGCCTGAACAGCGTCACAGTGGAAGTGAATTCGATGTCGACGCGCAATCGCTCCAATCTCGGCAATCGGCTGGAGAACGCCGGTTTCGTTGTTGGCATACTGAACGGAGATCAAAGCAGTGTCTGCAGTAAGGGCTTTTTCGACGGATTCGGGAAGGATTACGCCTGACGATGTGGGATGAACCAGCGTGACCCTGCACCCGAAGCGCTTGGCGGCCTCCAGCACCGAACTGTGCTCCATGGCGGAAAGAATGACGTGCTTACCTTCGTAGCCGCTGAAAACCCAATTGTTTGCCTCCGTGCCGCCGGAGGTAAAGGAAATTTCGTTTCTGTCGGCACCAATGCCTTCGGCCAAAACCTGGCGCGCAAGGCGCATTTCTTTTCGGGCGGCGCCGGCTTGGCTGTATGCGGCGGAAGGATTGGCAGTGATCTGCTCCATACAGCGGCATACCGTGCTGATTACGGCAGGCTCGGGCGCAGTTGTGGCTGCGTGATCCAGATAAACGGGTCTTCGGTATGCATCGTTCATGCCGCTCACTCCCTACAAATGACATGATACTATTATAGCACGAACAAGCATAAGATGGTATGCCTGAATTGCCGTTTGCGCACGTTGACAACGTAATCAAACAAGAGATATTTTTCGCGTAAATACTTGACAATATGCGCATTTTGGCTTACGATATTTGAAAGTTATGAAATATAATTACCGAACTGTGTGCCTTGTCAAATCCGGTTTCCCATCCTGGTGAACAAGCCGCAGTCGAAAGGAGTTATCGCTTATGACCCGTGATCAGGCTCGGCAAAAGGCGGAAGCGCTTGTTGCGCAAATGACAGTGGAAGAGGTAGCCAGTCAGCTTCGTTTCGATGCGCCCGCTATCGAGCGTTTGGGTGTTCCTGCATATAATTGGTGGAATGAGGCGCTTCATGGCGTCGCCCGTGCCGGCGTTGCTACCAGCTTCCCCCAGGCAATCGGTATCGCTGCTGCTTTTGATCCCCAGCTGGTAAAGGAACTGGGCGATGTGGCCGCTACCGAAGGCCGCGCCAAGTACAATGCTTCTGTTGCCCATGGCGACCGTGACATCTATAAGGGTCTGACCTTCTGGTCTCCCAACGTCAATATTTTCCGCGATCCCCGCTGGGGCCGCGGCCATGAGACCTACGGCGAAGATCCCTATCTGACCTCCCGTCTGGGCGTTGCCTATGTGCATGGTCTTCAGGGCGATGGCGATGTGATGAAGTCTGCCGCCTGCGCCAAGCACTATGCCGTTCATTCCGGCCCCGAGGCGCTGCGCCATGAGTTCAACGCCAAGGCTGATGCCAAGGATATGGCTGAGACCTACCTGCCTGCCTTCAAGGCGTTGGTGCAGGAAGCCAAAGTTGAGTCCGTTATGGGCGCTTACAACCGCACCAATGACGAGCCCTGCTGCGGCAGCAAGGCCCTGATGGTGGATAAGCTCCGCGGCGAGTGGGGCTTCGAAGGCCACTATGTTTCTGACTGCTGGGCCATCCGTGACTTCCACGAAGCCCATCACGTGACCGATACCCCCGAAGAATCCGCTGCGCTGGCTCTGGAAATGGGCTGCGACGTCAACTGCGGCAACACTTACCTCTATATGATGAAGGCCTATGAAAAGGGTCTGGTCACCGAGGAGCAGCTGCGCCGCTCTGCCGTTCGCCTCTTCACCACCCGTTATCTGCTGGGTATCATGGAAGGCAGCGAGTTCGACAAGATTCCCTATTCTGTTGTTGAATGCCCCGAACATATCGCCAAGGCTCGCGAAGCCACGGAAAAGAGCTGCGTTCTGCTCAAGAACGACGGTCTTCTGCCTCTGGATGCCTCCAAGCTCAAGACCATCGGCGTGATCGGCCCCAACGCTAACAACCGTGTTTCCCTCATCGGCAACTACCACGGCACTTCCTCCCGCTATGTAACGGTTCTGGAAGGTCTGCAGGATGCGCTGGGCGACGACGTCCGCGTGCTGTATTCTGAAGGCAGCCATCTGTTCCGCGACCGAGTGGAAAACCTGGGCATGGCCAACGACCGCATCTCTGAAGCCCTCACCGTGGCTGAAGAATCCGACGTAGTAGTGCTGGTGGTAGGTCTGGACGAGACCATGGAAGGCGAGCAGGGCGATACCGGCAACGCCGATGCTTCCGGCGACAAGCTGAGCCTGCTGCTGTCTGAAACCCAGCGTACCCTGATGGACGCTGTGCTGAGTGTTGGTAAGCCCACCGTCATCTGCTTGATGGCTGGTAGCTCCATCGATTTGGGCGAGGCTGCCGACAAGGCCAACGCTGTACTGCTGGGCTGGTATCCAGGCGCTCGCGGCGGCAAGACCATTGCTGACATCCTGCTTGGCAAGCTGTCTCCCTCCGGTAAGCTGCCTGTCACCTTCTACCATAACGAGCAGCTGGATCGCATGCCTGACTTCACCGATTACGCCATGAAAGGCCGCACCTATCGCTTCATGGAAGAGGAACCCCTCTATCCCTTCGGCTACGGTCTGACCTACGGCGATGTGTACGTCAGCGGCGTATCTGCTGCCAAGACAGAAGGCGGCTACACGGTGGAAGCCACCGTTACCAACGACGGTTCCTGCGATACGCAGGACGTTGTGCAGGTTTACTGCCAGAACAACGGCAGCGCCAACGCCCCCAAGAATCCCCGCCTGTGCGCCTTCCAGCGCGTCACCTGCCCGGCCGGCGCCACCATTAAGGTCAACATGACCGTGTCCGATGATACGCTGAAAGTTGTTGACAACGACGGCAACTACATCGTTGAAGGCACCCCCGTGCTGTACGTCGGCGTCGGTCAGCCTGACAGCCGTACGCTGGCCCTCACCGGCCACGAGGCCCTCTCCATCGAGCTGTAATGTACTCATATATCACACCTGAAAGGAATGACCACTATGGAGTATTTACTTGGTGTTGACCTCGGTACTTCCGGTACCAAAACTGTGCTGTTCGACGTGAACGGCCAGGCGATTGCCAGTGAAACGGTTGAATATCCCCTTCATCAGCCCCAGAACGGCTGGGCCGAGCAGGCTCCCGAAGACTGGTGGGATGCTGCCCGCACCACCATTCGTTCCGTCATCGATCAGAGCGGCGTGAATGCCCAGGACATCAAGGGTCTGGGCATCAGTGGCCAGATGCATGGTCTGGTACTGCTGGATGCGGACGGCAACGTGCTGCGTGAAGCCATTCTCTGGTGCGATGGCCGTACCCAGGAGGAATGCGACGAGATCACCAATACCATCGGCCGCGAGCGTCTGATCCAGATCACCGCCAACCCCGCTCTCACCGGCTTCACCGCTGGCAAGATTCTGTGGGTGCGTAAGCATGAGCCGGAACTGTGGGCCAAGGTTCGTCACATTTTGCTGCCCAAGGACTATGTGCGCTTCAAGCTGACCGGCGAGTACGCTTCCGAAATGAGCGACGCCAGCGGCACCAACCTGCTGGATGTGCCCAATCGCTGCTGGTCCAAGGAGATCCTCGATGCGCTGAACATCGACGATAACCTGATGCCCCGCCTGACCGAGAGCTCTGACGTGGCTGGCTACATTACCAGCGAAGCCGCTCAGGTGACCGGCCTTATCCCCGGCACGCCCGTTGCCGGCGGTGCTGGCGACAATGCTGCCGCTGCTGTGGGTACCGGCGTTGTGGTCGAAGGCAAAGCTTTCACCACCATCGGCACCTCTGGCGTTGTGTTCGCCCACTCTGATAAGGTGCAGATCGATCCTCAGGGTCGTGTGCATACCTTCTGTGCTGCCGTTCCCGGTGCTTACACCGTGATGAGTTGCACCCTGGCTGCTGGTCTGTCCCTGAAGTGGTACCGCGATACCTTCTGCCAGGCTGAGATCGACGCTGCCAAGGAAATGGATACTGATCCCTATATCCTGATGAATCAGCAGGCTGAGAAGTCTCCCATCGGCGCCAACCGCCTGATCTTCCTGCCCTACCTGATGGGTGAGCGCAGCCCCCTGCTGGACTCCAATGCCCGCGGCGCGTTCATTGGTTTGTCCGCTATCCATACCCGCAAGGATCTGCTCCGTGCCGTTATGGAAGGCGTTACCTACTCTCAGCGTCAGAATCTGGACGTGCTTCGCCAGATGCACGTTGCCCCCGAAACCATGCTGGCTTGCGGCGGCGGCGCCAAGAGTCCCTTCTGGCGTAAGATGATGGCTGATGTGTTCAACATGCCCGTCAAGACCGTGAAGAATACCGAAGGTCCCGCGCTGGGCGCTGCCATTCTGGCTGGCGTTGCCGCAGGTATCTACAAGGACATCCCCACCGCTTGTGCTCAGGTGATCCGCGAGAATGAGCCTCTCACTCCCGGCACCGCCGAGCATAATGCCTACGAACGCGTTTACAGTGTGTACGAGAGCCTGTATCCGGCGCTGAAGGGCGCCTATGGCGAACTGGCGCAGCTGTAATGCACCATAGAAAGGAATGAGAGCCATGAAAATCGTACCCGTAACCGACGCTTCCTTTGCTCCCTATGGCCGCATCGTTGAAGGCTACCCCGTCGAGCCCATGCTCAAGGCACTGGCTGCTACTCCTGTGACTGATGGCGTTGAGTACATCGGCCGCGTAGAAAGCCTGCACGCTGTTGAGAACGCTGACTATCTGGGCGAGCTCATGTTCGGCGGCATGCCCTTCCAGTTTGGCTATTGCAACGGCCACAACACCAAGCTGAACTGCCTGGAGTATCATCGCGACAGCGAGTTCAACCTGGGCACTCAGGACTTTATCCTCTTGCTGGCCAAGCAGGACGATATCGTAGATGGCAAGCTGGACACCGCCAAGGTGAAGGCTTTCCGTTGCCCCGCTGGCGTGCTGCTGGAAGTGTACGCCACCTCTCTGCACTATGCGCCCTGCCACGCGGACGCCTCCAAGGGCTTCCAGGTGCTCATCGGCCTGCCCGCAGAGACCAACACTGATTTCCGTTTCGCCAACCCCATCAATGCCGAGGATAAGACCCTCTGGGCCCGTAACAAGTGGCTGCTTGCCCATGCGGACGCCAGCGAGGCTGCCGACGGCGCGTATGTGGGTCTGGTGGGCGAAAATATCGACATCCAGAACGACCTGTAATGAAAACCCCATCACATAAAAAGGAGAGATTTCCAATGAGCAACATTCCTCAGGTAAAGCTCGGTATCGTGGCTGTCAGCCGCGACTGCTTCCCCATCACCCTGTCCGAAATGCGCCGCGCCAACATCGTTAAGGCTTACGGCGAGGACATCTACGAGTGCCCCGTCACCGTGGAGAACGAGCTGGATATGCTCAAGGCTGTTGAAGATGTGAAGGCCGCCGAGTGCAACGCTCTGGTCGTGTTCCTGGGCAACTTCGGCCCCGAAACCCCCGAAACCCTCATTGCCAAGAACTTCGACGGCCCCTGCATGTTTGTGGCTGCCGCTGAAGGCGATGGCGACATGATCAACGGCCGCGGCGACGCTTACTGCGGCATGCTGAACTGCTCCTACAACCTGGGCATGCGTCACCTGAAGGGCTACATCCCCGAGTATCCCGTGGGCACCGCTGCTGAGATCGTTGACATGATGAAGGAATTCGTGCCGATCGCCCGCGCTATCATCGGTCTGAAGAACCTGAAGATCATCACCTTCGGTCCCCGTCCTCAGGACTTCTTTGCCTGCAACGCTCCCATCAAGGGCCTGTACGAGCTGGGCATCGAAATCGAAGAGAACTCCGAACTGGACCTGCTGGTCAGCTATCGCGAGCATGCCAACGACCCCCGCATCCCCGCTCTGTGCGAAGAGATGGCCAAGGAAATGGGCGAAGGCAAGTACTATGCCGACCTGAACGCCCGTATGGCTCAGTTCGAGCTGACCCTGCTGGATTGGGCTGAGAACCACAAGGGCGCCCGCAAGTATGTCGCTTTCGCCGACAAGTGCTGGCCCGCTTTCCCGTCTCAGTTCGGCTTTGAGCCCTGCTACGTCAACTCCCGTCTGGCCAGCCGCGGCATCCCGGTTGCCTGCGAAGTGGACATCTACGGCGCTGTGAGCGAGTACATCGGTGCTTGCGTTTCCGGCGACGCCGTCACTCTGCTGGACATCAACAACTCCGTGCCTCAGTACATCTACGATGAGGATATCAAGGGCAAGTACGACTACGCTCTCAACGATACCTTCATGGGCTTCCACTGCGGCAACACCCCCAGCTGCAAGATGTGCGCTGATCGTGCTGTGAAGTATCAGCTGATCCAGCACCGTGTGCTCGAGCCCGAAGGCAGCGAGCCCGACATCAGCCGCGGCACCCTGGAAGGCGACATCGCCGCCAGCCCCATCACCTTCTATCGCCTCCAGTGCGACAGCGAAGGCAAGCTTCGTTCCTACATCGCCGAGGGCGAAGTTCTGGACGTCGCTACCCGTTCCTTCGGCGGCATCGGCGTGTTCGCCATCAAGGACATGGCTCGCTTCTACCGTCACGTGCTGGTGCAGAAGCGCTACCCCCACCACGGCGCGGTTGCCTTCGGCCACTATGGCAAGGCCCTGTTCGAGGTATTCAAGTACCTGGGCGTGGAAGACATCGCTTACAACCAGCCCGCCAACCTGCCCTATCCCACCGAGAACCCCTTCAACAAGTAAGATACAAAGTACTCGCGTAAGCGAGTCCGCTTAACGGCTGCCTCCTGTTCAGCACGGACAGGAGGCAGTTTTTTGCTTTGTACGCAGTACCTGTGAAACTTGAAAAAATGTTTGCATCTCACCTTTCATCATGCTATCATTAATGAGTATGTTTGTTTTTAGGGAGGATGCTCATGCCTTTGAACATTGACCAGCTTCTGGAGCGTGTGGAGAAGCCCTCACGCTATACCGGCAGCGAAATGAACGCAATCGTTAAGCCGCTTTCTGAGGCAGAGGTCAGCTTTGCCTTCTGCTTTCCCGATACCTATGAAGTTGCCATGAGCAATCTGGCGATCAAAATCCTGTATGGCGTGCTCAATGAGCTGCCCTACGCAGTATGCGAACGTTGCTGCATGCCCTGGGTGGATATGCGAAAGGAACTGATGGAAAATCAGATTCCTTTATTTTCCTTGG
The DNA here is from genome assembly GCA_015056365.1 of Clostridiales bacterium. Taxonomy (GTDB): domain Bacteria; phylum Bacillota; class Clostridia; order Christensenellales; family Aristaeellaceae; genus Limiplasma. The sequence goes on along the minus strand of SVGM01000003.1, from coordinate 183,377 downwards.
AAAGCAAAACGCCGCTGAACGCATTTGATATTGTCGGTTTTACGCTGCAGTATGAAATGAGTTATACCAATATTCTGGATATGCTTCATCTGGGCGGCATTCCTGTCAAGTCCGCTCAGCGTGGCGAAACCGATCCCATTGTAGTAGCGGGCGGCCCCTGCGCGTTCAATCCTGAGCCTCTGCATGCTTTTGTAGACGCCGTCATGGTGGGCGATGGGGAAGAGCTGATCGTTGAATTTACAAATGTGGTCCGAGAGTGCCGCAAAAATGGCGCCTCCCGTCAGGAATGCCTGCGTCGTCTGTCCCAGCTTGAAGGCGTGTATATACCGTCTTTGTATGTTGACGAATATAACCCTGACGGCACCCTCAAGAGCCTGACGCCAATGGATGAGACCGTGCCAGCAGTCATCAACAAGCGTATTCATGTGAATATGGACGACGCCTATTGTCCAACCTGCCCGCCCGTTCCCTATATGCAGGTTGTGTTTGATCGCATCATGCTAGAGATCATGCGCGGCTGCACTCGCGGCTGTCGTTTTTGTCAGGCTGGTATGCTGTATCGCCCTGTCCGTGAGCGCAGCGTGGACAAACTCTGCCAGCTCGCCAAAGAAAGTGTCGAGAATACCGGCTATGAAGAGATCTCGCTCTCCTCGCTTTCTTCCAGTGACTATTCCCACATTAACGAACTTGCCACCCGTCTGACAGATGAACTCAGCGACAAGCGTGTTTCTTTGTCTCTGCCCAGCCTGCGCGTGGATAAGTTTGTTCAGGATACCCTGACCCAGACCCAACGCGTGAAGAAAAGCAGCCTGACCTTCGCACCGGAAGCCGGTACGCAGCGTCTTCGCGACGTCATCAACAAAGGCGTAACGGAAGAAAACCTGATGGAGACCCTTCATAATGCTTTTTCCAATGGCTGGAGCGCGGTTAAGCTGTACTTTATGACCGGTCTGCCTACTGAAACGGACGAGGATCTGGCCGGTATTGCTGAGCTTGCCAAAAAATCCGCCGGTGTTTATTACAGCATCCCCAAGGGTCAGCGGGTGAAGGGACTCAGGATCACTTGCAGCGCCAGCGTCTTTGTGCCCAAGCCTTTTACGCCTTTCCAGTGGTGTGCGCAGGATCGCCCGGATGAAGTCAAGCGTAAGCAGCATATGGTAAAGGAATTGTTCCGCCCCCTTCAGTCTGCGCACTTCAACTATCACGACTCCGCCATCAGCCGCATCGAAGCCTGCTTCGCAGTAGGTGACCGCCGCATGGCTGATGTTCTGTACCGTGCATGGGAGCTGGGATGTGTGCTGGATGGCTGGAATGAATACTTCCGCTATGATCTGTGGCTGCAGGCCTTTGAAGATTGCGGCCTGGACGTGGATTTTTATGCGCACCGTGTCCGAGGCAAGGACGAGCTGCTTCCCTGGGACCACATCAACGCCTATATCGACAAGAGCTTCCTTTGGCGTGAATACGAAAAGGCTATGCGCGAGGAGACCACCCGCGACTGCCGCGAAGGCTGCAACGGATGCGGTCTGCAGCGACTGAAGGGAGTGTGCAGCGTATGCGGTCTGCAGCGACTGAAGGGAGTGTGCAGCGTATGCGGATGATGACTGTTTTTGAAAAAGGGGAAGCGCTGCGCTTCATTGGCCATCTGGATCTGATGCGCACTATGCAGCGTGCGCTGCGCCGCAGCAATTTGCCTGTGAAGTATTCCAACGGTTTTAATCCTCATATCCGTCTGAGCTTTGCCGCTCCCTTGAGCGTAGGCGTGGTCGGCAGACGTGAACTGATGGAAGTACCCGTAGAGGAGGGCGTTACGGAAGAAGCATACTGCGAAGCGCTGAACCGTGTGCTCCCTGAATGTATGCACATTGTCAGCGCCAGAGCTATCGACGACAGCTTTCCCACGTTGATGTCGTTGGTTGCAGGCTCCCGCTACACCATCAAACTAATGGCCAGCCCTGAAGCGGATAGTGCAGCCGCGGCTTTTGACAAGTTCATGGCCATGGATTCCTACGTGGCAACCCGCCGAACCAAAAGCGGCGACAATCCCTGTGATATCCGTCCCTTTGTCAAGGCTGGCAGTATTTCCAAAACAGACGAGGGATACGAAATCAAGCTGGAAACCATCGTTTTTGCAAACGGAGCGCTGAAACCTTCCCTGTGGCTGGATTGCTTGTGCACTGTTGCCGAGACCAGCATCCCTGCCCACATCATTTATCGCGACGTTGTGCTAGCAAAGGACGCCAATGACCAGTTGATTCCCATGGAGGAATATATCCATGGCTGACCGGATGCAGATCCTGGTTCGGGAAAACGGCGAAAGCATCGAAACAGCTGCCCTGATCAACGATCGTTTGAGCGAGTTTGACCGTCGCGAAAAGCAGCTGGGCAGTCTGGTGGGCTGCATCATGCTGGGAAAAGTGGAACGCGTGCTGCCGGATATCAAGGCTGCTTTTGTAGATATCGGCAGAGGACTCAATGGTTTTTTGCCCATTCGTGAAAGCGACAGTTTTCATGCTGTACACGGCAAAGCTCCGCTGATTACCGGTAACGATGTCATTGTTCAAGTAAAGAAGGACGAGAAAGGCGGCAAAGGCGCTTTCCTCACAAGGGATGTATCCCTGGCAGGACAGTATCTGCTGCTTTTGCCCAACAGCCGGTTTATCGGCGTCAGCAAACGTATTACCGATCACCAGGAGAACCAGAATGCCCGCCTGCTCGGCAAAAGCATCGCCGGCGACCGGTTTGGTGTGATTGTTCGTCATGCGGCGCTGTATGCCCGACGGGAAGACGTGATGAACGAAGCTGAGGAGCTTTATCAACGCTGGCTAAAGGCGACGGAACATGCGTCCTGCCAAAAGCCGCCTGTTTGTCTGCTCAGAGACGTTCCGGCACACGAAGCGTTGATGCGCGATTACAGCGCCCGATATCAGGTGAACATGCTTTTGGAAGAAACCATCGCCAAAGCATCTCCGCCGAGCGAACCTGCTCAAGCCATTTCCTCCATCGAAATGGACGCGCTGTGGAAGGGCAAGGGGATAGAGCGCTGCCTGAAACAAGCGCTGGCACGAAAAGTGGTGCTGCCTCGCGGCGGCAGCCTGATCATCGATGAACGGGAAGCCCTTCACACCATCGATGTGAACAGCGGCAGAAACGTGAATGCTTCGGAGGAAGCACAGCTGCCTTTGGAGCAGAATCTCGCAGCGGTGCCTGAGATCGCCCATCAGATCCGGCTTCGGAATCTCAGCGGCATCATCCTGATCGACTTTATCGATATGAACACCTGCCAGGAGCAGGAACAAGTGATCGGAGCACTAAGCGAAGCATTGTCGCATGACCGTATCAAATCTGTCATTCACGGCTTTACAACGCTGGGACTTCTGGAACTCACCAGGAGACGCAGCGGCGCCATGCTGAAGGAAATGATCACCGTGCCGTGTCATACCTGCTCGGAGACAGGTCGTATCTATCAACCTTAGGAAAGGAAACGAAACGTGAAGCAACCACCCATTTTTCTTACGCCTCAGCAAATGGAAGAAGAAAAGCAGGCGATGAAGGCCGTTGCTGCTCATCCCGCCAGACCTGCCACCTATCACATTGTGACCTACGGCTGCCAGATGAACGCACATGACAGTGAAAAACTGGCTGGCATGCTTTCTGGTATGGGCATGGCGGAAGCAGGGGACAGGCGCGATGCCGATCTTGTGATCTTCAACACCTGCTGCGTCCGTGACAATGCAGAACGTCGCGCGCTGGGCAATGTGACGTGGCTTAAGGAGCTCAAGAAGGACAAGCCTAACCTGATCATCGGCGTATGCGGCTGTATGGTGCAGCAGCCTGAGATGGCTGAGAAAATCCTCAAGCAATACCGCTTCATTGATCTGGCTTTTGGTACCCACAACCTGCACCAGCTGCCTTCTCTTCTGTATACGCTTCTGGAACAGAACAGACGGCTGGTCTCTGTGAGCGATCAGGAGAATCTGATCGTAGAAGACCTGCCGGTAAAGCGCCTTTGTAAGCACCATGCCTATATCACCATCATGTATGGCTGCGATAATTTCTGCTCCTATTGCATCGTGCCCTATGTGCGCGGCAGAGAACGCTCCCGCAGGATGGATGATATTCTTCGCGAGGCTGATCAGCTCGTTTCAAGCGGCGTTCAGGAAATCATGCTGCTGGGTCAGAATGTAAACAGCTATGGCAACGGATGTGAAACCTTTCCGGAACTGCTGCGCCGTCTGGATCAGATGGGCGTGCCGAGGATTCGCTTCATGACCTCCCATCCCAAGGATCTCAGCGATGAACTCATCGAAGTGATGGCAGGCAGCAGGCACATTTGCAATCACCTGCATTTGCCGGTTCAAAGCGGAAATAATGAGATTCTGGAGCAGATGAATCGGCGCTACACCCGCGAGGAGTATCTGCGCAAGGTGGAAAAGCTGCGCAGTGCCATTCCAGGGATCGGACTTACCACGGACCTGATCGTCAGTTTCCCCGGGGAGACGGAGGCACAGTTCGAGGATACCTGCTCTCTGGTGCGTGAAGTGGGGTACGATTCCGCCTTTACGTTTATCTACTCTCCGCGAATCGGAACCCGCGCCGCTCAAATGGACGGACGGATCGCACCTGAGGAGAGCACCCGTCGCATCACTCGCCTCATCCAGGAGGTAGAAGCCTCCACTGCCCGTGCACACCAGACCCTGCTGGGCGCTACGGAGCAGGTTCTGGTAGAAGGTCTTTCCAAACGCGACAACGGTATGGTGTCCGGCAAGGGCACCCGCAATATCACCGTCACGTTTGAAGGTACTGCCGAAGATATCGGCAAGGTCATCCCTGTACACATTACATCTCTTGCAGTCAACACCCTTAGGGGAGAAAGAACAGAAAGGTGATTATCATGGAAAAAGTTTTGAATCAGGCCGAAATGTTGGGAGAAGCCATTCTGGAAAGCGAAGAATACATTGCCATGCGACTGAGTGAGCAGGCTGCCATGCGCGACGAAGCAGCCACTCAGCTGATTGCTTCCTACACCGAGAAGCGTACCAAGGTTGAGAATCTGCTGGCTGACGCCAATATGGATCCCGGCGAACTGGCCCGCGCAGGCGCTGAGCTGCAGAAGATCGAAGAAGAGATCGACGCCAATGAAGCCCTCAACAAAATGCGCCAGACCCGCGACACGTTTAACGAAATGATGAAGAACGTCAACGCCATCATCAAGTTTGTGGTTACTGGCGAAAAGGAAGAAGAGGAAGCCTGCACCGGTTCCTGCAGCACCTGCAGCGGCTGTGGTCATCATCATCATCACTGATCGCTGACTCTTTGAAATACGAAAGGAAGGTACCTTCATGGCCGGATTGTCGCCCATGATGCAGCACTATGTGGAAACCAAGCAGAAGTACGCTGACTGCATCCTTTTTTATCGCCTCGGTGACTTCTACGAGATGTTTTTCGAGGATGCAGTGCTGGTTTCTAAGGAGCTGGAACTTACCCTGACTGGAAAAGAATGCGGTCTTGAAGAGCGCGCGCCCATGTGCGGCGTGCCTTTTCATGCTGCCACGGCATACATCTCCCGTCTGGTGGAGAACGGTCATAAGGTCGCAATTTGCGAGCAGATGACTGATCCCGCCGCCAGCAAGGGCTTGGTAGAGCGGCAGGTGATCCGTATTGTGACCCCAGGCACGGTAGTTGATCCTACCATGCTGGATGAAAAACGCTCCAGCTACGTGATGTGCGTCGCTTTTTCCGGCAAAGCAGCGTCCCTTGCCTATGCGGATGTAAGTACCGGCGAACTGACGGTTCATCTGCTGCTGGACGCGGAAAAAACATTGCGGGATGAGCTGGTTCGCATTACCCCTAGCGAGATCGTCACCAATGACGTTGAGCGACTGAATGCCTTCCTCAGTATCGATCTGTCCCGGTCTGCACTGCCGGAAAGCGCTTTCTCCAAGCGTGCGGCTGAAAGCGAACTCTTTTCCCATTTTGGGGTACAGAATCTGTCTTCCTTGGGCATGGAGGCCAAAGACAAGCGCGCCATCGCCGCTGGTGCGCTGCTGCGTTACCTGAGCGAAACACAGATGAATGCTCTCAGCCATATTACGCAGCTGACGATTTATCAGGGTGAGGACACCATGTTCCTGGACCGCGCAACGCGGCGCAATCTGGAACTGACCCAATCCATCCGCAGCGGTGAGCGCAAGGGTTCCCTTCTGTGGCTTTTGGACAAGACCGAAACGGCCATGGGCGCCCGTTTGCTGCGCACCTGGGTGGAAAGCCCGCTGATCAACCGATCCCGCATTGAGGCGCGCCTTGGCAGTGTGGAAGCCCTCAAAGACGACTTTCTACGTAGCGAGAGCCTTCGGGAGTCGCTCAAAGGCGTAGCAGATATGGAAAGACTGCTGGGCAAAATCAGTTACAACAGCCTTACGCCCCGTGACTGTCTTGCGCTGCTCAAATCCCTCAGAAGCGTAGAACCTGTCAAAAAACTGCTGGGTGAGTTTGACCTTATCCATCTAAACGCCCTTGCCCGAACCATGACGCCCCTTGCGGAGCTGTGTCAGCTGATCGAGGATGCCATCAGCCCAGACGCGCCGATTCTGATCAGCGACGGCGGCGTGATTGCTGCCGGCTTCAGCCCTGAACTGGACAGCTACCGCGACGCCATGGTGAATGGCAAGCAGTGGCTGCTGAATATGGAAGCGGCTGAAAGGGAAGCCACAGGCATCAAAAACCTTCGTATTCAGTCAAATCGTGTTTTCGGCTACTATATCGAGGTCACCAAGAGCAATCTCAGCATGGTGCCGCTGCGCTATACCCGCAAGCAAACGCTGGCGACTGCTGAGCGCTTCACAACGCCGGAACTCAAGGAAATTGAAGAAAAGATTACCCATGCGCAGCAGCTTTCGCTGGCACTGGAACAGAATTTGTTCAACGAAGTCCGGGATGCCATTGCCCACGAAATCGGTGCCATCCAGCAAAACGCTCAGGCACTGAAGACAGCCGACGCGCTTTTGTCCCTTGCCACCGTTGCGCGGGACTATGGCTACATCAAGCCTGAGCTGAACGACAGTGGCGTTCTGACCATTGAAGAAGGCAGACATCCCATTGTGGAGCGCACAGTCACGGACACTCCGTTCGTTCCCAACGACACCAATCTGGACAGCGACGAAAACCGTATGCTGATCATTACCGGTCCCAACATGGCGGGTAAGAGTACCTATATGCGTCAGACTGCCTTGATCACTCTGATGGCTCATATCGGAAGTTTTGTTCCTGCCAAGAGTGCCAATATCAGCCTTTGCGACCGCATTTTTACCCGAATCGGCGCGTCGGACGATCTCTCATCCGGCCAGAGCACCTTTATGGTGGAAATGAGTGAAACCGCAGGCATCTTGCGAAACGCCACCAGTAAGTCGCTGGTCATTCTTGACGAGATTGGCCGAGGAACCAGCACCTTTGACGGGCTGGCCATTGCTTGGGCGGTTGTGGAGCATCTGCTGGATCAAAAGAAAGTGGGCGCAAAAACCCTTTTTGCTACTCACTATCATGAACTAAGCGAACTGGAAGGACGGTTCCAAGGCGTAAAGAACTACTGCATTACGGTTTTGGAGCACGGCGAAGATGTGATCTTCCTTCGCAAGATCATTCCCGGCGGCGCTGATAAGAGCTACGGCGTTCACGTGGCTCGGCTGGCCGGTGTACCTGCTTCTGTTGTTGCAAGGGCACACGAGATCCAGGCACGCTTGGAAGTAAGCGAGATCAATCAGGAGAGCATCTCTTCCAACATCCTTGAGAAAAAGAAAAAACAGGATCGCCAGACGGATATGTTCCATCTGCCGCAGGATGACCTGATCGAGGAGTTGCAGAATCTGGACGTACTTTCCGTTACCCCCATGGATGCGCTGAACATCCTGTTTACCCTCAGAGAAAAAGCCCGTCGTCTGTAAGGAGGGATCACCATGGCGGCTATTCGCAAGCTGTCGCAGGAAATCATCGGACGAATTGCCGCTGGCGAAGTGGTGGAACGTCCGGCCTCTGTCGTTAAGGAATTAGTTGAAAACGCCATTGACGCGGGAGCTTCTCATGTTACCGTTGAGATTCGCGGCGGCGGTGTGGAATATCTGCGCATCACCGACGACGGCAAGGGCATTCCTGCCGAAGAAATCCGCATGGCTTTTGAACGCCACGCCACCAGCAAGCTCACCAGCGCTGAGCAGCTTTTCGATATCCATACACTTGGTTTTCGTGGCGAGGCTTTGGCTTCCGTTGCCGCCGTGGCCAAGGTGACCTGTACCACCAAAACAGCAGGTGCCTCTCTTGGCGTTCGGGTAAAGGTGGAGGGTGGCGAGTTTGTAGATATCCGCCAGGCTGCTTCCTCTGTAGGCACCACATTTGTGGTGGAGGATCTTTTCTACAATACGCCGGTCCGGCGTAAGTTTTTGAAGAAACCCGGCATGGAAGCATCCCTGGTTTCGGACTATATGCTTCGGTTGATGCTTTCTCATCCAGAGATCGCTTTCCGGTTTGTGAGTCAGGGGAAAACCCTCTACCAAAGCGTTGGCGACGGAAAGCTGGAGTCAGTTCTCTACAGCGTGTACGGTAAAGACGCGTTTTCTCAGCTGCACCGTGTTAGCGGAAACATGAACGGCCTAATTCTGGAAGGATACGTCGGCGTGGGGGAACTCAGCCGCGGCAATCGCCAGCAGCAGTCTTTCTTTATCAACGGGCGCTATTTCAGAAGCAGCGTCATTAGCCGTGCACTCGAAATGGGCTGCGAAGGGCGAGTGATGGTTGGCCGCTTCCCGATGTGTGCGCTCTTTTTGCAGCTTCCGTATTCATTGGTGGATGTTAACGTCCACCCCAACAAACTGGAAGTCCGCTTCCAAAATGAAAACGGAATTGCAGAGGCGGTTCGAACCATCGTACGCGAGGCCTTACACGGACAGACGCTGGGAATGCAGCTCATAGGCGGTGCTGCAACGGCTGCTGCCGAAGTGAAGGAGACAGCCGCTCAGGTTTCTTCCAGCGGTTTCACAGTGATTCGTCTAGGCGACGAACCCGAAGAAGAAAAGAATTTTCGCGAAGAAAAGCCGCTTGAAAAACCGGTGGCGCTTGAAAAAGATGAAACAAACAATTCTTCATCAAGCCTGTCAGTTTCTGCAGCAGTCAAAGAGCCAAAGCCAGCAGCTGATCCAAAACCAAAACGTGAATCGGCAGCCGTACAGCCAGAAGAATCCGCTGTAAAGACGGTTCCTAAGATGCCTCCGCCGATCATTGTGCCGCAAAGGCCTCTTGGCGCAAGTATGCTCCACGAATCTTCGTCCTCGCCTATTGTGGCGAAGGCCATGTTGAAGATGCAGGCTTCGACGAAGGATAAAACGCTGCAGGAAGCTGAAAAGCAGCCTTTTATGAAGGAAAAGGCAAAAACGCCTGATACTGCCGTAAATATCATCAACCAAGTTGCGCCTGAGCTTCGGCCCCCTCTGCCCGAAACAAAGGCAGTAGATCCGACCACGGGCTACGAAGAAGAACAAACCAGTCTGTTGCCCAAAGTGGATGCAGTAAACGAACTGCGCTTGATTGGCATCGCGTTCTCTACCTACTGGATCTTTGAGTGCGGGGACAAACTGCTCCTTTTGGATCAGCATGCGGCTCATGAGCGTATCCTTTTTGATCGCCTGATGCAGCAGTTTGAAGGAACCTCTGTTTCTCAACGACTGCTCACGCCTGTACTGGTGGAGATGACCCAGCACGATCTGGCACTGGTGGACGAACTCAGAGATGTTTTGTCTGACGCTGGTTTTGATGTACAGCGGTTCGATGAAAGCAGCGCTGCCATTCATGCGATACCTACCTTCTTCGGCAAGAATGAGGATCCCAGAATGCTGCTGCTGGAAGCGCTGGATGAGTGGCAGGCCGGAAGAGGCGCTGTGACCCGCGAGAGGATGCGCAGGCAGATCGCACAAATGGCGTGCAAGCATGCCATCAAGGGTGGTGATTCTCTCAGCAAAGATGAGATTCACGGGTTCCTGAAAGAAATGTTGGCGTCGCAGTCCATGCCAACCTGTCCCCACGGCAGACCCATCGTTACCGAAATGACCCGTTACGCGCTGGAAAAGCGTTTCAAGCGCGTGCAGTAGGGAGCGAACCAATGAAACCCCAAGTGATAGCTATTGTGGGCGCAACCGCCAGCGGAAAAAGTTCGCTGAGCATGCGTCTGGCAGAGACGCTGAACGCGGAGATCGTCTGTATGGACTCCATGCAGATCTATCGCGGAATGGACATCGGCACCGCAAAACCCACCGCGGAAGAGCAGCAAAGGATCCGGCATCACATGCTGGATATCGTTTCGCCGGATGAACCATTTGCGGTTGCCGATTATGCCGATATGGCACAAAATGTGATCACCGACATCATCGGCAGAGGAAAACTGCCCATGCTCGTGGGCGGTACCGGCCTTTATCTCAAGGCGCTGATGCACGGCCTTTCCCTTGGTGTCGCCAAGAGCGATCCTGCCATCCGCGCCAGATACGAAGCCATTGCAAACGAGCCCAATGGGAAAAACCGCCTTCACGATATGCTTGCTCAGGTGGATTGCCCCAGCGCCCAGCGTCTTCATCCAAACGACCTCCGACGCGTCATTCGTGCGCTGGAGATCTATGAGCTGACTGGAAAGCCCATGAGCGAGGCACAGACAGAAGCCTATGCAGGAGCATTTGATGTCCTTCCGCTGGCGATCCGTATGGAAAGAGAGCAACTATATGCCCGGATCGAAAAACGGATAGATCAGATGTTTGCGATGGGTCTTTTGGAGGAAGTGCGCAGGTTGCTGGCGGGCGGTTTACCAGGGGATGCTCAGTCCATGCAGGGGATCGGCTATAAGGAACTAGTACCGGTTGCGCTGGGGCAGATGCCTGTTTCCGAAGCGAGAAAACAGCTGATTCTCCATACCAAGCATTATGCAAAGCGGCAGGAAACCTGGTTCCGCGGCGAAGAAAAAGTGGTATGGCTTGATACAGAGCTTGCGTACCTGCAAGCTTTAGAAGCAGTTCGACGTTTTTTGCGAAACGAATAACAATCTTACATAGGAATGAGGAGAGTCCCATGAACAGCGAGATTATCAAAGCGGTTGAGGCAGCGCAGGAGGCCTGCCGCGACGCTTTTCAAAGAATCGATCAGATTGCTCTTGTGAATACCGGCAAGGTCCTGGATGCGTTTCAGAATCACCAGGTAGCCGCGCGTCATTTTGCGCCAACTACCGGCTACGGTTATGACGACGTGGGACGCGATACCCTTGAACGCATCTTTGCCGATCTTTTTGAGGCAGATGCCGCGATCGTCCGCCCGCAGATTGCATCCGGTACCCATGCGCTGAGCCTATGCCTGTTCGGACTTCTCCGTCCCGGCGACGAGCTGATGTATGCCTCCAGCGGCCCCTACGATACCCTTGAGGAAGTCATCGGTATTCGCGGCTCCGGCGTGGGTTCCCTCAAAGAGATGGGGGTAAGCTACGCGCAGGTGGAGATGACGGAGGACGGCCGGTTGGATCTGGCAGGCATCCGCAATGCCATGAAGCCCAATACCCGCGTGGTGGCTGTGCAGCGAAGCCGCGGCTATTCTTCCCGCCCCAGCCTGATGCCTGAGGATATTGCGCCTCTTTCGAAAATGCTCAAGGAAGAGTTTCCCAATGCCTGCCTGATGGTGGACAACTGCTACGGCGAGTTCGTCTGTGAAAAAGAACCCAGTCATTACGGAGCAGATGTGTGCGTTGGCAGCCTGATCAAGAACCCCGGCGGTGGCATGGCGCCAACTGGCGGGTATATCGTCGGCCGCCAGGACCTGATCGAAAGAATCAGCTATCGTTTGACGGCTCCCGGTATCGGTCTGGAAGTGGGCAGCTATGCCGGAAGCTATCAGCCTTTCTATCAGGGGCTGTTTATGGCGCCTCATGTAGTTGCCCAGGCCGTGAAGACCGCAACGCTGGCAGCGGCCGTTTTCGACGCTATGGGCATGCATACCACGCCCCATTACAGCGCCCCACGTACCGATATCATTCAGGCGCTGGATCTTGTCACCCCTGAAAGGCTTGTCGCTTTCTGTCAGGGCATTCAGACTGCCTCTCCTATTGACAGCATGGCCCTGCCTGAACCCTGGGACATGCCGGGCTATCAGCATCAGGTGATCATGGCGGCTGGTACCTTTGTCAGCGGCGCCTCCATCGAGCTCAGTGCAGACGCGCCCATGCGCGAACCCTATACCGCTTTCCTGCAGGGCGGATTGAGCTACAGTCACGGAAAGCTTGCGCTGATCCGTACGCTGGAATATATGCAGAAAAAAGGCTGTCTCTAATTGTTCTATCCCTCCTTTGGCGGGCATACGTTCTGCCAGAGGAGGGATTTGTTTTGGACGAGCAGACGCGGGTGAACCGGATCAGGATACGAAGCGGACAGGAAAGGCTCAGAATAGAAACAACCCATGAAGAAAAGCAAACAAGCGCTACGCTGATCGAACTCCCTTCAAGACCCACCGGGCTTAGAAGTTTTTTCCAGCCAGACCAGCTTGTTCGCAATCTGGCAACGGTGGGTTGTCTGGCGCTGGTGGTGCTTGCGCTGCACAGCATTCGCAACGACGAAACTCAAACGGTTTTTTCTGCGCTTCGGAGTGAGATGGATATGAAGTGGGACGAGAACGTAGGCAGGCTTAGCTTTGTAAGCGACTTGTTACCTGCTGAGATCCGCGCTGTTTGGAGTGAAGTGCCTGCGGTTCAGGTGATGGCCCCCATCACTGGCGAAACACTCCATGCCTGGTCGGAGCAGGAACCGTACCTGGAACTGCAGGGAGCCGTTTCGGATGTGCGTGCAGCTGCTGCGGGAGAGGTCATGAGTATTGCTCATGGTTTGGAGGAAGAAAGGATCGTACGAATCAGGCATGCGGATGATAGCGAGACGCTATATGGTAATCTGGAAACCTGCTTTGTGGAAGTGGGAGACTGGGTGGAAACAGGCGAGATTTTTGCTGCATTGATTCCCGGAGAACCGCTAGCGTTTGAACTGCGTGTCGACGGGCGCTCGATCGATCCGCAGAATCAAATGGTCGCGCTGACAGAATGAACATTGTTTGTTTTGGTATGAGGATCAGACTGTCCGTTCATCCGATCGCGCTTGTCTTTTTTGCGTTTTCTGTATTGTTCTTTCCGTTGCCGCAATTGCTGCTCACGCTTCTTGCGCTCCTCCTGCATGAATGCGCGCATATCATTGCGATGGCTCTATGCGCCGTCAAGCGTTGCCAGCTGGAGTGGACGCCTTTTGGTGCAGTGGCGGATGCAGCTGGATACGCACAGCTGAGCTGCAGTCGTCGAGGATGGATTGCGGCGGCGGGTATCCTGGTAAGCGGTGGGCTGACGCTCGTTTGTTTGCCGCTTTCTATGCGCTTTGTTTGGGCTTATCAGTCTTTGAAAGCCAATTTGGCATTGTTTGTGGTCAACTGTCTGCCAGTGCTTCCGTTGGACGGTGCTCGGGTTGTGCTTGCTGTGGCGGCTTATGCCGGATGCGAACGTATGGTTGAGAAAGTATTGCTGATCATTTCCTACGGATTCAGTTTTGCTTTGATCGCTGTTTTCATCGCTGGCGCCGCGCAGGGCGTATTCAATCCGACACTGTTACTTCTTGGACCGTATCTTGCTTATGCGGCGCGGCAGAGTACCATCGATACAGATATGGAAGCGATGCGGCTTGCTGCGTATCGTTTGCAGAACAGGAAAGATGGCGTGTTTCAAGCAGTGAACTATGTCTCGCTTGGGGAGCCACTGACGGCAGACGTAGTCAAGATCATGAAAAAAACCGCAGAAAAACACTATGTTTTGTTACAGGTTGTCAATCCTGTGACCGGGCAGCTCATCGACTGCAAGACAGAGCAAACGCTTACGGCACAACTGTTTGACACAAAAACACAGGAAAATCATGTTCGTGGACAATAAAGCAACCGTATGATACAATTTTAGTCATGAATATGCTACGAAAGTTTTGAGGTGAGATACGGATGCATTTGGGCCGAATACGCGCATTCAGAACGGTACTATGTTTTCTTTGCATAGCAGCATTGATGCTCACACAATCGGGCGCGGAAGCAGCCTCTGTTCAGGTCAATCCGATCACCATCGAACGGGATCATGCCAGCCGGGACGGCATGGTGCGGGTCTATCTTTCCTCCCTGGGAAGCCCTCAGCAACTGGATCTGACCCTGAAAGGGAGCTACACGCTGAATAACGGAGAAGCCACGTATCATTCTGGAAGCAAACTGTCTCTCAAATTCAATGCTTCCACCGGTCAAATGACGCTGACGGTCAATGGCGTAACCAGAAATATGGGCACGTTTTTTACGCTTCGCCGTGCTGCACAAAGCGGCGGCCTGACCATTGCACAGGCGAAAAACAGTACAAATCTATACCCTGGTGATTTTTCTTTTCATTCGGTCAGCAAATCCGGCGGAGGGTATCAGCTCTATCCTATCGCACATATTTATATCGAGGACTATCTTCAGGGCGTGCTGCCTTATGAAATGGGCAATAGCGCTCCCGCGCAAGCCCTGCAGGCGCAGGCCATTGCTGCACGTACCTATACAGTACGGATGATGGAAAACCGTTCATCCAAGGATTACGACGTAACGGACACGTCATCCGATCAGCTGTACCGGGGTACCAGCAGTGGGAATGCCAACTGTAATTCCGCCATAGAGGCTACACGCGGCATTGTGCTTAAGTACGGTAACAAATATGCAGAAACCTACTTTGCCTCCAGCAACGGCGGCCAGACAGAATCGGCCAAGAATATCTGGGGAAGCAACGGGTATGATTATCTGACGGTGAAAGATGATCCCTTTGACCTAAGCAGCAGCGCCAAAACCGTCTCCAAGATCATCTATAAGGATCTTGCTCACGGGAACAACGCCTCCGCTCTCTTATCACTGCTGAAAAACAAAGCCGTCTCCGCTTTGAAGAATCAGGGATATTCTGCCACCAGCAGCAATACCAGCCTTCAATGGCTGGAGAGCATCACACTACACACCCCGAAATACAAGTCGCCTAGCACGCTCTACACAAAGGCTGATTTTGCTTTGACGGTTCAGACCCAGGGTGCAGGCGGACAGAGTGTTACCGTATCTGTTACGGTGACCTGTGACGTGTTTGGCGAACTGGAAAGCATGCTGGGTATGAGTCTGCAATCATCCAGCAATGAACTGTGGCGCGTAGAGGACAAACAGTCTTCTTTTATCCTGCGTGCCGGTCGATACGGTCACGGCGTGGGTATGAGCCAAAACGGTGCGATGCAGATGGCAAGAGAAGGTTATTCTCATGAGCAAATTCTTGGCTTTTACTACCCGGGATGCAAAGGGGTTACGATGAACTTCGTTGGGGGTATTCTCGGCGATGCCGGGACCAGCATGCCTGCACCGCCGCAGGAGTCTCAGCCTGATGCAGATTTCCCTGCGCAAACGCCGGATCAGCCAATGGAAATCATCGGCTACATGACGGTACTTGCTTCCCGTTACATCAATCTGAGACAGGCGCCTTCCATGAGCGCGCCTGTGCTGACCACGGCGCCTGAGGGGGAAGATCTTACTGTATTGAGCCTTGAAAACGACTGGGCATATGTCGAATACAACGGCATTCGTGCCTATGCGGTCAGAAGCCTGCTTTCCGCGCTCCGATCCGCTGCATCTGGCTTGCCTCCTGCGGAAGAAACACCATTGCCGGATCAGGAAACGGTGACGGCGACCGTAGCGATCCCCTCGGGGTCTGGTACGGTGAATTTCCGCGAAAGTCCAAGCCTCAATGGACGTGTCATGATGCAGATTCGTCATGGCAACCAGGTAGAAGTGATCGAAAAAGCAGAACCCTTCTCTACCGTCAGTTATCAGGGAATCCGTGGATATATCATGACGTCTTTTTTGCAGTTTGACCAGTGGAGTCAACAGCCGCCTCAGCAGCTTCCTGAGGAGGAGCTTCCTTCGGAAGATCAATTCGTCACAGCTATGGTACTTACGCCCGGCGGATCGCTGAATCTGCGACAGTCGCCCAGCCTGAGTGCCAGAGTTCTAGTGCAGATTCCTCAGTATGCTGTTGTGGAAGCTGCTTTTGACTCTACTCAATGGTCACGGGTGCGCTATAATGGCTTCAGTGGATATGTAATGAGTACGTATCTCACTGCGCATAGTCAGCCGGATACCGCTCCGCCGGATATTCCCGAAATTCCTTCAACGCCTGACACGGTGAGAATGGCTACCGTGACCACGACCAGCGGTTCCCTCAATCTCAGGATGAGCCCTACCGTAGGCAGCGCGATTATTCGCACGATTCCGCGCAGTGCGCAGGTAGAGGTGTATTCACAGGGATCCGACTGGTCGATGGTGAGTTATCGCAATACAGCAGGATATGTGATGAGCAAATACCTGACGTTCCGTGATCAGAACGCGGATTCATGGCAGGACGTGCCGTCGACAGAAGTGGTCAATCCGCCCGTTCAGCCGCCCTTCGGCCAAGTTCTCCAAGAATCCCTTGCATGGTTTTCAGCACCGTATACCAATATCTATCTTTCTGCAACAAAAGAATCAGAAGTGCTCCTGACCGTTCCTTCGGGAGAGGTCTGCTGGGTGATTGCCCTTGATGATGAATGGGCGCTGGTCGAGTACAATGATTTTACCGGTTATGTGGAGCGAGAAAGCATCCACCCGGATGATGATTCGCTCAATGGATGAGGAGATTGCCGATGAATGAGATACTCTTGCCCGGCGAACGGATGGATGATCTACAGCGAAACGGGCTGTTCATCATTCAAAATGAAAGTGGCTTCCGTTTTGGAATGGATGCGGTTTTGCTGAGCGATTTTGCACGTGTCCGCCCGCGGGAACACATTGTTGACATGGGCACCGGCACGGGTATCCTGCCTATTTTGATGAGTATTCAGCGGGAAGATACCCGTTTTGACGCCTTTGAAATCCAGCCGCAGATGGCAGACATGGCGTCAAGGAGCGTGCAGTACAATCATCTGGAGCACAGAATACGCATTCACGCTGTGGATATGAGACAGGCGGCCAAGGTAATTGGTTATGAATGCGCTGATTTGGTCACGTGCAATCCTCCCTACGGTAAAAGAGGCGCAACACTCAAAAATCCAAATGAGAGTGTTCAGATCGCACGTCACGAAGATGAACTGACTATTGATAGCTGGGTCGAATCTTGTGCAGCGGTATTGCGCAATCAAGGACGGTTGTGTATGGTTTTTCCTGCACAGCGCATGCTGGAATTGATGGACGCCTACCGTCACTTTCGGATCGAACCCAAGCGAATCCGCCTGGTGTGTGCAAAGGTTGATCGCGCACCGTATCTGGTGATGCTGGAAGGAATGAAAAATGCCAAACCGGCCCTGCTGTGGATGCCGCCGCTGGTCGTTTATGACGAGCAGGGAAATGAAACGCCTGAGATGGACAGGATTTATCACAAAGGCGAGTTTGCCTGATGGCTGCGCCACCAGCGGACGATGACGCCGCCGTTCCAAGCGATTCCGAAGCCATGCCCGATACATTGGCTGAGGATCACGCCCAGAAGGCGGAGTTCCGGCCGTGAAGTCAGCATCCAGGTAAGGAGCAGCGCAAGTAGGGAACTGGGGATGGAACCATACATGGAATACTTTTGCAGTCCAAGCGCTGCAATAGCGCCTCCAGTCAGGTTTTCAGCCGCGCAGAGGAAGCACAGAGGTGAAGCGGCCAAAAGCAACGCCTGCAGTTCTGCCAATCGATAAATTTTGACGGCAATAAATGGTGCAAGAAGGATCAAGCATCCCATACACACAAGCGAAACCAACAGCCCGGCTGCAAAGAGTTTGAGTAACATTTCTTTGCATGACCGGGCATTTTCTTCGCTTTGCGCCAGTCTGGGGATCATGACCATCGAAAGCGCACCTGTGAAAATGCAGGGGAGCATCATCAGCGGAAAAACCATACCGTTCAGCATCCCAAGGCGCGCAGTGGCCTCTGACGCAGGCAGTCCGGAAGCAACAAGGCGCATGGGAATAATGATGGCTGTTGCTGAACGGAGCAAGGTGTGGATCAGGCGAGTAGCAGTGGCGGGAGCCGCCAGACGGACAATGGGTTTTTTCCATTTGTTGATCGAGCTGCCTCGTATAGTGGGAAGCCGCAATACCAGCACCACCAGCCCAAGACCGATTACTTCCGCAACCATTGTAGCGGCAACGGGCACAGCGGCCAGCCACGCAACTGACAGCCTGCCAAGAACAGGCAGCAGGAGCAGCGTAAAGCCCATACGAAGGGTTTGCTCGGTCAATTCTGAAACCGCAGGAAGATAACTTCGCCGCGTGCCGTAACAATAACCGTTGTAGGCCCCTGAATAACCCAGAATCAGCATGCATGGCGCCGTAAACCACAGCGAAGGAAGAACTCGTACATCGCCAGATAAACGCGCCAGGGCCGGCGAGAGAATCAAAAACGGGGGAATCAGCACCAGGGAAAGTTGCCGAACCAGAGACATGCCCGCCATGAGGGGAAAAACTTTGTTTTCTTTTTGTTCTTTGGCGGTGAGTCTGCTGATGGCAAGGGGAAGGCCGGATGTCAACGGCGTAATCGCGAGCATATGCACGCTTTGCGCAAGCTCGGCAATTCCCATAACCTCTGCCCCGAGGATACGGGACATCATTACCCTGAGAAGGAAGCCCAACGCTCGGATCAAACCATTTAAGCCAGTCAGCAGGATCGTCTGTCTTTTTGCTCCGTCCTTCATACCTTCGCCTCCGTGGAGAAAGTATGAAAGGATGATGAACCCTATGCCTTGCCATAAAGGTTGGCGTTGTGCTATGATGCAGGAGTAATAGGGGGGATACTAATGGATAAATGGGATATTCGGTTTATGAAAATGGCCTACCTGATTTCGGAATGGTCCAGCTGCTATCGTGAGGGAAGAAGCATCGGCGCCGTGATCGTCAAGGATAAGCGCATCATGACCACCGGCTATAATGGCGCGCCTGCCGGTCTGCTCACTTGCAAGGAACGCCGCGTCTGTCTCAGAGATCAGATGAACATCGAATCTGGTACGCGTGCGGAAGTTTGCTATGCCATCCATGCAGAACAAAACGCCATCCTACAGGCAGCCAAACTGGGAATCTCCATCGACGGTGCAACGTTGTACTGCACTCATCAGCCCTGCTCTGTCTGCGCCAAGATGATCATCAACGTAGGCATTCGGCGCGTGGTCTATCAGCAGGGGTATCCGGATCCATTCTCCATTGAGCTGTTTGAACAGGCTGGCGTTTTGCTGGAACGGTTCGAAGAACCGCTGGATTAATTCTCTGTGCTGCTAACGCACTTTCCACGCAGGCGGTTCACCGTGCGCTCAAGCGCATTGCGGCTGTTGCCCCAAGGCTTTTGCTGGTTGCGGTAGTCAAACTTCAGCGTGAACCATTCAAGATCGCTTTCATCCACAGAGAGAGTCTTTTTCATGCTGTCCAGTACAGCCTGAGCGAACTGCTGCTCCTGACTGGAGCCGAGCTGACGGGAGGCCATCTGCAGAAGTTCGATTGCATGCGGAAAACAAAGGCCGTTGGATTCTTCCCATTTGCGTAGGAAAGCGCGGTCCGTCTTCCACAAGTGAATAAAGGTGTACAGATAGCGTTTCATGTGAGAGGCGATATCTTCGCAAATAACACAACCGCTGGCCAGGGCGTCTAGTTCCTGTGCCAGCTTTTCACATGCGGTGGCAGAGGAGGAGAACAGACCTCGACCGCTTTTGCCAGATACCTTTACCTTGTCAAGCGTCTCCAGAATCTCTTTGGAGTGAGAATCGCAGAGTAAGGCATGGCCAAGACGATTATGCATTGCAAAAAGTTGGGTGTGATGATGCGCGCAAATACCGGTTTTGTTGACACGGATACGGGAATCGGGTTCCATAACGCTTCCGCCCAATGAACGTTCCACTTCGTTGATCTCCAATTTCTCTTTCAGGTAACAGAAGGGGCAGGGCGTTTCTGCTTCCATGGCTTCCCAAACGGGAATGGTTTCAAGATGGTACTGCATAAATGAATTCACTTCTCTCTTGGTGATGAAAATGCGTTTGTGACGTAATCAAGTATACCATATCCCTTTGATATGTGCCATTGCAAAATCGGTAAGTGGTTTACTTTCATAAATTGGATACATGTGTTATACTGCAAAATCATAAGGAGGAATGATGAAATGAGATATGCAATTTATGGAGCGGGTTCTCTTGGTACTGTTCTTGGCGCGTATATTACCCAAAATGGCGACGAAATTGATCTGATCAATCGTAACCAAGCCCATGTGAATGCATTGAATGAACACGGTGCCCGGATCACGGGTACGGTGGAGATGAATGTGCCCGTCAAGGCCATCACGCCTGACGAAATGACGGGAACGTATGACGTGATTCTGCTGATGACCAAACAGTTGCATAACGCAGAAGTAGTTTCCATGCTCAAGGACTATTTGTCTGAGGAAGGCGTCATCGTTACACTGCAAAACGGGTTGCCTGAGCCTGGCATTGCTGCCATTGTAGGCTCCAACCGTACGATGGGCTGCGTGGTAGAGTGGGGAGCTACGCTGTCTGAACCGGGTGTGTGCACGCTTACCAGTACGCCTGACAGCCTGTCGTTCCATATGGGTAAGATGGACGGCATTTCCGATGCACAGTACAACATGGTCAAGGAGTTGCTTGAACGCATGTGCCCTGTTCATGAAGAAGAAAACCTGCTGGGCGCGCGCTGGTCCAAACTGCTGATCAACGCTACCTTCTCTGGCCTTGGCACCGTTGTGGGCGGTACCTTCGGCGACGTAAGCGAAAACAAAGGCGCGCGGAAAGTTGCCATTCGCTGCATGAAAGAGTGCATCGATGTTGGACACGTTGCTGGTGTTACGTTCGCTCCAGTACAGGGCAAGAATATCACCAAACTCTTTGATTATCGGAATGCTTTCAAGCGCGAGATTGGTACGCTGCTTATTCCAATTGCCATGAAGAAGCATCGTGCCATTGAACCGTCTATGCTACAGGATTTGAAAGCAGGTAAAGCATGCGAGGTGGACGCCATCAATGGCATCGTATGCGCTTATGGCACGAAATACGGCGTGCCCACGCCCATCAATGACCGAATCGTGGAACTGATCAAAAAGGCGGAACGCGGAGAAATCAGTTTGAAGGCAGAAAATATTCATCTCTTCGATGATCTGCTCTGATTTGAATTGAATCACTTTTGAAAACGAGAACGAGGCTTTGTTCTCGTTTTTTCTCTTTCGCATTTCCTTTCGTTCGGCAAACAAGGTTGCATAATTGAAGGACATACAGTATAATAACTTTGACTCAGAAACGACCAAATGCAACAAGAATAGCGATTCTGTCATAACCTGCTTTGCCCGGGCATAGGGTGTCCTCACAGGAATATGGGAGGGTATTGGTATGCAGGAGCAAAAAAAGGTATACCCGAGTGGACATGCACCCGGGAAATGGATGAGCTATCTGCTTTTGTTAATAGCAGGAATCGTTTTTCTCTCGGGTCTACTTGCCTCAAGAAGTCCTGCGGGCAATGTAAGTCCTCTGCCAACTGCTACGCCGTTTCCACTGGATGAAAGCTTTGATGAAACCATCACAGCTGTTGAATGGACATTGCCTGAGGTTCAGTGGTACGCACTTCAGCTCGGCGCTTTTGAGGATGAAGCATCTGCTAAAGACTTTGCTTACCAATTCCAAAATCGCGGTGCTGCCGGCTATTTATGGCAGGATCAGCGCTATCGTGTACTGGCTGCTGTCTATCCCACCGAGGAGGATGCGCGAAGTGTACGTGAGCAGATCAGCCAGCGTCATGAAGTGGATTCGTATCTCTTTCATATTAAGCTTCCACCGATTGCCGTGAGCATACAGGGAATGCGCGGCCAGATCGAGATCCTCCAGGCGGCTTTTCTTCATGCAGACGATCTCATCCTGTCGCTGCAGCAGCTGGGCATTGCGTCAGACCGTTCCGAGCTATCGGCGGAGGAAATGCGGTTAAAGCTTCTGACGCTGCGAGACCAGACGAGCCTGGTGTCTCTCAGGATGCAGCAGCGTTTTCCTCTGCCGAGGGATCCAAGCGTCGAATGCCTTCTGACGCTGCTGGACGATTATGCCGGCTTCTGTGATAGTATAGAAGATGACCTCAGCAGCGTCTCCTTCGGCGCGCAGCTGAAATATCAGACCATTCGCTCGCTGAACCTGCTCAAGCAGGTTTACGATATACTGGGAAACACATAGGAGGGATGACTGTGACCATCCGAGATTTGATCCCTATTCTGGATGCCAAAGTACTTTGTGGCGAGGAACGCCTTGACGAGGAAGTCAAGATGGCTTGCGGAAGCGATCTGATGAGCGACGTGCTTGCTTTTGTGAAGGAAAAGTGCGTTTTGATTACCGGTCTGACCAATGTCCACGTGATGCGTACAGCGGAAATGCTGGATATTCATTGCGTGATTTTCGCCCGAGGCAAAATTCCTTCCGAAGACATCCTTGAGGAAGCACGTGAGATCGGCATTGCAGTTCTTGCGACAGAGCATACCAACTACACCACCTGTGGTCTGCTGTATCAGGCAGGCATCAAGGGAAGCGCAGCCCGTACCGGCGCATAATCTGCAAAAGAGAGGGAGTTACCATGTCAAATAATCTGTTTGTTGACAGCTACGATGTTGCTTCCGGCGCTTTTCAGACTGCCGGCGATGCATCTGCCAGTATCAAGCGAAAGCTCAAACAGCTGGGTATCGATGCGGTCACCCTTCGCAGAGTGGCCGTAGCCAGCTATGAGGCTGAACTCAACTTGATCATTCACAGCAATGGCGGAAATCTGATCATGGAAATGAGCCCTGAAGAAGTGCTGCTCATCTCCAAGGATGTTGGCCCTGGCATTCCGGATATCAGCAAGGCGCTGGAGGAGGGGTATTCAACTGCCAGCGAAGAAGCACGTGATCTTGGTTTTGGCGCAGGTATGGGTCTGCCCAACATGAAGCGCAACGCTGACAGCTTCGATATTCAAAGTCAGGTGGGGGAAGGCACCACCATTAAGATGGGTTTTGCCCTCAAGAGATAATCCAATGGTTTTCTTTCGGAGGAAATGAACATGCAGGACAAAAGATTTCATTCTGTAAGGCTGGATAAGGACAAATGCAAGGCCTGTACCAACTGTTTGAAACGTTGCCCTACGGAAGCGATCCGTGTTCGCGGTGGCCGGGCGCATATCATTGATGAACGCTGCATCGACTGCGGTGAGTGCATTCGTGTTTGCGATTATCATGCCAAATATGCACAAACAGATCCTCTTTCGTCGCTGGGAGAGTTCAAGTATAAGATCGCACTGCCTGCTCCGTCGCTGTATGGACAGTTCAAGCATCTCATCAGCCCGTCTCAGGTACTGGATGGCCTGCTCGCAATGGGATTCGACCATGTATACGAAGTGGCAGAAGGCGCAGATATCGTCACACGCGCAATCCGCGAGAGAATGCGCAATGCACAACCGGAGGATTATCCCATTATTTCTTCCGCTTGTCCGGCCATCGTACGCCTGATCCGGGTACGTTTTCCTGATCTGCTTTCGCACATCATCGATATCCGCCAGCCCATGGAAGTGGCTGCCATGGTTGCCAAGCAGGAGTTTTGTAAGAAACACAAGGTTGATCCCAAAGACGTTGGCTGTTTCTTTATCACACCCTGTGCAGCCAAGATGACGGCCATTCGAAATCCCATCGGACATGAGACCTCCGCTGTGGATGGCGCGATCTCCATGATGGAAATCTACGGCTTGCTTGCCAGCCATATGAAGAAGATCCATACCAATACCAACACGGCAACCGCCAGCGCGTATGGTGTCGGTTGGGCGAACAGCGGCGGTGAGGCCAATGCGGTCTGCCCAGAGCACAGTATGGCTGTTGATGGTATCGAAAACGTCATTCGTGTGCTTGAAGAGATCGAAAACAATAAGTTGCAGGATTTGGTCTTCTTTGAGGGTGCTGCTTGTACAGGCGGTTGCGTAGGCGGTCCCCTGACGTTCGAAAACAGCTACGTTGCCCGCAATGCTGTCCAGGCATTGATGAGCGGCTGCGATATCACGCATCCCGACGAGAAAGTGAACGCTTCCTATCTCGGCAAGTATCCTTTGATCGCAGAACAGCCCGTTTTGCCCAACAGCGTCATGCGTCTGGATGATGATATCGTAGAAGCCATGCGCAAGATGGAGCAAATGGAAGAGATCGTGCGTAGTCTTCCGGGCTATGACTGCGGAAGCTGCGGAAGTCCTACCTGCCGCACTTTTGCTGAGGACATTGTCCGTGGATACTGCAACAAGATGGATTGCATTCACATTTTGAAGGAACAACTGAAAGTGATGGCACAGCAGATGGTTGAGCTGGCCAAAAGCACAAGAGAATAGGAGAGAAATAACATGAAAGTAAAAGAGTTGCTTGCTTTGCTGGATGCAAAGTGCGTTACGGAAAATGCCGATCTGGAAGCGGAGATTTCCTGCGGATACAGCTGCGACCTGCTCAGCTGGGTGTTGGCTCACGGCAAGCAGGGCATGGCCTGGTGTACCGTGCAGACCCATGTGAACGTGATCGCCGTTTCTGTGTTAATGGAAATGGCCTGCGTTATTTTGGTCGAAGGCGTGGAAGCTGAAGAGGCCTCTCTGAAGAAGGCGATCGACGAAGGCATGCCCGTGCTGTCTACCACCAAAACGGCCTATGAAGTATGCGGTATTATGAACAAAGCTGGTATCGCAGCGCCCGTTGAGTAAGATGGAGGTTTTCTGCGACCTGCATCTGCACAGTTGTCTTTCGCCCTGCGGAGATGACGAGATGACACCGTGGAATCTGGTAGGGATGGCGTGCGTAAACGGATTGTCACTCATCGCGCTCACAGATCACAACACCACGCGCAATGTGCCTGAAGCCATCGCAGCGGGCGCTGAATACGGCGTGGCAGTGCTTCCGGGTATGGAAATCACCAGCAAGGAAGAAGCCCATATTCTCGGATATTTTCCAACGCTAAAAGATGCGCTGGATGCAGGGGAAGAGGTCTATGCACATTTGCCGGATATTCAGAATCAGCCTGCGCTATTTGGTAACCAATTGATCAAGACCAATGGGGATGAACCCGGAGGAATTCTTGACAAACTGCTGATTAACGCGACAGATCTGAGTGTGGATGAGGTGGAAGCACTGGTCAAAAAGCATCATGGTGTAACCGTGCCTGCACACATCAACCGTGGCAACAACGGCATGATCGGCGCTTTGGGTTTGATGCCTTTTCTGCCCCAGTTTCCCATTGTTGAGGTATACGCAAATCTGGACTGCCCTGCTTATGCTACCAAAGGACGTTTCCAGCTGCATTCAAGCGATGCCCATCGGCTGGAGGATATCCAGGATCAGGTGTTCTCCTTGCCCTTGGAGGAAGCAACCCCTGAGGCTGCCTTTCAGTTTCTCAAAAAGCTTTATCACGGATGATTTTCTACATACACAAGATGTAAGACGGCGGTTTGTCCAACAAAAACCGTCGTCTTTTGATACCATCAAATAAAAATGATTATTTTTTCACAAAATGCGTGATTTTTGGCTGAGAGTATGATATTATATAATAGATTTGTGCTGTTCAAGCACACGTTACAGTGATTCAACTATGGAGGAGGTCTTATACTGCCATGTCCGATCGTAACGAAAAGTTTGAAAAGCTGGCACAGGTAATCCAGGATCACAAAGAGCAAAAGGGCGCACTGATGCCTGTTCTGCAGGAAGCGCAGAACATCTTCGGCTGCGTGTCCGAAGACGTGCAGAAGATCATTGCTGATGGTCTGGGTGTCACGCTGAGCGAAGTCTACGGCGTTGCTACCTTCTACTCTCAGTTCTCTCTGCAGCCCAAGGGCGAGTACGTCTGCGGCGTCTGCCTCGGTACCGCTTGCTACGTCAAGGGTTCTCAGGCTGTTCTGGACAAGCTCTGTGAAGAACTGGAGATCCAGCCCGGCGACACCACCAAAGATGGCAAGTTCACCGTGCAGGCCACCCGCTGCCTCGGCGCTTGCGGTCTGGCTCCCGTTATGATGATCAATGACGATGTCTTTGGTCGTCTGACTCCCGCTGAAATCCCCGGTATCCTCGAAAAGTACAAGGCGATGTAAGCTATGAGAGATTTATCCATGCATGTTCTGGATATTGCGCAGAACAGCATCAAAGCCGGCGCAACGCTGGTTACCATCACCTTTGAGAAGGACGAGCAGAACATGCTCCGCTTCACCGTCATCGATGATGGCTGCGGTATGAGCGAAGAATTCCTCCAAAAGGTGACAGACCCCTTCACCACCACACGTACCACACGCAAGGTGGGTCTGGGGATCCCGATGCTCAAGCAAAGCGCGGAGATGAGCGATGGCGCCTTCTCCATCCAGAGTACCGTTAACGTGGGGACAACCATCTCCGCTACGTTCCATCTGGGGCATATCGATTGCATCCCCATGGGGGATATCTGCGATACGCTGCTGACGCTGGTCACGCTGAATCCGGAAAAGCCCGACTTCGTCTTTGAAGCTCGGGCAGGGGAAGCCGAAGCGCTGTTCGATACCCGAATGGTGCGCGAGGCACTGGGCGGCATTCCGCTCAACGAACCCGACATCTATGTATGGATGAAAGAAAGCATTGAAGAAGAATTCAAACCTATCTTGGAGGTGTCATAAGCAATGAAATCCCTGGCTGAATTGCAGGCTATCCGCGAAAAGACTCTGGGCAAGATTTCCATGCGTAAGGACGCTGACGAAGGCACCCGTATCGTTATCGGTATGGCTACCTGCGGCATCGCTGCCGGCGCTCGCCCCGTCATGCTCAAGTTCATGGACGAAATCCAGACCCGTGGTCTCCAGAATGTGACCGTGTCCCAGACCGGCTGCATCGGCATGTGCCGTCTCGAGCCCATGCTGGACGTGCTGGTTCCCGGCAAGGAAAAGGTCACCTACGTGAAGGTGAAGCCCGAAATGGTTTCCCGCATCGTGGCTGAGCACATCGTCAATGGCCGTCCTGTTCAGGAATACACCATCGGCGCTGCTGAGTAACCGTAAGCAAACGTTAAGGAGGAGCAAACATGGATCTTTATCGCGCACATGTGCTTGTCTGCGGCGGTACCGGCTGTACTTCCAGCGGTTCCAACCAGCTGATCGAGCGCTTTGAAGAGCAGATCGCCAAGCACGGTCTGGACAAGGAAGTTAAGGTCGTCCGCACCGGCTGCTTCGGTCTGTGCGAAGCCGGCCCCGTGGTTATCGTGTATCCCGAAGGCACTTTCTACAGCCGCATCAAGGTAGAAGATGTTGATACCATCGTTGCAGAGCATCTGCTCAAGGGCCGTATTGCCCAGCATCTGGTCTACAAGGAGAAGGAAGAGCACGAAGACGCTCACCTGTCTCTGGACGACATCGACTTCTACCGTGACCAGCGCCGTGTGGCCCTGCGTAACTGCGGTGTGATCGACCCCGAAAACATCGACGAGTACATCGCTTTTGACGGCTACCAGGCCCTGGCCAAGGTGCTGACCGAGATGTCTCCCGAGGATGTTATCAACGAGATGATCAAGTCCGGTCTGCGTGGCCGTGGCGGCGGCGGTTTCCCCACCGGCACCAAGTGGAAGTTCGCTGCAGCTTCCAAGGCTGATCAGAAGTACATCATCTGCAACGCTGACGAAGGCGACCCCGGCGCTTTCATGGATCGTTCCATTCTGGAAGGCGACCCGCATTCCGTCATCGAAGCCATGGCCATCGGCGGCTACGCCATCGGCGCTACCGAAGGTTATGTGTATGTCCGTGCTGAGTATCCCATCGCCGTTAAGCGCCTGCAGCTGGCCATCGACCAGGCTCGCGAATACGGTCTGCTGGGCAAGAACATCTTCGGCACCGGCTTCGACTTTGATATGTACATCCGTCTGGGCGCCGGCGCCTTCGTCTGCGGCGAAGAAACCGCTCTGATGCGCTCCATCGAAGGCAAGCGTGGCGAACCCACTCCCAAGCCTCCGTTCCCCGCTGTGCGTGGTCTGTTCGATCAGCCCAGCAATATCAACAATGTTGAAACCTATGCCAACATTCCCCAGATCATCCTCAAGGGCGCCGACTGGTTCACCTCCATCGGTACCGAGAAGAGCCCCGGCACCAAGGTGTTCGCTCTGGGCGGCAAGATCAACAATACCGGTCTGGTAGAAGTTCCCATGGGCACCCCCCTGCGCGACATCATCTACAAGATCGGCGGCGGCATTCCCGGTGGCAAGGCCTTCAAGGCTGTGCAGACCGGCGGTCCCTCCGGCGGCTGCATTCCCGCTGAACTGCTGGATACCCCCATTGAGTACGATACGCTGACTGCCATCGGTTCCATGATGGGTTCCGGCGGTATGATCGTTATGGACGAAGACAACTGTATGGTTGACATCGCCCGCTTCTTCCTGGACTTCACCGTTGACGAGAGCTGCGGTAAGTGCACTCCCTGCCGTATCGGCACCAAGCGTATGCTGGAGATCCTGGAGCGCATCACCGAGGGCAAGGGCGAGGAAGGCGACATCGAGAAGCTGGAAGCTCTGGCTGCCAACATCAAGGCTACCGCTCTGTGCGGTCTGGGCCAGACTGCTCCCAACCCCGTTCTCTCCACGCTGAAGTACTTCCGCCATGAGTACGAAGCCCACATCAAGGAAAAGCGCTGCCCCGCCCACCACTGCCAGAAACTGCTCAACTACGAGATCACTGACAAGTGCCGCGGCTGTACCGCTTGCGCCCGTGTGTGCCCCGTCAATGCCATCAGTGGCAACGTGAAGGAAATGCACACCATCGACACCGCCAAGTGCATCAAGTGCGGTTCTTGTATGGAGAAGTGCCGTTTCGGCGCCATCGTCAAGAACTAATATCTGCATAAAGGAGTGGAAATAATGGACCAGATGATCAATGTTACCATCGACGGCGTGCAGGTAGAGGTTCCTGCCGGTTCGACGGTACTTGAAGCGGCTCGTAAAGCCAATGTGAATATCCCCACCCTGTGCTACCTGAAGGACATCAACGAGACTGCCAACTGCCGTCTGTGCGTTGTGGACTGCGGTGGCCGCACCCTGCAGGCTGCCTGCGTGCTGCCTGTAACCCCCAATATGGTTGTTAAGACCAATACCCCTGCTGTTCGTGATGCTCGCAAGACCAACCTGGAGCTGATCCTGAGCAACCACGACCGCAAGTGCCTCACCTGCTCCCGCAGCCAGAACTGCGAACTGCAGAAACTGTGCCTGGATATGGGTGTTGAGGACGGCGCTCGTTTCGATGGCGCTAAGACTGAGCATACCATCGACCTGAGCTCTCCCTCCATCATTCGCGATAACGACAAGTGCATCGTGTGCCGCCGCTGCGTGGGCGCTTGCGCCAACGTGCAGAAGATCGGCGTCATTGGCGCTGTGAAGCGCGGTTTCCGCACCTCCATCGAGAGCCCCTGGGACAAGGGTCTGGGCGAGATGGCCTGCATCAATTGCGGCCAGTGCATCACCGCCTGCCCCGTTGGCGCTCTGACCGAGCGTGACGAGACCAAGCCCGTTTGGGAAGCTCTGGCCGACTCCACCAAGCATGTGGTCGTGCAGCCTGCTCCCGCTGTCCGCGCCGCTCTGGGCGAGGAATTCGGCATGCCCATCGGCACTGGCGTGACCGGCAAGATGGCTGCTGCCCTCCGTCGTCTGGGCTTCGATAAGGTGTTCGACACCGACTTCGGCGCTGACCTGACCATCATGGAAGAAGGCACTGAGCTGATCAACCGCATCCAGAACGGCGGCGTACTGCCCATGATCACCAGCTGCTCTCCCGGCTGGATCAAGTTCTGCGAGCACTACTATCCTGAGTTCATCCCGAATCTGAGCACCTGCAAGTCTCCTCACCAGATGACCGGCGCTCTGATCAAGTCCTACTACGCCGAGAAGGCTGGTATCGATCCCAAGGATATCGTTACCGTCTCTGTCATGCCCTGCACCGCCAAGAAGTTCGAGGCCAAGCGTCCCGAAATGAGCAACAACGGCCTGATGGACGTGGATCACGTCATCACCACCCGTGAGCTGGCCAAGATGATCAAGGCTGCCGGCATCGATTTCGAGAACCTGCCCGATGAAGACTTCGACAAGCTGATGGGCGAATCCACCGGCGCTGCCGTCATCTTCGGCGCTACCGGCGGCGTTATGGAAGCTGCTCTGCGTACCGCTTACGAGCTGATCACCGGCACCGAGCTGGCCAGCCTCGATCTGCACGACGTGCGCGGCATGGAAGGCATCAAAGAAGCTACCGTTAAGGTTGGCGACCTGGATGTGAACGTTGCCGTTTGCTCCTCCACCGGTAAGGCTGCTGAGCTCCTCGACGCCATCAAGGCAGGCGAGAAGAACTACACCTTTATCGAGGTTATGGGTTGCCCCGGCGGCTGCGTCAATGGCGGCGGTCAGCCCATCGTGTCCTCTGCTGTGCGCAACTGGACCGACATCCGTGTGGCCCGCGCGAAGGCTCTCTACGATGAGGATGCTGCCAAGACCCTGCGCAAGAGCCACCTCAACCCCGAGATCAAGGCCATCTACGACGAGTTCCTGGGCAAGCCCAACGGCCACAAGAGCCATGAGCTGCTCCACACCACCTACGAGAAGCGCGATCTCTACATCGACTAATTTCATAGTCACCGGCGGCGGGAGAAATCCCGCCGCTTTTTCTATGTCGTAATGCCTTGCATTTTGGAAAGATCTATGATTAAATACTTCTCAATATCAGATAGGGAGGTGCTTTCATGACAGATTTTGAACGTGTGAAAGGCTATTATCAGTATTTCGATGAGGATCAGCGACTGTCCAACGATAACAGCGGCAGATTGGAATATGAAATGACCATGAAAAAGCTGCTCAAAAACCTGCCCGCCTCTGGTACGATTCTTGACTTGGGTGGTGCGACAGGCGTATATGCGTTTCCTCTTGCGGAGATGGGGTATCGTGTTTACTTGGCAGATCTGTCGGAACGGTTGATCCAGTTGGCAAGAGAGAAAAAGGAACAAAGAAACACCCATAACCTGATTTCCTGCGATATAGTGAACGCTATTGACTTGTCGCTTTATCCTGATGATCAATTTGATGTGGTTCTCCTTTTCGGACCGCTGTATCACTTGCTGGATGCAAAAGAGAGACATCAATGCGTCAGTGAGATCAGGCGTGTGCTGAAACCCGATGGCATGGTATTTGCCAGCTTTATACCATACCTTTCCGGCAGCATTGCAATCGTAGACCGGTATTTCCGCTCGCCGGATCAAGTAGGGCTGGAAAACCTACGCGAAGTGTTTTCCTCTGGCAGGTTTAACAACAATGCCCAGTGGGGATTTCAGGAAGGCTACTATCCTACTTCGGATGAAATTGTTGAATTGTTTGAAGGTCATCGTTTCATGACAATTCAAGTTTCTTCCATCCGCGGTTTTGCCTACGAGAAGGAGGATCAGATCGATAGCATTCAGGATGCTGGGATGCTGGAGGAAATCAAACGTTTGATCGAGGAAACCTCTGAGCTGAAAGAAATCGTTGAAATGTGCGGTCATGCGATGTATATAGGACGCAGGAAGCCATGAATACCAGCGGCAGGAGAAACCTGCCGCTGCTTCTTTTTGCAGGAATGACATCAGATTCGCGGGATCTTTACATGCCCGATGCCGGAAAAGCTTGCGCTTTTTTCAAAAGGGTGCTTTAATAAGAATGAATGATTATGCCTTTTAGGAGGTCTGCCTTTTGGATATTCAATGGTATCCTGGACATATGGCGAAAGCCAAACGACTACTGGCTGCTCAGCTGAGTAAAGTTGATCTGGTGGTCGAGCTTTGTGACGCCAGACTCCCGCTGTCCAGTCGTAATCCTGCCCTGGGCGCGATGCTGCAGCATAAACGCAGAATTCTTCTGTTGTGCAAAGCCGATCTTGCTGAAAATGCAAAAACGCAGAAGTGGCTTGCTTTTTTCCGCGCACAGGGAATCGCTGCCATGGCGTATGATGCATCACCTCACAAGACCAAAGAGGCTAAGCTTTTCATTGAACAGGCTGCCAAAGAAGTGATTGAGCGCGGTGAACGGCGTGGTATTGCCAAAACTATCCGTGCAATCGTGGTTGGAGTGCCCAATGTTGGTAAAAGTACTTTTATTAATCGGCTCTATGGCGGCAGCATTGCGCAAACTGGCGACCGTCCGGGCGTGACAAAGAGCAATCAGTGGGTGAAGGTCTCTCCCTATCTGGAGGTACTGGACACCCCCGGTATGCTCTGGCCTAAGCTGAACGATCAGCTAGCAGCGACCCGACTGGCTTATATCGGAACCATCAAGGATGCCGTCTACAACCAGGAAGAACTGTGCATCAGTCTGTTGGAAGATTTGCTTGAAGTACGTCCCCAGCAAACGGCCGAGCGCTTCAAGATCAAAGATACTTCATTGCGCGGCTATGAACTGCTGGAAGCTGTGTGCCGAGGCCGTGGTTTTCTGATGCGCGGCGGTGTGTGCGATACGGACCGCGGCTGTTCCGTTGTTTTGGACGAATTCCGCGCGGGAAAGGTGGGAAAGCTCACCTTGGAGGATGTGCCCGTACCCGAGAAAGAACCCGTCAAATCCATTGAAACAGCAGGAGATGGGAGTAATGACTAAACCCTCTGCAAAAAGACTGCAGCACCATCTGGATATGGTAGCTTATGATCAGAAATATGAAGCTTTTGGCGTATCCCTTGCTGGCATGGACGAGGTGGGCCGTGGCCCGCTTTGCGGCAATGTGGTCACCGCCTGCGTAATCATGCCCGCCGAACCGCTTTTTCCGTGGATCGACGACAGTAAAAAACTTAGCGCGGCAAGACGGGAAGAAGTGTATGAGCAAATTCTTGCGTCCGCTATATACGTCGGTATAGGGGAAGCATCGCCCGAAGAGATCGACAGCATGAACATCCTCAATGCAACAAAGCTGGCTATGGAAAGAGCCGCCATGAACGCCCCTGCAACACTTTGTATCGTTGACGCTGTTCGGGATCTGCACTTGCCGTTTCCCACGACTGCCATCATACGCGGCGACAGCACCAGTTACAATGTAGCTGCTGCCAGCATTGTTGCCAAAGTGACCCGCGACCAAGAAATGTGCAGGATGGCCAAGCTGTATCCGGAATACGGATTTGAGCGCAACATGGGCTATGGCACCGCCGAACATATTGCTGCGCTTCGCACTTACGGACCAACTCCGTACCATCGCAAAAGCTTTATTGGCAAGCTAATTGGGGAGGATAAGGCATGAAAAACCGGCTGACGGTATTTGGGCTGATCGGTGTGCTGCTTCTTGCGCTCGTATCATCCTGTGCCTTTGCTGAAAACAATTTGCTATCCAATGGCAGTTTTGAACAATTGGATGGAACCGGTTCGCCTGTCGATTGGTACGAAAATGCATATTACGACGAGATTGGCTATTCGCGGCTGTCCATTTCTTCGGATTATGCGCACAGCGGCAGTTACAGCGTTATGGTTGAAAACGCCAGTCCCAATGATGCCAGATATATCTGCTCGGTTTCCGTACAGCCGTCAAGTACGTATAAACTGTCCGGCTATGTGCTTGTGGACCACATGGATCCAGAAGGTAATGGAGCCAATCTGGCCATTGAAGATGTATATGCCTTTTCTGAGCGTGTCTTTGATACCAACGGTGAATGGCAATATATCGAGTGGTATGGTAAAACCGGTGCCAAACAAAAAAGCGTAACCATTGGCGTACGCGTAGGCGGCTATGGCTCCGAGAGCACCGGAAAAGCCTATTTCGATGATATTTCCCTTGAAAAGGTCAATGTTTTGCCTGATGGTATTTCAGCTTCTGCATGGTATACAGACCGAGCGGCTGCTGTGGAAAAAGCCCCAACAAGCGATGAAACGAAGCACATCTGGAATTCAATTGCGTTTCTTGGTATTGGCTTACTGTTTGTTACGGCTATCCTCTGGCTTCCCTATTACCTGAAGAAACTAGATTTCCTGAAGAACATGGACCATACGATTCTTTTTATGATCCTGATAGCCGTTGGGGTAATGGTACGGATCATACTTGCTGTTTCTGTCAGCGGCTATCAGGTCGATATTGGCTGCTTCCAGGCATGGAGTCTGCGTATGGCAGAACGTGGCCCGGCTGGTTTTTATTCGCCGGACTACTTCTGCGATTATCCCCCTGGATATATGCTGCTGCTGTGGCCTGTGGGGCTGATGCTTAGAGGCGCAATGGCTGCAGGCAATACAGGTCTTTCTTTGCTCTTGGTCAAGTGCGTCCCCATCCTTTGCGATCTTATCATTGCGTTTCTCCTTTTCTTCTATGGCAAAAAAACAATCGGTGATAAGAAAGCCGCTTTTGTCGGCTCGTTGTATCTGCTCAATCCTGCTGTTCTCGTCAATGGCGCAGCATGGGGACAGGTGGATAGCGTGCTGGCGATGATGCTGATTTTGTGCGCTGTCTACGCTATTGAACAGCGCTGGCTTGCCGCACTTCCGCTCTATATTCTTTCAATCCTGATCAAGCCGCAGGCATTGCTTTTCGCACCCGTTGCCGGCATCTGGCTGCTGCTTTGCCTGTTTGGCAAACAGGGGCGATCCCTCAAAGAACAATGGAAGGCACTCCTTGGAGGGCTTGGAATCGGCGTTACCGCTGCGGCAATCGTGATTGTTCCTTTCTCGATCCATCAAGAAAAGCCTATAGGCTGGTTGATTGAGCTGTATCAGAAGACACTGTCTTCTTACTCGTACGCAACGCTGAA
The DNA here is from genome assembly GCA_015056365.1 of Clostridiales bacterium. Classification (GTDB taxonomy): domain Bacteria; phylum Bacillota; class Clostridia; order Christensenellales; family Aristaeellaceae; genus Limiplasma. Next base: position 148,550 of record SVGM01000003.1, on the reverse strand, counting down.
CACAGCAAACCTCTATTATCTTTTTGCTGCGAACTGGCGACCGTTGATCTCCTCTGTAACGCCTACGCTTCCGCTGCTAACCTGTCTGACTGCTGCCGGGCTGAGCGCGTATCTCCTCATTAAGACACGAAAAGAAGAAGCATCGCTTTTGACCAGTCAGAATGGCCGTTTGGGGCAGCTTACGGCAGTCCTGGCAGTTTTGCAGTTGCTTTTTACTGGACTATCCTTTGCCACGGGCTGGGTGGATTATTCCATCTATGGCTATACCATGATGATATTCGGCTTTACAGCGGCTATCTTGATGATGCTCAACGATCAGAAAGCCGGGCATCTTCCGTTTTACCTTGCCTTTGCCTTGATCCTTGTCTATATGGTGGGCGTCAAAATCCATGAGCGTTATCTCTTTGCTGCGTTGCCGCTATTGCTGCTGGCCTATCTGCGGGGTCGCGATAGCAGGGTGCTCCTGCTGATGGCTGGCCTGTCTGCTACGACGTTCATCAACACAGCGATCGTTTTGGACAATTCCATACTCTTTGGCTCAACGATGGGTCACCTGAATGACGACACACTATTGCTGAACGTATTGCTGTGCATTGCTAATATGTGTCTGCTTGCCTATGCCCTTTGGATCGGCTATACTGGCTTGCGCGAGAATTCAAGCATTTCTGTGCTTGAAGGACGTTTGTTCTCCGGTGTACACGATACGGCCAGCGCATCTGCCAACAAGGCAAATGCAGACGACCAACCGGTGAACCACATTCCCTCATCCTATGAAACCATGCTCTTTAAGCCCAGGGATCACCGTATCCATCTGACGGGCAAGGATTGGCTGATCATGGGTGTGGTAACGGTTCTGTACACTGTTTTGACCCTGACCAACCTGGGTAGCTTTGTTGCTCCGCAGCATGGTTGGATCTCTTCTTCTGCGTCTGAAACCATTACCTTCGAGCTGGAAGAGAGCACCGACGTCAGCGTTCTGTATTATGCCGGCGTCAGCAATTACAGCTTCTCTATTTCTGTTAGCGAAGACGGCGAAAACTGGTCCGCCAACTTCCCCTGCGAGATGCGCGAAGGGCTCTGCTACCGCTGGAATTATGCGCTGCAATCAGAGCAGGGGGAAAATGGCCCGATCTATGCCGGCAACCGTCCTGATGGTATTCTGTGGCTGCGCGGCAAATATCTGCGCCTTAACGCCGAACGTGCTGGACTGAATCTGTTTGAAATCGCTGTGCGTGATCAGGAAGGCCACAACCTGACAATGCAGGTTGTGGACCATCAAGGCGCCAATCCGTCCATACTGGACGCCGAAACCCTGCCTGAGTACTTGATCGATGAGCAAAACACCTGTGTAGGTGAACCTGGCTGGTTTACCGGCACCTATTTTGACGAGATCTACCATGCAAGAACAGCATATGAGCATTTGCACGGTCAGCGCCCCTACGAGACGACCCATCCGCCGCTGGGCAAGCTGCTCATCGCAGTCGGTGTTGCGCTCTTTGGCATGACGCCGTTTGGCTGGCGCTTTGCCGGCGCACTGATTGGCGCTTTGATGCTGCCTGCCATTTATCTGTTGGCTCGTCAACTTTTTAGACGCCGTGACCTGGCTGCATTCAGCATGTGTGCTTTTGCGCTGGACCTGATGCACTTTACCCAGACACGCATTGCAACCATTGACTCATTCCCGGTGTTTTTCATCCTGCTCAGCTACTGGTTTATGGTACGCTATATGCAAACCGACGTCTTTGCCGTTGGGGAAGATGAACAGCCTGTGCTTTTTACAAAGGCCTTCTGGAAGAGTTTGATTCCTCTGGCTCTTTCTGGTCTGATGATGGGCTTTTCCATCGCCAGTAAGTGGATCGGTATTTACTCTGCGGCTGGTCTGGCGATTCTGTTCTTTACAACTGTTTATCGTCAGTATCGAGTTGGCAATATCGCTTTCAACTACCCTGTCGATGAAGCTTCTGACACCATGGATGAACAGGCAAGGAAACGTGTTCTTGGTGCCCAGGATCATGCGCTGAACCGCATCTTCATCACCTGCGGTTTCTGCGTGTTGTTCTTCATCCTCGTTCCTTGCGTTGTGTACTATCTGAGCTACATTCCATACCTTGCTCCCGGCGGAAGAGTGACCATTCAGCGTGTGATCGATGCACAGGTAGGTATGCTGGATTACCACAGTACCCCAGGACTTGGCATGGATCACCCCTTCCAGTCCCCTTGGTGGCAGTGGCCGTTCATCCTCAAACCCATGTGGTTTGCACAGGATAATTTCGAGCCTGCGGGCTATGCATCTACCATTATGTGCATGGGTAATCCCTGGGTGTTCTACATTGGTGCTATTTGCATGGCCGCAGTATTGATCGCTTTGTTTGCCCGGCATCTGCAGCTTAAGGATCGCAAGCTGTCACTTCGCCAAGGAGACGGCAATCTGGCCGTCTATACCCTTGTAATAGCATTCCTGTCGCAGTATCTGCCCTGGGTACTGGTTCCGCGAAGCATGTACATCTATCACTATTTCGCCAGCGTACCCTTCATCATTATGGCAACCGCATGGGTCTTTGGTCTGCTTGCGCCTAAGCGGCAGAAGCTGATGCGTCTGATGATGGCTGTCTACCTGATTGGCGCTCTGGTGTTCTTTGTGATGTTCTTCCCGTATGCATCTGGTTTGCTTACGCCTACTTCATGGCTGGATGCAATGAAATGGTTCCCCAGACTGTACTACTAATGAGGTGAGACCATGCTGGCCAAGAGCATTACCTGCGGTTTGGAAGGCGTAAATGGGTTTCTGGTCGAAGTAGAAGCATACATCAGCAACGGCATGATGGGCTTTGATATTGTCGGCCTTCCCAGTGCTGCGGTAAAAGAAAGCAGAGACCGTGTCCGTGCTGCGCTGCTGAACAGCGGACTTGAATTTCCCTTCGGCAAGGTGACAGTCAATCTTGCTCCGGCTGACGTACGCAAAGAAGGTACCAGCTATGAGTTAGCTGTTGCCGTCGCGTTGATCGCCGCCAAGGGCAGCGTACAGCTTCAGGGGTTAGAAAGTACCATGCTGCTGGGGGAATTGTCCCTTCAGGGCCGGTTGATGCCTGTGCGTGGTGCGCTGGCCATGGCGATTACTGCGGTTGAGAATGGGGTAAAACAGCTGATCCTGCCTGGAGTAAATGCAAAAGAGGTCGCCTGTATCGAAGGCATTGACGTCATCCCTGCCGAAACGCTGGCTCAGGTATGCGAACATCTCTCCGGACAATCTACATTGACCGCCCAGCCAGTCATTGGCTATAATCAGCTGATGCATGCTGCGAACCTCTCATCTGACCTGAAAGATGTAAAAGGCCAATCGCTGGCACGCTCTGCGTTGGAGGTGGCAGCAGCAGGCGGACACAATCTGCTGATGATCGGCGTTCCCGGCAGCGGCAAGACCATGCTGGCCAGATGTCTACCCGGTATTCTGCCGCCGCTGACCTATGAGGAGTCACTGGAAACAACACTCATTCATTCCGCCTCCGGCGAGCTTGCCGTAGACAGCTCATTGCTCACGCAGCGGCCTTTCAGGGCCCCTCATCATAATGTATCTGTCCCAGCGATGATTGGCGGCGGTGCAAAAGCCAAACCGGGTGAAGTCTCTCTCGCCCACAACGGCGTGCTCTTTCTGGATGAGCTGCCCGAGTTTCAGAGAATGACGCTTGAAGCCCTCAGACAGCCATTAGAAGATGGCGCTGTGAATGTCACGCGGGTCAATGGGCAAAACCGCTATATGAGCCGTTGTATGCTCATTGCTGGCATGAATCCCTGTCCTTGCGGCAATTTTGGCAGCAAGCGAAAGAACTGCACCTGTACTTCGGGTGAGATCAAGCGCTATTTAGCAAGAATCAGCGGTCCTTTGCTGGATCGTATCGATATGCAGGTCGAGATGGACGCTGTCACTGTTGAAGAAATCGAAACCAGTTTACCTCAGGAGGATAGTACAACTGTCCGTCAGCGTGTGATTGCAGCAAGGGAGAGGCAATTGAACCGCTATCAAGGTAGTCATATCTACTGCAACGCACAGCTTGACCAGCAGACGTTGGACAGATACTGCCTGATGGATCCCTCCGCCAAAGAACTACTTTTGCAGGCTGTTCATCGCTTTGGACTGAGCATGCGTTCTTATGCAAGAATCCGAAAAGTAGCTCTCACCATTGCCGATTTGGCAGGGAGCGATGTTGTTCGTCGTGAGCACGTTGCCAGAGCCATTCAATTTCGCAACGTTCAGGGACAATATTGGAAATAAACGTTGTTTTTTCAGCATTTTCTAACCATTGTCAAGTGGTATATTCTGTGATAAGATAATCAGGCAAAAAGTTCTGTTTTTCTTAAGGAACTTGATTTGCGAAAACAATCGTCAAAGCATTGATTTATTTATGTTTTGACGATTTTACCGGAATTTGTTTTGTCTGCATTCCAAACGATGGGAGTGTACTGATGGAATTAAGCTTTGAACAGCGATGCCTGCTTTGGTTATCAACCGCAGAGATCCCAGCAAAGCGTGTGGCTTCGTTAACGGCGCGCTATGGCAGCGCTGAAGAGATTTGGAGAAGGTATGGCGAAATTTCTATCACCAGTGCTCATAAAAACAAAGCCATTTTGGACGAGTACCACAATCCGGAGGCGATCGATCGTTTGGTTGAGCGTCTCGAAAAATCTCACGTTCATCTGCTGTTTCAAAGCGACGATCGCTATCCATTGCTCTTAAACGAAATTCAGGATCCACCTTATCTGCTTTATTATTCAGGCAATCTTTCCTGCCTGCAGATGCCTTGTATTGCAGTTGTTGGCACCCGGACGCCCAGCGAATATGGCCGTCATATGGCCCGTGTGCTTGGTCGTGACCTTGCGCAGGCGGGCGTGTGCGTTGTCAGCGGTCTTGCCCGCGGCATCGATATTGCTGCCCATCAGGGGGTACTGGATGCAGATGGTACAACCGTGGGTATACTTGGCAGTGGCATCAATGTTCCCTATCCATCAGAGCACGCGCCCACTATGCGAAAGATCGCAGGTGGAAAAGGGCTGATTCTCAGCGAATTCCCTCTGGATGCTACCCCAACAACCTACCACTTCCCGTATCGCAACCGCATCATTTCCGGCTTGTGCGTAGCCACAGTGTTTGTTGAAGGTCGTATCAAAAGCGGGGGAATGCATACGGTTTCATCGGCGCTGGATCAAGGCCGGGAGGTTTTCGCAGTTCCGGGTCAGACCGGTTACCTTGGAGCGGAAGGCCCGCTGGCCATTATGCGTGAAGGTGCACGGCTGATCACTGGCGCCGCTGATATTCTTGAGGATCTGGCTATTGTCCCTAGGAAGCAGCAAGCTGCTTCGCAAAGCATGACGGCCAACGCCTTATCACCCGTACAAAAGCAGATTGCTGAACTTCTGCGTATTGAACCAATGAGCATTGATGACCTTTCTGTACGTTCCGGTCTTAACACAGAACTGCTGATCAGTGAAACGGGGCTGATGGAGATCATGGGGCTTATCCGACGCGAAGCCGGTAATCGCTTCGTCGTAAACTTATAAACAAATCCTGACAGGAGGACTGGTTATGGCAGCTGCAACGCAAACGCCCAAACTTGTTATCGTCGAATCTCCCGCAAAGGCTAAAACCATAGAGAAATTCCTTGGAAAGGGGTATCGTGTAGAAGCATCTCAGGGACATGTGCGCGACCTTCCCAAGTCTCAGCTGGGTATTGACACAGAGAATGATTTCGACCCCAAATATATTACCATTCGTGGTCGTGGCAAAATTCTGGCCAAGATCCGTAAGGAAGCAAAGGCTGCTTCCCGTATCTATCTGGCAACAGACCCTGACCGCGAAGGAGAAGCTATTTCCTGGCATCTTGCCAACCTTCTGGAGATCGATCCTACCAAGGCGTGCCGTATTGAATTCAATGAAATCACCAAGAAGGCCGTCAAGGAAGCCATTGATCATCCCCGGGCGATCGATATGGACCGGGTAGACGCGCAGCAGGCCCGACGCGCCCTGGACCGGTTGGTAGGTTATAAAATCAGCCCGCTGCTGTGGGCAAAAGTCAAAAAGGGTCTCTCTGCAGGACGCGTGCAAAGCGTAGCCACCAGATTGGTGGTCGAGCGTGAACGCGAGATTGAAGCATTTATTCCTGAGGAATACTGGGATGTTACGGCTGTTTTCTCTGCCCCTACCCTCAAGGGAAGGAAAATCAACTGCGAAGCAAAGCTCGTCAGCATTGATGGAAAGAAAGCTGCCATTACGAACGAGAAGGATGCAAAGGCTGCCAAGAAACGTATCCTTGCCTCTAACTTTACCATTCAAAGCATCAAAACCGGCGATAAGCTCAAAAAGCCACAGCCTCCTTTCACCACCTCGAGCCTGCAGCAGGAAGCCAGCCGGAAACTGAATTTCTCTACCGCTAAGACGATGCAGGTTGTGCAGCAGCTTTATGAAGGTATTGACCTTGGCAAGGCTGGAACCGTGGGTTTGGTTACCTACATCCGTACGGATAGTGTACGTGTGTCCGATGAAGCAGTTGCCTCTGCGCGTGCCACCATTACCGCGCAGTTCGGTCAGGAATATATTCCCGCCACGCCCAATGTCTACAAGGGGCGCAAAAACGCACAGGATGCCCATGAAGCCATTCGCCCCACCTACATGGAGCATACGCCCGAGAGCGTTAAGGAGCACCTGACCAGAGAGCAATATAACCTCTACAAACTGATCTATAGCCGTTTCATGGCAAGCCAAATGAAACCTGCCGCCTTTGGCACCATGAGTGTAGACATTTGTGCTGAACGCCTGACCATGCGTTATTATGGCGAGCACATGTATTTTGCCGGCTATCGAGCCGTTTACACCGAGAGCACGGATGACGAGCAGGAGCCCAAGGAAAGCATTCTTCCTGTGTTGAAGGAAAACGACCCTGTCTCCTTTACATCCGTCGACGCCCTTCAGCACTTTACACAGCCCCCGGCGAGATTTACAGAAGCCTCTCTGGTACGTACACTGGAGGAAAAGGGCATCGGACGCCCCAGCACTTATGCCCCCACGATTACCACGATTATATCCCGCGGCTACGTTACCCGTGAAAAGAAGCGTCTCTATCCCACGGAACTTGGCTGCATGGTCACGGATATGATGAAAGAATACTTCGCCGACATCGTGGACGTTGAATTTACGGCACAGCTGGAAGAGAAGCTGGACACCATTGAAGAAGGTCAGTCCGAGTGGAAGCAGATCCTCAGAGATTTCTATCCGGACTTTTCCAAAACCCTCGCCGTGGCAGAAAGCAAGATCGAGAAAATCCAGGTAAAGGACGAAGTCAGCAACGAGAAATGTGAAAAATGCGGCGCAATGATGGTGTACAAGATGGGGCGTTTTGGCAAGTTCCTTGCTTGTCCCAATTTCCCCGAGTGTCGTAACGCTAAACCAATTGTCCATTTTATTCAAGCACCTTGCCCCAAGTGCGGTGCGCGTCTGATGGAGAAAACGAGCAAAAAGAACCGCAAGTTCTTTGGCTGTGAAAAGTACCCTGAATGTGACTTTGTCAGCTGGGAGATGCCCATTGTCGATCGTTGTCCCCAGTGCGGCAGCTACATGGTGGAAAAGCGAGGAAAGCACGGCGAGCGCATCCATCTGTGCGCAAACGAAACCTGCCGCTGCAAAGTAACGGTCAAAGAGGATGCAAAGGAGCAGGAGGAATGAGTGTAAAGGTTATTGGTGCGGGTCTTGCTGGCTGCGAGGCTGCCTGGCAGCTTGCTCAACGCGGTGTTCCCGTTACCCTCTATGAGATGAAACCGCTGAAAAAATCTCCTGCCCATACCATGAATACAATGGCTGAACTGGTATGCAGCAACAGCTTGCGAAGCAATCGCCTGTCCAATGCTGTTGGCTTGCTTAAGGAAGAAATGCGCCGTCTTGATTCTGTAATCATGAGGGCAGCAGACGCAAGCGCAGTTCCTGCCGGCGGTGCGCTGGCGGTTGACCGCAACGACTTTTCTCAAGGTGTCGATCGCCTCATACGAAGCCATCCGCTGATCACGGTTGTGGCTGAGGAAATCACCGAGATTCCGGAGGGCGAAGTGATCATTGCCACCGGTCCTTTGACCAGCGATGCGCTGTCAGAGGCGATCGGCCAGCTGGAAGGACTGTCTACGTTACATTTTTATGACGCAGCAGCTCCTATCGTTACCGCTGAAAGCTTGGATATGACCAAGGTTTTCAGAATGTCCCGCTACGAGCGCGGCGATGATTATCTCAATTGTCCCATGACCCGTGACGAGTACATGGCATTTGTGAATGAGCTCAAGAATGCAGAGACTGCGCCAGTGCATGGCTTTGAAGAAAAGTCGGTTTTTGAAGGGTGTATGCCCATTGAAAGCATGGCCAAACGCGGTGATATGGTTATGGCCTTTGGTCCCATGAAACCTGTAGGGCTAAAGGATCCGCGCACAGGCAAAGAACCCTTTGCTGTGGTTCAGCTTCGGTGTGAAAACCTGTCAGGTTCTCTTTATAACCTGGTGGGTTTCCAGACAAGGCTGATGTTCCCCGAACAGCGTCGCGTTTTTGGCATGATCCCTGGACTGGAAAATGCCGAATTTGCGCGTTATGGTGTCATGCACCGCAATACGTTTTTAAACAGTCCCGGATTTCTGGATGATACCTATCGGGTGATATCTAATCCGCGAATTGCCTTTGCCGGACAGATCACAGGCGTAGAAGGCTATGTGGAAAGTGCCGCGAGCGGTCTCCTGTGCGGCATTGCGACGGCGTACCGTGTTCTTGGCAAGCAAGCGCCACATTTCAGTGGAAAGACTGCCATAGGGGCGATGGGACGTCATGTTAGCACGCCTAATAAACGTTTCCAGCCAATGAATTGCGCCTTCGGTCTGATTGATCAGTTGGAAGTGAAACCGGGGGAGAAGCGCATTCGAAACAAGCAGCAGCGTTACGAAAAGATTGCGCAGCGAGCCCTTGAGGAAGTTGATGCAATTGCTGCTGAAATGAAAAACAGCATCTAACATACGAACGCTACGATTACTCTCTTTTTGAGGAGGTCAAGATCATGAAACGGTTGATTTCACTGATTCTTACTGTTACTATGCTGCTGGCTTGTATGCTGCCTTCAGTGGCGGCCGCCAAGAAAATGGAAGCCGGCGTGCCTGTCTGGACGGAAGAGACGGTTCGCGCCTATCTGGATGACTACATTGCAGGCAATAATCTGAGCACTCTGTATGGTTATTATGACCTGCAGATTCGCCGCTATATGCCCCAGGTAACCTATGAATGCATGCTGACTGAGCTGGAGTGGATGACCGGTGCATTCATTCAGCAGGGAGACTATTTCTGCTTTGAAGAGCCCGAAAGAAATTCCAAGACACACGTGGTTCACCTGCACATGGAGAAGCAGGATCTGGAGGTATACTTCACCCACAAGAATTATGAAGACGACTGGGAAGTCATGGGCCTTGACTTCATTCCTGCTGTGAAAGCCGACTTGAATGCAGAATATGGCGTAGATGCTGAGACTTATGCTGCGCTAAGCTATGTGGAAACTCCTGTGACAGTGGGCAATGAGTATCCCCTGAGCGGCGTGCTCACCATGCCTGCTATTGTAGCCCAGGGAGAAAAGATTCCTGCTGTGGTTCTGGTTCATGACGAAGGCCCTATGGACATGAACGCTACCGTGGGCGCTACTGCGTTTTTTGAAGATCTTGCTCATGAACTCGCCGAAATGGGGATCGCCAGCATCCGGTATGACAAACGTACATATGTTTATGGTGAAGACGATGTAACTTCCGCGTGGGACGAAGTTGTTGAGGACGCGATTCTGGCTGGCAAGATGCTTGCAGATGATGAACGCGTAGATACCGACGCGATTGTCGTCATTGGTCACGGCTTTGGCGCGCTTTTGACGCCCCGCATTGTATCCCAATCCGAAGGGATTTTTGACGGCATGGTCCTCATCGGCGGCCGTCCTGTTTCCTATACCAATCAGCTTCTTGAAAAAGCGGATCTTTCTGGTATGACCAGCAAAGAAGCCGGCGCTTTCCGCGAGCTTGTGATTGATATCGAGGAGCTTGATGAGAACGAGGCGCGCAGTCTGGAATTGTTTGGCCGCAATGGCTACTACTTCTGGGAGATGGAGCAGTTCGGCGCGATCAGCCTGATCCAGCGACTGGGTCTGCCTACCTATATCGTCCAGGGTCAGCGCGACCATCACGTCTCTGAAGAGGACGGATGGCGTGCCTATCGCGAAGAACTGAAGAACTATGGCGATTTTGTCAACTATAACTGCTATCAGGGCTTGAATCATATGCTTTCCAACGATCTGAGCACCGATGAAAATGGAATGCCTCAGTACGCCGTTGATGCAGAAATCAACATTCCTGCTGTACGCGACATTGGTCAGTGGATTTTCGGCATTCAGCCTTGAATTCAGGAGGTAGGATAATGAAAATGATGGGTACAACCATCTGTGCTGTCCGCCGCGGCAATCAAGTTGCCATCGCCGGCGATGGACAGGTAACCATGGGGGAAAACACAGTCTTTAAATCTACCGCCAAAAAGGTACGCCGGATCTATAACGGTCAGGTGGCGGTCGGCTTCGCGGGTTCTGTTGCAGATGCTTTTTCTCTGTGCGAACGTTTCGAAGAAAAGCTGACCCAGTGCGGTGGCAACCTGGAACGCGCAGCCGTCAGCCTTGCGCAGGACTGGCGCGGCGATCAAGTCGCCCGTAAACTGGAAAGTATGATGATCGTCGCGGATCGGCATTCCATGCTGGTGCTCAGCGGCAACGGTGAAGTGATTGATCCTGACGGCGGCGTCGCTGCCATCGGTTCCGGCGGCAACTTCGCACTTGCAGCCGCCCGTGCACTTATTGAAAACACTGACCTTTCCGCTGAGGATATCGCTGTCAAAGCGTTGGAGGTCGCTGCGTCTATTTGCGTCTTCACCAACGATCATATTTCCGTTGAAACCATCTAGGAGGCTTTTCATGAAAGAGTTAACGCCCAGAGAGATCACGCGAGAGCTTGATCGTTTCATTGTTGGACAGGATGAGGCAAAACGTGCCGTCGCGATCGCCCTGCGTAATCGCTACCGCCGCTCCATGCTTTCTGAAGAATTACGCAATGAGATCAGCCCCAAGAACATCCTCATGATCGGCCCCACTGGCGTTGGTAAGACCGAAATCGCCAGAAGACTGGCCAAGCTGGTTCGTGCACCTTTTGTCAAGGTGGAAGCCACAAAGTTCACCGAAGTTGGCTATGTTGGGCGCGATGTGGAAAGCATCATCCGTGATCTGATGGAGAACGCCATTCGAATGGTTCGTGACGAGTTCACCGAGCGTGTTCGTACGCGGGCGTCAGTTCTTGCTGAAGACCGGCTGGTATCGTTGCTTGTGAATCCTCCAAAGCATAACAGCGGCACTAACAATCCTTTTGAATTCCTGCTTGGAGGCAAAAAGGAACCCGAGCCTACCCAGGCCGAACAGGAAAAACTGGCCGTTCGTCGTGGAGACATGCTCCAAATGTTGCGCGAAGGACAGCTGGAGGAACGCGAGATCGAGATCGAAGTGGAAGAGAATATGCCGGAGCTGGAGCTTGGCGGTAATTCCATCAAACTTGGCGATATGATGGGCGGCATGATGCCTAAGAAGACCAAAATCCGCCGCGTGAAGGTCAAGGAAGCGCGCAAGCTCCTGCTGGATGAAGAGGCTGCGAAACTGATTGATGAAGATGCAGTTCGCGAAGAAGCCATTCGCCGCGCAGAGCAGCAAGGCATTGTCTTTATCGACGAGATTGACAAGGTCGCCGGCCGTTCCGTCGGTGGGCATGGTCCTGATGTGAGCCGCGAAGGTGTTCAGCGTGATATTCTGCCGATCGTGGAAGGCAGTACCGTCAATACCAAATACGGCGCCGTGCGTACGGATTTTATGCTGTTCATCGCCGCCGGTGCGTTCCATGTAGCCAAAGTGACAGATCTGATTCCCGAACTACAGGGACGTTTTCCTGTGCACGTCACGCTGAAAAGCCTGACAAAGGAAGATTTCAAAGCAATTCTCACTCAGCCTGAGAATGCTTTGACCCGTCAGTATGAAGCGTTGCTGGCTGTTGATAAGGTGTTTATCTCCTTTGAAGACAGCGCTATCGATGCAATTGCCAACGCTGCCTATGTGCTCAATGAGAGCAAAGAAGACATTGGCGCGCGCAGACTTCATGCAGTTTTTGAAAAACTGCTGGAGGACATCAGCTTTAATGCTGGCGGCGACGAAATGCCCAATGTTTATCTCAACATAAACGGCGACTATGTGATCGATCATCTGGGCAAGGATGAAGTCACGCTGGATATGAAACGCTACATTCTTTGATTCCTTCAGAAAAAACCAAGGAGGGCTTTGGATGCGTACACTGATTACCAACATCATCATGACGCCCGGTGTTACTACCGAAACGCAGATTCCCTTTATTCACAACGCAGAGATTCAGATTGATGATCATCGCATTGTTTATGCGGGTGCTAAGGAAAACGCCCCGCGCTTCGAGGCAGATCAGGTAATCGATGGCGAAGGTGCGCTTGCCATGCCCGGCCTTTGCAATCTGCATACTCATACGCCGATGACCATGATGCGCAGCGCTGGCAGCGATCTTCCTTTGGAACGCTGGCTTAACGAAATGGTCTGGCCAGTAGAGAAATTCTTGACCGATGATTCTGTCAAGGCAGGCAGTGATCTGGGTATTCTGGAGATGATCCGCTGCGGTACCACTTCCTTCAATGATATGTATTTCCGTATGGATCGTCTGGCTGAAAGCGTAGAGACAAGCGGCATCCGCGCCATGCTGGGCTACGGCGTCATCGACTTTGACGAGAGCTGCGCTGACCTGATTCCCGGTATCGAATTTGCAATGAAATGGCAACATGCTGCCGGTGACCGCATTCGCGTGAATATCGCACCCCACAGCGAAGCCGCCACCACTGAGAAGCTCCTTCTGCGATCCAAGGAAGTAGCAGAGGAGATGGAAGTACCACTTCACATCCATATCTGCGAAACCAGTCTGGATCGTACGGGGTGCATCGAACGTCATGGTATGACAGCTGCTGCTTACCTGGAAAAGCTGGGGCTGCTTGACGTCCCGATGATTGCTGCCCACTGCGTATGGATGGACGATCCGGACATCGAGATCTTTTCCAAGCATGGCGTTTATATTGCCCACAATCCCGTGAGCAATCTGAAGCTGGCCAGCGGCATCGCACCGATCTCCAAGATGCTCAATGCCGGATGTCGTGTAACCCTCGGTACCGACGGCGTCGCCAGTAACAACAATTTGAACCTTTGGGAAGAGATCAAGCTGATGCCTTTGCTTCAGAAGGGCACGCTGCTTGATCCGACGGTCGTCACCCCCGCCCAGACCCTCGCAGCTGCTACCAGCATTGGTGCAAAAGCGCTTGGCTACGACGACCTGGGCCTGCTGAAGGAGGGCTATCTTGCCGATATCATCCTCGTGGACGTAGGCGATCTGAACATGTGTCCTTCCAGCGAGATGGAAGGCAACCTGATTTATGCGGTTGAATCCCGCAACGTGAAAATGACGATGGTCGATGGAAAGGTTTTGTATCATAATGGAGTGTTCACGACCATGGATCCCAAGCGGGTATTGGAAACCGCCCATAAGGAAGCCCTTGGACTGATGACAAGAGCCGGAAGAGCGAAGTGATGTAAATGAAAATTCTGGTGATTAACCAGCACTATTGGCCCGAGAACTTTCGCGTAACAGAGATTTGTGAAGCGTTGGCTGCCCGCGGACATGACGTGACGGCCTTGGTTGGTCTACCCAACTATCCCACAGGAAAGATCCCCAAGGAATATCGATGGTTTCGCAACCGCAGGCAGGAAAGAAACGGCGTTCATATCCGCCGGTGCTTCGAAATCGGTCGAAAGCCGGGAAAGACTGGTCTTGCGATCAACTATGTAAGCTATATGCTTTCAGCTACATGGAAAGCGCTTTTCATCAAAAGGGACTTTGACGTGATTTATTCGTTTTCAACGTCTCCTGTGCTGATGAGCCTTCCGGGCGCCATTCTCAAGCTGCTGTCCAAAAAACCCTATATCATCTATGTGCTTGATATCTGGCCTGCGTGTCTGGCGGCGATGAACGTAGGGGAAAGCTCGCTCCTTTACCGGGTGATGAAGAAGGTCAGCAAGTGGATTTATCAGCGCGCCGACGTGCTTTTGTATTCATCAAAACGCTTTCAGAAGTACATGCACGAGGTTCATGATATCCAGCTGGCGGACGAACACTACATGCCACAGTTTGCAGACGATCTCTTTGAGGATTCTTTACCAGCTCGGGACGATTCAAAAATTCTTAATCTCGTGTTTGCGGGCAATATTGGCAAGATGCAAAATGTGGAGGTACTGCTCAAGGCAGCAGCACTCTTAAAGGAGCAGCCGCTGCACTGGCATATTGTTGGGGATGGGGCGAATCTGGAAAGCTGTAAGCAGCTGGTTGCAGACCTGTCGCTGGAGAACCAGGTTACTTTCTACGGCCGCAGGCCCCTGGAAGAGATGCCTGCTTTTTATGCGATGGCTGATACCATGCTGGTGAGTATGCGCAACGACATTAGCGTCAATGATACGTTGCCGGGTAAAGTGCAGAGCTACATGGCTGCCGGGAAGCCTGTTCTTGGTTCCATCGCCGGCGAGGCGACCTATGTGATTGAGCAGGCCGGTTGCGGATTGTGCGCTGTTCCTGATGATGAATACGCATTTGCTGATGTGGTGAAGCGCTTTATGGCGTTAAGAGAGCAGCATGCGTCTATGGGCGAAAACGGCAAAGCCTACTATCTTGCCCATTTCACCAAGCAAACGCATATGGACAATCTGGAGAAGGTACTTAACACGCTTACCGGGAAGGAGTAACTCATGCGGATTTATCAGCTGAACACCTTTTGCGGTATCAAAAGCACCGGTAAAATTGCGTTGGAGATTGCCAATCTGGTCAAAGAGGATGGGGGAGAATGCCGTATTGGTTACGGAGCCGGTGACGTACCCCCGGAAGCAGCACCATATGCCTACCGTATCGGCAATCCGCTTGAACGCAAAATTCATGGTGCCATTCGCAAACTATTTGACGCAGAGGGATATGGCAGCTATCATGGAACCCAACGACTGATTCATGATATACGCGACTTTTCCCCTGATTTGATCCATTTGCACAATATTCATGGCGCCTATCTGCATATTCCTTCACTTTTTACCTACTTGCAGGAAGCGAAGGTTCCAGTGCTATGGACGCTGCATGATTGCTGGCCCTTTACCGGTCATTGTGCCTATTTTGATGCGTCCGGCTGTCAGCAATGGCTCAGTGAGTGCAATCATTGTCCAAGCCAAAGACAGTATCCGGTATGCCTTGGCATTGATGGCAGCAGGCGCAATCATCGAATGAAGAAACGCGTGTTGTGCAAGCCAGAAGACATGACGTTCGTTCTTCCTTGTCAGTGGCTCAACAGTCATTTTTCCCGTTCTTATCTCAGCCATTATCCCACTCGTGTGATTTACAACGGCGTTAACCGTGATGTTTTTCACCCCGTCGAGTCCAAGCTTAGGACAAAATACGGACTTAAAGGCAAAAAAGTCGTTCTTTCGGTGGCTTCGGACTGGGACGAACGAAAGGGCCTGTCCTATCTGATCGAAGCCGCACAGAAGATGGGGGAAAGTTTTACCTTCGTCTTGATCGGCCTTACTTCTGCGCAAATTGAGCAGTTGCCTCAAGGCATGATCGGGCTGACCAACACCGCTGACAGTATGGAATTGGCCGCCTGGTATTCCACTGCTGATTGCTTTGCCAATCCAACGCTGGAAGACAATATGCCAATGGTCAATCTGGAAGCATTGGCATGCGGTACGCCTGTTGTTGTCTTTTCCACCGGTGGGTGCCCAGAAGCAGTCACTCCGGAATGCGGTCTGATCGTTCCGAAGGGCGATTTGGACGCACTTTGCAGTAGTATTGCGGTGGTGTGCGAAAATAACGCCAGTATGCGAACAGCCTGCGTCCAACGCGCCGCATCCTTTGATTGCCGTTCTACCTTTCAGGCGTACCTTTCCCTCTATAAGGAGCTTTGCCAATGAATGTTCTGTTTATGACGCTGCTATATCCTGATGAACTGTATGCAGAAGCATGCGCCAATGCAAAAACAGGGATCCAAAACCAGATCAACAGCTATCAGAAAGCCTTTATCGAGGGAATTGACGCTTGTCTGGAAGATGGAGAAAGCCTTTCCATTGTCAATGCGCTGCCAGTTGGTATATTTCCCCGTCACTACCGGAAGCTCTTCCTCAAAAGTGCAACCTACGATCACGGCAGACTGCTTGAACTTGGCGGTATCAATCTGCCCTGGGTAAAGCAAAAGATGCGTATGCACCGCGCAGAGAAGGCTCTTCTCAAATGGACCCAGGAGTCTTCTGCCAACCGAACCGTGCTGATTTATACGATCTATCTGCCGTATTTACAGGCGATTCTTCGCGTGAAGAAGAAAGTACCTGATCTGAAAGTATCGGTCATTGTGACCGATCTTCCTAACGAGTTTGGTCTTTCCTCAGGACGTAAAGGGCTCTTTAAGCGAATCGAATACAGCAGGGGCAGGAAGCAGCTAGCGCTGTGCAAGGCGATGGATGGCTTTGTTCTGCTTACTGAACCAATGGCGGAGGTTTTGCAATGCGAAGATAAACCCCGCATTGTCATTGAAGGACTTATCTCCACTGAATCCGCCATCAATCGTTCGGTTCATGAGAATGAAGGAGTACCTACCGTTTTGTACACTGGCACCTTAAGCAGTGAGCTGGGGATCATGGAGATGATGCAGGCCTTCGCTGATCTGCCGCAATTCCGCTTGAGAATATGCGGAACGGGGGAGTTGGAGCAGCAAGTACGCCAGTTTGCCGACGAACACGCGAATATTCAATACGAAGGCTTTGTATCGCACGAGCAAGCACTTGCTTTTCAGGCTGAAGCCGCCGCACTGATCAATCCGCGCTCCCCTTCCGGACTGTTTACCAAGTACTCTTTCCCCAGTAAAACCCTGGAATACATGCGCTCCGGTAAGCCCGTCATTTGCTATCATCTGGAAGGGATCCCTGCGGATTACGATCCATTTTTGCACTATATTTCTGCTCCCGGTAAGGAGGGAATTGCAGCTGCCGTTCAGTCACTATTCCGTCTTACCTCTGCACAGAGAGAGGAACTGGGTACGTCAGCGCGTCAATATGTGCTTGCCACCAAAAACCCACAAGCACAATGTCAGAAACTGGTCAGCTTCCTGCGTTCATTGATTTAATGTAAAGTAGCTGCTGGCACGCTTTTCTGCCTGTTTCATCCGTGCAATCACGGCATCGTACTGACGGTGCCGTGATTTTTGTTCATATGGTTGCTCCTGATACAATGATGATGTACGTGAACGACTGATATTCGATGTAGGAGCCTCAGATTGCATTCTTTGAGACATGCAATCTGATTCAGCGTCTGGTGTCTGCTGCTTACAGACTTCTGGCGTTTGTCCTTCATCGGGGATGGGATCAACGTCGCCTTTGACATAGGGCAGCTGAACGCTTTGATATTCCAGCCATCGAATCTGTTTTTCATCGTTTGTCAAAGCCGCAAAGGGAGATACCTTCTTTGCCATTGCTTTCTCCTTTCTCAGACCCTTGTCTGATCTGCATGCTACAAAGTATGCAGAGAAAGGAAAAGTGTGTATGAAAATGCCGCTACAGGTATTCTGCAGCGGCACAAAGCCATGAAAAGTTTATTTCAGTTTGCACAATTCACAGGCGATAGCAGCGCCTAGTTTAGCGTTATTAAGAACCAGTTTGATATTGGCGGCAAGAGAGCGGCCTTCTGTGAGCGTCTTGATCTTGTCAAGCAGGAAAGGCGTGATTTCCTTTCCTTTAATGCCCAACTCGTTGGCCATAGCCACTGCCTTATCAATCTGTTCGGCCATCTCCTCTTCATTCATCGCATATTCTTCAGGGATAGGATTGGTCACCAGTAGGCCGCCCTTCAGTCCGCAGGTCTCTTTTACATGGATTGCTGCAGCAATCTCAGCTGCCGTATCCAAGCGATAGTCAACCTGATAGCCGCTCTTTCTGCAGTAGAAAGCAGGCAGCTCCTTGGTGCCGTAACCGATGACGGTGACGCCTTTGGTTTCAAGGTATTCCAGCGTTAGGCCAAGATCCAGAATGGACTTGGCACCGGCACAAACCACCGTAACATCCGTCTGAGAGAGTTCTTCCAGGTCGGCAGAAATGTCCATGGTGATCTCTGCGCCGCGATGAACACCGCCAATGCCGCCAGTAGCAAAGACTTGGACACCAGCCAACGATGCGCCGATCATCGTAGTAGCTACTGTGGTAGCGCCATCTTCGCCGCGGGCAAGCAGTACAGGCAGGTCGCGGCGGCTGGCCTTGGTTACAGCAAGTCCTTTTTTTCCAAGATATTCAATCTGCTCAGCAGAGATGCCAACGGAAATCGTGCCGCCGATGATTGCGATGGTAGCAGGAACGGCTCCATATTCGCGTACCGTCTTCTCAACGAGAAGCGCAGTCTCTACATTCTGAGGATAGGGCATACCATGGGAAATAATGGTGGATTCCAGCGCAACCACCGGGCGGTTGCTGGCAAGCGCATCCTTTACTTCATCAGAAACCCAGAGAAACTTATTCAGGTTCATTTCCATTTTCCTCCTCGAAAATGATTCAGCGTTTGATTCAGGGTGGTTTGACTTACTTCCGGCGAAACGGCACAGCTTGATGCAGCACAGAGTCGGGCCATAGCCAGTCCAGTCCGAAGGGTTTGAGGAAGCTCTTCGCCATTTGCAATGGATGCAACAGCGCCGGCAAAAAAAGCATCTCCACAGCCGCTTGTATTGACTGTATCACCGTTCATCAATGGCATACAATAGGCTTGTTTACCATCTGAAATAAAGGCGCCATCCTGACCAAGGGTAATGATCACAATAGATACGCCTTTCTGATGCAGAACCTTTGCTGCTGTTGCTGCTTCGTCCGAGTTCGTCACAGGAAGCCCTGTTAGGGTCGCAGCTTCGGGCATATTCGCTTTTAAACAAAAGAGACCAGCCAACGATTGCAACACTTTGGGCGCTTTAATGGTTGATACGCAGTCGAAGCAGAGCTTATTGGCGTAGTACTCAGTCAAAAAACAAATGGTTTCAACCGGTAGGTTGGCGTCTGCAACGATCAATTTTGCCTGGTCAAGAAATGCTTGGTTGTCAGCCATATAACCTGCATCGATCTGATCGCAGATGTCCATTGCCGATACGGCCAATGCAATATCGCCATCAGGATTGTTCAAGCAGACATATACGGAAGTGGAAAGATGGGGGAGACGTAAGCTGCGGGAAAGGTCAAGCTTGACTTCTTCTGCCTTTTGAAGAATGTCGATTGCAAAAGCATCGCTGCCCAGAGCGGTGAGCATACTTGTACAGTGCCCAAGACGCGCAAGATTTTCAGCGATATTCCGTCCGACGCCGCCAGGAGACGTGGAAACTGTGCCTGGATTGGAATCACAGCAAATAAGTTCCTTGGCTGATGTGGCGTAGATGTCAAGATTGCAGCCGCCAACAACCACGAAAGACGCTGCCTTTGCCATGACTGAACCTCCATCTTTTTACATGATCACCGGATGTGGCACAGAGGTTAAAAGAGACGATACAGAGAAACCACCTTGCCGAGAATTGTCACCTCGGGCACGATGATCGGCTCCATGGTCGTGTTTTCGGGCTGAAGACGGAAGTGGCCGTTCTCCTTGTAAAAACGTTTTACTGTCGCGTCGTCTTCGATCATGGCGACAACGATCTCGCCATTATAGGCTGTGGATTGTTT
Source organism: Clostridiales bacterium (assembly GCA_015056365.1). Lineage (GTDB taxonomy): Bacteria > Bacillota > Clostridia > Christensenellales > Aristaeellaceae > Limiplasma. Next base: position 128,649 of record SVGM01000003.1, on the reverse strand, counting down.
GCGTACGACCACATAGTCTCCATCCATAATGCCGGCGTCAATCATGCTTTCACCGGCGACGGAAAGAATATAGTGTTCACCTTCGCCAAGCATGGTTTGGGGCAAGGGAATATAATCTTCAATATTCTCAATGGCCAGAATAGGCGCACCGGCAGTCACGCGGCCAACGATCGGGACATTGACCATTTCTGTTTTGTACATCTGGTGATCCGTAGGAACAGTAATGGCACGTGGCTTCATCGAATTACGGTAAAGAAGCCCCTTTTTTTCGAGACGAATCAGATGGCCATGTACCGTGGACGTACTTTTTAAACCGATCGCATCACAAATCTCGCGAACAGAGGGTGGATAGCCGTTCTGGAGAGAGGCTTTTTCGATATATGCAAGGATTTTGGCCTGTGTGTCACCGCGCTGGTTTGCCATTCATCCTTCCTCCTTTATGCTTCATAGCGTAAGTATACCTTATGCTTCCTACATTTGCAAGCTTTTTGCGAACGAATGTTTCTATTTATGTTTGTTTTCATCGAAAATGATCGTTTCTTCATCGGAAGAACCAGAAAAACTCGGCAAATAGACATTTCTGGCTGCTTCACGCCGTCTCTGATCGCTCATGGCTGCGTAATGCTTACGAGTGGTATTGACGTCAGAATGTCCAAGCGCATCCGCGACAAGATAAATATCTTCCGTTTCATGATAAAGTCTTGTTGCGTAAGTGCTGCGCAGTTTATGCGGGCTCATACGTTTTTTCAGCGGAACTGCGACTGCACAATATTTTTTCACCATCAGCTGTACAGCTCGTTGGGTAATACGTTTCTTTTGTAAGGAAAGAAACAATGCATTCTGATGTTCCTTGTCCGTTTCAATTTTTTTCCTCTCTGCAAGATATTCCTTGAGAGCATCTGCCACTTCCTGAGGAAAATACAGAATCACCTGGTTACCGCCTTTTCGCGTTACCAAAACAGCATTGAGCTGAAAATCTAGATCATCGATATCAATACCCACGCATTCGCTCACACGAATACCCGTGCCCAGAAAGAGCATCAAAATCGCTACATCTCTGGTTCGGGTCAATTTGTGGTACTTTTTCTGACCAACCGACAAGGCTTCGCCACCATTGGCCGCAGAAAGAAGGCGATCGACTTCCTCGTTGATCAAATACAGAATAGGTTTCTCATGGAGCTTAGGCAACGAAACCAACGCAGCAATGTTGCCCGGGATACGCTCCTGCTTGAAGAGAAAGTCAAAAAAGGATCGGAGGGACGAAAGTTTTCTCATCACACCGCATTCATGGTTTCGTATGATCCGCTGTTCGTCGTCGCCATCTTTCAGATAAAGCGTCAGATAGTCAGCATAGCCATGAAGGTCCCTGGCAGTAAAACAAGAGAGATCTTCATCAGTCCATTCTCGCGGCGTTTTGGAGGAGAAGGAGGGCAATTCCTTGGTTGCGTATTCACAAAACGTGCCTAAATCGATCGTATATGCCATGCGCGTAAGCGGACTGGTGGTCATGGTAATGCTGCGAATAAAGTCACTGCATGCGAGCGGAAGATCCTGGAGCATTCTGCGGGTGCGCTCGGTGCGTTCGGCGCTCAGTTGCTCGTAATATTGATCGTTTGCCATACGTACGCCTCATTTCAGCATTTTTGTTACTAATTATTCGTAAAAGTATTCTTTAGCGAATAGTTCATAATGATTATATACTACTCTCTCTTTTCTGTCAAGGTTTTCCGGGGATTTCGGATGTGTTGGTCTGTCCAATGATCAATAAACCCGCAGCGACCGATTTCATCACTACGGGTTTGATCGATTCATCATTTGCTTGTTTGTTGAAGCACGTTGGCAGGCTTTTTCTCTTCTTCTACCTCTTCCCCATTGATCCTACGGTACTCCTTGATGGCCGATGTTGCCAACTCGTCACAACGAATATTCAATGGATCGTCAGCGTGGCCTTTCACCTTATGAAAAGTCACATCATGCTTCTTGATTCTAATGATCTGCAAAAGCAATTTCCAAAGATCGCTGTTCTCTACTGGCTGCTTCTTACTGTTCATCCAGCCGTTGCTCTGCCAGTTGTCTATCCAGTGTTCCCTGAAAGCATTCACGGTATACGCAGAATCGGAATATACTTCGACCTGACAGGGCTCTTTCAGCGCGCCGATACCGCTAATGACTGCGAAGATCTCCATGCGGTTATTGGTGGTAGACGGCATAAAGCCGGACATTTCTTTCGTTTTTCCATTAAAGGACAGGACACAGCCCCAACCGCCCGGACCAGGATTCCCTGAACAGGCCCCGTCAGTATACAGCAACACTTTCTTTTTGGGTTTCAATTCACTCATAGATTACACCTTCTTCGAGGTCATCTCGCGATTTCGCTCCGCACAAGCGGTCATTGCTTTTATAATGCTGCTTTCATAACCAGTTTCCTTCAGCACGTCCACTGCAACGATTGTTGTTCCGCCGGGCGAACACACATCATCTCGCAATTTACAAGGATGCTCACCGGTTTCCAAAACCATCTTTGCAGAACCCAGGACAGCCTGAGCAGCTGCTTGAACAGCCATTGCGCGGGGCATTCCCAGCTTCACGCCGCCCATTGCCATCGCATCGATCAGCGTGTAAATATACGCAGGGCTGCTCCCGGTGACGGCAATCACCGCATCAATCAGACGCTCAGGAATCGTGGCGAACTGACCGGAACAAGCAAAGAATGCCCTTGCCCATTCGATCCATTCTTCAGTAAAGGAAGTTTCCTCACAAATGGCGGTGTACCCTTCCCCTACCAGCGCCGGCGTATTGGGCATGACGCGCATCACCATGGCGGAATGGTCCTCGCCAAGCGCATCATTGATCATATCCAGCGACCAGCCGGCTGCAATTGAAATCAGTGCTTTTCCACCAGAAACAGCCTTGATCTCTTCCAGCACACCGCCCAAAAACACGGGTTTCACCCCCAGCAATACAACGTCTGCTTCCTTCACAAGCTCCACGTTATTTTCTGCTGCCTTTACCGGATAATCAGACTGAAACTTCGCAATCTGTGTATCATTCACATCGTAGATGATCGCTTCTTTTTCGGTGAGAAACCCCTTCTTCAGCGCGGCCTTCAGCAAGGTTCCGCCCATATTTCCAGCGCCGATCAAACCAAACTTCATATTGCTTCCCCCATTGTTTCAAAAATGCCGAACGGGATTTACCGCGTTCGGCATTTTTGAATGTGAATTTTCTGATCAGTTGCCCTTCGGGACGGCGTAATCAGTAATCGTAGTGCCTACCTTAGCATTCGCGTCGCGCACATGCTTACGCACGTGCATGGTAATGGCCTTCTTGGGACACTTCTTAGCGCAAGCGCCGCAGCCGGTGCAAGCTTCATTCACCTCATGAACCTGCTTAAGCTCACCGGAAATGGCTTCAAACTGACAGGTCTTCTTACAAATGGTGCAACCGATGCAAAGATCACGGTCAATCTCAGCGATTTGACGATTATCAAAATCACCCCAGATTGCGCCGGTGGGACACTCTTCAGCACACATCATGCAGCCAACGCACTTGCTCATATCAAAAACGGGCAGGTGGTTGACAATCTCGATAGCACCGAATTTGCAGGATTTCGCGCAAAGTTCGCAGCCAATACAGCCAATCTTGCAGTTATCGCTGACCAGAAAGCCTTCTTCGGCAGCGCGGCACAGCAGACGTACAGGGACCGTTTCCGGCTGAAGACTAAGTACATTCTTGGGGCAGGCATTCACGCAGGCGCCGCAGCTCTGACACTTTTCAGGATCAACTTTAGCAATGCCGGTATAGGGATCGATATGGATGGCGTCAAACTGGCAAACACGAACGCAGGTGCCCAGACCCAAACATGCATATTTGCAGGAGCGATTACCGTCGTTAACCAACGAAGCGGCTACGCAATCCTTAATGCCATGATACGGAAACTTGGTCCGGCAGCGTTCGTTGCTGCCCTGGCAAACCACAGTAGCAATATTTCTGACCTGATCAGGCAGACTTTCGATACCCATGATCTCGGCGATCTGATCGGCAACAGGCTTGCCACCTACAGGACAGGCACTGATAGGCGCTTTGTTCTCAACGATGGCATCAGCCAAAGCGTCACAGCCGGCAAAGCCACAGCCACCGCAATTTGCGCCGGGCAGACAGCCACGAACAGCGTCGCGCTTAGGATTGCTGGGTACTTCAAATACTTTATTGGCGAGTGTAAGCAGCAGGCCGCACAGCATGCCCAAGACACCTAATACAGCTGCCGCAATCAAAATAGGAGTCAAATTACTCATATTGTACGCTCCTTTCTCCTTTTACAGCAGTCCGGAGAAGCCCGAGAACGCCAGAGCCATCAGACCGGCAGTAATCAGGGCACCGGGAAAACCACTCATCCATTTGGGCAAATTGCTGACCGCCAGTCGTTCGCGGATGCTGGCAAACAGCACGATGGCCAGCGTAAAGCCAAGAGCGCCGCTGATACCGTTGACCACAGACTCGATCAGGTTATAGCCTTCTCGTACGTTAAGCAACGCAACGCCCAGCACAGCGCAGTTGGTCGTGATCAGTGGCAGATACACACCCAGAGCCTGATACAGTGAAACGCTGATCTTCTTAAGAGCAATTTCAACCACCTGTACCAGCATAGCGATGACCAGAATAAATGCGATAGTCTGCATATACTCCAGATTGAAGGGCACCAGCAGGTAGGTTTGAATAAAGTAAGTAATCAGCGAAGCAAGGGCCATAACGAAGGTAACCGCCATACCCATGCCCAACGCCGTTTCCGTCTTTTTGGAAACGCCGATAAAGGGACAGATACCGAGGAACTGAGACATAACGAAGTTGTTGACAAGTACGCCGCCAACAATGATCAACAGAAGATTACTCATACGATCTCTTCCTCCTTCTCAGCCTTACGTCGCGCAACATACTGGATCGTTGCATTGACCACGAGCAGAAGCAGACCCAGGAAAATGAATCCACCGCTGGGACTGGTGGCAATCGCCATGGGTTCGTAGTTCGCGGGCATAACCTGCATGTCAAACCACTTGCCAGTACCGATAATCTCGCGCACAGAGGAAAGCATCACAAGAGCCAGCGTGAAGCCAAGACCCATGCCAAGACCATCGGCTACGGACGGAAGTACAGGATTCTTCGAGGCGAAAGATTCAGCACGGGCAAAAATGATGCAGTTCACAACGATCAAGGGAATGTAGATGCCCAGCGTGCTTGACAAAGCAGGCAAGAAAGCCTTGATCATCAGGTCGATGATGGTCACAAACGTAGCAATGACAACAACAAAGCTGGGAATACGAACCTTCTCAGGAATGATATTACGCAGAAGCGATACAACCAGGTTGGAGAAAACCAGCACGAAGGTCGTTGCTAGGCCCATACCAAGGCCGCTGGAGGCAGCCTTGGTGATGGCAAGGGTAGGACACATGCCCAGCAGGAGACGGAACGTGGGGTTCTCATTGAGAATACCGTTCATGAAAACGGTCGTCAAACGATTCTTTTTCATGCGTTGGCATCTCCCTTCTTAGCGTCAGTTGCGGGCTTAGGCGGTTTGGTGTATCCGAAAGGCTTACGGGCGGTATAACGATCAATCAACGGCGTGAGCACGTTCATAAACAGAATGGCAAAGGAGCAGCCTTCGGGATAACCCTTGTTGTAGAAACGGATGACGAACAGCACAACCGCGCAGCCAATACCCATGATGATTCTGCCTGATTTGCTGATGGGCGATGTGACGTAGTCGGTGGCCATAAAGAAGGCGCCAAGTATCAAGCCGCCGCTTAGCAGCTGATAAAGAGCATTCTGAGAGCCGCTCTCTACAGAATAAATCACGCCGGTCTGAATCCAGAACAAGATGAAAGCGGTAACGATGAAGGCAACCGGGATCCGCCAGTCAATCACACGGCGCAGAATCAGGTATAGACCACCCAACAGAAGCGTCAGCTTACAAGTTTCGCCCAACATACCGGGGATATTGCCGCTGAACAGTTGCCATAGGGTATAACCGCTTGCATCTTTGGCAAGAGGCGTGGCAACTGAAGTGGCTTCAACAGTAGTCGGAGTGGAAGAAGCAACCGTCTCTACAGCGGTGGCAGAGGAAGTGGCTTCTGTAGTAGCTTCAACAGCGGAGCCAGTGGCAGCGGAAGTGGCTTCCGTGGTGGCTTCAACTGCGGTACCAGTCGCAGCGGAAGTAGATTCCGTAGTTGCTTCAACAGCAGCTACAGGAGCAGCTTCGGTTTCTGCGGCGCCAGTGGCAGCGGAAGTAGCTTCCGTAGTTGCTTCAACAGCAGCTACCGGAGCAGCTTCGGTCTGGGCAGCACCAGTGGCTGCAGAGGTAGCTTCCGTGGTTGCCTCAACTACAGCTACAGGAGCAGCTTCGGTTTCAGCAGCGCCAGTGGCAGCGGAAGTGGCTTCCGTGGTTGCTTCAACTGCGGCTACAGGAGCAGCTTCGGTCTGGGCAGCACCAGTGGCAGCGGAAGTGGCTTCCGTGGTGGCTTCAACTGCGGTACCAGTCGCAGCGGAAGTAGCTTCCGTGGTAGCCTCAACTGCGGCTACAGGAGCAGCTTCGGTCTGGGCAGCACCAGTGGCAGCGGAAGTGGCTTCCGTGGTTGCTTCAACTGCGGCTACAGGAGCAGCTTCGGTCTGGGCAGCACCAGTGGCAGCGGAAGTGGCTTCCGTGGTTGCTTCAACTGCGGCTACAGGAGCAGCTTCGGTTTCTGCGGCGCCAGTGGCAGCGGAAGTAGCTTCCGTGGTAGCCTCAACTGCGGCTACAGGAGCAGCTTCGGTTTCAGCAGCGCCAGTGGCTGCAGAGGTAGCTTCCGTGGTTGCCTCAACTGCAGCTACAGGAGCAGCTTCGGTTTCAGCAGCGCCAGTGGCTGCAGAGGTAGCTTCCGTGGTTGCCTCAACTGCAGCTACAGGAGCAGCTTCGGTTTCAGCAGCGCCAGTGGCTGCAGAAGTAGCTTCCGTGGTGGCTTCTACATTAACTGTTTCCACGATCGCAGTGGGGGTCGCAGAGACGGCCTTTACAGAAGCATCAATTCCGAAAATCTGTCCGGCCTGAGGAAGAACATTGGCAGCCATCAGCACTGTCCAGGACAGCATCAAAATGGTACGGGCAGCCAGAGCAGGGTTCATGAAGTTCTGTCCAATGCCTCCGAACATCTGCTTAACCAGCACGATGGCAATGACGGAGCCAACGACACCCATCCACCAGGGGGCGCTGGCAGGCATGTTGAACGCCAGCAAGAGACCTGTTACAACAGCACTCAGGTCGCCAATGGTAGACGTCTGATGAGTAAGCTTCTGAAACGCCCACTCAGCCAACACACAGGAGATCACACAGGTGACCATCACAGAGAGAGCGGGAGCGCCAAAATACCAAACAGCCGCGAACGCTGTGGGAAGCATGGCGATAATCACGTCCAGCATGATGGTGCGTGTGGATGATTTGGTATTGCGCAAAAACGGAGAAGGAGAAACAACAAGCGCTTTTTGCATTTTACTGATCTCCCTTCTTAGCAGCTTCGATCTTGCGACGCTGTGTAATAATGCGTTTGCTGACTTTGCAGCTCTGGGTGAGATTGCGCTTTGCAGGGCAGCTGTAGGAACAGACGCCACATTCGATACAGTTCATGACGCCAGCCTGTTCGGCCTGTTCATACATATCCTTCCGGGTATAGCGATCGATGGTGGCAGGTGAAAGCAGCATCGGGCATGCTTCCACACAACGTCCGCATCGGATACAGGGCGATTCCTTGGCCAACGAACTGACGGTTTCCAGTGCAACAATACCGCTGCAACCCTTGGTGATCGGAATATCCTGACGGCTAATGGCCATACCCATCATGGGGCCGCCGTAAATCAGAAGACGTGTATCGGGCAGAATGCCATCGGACGTATCCAAGAGCCATTCCACAGGCGCACCAATTCTCACCAAGTAATTGGCAGGCTTAGCAACGTTACCGCCAACAGTGACAACTCGGTCAACAACCGGACGGCCTTCATACACTGCACGGAACAGCGCATAACAGGTACCCACGTTGATCACAATGGCACCCTCATCCAGCGGCAGCTTGCCAACACGCACTCTGCGACCGGTCAAGGCATACACCAGCTGCTTTTCGCCGCCCTGAGGATACTTAACCTTCAGGCCTACGGTTTCAAAGCCGGGATAGTTCTTGCATACTTCCTGCATTGCGGCAATAGCATCGGGCTTATTCTTCTCGATACCGATCAAAACGCGCTCAATACCGAGGGTCTTCTGAATCAGTCGGGCGCCCTTAACGATCTCTTCTGCGTATTCTACCATCAGACGATGATCGGCAGAAAGATAGGGTTCACATTCAGCGCCGTTGAGAATCAGCGTGTCCACTTTTTTATCAGCAGGCACAGACACCTTCACCGCCGTGGGGAAGGTAGCGCCGCCCATACCGACAATGCCCATCGTTCGGGCAAGTTCAGAAAGCGTCTTGGCATCGATCGACTCAGGATCTGCAACGGGATTGAGTTCAACCCACTCATCCTTAAAATCGTTATCAATGATGACGCTCATCTGCTGCGTTCCGTTAGCGGTAATGCAAGGAATGCAGTCAACAACCGTTCCCGACACAGAGGCATGGATTGCAGCACTGACTGCTCCGACAGGTTCGCCAATCATTTGGCCTACCCGAACCTTATCCCCCTTCTTCACAAGGGCTTTACAAGGAGCGCCAATGTGTTGCTGCAGAGGGATCGCAACGCGGGAAGGAAGCGGAGCTTCCATAATCGGCAGACCGGCAGTAATTGCCTTTCCCCCATTGCCTTCGTGCGGATGAAACCCGCCAGGAAAATTGAATACCGTTCTCATGCGAAAATCGTCCTTCCTGCATCTGATTCACGGTCAAAATACCATATAGAGTATAGCATATCAGACCGTTTACGAAAAGCATTGTTTTCTGGTTAGACTGGCTGAACGTTCATTTTTCGCTTCCAGTCCCACGCAGCATTCAAAATGGCACGTGCGTGAGCATAACCGCTTTCTTGCTGCTCGTTGCTCACACCGATCAGCCTGGCAACCTCCTGGATCCGCTCATCTTTACTGAGCCTTGCGACTGTGGTAAACGTTCGGTCGTCCACCACGCTCTTTTGAACCAAAAACTGATCGTCGGCCATAGCAGCAATCTGAGCAAGGTGAGTCACGCACAGCACCTGATGATACCTGGCAATGGAAGCCATTTTTTCAGCAACGACCTGGGCAATGTGTCCGCTGATTCCCGTATCAATCTCATCAAAGATCATGCAGGGAATCCCTTCATGGGCTGCGCCTGCTGCCTTCATCGCCAACATCAGGCGGGAGAGTTCGCCGCCAGATGCTGTTTTGTCAAGCGGTTTGAGCGGCTCACCCGGGTTGGGCGCAATATAGAATACCACATGATCGTCGCCGTCAGGCGTAGGGATTTTTTTCTGTTCCGGAGCCGGCTGCTCAAAGACACATGCAAAGCGCGTATTGTGCATCCCAAGTTCAGCAAGCTGCTGCTCCATCGTCGTTTCCAGCTGCCTGGCAAGGCTTTCTCTTGCAGAGGTTAATGCAGCTGCTTCTTGTCGGTATTGCTGTAGCTTCTGCTTGTAGTCTCCCTCGGCACGCCTGAGGCGATCCTCCATACTGCCCAAACGATTCAGCTCATCTTTGATCTCCTCATGATGATTCACCAGCTCGTCAGCAGTCATACCATAGCGTCGCTCCAGTCTGCGGATCAGATCCAGACGATCCATTACTTGTTCGTTTCTGTCCGGATCAAAGCTCTCCTGCTCCAAAATATCCCGCAGCTCAAGACCAATCTCTTCAAGTTCATAATACGCCGCGTCCAGCCGGGAAGTCAATGCAGCAAACCGCGGATCCAGGTGTTCCACCGATCGCATAGCATCGGAAGCGGTACGGAGCTTATTCATCGCGCTCTGTTCGCGGCTACCAGAATAGGTTTCGACATAGGCTGAACGGACAGAACTATCGATTTTCTCAGCACTTGCGAAACGCTCTCGTTCAGCATTAAGCTGTTCCGCTTCACCGATGGCGAGCTGGGCTGCGTCAAGTTCTTTGACTCTGCTAGTCAGATACTCGGTGCGCTCTGCACGAAGGGTATTCTCTTTGCGAAGGGCCGCAAATTTACTGCTGCTTTCCTTCCAGATACGATATGCGGCCGCTGTTCTTTGCTTGTGCTCAATGAAAGCCTCATCACCGAATGAGTCCAGATAACCCATATGCTTTTTACTGTCCAGCAGGCTCTGATGCTCATGCTGGCCATGGATATCTACCAACAACTCGGAAATACTTCTCAGGAAGGTCAGCGGAACAATGGTTCCGCATACGCGGCAGAGGTTTCGCTCGTTTGTGGTAATCTCACGCTGAAGACTCAGCAAATTCCCTTCCGCCTCCAGCTCCTGCTCAGCAAGCAGTTGGGCAACTTTGGGTACGTTGGAAATATCGATCAGCGCCTCTACGGATGCGCGTTCACACCCGGAACGAATCAGGCCGCGATCTGCACGCTCACCAAGCACCAGGCTGATGCTGTCCAGCAGAATGGACTTGCCGGCGCCCGTTTCACCGCTGAGAACCTGCATTCCTTTTGTGAACTCAATATGTAGACTTTCGATCAGCGCGATGTTGCGCACCGTCATGGACACCAACATGGTATCGCACTATCCTTTCTTTGGCTTATCGATGCATCATGGCATTGAGTCGGTCCAGTACGCTCTGTACCTCGTCAATGCTACGAACAATCAGCAAAATTGTGTTATCGCCGGCAATGGTGCCAAGAATCTCGGGCCAGTGCATATTATCAATGGCTTCGGCTGCGATATTGGCGCTTGCGGAGATCGTCTTGAGGATGATCTGATTATAGGCACTGTTCATGCTCAGAACAGTATCGCTGAACATACGGATTAGCCGCTCATTGATGCTGTTATCGGAATGATCAGCAATTGCATAACGATAGGTCCCGCCGGGCGACTGAGCTTTGATCAGCTTCATCTCCTTGATATCGCGGGACACGGTAGCCTGAGTCACACGAAAACCGCGTCTTCCAAGCTCCTCCGCCAGATCCTCCTGCGTTTCAATGGACTGGTTGTTGATGATTTCCAGAATCGCAACCTGACGCGAACTCTTCATGATATATCCCCCTAATCAGCGGCTCCATTCAGCCAGCTTGATACGAATCGTAGAAAAAAACTCAGGCGGCTTGAGATGAATCAGCCGGGCACTCTGTGGAGATCGGGTAATGGTCAATTCCTGACCTTCCGAGAGAAAAAGGGCCTGCTGTCCGTCCACATCTACTTGAGCAGAATGATTATAGGTAGCGTCAAGGGAAATGGTAATCTGCTGCGTTGCGGCGGTCACAACCGGACGATGCTGCAGAGAATGGGCACATATGGGCGTGAGGATAATGCACTCCACCTTCGGATGAACAATAGGACCGCCGGCAGAAAGCGAATAGCCGGTTGATCCAGTGGGCGTGGAAATAACCAGACCATCTCCGATATACGGGCCTACCCGTTCCCCCTCCAGTCCTACGTTAAGACCAATCAGACGAGCATATCCGCCGCGATTGAGCACCACGTCATTGAGTGCATAGAAACATGCATTACCCATTTGAACTTGCAGCATCATGCGGCTCTCAATGGTGTACTGCTCCTTTGCAAGGCAATCGCACGCAGCAGAAAGCTGATCCCACTCTATCTCTGAGAGAAAGCCCACTGTGCCAAGATTGATGCCCAAAAGGGGCAGTCCACGTTCCATTGCCATGGCGTTGGCACGCAGAAAGGTACCATCGCCACCGATGGACAGGATGGCGTCGCATCCTACGACACTCTGGTGATAGGTGAGATTTGTAACTTCCTCCCCCATCGTTTCTGCCAGCCAGGGTTCGCCAACCGCCTGAATGCCGACTCTCTCCAACGCACAAACCACCTGAGATATGATGGAAGCGGTATTCGATTTTTGCTGGTGCATCACCAGATAAACCTTCTTCATCATCCTGCCGCCTTTCCATCGAATTATAGCATATCGCGCATAAATATACAATGATGTATATCAAAAAATAGGAATGCTTGTTCGTAAAATCTTATTTTCCAAGCGTACCGTGCGCCTGCTGCACAACCTGAGCAATGCGTTCGGCTTCGACAGCTTCCTTGCCTGCTTGCTCTGTCAACAACTCTGCGATGTATTCAATGTTTCCTTCCGGACCTGTAATAGGTGAGAAATCAAGCTGCGTCATCAGATAGCCCATGGTGGGAACGAAATCAGCAATGGTTTGGATCACCTGACGATGTACTGCAGGGTCTCGAACAACGCCTTTCTTGCCCACATGTTCCCGCCCCGCTTCAAACTGTGGTTTGATCAGAATATAGAAGCGGCCGTGATTGTCCATCAGCTCTGCTGCCTTGGGAAGAATCAGCTTGACCGAAATAAACGAAACGTCCATTACTGTAACATCAGGTACACACGGAATTTCCTCATGAGTCAGGTAACGGGCATTGGTTCTCTCCAGAACCGTTACTCGCTCGTCATTGCGGATTTTCCAATCGAGCTGACCATAGCCCACGTCTATCGCATATACGTGCTTGGCACCATTTTGCAAAAGCACGTCGGTAAAACCGCCGGTAGCCGCGCCGATATCCATGCAGACTGCATCGGTTACGTCTGCACCAAAAACGCGAAGCGCTTTATCAAGTTTTAAAGCGCCTCTGCCAACAAAGGGATGGCTGTGACCGCGAACAGTCAGTTCGGCCCCTTCTTCTATCTTTTCGGAGGACTTCAGAATCTTCTGCTCTTTCAGGTATACTTGACCTGCCATGATCAATGCCTGAGCACGCTCACGACTGGGGGCAAGGCCAAGACGAACCAGCGCCAGATCCGCGCGCAGTTTTTCAGGCATTGTTCTTTTCCTCCTTCGCAAGAACACAAAGAACCTTCTGAGCGATCGCGTTGTCATCCAGTCCGACATCTTCAAGTAGATGCTGGTGATCGCCGTGCTGCACAAAGCAATCAGCAACACCGATAGGCTCAATCCTGACGTTGGCGCCGCATGTTGCTGCATGCTCCAAAACGGCGCTGCCAAAGCCGCCGGCAATCATATGTTCCTCTATGGTAATGATCGGCTTGTCCTCGGCATACAGCCGAGTAAGACAATCCACATCAAGGGGTTTGATGGTGGAAGCATTGATGACGCGCACGGATACGCCGTGATCCTCAAGCATCAGGGCGACCTGCATGGCGGCAGCAGTCATACTGCCAGTAGCAAGCAAGGTGGCACTGCTTCCCTCTCTGAGGGTTTGCCACTTCCCGATCTCGAACTGATCAACACGCTGATCAGCAGGGAGTGAAAGGGCTGACTTAGGATAACGGATCGCGCAAGGCGCGTCTAACTCATAAGCAGCACGAATGGCCAAACGAAGTTCGTCTTCGTCTGCAGGGGCAATCAACGTCATATTGGGGATATGGCGCAGGAAGGCAATATCAAAAAGACCCTGATGGGACTGCCCGTCTTCATTGGAAATGCCGGCTCTGTCAATCATGAACACCACAGGCAAATTTTGAATACATACATCATGCAATACCTGATCGTAGCCGCGCTGCAAGAACGTGGAATATACGAAGAAAAACGGTCTCAACCCACCGGATGCCATACCGGCGCAAAGGGTAACGGCATGCTCTTCGGCAATGCCGACATCGTCGAACTGCTGGGGATAAGCCTTGGAAAAAGCGACGGTACCGGTACCCAAGGGCATTGCAGCCGTAATCACGCGAATGCGTGGATCCTCTTGAGCCATTGCGACCAATTCTTCATTAGCGATCGCACCGTTGCTTTTGGCGGAGGAACTGGCGGACTTACCGCTTTCCAAAAGGAAAGGCGTCGTTCCATGGAACTGTTCCGGCTTCTTTTCCGCACGATGATATCCATAACCTTTTTTGGTAAGGCAATGAATCAACACAGGCTCGTCAAACTTCTTGGCAAGAGTCAGCATGCGTTCCACTTCGCCCTGATCATTGCCGTTAATAGGCCCGAGGTAATGGAATCCAAGTGCTGAAAAGAATCCATCATCTACGAAAACGCTCTTGATCATCTCTTTTGTTTTGTGAACAAAAGAATACAGCGCATTGCCGATCAACGGGAGCTTTTTCAGCCTGTTCTTGACGCGCCTCTTGGTGACGAACCAACCCGTGCTGGAACGAATTTTGGACAGATACTTGCTCAAAGCGCCCACATTTTGTGCAATAGACATTTCGTTATCGTTGAGAATAACGATCATTCTTGTTCTGGTGTTTCCGCAGTCGTTGAGCGCTTCGTAACACATTCCGCCGGTCAGTGCGCCATCGCCAACCACGGCCACCACATGGTGGTCCTGCTTCAGTGCATCGCGAGCGCGCGCAAAGCCCAGTGCTGCTGACAGCGCTGTTGACGCGTGACCGGCTTCAAAACAGTCGTACTCGCTCTCATTGCGGCGAGGAAAACCTGAGATGCCGCCATACGTACGCAGCGTATCAAAAACATCGTTACGCCCCGTCAGCAGCTTGTGGGGATAGGTCTGATGCCCAACGTCAAAAATGATCTTATCTTCAGGCGCACGAAAAACACGGTGTAGCGCAAGCGTAATCTCAACAATACCAAGATTGGAAGACAGATGGCCACCGTTTTGAGAAACCGTACGGATGATTCGGGTGCGGATATCGTCTGCAACTGCTTCACATTCTTCAATGCTCAGTTGACGGATATCCTCCGGGCTATGGATACTGGACAGGTCAGTCATAGTACTCCTTCAATCTTTGGTTAAAGCTTGCTTCCGTTCTTGGCTCCCGTCTTTCCACCCAGCGAGATGCCGGCAAGAATGTCGGAGGAATAGGCGTAATTGCTGTCGTCTTTATCCTGCTGAGCCTCCATCGCGCAGCGTACCATCTCATCGATCAGCTGGGAATATGGCATGCCGGTAGCCTCCCAGAGATAGAACGACAAAGAGCCGGGAATGGTATTGATCTCCGTGATGTACAGCTCCTGGCTTTCGGAGTCGAACATGTAGTCGATTCGTACAACGCCTTTGCAGTCCATGGCAACAAAGATCTCTTCGGAGAGGCGCTGAATCTTTTGATACAGCTCAGGTTCCACAGGCGCAGGAAGAACGCGCTTGAGGGAGGCCATACCCTTGGTAGAGTCAGGACCGCTGATGTACTTATCCATGAAGGAAAGCAGCTCACCGCCGGAGATCGGCATTTCAATCTCGCTGGCACGGGCATTGCCGTTGTAGCCAAGCACAGAACAATTCAGTTCCAAGGGATTGTTCAGGCCTTTTTCGGCAAGCACCTTGCGGTCAAATTCAAAACCAAGCGACAGTGCATCTTCCAGTTCTGCACGGTTGGTCGCTTTGCTGACGCCGATGGAGGAGCCCAACAGAGCAGGCTTGATGAACACAGGATAAGAAATTTCTTTTTCAATGGTATCCATCAGTCCCTCTTTATTGGTCTCCCATTGCGCACGGAGACAGGAAATGCCAGGCAGCACAGGGAAGCCACAGCCACGGAAGAACTGCTTCATGTATACTTTATCCATGCCGATGGCGGAGGCGCCGATTCCGGAGGAAGCATAAGGAATATTGCACAGTTCCATCAAACCCTGGATAGAGCCGTCCTCACCGTGCATACCGTGGAATACGGGAATAACGCACTCCAGACGGGCGACGACCACCTGACGATCCTTGGCGAAGAGGCCCTTCCCCTGCTCCATGCGCGTCAAGGCGCCGGAGCCGGCGGTTACGTCAAGCTGAACACGAACGATTCCCTTCTTGTTCTCATCAAAAGGCGTATAAGTGGCAATGTCCAGCAGTGCATCGCCTGTAAACCATTCCCCTTTTTTGCTGATATAGACAGGAATAACGTCATACTTTTCACGGTCAACAGAGCGCATCAGCTGCACTGCGCTGATGATGGACACTTCATGTTCGCAGCTGCGGCTGCCGAAGAGAACGCCTAACTGAATCTTACTCATAGAATGAATCCCTCCACAAAAATCAGGCTTCCTGATAATGATCCGGCAAATCGTTTTCGTAAAGCACGGTATCTCCGGGGCGCACTAGTGTATGCAGCAGCTTGGTGGAATCATCCAGGCTATCTACGCGGTGGATGTTTTCAGGAGCAAAACCGGACTCCTTCAGACCTTCCAGAATAGGCGTAGCGCGATTCTTGCCAATAATAATGGCGATATCTGCGCATCCAACCATCTGGGCGCCGAACGCACGGTTATACTCCGCTTCCTTGTCTCCCAGCTCAACCATACCGGGTGTGATGATGATACGTCTGGCAGGGAACTGCCGGAGCACCTCAAGTGCAGCCTTTGCGCCTACAGGGTTGGAGTTGAACGCATCATTGATGATGGTGAATCCACCGGGATTTTTCATCAGCTCTAAACGATTCTTGACGGGCTGCAGTTTCTCAATACCGTGAGCAATCTGCTTGAGGGTCAGCTTCAGATCGCTAGCGACAGCCGCTGCAAGCAGGATATTCTGAACGCTGTGATCACCCAGCAGCTTTGTCTGACATTCGATCTGTCCCTTGTTTTTGATATGCAGGGTAAAACGCGTGCCTTCAGGCGAAACGGTGATATTGTCGCACCAGACATCCGCCGTCTCAGGATCCCGGCCGCAAAGCGTCTTTTGCTTGTTCGTCTTGTGATACATCTCAAGACAGTAGCTGCCATCGTCAAAGAAATAGCTCCGGGAGTCGCTCTCGGGCAAAGCGTCGATGAGTTCGTACTTGGTTTTGGCGACGCGTTCAATGGATTTGAAGGTTTCCAGATGCTGAGGACCGACAGAGGTAATGATACCGATGGTAGGTTTCACAAGGCGGCACATTTCCTTGATATCGCCCACATGTCGGGCGCCCATTTCGCCAACAAAGATCTGGTAGCTGGGCGTAAGCCGCTCACGAATGGCGCGAGACACGCCCATGGGCGTATTGAAGCTGGCAGGCGTGATCAGCGTCGGATATTTCTCGCTGAGAATCGCACCGAGAATATGCTTTACAGTGGTTTTACCATAGCTGCCCGTCAGGCCGATACGGATCAGGTTGGGGTTGGACAGCAGTTTACGACGCGCGTCGCGGAAATACATTTCACTGATGAGTTTCTCGATAGGCCACGCCAGCAAACCGGCAAGTGCAACCACCAGCGGAAGAAGGAGCGGCCAGAGCGCGCTGATCATCATCCAATGAGGGCACTGATAAACAACCGCGGCAATCCCCAACAAAACCAAGGCATATACCACATACAGCCGCTTGATTCGGCCAGTGATAACAAACGGTTTTTTCGCCTTTTTCACAGTCAGAAGCTTTGCTGTCAAGCGTCCCAGAATGCAGGCGATCAATACAAAGGGGACGACGCGAAGCCAGTAAAGAGTTGTGCTCGCGGAATCAATCTTCCAGGGAGCAGGCATCAGCCAGAGGAGCAAAATCGTGAACGCCGTTACGCATACACCTGGAGCATAGCTGTGAATAGGATTACGGTTCAGGGTACGGAAATAACCAGGGAATTGATAGCTTTCCAGCTGAAAATAATGAAGGATACCGCGGGCGGCAAAGAAACAGCCCAAAGCGGGAATGAGTACAACGATCAGCCGGAAAAAGGTATCATTGCTCATGCGTTCTGTCCTCCAAAAAAGAATTGTTTCAAAATGATGGTGAAGCGCTGCCACTCCTCAGCAAAGGCAAAATGTCCTCTGCCATCGAAGACGATCAAGCCGGCATCAGGAATCTCCTTTTCCATCTGTTGCCCCATCCAAAGCGGCGTTTCGGTATCGTTGCTGCCCCAGATCAGAAGCGTGGATGCCTTCACCTGAGAAAGCAGCTCAAGTTGATCATAAGAAATCACCTTCACGAAGGTCTTGCGCATATTCTCATTCAGGCGAATATAATCTGCTGAGCCATAGCGCTGGCGCAGCTTCGTCTGCAATTGATCAGCAAGGCCAGCCAGGAAAGGCACCTTCTTCACAGCATTGAGGATCTTGTTCATCCGCTTAAAGGCAGCCTGGCGCTTCATTTGCTCAGGCGAAGGCTGTTTTTTGATACCCGCGCCTCCGGTGATCACCAGCTTTTCGATCAACTCCGGCTTCTTGGTAGCCAATTCCAATGCAACCCTGCCGCCAAAAGAGTGGGCAACCACGTAAACACGGTCAAGCTGCAGTTCATCCAGCAGCGACAGCATCTGCTGCGCGTATTCCGGGACGCCCCAGGGCTCCGGAGGCTCGTCACTTTTGCCGTGACCCGGAAAATCAATAATCAGCAGCGTGCACTGCTCTACGATTTCTCTTTCCAAAAACGAGAAGACGCTTCCATCGCAGCCCCAACCGTGCAAAAGCACGACCACAGGTGCATCTGCCTTCTCATTGCGATGCAAAACATAATGGATTCGGCATCCTTGCAACGTCGTTTCCAAGGAAGCACCACCTTTCCCAATCATACCATACTATTTTACCCTATCTTATGCAAAAAGAAAAGCAGAAAACGACCAAGAATGGCATTTACTGCTTTTCCAAATGGGTAAAAACGCAATTATGGGTTCAACAGCCAGATATATCGGCGTTTTCTCGTACTGAGTTCGTACTCGATTTGTAATGCTCCGGGTACGTCTACAACGCTTTCCAGGGTGCATCCAAGATGCTCACAGGTGCGGATGCTTGGCGTATTGTCCACATCTGTCGTGATCACAACACTGCCAAATCCTAAGCTTTTCAGAAGAGGTCTGGCAAGGGAGCAGGCACGGAATGCACCATGGTTTCCCCGGTAAGGTGGATCAATATGATACCCTATATGTCCAAGATAAAACATACACGGGCTGTCGCCAACTCGAATCGCCAATTCACCTGCCACATTTCCAGATTCTGCGTCAATAATATCAAAGATGAGGCATTTGGCGTTTGAAAGGTGAGGAATATTTGCGTAATAGGCACGAGGAATCAGCTGAATGGCATCGTCCGCGTACATCGGCCGTGCACCCCTGCCGCAGGCGATAAACTCTCGTTCTAAGGCCGTTTTCATACTTCCTGAACCATCACTTTGGGTACCAAAGCATTGAAGTCATCTGGACGCAGCAGCTGTGTTCCGTCTGTCATGACGCTTGCAGCACCCGCAGCAACACCATATCGGAATGCTTCTTCCATGGAAGAATATTTCTCAAGACCCATCAATACACCGCCGATCATGGCATCGCCGGCGCCGACCGTGGATCTGGCTTCTACCTGGAGGGCAGGCGCGAACAGCGTCTTTTGCCCGTTTGTGTACATGGCGCCATACTTACCCATAGAAATGATAACGTTCTGAGCGCCATATTCCATCAGAAACAGCGCAGCATCACGAAGAGAGCGCAGCGTACGCAGCTCATGCTTCATAATCGCTTCCATTTCGGGAAGATTCGGCTTGACCAGATAGGGCTTTTCCTTAATGCCATAGAGCAAAGATTTGCCAGAAGCATCCAGAACGCAGCGTTTTCCACTGATCGCATGCATACAGCGCTGATAGGTGTCGCTTGCACAGCCCAAAGGAAGTCTGCCGCTGAAAACCACACAAGAACTATCAACCGTTTTTTCCTTCAAAAGGGTGAGAAAGGTGTTCATATCGCTGTCAGTCAGCGCAGGACCGGGTTCGTTGAACTCGGTGATCGCCTTGCTTTCCTCATCAACGAGTTTCAGGTTGGTACGAACCTGACCTGGAACAGAGATATATTCCATGTCAACGTTTTCGTGGCTAAGCAGCTGCAGGAAGCTCTGCTCGTCTGCCTCACCCAGGCAGCCAATGCAGTTGGCATCCACACCCAGGCGCTTGAGGACAATAGCAACATTGATGGCCTTGCCGCCGATGTCCACTCGTACATCCTTCAGACGGTTTACTTCTCCTACCTGCAACTTTTTGACGGTTGCCGTTTTGTCATAGCAAGGGTTCATGCAAACAGTTGTGATCATGCGGCACTTCTCCTGTTCGTTTGGTTTCGCAATACAGAGGAACGGGACCGACGCAAGCTGTCGGCCCCGTTATGTGTATCGTGAAGATTATTCGTCTTCGTCCTCGTCCTTCTTGGCGCTTTCGATGATCTTCTGCGCAACGTTGGCGGGAACTTCCTCGTAACGTTCGAAGGCGGTGGTGAAGGAACCACGGGCCTGAGTCATGGAACGCAGGTCAGTGGCATACTTGAACAGCTCAGCCATGGGGGCTTCAGCAACCAGCTGCTGGCCGTCTTCGACCTTATTCATACCCATGATACGGCCGCGGCGCTTGTTCATATCGCCCATAACATCGCCCATGTATTCATCGGGAACGATGATCTCGACGTGCATAACAGGCTCAAGCAGAGTGGGGCCAGCTTCCATACAGCCCTTCTTGTAGGCAATACGGGCAGCAGTCTTAAAGGCCATTTCAGAGGAGTCGACCGGATGGTAGCTACCATCGTACAGCTTGGCGTGGAGACCAACCATGGGATAACCAGCCAGAACGCCCTTGACGATGTTCTCGCGCAGGCCCTTTTCGACGGAGGGGATGAAGTTGCGGGGCACAACGCCGCCAACGACTGCATCTTCAAACTCGAAATCAACACTGGGATCAACAGTGGGAGAGAACTCGATCCACACGTCGCCGAACTGGCCGTGGCCACCAGACTGCTTCTTGTGACGACCCTGAGCCTTAACGGTCTTCTTAATGGTCTCACGGTAAGGAATACGAGGATCCTGCAGGTTGGCGTTGGCGCCGAACTTGGTGGCCAGCTTGCTGCGGATCACATCCAGATGCAGGTCGCCCTGACCGGACAACAGTGTTTCGGTGGTTTCCACGTTCTTTTCGATCTTGATGGAGGGATCTTCTTCCATCAGACGGGCCAGGCCGCTGAAGACCTTATCTTCTTCGCCCTGCTTGGCGGCGAACACAGCCTTGCTCATGCAGGGGACGGGATACTCGATACCGGGGTACTTGATGGGATTGGCCTGATCGCACAGCGTATCACCGGTGTTGGTGTACTGCAGCTTGCTCAGGGCACCGAAATCGCCAGCGTTCAGATTCTGGGCGTTGATCTGCTTCTTGCCGCGCAAAACATACATACCAGCGCTCTTTTCCTGCTTGTCAGCAGTGGCGTTGTACAGGTTCGCGCCAGCAGCCAGCTTACCGCTCATGACTTTGAACAGGGACAGCTTGCCAACGAAGGGGTCAGCGATGGTCTTGTACACAAAAGCACTGAAGGGCTCGTCAACGCTGCAGCTGCGGGTGACTTCTTCTTCGGTCTTGGGGTTGATACCGGTGTACACAGCGCGCTTGGGAGAGGGCAGGAAATCAGCGATGACATCCAGCAGCTTGCTCACGCCAACGCCAGTAAGGGCAGAGCAGGCGACCACGGGGCAAATCTCGCCAGAGAACATACCGGCCTTGAAGCCTTCCAAAATCTCGTCGTGGGTCAGTTCGCCCTCTTCGAGGTACTTCATCATGAGTTCTTCGTCTGCGCCAGCGGCAGCTTCAGTGATCTCTTCCAGAGCCTGAGCAATCGCATCAGCCATATCAGCGGGTACGGGGATTTCCTTGGGAGCACCCTTGGCAACGCGCTCATACGCCTTGTTTTCCAGAACATTGACTACGCCGCGATAGTTAGCGCCAGCGCCAATGGGCAGGAGAACAGGAACAACGCTATTGCCAAAGCGCTCGCGCAGCTTGGCTTCAACGGCCATGAAATCAGCATGGTCGCGGTCCATCTGATTGACGATGAACATCTTGGCAACGCCGTTCTTGGTGGCATACTTCCAGGCCTTTTCAGCGCCGACGGAAATATCGCCAACAGAGCTGACGACGATGGCAGCGGTCTCAACAACGCGCAGGGGACCCATCATTTCGCCGATAAAGTCGAAGTAACCAGGGACGTCGATGATGTTGATCATCTTGCCGTTCCACTCAATGGGAGCGACAGCGGCGCTGATGGAATACTTTCTCTTGATTTCTTCGGGATCGTAGTCAATAACAGTATTGCCATCTTCTACGCGGCCCTGACGATCGATTGCGCCGGCAGCAAAGAGCAAAGACTCCACCAGCGTAGTCTTACCCTCGCTGCCATGCCCCAAGAGGGCGACATTGCGAATGTTTTTGGTTTCAAAGTTAGCCATAAAAATCCCCCTAAACTAATATATTGAGCATCAACAGCAATGACTTGTTCCAAACGTGCCTGATGCTTAAAAACAGTTTCTCTACATTCTATTGTAACAGATATATGTCGAAAAGAAAACCCCTAAAACGAAAATCTTTCATCTCTCAGAGCCAATAGGCAAGGTATCTGTATATGCATATCAATTGTACAAATAATGTTTTTTTAGGAAACCCTCCAAATTTCCGTACTCGCTGACGGAAATGACAGGAATATGCAGCTCCTCCATGCAGGCCGCCAGAATCGCCATGCCGTGTACGATAATATCAGCACGCTGAGGCTGCAGGTATTTCAGTTGTTGCCGCTGATCGATGGACAGAGGCGCTAAAAAGTTGATGGCGGTCATGACATCGTTGTAGGAAAGCTGAAAACCGTGAATATTGCTGCGATCATCCCAGGCCACTTGCTGCACAAAAGCAGCACTGGTGGTAAAGGTTCCTCCGACGCCAACCCATTCCTGCTGCGTTTTTTTTGTATAAGCAGGAACATATGGAGCAAGCAACGACTTTGCCTGCTGGATCACCGCTCTTGCGCTGGTTTCATCGCAGATGTTCATCTGTCGGTATAGGCGAACCGCGCCCATTTGCAGACTGACAGCTTCATCAATGCTGCGTCCACATCCGATAACGATCTCCGTAGAGCCTCCACCGATATCGATCATACCCGAAGGCTTTGCGCTTGTTGCACCAACAAACGACAATTCCGCCTCTTCCTCTCCAGGACAAACATACAGTCGCAAACCTGTATGATCAAAAATAGCCTGAGCAAATTCGGCCTCGTTGCTGGCATCGCGTACTGCGCTCGTGGCAAACAGGTGGATTTTCTCTACCCCTTCCGCTTTGGCTTGCTCAGCGAAAACACCTATGCTATCACAGGCATTAGCGATCATTTGACTGGAAATCCTTTTTTGTTCATCCAGCGCCGCGAACACTCGCAGTCCCTCGCGGTACCGCTTCAGGCGTATTAGCTGCCCATCAAGGATATCAGCGACAAGCATACGCAAAGAGTTGGATCCGATTCCAATGGCCGCCGTTCGCAAAGCAAACACCTCATTTGTATGGTTTTTGTTGAAATGATGGTTCAACCGTCAGCAAAGCCCAAGCAACTGGCAAACAAACAGAAAAACCCTCTCTGTTACGGAGAAGGGTTTTCTGTGTCTTCTGGGAAGACGATTACCAGACGAAGTTCGTCCTTCATCATAAAGCCAAGATGATCGCGTGCTTCCTGCTCAACATAGGCGTCTTGGCCCACCAGGTCCTTGGTTCTCTTCAATTCCTCCTGCTCCAGCTTCAGGTCAGACAGCTGCATCGTCGCATCGCTGTTGTTCTGTTTCATTTCTTGGATGGAAGAAAAAATGCCCATGTTTACAGACGCAAAGACGAGGAGAAGCACAGCCAGACTGGTAACAAAAAACCATAGGCTGACCGTCTTTCGCATAGCGAACCCCTCCCCCTTGTATTCTGTAACTTAATTTCTACGCGTTTTCTTTTTTTCCTGCCGCTCCAGGTTGTTTTTTTTCGTATCTGACAAGCGTTTGATGCCTCTTTTGCCCCATTGCCATACTCTGTGGAAACCACATGTGTACAGGATAACACCGACGAGCAACGCAAGCAGATGATAAATCCTGAGCTGTTCATCCTGAAACAGGACAACCATCATAGCCAGCGCCAAGCCGCATAACAAAACGGCCACGATATCCCAGAACGCTTTTGACTTTTTCCATACAGATGACACATCGATACAGAGGGCAAGCAGTAACCCCAGCGGAACCATCGCCAAGAAGATGCTTGCCTGGCCAGAGGTCTCGAAAAAACGTTTCATTGCCGGTTTCGCTTCCACGGAAAAATCGAATTTGTCATCTTTCGTGGTGTTTCATAGATCACACTGTCAATCTGGCCGTCAACATCAAGTCTTCCCTCATCGGGAAGTAGTTTTCCGATGTGAAGGTTTTGACCTGTTAAAAACAGCAATCCCCCATCCAGTTTGAGCACAATCTCTGTCTCGTGAAAACTGCACACGTCAATCACGCCTGTAATGAGTGTCTTCTTTCTCCGGTCAATCTGAATGGTGTGCGCGGCTTTCACGCGCGCAGATGCTCCTGCTTCCATGGTCATCTCCTTCACTCCTTCCCTGTTTACCCTATGTCGCCAGAGCGAAAAAAAGAATGATTGACAGTGAAAAGAATGATGTTATCATTTAAATTATTGCATCAACCAAACAGGAGGTGAGGTCAGATCATGGGCAAAAAAACAGTTATGCTTTGTTACTCCGCGCTGCTTTGCGCGCTGATCATCATCTCTACGCTCTGGTTTCGCTTCACCATACCGGGAACGGACGTTATGGTCACGCTGCAAGTGTTTTTTGTTATGCTTTGCGCCAACACACTGCCTCCCAAGTATTGTCTCACTACCCTCGGCGTATATCTGCTTGCGGGATTGATCGGTTTGCCTGTTTTTTCTGCTGTTTCTGGACCAGCTGTTTTGACAACGCCTTCCTTTGGCTATCTGCTCGGCTTTCCGCCCGCATCAGCGGCAGCATCCCTTTTGCGGCGAAAATGGGAACAGAAAAAGGGAAGCGATTATCTTGCTTCCCTTTCGGGTGTAGTGGTTCTTTATGTAATTGCAATTATCTATATTGGTATGCTTCACACAGTTTTCATCACCGCGCCGGTATCGGCCATGTACCTGCTCACCACACACTGTCTGATCTTTTTGCCCGTTGATCTGCTCAAGGCCATAGGTGCGGCGTGGCTAGGAAAGAGGCTGCGAACAGCCTTGCGGCTTCATTGATCTCAGCAGGGCAGTTCTTTGGGGAGATCACGATGTGTCAGGGAGATCTCACCTCTGTTCAGCTCGGTAAGCGTCTGCCCATGTCCGTACAGTCTATATTTGTAGGTACACAGTCCCTCCATGCCCATCGGACCACGCGCATGGATCTTGCCGGTGGCAATGCCCACCTCTGCGCCGAAGCCGAACAGGAAGCCGTCAGAAAAGCGAGTGGAACAATTCCAAAACACATCGGCGCTGTCCACCATGGTCATGAAGCGCTCTGCATTTGCTGCATTTGTGGTCAAGATCGCATCGGTATGATGCGAACCATAGTGATTGATATGCTCAATAGCTTCATCCAGGCCATCAACGATTCTGATGGAAAGGATCGAATCAAGATATTCCGTTTCCCAATCGGTCTCGTCCGCCGGCAGACAAGCAATGATCTTTCCGACGGCTTCATCGCCGCGCAGTTCCGTTCCTTTCTCAATAAGCGCCTTGGCGGCAACAGGCAGAAACTGCTCGGCGACAGCACGATGCACCAGCAGAGTTTCCGCAGCGTTGCAAACGGACAGATTCTGCGTCTTGCTATCGACCGCCACTTTCACAGCCTCGTTCAGGTCACAGTCAGCGTCCACATAAACATGGCACAGCCCCTCTGCATGCCCCAGGACAGGAATCTCGCTATTTTGCATAATATAGTGGACGAATGCATTGCTGCCGCGGGGAATGATCAGGTCGATCAGCTCGTGGAGCTTAAGCATTTCGGAAACATCCTCACGAGATTGCAACAGGGCGCACCAGCCGGCAGGAATGCCTGCCTTCTCCGTTGCCTCGCAAATGATCCGCGTGAGTACGGCATTGGTTCGCAGCGCCTCGCGTCCGCCCTTGAGCAGCACAGCATTACCGCTTTTGAGGCAAAGAGACGAGATCTGCACCAGAGCATCCGGCCGGCTTTCGAAAATCACACCGACAACGCCGATGGGACATGCTACGCGATACAGATTCAGCCCGGGAGAAAGCTCCTTGGCGTACTGCACATGTCCCAGCGGATCAGGCAGCAGCGCCAGCGCACGAAGGCCCTCGATCATCCGTTCACACTTCTGGTCACTGAGCTTCAGGCGGCTCAGCAAGGGCGCGCTCAGGTTTTCTTCCGTTGCCTGGGCTACATCAAGCGCATTAACCTCAATCAGTTCAGCCTTGTTCTGCGCAATACCGTCGGCAATGGCCAGCAGTGCTGCATTTCGGGTATCCAAAGAAACAGCAGCCAACTGCCTGGCAGCTTTACGCGCCGCCTGTGCCATCATCTGCACGCTGTTTTCCATCATCTATCGCCTCCTTGAATGAAATTGATTATATATCAAGGAAAATCGCTTGGCAAGTGCTTGATAGGGATTGATGGATATGCTATAATGATTTGCGTTTCTGATCAGACTATGCTGCGAAGGGAGGTTTCCGTATGCCGCGCCAGAAGGGCATCAAGATCGTTGCCCAGAACAAAAAAGCATACCACGATTATTTCGTGGAGGAAACCTACGAATGCGGTCTTAGTCTGATGGGTACCGAAGTCAAAAGCATGCGTCTGGGGCGCGTCAATCTCAAGGAAAGCTTCTGCATGATCCGAAACAACGAGATTTTTGCCGAAGGTATGCACATCAGCCCCTATGAGTTTGGCAACATCCACAACGGAGACCCTCTCCGCCCCAAAAAGTTGCTCATGCACAAAGCGGAGATCCGCAAGCTTGCTTCGTCTGTCAGCCGTCAGGGGTATACGCTGATCCCACTCAAGGTATACTTGAAGGACGGCCGAATGAAGCTGGAATTGGGCCTTTGCAAAGGCAAGCATCTTCACGATAAGCGCGACGCTGCCGCCGCCAAGGACGCGCAGCGCGAGGTTGAGCGTGCTCTCAGCCGCAGAAGAGACGACTAACGTCTCAAATCAACATGGGGGTGTTCAGGTTTCGACGGGGGTTGTCGAGGGTATGGTAAGCGAGCCGCGGACCCTGTACCGCGTATCAACGGGGAAAAACAATAACTGACAATACCGAATTGTCTTTCGCGGCCTAAGGCCGTGCGTCGGCCCGCATTGCCCACAGGTGCGGTTCCCGGCGTCAGCTATGTGGGGAACGAGTGCGTCAAAGCTTTGAGACGTTACCCGTAACGATGAAGCTACCGTAGTTGCAAGCCTGCCATGAGGCGTGCGG
The DNA here is from genome assembly GCA_015056365.1 of Clostridiales bacterium. Taxonomy (GTDB): domain Bacteria; phylum Bacillota; class Clostridia; order Christensenellales; family Aristaeellaceae; genus Limiplasma. The sequence continues at coordinate 101,478 of SVGM01000003.1, read as the reverse complement.
CGAGGGGAATCCTAAAATCATGGATGCGCTCGGAGAAAACCATATCAGCGAGCTTTCGGACGGGGGTTCGATTCCCCCCACCTCCACCACAAAAGGACACCAATCATGATACAGTCGTGTCATGATTGGTGTCCAGCTTTATTTTTCAAGGAGGTAATCGCATGTTTGCAAACAAATTGAAGCCTGGCGATGAAATCAGAGTCATCGCACCATCAAGAAATCTAACGGAAGTATGGCATGTTGCGCATCATCATGCGGTTGATTTCTGGACAAAAGAGGGCTTTCATCTTACTTTTTCGAAGAACTGTCGGGAAGTTGATAAATTTCATTCCTCCAGCATCGCTTCGCGAGTAGAAGATATCCACGAAGCCTTTATGGATCCGAATGTAAAGATGATCATTACATGTCTCGGTGGATTCAATGCTAATCAACTCTTGCGCCATCTTGACTATGATCTGATTGCCAAACATCCCAAGATCCTTTGTGGTTTTTCTGATATTACTGCATTGCACAACGCTATTTATGCTAAGACAGGTCTTGTGACATATCACGGGCCGCATTTCAGTACTTTTGGATTTGACAAAGAAACTGAGTACACAAAAAAAGCATTTGTGGATTGCGTTATTAAGGATGAACCTGTTACTGTTGTGCCATCTGAAGCTGCTGCGAAGTATTCTATCATTCAAGAGGGAGTTTGCGAGGGAACAATTATCGGCGGAAATCTCTGTACTCTCAACCTACTGCAAGGCACGCCATATATGCCCGACATCAGAGATAAGGTATTATTTTTGGAAGATGACAACATTATGGGTGCATACTTCTGTTACGAGTTTGACCGTAATTTGGAATCGCTCTTGCAGGTAGAGGGCGCAGATGCGATCAAAGGTATTATCTTTGGACGTTTTGATGATAGCTGTGGTTTAACCGTAGAGACAATTACAGACATTATCCGGGATAAGGTTCCATCTCATATTCCCGTGGTATTTGGCGCAGATTTTGGCCATGTTTTTCCAATGATTACTTTTCCTATTGGAGGAAGCGTACGTGTTCGAGCAAGTCAAGATAAAATTGAAATAGTTATTCTTGCTCACTGAACACAAGAGGACTGTATAATGTGCGCCATTTAACCATTCCTGCACTTTTTTCAAAAAGTTAGAGAAGTGACATTTGGTATCATAACCAGTCACTATTTCACAACCGGATATCGATTTTGATACACCAGTATCACGATTAGTGTCCGGTTTTATTGTTTGTGAAGAGGAGGGCGGATGTTGAAAAAAGGAATCATGATTTTCGGACCAGCAGGTTCAGGCAAAACAACACTTGGATCGCTGGTTGCTCAACAACTGCACTTTACGTTTGTAGATATTGACGACTACATTTGGCGAAAAGATACGGAGATTCCTTTTACCCGTATGTACTCCCGTTCGGAAAAAATCAGCAATCTGATGGGGGCGATTTCCGAAACCAACCATTTTGTAATGGCTGGTTCCATGGACAGCTTTCACGAGTATTTTGATCCATTCTTTGTCCTTGCGGTACACTTAACAGCCCCTGTGGAAGTCCGTGTTGCAAGAGTTCAGCAACGAGAATACCAAAGATTCGGAAATCGAATCCTGGAAGGCGGCGATATGTATGATGAACATCTGAGGTTTCTGGCTGATGTAGCCGCTTATGAAACCGGCGGTTCCACAAGCCTTACTGTCCATAATGCATGGGCAGAATCGTTACATTGTCCTGTGCTGAGACTGGACGGGCGCGAGGAACTGACAACGAATATGGATACCATCATTATGAGATATGCAACTGCATGCGCTATAAAATAATATTTTTCCTTACATCAACCAGTCTTAACGGGTTGATGTTTTTTCTATAGCGACAAGGTGAATGGAGTAATTCCCATTCACCTTGTTTCATCATCACTTTTCAAGTCATAATTTATCGCTGATCATAGACACGGCCATCTACAGAAACACTATACCAAAACGCCTCCGTATTCATCCCATCATGAGGATAAACGATAACCCATTCTTTTGTCAGCTGATCATCCGACAAAATCACCTGGGCGTTTTGTTCATTCCACTGCCCCAGCGCTTCGTCGTCCTGGTACAGTGACAAGCTTTCTACATTCGCGTCCGTCTGCACATGAATCGTTGATGGGTTGCCTGATTCGTACATCACGGAGGTAACAGGAAACAGTTTGATCTCCATTGCGTTCTCAATGCCCGGGCTGTAAGAATAGTAGGCGTTTCCATCGGCGGAGGCTCTAAACCACAGATCGTAGACACCTGTCTCGTGGAATGTATACTCAATCACCCATACTTTGCTGTTTTCCGTTTCGCCATCATTCATGATGGCGTTACTGGCCTGCCAGTTGCCTAGTTCTTCTTCGAAATGATTTAGCGTAAGGAACTGGATATCATCACGGGTGGTTACATAGATCGTCGAAGCCTTGCCGGCATATCCGGGTTCATAAAGAGCCCCCAAAACCGGAGGATCCATAACGACCAACGGATTTTCTGCTCCTTCGCAATGAGTATAATAATCAAGTCCGTCACGAGAGGTATTGAAATGCAGGTTATCGTATACGCCCGTATGCTCAAAGATAAGATTGACAGTCCATTCCTTGCAGTGCTGCTGTGGGTATGGCGTGATCTCCGCTTCGTTTGCCGACCAGGTACCAAGAACCGTGTTGCCATCACTAATCTGCAAATAATTGATGTCTTCGCGGGTAGTCACATGGAAAATGGAGAAATAATTGGCGAATCCGTGGTCGTACCAAACGCCGAGTACAGGCAATTGTTCATTCTCAATCGGTTTTTCCGTGCCTTTGTTGTAGGGAGAATTAGAAATCTTGATCGCCAATACTCCATCAATCATCTGCACGGAGCCTTCCGCCGGATAAAGCGGCATAGAACGAAAAACATCGTCGTTGCGATGTAGATAGGCATCATAAACGCTGCTTTCATCGTAGGCATACATCGGCAGGTGAATGCCCATGCGGCGCAAAACCCCTCTGTAGGAACGCTGACTGCTGCTGTCTTCCCACCATTGACCAAAGCGTGCATACTGATTAGCCCGTTGCCAAGAGCTTGACTTTTGATACATGGGGCTTTCGCTAGGCACGCCGATAAACAGGTATTTGCCATTCTCATCATAAAGTCCGTTGGATACAACGGTTGACGTCACGTTTTTCAGTAAGCTTTCCGTAGCCATACGTCCTTCATACATCACGTTCATATCATTGGCAACCTGATATACATTACCATACAAGAGGCAAATGGTCAGCACAACCGCCACATATCCCGCCGAATGGACGGCCTTGTGCTGTAGCAGCGTCGACAATGCAATATCAACATACAGGAGTGTAACCGGAATAAAAAGCGTCAGCGCAATGGTCATTTGCATCTCAAGCGCATTGTCCGGAGCCAGCAGCAGGCAGAAATTGCAGGCCACCGGAAGCAAAAAAATACAAACAAGCAGCGAAATGCCTTTGTGCAGTTTCTTCTTCAGCAACAGCACTGCGCTCAGCAAAAGACCCAAAACAGGAACAGACCAAAGAATCACATAAATGACGCTTCCCTGGAAAATGTTATGTCTCAAACTGCTTCCAAAAAAGAAATGGAAAAACTCTCCATATGCCTGGAAAAAAGATTCCGGAAGTTTGAGCAGTATGCTCAAGATCGATAAAGAATCCGCACCCTTGTAATCCGGCGCTTCGATTTTACCAACCAACATAATGACTCGCCAGATCACAGCGTATAAAAAAATACCAACAACGAGCATTATCACGCTGCGAAACACGATCTTGTCAAAAGACTTGTCCGACTTTGTATCCTTCAGCAAATGCAGCATACATAGGACGAGAATCAATACGCAAGCGCAGCCGATGCTTGCCTGGTAAAGCGCGAGTGAAAGACAAAGCGAAGCAACAGCAACAACATTGCCAATCAACGGATTCTTGCATTTTTGCAACGAGTAGACACTTGATACTGCCAGCACATAGCTGAGTGCAAATGTGGGAGACATAAACCGATAGGAAAGAAAAACACATACCGTCGTGCTAACCATAAGCAGGGCTTCATAAAGGTATGTTCTTCGATGGTGGAGATAATCAAAAAGAGAAAAAACCAGAACATTACCCAAGGAAAGGAAAGCAATGCTGAGAAGAGAATTGCCGGGGTCTCCCGCATACCCACCCCGGAGAAAGTCCAAAACAGGCCAAAACCATCTGCCAAGCGATACTTCCCACTTGCCAGCCTGAAAAACTGATGACGCCCATACGCCATCATATTGATTGGTCAATTGATTAACGATCAAAAAAAGAAAACAAAAGACACCAACTGCCGCATTAATCCCCCAATGCAGCAAAAAGGAATGATCCTTTGGAGCCTCAGCTTTCTGTTCAACTTGTTGTTCAAGTCTCTGTTCCGTTACAGTGTTAACACGAGTGCGTCTTCGTTCGGCGAGCATTTTCTCGGACATAGTTATGCCTCTTTTCAGCAAATTAGCGTATTCTTAATGAAAAACCTATTGATCACAACTCCTGTTTGTCAATGGTTTTGCGTCATTTTCAACGACCTGTGGCAAAAAGAAGTGCCGCTTCACGTGGTTTTGTTCAATCGTCCAGGCGTGAAGCGGCCATGTACATGCATTAATCTGCAGCCGTAATGGGTTCGGTAAAAGCACTGTGGTAGACAACGTTAGGCTGCGGCACGATGCCATGCAGGTACAACATTTCTTCGACCGTCGCAAACATAAAGCCGGCTTCCCGCATTTGGGCAAGGAACATATCGGAGCCCTTGGCTGTTTTCGCGTAGATATCGTGCATCAGAATGATATCGCCATCCTTTGCGCCGTTTGCAATACGCGATGCAAGCTGATATGCATTGTTGTTGCCAGTATCGCCAGCTGAATAGCGCCACAGAATGATTGGCCAGCCAATCTCATATTTCTGATACTTGTCGCAGTTTCCGCCGGGAGCACGGAACAGATCAGGCTGAATGCCGAGCATCTCTTCGTGGAATTGCAGACATTGCTCGCGATCGTCACGTAAGTAATCCGTATTGACTTGATACTCGTACTTGTGATGATAGGAATGCGAACCGACCGTATGTCCATAGTCCAATTCGCGGCGTACGATATCCGGCCACTTATTCAGCATACGCCCGACGGTGAAGAAAGTGGCTGCAGCACCGTTGCTGGACAGGGAACGAAGAATGTTCCTGGTGGAATGCTGCGCAGGGCCGTCGTCATAGGTAATGGCAACGATGGGTCGGGCGCTGTTATCTGTTTGTTCGTATGCTGTTTCGGTCATCCACTGGCGGAAATCCGGGTACGGCAACGCGATCTGTACCAGCTGAAGATGCTGATCCAATACGTCCCAAAGCGGTACAGTAAGCAACAGGCGGCCTGCGCCAGGCAGGAAGCTCATCTGTTTGATCGCTTCAATGTCAGTCAAGGCGGCAATCGCTTCCTGATCTCTGCTTTCGCTGGGATAATAGGCGTTGAGCTGCTCCTGCATCATCCCGCTGATTTTGGCCCAAGCTTCGCTGTCGTCCGGGAAGACATCAGCCATGGTCAGTCTTTCCCCTGTCTCCATGTCATAGGTAACCGAATCAAAACAGAGATACGTCGTATCTTCCGTGATAAAGCTTTTGGTAGAGCTGTTGGCAAGGGTAATGACACGGCCCGTTATCATCAATCCAGCCCATTTGGTGCCGGAAACGCGATAGGTCGTCATCACTTCCAATTCTTCTTCTTTGTTCACTCCAGCGTGAGCAGCGGTATCTTCAAAAATGGTCTGAACCATCGTTGAGAGCTCGTCATTGACCTTCTCATGATTGGTCGTGGGTACACCCACCTCAACAGAAACACCGTTGTCAGCTTTGCGGGTCTCGTAGGCGACAGTGATCATCAAGGCATCAGGATAAGGAAACGGCTCTTTTCTCGGATCAATTTCTTCAGATTCTGCAATGGCAAAAATGGGCGTCACACAAAGAGACAAAACAAGCGCACAGATCCTGCGCAGCCATCTATTGCACAAAATGCTCAAGCTAACACCTCCATCATTAGGGCCTTTCCTATCATATCACATTTTGGGCTGAAAATCAGCAGGAGGTGTATACATTTTCACAAAAAAAGACTGCCTTTGCAGGCAGTCTTGAAAAAGTGACAATTAGCGGTTGAGGAGGGTTTCCTCGGTCTCCTTGTCGAAGAAGTGCAGGTGGTTGACATCGAAGGCAACCTTGATCTGCTGGCCAGCACGGCTGGTGGTGCGGGGGTTCACACGAGCGATGATGTTCTCATCCTTGCCGCTGGTGGACAGGTAGAGGTAAGTTTCGCTACCCATGAGCTCGGTCACTTCGACGCTGCAGTCGATAACGGCCTTGGACTCAGCGATAACAGCTTCTTCGTCAGAGATGTTCTCGGGACGGATGCCCATGTAGACTTCCTTGCCGATGTAGCTCTCATCCTTGAACTTGGAAAGCTTGCTCTCGGGGATCACGATGGCATTGTCGCCGAACTTGGCCAGAACTTCGTTGCCTTCCTTGGCCAGGGTGACGGTGAAGAAGTTCATCTGGGGGCTGCCGATGAAGCCGGCAACGAACAGGTTGGCGGGATAGTCGTACAGATTCTGGGGGCTGTCGACCTGCTGGATGAAGCCATCCTTCATAACCACGATACGGGAAGCCATGGTCATAGCTTCGGTCTGGTCGTGGGTAACATAGATGAAGGTGGTCTGCAGGCGCTGATGCAGCTTGGTGATTTCAGTACGCATGGCAACGCGCAGCTTGGCGTCCAGGTTGGACAGAGGTTCGTCGAACAGGAAGACCTTGGGCTCACGAACGATAGCACGGCCCAGAGCAACACGCTGACGCTGACCGCCGGACAGAGCCTTGGGCTTACGGTTGAGCAGGTGAGCGATGTCCAGGATCTTGGCAGCTTCTTCCACGCGCTGCTTGATTTCTGCCTTGGGGGTCTTGCGCAGCTTCAGACCGAAAGCCATATTGTCAAACACGGTCATGTGGGGATACAGAGCGTAGTTCTGGAACACCATGGCGATGTCGCGATCCTTGGGAGCGACGTCGTTGACCAGGCGGTCGCCGATGTACAGTTCGCCAGCAGAGATCTCTTCCAGACCAGCAACCATACGCAGGGTGGTGGACTTACCGCAGCCAGAGGGGCCGACCAGAACGATAAATTCCTTGTCTTCGATCTCCAGGCAGAAATCGCTAACAGCGGTAACATTGCCGGAATAAACCTTATAGATGCCGTTCAAAGACAAACTTGCCATTTGAGTTTCCTCCCTTTTGTTCAATGACTGGTAAGATGCCTAATCACACATCTAACTCAGCATTTCATTGGCATCATTATAGCGTACTTTTTCGTCAGATGGAATAGGCGAAATCGCCAAAATTCACTCTAAGCTTTGTACACGATGTACACAATGACTGCAAACATCCCAGAATTGTCATTTCAGTCATCCCTAAGCGCCGCAACAGGCTGCATCGAGCCCGCCTTGGCCGCCGGCAAAACGCCAAAGACCAGGCCCATAGCCACTGTAGCCAAAAACACAACAACGCAATCCAGTACATTCACAATGGGCGACAAGCCGATGTTGTTCCCTGCCACATGAATCAGCGCAATGCCAAACAGCACGCCACAAAAGCCGCCTACCACAGCATACAGAGAAGCCTCGCACAAAAAAAGGAGACAGATCTGACAACGGTTCATTCCCAACGACTGCATAATGCCGATTTCCCTACGCCGCTCCCCCACGCTCACCAGAAGAATATTCATCACGCCGATACCGCCCACAATCATGCATACCAACGCAACCCATTTTAGCACATCCACAAAAACAAATAAGACATTATCCGCGGCTTCTGCCTGAAGCTGCATGCTAACCGCATTACTTTCAACGCCTCTGTTTTGATAAAGCAAGTCAGAAGCCATCACAGCTACCAAATCAGGCAGCATCGATTCGGGCACGTCGATACTCAGTTCATGGACAATTTGACCAAACCATCCAGCCATCACATCAGCAGGCAACAGGATTACCTCCTGCATATCCAGCTGTGATACGTCCCTGCTCTGGCCCATGATCCCTGCACAACGAAACATTCTGCCGCCAAGGGAAAACCATTCTCCTGGAAAAATGCAGAACTCTTTTGCCACCTCAGCCCCAACCAGCGCAGCTTCGCCTCCATCCTGCCACTGGAGTGCATTCAGCTGTTCTCCTTCGATGATACTAACCTGTAAATTCGCAAAATAGCTGCATGAGCACCCAACGATCATTACCTCTCCAGAAAAAGATGATGAACGAACATCACATTGCAAATAAACAAGTTCCTCCACCTGCGACTGAAGTGATTGGCGCAAAAACTCCGCATCACTTTGATACAATGGTTTTTCATGTTTCGCAGTTAAGCGGACTTTGTCGATTCCCAATCTGGACATCTCGCTTTTGACCTGCGTTCTGCCAGCGTCACCCAAGGTGATAACAGTCAGTATCGCACCCACCCCAATGGCCATTCCCAGCACCGTCAGGACAGAACGCACTGGCGAGGAAAAAACATTTTGAATGCTCAATCGCCAAAATTCATGTTTTTTCATCACTCTGCTATCACCTTTACCCTTGATCTACGCGTAAGATCAGCCTCATCTGGATAAAGGACAACGGTCGCGCCAATCAATTCGTCAGGAACAGCAACAAACGCGTCGTTTCGATTTTGAGCATCGACAGCAACACAGGAAACCTCATCTCCCTCCACGATCCAAAGTTTGTTACCGCTGCCCACTGCTTCCACAGGGACAAGCGCTGCATCCGGAAAAATTTCAAGTATCGCCTGAATCATAAGCCTGTCACCCGGTTTGAGCGAATTGCTCATCAAACTGACCGGAGAAAAAAGCATCTGCTGAACAGTGTGCAAATCGGCGGTAGCAGTAGGCGCTGTAAGTTCATGAAGCACAGCGTTTCCCAGAAGCTCACCTCTATTGGTCAGAAGCAGCGCAGACGTACCAGCAACAGGTTCACGTCGACTGGAATACGTTCGTGTTGCGGTTATGCCGATCCCCTCCCCCCGTGTAACCCCTAGCACAGATTGAGCCGTTACATAGTCACCTTCGGAGATATACACACTCTGAACGATGCTATCTGTTGCAGCACGCACCTGCTTAACAGCAATTGAGCTTTGTAATGTCTGACGCATGGAATGAAGCTGTGCCAATTGGTCTCCTGCCGCATAAGAAAGAGCTTCGCCGTAAGTGTTATTCATGGTAAATTCTTTGCGAAAATAGAGTTCCTGCTCCACTGCTGCCAATGAATGCATCTCCATCTCCATATCCAACAAAAACAAAAGCTGCCCTTCCCTGACAGCGTCCCCGGGTTTGACATACACATGACTGACCTGACCATCCGTGAGAGAAATCAATGGCTGTTCGTTCATATAGCCAACGACGCCCTCCAGCATTTCCGTGATATAAAGATCCTGCCGGATCACCTGACAGGTACGAACCGCTTTTTTGGGGGTGTATGGAAAAAAGAAAAGTGTCATTACCGTAACGACTGTTGCGATGATGACACCTAATGATGCTTTTGCTTTTGACATCGGTTGGTTCCTCCCTCCGGACACTGGCAGCACTTCGCATCTATTGTGACCGGAGCGGAAAAAAGCAACCATAGAAAAACTTGGATGAAAACCTTAACGCATGCTTTGATCAATCTGCTGACGGGTCATACGGATATCCGTCAGTTTTTCGCTAATGGAGCGGTCAAGCTGAGCCAGAACTTCGTCAATATGACGATACACATCAGAATAGAGGCGTTCCACGTCTTCCTGGGTACTCTGTTTGAGTTCCTCGGCGTCCATTTTGGCACGCGCAAGTACTTCCTGCTCGCTCACCATTTGATCCGCGCGGATTTTAGCGTCATTGAGGATCGCGTTCGCCTGCTCCTGTGCTTCACGAACAAGCGTAGCGGCCTGCTGCTGAGCAGCTGCAAGGGTATCCTGCGCCTGCTTGTTTGCAGCCGCGACGGTTTTCTGCGCCTGGGTATTGGCGTCGTTTACGTACTGGGTTGCGCGCATGGTGGCGTCGGACTTGGTCTGATTAGCGCGTTCGTTGGCTTCATTGATGATGCTGATCTGATTCTTGATCACGCCTTCACATTCCACGATGACGGTGGGCAGATCGTTGTTGACAGCACCCAGTAGGTAGAGCATGCGATCTCTGTCCACCATGCACAGATTGCTCAGCGGAACGCGTTTGCCTTGCTGCACCAGTGTTTCCATCTCATACAGGTGTTCGCGAAAAAGCTTAATCGTATCTTGCTGTTCCATCTTTCTTCCTCCACATCGATTGATTACTGTTCTTTTCTCAGCGCAATAGCAACTTCCGCTACAATGGGTGCCGGGACGAACTCGGAGATATCGCCGCCAAAAGAGGCGATTTCCCGTACGGCGCTGGAACTAAGGTACGCATGTTTTGGGGACGTCATCAGGAAAAAGGTTTCCACATCGCTGTTCATCTGGCGGTTTAGCTGCGCCATCTGGAACTCGCTCTCGAAATCGCTGACAGCACGGAGACCGCGCAGGATAACGCCGGCATCCACCTTACGCATATAGTCTACCAACAAACCGTCAAAACTATCAAACGTAACATTGGACACATGAGCGCAAGATTTCCTGAGCATACCAAGCCGCTCCTCGATGGAAAAAGCGCCTTTCTTTGACGGATTTCGAAGAATAGCAACAATCATTTTGGGGAAAATCGCTGCACCGCGCTCGATGATATCCAGATGTCCGCTGGTAATCGGGTCAAAGCTTCCGGCATATACACATACATCAGATCTCATGGGCTTCCTCCATGTTCAGACGATAAAAATGGATCTGGGTATCTCCATAGGTACGCTCGCGCTCGAGCGAAAAGCAGTCGTTCATTTGGGGCTGTGTATCTGTTCTATGCTCGATCACTAGCAATGCGTCTTGCGCCAGAAGGTTCATTTCCAGAAGCTTGTTGGAGATTTCGGCAAGCTCCGTCATCCGGTAAGGTGGATCCAGAAAAACGAGGTCGAACTGCAAACCCTGAATCTGACACTTCACCAGCGCCTGGGTCCAGTCGCAGGCAAGGACAGTAGTTTCGTCATCCATGCGCAGCTTCTGGATATTGCGGCGGATACAATCAAGTGCTTCGCGGCTTTTATCCACCAAAACGGCGCTCTCTGCGCCCCTGCTGAGCGATTCCAGCGCCAGCGCGCCGCTGCCGGCAAAGAGATCAAGCACACGCGCCTGCGGCACATCAAACTGGATCATATTGAACAGCGACTCTTTCACCTTGTCCTGTGTAGGTCTGGTATCCATTCCTTTAGGCGCAAACAGCTGCGTGCCTCGTCCGCGTCCGGCAATAATGCGCATAGATCAGATCAGCCTTTCCGGAGAAGAACTGCGCTGACGCTGTCTGCGGGCTTTACGCTCGCGGCGCTTTTTCTTCGCGTCAGCAATTTTGATACGGGTATTGATCCGGCTGCGGATCTCATGGCCTCGAGAATAGCCAAGCGGATATCCCAAAGGGGCGATGATCACACACAGCGGGCTCAGGCGTTCGATCAAAAGCACGGCATCATTGCCAACCACAGTCGCGATGTTAACAAAAGGCATGATCAACGTGCGTACGATGATCCGCATCAGATGCGTGAAGGTAAACGCCGTCTTGACTCCATAATAGTTCAATGCATCACTGAATTCGTTATGTCCCTGAAGGCTTTGCGTCCAGGAAGGCAGCACGCCAAGCTGGAAAGTCGCTCTTTGTGCCATGAAGGCATAAATGAGACAAACCGCAACAAAGGGAATCAGCGCGATCAGTGTAACAAAAAGACCTTTAAGGGGATGGAAGCTGCGATCCAGATCCTCTGCAGCCACTGTTTTACCTTCCTGCTGACGGTTGTAAAGAATCTCGCCGAAGGACGCATCCTTCTCACCGCGTTCAATCCCGCGTACCCACTGATAATACGTGGCGCCGATAATGATCACAACGGAAGTGACGATTCGGAGAATATTGTTGTTAAAGCCAAGCATGATGATGCAAAACAGATACAGCAACGCGATCGACAAAATGGACAGCATTCTGCCGGGCACCATTTTCCATGCTTCCCGACCATTCCAGGAGCCCTGCAAGATCGGCTTGACCACTTTCTCAGGAAAAGGTTTTTTCTTTTTCTTCTCTTGCATCTTGGTTATCCTTTCGAGCTGATCACAGCTCAAGCATTTACGTAGATACGAGGAACGCGGCTGGTGATTCCCAGCAGCACTTCGTAGCTGATGGTGTCAGCCCACATTGCTACTTCTTCTGCGGAAATCGAATCGCTGCCCTGAGAACCAATCAGGACCACTTCGTCGCCCACCTGGGCATCCGGGATGTGGGAAATATCGATCATCGTCTGATCCATGCAGATACGGCCAACAATATTCGCACGTGTCCCGCGAACCAGCATCTGTCCACGGTTGGAACCTGCACGATGGTAGCCGTCGCCATACCCTACCGCAACCGTAGCGATCCGCATATCCTGTCCAGCGGTGTACGTTCTGCCGTAGCCAATGGTATCGCCTTTAGAGATCGTCTTGATATGGACGATCTCGCTGCGCCAGGAAAGTGCTGGCCGGAATGCCAGATCGGTATGCACCGGCGGATAGCCATAGAGGGAGATGCCCTCGCGGATCATGGAAAAATACGCTTCCGGTGCCTGAAGGCTCATAGCGCTGTTGGCCACGTGAGCAGGGATGGATGCATCAAAGCAGTTCTTCAGCTGAGTAAAGCATTCCAGCTGTTTTCTGGTAAAATCGTTCATTGAACCATCGGGCAGCGTCTCGTCAGCCGAGGCGAGATGCGTATAAATGCCGGTAGCACGAACATGCTTGGCGCCTGCCAGCGCATCGGCAACCGCTTGTGCTTCCTCTACGCTGCGAAGGCCGATCCGGTTCATTCCGGTATCGAGCTTGATGTGAACATCGGCGATTTTACCGACCTGCTCAGCTTTCTGGTCGATCAGCGCAATCATATCGGCAGAAAAGACGGTCTGTGTCAAATCGTTCTCAATTGCCTGTGGAATGGCATCCTTCATCGCGGCGCCAAGCACGAGAATGCGGGAAGTGATCCCTTCCTGACGCAGTTTGACGCCTTCTTCCACAAGGGCAACAGCAAAATCCCCTACGCCTTCTTTTTCCAAAGTGTGTGCGACTTCACACATTCCGTGACCGTAAGCGTCCGCCTTGATCACAGGCATCACGCGAACGTGTGGCGGTACCTGCTGTCGAAGCACCAGATAGTTGTGACGAATCGCATCCAGGTCTACCGTTACATAGTTGTGTCGGAACATTCAGTATCCTTCTTTATCAAGTCGGTTTCATCGACGATGCTTGCTTTCATCGTCGGAGCTTCAGTTTCACCGCGGCCAAGATCAAAGGCGCGGATATTGGCGCCGAATGTACGGCGGGGAACCGAAGCCGCAATGGCGTGCTTCCAGTCAAACTCGCCAAAAGGAAGATGCGTGCTTAGCATACCCAAAAGAATAGTAACCATTGCAATCGGGATGCCGATCTGCCTTGCCTGTTCAAATGTATCGGCAAATTGGGTTTGATATCCCTCAAAGAGAGCCAGCGGTTTCTCTACATCCGGGAAGTAGCTTCTCAGGGAATCGTCCGTGATGGTACGGGGCACATTCACCACCGCAACGCCGCCTTCTTGAAGATAAGGCAGTGCTTTTAGTGCGTCTATGGGTTCCAGGCCCAGCAGTACGTTAGCCTGACCGGGTTCGATTGGCGCCTGACGGACTTTGCTTGAGATGCGTACATGAGCAAGTGCCTTACATCCATACTGCTGCGCATTCTCAGGCTCAAAGATCCTGACCTCAAGTCCTTTGTTTCTGGCCATTCTGGCAAGAACAAAACATGCGTAAGCCAAGGGTTGGTTTCCGACGCCAGCAATGACCAGGTCGATAGCCGCCTGACCCATGATGTGTCGCCTCCTTGTAGACAAAATCACTTCGACCAGAAAGTGAAATAATGAATGTTATACCAGTTAAAAGTATACCACAAAACCCTGGGAAAAGAAAGTCGCATATGATACCTTGCCGCCCGGGTGAATGTTTTTCCTTTGTTGTGGGAAGAGTAAGATCATCTGAACAACGAAAGGATGCGTATTATGTCTATCGGAATGGTTCTGCTCACGATCGCTGCAATTCTGGTCTTCTTCGGTGTAGCGCAACGGGTACTGGACAGAATGTACCTCACTGACCGGGCTGCACTCATTTTGATCGCGCTGATGTTTTTTGGCACACTGATTCCTAACCTTTCCTTTGGCGGCGTAGAGGTCAGTATTGGCGGTGCGTTGATTCCTCTTGGCGTGTGCGTTTATCTTCTGGTGCGCGCAGGAACAAACAAAGAACGCATCCGCGCGCTGGTTGGATCTGTCATCACAGCAGCTGCCGTGTATCTTGTGTCTGCCTTTCTGCTTCCTGACGAACCGGAGCAACTACCGATTGATCCGATGTACCTCAACGGAATCATCGCCGGCTTGATTGCCTATGCGCTGGGCCGCTCAAGACGGGGGGCTTTTATCTGCGGCATCCTTGGCGTGCTGCTGGCTGACATCGCCGTAGGCGTGATGAATCGCTTGAACGGCATCCAGCAAACACTGGTGCTTGGCGGCGCCGGTGTATTCGACGCAACAATGATCAGCGGTTTGCTGGCAGTACTGCTGACAGAACTGGTCGGCGAAATCGTTGAACGGGTAACTCGCGGAAACCGCGCGCCTGTCCATCGACCTATTCACCAACCTATTCGAAACAAGGAGAAATGATATGAAAAAATTTGCTTGGCTGCTCCTGATGCTGGCATTTGTCCTGTCTTGGGGGCAAGCGCTTGCGCAGGAGGAAGTCTACACCCTGCAAACCGAAGATGGACAACTGATCACCCATTATCACGGTGAATGTGAAGAAGGCGATGAGTACTTCAGCGGCGATAACCGTCACTATCGAATTGTCTCTGTGGATACGGAGACATTGACAGCCATTGCGGAGGATCTGGGAGACGCCGAGATGCCGGATATCAGCTGGCTGACTCTCAGCGACAGCATGCCCGTCAGCGCCATAGGCCAGCGAAAGATCGCTCTTTACTGTACGCATAGCGATGAAAGCTACATCGAAGGCGACGGTACCGAAAGCGTGGAAGGCAAAGGCGGGATCTACGATATTGCCGATGCCTTCGGGGAAAAGCTGGAAAGCCTGGGAGCATCCGTTACCATCAGCGCCGAAACCCATCTGCCCCATGACGCGGGCGCTTACCGCAGAAGCAGGCAGACGGCTATGTCCCTGCTCAAGACTCAACCAAACGCCATCTTTGATCTGCACAGGGACGGCATTCCTGATCCGGATGAGTATGCAGTGACCATCGGCGACAAGAAAATGAGTAAAGTACGCCTCCTGGTTGGCAAAAGCAACCAGAACAAAGAAGCAAATCTGAGCTTTGCCAAACAGATCAAGGCCGTTGGCGATAAAACCTATCCGGGTCTGATCAAGGACATATATATGGGAAAAGGCACCTACAATCAGGATCTTGCGCCAAGAAGCGTACTGCTGGAGTTTGGCACTCATACATTGTCCAAAGAACGGGTGAACAATTCCATCGGGCCCATGTCCGAAGTAGTGTATAAAGCTCTTTTTGGAGGTTTGACAGGTTCAGCCGGAGGTAGTGACGCGCGCGGGCGGAGTGCCGACGGAAGCTCAGATGATGAAATGGTTCCCGCAAGCGAAAGCAACGAAGGCTCCGGTGCTGCTATCTGGCTCATTGTGGCGCTGATTGTTGGCTTGGGCGTGTTTGCTTTCCTTTCAGCTGGTAAAGCAGGCGGCATAGAAAAATGGAAAAGAAATCTGAGCGAAATGAGCGGCGGTTTGTTTGGCAAGCGTCCCAAAGACAAAGAATAAACAAAGAACCACGAAGGATTCCTGAAAAAACAATCCTGGTTGCTTTCCTTCCTTCCTCAAAAGTGTTATAATGTATGCAGGTTAGTTTCAGCATATATTTGTCGGAGGAACGATACTGTGTATACGCCCAGATTCATGAATGAGCAAACTGATCTGTTGATGGAGGCACTCCTCACCCTTGAGACACAGCAGGAAGGATACCGCCTGATGGAGGATATGCTCACCATACAGGAGCTCAAGAGCATTACTCAGCGGCTGGAAGTAGCGATCCTTTTGCGCCAGAAAGTGACCTATTCAGAAATCGCCCAGCGCACAGGCGCTTCTACGGCGACAATCAGTCGTGTCAACCGTTCCCTGCAATACGGCGCCGACGGCTACAATCTGGTGCTGGACCGCCTGGAGTCTTCCGGCAAGATACAACAGAAGGAAGAAAAGGATAACGACGTATGAAGTTGGACAGTTTAAACGCCCAGCAGCGTCGGGCTGCGGAAACCCTTGAAGGCCCGGTATTGATCCTGGCTGGCGCAGGCAGCGGAAAAACCCGTGCGCTCACTTATCGCATTGCCAATTTGATCGACCAGGGGATCAAACCCTGGCATATTCTTGCTATTACCTTCACCAATAAAGCTGCAAAAGAAATGCGTGAACGTGTAACCTCTCTGGTTGGCGAAACCGGCGATGAGGTCTGGGTGAGCACGTTCCATTCCATGTGTGCGCGTATTTTGCGTAGGGATATCGAAAAACTTGGCTATACCCGTTCCTTTACCATCTACGACGACGACGATCAGAACGCCGTCATCAAAGAAGTGCTCAAGCAGCTCAACATCGATGACAAGCAACTGCCCCCCAAAGAGATCAAATCCAAAATCAGCGACGCCAAAGACAGACTGCTCAGCCCTGACGAATGGTTTGCTCAGTCTGCCAAAGATTTTCGTGCGCAACAGCTCCACGATGTATACAGCGCCTACGAACGCAAGCTCAAAAGTGCAAATGCACTTGATTTTGACGACCTGCTGGTGCGCACGCTGGAACTGTTTGCGGATCATCCCCCTGTTCTGCAGAGCTATCGGGATCGCTTCCGTTATGTTCACGTGGACGAGTATCAGGACACGAACTTCGCTCAGTATTCCCTCGTCAAACTGCTTACCAACGAAAGCCGCAATCTTTGTGTTGTGGGTGATGACGATCAAAGCATCTACGGCTGGCGCGGCGCGGACGTTCGCAACATCCTGGACTTTGAAAAAGACTTTCCCGACGCCACGGTTATCAAACTGGAGCAGAATTACCGCAGCACAGCCAATATTCTGGATGCCGCCAATCAGGTGATTGCCCATAATGAAGGCCGCATGGAGAAAGTCCTGTGGACCGAGCATCCCCAAGGCGATCCCATCAAGGTTTTCTGCGCCGGTGACGAACGAGAAGAAGCCGCTTGGATCTGCGATCGCATCCAGCATCTGCGCCTTACGGGGAGGGCGGACTATTCCGATGCGGCCATTCTTTATCGTTCTAATTCTCAAAGCCGTATTTTGGAAGAAATGCTGGTACGTGCTGGAATTCCCTACCGCGTGTATGGCGGCATGAGATTCTACGACCGCAAAGAGGTCAAGGATATCGTAGCCTATCTTCGCTGTGTGGTGAATCCTTCCGATGACGTAAGCCTCCGACGGATCATCAACAACCCCAAGCGTTCCATCGGTGACAGCACTATCGCTGAACTGGTGCGATATGCCGCAGAAAAAGAAATGCCGTTGTACAGCGCCCTCATCGATATTCCCGATACCCTGTCTGCCCGTCCGCGCAAATGCGTACACGAATTCGGCGAACTAATGAACGAACTGGTGCTCTCTCAAGAGGACATGGGCGTCAGTGAATTCGTAGAATATGTGATTAACCGCACTGGCCTGAGGGCTCAGTACGAGCGCGATCTTTCTGACGAAGGGAAGAATCGCATTGAAAACATCGATGAGTTCCTTGGTGCGGTAAGCGAATACGAAAAAGCGGCCGACGAACCGTCTCTGTCCGATTATCTGGAAAACGTGGCGCTGGTTTCCGATCTTGATAACGCCAATTTCAACGCCAAAACAGTCACCCTGATGACTATCCATAGCGCAAAGGGTCTTGAATTCCCCATCGTATTCATGACCGGACTTGAAGAAGGCATCTTCCCCAACGGACGCTGTCTGTATGACGACGAGAAACTGGAGGAAGAACGCAGGCTTTGCTATGTGGCCATTACCCGCGCCCAGAAGCTGCTTTTTATCAGCTATGCGACACAGCGTATGCTGTACAATCAGGTCAACTATAATGCGCCCAGTCGGTTCCTGAAGGAAATTCCCCAAAGGCTGCTGGACGACCAGCTCATCAGCAAACGCGAAACCAGCTTCCCCGGCGTAACAAGCAGCTATCAGCACGCTGCACCCAGGCGAGCACCCCGTCATCAAAGTGTTGGAGGAGGCATAGGCGCAGGTCAACACGCCCTTGGCATTCCCGGCGTTCAAAAGGGTTTTACCCCCTCCCTTGCCAGCACGGTTCCTGCAAGCGCGGTCAACAACCTCTTTAAACCCGGCGACCGCGTAATGCACCGCAAGTTTGGCGAAGGCAATGTGCTGGAGATCATCGGTAGAGGCAGCGACGCCAGAATCGTCATCAGCTTTGTCGCCTACGGAAGAAAAGAGTTTGCGCTATCCATTGCGCCCATTGTAAAGGTGAATGAGTAATGACCGACATCAATCAAACGATGCGTACGCTCGTTATTGAGCTGAATCACGCATCCTCCCTGTACTACACCAAGGGCGAAAGCCCGATGTCCGATGCGGAATGGGACCATAAATACGCCCAGCTCTGCGCATTGGAAAGAGAGTCTGGCCTTGTGCTGCCAGACTCTCCGTCTGTGCGTGTGGGTGCAGAGCCGCTGAAAAACTTTGATGAGCACAGACACATCAGCCGCCTGTGGAGCATGGACAAAGTACAAAACAAAGAAGAACTCAAGGCATGGTTCAGCAGATGCGAAAAACTCCATGCTCAGTTTAGCGACGGCCTCGAGCAACCTCTTCCCCAGCTTCGCTATAGCGTAGAATACAAGCTGGACGGTCTCACCATTAATCTGACCTATCGAGATGGCCGGCTTGTGCAAGCAGCGACGCGAGGAAACGGCGAAGTAGGCGAAGCGATCCTTCCTCAGGCACGAACCATTCGCAGCGTACCTCTTTCCATTCCCTATCAGGGCCTTTTGGAAATCCAGGGCGAATGTATCATGCGCCTGAGCACGCTTGAAAAATACAATCAAACCGCCGATGAGCCGCTGAAAAATGCCCGCAATGCCGCCGCAGGCGCTCTACGAAATCTGGATCCTTCTGTTACGGCCAGTCGTCAACTGGACGCCTTTTTCTACCAAATCGGCACCATTGAAAATCCCCCCTATACCGACTCCGAAGGCATGATGCAATTCATCCGCGAGAACGGTTTCCCTACTGCAAGTGACGAAGAATGCTCCACGGATTACGAAGGCGTATGCGCTCTCATTGATGCCATTGAAAGCAGGCGCAGCAGCTTGGATTTCCTCATTGACGGGGCTGTGATAAAAGTCCGTGATCTTTCTACGCGTCAGCTCATGGGCAACACGGAGAAATTTCCCCGCTGGGCAGTGGCCTATAAATTTGCTGCCGAAGAAAACACCGCCACATTGCTGGACGTGACATGGGAACTCGGCAGAACCGGCAAACTAACGCCGCTTGCGCATCTGACGCCTACCGACATCGGCGGTGTGACCATTCAGCGCGCCACACTGAACAACGAAGCAGATATCAAGCGCAAAAACGTATCCATCGGCTGCCAAGTATGGATCCGCCGCTCAAACGATGTCATTCCCGAAATTATGGGCCGCGTAGGCGACGCATGCGATAACGAACAGGAGATCGTTACCCCCACCCGCTGCCCTGCATGTGGCAGCGAGCTAATCCGTCGCGGTGCTCACATTTTTTGCATGAACCGGCAGACCTGCAAGCCGCAGGCTGTTGCCCGTGTTGCGCATTTTGCCGGCCGCAACGCTATGGACATTGACACATTCTCCGAAAAAACCGCTGAGCTGCTTTACGATCAGCTGGGACTGCGTGACTGCTCGGATCTGTATCGTTTATCAGCAAATGACCTGCTGCCTTTGGAAGGCTTTCAGAAGAAACGCGCTGAGAATCTGATCAAGGCGATCGACAAGAGCCGTCAGTGCACACTGGATGCGTTCCTGTTTGCGCTGGGCATTCCAAACGTGGGCAGAAAAACAGCCAAGGATCTGGCTGATCGTTTTGCTTCCCTTGAGGCGTTGCAGGCTGCTCAGTTGGAAGCGTTGACTGCCATCCCCGATGTAGGGGCTACGGTGGCAGTAAGCATTGTGGAATTCTTTGCATTTTCAGAGAATCTGCAGATGATCGAGCGTCTGCTCAGCGCGGGTGTCAATCCGCAGCACCAAAGCGACCATGTATCCAACGTATTGCTGGGTAAAACCATTGTTGTTACCGGCACGCTTCCTTCACTGGGACGTGACGATGCTGAAAAGCTCATTGCTCAGCACGGCGGCAAGGCATCCGGCAGTGTAAGCAAAAAAACCAGCTTTGTACTCGCTGGCGAAAAAGCCGGATCAAAGCTAGACAAAGCATTGTCTCTCGGGATTCCTGTCATCGACGAAGCGGCCTTTATGGCCATGCTGGCGCAAGCGGACTAATCCAGCTTGCGCCCTTTTCTTTTGGCATAGTTCAGTGCAGCCAAAGCAGACGACTGCACAGGCTGCGTACTTGAAACACTTCTGACCTCTCCAAGAGAAGCAGAGGGTTGTCGTTCCTCTGCCTGGGGAAGGGTTCCTGACAGATAAAAAGTAATGAAGCACAAATGATTTAGTACACACACAACATCCCGCAGGTTCATATCATCCCGCAAAACAAAAAAGTCGTTTTCGACAGCCGTGAGTGTACCTGCCTTTCTGACAACCTCGTCATTACCGCACTGAAACTCAGCAATCAACTCTCTCCCGATGTTTCCAGCAAGATAAGACGCCAGCCCAGCATTTCCAACGATTAATTCACTCATGCCAATCCCTCCACTAAGCCTTTTGAAAGACACTATGCACCCGCGCAAGCAAAAAGAACAAAGCCAAAGGAGTTAGAAAATGTGAGAAAAGACTTGCTTCTCAGGGCAAAATCGCGTATAATACCGCTTGGCAGAGACCGTGAAAAAGGTTTTTTGACGCCTTCAGAGAGCAGTCGGTTGGTGCAAGGCTGCGGCAAGGGAGACCGTTTCCATCACGCGAGCCTTTCGGCGATGAGCCGAACGGTTGCGCCCGATACAGCGCGAATGAGTTGAAGGCATTTGCCTTAAGCCGGGTGGCACCGCGGAGTAACGCTTCTCTCCGTCCCTGTAGCTGCATTGCAGTGGCAGGGGCGTTTCATTTTATAGGAGGTAGAACCCATGCTTGACATCAAACGTATCCGTCAGAATCCTCAGGAGCTGATCGACGCTCTCAAAGCCCGCAACAAGGACATTTCTCTGGATGAGTTCCTTGCACAGGATGAACAGCGCCGCAAGCTGATGACCGAAGTGGAAGAAAAGAAAGCTCTGCGCAATGCCACCAGCAAGGAAATCGGCATGGCCAAGAAGCGCGGCGCGGACGAAACCGAGACCGCTGCCATCATGGAAAAGATGCGCGCCCTGGGGGATGAAATCGCTGCCACCGACGCCGAAATCGCCAAGCTGGAGGAAGCAATGAACGACTTCCTCATGAACGTGCCCAATTTCCCCCATGCCAGCGTTCCCGTTGGCAAAGATGACAGCGATAACGTGGAGCAGCGCCGCTGGGGTACTCCCCGCGAATTCGCCTGGGAACCCAAACCCCACTGGGATATCGGTACCGATCTGGGCATTCTGGACTGGGATACTGCCGCCAAGATCTCCGGCGCACGTTTCACTGTGTACCGCGGTCTGGGCGCACGTCTGGAACGCGCCATCATCAACTTCTTCCTCAACACCCATGTGGAGAACGGCTACGACGAGATTTATCCACCCTACATGGTCACCCGCAGCACCATGACCGGTACCGGCCAGCTGCCCAAGTTTGAAGAAGACGCCTACAAAGTGGACAAGGACACCTTCCTGATTCCCACCGCCGAGGTGCCCGTGACCAATATGTACCGCGAAATGATCCTGGACGGCGCTCAGCTGCCCATCCGTCACTGTGCTTACTCCACCTGCTTCCGTGCCGAGGCTGGCAGCGCCGGCCGCGATACCCGCGGTCTGATCCGTCAGCATCAGTTCAACAAGGTAGAGATGGTCAAGATCGCCAAGCCCGATCAGAGCTATGATGAACTGGAAACCATGACTGCTTCTGCCGAGAAGGTACTGCAGCTGTTGGGGCTGCCCTATCGCGTAGTGACCCTGTGCACTGGCGACATGGGCTTCAGCGCCGCCAAGACCTATGATATCGAAGTGTGGATGCCCAGCTACGGCCGCTACGTGGAGATTTCCAGCTGCTCCAACTGCGAAGATTTCCAGGCACGCCGTGCCGGTATCCGTTTCCGCGAGAATCCCAAAGACAAGCCCCAGTTCGCACATACCCTCAATGGCAGCGGCGTAGCTGTTGGCCGTACCGTAGCGGCCATTCTGGAGAACTATCAGAACGAAGACGGCACCGTAACCATTCCTGAGGCGCTCGTTTCCTACATGGGCACCGATATCATCAAGTAAACCGCAATCAAAAAGTTCGTGCAGACCATACAGGTTTGCACGAACTTTTTGATGTGTAACTTTAACGGTCATCACGGTTCGTTGGGCGCATCCATCAGCAGCAACGCATCGTTTGGTTCAGCCCCATCGCGTATGACCGCAAGAAACGCCTCGCCATAAATGCGCTGCTTTGCTGCGCCGACGCCCGAAACATCCAGGAAACTATCCAGATCCATCGGTCGCTTCCTGACCATATCCTGCAGCGTGACATCGCTGAAGATGGTATAGGCAGGCATTCGACTGCGGTGCGCCAGCAGGCTACGCAGATCCTTAAGGTTTTGGTAAAGCGCCTTCTCCCAGGCAGAGAAGCTCGTTTCTACGCCGGAATAGCTGGCTTTCCGAGCCTCACGAGCGATACGCTTCTCCAATTTTAGCTCCTCTGCCGCCCTGTTCCCTTTCGCTCTTCTGGAGACACCGCTGTCCACTTCAAACTCGTCCCCGTCACATACAGAACAATGTCCGCAGTGCTCATCCGCTTCGAATTCGCCGAAGTAGCGAAGAATGAAGTGACGCAAGCAGCTTTTGCAGGTGGCATAAAAGGTCATCTGTTTCAGGCGCTCCAGTTCACACTCCCGGAGCGAGGCGATCTCGCCTGGGTCAAGATCGGGATTCTCATGATCACGCTCGATCATCCACTTGGCCGTGATCACGTCCTGACCACTATATAGCAACAGACACTCCGCAGCTTCGCCGTCGCGACCGGCGCGTCCTGCTTCCTGATAGTAGCTTTCCAGATCCTTGGGCATATTGTAATGCACCACGAATCGAACGTCCGATTTGTCGATTCCCATGCCGAAGGCATTGGTCGCCACCATGATCCTGGCGCGATCCATCCGGAAATCATCCTGGTTCTGCTGCCTTTCGATATCTGTCAATCCTGCATGGTAACGAGTCGTCGAAAACCCCAGAAGGCGCAGACGGTCACAGATGTCTTCCACGTTCTTTCGGGTGGAGCAATAAATGATGCCGCACCTTTCCCCCATTCCTTTGAGAAAATCATAGAGAAAGTTCAGTTTATTGGTTGGCTTGACAGATGAAAAATGAAGATTGGGACGATTGTAACCCGTGGAAACGACAAGTGGGCTCTGCAAAGAAAGCATTTGGAGAATATCTTCGCGTACCTGTCGCGTCGCTGTGGCAGTAAAGGCGCAAAGAGGCGGTCGGTTTGGCAATTGACAGATGAAATCGGCAATCTTCAGATAACTGGGTCTGAAATCATGTCCCCACTGCGAAACGCAATGGGCTTCGTCAACGGCAATCAACGATAGTTTCGCATTTTGGGCAAATGACAGAAACTGAGACACTTCCAGCCGTTCAGGGGCAACATAGATGATTCTGTAAGCGCCGTTAACTGCTCTACGAATCGCCTCCTGCTGCTGACCGGGGGTGAGGCTGCTATTGATGTAGGCAGCAGGAACACCGGCCGCTTTCAGCGCCATGACCTGATCTTTCATCAGGGAGATCAGCGGTGAAATGACCAGCGCGATTCCATCCATCATTAACGCAGGCACTTGATAGCACATTGATTTTCCGGAACCGGTAGGCATAATACCCAGTGCATCGCGGCCTGACATCAGCGCGTCAATGATCTCCCCCTGTCCCTCACGGAAATCGTCATGGCCAAAGTATGTCTTTAGCGCATCGAATTTGTTCATCAGAGAAAACCTCGCGTTTGCATAGAAAAATCAGGCAACGACGAAAGTCTGTCGCCGCCTGATGAAAAAACGGTGAATTAATAGCTGTAAGCAAGGACGATACCGCCCATGTTATCAAAGCTGGCTTGGTAGGAGGAAGACGGATTGGGTACTGGTAGATTGAAGGAAGCCTCTTTGGTATCGGCAATGCGGTAGATCTCATACTTGAGAGCGCCATCCTCATAAATCGAAATATGAGGATGCTCCATGAGGAACTCCACATATTCCTCAAGGCAGAAGTTCATAACACGCATTGCTGCGGCATGTGCTTTGCCTACATAGCGGAAGAGATTCAGCTCAATACTAACTGCCGTCTTATAGCTTTTATCCTCCCAGGTGGCATCAGGAAAATCCTTAGTGGGGAAACGGAAAACCATACCATAACGCCAGCTGTTGTCAACCATCCACTTGCCCTGAGGACTTTCCACAAACTCCAGATCATCCGGATTGGGATAGAGGCGCATGGAGAACGAGAAACCAGTCTGATATTCACTGGTGCCAGGATAGTTGACTTCCTTTTTGGTCTGCTCAATCAGAATATCACCGCTGTATTTGTCCTGCAGCTTAGCCATACGCTTGTTGAACAGCTCAGTCTGCGCATCGTTGGAGCGATAGCCTTCTTGAACCAGATAGTTCTCAAGACCTTGACCGGCAGCGATCTCCAGCGCTTCAAAAAGAGCGTCGTAAGCGGGACGGAACAGTTTGACGGAGTTATCAGTAACAGGAATCTTGTAACCGCTGGTAGAGCCGACGGCGACCAGCGCCTCATCAGAAAACTCAGAGGGCAACGGATGCCAAGCATTGATCAGCATCAGACCGCCGAGCATCAGCTCATTGCGATCGGCTACGATATCATGCGTATTCTCTGGTGCGGTTTTTCCATCATCTTCGATACGCCAAAGCGCACCGTCGATCGTATTCTCCCAATAAGGCAACTCGACCGTGACCACCTCGCCAGTCTCCACATCAAAGAAAGCATTCTGACTGCTGCGAAGCTCATTCATACGCGTATTGAATGCGATCTCATTTTCTTCATTCTGACGGATGATCTCATCACGCTTGGCAGCATAATCGTTTGTGATGGCAAGGGAACACAAGTAATACGCAACTGCGCCCAGCAAAACAACAGCAAGGAGAATCAGAGCAACCCTCATCAACGTTTTATAAGGATCACGCTTCATCTGATGGACGTTCTTATTGGCGTTAACGCGCATACTATACCACCTTTCAACAAGGGTTCCGACCTGTTAGGTCAATAATTTGCCTACGGCCTCAAAGAGCATCTCTAACTCCTGGGCACTATTGTAGGAAATGGTGATCTTACCCTTCTTATCATTTCCGTTGACGACCGTTTTCACGCCAAATGCTTCCCGCATCGCATCCTGGAACGCGGTCAGTTCGGGCGACATGGTTTTGGGAGCCGCCTTGCGGGGCGGGACAGGAACAACAGGCGTCTCCTTGGCTGCTTCTTCCAACTTACGAACGCTTAGGCCTTCGTCGATGGTTCGCTTCGCCAATTCCAACTGGCGCTGTTCAGATTCCAGACCAGCCAAAACGCGTGCGTGACCGGCGGAAAGCTCGCCGCTGCTCACCAGAGCGATAATCTCATCAGGCAGGTTGAGCAAGCGGAGCGAATTAGCGATGGCGGGACGACTCTTTCCGAGGCGCTTGGCCGCCTGCTCCTGCGTATAGTCACATTCTTTCATAAGACTGCGAATCGCAGCGGCTTCTTCAATGGGGTTCAGATCCTGGCGCTGCAGGTTCTCGATCAGGGCGGCTTCCATCTGCTGCGTGTTCGTCAAGTTACGAACGATGCAGGGAATCGTGCTCAGGCCGGCCATGCGGGAGGCGCGATAGCGTCTTTCACCGGCTACGATGCGATAGCGGGAGCCTTCCTCAACCACAAGGATGGGAGAAAGAACGCCGGCTTCCAGAATACTCTGGGAAAGCTGTTCCAGTGCTTCCTTGTCAAACTCACGTCTGGGCTGAGAAGCATTGGGGTCGATCTCGTCAATGGCGATATCCCGAACAACTGTCTGAAGCAGTTCTTCGGTTTGAGGCAGGAGAACATCAAGTCCTCTGCCGAGTCCGGGTCGTTTCATTAGCAACGCTCCTTACATGAGCAGTAATCAGCGATTTCTGCGAATCAATTCTTTGGCAAGCTGCCGGTAGCTCTCCGCACCGATACTGCGGGGATCATAGAGATGAATGGGCAGGCCATGACTGGGGGCTTCGCCAAGACGAACGTTTCTGGGAATGGCCACAGAGAAAACCTTGTCCCTGAAATGCTTCTTGACAGAATCCACAACCTGAAGGCCCAGATTGGTGCGGCCATCCAGCATGGTCAACAGGATACCTTCGATATCAAGTCCGGGGTTGAAGCTTTGCTTGACTCGATTGATGGTGTTCATCAGGCTGGTTACGCCTTCGAGTGCGTAATATTCGCACTGAATGGGAATCAGCACACGGCGAGCGACCGCCAGAGCATTTACCGTAAGAAGACTCAGAGAGGGCGGACAATCGACGAAAATAAAATCATATTGATTTTCAACCAGCTTAAGAATGCTCTTAAGGCGGTATTCACGTTCGTCAAGCTCCACCAGTTCCAGTTCTGCGCCTGCAAGGCGAATGTCAGCAGGAAGTACATGCAAATTCTTCACGCAAGATTGAACAATGCAGGCAGTTACAGGCGTCCGGCCCATTACGGCTTCATAAACGGAATTGGTGCCAGCCCGCAGACCCAGGCCACTGGTGCTGTTGCCCTGCGGGTCCAGGTCAACCAGCAACACTTTCTTGCCAGCCTCGGCAATGCACGCTGTCAGATTAATGGACGTCGTTGTCTTCCCTACGCCGCCCTTCTGGTTGGTAATGGCGATAATCTTACCCATGGTAGCCCTCACATCATCTGTTCATTTTGTAGTTTGCACATAATTGATTACAGCGACAGGCTAATTTCAGGATCGCCATCTTCGCCGTACACATCCAGCACTTTGCTCTCAGGCGGATCATTCATCGTGCGGAATTCATAATCCATCTGTTCTTCGATATTGCCGCCGTTGGCGACAAAGTCATCCAGCGCCTTCTGGCTTTCAACCGTAAATTCTTCGAAAGACATATCGGTTGACATTACATAACCGGCAACTTCCTTGCCCACATAGCGGAAATGCCAGGGCTCAAACTTGATGCCAGTTTCTTCTTCCTTATCCTCAGGGAAACGGAGAATAAAACCATAGGTCGCGCAGTTCTCCTTCATCCACTGAGCTTCGGGTTCATGCTTGAAATCCTGCGTCATGCGGTCGAGGCCAGCGAATTTTTTGTTCAGAATGTCGAAACATAAGCCGCTCTGATGCTCACTAGCGCCGGGTTTGGCGACATAGCCGTCATCGACGTTGTTATTGCGAGCAAGATAGTTTGCATATGTAGTGGCTTGCGTGCCATAGCTGCGGTACCCGCTCTTGAGATACAAGGTCATGCCATCAGGAAACTCTTGCGTGACAGAGGTGCCATCCTTGCGTACATACGTATACTCGGTAACCAGCAAAGCATCGTCATACATCGCCTTCAAAGCGTTGGCGGTGGTCTCTTCCAGCTCAACAGTGGCGGAAGTGGCGCGCTTGACGTTCTTTACCTTGACCAGCGGAGAAGGCTTGTAGCTCTTGTCCAGAAGGTTGTCCGCATTGACAAGGATCAGATACGGTGACTGCAGCGCAGTGACGGACACAGGATACGTCCATTCAACCTTGGGTTCGTCCGAAGACTCAGCAACTGCAAAGGTGCCGGTGAAAAGCAGACAGATGCACAGTACGATCGCCAGGAAGGAACCAGCAGATTTCATCATGGGAGCACCTCGTTCGTTACTTGATGGATCAGAAAGTCGTAAATCTCAAGACGGTGGCCGGACATGTAGGTTTCCATCGGGACGCCGGAGTTGAAAATAGCGGTAGCATATTCAACGCCGACATAGCGGATGTGCCAGGGCTCGTAATCGTAGCCGGTAATGTCCTCATAACCTTCCGGATAGCGTACGATAAAGCCAAAGCGGTGGGCATTCTGATAGACCCATTGGCCTTCTTTGGTCTTTGCAAAGCCGCTGTTGAGCGAAGAGGTTCCCTTTCGAGCAACGTCCATCGCCAATCCAAGCTGATGCTCGCTGGTACCGGCGCGGGCCACAAGGCGGTCTGCCTCTTTTTCACTACCGGTATTGGCAACCTTACGCTGATAAATAGTGGCCTGTTTGCTGTAGCTGCGGTAGCCTGACACCGAAGAGAGCGGAACGCCTGCCTCCTTGGCAGCAGCGAAAAGGCTTTCCAGCGCCGTCGCCGCTTCATCACGCATACTCTGCGACATACCGTAAACTTCGGTTTTTCGAAGGTCGATGGGGGCATAATACTGGCTGAGCGCATGCTGACGATTGACCAAAAACACACGTCCGTCAATATTCTTGTCGGGCATGGCAACATCCATGCTGCCATCCAGCAGCGCAGCGGATAAAGCGACAATCGAAATCACTTTGCCAAGCAGCATTTCCCCTCACTCCCTTCGATACATTGTATCATTTCCGTAATATTTTAGCAACTACTTTCTGATATTATCCACCATTTTCGCGCCGTGCTCACAGGCATACGCAATATCGGATGCTTCAAGGCGCATGGTCAGCAAAGCACCTTCATCGTTGTATTCCTCTTTGAGGATGCTGCCCATTTTTCGGAGTTTGGCTAAAAGCTGATAATTGGCGAATGGCAGAAGGAATTGTACTTCCTGTGTACCTGCATCCAACGCTTCTTCGATCCGCGTCAGAAGTTCATCAATACCGGCGCCGGTTTTGGCGCTGATCCGCACTGCTCCCGGCATGAGATCGTCGTCAGCATCCACAAGGTCGCATTTGTTTAGTGCGTCGATTCTGGGAGCGTCCGTGGCACCAAGGCTATCCAGGACTTCTTCCACAGTACGGTGGCGGCTGGGAAGCTCGCTGTCCGCGCCGTCAGATACCAGAACCAGCACATCTGCCAGCTTGGCTTCCTCCAGCGTTGCGCGGAAGGCCTTCACCAGCTCATGGGGAAGTTTCCTGATAAATCCAACGGTATCAACCAGCAAAATCTTCCCGCCGTGAGGAAGAATTGTAGGCCTGCTAACGCTGTCCAGCGTGGCAAACAGCTGATCCATCACATACACGCCAGAGCCTGTCAGGAGGTTGAAAAGCGTGGATTTACCTGCGTTGGTGTAACCAACCAGTGCAACCAGCGGAATGCCGCCTTTTTCACGGCTCTGTCTGCGAAGATTGCGCTGTTTTTCGATCTGCTCCAGTTCACGGCGCAAATCGGTCAGACGGTCACGAATACGCCTGCGGTTGACTTCCAGCTTGGTTTCGCCGGGCCCGCGAGTACCGATGCCGCCGGCAAGACGGCTCAGAACAAGACCCTGACCGAGCAAACGCTGACTGCGGTACTGCAGCTGTGCCATCTCTACCTGCAATTTACCTTCGCGGGTAGAGGCACGGGCGGCAAAAATATCCAGAATCAAAGCAGTACGGTCAATGACCTTAACGCGGAGCAGCTCTTCCAGATTCTTTTGCATCACGCCGCTGAGTTCGTTATCGAAGATCACCAGATCCGCATTGACTGCCTGACAGCGAAGCGCAAGTTCCTCAGCTTTGCCGCGGCCAATGCAAAAGGCAGTATCCGGAGAGGGACGCTTTTGCAGCACTCTCAGAACGGTTTCCGCGCCGGCAGTTTTGGCCAGTTCTTCGAGCTCATCCAAAGATTGCTCGCTCTCAATGCCAACCAGCACGGCACGTTCGTGCTCATTCTTTTCGGGCTTGGCTTCAGCATAATAGGCCTTGTCAGCGTCCTCAATCATCTGCATCCACTCGGTCTGCGGCATCTTTCTGGCGTTAAGCAGTTCGGTACGATTAACGCCGTCAGGAGACGAGGGATCCAAAAAAGCACATTGGGTGCTAGTGGGATGACCATCCTCAGCTACGCCTACGGCGCACATCGCGTCAAAGCGCATACTGGTCAATGCACTGATATCCACGTCGCTGAGTTCGCCGTATCCGCTCGGATGGGTATGAATACAACGAATCATGGAAAGCCTGCGCTCGCTGCGGCGCAGACGGATATCCGGCAAATCAATGCTGGAGGATTTGCCGATAAACACGTCCGCGATCTCGCCATCGCGGGTAATGTACAGTGCAACCTCCCGATTCAAAAACGCAGAATAGCCGCAGAGGCTTTGAAGCAAGTCCTGCGGCATAAAAACATCGGCATCCAGCTGCACATCATAAAATGCAGTCATCTCATCGAGAACACTTTTCCGGATACCTTCCAAATTACCATGAATCTCGGGCATATATGGTCCTTTCAAGCATGAAGGGAACGCTTATCCCTTGGCATGCTTTTTTTGATAATCTTCTACGGCAGCGTGGATCGCCTGTTCTGCCAGCAGAGAGCAATGCATCTTCACCGGCGGGAGTCCGTCCAGCGCCTCAGCAACAGCGCTGTTGGTCAGCGCCAGGGCTTCATCGATGGTCTTGCCCTTCACCATTTCGGTAGCCATACTGCTGGTGGCAACAGCAGCAGCGCAGCCAAAGGTCTTGAATTTCACATCGGTGATCACGTCGTTTTCCACCAGGATATCCATCTTCATGATATCTCCGCACTTGGCATTGCCAACCGTGCCAGAACCGGAAGCGTCAGCAATTTCGCCAACGTTACGGGGGTTTGCAAAATGATCCATCACTTTTTCGCTGTACATGGGGAGTTCCTCCTTATATTCATTCAGTATCGTAGCATCAGCGCAGGTGTTCAGGGGTCAGGGGACTCATGGCGCGAAGGTTCTTGACGATCTTCGGCAGCTCAGAAATAACGGTTTCGACTTCCTCGGGGGTGTTATCCATGCCAAGGGAGAGACGCAGGCTGCCATGTGCGATCTCATGGGGAAGACCGATGGCCAGCAGCACATGGCTGGGATCCAGGCTTCCGCTGGTGCAGGCAGAACCGCTGGAGGCTTCGATGCCGGCAAGATCCAGACGCATCAGAATGGATTCACCCTCCAGATACCGAATGGAAATGTTCACATTGGCGGGCAGGCGCTTGGTGCGGTGACCGTTGAGCCGGATGTCGGGGATCGCTGCGGTGAGGCCGTCGATCAGACGGTCGCGAAGGGCTGTCATACGCTGCGCATATTCGGGCAGCTCGGCTACAGCCAGCTCAATCGCCTTGCCGATGCCCACGATAGCGGGGAGATTCTCCGTACCGGCGCGGAAACCGCGTTCCTGCGCACCACCGTGGATCAGATTGCTGATGCGGACACCCTTACGGATATACAGAACACCAACGCCCTTGGGGCCATGGAACTTATGGCCGGACATACTGAGCATGTCCACCTTCAGGTCGTTTACATTCACCGGAATGGCGCCGATCGCCTGCACAGCATCGGTATGGAAAAGGACACCGCGGGCCTTCGCCACCTCGCCGATCTCGGCAATGGGCTGAATAGTGCCAATTTCATTGTTGGCAGTCATAATGGTAATTAGTACAGTATCGTCAGCGATGGCTGCTTCCACGTCTTTAACGCTGACCAGACCATCCTCATCAACCGGCAGATAGGTCACGCGATAGCCTTCCTTCTCCATCGCCTGGCAGGTATGGAGCACTGCGTGATGCTCGATGGCGCTGGTGATGATATGCTTGCCCTTCTTGGCCATAGCAGCGCAGGCGCAGCGAATGGCCCAGTTATCGCTTTCGCTGCCGCCGGCAGTGAAGAACACTTCGCGGGCTTCCGCACCGATCGAGTCAGCCACCTGCTTGCGGGCTGCTTCAACAGCCTTGCGGGCCTCGCGGCCAACGCCGTGAATGGAGCTGGGATTACCAAAGGTCTGACCAAAGTACGGCAGCATGGCTTCCAGTACTTCGGGCCGAGTTGCGGTGGTGGCCGCATTATCCATATAGATCGTTTTATTCACAGGACTGTTCCTCACTTTCGCATGATTTATTCAACATATCGGATAGCCGGATCTTTCGCAGTTCTCCATTGATAGAATCAGTCACCTGCTGCCATACCCACCGGACAGGGCAGGAACAGTAACGATCGCAGGTGCTCTCTGCGGAGATGCACTCGCTCAATTCGATCGGTCCTTCCATGGCGTCGACAATATCCAGCAAAGTGACTTCATCAGCCGGTCTTGCCAGCTGATAACCACCTTGAGCTCCGCGTACGCTGGAAATCAACCCAGCCCGGCGAAGGTTGCCCAGAAGTTGTTCCAAATATAACTTTGGCACTCCGATGGTCGCAATATCCTGCAACGGCTGCGGCCCTTCGCCGCTATGCTGCGCAAGATAGTACATGGCATAAAGCCCGTATTTTCCTCTTGTAGACAGTTTCATGTGAACCCTTTCTGAAACCCGACCGTTTTCATCGGGTTTCGCTGAAAGAATATCACCGCAAGCAGACATTGTCAATAAGAAAACCGTTCATTTTTGAAAAAAAGCAATCCTCCTGATGCAATGGACGCATCAGGAGGATTTTTCGTTTTCTCTTAGTCATCCCAATGAACCAGCCTGGCTGTGGCTTTGCCGTTATCTGACACCAGTACCTCCGCATAGGCTACGCTTCTCATTCGGTATGCATCTCTGACGGAACCCGGATTCACCAACAGAACCCCGTCTACTTCGTCAACCCTGCTGACGTGGGTATGTCCATAGAAGGCGATATTCGCCTCTTGTTCCATGGCCTTATACAGCAGTCTTGTCAGGGTAGTCTTTACGCCAAGCCATTGGCCATGGCAAGCAAAGACTTTGGCTTTGCCTGCAGAGAAAAGGATCTCATCCTCTCCCCTGCATCCCAGATCATTGTTTCCCATGACGTAACGACAGTTGGCTTGCGGATACTGTACAGGCAGATTCGCGCAAACACGCTCCCATTCCCTTACGCCATCGCCAAGAAAGAGCAGCATATCCACCCTGCCATGGCTGTAGGCGTGACGGACGGCATCTTCCAGCTTTTCCTCAGCACCATGGGAATCCGAAAATGCTACAATGCGGATCACACTCACAGTTCCTCACCCAAAACAGCTTTCATCAGCACCGCAGCATTGGCGCGATGGCTGACCTCATTTTTTTGCTTTTCGGTCATCTCTGCAAAGGTTTTGCCTGTCTCGTACAGAAACAGCGGATCGTAGCCAAATCCGCCCTCTCCTGCATATTCCGTCAGCAGTTGACCAACGCATTCGCCGCGGATCACACGGGTTTCAGCCCCGGGAAGTGCCAGAGCCATAGCACAGACAAAACGGCAAGTACGATCTTCAACACCCGTCATTCGTTCCAAAAGAAGTTGGTTGTTTGCGCCGTCGTTTCCGTGTTGGCCGGCATAGCGCGCACTGTAAATGCCGGGTTCGCCGTTGAGGGCATCAACAGAAAGCCCGCTGTCGTCAGCCAGGGTGGGCAGGCCAATCTCTTTCATGACAGCTTCTGCTTTAATGACTGCATTCGCTTCGAAAGTAACGCCGTTTTCTTCCGGATCGCCGGTAAAACCGGCATCACGCATGGAGATCAGCTCATATGCGCCGCCAAACAGGTCAGAAAGCTCACGAAGCTTATGAGCGTTTCCGGTAGCGACGGCAATGCGCGGCTTAGGCAGCAGCCAGAAACAACGTTCCAGTGCCTCGCGCTGCTTGCGCATTAGGCTGCGAATTCCGGCGCGGCCAGCGTCCAATAGCTGATTCAGTTCGCGGTTTGTAAAGGCGCGCCCTTCCCCCGTTCCCTGCAATTCGATGAATTCTCCCTTGTGATTCATCACAAAGTTCATATCCGTCTGCGCCTGGCTGTCCTCCACATAGCAAAGATCCAACAGCGGCGTGTCTTCAACGATTCCGGCGCTTACCGCGGCAACCTGCGAAATGATCGGATTCTCGGTAATGAGGCCATTCTCCATCAGCTTATGAATGGCAAGGCAAAGCGCCACGTAAGCGCCCGTAATAGAGGCGGTACGCGTACCGCCGTCGGCCTGAAGCACGTCGCAATCCAGCGTGATGGTACGCTCGCCAAGTAATTCCATATTCACGGCCTGACGGAGGGAACGACCGATCAGGCGCTGAATCTCTACGCTGCGGCCATCTTTTTTGATGCCGTCACGAGCTTTACGCTTGCCGGTGGAGGCTGGCAGCATGGCATACTCAGCAGTGACCCACCCGCGGCCGCTGTTACGCAAAAAAGGCGGAACGCCTTCCTCCACAGAAGCGGTACAAATGACCCGGGTTTTTCCTGTGGAAATCAGACAGCTGCCATCGGCTGTTTCCACAAAGTCAATGATAATCTCACAGGGGCGAATCTCATTGGGTTTACGTTGATCGGCTCGATTCATTGTCAATCGTCCTTTCCGTGATCGCTTGCGTATGATATGTTTCTCATTCATCGGAATGCTTTTCCTTTGATAGTATAGCGTCTGAACGATCAAAAGACAAGCTGAAATCCTGCACTGTGCAAAAGACCGATATCCGGAAACAAAGCCGGATATCGGTCGAAAAAGGATCAATCCAGTTCCACTACACCCGGATACTGTGCGATCACTTCCTGTTCGTCGTTGATGAAGGTCGTTTCCGCCTCGGGTTGCAGCTCAGGTTTCTGGCCGTCCACCAGCACTTCAACCTTCTTTACGCCAGGAAACTGAGAGCAGGTGAACAAAATGGCCCGAATTGCTTGTTTTCCACCGTCGCTGCTTTCCATGGCCTGGGTAAACTCCTTGGTAAAATCGACGCTTACAACGCCGTCCTTCATCGTAACGTTTTTGATACCGCAGTTTTCCGGCAGCGCACGTTCCAAACCGCTATCGTCCCGGGGACCTTTGGCAAGTTCCAAAAGGGCTGTGGTGGGGTCAGCGCTGCTGAACACGGTTCGGGTTACCGGAACCAGCAGTCTGCCCGTCTGGGATGGAAAATACAAAGATACCAGATTGGCATCCTCAGTGAAGGTCTCGATGCTCTCCAGGTTCAGGTTTCCTCCTGCGAATACGCCGCTCACATCTGTACCGAAAGTGAGTCGGCTCCGCTTTTGACCGTCAAACTCCATGGTCACCTCGTCCACGGTGGAAAAGCACATCATGGTATTGGTCACCGCATCCACCATCAGCGCTTCCTCGGCAGCGGACGTACAGGCAAGGGCTTCTTTGCTCATATTCACATTCGCCCGGCCATTGCTGATGTCAATATCAAAGGTGGTTCCTTCGGGGATCACAGTACGAAGACCCAGTCTGGCTGCCTGCATATCATTATCCGGACTCTTGACCATCAGCGACAGCGCAGCCTTGGCAATGCCGTCGGTTTTGGGAATCTGTCGAGTAACAGGGACAAGATAGTTATCGCCGTCCTGATAGTACACAACGGTCGCGATGGTCTCCTCCTGAGGGGATGCAACGGTTTGTTGAATGGGAATCTCCGTCTGATCCACCAGCACCTGCGATGTGGTTTGCTCATTTCCGCGCAATGCAAGAACTACCACCAGAACTGCCGCGCACAAAATCAATATCCGTTCGATATCTGCCCGTTTGATCTTCATATGCTCCACTCCTCACCAGTCGATTGCATTCAAAGACTATGAGAGGGATCGTCCATCCATGACAATAGCGGAATCACATTTGCGCTTTTTGTGCCTATATGCTATGATCATCCGGAAACACACCCAACTTGTAAGGAGGCTTTTCCAATGCCAATGGATGGATTTACCTTGTCGTTTATGCAGCGGGAACTGCGCGACAAGCTGCTTGGCGGAAGGGTGGATAAGGTGAATCAGCCGGAGCGGGACGCGCTGGTACTGCAGATCCGTTCCGGGGTCAATCATCGGCTGTTACTCAGTGCAAATGCCAACCAGGCAAGGGCGCAGCTCACATCCCAGTCCTACGAGAACCCGGCCGAGCCTCCTATGTTCTGTATGCTCATGCGCAAGCATCTGCAGGGTGCGCGCGTAACCAACGTACAGCAAATCGGCGGCGACCGTATTCTGATGCTCGTATTCGACTGTATGGACGAGATGAGCGATCATGTGGAGAAGCGGCTGTATTTGGAGATCATGGGCAGACACAGCAATCTGACGCTGGTGAATCATCAAGGAATGATCATTGACGCCATTCGTCACGTCAACAGCGAAATGAGCCGCGTACGCACTGTACTTCCCGGTGGCGAATACCATCTGCCACCACAACCGGACAAGCTGACCCCAGATCAGATCACGGCTGATGCGCTCAGCCTGCGTCTGTACGGTCTGACCATGCCACTTGGCAAGGCGCTGATGGAGCACGTTGCAGGCATGGCTTCACTCTGCTCCAAGGAGGTATGCGCTCAGGTAGGCCTGGATACCCAAACGCCCTGCAACGAGCTGGACCTCCCCCTTGTCACCAAAAAGCTGAACGACTTTTTTGCCGCGATTCATGGCCGTTTCAGCCCCACGACGCTTTACGACGACGTAGGCATGGCGGTTGACTTTTTTCCCTTCCCCTATATGACACGCTCCAGCGAAAATCAAAAAGAAATGCCTTCCCTCAGCGAAGCCATGGACGCCTTCTATTTGGGACGGGATTTGCGCATGCGTATGCAGCAGAAAAGCCTGGGGCTGCAAAAGCATATCAAGAATGCGCTGGAGAGAACGGAAAAGAAAAAGGCGATCATGCTGGATACCCTTGCCAGCAGCGATAAAACCGAAATGAATCGCGTTTTCGGCGACCTACTTACGGCAAACCTCCACCTGATCGGTAAGGCACAGGAGAGTATCACCGTGCAGAACTATTATGACGAAAACCTGCCACAGGTGACTATTCCCCTCTCCACCCGACTGACACCCGCTCAAAATGCCCAAAGTTACTACAAGAAATACCGCAAGGCCAAAGTGGCCGAGCAATATGCTGCCCAGCAACTGGTGCAGATTGAAAAAGACATCGCCCTTCTGGAAGGTGCGCTGGACGATCTGGATAAGTGCGAAACCACCACAGATATGGCTGAAATCCGCTATGTACTGACGGAAAATGGTTTCCTCAGACCGGACGCAACCCAGCGCAAGAAAAAGAAGCTCCCGGAAGGAAAGCCATACCGCTATACTTCGCCTGACGGCACCTTGATCGAAGTTGGCAAAAACTCTATGCAGAACGATCGTCTAACCCTGCACGCCCGTGGAAACGAAACCTGGCTGCATGCTCAGGGCATCCCCGGCTCCCACGTGATCATCCGTTCCGAAGCCGAGCCCAGCGACGAAACCCTGTTGTACGCAGCAAAGCTGGCGGCCTATTACAGCAAGGGACGCAATCACCCTGCCCTGCCTGTAGACTACACCAAACGCAAGCATGTGAAAAAGTCCGCTAACTCCCCTGCCGGCATGGTGACCTACACCCATTTTCAAACCGCAATTATCGGCTTGACGGCGGAAGATCAGACCAGAATCA
Source organism: Clostridiales bacterium (assembly GCA_015056365.1). Classification (GTDB taxonomy): domain Bacteria; phylum Bacillota; class Clostridia; order Christensenellales; family Aristaeellaceae; genus Limiplasma. The sequence continues at coordinate 63,618 of SVGM01000003.1, read as the reverse complement.
TGAGGGAAGCCGCACAGGCATAACAAGGAGGTATATCCATGAACGTTACCCTGCGCATCGCGACCCCCGATGACGCCAAATCCCTTCTTGAGATTTATTCCTACTACATTGCAAACAGTGTGGCTACCTTTCATGAAGCGCCCAAGACGTTGGTTGAGTACCGTAAGCAGATCGAGACGCTGTCCGCCACATACCCGTTCTTCGTTGCGGAAGCAGACGGGCGTTTCCTGGGTTTTGCCAATGCAGAACCGGTTCGTCCCCAGTCCGGCTACCGCTACTCCGTAGAGTTAACGATCTATCTTCACCCGCAAGCCCCTAAACACGCCGGGATCGGCAGCAGACTTTACCGCGCGGTACTGGGCTGCCTGTCCAGTCAGGGGTTCGTAAACGCCTATGCCTGCATTTGCAGCGAAAACGCCGAAAGCATCGCACTGCATAAGTATTTCGGCTTTGAACAGGTAGCGCTGTGCGAAAACTGTGCCTTCAAGCACGGTCGCTGGCTCAGTACCGTCTGGATGCGTAAGCGGTTGAACACACCGGTGGTTCCTGCTATTGAACCCATACCCTTCCAAACCTATCAAAACCAGTGGAAAGACGAATAAAAACGAACCCCGGAGACCTGAAAGCATCAGGATTCCGGGGTTCGTTTTGAAATGCAATCGAATCAGCTGCCGCTGACGGACAGTTCGCCCACATCAACGCTGGGGCTGCCCATGGCGCTGCCGGGGAATGTCAGGTCATCGGCAAAGCAGCGGATGTTCTTGAGAAGCTCGTAGAAGTTGCCGGCAACGGTGATCTGCTCCACGCTCTTCTCCCGCTTGCCGCCCTTGACGGTATAACCCTTGGACAGCAGGGAGAAATCGCCGCTGACAGGGTTTGCGCCCGCATGCAGGCCGCTAACGCTGGTGATCACCAGCCCGTCGCCCACTTCTGCCAGCAGCTCATCAAAGCTCTTTTCGCCCTTGGCAAAGAAGAAGTTGGAGGGCTTTACGTTCACAGAGGAGGAATAGCCGGATTTGCCGGCGTTGCCAGTGGTTTCAACGCCATCCTTGCAGGCGGTCTTCATATTGTGCAAAAAGGTGCGGAAAACGCCGCCATCCACTACCACATGGGCCTTGGAGGCAACGCCCTCGGCATCGAAGGGGCGACTGTTGGGGCCACCTGGCAGCAGCGGATCGTCGGTGATGGTTACGCAGGGAGCTGCAATGGTCTCGCCCAGCTTGCCCTTGAGCAGGCTCATGCCCTTCTGGGCAGACTCAGCGGAGAAGATGCTGCTGAATACGCCCAGAAGGCTCACCATGGCGTCATGGTGAATCACCGTACGGTACTTGCCGGAAGGAATGGAGGAAGCGTGCAGACCGTCAATGGAACGTTTGACGGCTTCTCTAGCCAGCGCATTCACATCGATGGCGTTGATATCGCGGTCATACACAAGGTGGCCGGAGGAAGAAACGAAGCCATTTTCCTCGCTGTTCACCTCAGCCTGCAGCACAGCGATGTTCTCGGTAAAGCTGCGGTCCATGCCGTAGGAGTTGACGATGCGCACTTTAGCCTTGCTGGTTTCCACCACATTATAGCCGTTCTTGACGCGGGGATCTTCGGCCCGGCAGGCTTCATCCAGCTTGTACACCATGGCCAGCTTGTCGGCGGCGGATACTTCATCCAGTTCAGGGTTGTACAGATTAAGCTCAGGCACCTGATCATCGCCCTTGTGGAGGAACTCGGTATCGGTATCCTCGCACAGCTGGGCGCTTTCCAGCACACCCTTGATGAGCTGGGTGACGGATTCGTCGTCAAAAGCCTCGGTGGAGGCATAACCCATGCGTCCGTTGACCAGACCGCGGAAGCCAAGGCCGCGGGTCATGTTGGACTGATAGTCGATCAGCTCACCGCAGTTGGTGATCACGGAAAAGCTGTCTTTTTCAACGATATAGGCTTCGGCTGCTTCGATGCCGGCCTCTTTGGCGGCGTTGAGCAGTTGATTCAGGAAATTCTGCATACTCTAACCTCCTCAGGCACGTCCGCCCACGATGATGGACTTGACGCGAATAAAGGGCTGACCTACGTTGGTGGGCACGCTGCCGCTCATGCTGCCGCACATGCCCTGGGCCATGGACATGGTACGACCCACACGGTCGATCTGCATCAAAATCTCGTTGCCTTTGCCGATCAGACTGGCACCGCGGACAGGCGTGGTGATCTTGCCATCCTTCACCAGATAACCTTCGTTGACGGCAAAATTGAACTCGCCGGTAGCAGGGTTGACGGAACCGCCGCCCATCTTGGCAGCGTACAGTCCGTCGCCCATGGTGGAGATCATCTCAGCGGTATCGTCAGAACCGCCAGCGATGAAGGTATTGCGCATACGGGAAGTGGGCGCAAACTGATAACTCTCACGACGAGCGCTGCCGGTGGGCGCCATGCCCATACGGCGGCCGTTGAGTCGGTCTACCATGTAGTTCTTCAGGATGCCGTTCTCAATCAGTACAAGACGACCGGTGGGCGTACCTTCATCGTCCACGTTTTCACTGCCCCATTCGCCCGGCATGGTGCCATCGTCGATGGCGGTAACGCAGGAAGCAGCCACCTGCTGGCCCAGCTTACCACAGAACTCGCTCATCCCCAGCGCCACGCTGGTGGCCTCCAGGCTGTGGCCGCATGCTTCATGAAAAATGACGCCGCCGAATCCGTCTCCAATGACCACGGGCATGGTACCGGCGGGGCAAACGGGAGCGTGCAGCATCTTCACAGCAGTGGACGCAGCCTGACGGCCTGTCACTTCGGGATTGACAGTGCTCAGGAAATGCTCGAAGCCGCGCATTGCGCCAGGGCCTTCAAAGCCGCTCTGATTTTCGGAACCGCTGGCAGCGATGGCCTGGCAGGCCATACGGGAGTACACACGTGTATCGGTGACAAACAGACCCTCGCTGTTGGCTATGACCACATCCTGTTCGCTGTCGCGGTAGCTGCAGATCACCTGAGAGATTTCATCGCTGACAGCGCGGGCGCTGTTGTTGGCAGCGCGCAGGATATCAGCCTTCAGTTTGGTGTCGGTCTGGCTGGGCATCATGGCGACGTAATGGGCATTGCGCACGTCGCGGGCCACAAGCTGGGCGCACTGGGTACGCTCATCCCCGGCCTTCACGGCAGAGGCGGCCTCCAATGCGCAACGGATCAGGCCATCGCGAGTGGTATCATTGGTGTAGGCATAGTAAGCCGTCAGCTTGCTGTACACGCGGATGCCTGCGCCATGAATACGGCCGGAGTTCACAGTTTCCAGACGGTTGTCCTGCAGGACAAGGGCGTTATTGCGCCGGTCTTCCATAAAGATCTCGGCAAAGTCTCCGCCAGTGGACAGCGCAGCTTCCAGCACCACCTGCGCTGTTGCTTGATTCAGCATGGTTTTTTCCTCCTTGTTATTGATTGGTAAGAATGGTATCGAAATTGGCTGCAGCCAGACTTTCGGCTGCAAAAGTAGCGTTGGAATTAGCTGCTGCACCGCCAACGCCCAGTACACGCATACCGCCTGCAAGTGCGGCTTCCACACCAGCGTCTGCATCCTCCACCACAAGACAGTTAGCGGGCGCAAGTCCCAGTGACTTGGCTGCCAGCAGGAATACTTCGGGATCCGGTTTGCTGCGGGTAATGGCGTTTCCGTCGGCAACAGCATCAAAGGAATCCTCCAGACCGATCTGCTTCAGAATGATGGGCGTATTCCGGCTGGAGGAACCGATCGCAATCTTGATGCCTTTGTTCCTGAGAAGCGCCAGCGCGTCGCCAGCGCCTTCCAACAGATCGCCGCAGGTGAGACTTTGGATCAGTTCCACATAGTAACCGTTCTTGCGGGTGGCCATTTCCTGCTTCTCGGCTTCGGTATAGTCTTTGGTGGCCTTCTCCAAAATAATAGAGAGACTTTCCATACGGCTTACGCCGCGCAAGCGCTCGTTGATGGTGCGGTCAAAGGGAATCCCCTCTTCATCCGCCATACGCTTCCAGGCGAGATAGTGACAATTATCCGTTGAGACAATCACGCCGTCCAAATCAAAGATCACACCCAGAATCGGCTGATTCATGGCTGCTTCCACCTTTCTTTGCTAATGTTCAAAACCAGATGTTCATTGGAAAGTATAACACATTTCAGGCACGTCATACAACCATATCAGGCAGAATATCCACATACGAAAATGTGCTATGTACTGCCATTGATTTTACATGGAATGCATGCTATAATCATTTTGGTCAAAGATGGTCAAAAACACCGTCTGATCAAACTGATGCCCAGGAGGTACCATCATGCGACTTAGCGATGCTATTGAGCAGTTTATCAAAGCCATGCTGGTAGAGGACGATCACGAGATCGAATTAAAACGAAACGAACTGGCAGAATACTTCGGCTGTGCCCCGTCACAGATCAATTACGTGCTGTCCACTCGTTTTACACCGGATCACGGCTATATCATCGAGTCCCGCCGCGGCGGTGGTGGATATATCCGGATCTTCCGTATCCAGAGGGACACCCGTGACCAGCTTTTGTACCTGATCCACGAAAGGATCGGCGAGACCATCGATGAGCTCTCTGCTTCTCATCTGGTGCAGCAGCTCAAGGAACGCGAACTGGTTTCTTCCGGCGAGGCTGCTCTGATGCGCAGCGCTATTTCTGCGCAGGCATTGGGACTGCCGATCACCACAGAAATGAAAAACGCGCTTCGTGCTAAGATGATGAAAGCCATGTTGCTGGAGATCGCTCAGCGCAGCAAACACAATATTGTATAAAGGAGAACGGCCATGATTTGCGATGAATGCGGCAACAATTCCGCTATTTTTTCCGTGACCATTTCCTCCGGCGGCGAGATCACCAATAAGCATCTCTGTGCAGACTGCATGAAAAAGATGGAAGCCAGTTTCTCTCAGGGAAACGTTCATGGGTTTCTGAGCTCGATCCTTTCCATGCTGAGTACGAACCAGACGGATTCCAAACCGGTATGCAGCCATTGCGGATTGCGGTATTCCGATTTTGAACGCACCGGCAAGCTGGGATGCGCTGGTTGTTATCAGGATTTCCAAAAAGAGCTCAGCCCTATGCTGCAGCGAATCCACGGCTGTACGCAGCACATTGGACGCATTCCTGATGATTTTCAACCTTCTCAGCAGACAAACGACGAGCCATCCACCGAGTCCGAAAACGAAAACGCCCAGGAATTGCTTACTTCCCAAGCCGTAGAACGGCAACTGGAAGCACTTCGGCAGAAAATGGAAGAAGCTGTGGCCGTTGAAAACTTCGAAGCTGCGGCACAATATCGTGATGAAATTCGCGCCATAATGCAGGATAAGGAGGTCGGGCAGGCATAATGGATACCAATGAAATGAACGTTGTGCTTTCCGGCCGGATCCGACTGGCACGGAACTATGCTGATCTTCCCTTTTCCCAGCCAGGCGAAAGCAAGCAAGCCACCGTATGCATCCAGCGTGCCGTCAAGGCGATGCACGAAATGACCCAGGACCGCTATATTCTCAAGCTGCTCAAGGACATGAGCCCTACCGATCAGCTGGCGCTGGTGGAAAAGCACCTGATCAGCAGCGATCTGCTCAAAAATAGCCTGACAGGAGCGGCGCTGATCCGCGAAGATGAGCAAGTCTGTATCATGGTCAATGAAGAAGACCATCTTCGCATCCAGGCCATCATTCATGGACTGGATCTGGAAAAGGCGGCGCAGCACGCCTTTGCAGCTGAAGAGACCCTTGCGAAAGTATGCGGATTCAGCTTCGATCCTCAGCTGGGTTATCTGACTTCCTGCCCCACCAATACCGGCACCGGCATGCGCGCCTCTCTGATGCTTCATCTGCCAATGCTCGCCCGTTTCAAGCAGATGGGCAACGTGGGCCAAAGCGTGGCCAAGCTTGGGCTGACCATCCGCGGTATCTATGGTGAAGGCAGCGAAGCGCTGGGCAATGTCTATCAAGTGAGCAATCAGGTTACACTAGGCAGGCGTGAGGACGACATCATCGAGGCGGTGACGGTGGTCGGTAGGCAACTGATCGAGATGGAAACCAAGCTTCGCCAGCGCTGCCTGAGCAATCATTCCATGGAGCTTAAGGACGCGATTATGCGTAGCTACGGCCTATTGCGTTATGCCCTGTCCATGGATGAAAAGGAGTTTATGCAGCACTGGAGCAACCTACGTCTGGGCGCTGCATTGGAACTTCTGCCCCACACCACTAACGATGCGGATCGGCTGCTGACCATTGCGCAGGACGCGCACGTTCGTCAGTATGTCCGTCAGCTTTCCCAGGAAACAGATGCGAAAGCGGCGCGCTGCCGGCGGATCAAAGAGACGCTTTTCCATGCCTCTTGAGGCAATTGAATGACCCTGCATCCAGCCGGATGCACGGAAGGAGGACGCATATGCCCATTTTCGGACGCTTTACACAAAGAGCTCAGCGTGCCATTTCGGCTGCGCAGCAAGCGGCAGTTTCTTTGAAACAGCCTTATGTAGGCACAGAGCATTTTCTTCTTGGTCTTCTCAAGGAGCCTGGCCCTATGATTGGCGGGCTGCTGCCTGAAGGGGTCAATTACGACACCGTTCTGGAGAGGATCCGTACCGTGCTGGGCGAGGGCGAACGGCCGTCCATCGGTCATCTGGAGCTCACGCCACGCAGCAAAAAGATCCTTGAAAGAAGCGTGCTGGAAAGCCGCCGCTTTGGTCACAGTTTTGTGGGGACCGAGCACCTTTGGCTGGCGCTTTTGCGCGAGGGCGAAGGCGTTGCCGTTACGCTTCTTCGTGAAATGCACGTAGATATTCAGGCGCTGCAGCAGCAAATTGCTGAAAGCCTGAAAAACGAGCAGGTTGAAAACGGTAGCGAGCCCGAATCCGCACGAGAGGAGGGTTCTGCCAAAGGCGGCAGTACGCTGGAGAAATACTGTCGGGATCTGACCAAGGCTGCACAGGACGGAGAGCTGGATCCTGTGGTGGGCCGCGCTACTGAGATGGAACGCATCATGCAGATCATGAGCCGCCGCACCAAGAACAATCCCGTTCTCATCGGCGAGCCCGGCGTTGGCAAAAGCGCTGTTGTGGAAGGCCTGGCTCAGATGATCATCGCCAACAAGGTACCTGAAAGCCTAAGCGGCAAGCGCCTTTTGTCCCTGGATCTTGGCAGCATGATCGCCGGCAGCAAGTACCGCGGCGAATTTGAAGAACGGCTCAAAGATACCATCAAAGACGTTCATCAGCAGGGCAATATCATCCTGTTTATTGACGAGCTGCATACCCTCATCGGCGCCGGCAAGGCGGAAGGCAGCATGGACGCCGCCAATATTCTCAAGCCTGCCCTTGCCCGCGGCGAGCTGCAGTGCATTGGCGCCACCACCATCGACGAATACCGCAAAAACATCGAAAAAGATGCAGCGCTGGAGCGGCGTTTTCAGCCGGTTACCGTTGGCGAACCCACCACCGACGAAGCGCTGGCCATCCTGAAAGGACTTCGTGACCGTTACGAAGCCCATCATAAGGTCAAGATCACCGATGAAGCGCTGGAAGCAGCCGTTACCCTGTCCGATCGCTACATCAGCGACCGTTTCCTGCCGGACAAGGCCATCGACCTGATGGACGAAGCAGCATCCCGTGTTCGTCTCAACAGTTACACTGCGCCGCCTGACGTAAAAGAACAGGAAGAACGCCTGAAGGTTCTTGAAACTGAGAAAAAAGAAGCTATCTCCCATCAGGATTACGAGAAGGCTGCACTACTCAGAGATGAGGAGCGCGCACTGAAAGACGAAGTCGCTCAAGCGCGCGCCGCATGGGAACAGCGCAAGTCCGCTTCCCACGACGTGGTATCCGATGAAGATATTGCACAGATCGTGGCCAGCTGGACCGGCGTACCGGTGAAAAAGATGACCGAAGACGAAAGTCAACGCCTTTTGCACATGGAGGAACTGCTTCACCAGCGCGTTGTAGGCCAGGAGGAAGCCATCAGTGCCGTCAGCCGCGCACTGCGGCGCGCTCGGGCCGGTCTGCAGGACCCCAAGCGGCCCATCGGCTCCTTTATCTTCCTTGGGCCGACCGGTGTGGGCAAAACGGAGCTCTGTCGCGCCCTGGGCGAAGTGATGTTCGACGACGAGAATGCCGTGATCCGTATCGATATGAGCGAATACATGGAAAAGCACAGCGTATCCCGTCTGGTGGGCTCCCCTCCCGGCTATGTGGGCTTTGAGGAAGGCGGCCAGCTGACCCAGAAGGTTCGCAACAAGCCATACAGCGTCGTTCTGTTTGACGAAGTGGAAAAGGCGCACCCCGACGTATTCAACATCCTGCTGCAGATCCTTGACGACGGCCGCCTCACGGACAACAACGGACGCGTGGTCAATTTCAAAAACACCATCATCGTCATGACGTCCAACGCAGGCGCCAGCAGCATCACCTCTACGCGTACCTTAGGCTTTGGCGGTACCATTGAAACAGCGCGCGATTACGAAGCGATGAAAGAGCGTGTTATGGCCGAGGTCAAAGACATTTTCCGTCCGGAATTCATCAACCGCATCGATGATCTGATCGTCTTCCATGCGCTGGAGCCCGACGATATCCATCAGATTACTGCGCTGATGCTTCGCGGTGTCAGCAAACGCCTTGCGCAGCGCGGAATGCACCTGAGCTACGAAGATGACGTGATCGCCCAGCTGGCCGAGGAAGGCTACGACGCCAACTATGGCGCACGACCCCTGCGCAGAGCTATCCAGCGCAGCGTAGAGGACGCCCTGAGCGAAGAGATCATTGCTGGCAATATCGCCCTTGGAGATCAGGTACGACTGTACGTGAACGAAGAGAAAAAAATATGCTTTGAAAAGGATGGGGTGTCTTCCATTCAGGATGAAAAAGTACACGCAACGGAATAACCAGCGTTTGTTTCCATCAAAAGCAGCAGGATTTCCTGCTGTTTTTGTTTTATGCGCCTTTTTATTGTCAAGCCGTATCTTTCTCTTGCCCGCAGGGGATATACCTGCTATAATAAACGTGCGCACAAACGTTCGCTTTTACTCCCGATATTCAAAGAGAGGGATCTGCATGAACCTAGATCAATTGATTGACAATCTGAAGCACGACGCTTCATTTATGAATTGCGTTACCGAATGGCGCACCCTGCCTGCCACCGAGGGAAAGTATGTGGATTTCCCTGACGCGATGGACGAGTGCCTCAAAGGCATTCTTCGCAAGCGTGGTATTCACCGGCTCTACACCCATCAAGCGGAATGCTATGAACTGGCGCGTCAAAAGCGCGACTATGTGGTCGTAACGCCCACCGCCAGCGGTAAAACCATGTGCTATAACCTTCCTGTGGTTTCCTCCATTCTGGAAAACCCGGATGCACGGGCTCTGTATCTGTTTCCCACCAAGGCGCTCTCTGCAGACCAGGTCAGCGGCTTGTACAGCATGATCGAAGCGCTGGGGGTGGATATCAAGGCGTATACCTACGACGGCGATACGCAGGGAGCCGCCCGAAAAGCCATCCGACAAGCTGGTCACATCGTGGTCACCAACCCGGATATGCTGCATGCCAACATTCTTCCCCATCACACCAAATGGGTCAAACTGTTTGAGAACCTGAAATATATCGTCATTGACGAGATCCATACCTATCGCGGCATTTTCGGCAGCCATCTGGCCAATGTACTGCGCCGCCTGATGCGTCTGTGTACTTTCTACGGCAGCAACCCTCAGTTTATCCTGTGCAGCGCTACCATCGCCAACCCCGCAGAGCTGGCGAGCGCCCTGACCGGGCGGGAAGTTGCCACGGTCACCAACAACGGCGCGCCCATGGGCGAACGGCATTTTGTCTTCTATAATCCCCCAGTGGTCAACAAGCCGCTGGGCATTCGCAAGGGCGTATTGCCTGAAACTCGACGCATCTCTGAAAAGCTGCTAAGCAACGGTATTCCTACTATTGTGTTCTGCAAGAGCAGACTGCAGGTGGAAGTCCTCACCCGGTATATGAAGGACTGCGTACGCGATGCCTATGGCTTTTCCGGCCGAGTTCGTGGATACCGGGGCGGTTATCTTCCCGGCGAACGGCATGAAATCGAGCGCAGCCTTCGCGCCGGAGAAGTCGATATGGTTGTTTCCACCAATGCGCTGGAGCTTGGTATCGACATCGGTTCTTTGTCCGCCTGCGTGCTTTGCGGTTATCCGGGCACCATCGCCAGCACCTGGCAGCAGGCAGGCCGTGCCGGTCGCAGAAAAGATACGGCGCTGACCATCATGGTCGCCTCCTCTGCGCCGCTGGATCAGTACATCATCGAAAACCCGGACTATTTCTTCAGCGCATCGCCCGAGCATGCGCTTGTCCAGCCCGACAACCTGTATGTGCTGATCTCCCATATCAAATGCTCCGCCTATGAGCTGCCCTTTGAGGAAGGCGAAGTCTTTGGCAATGTACGCGATACGGAACAGTTCCTGGAGTACCTGACAGAAAACAACATTCTGCGCCATCTGGACGGCAAATACTACTGGATGGAAGAGGAGCTGCCCTCCGGTGAAATCAGCCTGCGTAGCGCCACCTCTGAAAACTATATCATCATTGATATCACCAATCCGACGCATCATCGCGTGATCGGCGAGATGGATCGTTTTACCGTTCCTATGCTGCTGCACGAAAACGCCATCTATATGCATGAAGCGCGGCAGTATCAGGTAGAAAAGCTGGACTACGACGCATGCAAGGCCTACATTCGTGCCGTGGATGTGGACTACTACACCGACGCTGACCTGAATGTCAGCCTACATATTCTGGATGATCTGGAGCAAAAGCAGCTACCAAACGGCGTAGGGCTTAATCTTGGAGAGCTGCGTGTAAGCACAATTGTCAAGATGTTCAAGAAGTGCAAGTTTGACACCCATGAGAACCTGGGCTTTGGCGTGGTTCGACTTCCTCAGACTGACATGCACACCGTGGGCATGTGGTGGACCATACCGGATCATCTGGCGCAGAAATACACCAACGATGATTTGCAGGGTGCTTTGGTTGCTGTAAGCAACCTGCTTGGTATCGTGGCGCCGCTGTACCTGATGTGCGCACCCAACGACGTACGGGTGGTGTATCAGGTCAAAGCGCCCATTACCGACAAGCCCACGATCTTCCTGTATGATTCCTATCCCGGCGGCATTGGCCTGAGCGAGAAGGCCTATCAGATGCAGAGCCTGCTGCTGGAAGAGGCGCTGAAGGTGGTCACCGGCTGCAGCTGTGATGATGGTTGTCCGGCTTGTTCAGGCCCTGTGGCGGAGATCGGAGTGGACGGTAAGCAGAACGCCATTGCCGTACTGAAGGAGTTGCTTTCCTGATGGCCGGTCTTTTGAACAAACTGCGCATGATGGACGCAGCAGGAAAAAAACCTGCCCCTAAAACAGAAGCGCAAAGCAACGAACAGGAGCACTGCTACCATAAGACGTTTGAGTATCCTCTGACGTTGTTTTGTGATCGCAGACACGCCACCCCTGCCATTTTGGAAAAAGTATTCGAATGTTCGTTCCCCAAAAGCATATCTCCTGAGGATGTCCTCTTTCTGGATTCAGAAACAACAGGCTTGTCCGGCGGAGTAGGCACCATTGCCTTTCAGGTAGGCATCGGTTACTTTACTCAAAGCAGCTTTGTGGTTGAACAGCTGCTGATGCATGACTATCCGCAGGAGGCAGAGCTTTTGACTATTCTGTGCTCCCGAATGCGCCGATTTTCCGTCATTTGTACCTTCAATGGCAAAAGCTTTGATATTCCCCTGCTGCGTACCCGCCTGGTCATGAACCGCATGAAGGACGACTGCATTCCGTCTGTACATGCGGACGTGCTCTATCCGGCTCGGCGGCTATGGAAGCTACGGCTTAAGCAATGTACTCTTGGCCGCCTGGAAAATCAGCTACTTGGCGTGGAGCGTGAAGACGATCTTCCGGGCGCACTGGTTCCACAGGCCTATTTTCAGTATCTGAAAGACCGGCAGTTTGGACCTATGGAGCGCGTTCTGGAACACAACCGCCAGGACATCGTCAGTCTGGCGCAGCTATTTTATGAGCTCTGCAGACAAATGGACCAGCCAGAAAGCATTGAGCAGGGCGAAGACCTGCTTTCTCTGGCGCGCATGTGCGAACGAAGTGGCGACATCCAGCGAGCCGTCAAATGTTACCGCCTATGTGCAAACGGCGATACCCGCGCAGACGCTTACCGAGCTCTTTCCGTGACGGCAAAACGGCAGGGCAATACTGAAGCAGCCATCAAGCTCTGCAAGGCCATGCTCAACCGCGGCGATGATCCCATCTATGCCTACGAGGCCCTGGCAAAGCTGTACGAGCATCAACTGCGCAAGCCCGAACAAGCACTGCATTACACCCGCCAGGCGCTTTTATTGCTGGCCGAACCTTCCCTTGTCAAAACCGAGGCTGTACAGGAGAAGCAAATTGCGCTACAATATCGGTATGCACGTTTGCGGCGCAAGCTCAGCCAGTGCGTCGGTGCCAAAGAATGAGAATCATTTTCGGAAGGAGCAGGATACACAATGGGTCTGATGACGATGTTCAAGGTACAAAAAGCGCACAAGGCACATAAAGAAGGCCGTACGGAGGAGGCCCTTACCCTTTACCGCGAGGCCGTCAGCGAGGGAATGAACGATCCCCGCTACATCATCCCTTATACCGTTTTGATGATCCGCAACGGTCAATATGCCGAAGCTCGCGAGCTACTGGTCAAAACCCAGAAACTCCCTATGCAGCCTCAGCAAAAGGTTCAACTTTTTGTGAACTATTCTGCGTGCGTCTACAAGATGGGCGAACTGCAAAAGGGCATTGATCTGCTGGAACGTCAGCATCAGAAACAACCCAGCGGCATGATTTACGAGACTTTGGGCTATCTGTACATCGAGGCAGGCGACGCGGAAAAGGCCCTTGCCTACAACATGGAAGCCTATGAGTACGACGACGAGGACGCCATCACGCTGGATAACCTGGGCCAGACCTATTACCGCCTGCTGGACGATAAGGTAAAGGCCAAGGAATACTTCGACAAAGCGCTGGAACTGAAGCCTGGCCAGATCGACACGCTCTATTTCCTGGCACAGTACGATCTGGAAGCAGGCAACAAGGAAGCCGCAGTCGAAAAACTGGAAACAGCGCTGGAAGGCCGCTTCTCTCCGTTGAACTATGCCAGCAAAGAAACGATTCAGGCGCTCATTGATGAGCTCAAAAATGCCTGACGACCAAAAGTCCGGACTGCCAAAAGCAATCCGGACTTTTTGATCCCGCAGGAGGAAACATGCATTTCGTAAACGCTAAAACCATTTTGTCTGCCAAAGGCGGCATGAACCTGTACCGTGGATGTACTCATGGCTGTATTTACTGCGATAGCAGAAGCACATGCTATCACATGGAGCATGACTTCGAGGATATCGAGGTCAAACAGAATGCGCCGCAGTTGCTGGAGGATGCCCTTCGACGCAAGCGCCAACGTTGTATGATCGGCACCGGCGCCATGTGCGACCCCTATATGCACTGTGAAACGGAGCTGGGCTTGACCAGAAAATGCCTTGAAATCATCAACAGGCATGGTTTTGGCGTTGCTATTCAAACAAAATCGGATCGCATTTTGCGTGATGTCGATCTGCTTCGCAAGATCCACCACAAAGCCAAATGTGTGGTCCAGATGACGCTGACCACCTATGACGAAGCGCTGTGTGGCATCCTTGAGCCAAACGTGTGTACCACTTACCGCCGCTATCAAGTGCTCAAGCATCTGCAAGAGGAAGGTATCCCGACCGTTGTCTGGCTCTCCCCTATTCTGCCATGGATCAACGACACCCCCGAAAACCTGCAAGGCATCCTCAATTACTGCATCGATGCCGGTGTGAAGGGAATCATCCAGTTTGGTTTTGGATTAACGCTCCGCGAGGGCGACCGTGAGTATTTTTACAAAGCTCTTGACCGGCACTTCCCCGGACTGAAGCAAAAATATGTTCAGCGTTACGGACTGGACTATGAATGTCCCAGCGACCGCAACGCTGAACTGACGCGAATTTTTCGTCGCACTTGCGAAAAGCACAGCATCATGCATGATACAAATGAGATCTTTGCTTATCTGCACGAGTTTCCGCAGAGCTGCGAGCAGCTTCGTATGTTTTAACCGCCTTATCTTTCGATCTGATAAATCACATATTCGCCGGGCATGGTATACAGCTCAAAAACCGTTTCGCATTCATCGCTGTACAGCGGTGCAATGCGTTTCTTTTCGCCACTCGGACCCATCTGGGTGGGCGCAATCAGACCCTTGACCTGACCCTTTACGTGAATTCTCGCCATGGCCGGCTGGGCACCCCATTCCACATAGGGATAGACGATAAAAGAATCATTATCATACACGAAAAGACTGACCTGAGGATCGGCGTCCAGATAGACATCACCTACCGGGAACTCCGCATGAAGGCGCGTCAGCACTTCCCTGGGCAGCTTGTATACGTCGCTGAAGGAATCTGGCACAGTCAAAGTCCACATCTCGCCTTTTCCATAGGTATCTCTAAGCAGGATGCCATAGTTCTCCTGGGCATTGGATACTTTGACCACCGCCCAGGTGGCATTGTTGCGGAACTCGACCACGGGGATGGTGATCTTTTCCTGACCATGTGGGAACGTCAGCGCCGTGCGGTGGTTCTTCGGCAGATGTTCAATGCGATAATCACATCCGCTGATGGTACGTCCACGCAGACGAATGGAGGTCATACGATAAATGCCCATATCGCTAGCTGCATCGATAAACCCGTTGGTAACGATCGCTTTACCACCTTCTGCCACATATTTCTCCAGCTTGTCAACAATCTGCTTGTCGTAGGCAGCACTGCGGGTAAGCAGAATGGTCTTTGCCTTCTCAGGGAAATACGGCGTACAGATAATTGGGAAGCCCACTGTGCCCAGGAAATCCTGAATATTGTCTTCTCCCTGACCGTTATCAGGCAGGTAGCAAGCAATGCCAATGGGATTGCCTGCATAGTCCAGGGTTTCGTCCAACTTATCCAACTGGAAACCAAGTGCAGGCACACGCATGGTGTTGACCAGCGCCTGGAAGCAGAACATCATCATTTCCTTGGGCTTGGAAAAAGCGGTCAGATAGGCCTGCTCCAGATATTGCTCCATCACGTGGAGATCAAACGGGTCAAACCAGCCTCCGCCGTTATGGCCGGGCCACATATTCTCCAAATACGTCATCAGTGAGAAGCTGAGATAACGCGGCAGATGCTGATCGGTAGTGACAGTGTCGCGAGCTTCGGTGCCGGTGTAAATCCTGTCAAACACCTGACGCTGCTGGGCCGGATTATAGCCCGTTTCCTGATAGCTTTCAGCCCAATTGGGATACTTGATGGTGATTTTCACTTCAGGATTTGCTGCTTTGGCAGGCGCGATCATGGTTTCTTCGCTGACCTTTTGCATCAGCGCAAGACGGTATTCCTGCCAACTGCCATCTGTGATGCCACGTTCGCTGTTGAAACGGTCACGACCGGCGCGACACAGCTCACAGGTACAGTTGGTGAAGAAGAAATCATCGATAATGAACTCGTTAAAATGCTCACCAAGGAATCGAGACACTTCGCGGAGCTTGGCAAGCATTTTTTCGTCGTTATAGCAGAAGGTATCAAAGAGACGTGCCTTGGGCTCGTCGCCTTCAGGCGTGGAGATAGTCGTTGTAATGCCGCCGGCCACTTCAATGCCGTTCTCTTCAAACACAGCCTTGCACATTTCCACTTGCTCGTGGGATGCAAACTGACTGGAACGGTACGGTTCCAGATACACTTTATCCAATCGCATATAGCGCTTGAAGAAAGCCAGTTCCTCTTCCAGACGTTCACGGGTTTCTGTTGCTGTTCCGTGGGCGACAAAATAGACAACCAGTTTGAAATTGCGATAATGACCCATACACGGTTCCTCCTGACAGATCAATATTGAGTTGTCGAATGGTTATGGGCATTATACCATATCAATACGAAATAGCAATAAGCAAACGAAAAAACAAGCAATTTTTCCCTGTACATGTTTATTGGTTTCGGGCCAGCCACTCCAACGCAAAGCCGGCATAGACAGCTGCTCCGTATACAAGCGTATCCTCTGAAAAAATGACCTTCGGATGATGCAGTGGCAGAGGCTTGCTTCCATCCCCGGCTGCCAGAGCAAGCATCAGAGATGGGAGCTGGTGAGAAAGATATGAGAAGTCCTCCGAGCCAGTAGATTTCTGGTTGCTGCCTTTCAGGTTTTCTACCGAAAACACATACTCTGCACCAAGAATTCCCCTGAGGATCTCATTGGCTTGATTTACCAATGTTTGATCGTTTAGCAGCGTAGGACATCCGCTGATAAAGTTTACCTTTGTCTCAGCATTGAACGTCCGTGCAGTGCATTCGCTGATCTGTTCGATACGCCGACGTAAAAACGCCTGCGTTTCATTGCTGTAGGAACGAACACTCCCTTGCAAAACAGCCTTTTCAGGGATCACGTTGCAGGAATCGCCTGCACGGAAGGACGCCACCGTAAGCGCGTGGGAATCGGAAAGGCTCAGTTCACGACAGCTGATGGCTTGCAGCGCAAGAACGATATGCGATGCAGCATTGATGGGATCCACGCCGGTATGCGGCATCGCGCCGTGGCAGCCCTTGCCATGCACCACGATCTCAAACATATTCGCTGCAGGTGCGCTGACACCGGCCTCCGGGATGATCACCATACCGGTTTTCATATCCTCGGCATTCATCACATGAATCATCAGGGCTACATCCGGTTTGGGATTCTCCAGCACGCCGTGATCGATCATGTCCATCGCGCCTTCAAGAATCTCTTCCGCAGGCTGAAACATCAGTTTTACCCTTCCGTGAAGATCGCCTTCTCGATCTTTGAGCAGACGTGCAGCGCCAAGCAGCATTGCCGTATGAAGATCATGCCCGCAAGCATGAGCTGTTCCTCTTGTGCTGGCAAATGACAGTCCTGATTCTTCCTCCAGAGGTAATGCATCCATGTCTGCACGAAGCAGGATGGTCTTCCTGCCGGTGCCTACTATTGCTACAATACCGCACTTCCCACATTTTTGCAGCGTATACCCCATCTTTTCAAGCTCTGACCAGACAAAAGCGAAGGTATCCGGCAAGTCAAAACCGACCTCGCCATGCTGATGCAGATACCTTCGCCAATTGACCATCTCCTGCGCATATTGCTGGGTTTGAGTAAACAAGGAACCCTTCATATTCCGAATATCCCTCCGACGCTCTATTCCCTGTTACCCTGTCCAGTTTTCACACCTTCATACACGCTTGAACCAGTATTTTTTCAGTAGGCGCTTCTCCTCCTGATAGTCTGACAGACCTTCGAAAATTAATTCAAATCCGCATTTTTCCAAAACGCGGCAAGACGCTTTGTTTTCTTCCAGGACGATGCCATAAACCTTATCGATCTCATACCGTTCCATAATCACCGGCAAAAACGCCTGAACGGCCTCCGAAGCATAGCCTTGACCGGTATATGGTTTCGCGATATGGTATCCAATCTCATAACCTGCTTCAATGGCGCACAGCTGAACATAACCAATATTGATCCCATCCTTAAGGAACACCGGGAACAAGAATGGTCCTGTTTCTGTCTTCGCTGCGTCGATCAGCCAGGCTACCGTCTCCGTAGCCTCGTCCAGGGTGTCAAACACCTCGTCCGGGACAAAGCGCCTGTTATCGTCATCCTGAGAATTGCGCCAGATATCCTCTGCCATATCCAGCGTTAAATCGGTTATCGTTAATCGTTTGGTCTGTATATTCATTCATGACATCCTTTCGGGTTTTCTATAGATGAGCGCGATCTTTCTGATGCAGTCTCTTGGTTTTTGGAAAACACATTTTCTGCATTATACTACATCTTCGCTTTATCACATCGTCATTTTAACACAAATGAACCATGTCGCACTAAAAAAGATCTCCATTTCGATCTTTTTCTTTGACATTAAAGGCGTGTACTGCTAAAATACTACGAGTATAAAATGCAAGGAGTGCCTTATGGAAAATCGCGAACGGTTATCATCGCGTCTCGGCTTTATCCTGCTTAGTGCCGGCTGCGCAATTGGATGCGGAAACGTATGGAAATTCCCATCAATGACCGGCCAGAATGGCGGCGGCGGTTTTGTTCTGATTTATCTGTTCTTTTTGGTTCTGCTTGGTCTGCCTGTCATGGCAATGGAATTTGCCCTTGGACGCGCCGCTCAGGCCAGTCCTGTTCGCATGTTCCAAAAGCTGCAAAAGCCCGGTCAGAAGTGGCATATCCACGGCTATCTTGCCCTGTTTGGCAACGTATGTCTGATGTCTTTCTATACCTGCGTATCCGGTTGGCTGGTATACTACTTCTATCGCTTTGTCACCGGACAGACAACGAATCTGAGTTGGTCGACCCTCATTGCTGATCCGGGCATCAACATGCTGTTCATGGGCATTGTTGTGGTTGTTGGCTTTCTCATTCTCAGCTTTAAGCTGCAGGGCGGTCTGGAACGCATCACCAAGTACATGATGCTTGCGCTTTTGTTTCTGATCCTGTTGCTTGCTATTAACAGTGTCACCCTCTCTGGTGCTAAAGAAGGCCTAAAATTCTACCTACTGCCTGACTTCAGCAAGATCAATACCTCCGTTTTGGTTGCAGCAATGAATCAGGCGTTTTTCACATTGGGGCTTGGCATCGGTTCAATGGCGATCTTCGGCAGCTACATCAACAAGGATCGAGCGTTGCTCGGAGAGTCTGTCAACGTGATCGTGCTGGACTCGTTTGTCGCCATTACTGCCGGCTTTATTATCTTCCCTGCCTGCTTCACTTACAGCATCAAGGTCGATGATGGCCCGTCGCTTTTGTTTGATACCATGTCCACCGTCTTTAACAACATGTCCGGCGGACGCTTCTGGGGCAGCATCTTCTTCCTGTTCATGGTATTCGCTGCAATGTCCACCATTTTGGCCGTCTTTGAAAACATTCTCGCCTGTGTACGCGAAATGACCGGCTGGAGCCGTCCCGTTGGCTGTATCGTATGTGCCATTGGCATATTCCTGACTTCTTCCACGACGGCGCTGGGCTTCAGCGTGCTCCATTTCCACCCGTTTGCAGCAAGCAGCACTTGGATGGACTTCTGGGACTTCATGGTCAGCACAAACCTGTTGCCGCTCGGTTCCCTTATCTTCACCCTTTTCTGCTGTAGCCGCCGCTTTGGCTGGGGCTGGGATAACTTCGTGGCAGAAGCCAACAGCGGAAAAGGCTTGAAAATCAAGCCCTGGATGAAACCAATTTTCAGCTATGTGGTTCCTTGTGCGATTCTGTTCATCTATGTGATCAGTCTGATCAATTTCCAGTGGAAATAAAGATACGGATGCGTAAAAACATGTCCGGCTGCAACTGTGGCCGGGTGTTTTTTTCGACGCATGACCAAGAAACGCATATGCAACTAAAACCCGCCGCAAAATGCGATGATTGCGGCGGGTTTTGCTCTTATTCGAAATTTTCAAATCGTCTGCACCAGACGTACTTGGAAATAGCGCTGTTCTGGGCGCTGTGCACATGGGTACACAAAATGTCACGGATGTATGGCGGCAGACAGCGATTGAACTTGACCTCAAGGATCATCTCATTGTGGTCAAAGGGAGAGATGGTTGGCACGTACGGATTGAAAATATCGGTGGAGTTCAGGCCGGTATGTAGCTGCTTGTCAAAGGTGATGCGCACCTCTTCCGCGGGGTGCAGATAGGCTTCACGCACATAGTCCACGATCACCACAGGATGCAGAAAATGCAGCTTCATCTCGCGATAAACGTCCCGCAAAAGACCGCTGCGGGTACGTTCCAGACCAGTGGGGTCGCCGGCGATCAACTGTTCTGCAAGCAGCTTGGGAATAGCAGTAGAGCGTTTGGAGATCATCGAACCTACTTTGGTCTTGCATTCCATACGGATGAACTTATCCGAAAAATTGTAGATGCGAATACGGTACTTGTCACGATTCTTCACGCCGTCCAGTTTGTCCACCAGCGCATCGTTAAAGAAGGTGTCAAAATACAGCGAACGAATGTGGTATTCGTTGTTCTCATCGCCATTGGGGTCACGTTGCAGGGTCCTGTCCAGCACCCGTGAAAGCACCTGATACTCCAACGGTGTGATGTAGTACTTCAGCTCATGCCGAAGAGGGACGGATATGCTCATGATACTGTTCCTTTCGCGTACGGATTACGCGCCCACTTCGCTCTGGCAGGCAACCAGGGTCGCATCGTGAACGCCTTCGATATCCAGCATGCGGGTAACCACTTCGTGGCGCTCGTTAAGGCGGACTTCATAGGTCATCTCAGCGCCTGCGCGGGTCAGGGTCTTGGAACGCAGCTTGCAGCTCTTTACGCTGCGCTGGAGCTCCGCATTAATGGTACCTTCGCAGTACTCGTCATAATGCAGCACCAGCAGATACGCATTGGGGGCGGTGAGTTTGGCAAAGGTAAGCACGAACAGCAGCACAGAGATGCAGAGCACCACAATAATCGCGATGAAATACAGACCGGCGCCCAGCAGAATACCCATGGTCAACGCCCAGAACATATAGGCGGTATCCAGCGGATCCTTGACAGCCGTACGGAAACGGACGATAGACAGCGCACCCACCATACCCATGGACAGCGCAATGTCGTTCTTGATACACATAACCACGGGAGTAGTGATCAAGGTCAGCATGATCAGCGTCATGGTAAAAGAGGGGCTGTAGAGAACACCGCGGTAGGTCTTGCGGTAGACGATGGCGATAATAATACCGATCAGGAAGCCAAGACCCAGCGCCATAAACAAGTCAGCAGGAACGATGGACTTGAACTGGGCGGCCAGGCCGGTTGCCGTAACAGCAGTAGGGGTAACGGAAGTGGCGGTCAGCAGAGAGGATGAAAGCATACAGTGGGTGCCTCCTTTGTGGTGTCGCTTTGAGCATAGTAGATGATTTAGGGCGTTTTGTCAACCTTAGCTCCATTTCTTGCCTTCGGTGTATTCAGCATCATCGGGCAACTCGGGCTTGGGGCCAAAGAACAGCAGCATCTGATCGTCGGTCAATTCCAAGCGTTCCTGAACCATCTCATAAAAGTAGGTGGGACGTTTTTTCAGGGTATTGCGCAGACGATTCAGTCGCGTATTCCAGTAACGGAGCGCGCCTTCCGGCGTGGTGGGGTTGTCCGCCATGATGGCTTTATCCGTTTCCTCGGCCCAGCGCGCAAAATGCAGCGGCATTTCAGGCTCGAGAATGGCGACCATTTCATTGAGTTCGCCGATCATGAACTCAGTGGTGAAGACCTGATAGATCTCACCCAACCGGGTGAGGAATCGGATCTTCATTTCCTCGTTTTCGAGCAGCTTGCGGATCAGCGTATTGTTGATCAGCATCTCACCTGCGCCCTTGGGTTTGAGATAACTGGTGACGCTGTCAAAGCCGCTGGAGAAGAAGCCGTAGTCAAGGTCGTAGATGATCCAACGCCACTTAGCGCCTTCCTCCTTGAGCTTGTAAAAACGAATATTACCGGGGTCAGAGTTGCCAAAGAACATTTCGAAGGCCATATAATCGAAGTAGTTATCTACGTCGATATTGTCCAGGATGTACTGGAGATCCTTCTCGTTGGTACCGGGGGAAGATTTCTCCACCCGTTCGATCATGTCGCGGTATTCCTTGCTGGAACCCCAAACGACCGTGCGTCCGCTGGCCTCCAAAATGTCCATATTGTCCGCCTCTTCGAGGGTCAGTCCCTCATGCTGGGCCACAAAGAAGCGATCCACGCGCTCACGCATATTGAAATGGCCCCAGTAGATGCCGTTGACATAGACCACAACCGGTTTCCATGCCTGATAGATCAACGTGGTAGGCTTGCTGGTGCGCTCGTTGAAGCAGTCGATCAGATGATCCTGAAAACCATCCACCAAACGTGTCCAAGCGTTATCGTTGCCGGAGATACGAAGCACAAAGCTCTTGTACTGAGTAAAGGGACGATCCTCAAACAGGGCGGCATCAAAATACTTGCTGCCATACTTGGCTTTTGCACGTATTTTGAAGGATTTCTGGGGCATGTCCAGACTGTACTGTCCCTGCAGGCCAAACTCCATGTCCTGACTGACCAGCTGGACGCCGTCCTTTTCGTAGATCTCCACATGCCCAGGACGGGCCTCCTTGCCGTATCTACGGTAGTTGGGCTCGGAGCCATCCAGCAATTTGAAGGGCAGCTTTTCCTTGTTCATCTCGCCGCCGGCAGTCAGCATGCCGTTTTCCTCATTCCACAACTCATAGGGATCTGTGACGAGACTGACGATGGGGAACGTATGATAAAGATTCATCAAATAGGTTTGGGTAATGGTTTCGCTGGGCTGCAATTTGCCGCTGGGGTCAAATGCACGGGCACGAAGCACCGTCACGTGAGAGAACTCAAACATCGTATCGCTGCTATACAGCTTACCGTTCTCCTGGGTGGGAATGGAACCATCCAGTGTGTAGTAAACCTGCGTATTCTCAGGGATGGAGATAGTCACCTGTACAGAGCCTTTATATTCACCGCCAGGAATGGAAAACGACGGATTGCTCGCATAGCCATAGTAACCCATGCCATTGGCCTGACCAGGCGTGGGCGTATCATAATAGAAAAAGCTGTTATAGCCGGTGGTGCGGCCATAGCTGTGGTCGGTAGGAATCAAAGCAAGAGGAAGGCGATCCAGCACGCGACCAGAGGGGTCGCAAAACGTCATGGTCTCGCCGCCGTTTCGCGTAAGGCTGAAATTGGTATGATAATCAGTAACAGTGCTCAGTTCCGGATGTCCGTCAAGATAAACGATCATATATTCGCCCGGAGCGATGGAAGCTCCCTGAGGGAACTGCCACCGGCGGGGGCGCTTGAGAGAGTCGCTCAGACCATAGCCGGTCAGATCGACGGTTTCGCTGCCGGAGTTATACAATTCCACATAATCGGTCAGCGCAGCCGTGGCCCCAACGGCAGTAACGTCGTTGGAGGCCATGACTTCGCTGATATAAACGCCGGTAGGATTGTACGCCCGAAACAGCTGGTCAGCTTTTGCCTGACCGGCTTCGTCATTGCTCTGACCGGGGGTGGTCAGCTGGAAAAGCTGCATTTCACCCGCATCGGTACGGCCGACGGAATAATCTTCCGGCACGTTTTCAATGGTAAAACGATCCACCATGCGGCCGTAGGCATCGCTAAGCACCAGCGTTTCCATCTCGGCGCTGATGGAGAAATTAGTATGAGGAATACCGTTTTGCTGAAGCGTATCCTTGCCGCTGCAATAGACCAAATAATAGCCGCCGGCAGGAATGGTTGCAGATTCAGGGAAACGCCACTTGGTGGGCTTGTTTTCCTTGTCGCTGAGATAATAGTTGCCAAGATGGATAGGCTGATCGCTGTTGTTATGAATCTCCAGCCAGTCGACAATCTCGCCGTCCTGATCCGGAATACCGATCTTGGGATCCGGACAGATCTCGCTGATGAACAGCGTACCGCCCTCTGTTACGTTGGCGGAACGGTAGGCAATGAAACCCTCCTGCGTATTGGCGTAGCCGGGACTGTAGTAGGCTGTGGTCTCGTAATGGCGGGTACCGTCATCATCCACAGAGGCAAGGATGTAGCTGTTGTCGGCTGTCATCGTCGGCACGACGATCTCGTCGATCAGATACATATCCGGATCGTACATATACAGATGCGCGCCTGCGGAAGAAATCTTGAACTTGCCGTGGAAAGGCAGGGAAGGATCCAACTGATAGCTGTCAGAGGCATACACAAGCACTCTTTCCCCCGCCTTGAGCGTATAGCTGGGGAACGGGAAGGTAATGCGATCTGTCCGGTTGGTGAGCATGACGCCCTCCATATCCAAATCGGCGCCGGTTCCGTTGTAGATTTCAAGCCAATCGTAGAAATTGCCGGATTCATCAGGCACGGCAGACGAATTGGCAGACATGACTTCGCTGAAAATCAGTCCATCATATCGGGTGGTTCCTACATGGCGGCCTGCTTCCTTGGGAAATACCAGGTACATGATTGCGAGCAGCGCAACAAACAGCAAAAGCAGCGGAATGGTGGACAGAGCGCGATTATGTCGCTTTTTGGGTGCGTAATCCTTCCGAGGACGGACCGAACGCTGCTGCGGCGCTTGGTACTGCATACACGAACCTCCTTTCGTAAAGCATGGAAACAGATGTTACTGCGCGCTTAAGCTGCACAGCACATACAAAAATAGTATACCATATTTCGCAGCAAATGCATACCCAAAACCGCTGCACATATGTAAAAAAGGAGAGAATCTCCCACCGGCGCAAACCGGTGGAAGGTTCTCTCCAAAAGGTTGGATCAACGCCGGCAACCGCAGCCGCAGGAACCTGTGTTGCAGGCCGCATTGCTGATGCTGACCTCGTCATTGTTGCACAGCGAGGCAGGCGGGAACAGGGGCAGGCTGAAAAATTCATCATTCATATGATGCTACCATTAAAGAGACTTCGGGAAAAGCTCAATACCAACATGATCGATAGGGTTTTCGTTTCGGAAGCAGCGGCGGGTCTTGGTATAGATAACCTTATCGAGCACAGTGAAAAGCAGGGCATTCCGATCAGCCGGAGGAAGATCGGAAGAGTAGGCTTGAAGGAGTGCTTTAAGCTGCGGTAGCAGGGCTGTGATCCGGCTGCGGCGATCCTGCTGAGGAGGCGGGAGTGCATCAATGGCTGATTGTGCCCGTGCGATTTCTTCGGACAGGGCGGTGTTTCGCTGAGAGTAGGTGGGGATGTCGTAGATTTCTTGTTCCAGCAGTTCCATAAGGCGGAGGCGGCGCTTGTGAAGATCATCCAGATGCTTCTGGGCAGCCACACGCATGTCCTCAGTGTGTTGATTGGAGGAATCACCGTATTCAGTGGGCCATGCGTCTGTCTCTACCCATGTGACCCACTCCTGCAAGGTTTGGAGGATGAGAGATTCCACATCGGCCAAAGGGGCGGAGGAAGTAGGACAACCCACGGTTGAGCACTTGAGATAGTCGATACCGGCAAGGTGGCCGTACATGGGGGTACGGATCATGGCCTTGCCGCACTCGGAGCATTTGACCAAGCCGTTAAGGGGCGACATGACCTTGCGGCCTGTGTTGACTGCTCCTTTTTTACGGCCGGCGAAGGTGGCTTGCAGCTGATCCCATGTAGATTGATCGAGGATCGGCTCATGGAGGCCATCCTGCAGGGAATATTTATCTGATACGGGGCGGGACTTTTGACGTTGGCCATCCACGATGGCGACTTTTGTTTCCCGCTGGAACCACTGGACCTTGCCGATATAGCCTGGCCACTGGAGCATATGGCGCACCCCATTGGCCGTCCACTGGTTGCCCAGGGTGGTTGTGACCCCCATGGCGTTGAATTCGTTGGCAATGATCTGGGCACCAACCGGCTCGTGGGTGGTCTGGCCGGTGAGGGGATCCACCACATCCCGGCCATGGAGATACACATCAGCGGCCCAGCGAACCAGCTTAGCCTGTTCGGGGACAATGCGCAGAGACCAGCCCTTCTGACCAGGGAGCTTGTACCGCTGATAGCCGAAAGGGTCCCGGCTGCCAAGATACTTGCCTTCGTTGTGGGATGCCCAGCGGCCAGCCATAAGGCGGCGCTTGGTGGTGTTGTACTCCCGGCGTGACATGAAGAGGCCGAACTCGAAGTATTCGCTGTCGGCCTCGTTTGCGGGGTTGAAGGTGCGCTGCGGGGTGATGATGAGGGTGCCAGAATACTGGAAAGTTTGAGCTACGATACCCTGATCGATGGTATCGCCACGGGCGAGACGTTCGACCTCATAAACGTAAACCCCAGACCATTTGCCAGCTTGCACATCAGCGAGGAGCTGCTGCATCATGGCACGCTCCGCAATGGAGTCTCCGGAGACGATCTCCTCGTAAATCTGATCAATAACATGGCCGTTCCGTCTGGCAAGCTCCAGCAGTATCCGGCGATGACGGGCAAGGGTCTCCCCCGCTCCCTGCTGCTCAGCTTCGATGTCTTTTCTGGATTTGCGGATATACGCACTGTGTGGCATGAGCAGACTTCCTTTCTGTAGCACTTGAGCAGATTTTCTATTTCTTTTCACCTGTGAAGATCTGGCCTATCCTGATAACATACATAATGAAAGCATAGACAAGGATCAAACCGATAAAGGTGGATGTAATATCTGTTTCGCCGGAAAAAACCATATCAACGATGTGAACGACTGCATCTACAAACGCCATGCCAGACAGCCCGCCTTTGCAAATGTAAACAATAAGTGGGACGAAACAGAAGAGGATGATACCAAAGCCGACAGCAAGCCACGGTATGACATTGCTGCCTTTTTGGCTCTCATCGGATTGAAAACCCCGATAGATCTTAGCGACCACAAAAACGCAGAACATAATGAACACAAATACGGCTAAAAAGGCTAATGCTACCACTGTTAACTCTCCTTCGTAGATTATTGGAGCCGTTTGTGTACGGCATTGATCTATGTTATTCAAATCATACGCCGGTAGGCTACTGCTTTGCCCAGAATGCGGGCGTTCTCTGCATCCTCACCAGTGAGGACGATGGGCGCATAGGCGGGGTTCTCTGCCACCAGCTGGATACTGGAAGGGCTGACATAGACATGCTTGAGGGTGGCTTCGGTATCAATGAGGACAGCGGCGATCTGACCGTTATCCACGGATGGCTGCTGGCGGATAAAGACCAAATCGCCATCCAGCAGCCGGGGAGCCATGCTGTCGCCTTTACAGCGGAGGGCAAAATCGCAGGCCACTCCCCCATCCACCTGCACCTTGCCTTCGAGGTTTTCCTCGGCGAGGATGGGCTCCCCACAGGCGATCTCGCCCAGGAGAGGGACGGCGTGGAAGGTGGGGTGCTCGATGCCGGGGATGGCGGGAGCGGAGGATTCCTCCCAACCCATTAGGTAAGCGGGAGTGGTATTCAGTGCCTCAGCAAGTTTTGCAATCTTATCACGGCGCATATTTGCAATTTGGCCGCTTTCCCATTTGCGAACAGTGCTCTTCCCTACTCCGACTTTATTTCCCACTTCCTCAAGAGTGAGCTTATTTTTCATACGAAGAAACTTGATTTTTTCTGACATTTCCATGGGATCACCTCACGACCCTACTATACCATAAGAGTGTCGTATTTGCAACATTCTTATGGTAAACCGATATTTATTTTTCCTAAAGGACACTTTTGGGATTGACAGTGAAAAGATTATGTGTATAATCAAAAGTGTCCAATACGACACAAGAGAGGAGGAGCGACTGTGGATAAGCTTCGTCTGGAATATGAAATGAAACGTAAGGGCATCACAGTAGATGCCTTGTGTGCCCATGTGGGGATGAGCCGTTCTGCATATTATCGCAAGTTGAACGGTACATCTGAATTTACGCAGAGCGAGATTCAAAAGATTATCGATCTGCTTGATTTAGAATCCCCTATGGGCATTTTCTTTGCAAAAGAAGTGTCGTAAAAGCCACTTGAGGAATGTGAAAACAATGAGAACTAACATACCCCTGCTACGCAAGCGGATGAAAGCCAAGGGGCTGAATGCAGCAGACTGTGCGCTCCTGATGGGGCTGAGCAGATCTGCCTTCTACCGGCGCATACATACAGGCGGGCTGAACTTCACCATCGAGGAGGTGCACAGGCTGGCAGACGTGCTTGAGCTGACCGGCAACGAGCTGGCAGAGATCTTTATGGTGGATTAGGCGTCAACGGCGGCGGACGATCACGATTTAGCCATTACGGGATATGAACTCCAACATAGCTGTGATTCTGATGAGGGCACAACAGCCAGTTTGGTACCGAGGATTTGCCAAGTCACAGTACCAAGCGCAGGACGGATTACAGGGTTTTTGGATTAGTGGACAGATTTTTTGCATTTGCATCACTCCTTCTGCGGGACGGCCGCCGCCGTTGATGCAGTTAGAGCGTACCATGCAATGGGACATAGTTCTCCCCACGCCGAAGGGAAGAAAAACACAGTTGGACAATCATCTTGGCGGATCACAATTCCCACAAGGTGTGTAACCCCGTTTCTTTGCTTCCTCAAGAGAAACAAGGGTTGGGGCGCTCCCAGCACAGGCTTTGCTGTCATGATAACGATGGCCAGAATGTGGGATGTAGACCATTACAGTACTGACTGGTTTGGGCGTAGCGGTCGCTTTGGTTTTTGCAGGAAGCTTCGGCTTCACTGCTGCGCCGGAAGATGAGGTTGCAGGTGGCATTGAAGACAAAGCAGCGATCTGACCTTCCAGCGAGGAGACTTGAGAAGACAGCTGCTGTGTAAACGCTTGAAGCGACTGGAACATGGTGAAAGACACCACCAGCATAACAACCATGGCGGCGACGAGAACGAACGTAACTTTTCTTGTGGAACCTATACGGGCTTCCAGCTCCAGATTAGAGGTGCGGAGCCGATGGTTTTCTTCCTGCAAGGCCTGTTTTTCTTCCTGCAAGGCCTTGTTCTCTGCAATCAGGTTACGATCCACCTGATCAAGAGAAGGCATTTTCGCTTTGGGCGGCGCAGAGGCCTGTTGTTCCGGCAGAGGAGCGAAGGCAAATTGAGACATACAAATCACCTTTTGTTTCCGCAGATTCCTTGTGGCAATTATAGCACTTCTGCCTTAAATACGCAACGCAACCCCGCACCATAAGCGGCATACCCTTAGACACCAAAGAAAGGAGGAGAGACCATGGCGGTGATCTACGAGCGGTGGCATTCGCCCTACGGCTATGTGAGGATCCACGATGACTGCCTGCCCCGTACCGAAGCAGAGCGACAAGCCCGGCGGCGGGAAATGCAGCAGACGGTACAGCGGGTGCTTGGGACGATGATCGACCAGCATGGCGCTGAGGGAGCGGAGCAGTTGCTGAAGGACAGCCCACGCAATCCAGACAACTGGACGGCGGAGGAACTGGCCCGGTATAAGGAAGTGCAGCGCATCCGGACAGACTGGTGGGACTGGCGCATTGCCCAGGATATACAGGATGCTAAGGATGCCGGACGGGTACCGCAGGACTTTGAGCCGGAGAGAGAACCGCCTGCGCCGTGGGTACCGCCGGTGGTGATCGCATACCAAGGCGGGGAGCCGCCACACCGGGAGATATTGCCGCCGGGATGAGGGGCAATCCCTCCGTCACGGCTACGCCGTGTCACCTCCCTTTACACAAGGGAGGCTTAACACCAAAGACAAAGGAGGACAAGCCAGTGAAAGCAAAAGTGAAACGCCTGCTGTGGGAAATGGTAACGGTGGTAGTAGGTGTAGCGGTAGGCGTGCTGCTGTTTGTGTTGATCTACAGCGTGATGTTGACCATATACGGGATTGACCCGGCGTGTGCGGAGGAAATCCAGCGCTACCCAGCAGCCTATGTGGATGTACACGAAGGCAGCAGCCTGAACATACGCCGCAGTCCCGGTGGCGAGTGGAAGTACATGAGCCTGCAGAGCGGCGAAGAGGTAGTGATCCTGTGCACGGAGGATGGATGGGCGCTGGTGAGTAAAGGCAAGTACCTGCAAGGCGGCTGGCCTCCGCTGGGCTGGGTAAGCACCGACTACCTGACCGTGTACGGTGAATGGCTGCACAAAAAAAGTGGAGATCCGTGACGGCGAATCACAGACCCCCAAAGAACCTTTGGAAAAAGAACGAAATAATTATAACACACAAAGGCGGGATGCGCAAGTGGCGCAGACTATAGGGCGTGCCTACCGGCACGGTGATGGGATCATCATCAAGACCACGGCTCCTCCGATGGACAACCTGAGCGATGAGGTGACGGTGATCTGGCATGACAAGCGGAGCATATCACCTGAGCAGCGGCGCAAGGCGTGGGCGCTCATCGGCGAGATCGCCCGGCACTGTGGGTACCTGAGCCAGAGCGACAAGCGGCAAATGCACCAAGAGCTGAAAGCGAAGTTTCTGGCACAAATGCGGGATGTCGAGGAACCCGTGGAGATGTTCAGCCTACGGGACACGGACATGACCACGGCGAGGGAATACATCACATTTCTGGTGGAAATCTGCATTGAGTTTGATGTGCCCACCAAGGAGCCGCTGTGGCAGATGGCGGAGGACGTAGAAGCGTATGTGTACCAATGCGCCATCCATGGCGTGTGCGCCGTGTGCCGGCGGCATGCCGGCATGCACCACGTGGACGCAGTAGGCATGGGCCGGAACCGGCGGCGCATTGGCCATGTGGGACTGATGGGGATTTCCCTCTGCTGGGGCGTGCGTGGCCACCACTTTGAAGCGCACCAGCTGGGGGATGCAGCATTCATGGACAAGTACCTTCTGGCGCCAATAGAGATCACGAAGGAGATCGCCATAATCTACAAGCTGCGGGCGGAGGCTGACGAAGAGCTACTGCAGGCGCTGGCAGAGCACGAGGCAGGTGAAACGGATGAGGGCACTGGACTGCCGGAATTGCCGTGAGTGCTGGAACGTAGGGGCAAGCGCATACAAATGCGGGCTGCTGCGTGGGCGTGTGCTGGTGATCGTAAACGGGAAAGCAACGCAGGATCATGGCTGGTGCATGAGAAGAAAATCAAAGCAGCAACGACTGCGTGAAAACAAAAGGAAGGTGAAATGAGATGAAAAAGATTGAACTGAGGGACTTGGTAGGCGGTGCATTGCAGGCACAGTTTGCCAAGAGCTTTGAAAAGGTAATCGAAAATCTGCAAAACCCCAACACTCCGTACAAGAACAGCCGGGAGATCGTTATCAAGCTGAAGTTTGTGCAGAACGAAGCACGTGATGATGTGAAGTGCGGCATTCAGGTGAACGAAAAGCTAGCGCCGCAGACTCCGATGGAGACCAGCTTCAGCGTTGGTACGGACCTGAAAACCGGTGAAGTGTATGCCGTTGAATACGGCAAGCAAGTAGCTGGCCAAATGAACATGCAAGAGTTGCTGAATGATGCTGTTGACCCAGAAACGGGTGAAGTGCTGAACAACCATACTGACAACGTGGTTGATCTTCGTCAGGCAATGAACAACTAAAGGAGGAAACAATATGCTTAAGGAAGCGATTCAATACATCAACAGCCTGTGCAGCCCCTATGTGCGGGAGTTGAATGGTCAAACCTGGTCGGACAAGCCCCTGCACAGGATCCACCACAACCCCAAAGCAGAACCCATCATGCTGAGCACGCTGGATGGCTTGTGCGACTATCTGTTATCGGATTTCGACAAGCGTGGTAAGTTGTTTGTTCATGTGGTCTCCCCCACCCGGGTATGTGTTTTTTCTGCGCTTGACGATGAACGCAGCCGCGAAATGCTGATTGTGGCGAATGCAGAGGTACCCAAATTCCAGTATGACTTCTTCCATGACCACGAATCGTTCCTGATCAATTTGCAGACGGCGTTTCTGGATGCTGGAGACCGGGCGCTGCTGCTGAAGTTTGCCGGAACGGTGGAAAGCGGCACGATTGCGCAGTATGGCGATGATGGTGTTACCCAGAAAGCGACTGTCAAAACCGGTGTGGCGTCCAAGAGTGATGCCATTGTACCCAACCCCGTTACGCTGCGTGGGTACAGGACATTTGCCGAGGTAGACCAGCCCGATGCACAGTATGTGTTCCGCATGCGAGAGGGCGGCCATTGTGTGCAATGCGCATTGTTCGAGGCTGACGGTGACGCATGGAAGATCGAAGCGAAGAGAAATATTCTGGATTACCTGGAGAATGCGTTGATCGGCATTGATGAGATTACTTTCCTGTCGTAACAAGAGCTTGGCCGGTGGGCAACTCCCACCGGCACTTCAAGGAGTATACATATGAACAAACTGACCATTATCGGGAACCTGACGAGAGACCCGGAGCTGCGGCAGGTGGGCGAAGATAAAACGGTATGCAACCTGAGCGTGGCTGTAAACGGCCGCAGCAAGGACAGCCAGAGCACCTTCTTCCGGGTGAGCGTGTGGAACGGGCTGGGAGAAAAATGCGAACAGTACCTGCACAAGGGAAGCAAGGTAGCGGTGGTAGGCGCTGTGAACGTGAGCACCTATCAAGCCAGCGATGGGACAACCCGTGCCAGCCTTGATGTGTTGGCGGAGGATGTGGAATTTCTGACGCCCAGAGCGCAGTAAGGTGGCGATCAGATGCAGCTGAACAATTTGCACGGGGCTTTCTATGGATGGCTACAGGGGCATTCGCTGAGCAGCGGCCAGATTGCACTATGGCACGCAATAGCGTACATGGCAACGAGCAGCGGGCAGAAGCGAATCCGGATTAGCGGCATACAGCTGGTGCAAAACACGGGGCTTTCCTACGAAGGTGTACAGAAGGCCCGGAATGTACTGAAGCAGCATGGACTGATCGACTTTACAGGCGGCAAGGGCCGGAAAGGCACTGAATATACGCTGTTGGGCATACCCGGAACAAAGAACAGTACCGATATGAGTACCGATATGAGTACCGATATGAGTACCGATATGAGTACCGAATGCGGCGCCAACGCACGCACGAAAGCCAGCGATATATTAAATAATAATATATTACTACCACCACCCCAAACCCCGCCTCCGAAGGGCAGTTTTGTGAGCTACGTGGAGGACAACCTGCGGGGCATGACACCGGGCAACTGGGAAGCGCTGCGCAGCTACATGGAGGACGGCATCACCGTGGAGATGGTGATGCAAGCGGTGGATGAAGCAGCTGCCTATGGGCAACGGAGCTGGGCGTATGTGCGCAGCATCCTTGACCGGTGGCTGCGGGAAGGCGTGACCACGCTGGAGCAGGCCAAGGGTGAACGGCGACAGCCGGAACCCAGACCGCAGCGACGGAGACAATTTGTGACAGCACCGGAGGGATACGAATGAGTGCGCTGGAGAACCGGACAGCAGAGGCGGCGGTAATCGGGGCGATATTGCAGGACAGCGAAGCTATGAAAGCAGCCAAGACGCTGAGGACAAAAGACTTTACCGACCCGATGCACCAAAGCGTATTCATCGTGTGCAAGAGGCTGGTGAGCCGTGGGGAACCCGTTGACATGACAACAGCTACCAGCGAACTGAGCAAAAGCGGCAGCGCTGTAACGGTGAGCGACCTGATTGGTCTGATACGGCAGGTGCCCAGCACGGTGAATGCAGGCGCATACATCCGGGCGGTACGGGACGCAGCGCAGCGCAGAGCCATTGCAGAGATCGGGCGAAAACTGGCTGAGAATGCAGCCAATGACAGCTGGGACATGGACAACCTGCTGGACAACACACGCAGCGAGCTGAGAAGCATTGCCGGAGGTGGCGAGAGCTGGATGACGGCGGAGGAGCTGGCTGACGAAACCCTGCGCTTTGTGGAGGCCAAGCAGAATGGCACGCTGCCGCTGATCCAGACAGGACTGAGCGATCTGGACTGGCTGATAGGCGGCTTTGGCGAGGGTGAACTGGAGATTATCGGCGCTCGCCCCGGTGTTGGCAAGACAGCATTTGCCATGCAGCTGGCGCTGAATGCCTGCAAGCAGGGCAAGAAGGTGGCGCTGGTGAGCCAGGAAATGGGCCCGCACGCCATTGGAGAACGCATGGTGAGCAGGCTTGGCAACGTGGAAGGCAGCAAACTGCGCCGCAAAGGGAAGATGGATCCGGACGATTGGGTGGATGTGATGGATGCGCTGAACTTGTTGGCGCAGCAGCCCTTTGTGAGCAAATACAACGTGCGGAGCGTAGAGCAGCTTTGGCAAGATGTGCAGGGACTGTATGACCAACAGGGGCTGGATATGCTGGTGGTGGACTACCTGCAGCTGGTGCATTCCAACGCAAGGGTGCAAAACCGACAGGATGAGATCGAAATCGTTGTAAACAGCCTGAAAGCCATGGCCATGGAGCTGAAGATCCCGGTGATCGGTCTGGCACAGGTGAGGCGCACTGGCAGCCGGGAAGCGGTGCTTCCAGTGATGGATGAGCTGAAAGGCAGCGGCGCCATTGAGCAGGCAGCCAGCAAGATTATTCTGCTGCACCGGCCGGAGAGTGACGAGGACGAGTGCCTAGACATCCATCTGCGGGGTGTGAGAATGTCTCTGGAGGAGTCAGGTGAGCAGCTGATACTGGCAGACGTGGCCAAGCACCGGGAAGGCAGGACTGGCATGGTGAAGCTGGTGTTTAAGCCGGAACAAATGAGTTATGTCTGTCTACGGGGATAAAGCGAAGGGAGAAATGACTCAATGACAGAGGCACAAAGGAAGAGAATGGCAGACGCCATACGTGCAGAGATGAACATGCAGGGCATGGCACAAAAGGAACTGGCCAAGAAGGCTGGTACCAGCAGCGGGCAGCTCAGCAATGCCCTGAGCTGAAACGGCAGCATGAGCCCGACCAAATGGAAGATGGCATGTGAAGCGCTGGGGATAGATTATGATGGGATACTGGCATTCCAGGAAGAGGAGCAGCAGCCGGAGGAAGGGCAATCCCTCAAGGCTGCGCCTAACAGCTCCCTTTACACAAGGGAATCTGAACGGAGTAGGACGGCTGCGGATGATGGCAGCACAATGAAACCTGTTGTTTATGTTCCAGCCGGACCGTACAGATCCGCACCTGTGCTGGAAGAAGCTCTGGCAGAGCGGGACAAGACCATTGCGCAAATGGAGGCAGCTTTGAAAGGCGTTGCCGAAGAAAACCGAGAGCTATGGCACGAAAACAAAAAACTGAGGGAAGAACGGAAACAAACCACCGAAGAAACCAGACAACTGAAAGCTGAGCTGGATGTGCTGAAGGGAAGCCAGAGCGAGATGATTCGCCAAGGGGAGCTAAGGGTGGCGGAGGAATACCGGGAGGCGCAGAACCTGACCATACTGAAGCTGAAGGCTTACTTCTTCGACAGGGAGCATCCGGATCTGAATCTGTGAGCAAAGGCATTGCTGTGAGATGCATGGGAGAGGCAAAGACAGGAAGTGCGGAGGCTTAGCCAAGAGAGGGAAAGCAGCGGAATAGCATAGCGATGATTTGTTATGCGTGGCACAGTGATGAAAAGAACCCGTGAAGCAGCGGCAATGCACAGAACAGCAAGGGATTGGCTCGGCCACGAAATGTGATGGATTGGCTCGGACACGAAATGTGATGGAATAGCAACGAATCGATTTGCGATGGAATAGATCAGCGGCGAGCAGCCTTGGCGTAGCTTCGATTGGGATGGCAAAGGCGAGGCATTGAAGCAATATGCAACGGAAAAGCCTTGCGGAGTCATGATTGACAAAGACAATATGAACCAAAGGAGAAAGAACAAATGAAAAAGCTGAAAGTAATGATTACCACTACGGAGGCCTTGCTGGGCAGCGCACCCAACGACAAAGAACTGCATGAGACCTACATTGCCTCAAAGGCACCGGATGCCCGGAGGATGGAGGAAGAGATTGAAGAATTTGGCGTGGACGAAGTGGTGGAGAAGCAGATGACAGTATTCCCCCGGCACGAGGGAAAGCCCTGCATGTACGACTACCAGATCAAAGGATTTTTCAAGGATGCGTGCGGCGTGCTGCGCAAGGTAGGAGACAAGAAGAGCAGTGAACTGAAGGCCTACAAGAAAGTGATCGACGGCCTGATTTTCGTCAGCCCCCGGCATATCCCCATCCAGTTTGAGGGAGAAATGGGCAACTGTCAGCGGCCACTTCGGGCAGCCACGCCCATGGGCGAACGGGTGGCCATTGCCCACAGCGAGGAGATCCCCGCGGGGGCAAAGCTGGCGTTTGAGGTGACATGCCTTTCAGATGGTCACGCAGAGCTGGTGAAGGAGTGGCTGGAATACGGCCAGCTGCGTGGCCTTGGGCAGTGGCGTAACAGCGGCAAGGGGCGTTTTGTGTGCGAAGTGGCGGAGGTGTGAGAGGGTGAAGAACAAAAAATTATACCCTGTGCTGAAATATCCCGGTGCAAAGTGGAAGGTGGCTGAATGGATTGTTGATCATATACCAGAGCACAAGGGATATGTGGAACCCTATTTCGGTTCCGGCGCAGTCTTCTTTAACAAACCAAAGTCGTTGGTTGAAACTATATCCGACTTAGACGGAAGTATTGTACGGTTCTTTCGCACATGCAGGGAGTACCCAGACGAGCTGGCATATGCGATCAGTTTGACACCGTGGAGCCGTGAAGAATTCCTGTTGAGCGACTTCTGCGACGAATGTGTTGACGATGTTGAAGCTGCACGGCAATTTGCAGTACGTTGCTGGCAAACGTTTGGAGCAAGAATGAGATGCAAAACTGGTTGGCGCAACACAACCGTGAGAAGCAGGCACCCCGGACCTGACAACCCTCGGCTGTGGAAGCGATTACCAGAGACAATAAGGACTGTTGCTGACAGATTGCTTGACGCCCAGATCGAGAATCGCCCGGCACTGGATGTTATCAACCATAACAATGGACCTGATATTCTCATCTATGCAGATCCTCCCTATGTAAAGCAAACACGCACCCTAAACGGTGACCAGTATCGCTACGAAATGACCGATGATGATCATATACAATTACTGAATGCGCTGAAAACTCATAAAGGGATGGTAATTCTTTCCGGGTATAGCTGTGATCTCTATAGAGATCTGTTGCCTGATTGGCGCATGGAGAGTATCGGTACCAATGCTGAACGTGGCACGCCACGAATTGAATGTATTTGGATGAACCCCATGTGCGCCGAACGGCAAAAGCAGATAATGATGGTTTGAGGTTGGCAAGAATGCAAGAGATTGTTGTAGATAACTTCACCGGTGGCGGCGGGCATCCGCTGCGCCCGGACAAGGTGTCAGATGCGGGCGTGATCCGGCGCAACCACCTGTGTGTGGATGATCTGGGACGGAGAGCCACCGCCATGAAGTGCAAGGTATGTGAAAGCAGGTGCCGCTGGGGCGAAAGGTATTTGGAGTTGATGGAGATTCCCTACGAAAAGCAAGGCCGGAGCGCTGCTGGAGAGATGCTGAATGAAGACCCAACACTGACGCTGAAGCAGCGCTTCGCCCGGATGCGGATCGGGAGAATTGCAGGAGGATATGAAAAGTGAACTGCAAAGAGTGCGAATGGAGAAAGAGGTGCAGGAGCCAGTGCCGGCAGCTGGCGGAGGGAGAGGCCTGTGGGCAATGCGCACGTTTCTTCTGGTGCCAGGCCATGTATGGCATAGAGGCCAGCAATACCATGTGTGTGGTGGTGCCGCCAAAGTTTGAGAGGGAGGGGCCTGAAAAGGAGGTGCGGGAGTGTGACCACTAAAGAAGTTGCAGCCATGCTTACCCAAAGGGCATACGGCAGCGAAGTAACCCGTGAAGAAACAAAGCAATTTGCAGAAGCAGGGATTGTTGTTGTATATGGCTACTCAGATGATTGCGTTGAATTTGTAGGTGCTGTTGAATCGGAAATCGGAGTATGGAACGAAAGGGACATCCCACTTCTGAACGGAGAGCCATTCTTCGTTCCCTGCGCAGACGATTGTGAAGACAACCATTGCGTTTTGCTAAAAGAGACATCCAAAAGGCTGAAACACATTTACTCGAAATTTAGTGGAAATGGTTGGGAGTTCGATGCAGATTTCCCCCATGAAAAATTCTGTATCTTCGAAGATGGAGACATTTTCGGCGAAGGGTTGGTGTATGCGCTGGCTGATCTGAAGGGGGAGCAGGATGGCTGAACATGAATACCTGATGAGCATCCAGCGGTATTTCGGTGGAGAAGAAAGGTTTCAGGTAACCGCCACCAGTAAAGAGGAAGCCGTTGAAAAGGCGAAAAAGACCCAATTTTACTGTAATGGAGAAGTCCACCAATGCACTCTGCGGTGCATTCGTAAACTTAAACCAAGTTTTGGGAAGGAAGGTGCATACCAATGACTGACCGGGAAAAGTTGGTGAAGCTGATCAATGAGGGCATCGAAATCTATTCTGATGGATGGCAGAAGTCGTTTGCAGCTTCTGAAACCATCGTCGACCACCTGATCGCCAACGGCGTGACGGTGCAGCAATGGATCAGCGTGGATGACACGTTGCCAGAGGACGGTATGGTGGTGTTGTTTGGATATGCAAATAACAAATCCGTCATCGCAGGGTATCTCGATTACAAATGCATGGGCTGGTACGACTACGCCGACATGCCGGTGGCGCGGCCTACTCATTGGAAGCCCCTGCCCGAACCGCCGAAGGAGGATTGAACTATGAATGTATACATTGCCGGAAAAATGGCCGGGTTGCCTGATAAGGGCCGGGTGGCCTTCGACCGGGCAGAGAACCAGCTGGTAGGGTTGGGACATCAGGTACTGAACCCGGCACGGATTGGTGATGGGTTGCCCAAGGCGGCATACATGCCCATCTGCCTGAGCATGATCCAGCAAGCGCAGGCGTTGGTACTGCTGGAGGGCTGGGAGAGCAGCCCCGGCGCACGGCTGGAGAGAGCGTTTGCGGAGTATCAGGAGATGCCGGTGTATACGCTGGAAGAGGTGGTACGAAAAGTGCAGGCAAAGGGAGTGCTGTGGACTGGTGAACAGTCTGCGGAGGTTCTGAGTTTGAAAGAGGAGCTGGCGGAGGCGAGACAGCAGCTGAAACGAGCAATCCAGAGTATGCGGGAGACAGCAGCCGCAGACGGAACCTGTGTTGGATGCAAACACCTTCCCGTTGCGATTGAGGACAGCCCGGCCTGCATGGAGGCAGACTGCGAACGCCAAAACTGCAAAGACCCCTGCCCCTGCAAGGGGTGCGAAGGGGCAAGCCATTGGGAGTGGGAAGGAGCTTAGGGGCTGTGTGGCATGTATTGAGAGTTGTGCTGACAATGGCTTGTATAGCATTGGGAGCACTGCTGGCAACCACAGTGGTAATGATGATCTTCAGTGTGCCGGTGCAGCTGCTGTATATACTGATGGGATGACCCATAAGGAGGAGGGATACAAGTGCTGATTTTCTGCGGACGCAGAGTGAGTATTGACGGGAAGCCAGGCGTATGGGTGGTGATCCGTAAGCACGCAGGAGGGATGGTAGAAGTGGAGCGGGAGCACAATCCGCTGCGGCGCATGGCGGTACACCGTGAAGAATTATTGCCGCCAAGGAGATGATGAGAGGGTGCCGAATGATGCGGATAGCGCATTGGTGGTATGCCCGTACTTTGTGAGATTCCACGGCGGGAAGAACGCCATATGCCAGATCGTGTGCGAAGGGGTTGCGCCGGGAGTAGAAAGCGGCGTGATTTTCACCGGAAAGGCCGACATGCACGCATGGACAAGCCGGTGGTGCAATACATACAAGTATGAGAATTGCCCCATGGCGAGAGCTATACGGGGAGAGGAATAAATGGAAGAGCAACACAACTTCTTCCGCTGAAAGCGCAGACAAGCGGGTGAAGTGATGCAACAGGCGAAGGGAGAAAAACCCTTCGCCTTTTTTGTACCCTCACAGCATAGGAGGTGAGGACGTGGCCAATGCCAGATACGGTGAGTGGCTGACAGAGGACGGCCTGATGATGATCGAAGCCTGGGCAAGAGAGGGCCTGACGGAAGAGCAGATTGCCATGAAGATGGGCATCAGCGTGCGGACGCTGGGCAAGTGGAAGCTGGCGCACGGGCAGATTTTACAGGCCCTAAAAAAAGGGAAGGCCCCGGTGGATGCCAAAGTGGAGAATGCGCTTTTGCGGCGTGCACTGGGATACAGCTATGAAGAGATTACGGAAGAGCTGCGCAAGGACGCTGAAACAGGTGAAAGTGCGCTGGTAATAACGAAAAAGGTAACGAAACACGTGCCGCCAGACACCACTGCGCAAATCTACTGGCTGAAGAATCGCCGTCCGGACAAATGGCGTGACAAGCCTGCGGAGGCTGCTGGCAACGAAGATAACACCATCAGGGTTGTGTTTGACCCATTTGATGGAGGCGACGCAAATGGCGATTGAGCTGCATATTCCAGAGCCCAGCCCCAAGCAGCAAACCTTTATGGAGAACAAAGCCAAGTACATCTGCTTCGGTGGAGCCCGTGGAGG
The DNA here is from genome assembly GCA_015056365.1 of Clostridiales bacterium. GTDB lineage: Bacteria > Bacillota > Clostridia > Christensenellales > Aristaeellaceae > Limiplasma. Next base: position 23,644 of record SVGM01000003.1, on the reverse strand, counting down.
CGGCAAGAGTTGGGCGGTGCGTGTGAATGCAGTGATTACCGCACTGAGGTATCCGGGAATCCGGGTGTGCATCATCCGTAAGACCTACCCGGAGCTTCTTGCCAACCATGTGCGGCCACTGAAGGAGATGCTTCCTCCGAAAATTGCGACCTACAACAAAAGCGAGAAGATTTTCACATTTGCCAATGGCTCTACCATCAGCCTGATGTACTGCGCAAGGGAGGAAGACTTGGATCACGCCCAAGGTATCGAGTTTGAGGAGATCGACCTGGACGAAGCCACACAGCACACGGAAGGCGTATTCCAGAAGCTGTCGGCCTGTCTCAGGTCCACCAAGGGATACCCGTTGCATCTACGGTTGACCTGCAATCCCGGTGGGCCCGGACACGCATGGGTGAAGCGGCTGTTCATTGATAAGAAATTCAAGGACGAAGAAAAACCGGAGGATTATGCGTTCATCCAGTCGCTGGTGGATGATAACCGGGCGCTGATGAAAGCGCAGCCAGAGTACAAAGCACAGTTGGAAGCGCTGCCCAGTAAGCTGCGCAGGGCATGGCTGCACGGAGAATGGAACCTGTTTGAGGGGCAATTTTTTGAAGAATTTGTGGACAACCCCAACCCGCTACGCACGAACACCCACGTGATTGAGGCATTCGACCCGCCCAAGAGCTGGAAGAGATACCGAAGTTATGACTTTGGCTATTCCAGACCCTTCAGCTGTGCATGGTGGTGTGTGGATCACGATGGGCGCATGTACCGGATATTGGAGCTGTACGGATGTACAGACACGCCCAACGAGGGCGTGAAGTGGACGGCGGACGAGCAGTTTGCCCGGATTGCGCAAATTGAGCGGGAGCACCCATGGCTGAGCGGCCACAAGGTGGAAGGTGTGGCAGACCCGGCGATCTGGGCGGCAGATGGCGGTGTGAGCATTGCACAGACAGCAGCCCGGCATGGGGTGTTCTTCTCGCCGGGCGATAACAAGCGTATTCCCGGCTGGATGCAATGCCACTATCGGCTACGGTTTGACGAAAACGGACTGCCGATGATGTATGTGTTTGACTGCTGCAAGGCGTTTATCCGCACCATTCCCCTATTGATCTACGACGATCACATGCCGGAGGATCTGGACACAAAGGGTGAGGATCACGTGGCGGATGAATGGCGGTATATGTGCATGCTCAATCCCATGGCGCCGCCCCAGCAGAAGGAAAAGAAGCCCATGCCCTACGACCCGCTGGGAGTTGATTGGAACGCCATGCGGGGACGCAGGAACGGGAATGGAATACAGATTGTGTGAGGAGGATGACAACAGATGGATGAGAAGAGGAAACGGCCTGCGGATGCAGAGAACATGCGGGAGCTGGTGCGGGGCAACCCCTACGGCCTCGCAGGCCACCTCCCCTTACACAGGGGAGGCTTGGAGGGACCGGAGGATGGCGGGCAGCTGCACCCCATCGAGGGCACGGAGGAAGGACTACCAGTGGAACTGACGGACGAAACGCTGGTGCGCAAAGCGGAGGAGCTGTTGCAGAAGTACAAGCAGGGTAAGCAGCAGCTTGAAAAACGCATCATCGAAGACGAAACATGGTACCGGCAGCGACACAATGCGGCAGCCAGCAACAACCCCGGCGACCCTGCCCCATCTTCTGCGTGGCTGTTCAATGCGCTGGCCAACAAACATGCAGATGCCATGGATAACATGCCATCGCTGGCGGTGCTGCCCAGGGAGGAAAGCGACAAGGAAAGCGCCAACACGCTGAGTGATGTGCTACCTGTGGTGCTGGAGCAGAACGAATTTGAACAGGTATACAGCGACATGTGGTGGTACAAGCTGCGCAGCGGTACCGGCTGCACAGGCGTTTTCTGGGACACCAGCAAGCTCAACGGGCTTGGTGACATCAGTGTGCGAAGCCTTGACCTGTTGAACCTGTACTGGGAGCCTGGCATTACAGATATTCAAAAGAGCCGAAATGTCTTCTATGTGAGCCTGCATGATGGCGATCAGCTACGGCAGCAGTATCCCCAGCTGAGGGAGGTAACAGAAGGCAAGAGTTTCAGCGGCAGTGGCATCATCACGGTAGCGGAATATGTCCATGATGAGAGCATTGACAAGAGCAATCAGCTGATGATGGTGGACTGGTACTATAAGCGGATGCAGAACGGAAAGACAGTGCTGCATTTCTGCAAGATTTGCGCTGGTAAGGTGCTTTTCTGCTCAGAACGTGAGGATGGATACGAAAACGGATTTTACGAACACGGGAAGTATCCCTATGTACTGGATGCACTTTTTCCTGTGCCGGAAAGCCCTGCCGGGTTTGGGTACATTGATATTTGCAAGGGAGCACAGCTGTACATTGACAAGCTGGACAGTGCGCTGCTGAAAAACACGATCATGGGCGCTAAGCCCCGGTTCTGGCTGAAAAACGATGGCAATGTGAACGTGGAGGAATATGCGAATACGGAGAATGACTTTGTGCATTTCACCGGCAGCGCCAACCCCAATGACAGCGTGGTGCAGATCCCGGTGACACAGCTGAATGCCTATGCTGTGACCATGCGTGGCGAAAAGATACAGGAGCTGAAAGAAGTGAGCGGCAACCGGGACTTCTCTCAGGGTGCAACCACGGGCGGCGTGACGGCTTTCAGCGCCATTCAGGCATTGAAAGAAGCAGGCAGCAAGCTGAGTCGGGATATGATCGCCAGCGCATACCGTGCCTTTGCGCAGGTAGGGTATCTCTGCCTTGACCTGATGCGGCAGTTTTACACCGAGGAGAGGACCTTCCGCATTACGGGCAAGAGAGGAGAGATGCAGTTTGCCAAATTCAGCGGCAGGAGCATTGCACCCCAGACTGTAGGTGACGGCATGACTGGCATGACACAGCGGCTGCCGGTTTTCGATATTCGTGTGGTGGCGCAGAAGAGCGATCCTTTCAATACGGCAATCCAGAACGAGCGGGCGCAGGCGCTGTACCAGATGGGCTTCTTCCGGCCGGACATGGCTGACCAGGCATTGATGACCCTTGACATGATGGAATTTGAGGGCATTGATCGTGTGAAGGCGAAGATCAGCGAACAGAAAACCATGATGGAGAAAATGCAGCAGCTGGGACAGCTGGCGCTGACCATGGCGGCGCAGCTGGATGCAGATGCCGGTATGGTACGTTTTGCACCGCAAGTGCAGATGCTGTTGCAGCAGCAGGGAATGATGGCGCAGCCGCCCATGATGGCAATGCCCCAGGGAGGTGGAAAGGCTTGATCTGTGTGGTGGTGGACAAACGGGATGGCGAGCTGACGCTGAGCATGAACGGGCACGCAGGATTTGCCAAGCTGGGCGATGATATTGTGTGCGCAGCTGCCAGCATGCTGGGACAGGCCCTGCTGTATGCGCTGGAAGGTGTGGAGAACATCAGACTGGACAGCGTGGTGCGCAGCGGGCATATGTGGCTGAGGGTTACAGATACCAAGCAAACGAGAGCCATGCTGAGCGTAGCGGAGGCTGGGCTGAAACAGTTGGCTGCGGAATACCCCAAATGTGTGGAGTACACTGAATAAAAAAGTGGCAGGCGTGGGGAGAAATCCCTGCGCTTGTTTTGTTACGCTGGTTTTGCAAACCGGAAAAGATTGCTGACCCTTCGGAAAGACGATGAATGACACTTCGGAAAGACGATGGAGGTACCCATGGAAAGAGTGAGATGGATGGATCTGCAACTGTTTGCAGAGGGCGGCGGTGACGGCGCAGCATCGGCCAATGCTGCAGGCACGGCGGCACCCGCGGGAGAGCAGACCACGGTGATCTATGGCAAGCAGGAAGGCACGGCCATGCCCGAAACGCAGCCAGAGGCACCACAAGCGCCTCAGCCGGAGGCGGAGAGCTTCGATAGCCTCATCAACGGCAAGTACAAGGAGGACTTTACCCAAAAGGCTCAGCAAATGATCGACACCCGCTTTAAGCAGACGAAGAAGCTGGAGCAAGAGCGAGAAGCCTTGCGACCTGTGCTGGATGCTTTGAGCGCCCGATATGGTGTGGACATGAGGAGCAAGGACTTTGCACAGCAGCTCCAAGCCGCCATCGATGAGGATGACGGCTTCTACGAGCAGGAGGCCGACAGGCTGGGACTGACTGTGCCGCAGCTGAAAGAGCAGAGGCGCATCACCAACGAAAATGCACAGCTGAGAGAAGCTCTAGCTGAGCGTGAGAGGCAGGAAGCACGGGACAACGTTTACAAGGACTGGGTAGAACAAGGCGAAAAGCTGAAGGCTGTGTACCCAGAGTTCCGGCTGGATGTGGAAGCACAGAACGAGGGGTTTGTGCGGCTGCTCCAAAACGGCATCGATGTGAAGACTGCCTACGAAGTGGTGCATAAGGACGAGCTGCTTTCCGGCGCCATCCGCTATGCTGTGCAGACTGCGCAGCAGCGCACGGTGGAGGACATCCGTGCAAGGGGCATGCGACCGCAGGAAGCTGGTGCCGGCAACAGCACGGCAGCGGCCAAGGTTGTGAAAGCAGACCCCAAGGACTGGACGGATGAGGACATGCGGGAAGCGACCCGCCGTGCCATGATGGGTGAAAAGATCCGACTGTAAGCCCGGACAAAACTCCGGGCGCAAGAATGTGAACGGAGGTAGGAAGATATGACCTGTTTTGAAATCCCCAAGCGACTGAACCTGCAGCTGTTTGCGACCAGCTACCCTGATACGCAGACCACGCTGCTGAATACTCCGGGCAACGATATGAGCCCGGAAATGAAGACCTACTACAACAAGCACCTGATTCAGACCGCAGAGCCTGAGCTGGTGTATGATCGGTTTGCGGAAAGCCACCCCATCCCCGCCCATTGCGGCAAGACGATGGAGTTCCGAAAGTTTGCACCCTTGAAGAAAGCACTGACCCCGCTTACGGAAGGCGTTGTGCCTGATGGCAACAAGCTGGACGTGAGCACGGTGACTGTTGATGTACACCAGTTTGGCGACTTTGTGCGTTATTCTGATGTGATCGACGTGACCGCCATCGACCCCATCGCTGTGCAGACCGGTGAAATGCTGGGCAGCCAGGCAGGCCGCACCGGTGACACCATCACCCGTGACATCGTATGCGCCGGCAGCTGCAAGCGGTTTGCGCCCACCATCAACGGTGATGGTACCACCAGCGAGATTCTGACCCGCAGCGCCATCACCACCAAGAACCGGCTGACCCCTGCCGTGATGCGCAAATGTGTGAATGACCTGAAACGTGTGAATGCCAAGCCCTTTGATGGTGGCTTCGTGGCCATTATCCATCCCGACACCAGCTGCGATGTGACCGGCGACCCTGAGTGGATCGAAGCGCACAAGTACGCCAGTTTGGAGGAGATCAAGCAGGGCGAAATCGGCAAGCTGCATGGCGTGCGCTATGTGGAGAGCACTGAAGCCAAGATCATCGGCCCCGGTGAGATGGTGCCCGGCATCTGTCGTGCGCCGCTGGCCACTGCGCTGGACGGTACTGGCAGCACGTACATTGTGCTGGATACCGCCATTTCCACCGAACAGGCGAAGGAAGCCAACGACAAGATCACCAACGGCGAGGCGCTGAAGGTGTATGTGGGCGGCAAGGAAGCAACCGTGACTGCCGTGACCGCTGGCGCAGCCGGTGTGGCCAAGCTGACTGTGAGCGCTGCCATCCAGAATGTGGAGGCGGGTGCGGTGGTTTGCGGCTATGGCGCTGGTGCTGATGGTTCCGCTGTGTACTGCACCATGCTGCTGGGCAAGAAGGCCTACGCCACCACCAGCATTCAGGGCCTGGGCCTTGAGCACATCTTCAAGCAGCGGGGCAGCGGCGGCACCAGCGACCCCCTGAACCAGATCGCCACCCAGGGCTGGAAGATGACCAAGGCCGCTGTGCGACTGATCGAAGAGTACATGGTACGAATCGAGCACTCCACTGAGAGCATGGGCGCTGTGGCCGAGAGCAACTGACGCACCACCATTACGGGGGCGGGGTTTCCCCCGCTCCCTTTTTGATTGATAAGGAGGAACGAATATGGCTAAGACCAACACCCCTACCACCGACACCACCAACGAGCGCCCCACCACGATGGAAGAGATGGATGCGTACTTTGCAGCCAAGCAGAAAGAACTGGATGACAAGCTGGCACAGCTGAACAGCCAGCAGGAAGCGCTGGCTGCCCAGGAGCAGGAGCTGAAAGCCCAGAAGCAGAGCGTTGCTGCAAAGCCTATGGAGGATCAGAACGACATGAAGCGCAAGGTGAAGGTAACGCTGCCGCTGGACAGCCTGCACAAGGAACCGCTGCATGTGCGTGTGAACGATTACACCTGCATCATCAAGCGTGGCGTGCAGGTGGAGATTCCCTATTTCGTGTACTTGGCGATCAAGGAGAACGAGGACGCTGACGCCAAGACCCTGATGCTGCTGGATGACCTGAACCGGAAGTTTACCAGCAAGGCTGACCAGTACAAGATCTGATAACAGGAGGGTGAGCGCATGACCGCACCAGAGATTTTGATGGAGATCGGGCGGGTGAAGCCCCACCAGTACACCGATGACACCCTGATGCGCTGGCTGAGCGAGCTGGATGGGCGTGTATGGGAGGATGTGATGAGCAACTACCTGCCCAAGGACCAGAAGCCTGCTCTCCCCTACTCTGCCACGGATGCGCTCACCCAGCTGCTGATTCCCTTCCCCCATGACGATGTTTACATTAAGTGGTTGACAGCGCAGATTGATTACCATAACGCAGACTTTGACCGCTACAACAACTCCATGTTGATGTGGCAAGATGCGTACCAAGGCTTTGTGGACAGTTTTACTCGGAGCCATGTGGCGAAGGCTGTACACATCAGCGGCATAAGGGGGATCATTGCGTGAGCGTAAGATTGCCAAAGCTGAACCATATCCGCACCCGGCAGGAGGGTGTGACGGCGTTTGCCGGGCTGAACCATAACCTGCGTATCCGGGATGAAGAGTTTTACGAGATGCAGAACATTACCAGTGCGCTGCTGCCCGTGATCTCATCCCGAAAACCACGTAGAAAGTTGAGAAAACTGGAAAAACCAAATGGCTTGTTTGCCCATGAGGAACTGTGCTGGGTTGACGGCACAGAATTTTATTACGGTGGGCAGCTGAAAGGAACTGTAGCAGACAATCCAAAGCAGTTTGTGCGCATGGGTGCGTATGTGCTGATCTGGCCTGATAAATGTTACTACAACACGCACACCGATGAATTCGGGAGACTTTCGGCAACCTTTACCACCACGGGGACTGTAACCTGTGTTCTTTGCAAACTGGACGGAACCCCCTACGAGGGATACCACACCGGAACTGCCGCACCAACTGAACCGGAAAATGGCGCACTTTGGATGGATGTGAGTCAGACCCCCGCTGTGCTGCGGCAATGGAGCGACACCAATGGCGAGTGGGCGGCTATCCCAACGGTGTACACGAAGATTGCTGCGAATGGCATTGGGAAGGCGTTTCAGCAACATGATGGCGTGACCATTACGGGAATCGACAGCGCAGAATTGACCGGCAGCCATTATCTGGTGGAAGCCGGAGAGGATTTTGTTACAGTCGTGGGCCTGATTACGGCGCCCATTGAGCAAGAAGAGCCTGTGACGATTGAACGAGTTATCCCGGATATGGATTATCTGGTGGAGCACAACAACCGGATTTGGGGTTGCTCATCGGAAAAACATGAAATCTATGCCAGCGCTTTAGGCGACCCGAAGAACTGGAACCAGTATTTGGGGCTGGCAGGAGACAGCTATGCAGTAACCGTCGGCACAACCGGCGAGTTTACCGGAGCGGCGGCGAATCAAGGGTATGTGATTTTCTTTAAGGATAACTGCTTGCACCACATTCTTGGCACCAAGCCAAGCAACTTCCAGCTGAGCACCACCGACTGCAGGGGCGTGGCCAAAGGCAGCGAGAAAAGCCTGTGCCGGGTGAATGAACATCTGTACTTTATGAGTGATGAGGACGTATGCGCCTATAGCAGTACCACGCCTGTGGGCATCTCCAAGCAGTTAGGGAAACGCAAGCTAACGGGCGGCATTGCGGGTGTAAAGGGCGGGCTGTACTACATTAGCCTGAAAAACAGCAACGGGCGCCGGGAACTGTTTGTTTACGACACCTCGCTGAATGTGTGGGTGAAGGAAGACGATGCCGATGTACAGGACTTTGCCAGCTGTGGCGATGAGCTATACATGCTGGACACAGACGGATACCTGTGGAGCATGACAGGCGGCGAAGCCTATGCTGCAGAGGACAGCCAGCCGGAAAGCGACGTGGAGTGGATGCTGGAAACCGGTGATATTGGCAAGGACAGGCAGGCGGCGCAATTTGTGAGCGCCATACAGCTGCATGCACAGACAGAAGCACACTGTCCGCTGTATGTGGAGATCCAGTACGATGGCCGCGGCGAGTGGGAGCAGGTGTTTGACCGCACCCCAACCGAGCGGCAAAACATGACGATTCCCATCATTCCCAAGCGGGCGAGCTTCATCCGGCTGCGGCTGCGGGGGCGGGGGCGATTCAGATTGTACAGCCTGACGATGCGGGTGGAAACAGGGAGCGATCAGTATGGGTATGGCAGATATTAAGGTGCCAGACCTCTCCAGAGAGAGGGATACAGACCGGAAGCTGCAAATGGTGCTGGATGCAATGGAGCAGCTGAAGAGGCAGGTGCAGCATGCGCTGAACCATTTGGGAGAAGAAAGCCTCTCCCAAGAGCTACAGGAGCAGCTGAACAAAATGAGCGCTGCGCTGGAGAAATCCAGCACAGCTGCAGACAAGCAGAGCATTACCTCCCTATCCAAACGGATTGAACGAAGCCTTAGCAGGAAAGCGGAGACTACACATGAAGATGGAGGCACCCATTACGAGCTGTGGCCGCTGCTGATGGACCTGTTGAGTGGCGCACAGGCTGTGCAGTTGCTGAAAAACAGCGGCGTGACAGTGGATGCCTCTGGTGTGACCATGGCTGACGGCAGCACATTGACCAGTGCAGGATCCTTGACTGCCAAGAGCGGCATATTCTCTGGGACATTGACCAAGGGCGGCACGAATGTGCTGACCGATGGCAATATCCACATTGGCAGCAGCGAGCCAGCCACCCCAACGGCGGGGATGATCTGGATAGAACCAAGCGGCAGCAGCGAACCATGGGATGACTGCACAGTACATTATTACAAGGGGTGAGACACAGCATGAGCACTACAAAGAAACTGACGGAAATCGGCGTGACATCGCCCCAGAGCAGCACGCTGCCGACCACAAGTACGACCACGACGGCCACAGTGGCTGCACCCAAAGCCCCCAGCGTGAACCCTGCGAGCATTACGCAGAGTTACTACACGCCGGTGAACCTGAGCAACTATGACGGTGCGAGGCAGGTTTACACCCAGAGCGATGCAGTGAAGGCGGCGGGGCAGGCATTGGCTGACCACGAGACCAACAAGCCCGGCGAGTACCAGAGCGCATATGGCGATCAGATCCAGAGCATGATCAACAGCATCATGAACCGGGAGAAGTTCAGCTACGATTATGCGGCCGATCCCCTGTACCAGCAGTATGCCCAGCAGTACCAACGGGGTGGCCAGCTGGCCATGAAGGATGCCATGGCTGAGAGCGCTGCCCTGACAGGAGGGTACGGCAACAGCTATGCACAGCAGGTGGGACAGCAGACCTACCAGCGGTATATGGAGGATCTGAGTGCAAAGATTCCCCAGTTGCAGCAGGTAGCATATGCAATGTACCAGAACGAAGGGGACACGATGCGGGCCAATCTGGGAATGCTGCAAGGTGCAGACGAAATCGACTACGGCCGGTACCGGGACACCATGGGCGATTACCAGCAGATGCTGAACTACCTGTATGGCAAGTACATGGACATGAGCGATCAGGAATACCAGCGGTATATGAACGACATGGCCATGTGGGACACCGACCGAACCTACTGGCACAACCGGGCGCTGGAGCTTGCTGAGGCAGCCGGTGGAAGTGGCGGTGGTGGAAGAAGCTCTACAACCACGGCGAAAAAAGCGTTGCAAAGCGGCGTGAACACTGTGGGGCAGGCAGCAGGAGATGCCCTGGCGAAGGCGGCGGCTGTACTGATACAGCAGCAGAATGTCAACGATGATTATTGGGTGCCGGCAGCAGGCCCATCCATTAACAAAAAGCAAACCATGCAGACCCGCAACTGAGGAGGTACGACATGGCAAAGAATATTCGGTTGCCTGAGAAAAAGAAAACCACAGACAGAGACAAGCTGGCACAAGCAGTTGCGGCAGTAGCAGCGAGAAAAGCAGAAGCCCAGGCAGCAGCGAAAAGAACTATCAGCAGGAAGCAGGCGGACACCCGTTCGCCTGCTTCTGTGAACCGTGAAAATTATCTGCGCAGCCAGGGCATTGATCCGGTGCGGGAGCGGCAGGAACAGCGAGCACAGGCCAGAAGGGACGCCGCCAGAATGCTGATGGGTGCAGCCGTCCGGGAAACAAGCGAAGCGGCAAGCCGCATTGCACAAAGACCTGATGGAGGCAGGCATGCGTTCGCAAACATGGGAGCGACTACTGAGAGAGAAATGCCTCATCAGATGGCAAGGACTGCCGCACCTACAGACCAGATGCGACAGAGACTGGTGGCGGATGTGAACGCCACCGGGCGGCTACCGGCTGGATATGGCTGGTATGGAACGGGCGAAAATGCTGTGGCTGCAGACCAGCGGGGACTCGTATACAAACCGCTGGAGGGTGTGACTGCCGGAAGCAGAGCCGCAACCCCTGCGGTGTATGGCATTAACCCTGACAGCTACCTTACCTATATGCACGACTATGACGCATGGGAAGCCGAAAGAGACAACCTGCCCGAAGCGGCGAAAAGGGCGCAGGAATACCTGCAACCTGCCATCGATGCCGAAAGCGACCCTGTGCGCAAAGCAGATTTACAGGAACAGCTGGACACCGCCATGGCCAATGCGCAGTATTCTCCAACTGAACAGCGCAGACGAAAGCAACTGGAAGACAAGGCCACGGCGGCGACGGAGGCTCTGGGCGAGGACATTGGCCAGTATGCCGGGCGCAGTGATGCGGACTACCTACGCAGTTACGGACAGCAGTACGGGATTGGGCAAGAGGGCGAAGCATATGGCGAAAGCTATCATGCACCTTTGTTCCAGCGCAAAGGCAGCGATGCAGCGGAGCATGCCGACCTGATGAACAAGCTCCGCTTTAGGGAACAGTATGGAGCAATAAACCCTGTGGATATGCTGGAAACCGGAGACACGCAGATGCTGCAAAACCTGACCGACGAAGATGCAGCGGTGTACATGGGCATGGCAGCCCGCTATGGAGCGGATACAGCGCAGGACTACTGGAATGCCATGCGGCAGGAAGGGCAATACGGCCAGAAGGCTTATGCTGTACGTGATAAGGCGCTGCGGGACATGGCAGGAAACGGCTTCTGGGGCGGCGCAGGGAGCAGCGCACTGAGCGTGCTTACCTCGCCAATGAGCCTTGCTGGTACACTGTACAGCGTAACGCAGAAGCTGACGGGCGAAGAAATAGACCCATATGCTGACCAGTTCATGTTTGGGCAGATGACGGGGACGCTGCGTGACGAGGTGGGCCAGAATATTACCCGCCATTACGGGAAAGAGGACGGCACGGATACTTTCGCAAGTTGGCTGATGAAAACCGGATACAATGCAGCCATGAGCAGCGCTGACAGCTTGGTGGCCGGACGGCTCTCCGGTGGCTCTGCGCTGGGTGGCTCTCTGCTGCTGGGCAGCAGCGGCGCAGGAAGCGTGATCCAGGATGCCAAGCTGAGAGGCGCTACGGATGAGCAGGCGCTGGCACTTGGTGGACTGAGCATTGCCTTTGAAACCGCCACGGAATATCTGCCCATGGACACGCTGCTGGATACCATCGAAGGAAAAGACGTTCGCACCTTCCGGGATGTGCTGGGAAGCGCGTTGAAAGGCGGCTTGAGCGAAGCCCCCGGCGAAGGCTTGAGCGAGCTGCTGAGCCATGTGAGCGATCAGGCGCTGATGGGCCCCATGAGCAACTACAACCTGAATGTGGCGCAATACCAGCAAACCGGCATGAGCAGCGAGGAAGCGCATGCCCAGGCGAAGAAAGACCTGATGTGGGATGTGTTTAACGCTGCCGCAACGGGATTCCTCAGCGGCGAGGGGAGCAACCTGCTGGCAGGTAGCAACGCACTCATCTACAACAGGAACAGCAGTGGACTGCAAACCGCAGACCAGCAATTGCAGATGCAGCCTATGGTGGATCCACTGGCAGCAGCAGCTGATGCACTGGCAACTAAGCAGACTGAGCAGAAAGCAGCTGCGCAAGCAGTACCGGTGGCGCAGGAGGACGCAGATGGTGTGAGCCGCTTCGACCGGCCCATGGCGGCGGCTATGATCGATGCCGAAAACGGTAGTGGCAATGTGCAAGTGATCGGCTTTGAGACCACGCAGGATGGAAAGAATGTGGTACTGCACACCGTTGACGAAGCAGGCAACCGTGGCACGGCCATGGCTGGCGAGCTGGCCTTTGCGGACGAAACGGTGCAGGAGCTGATGACCGCCGATGGCGCCAAGAACCTGAGCGGCGAAGGATTGCAGAGTTACCTGACCGGGTATACAGAAACTGTGAATGGCAAGAGTGTTGCTCCTTCGGAGTATGCTCAGGCATATGGCATGGTATACCGCCGGGCAGCAGCCGGGATGGACATGGCAGAGGTGATCCGGGGCAGCGTGATCCCGCAGGTGATGACGCAGAGCGCTATGCAGGATGCGTATGCTGCGGGGCTGGGTGCCGGGGCGCATCAGCAAGCCACCACTCCCCTATCCTCTACCAAGGGCACAATGAACCGGAGTTTTACCAAGGGCGCATGGAACCGCATGACCCGGCAGGAGCAGCGGGTGGCAGCTGCCAACATGGAAGTGGTAAGCCAGCTGGCAAAGCGGATGGGCGCAACCATCAACATTGTGGACAGCATTGCCACCGCAGATGGCCAGCGGGCCAACGGACAGTACAATCCCCAGACGGGCCAGATTGACATCGCATTGGATGCGGATGCCAAGGCCTACGCCTATGTAGCCATGCACGAATTGACCCACCAGCTGAAGGCAGAGCACGAAACCAGTTGGAGCACCTTCTCCGGATGGGTGCAGGAAGCGCTGACTGACAAGGGGCAGGACTTTGAGAAGTTGGTTAAGTACCAGATGGACAGCTTTGGCCTGAGCCGGGAGGACGCCGCCGAGGAAGTGATCTGCAACACGGTACCTGCCATGCTGCAGGACGAAGGCACGCTGCAAAAGCTGTATGAGCAGGATCGGACGCTGTTTGAAAAGTTGATGGACTGGTTGAAGAACCTGATCAGCGACGTGAAAGCAGCGGGCAAGGCCTTGAGCGAGCGCAGCGAGAGCTGGCGGCAGATGGGGGCGCTGAAGGAAGATGCCGCTACGCTGCAGGGGCTGTATGATGTGATGGAGAGCATTATGCAGAGTGAGGGGGAAGCTGCTTCGGGAAATTCTGGGACAAAGTCAAGTCCGAAAACAGCATCATTCGCAGAACATAAATTGTTTTCTGGGCTTGTAGATAAACTACGTCAGCTTAACCCGGATAGTTATATTACTGTGGGAACAATTGAAAAAGGCTCTCCACTTGAGCAAGTAGGAATTCCAAACGGTAAACTTTACTTTGATGTCAGCAAAGCACTTAAAGAATTGGACAAGCATGGTGATCATCTAAGTGAGAAAGTGTATAAGGAAATCCCTTCTCTTTTAGCAAATCCAATTGTCATTACGCAATATAAAAATAATACAGTGAGCGTATATGGGCATCTGATCCACAATGGTACAACACCAATTGTTGTCGGGGTTATGATAGCCAAGGATAGAAGCGGAACAGCTTCTATTGCAAAGATAAGAACCGTGCACGCACGAGGCGATTATTGGCGTCAGATTACAGACGACTCCGTTTTGTACCTTAATCCAAACAAAAAAGAAACCTCTGCGTGGTTCCAAGCCCGCGGCATCCATGTGCCTTTGGGGGGAAAACGCTTTGGTTTCATTAGGAGTATAGCAGGGGATACACAAAATGTCAAGCACAGTCGTTCTGACTTTGACGCAGCGTATTCCTCTGCTGTTGAGCAGGGGAACATGGACAAGATTGCTGATCTGGTTGCACAAGCCGCTGAGGAAAGCATGCCGGATTCCAAACTGAGAACGCCTAATGGGAAATTGCGTGTTGTATACCATGGAACCAATTCTGAAGACTTTACAGTGTTTGATCCTCAATATATCGGTATGTCAAGCGGAGACACTGGGTTCTTTGGGCGTGGGTTCTACTTTGCGTATTCTAAAGGAGAGGCATCCTTTTACGGAAGAAAAAGGATCATTCCTGCATATCTAAATCTGACAAACCCATTCAACTTCCAAGAAAACCTGCATGAATACAACGGCGAGAGAACATTTGATTACAACGCATCAAGTGCCGTTGCGCTGATGAATTTTGCAGACAAGTTCCCCAAGATCGCAGAGAAAATTACCATTGATGTTGCAAGAAAAGGAGAAAGCTTTAAAGAGATTCCGATCCGTGAATTTGCTGACGAATACAAGAAAGTACTCTCTGATACCGAATTCCTGTACGATGAAGTGGACGGAGAATTTGGAGACAAGGAAACTGTTGTGCTTGCGGATCCTGAAATTCATGAGTTTGACTACGGTGGAGAGAAACACACATTCAAAGACTACGGATTTCAGAAACGTGTGGCTGGCAAGGTTGATAAGCTTAGTATCTCCTATGATTACCTTGCATCCAGAGTGTATTCCTCTGTTGATATGCCAAACTTCACAAGGGTTCTTCTTGATCACAACAAAGAATTCACTGCAACGTTGAAGGAAATGGGCTATGATGGCGTGATGCAGTCTGAAGATGGCGACGAAGCGGTGGCGTTTGAATCCTCTCAGATCAAATCTGCCGAGCCAGTGACCTATGATGATGCTGGCAATGTGATCCCTCTCTCTAAGCGTTTTCAGGATGACAATACTGATATTCGCTATAGCATGAGCGACTACGACGATACCGTGCGTGAAGGCGAGAATGTGCTGGAGGAGCTGCTGACCATGACTGCTGCCCACCGGATGACGGATGCGGAGGCGGCCAGAGTGGCACGCAGGGTACTGAAGGCCGCCAGCAGCGAGATGGATTTGGACGAAGCTACGCAACGGATCAAGAGCATCTTTGACTATGCCAGCCGTAGCGGCAACAAGCTGGATATGCAGGGGCTGAGCAGCGAGGCCACCGCCCTGGCTGAAGACATGCTGAGCCAGAGCAAGACGCTGGATATGCAGCACGAAGAAGAAGTGGCCGATCTGCGCTACTACCTGAAGCACAACCAGATTGCATTGAGTACCGAGCAGCAGAAGGAAGCGGCCAGCCTGATGGGCGGCAGCTATGGTGCGTACCGGCAGGCGCTGTTTGGGAGGGTGAACCTGCGTAATAGCGGCAGTGCGCTGGATGGCGCAGTGTGGGAACAGCTGCATGAGACTGCCCCACACCTGTTCCCACTGGATGCTACCAGCGGCGATCAGGTACGGTTGCTGATGGAAGCAGCGGAGTATGTGCAGCCTGTGTACCACAACGAAAGCGGACTGGACGCACGGGAGGCTGCCCAATGGCTAACCCATGAGCTGTTCAAGGGCTACATGAACCTGAGCGGCGTGCAGAGCGCTGCCAAGGAGCAGAACCGACTGGGACTGAAGCTGCACCAGTACAGGCAAGTGGCTGAGCGATTTGCCAAGGAGCACAAAGCTGCCTTTGACGAGGCATATGCGAAAGTAACCAAGGATGCGAATGTCCGGATCGCAATGGCGGCCGACAAAGCCGAACGCAGAGCGGATAAAGCCATCAGCGAAGCAGCAGCGGATGCAGATCTGCGGGTTGCAAAAGCGCAGGCGGGAGTAGACAAGCGCATTGCAGACGCCAAGCAGCAGAACCTTGCCGACATGGAAGCCTACCGGGAAGCCATGCGGGAGAAAGCCAGAGCATGGCGCAGTGAGTTTGTAACCCGGCACAGGGATGTAGAACGGAAGAACCGGTACCGGGCACAAATTTTGCGGGAGACCAACCAGCTGCTGAAGAAGGTGGAGAAGCCTACCGACAAGCAGCATGTGCAGGACGAGCTGACCGGCGCACTGACCGCCTTCCTCAAGAGCCTTGATTTGGGTAAGCGCAGCAGGGAACGTAGCATCGGCGACAGGATCCTGAGACTGCGTAACATGATGCAAGATGCAGCGAACGGGGAGAGCACTCGCTCCTTTATTGTGGACAGTGACATGCTGGAAACCATGCGCTTTATGGCGGAGCAGCTGCAGGACATGAACAGCCTTGACCAGCTGACGGCAGACCAAATGGAGCAGGTGCGAAACATCGTACACTGCGCTGTGTGGACGGTGAACAAAGCTGACACTGCCTTTGCAAACCAAAAAGCGATTCGCATCAGTAGTTCGGCGGGCCGCTTCCTGCAGGAGGCAGGAGAACGGAAAGACTGGAAAGACCGGGGCAAAATTGTCAACGGGGCAAGGGATTTCCTGACGGTTGGCCAGATGGACAGCATGCACTTCTTCGACAAGCTGGGCGGCGCAGCCAAAGAGATGTACCAGAGCCTGCGGAATGGCCTGGACAAGAAGACGATGCACCGGGCAGCAGCCATGGCGTATGTGGAGGAAGCCGTGAGCAAAATTCCCGCAAAAGTGCAGAAAGAACTATTTGCTGGGAAGAAGGCAAAGGCAACAGCCTACGATCTGAGCGGCGGCACGGTGGAGCTGACCAAGGGGCAGGTGATGGAAATCTACTGCCTGAACAAACGTGAGCAAGCAAGAGGGCACCTGTATGATGAAAGCGTCGGCGGTATCCGTGTGGGTGACAACGACAAGGCAAGAGCGGTGAAGGTAAACGAAGGCGACATTGAAAAGCTGACCGATACGCTGACATCAGAGGAAAAGGCGCTGGCGGATGCCTTGCAGCAGTACATGGCCAACGAATGCGCCCAGTGGGGCAACGAAACCTCCTTGCAGCTGTACGGATACAAGAAGTTTGGCGAGAAGAACTACTACCCCATCCGGGTTGATCCGGACAGCGTGGACAGCAACATTTCCTCAGAAGGGCAGCAGGACAACCTGTACGCTATTGCCAACATGGGCATGACCAAGGCACTGAAAGAGAAGGCCAAGAATGCGCTGTACATCGGCGACATCTTTGATACCTTCTGCCGGCACGTGGACAACATGGCCACCTACAACGCCTATGCAGCCCCGATTGCTGACCTGGTGCGCTGGTACAACTACCGGCCCGGTGACGGCAGCAGCGTGAAGAAGATGATCCAAGCCAAATGGGGAAAGGAAGCTGCGGAGTACATTCCCCAGCTGATCCGTGACCTGAATGGCGAGGTGAACAGGAGCTACAGCCCGAAATGGACGGAGAAGCTGACCGGCGTGATGAAGAGCAGCAGCGTAGGCCGTAACGTGCGAGTGGTGATCCAGCAGCCAACGGCGATCCTGCGGGCTGGCGATATGATCGATTACCGATTCCTCGTCCGAGGAATGAGCGGGTTGACCGGTAAGGGTGGCAGGGTGAAGCTGAAAAAAGCCATTGAACTGAGCAAGCAGCACTGCCCCATCGCTCTTTTGAAAAGCATGGGATTCTTCGAGACCGACATGGGCAAGAGTCTGAGGGCAGCCCTATTTGACAACCGCAGTGTGGGAGACAAAGTGAAGGACGAGGGCATGTGGCTGGCTGGCAAGATGGATGAGATGACCTTTGGCGCCATCTGGCGGGCATGCGAAGCGGAGACCCGGAAGCTGAAGCCGGAGTTGACTGTGGGCAGCGAGGCCTACTACGAAGCGGTGGGCAATCGGATGAGCGGCATCATCGACTACACACAAGTGGTTGACACCCCGTTTCACCGCACCCAGCTGATGCGAAGCGGCGATGGATTGACCAAGATGGCTACCTCCTTCATGAGCGAACCCAGCAAGACCTACAACATGCTGGCGAGCGCCATGCAGCGACTGAAAGAAAACCGGCACGACCCTGTGGCTAAGCGTAAATTCTGCCGGACGATCAGCGCCTATGCGCTGAATACCATCGTCAATGCTGCTGCCCAGAGCCTGATTGACGCTGTGCGCAACGGAGATGATGAGGACTTCTGGGAGAAATGGGGCAAGGCTATGTTTGGCGACTGGAGCAGCTGAGAGAAGTTTATGGACTATGTACGCACTGCGCTGGATTCGAACGTGATTTCGGGCCTGAACCCGCTGGCGCTGATCCCTTACATTAAGGATGGGCTTAGCCTGATCCAAGGCTACGACGTGAGCAGGACGGACATGCAAAGCATGGAGAAGCTGGTGCAGGTGGGTACCAACGTGGGCAAGCTTGTGACCGGTGAGAACAAGCTAAGCGGTTGGGGCTGGGCACGTCAGCTGGCAACAGCGGTGGACAGCGTGACTGGCCAGAGCTTCAGCAATGCGCTGCGAGATACTTATGGCTTTGCCAACTTGCTGCTGAAGGCCGTTGGGCTTGACCCCATCAGCGAGAAGACCGAGACTGCCAGCAGCAGCATTGGCTATGAGAATCTATACAATGCTATGCTGGACGGAAATTCCAAGAAGTGGAATCGGGTGAGCAGAAAGTTGGGGAAGGACGAAAAAGCCATTGACAGCGCCATGGCAAGCAAGTTTGCAGAGGATGCAGACGCCCGTGTTTTGGCCGCGCACACCGCAAAACAAGGCGGTAAAGTCAGCGAATATGCACGGATCCGCAGCGAATTTGTGGACGAGTACGGCGATATGCTTGGCGAAAATGGCGACAGCCGGGCAGAGGAAATCTTCGACAAGAGCGTTGCCGTCTATGCCAACGAACAAAAAGGCGAAGAAGAGGAAGAAGAAGCAGCCACCCCGCTGAACAGCAAAGCATGGAGCTACACGGAGGCTGCCAATGTGGTGCAGGGATATGCCAACGGCACATGCAGCTTGGAGGACATTGCGCTGGTGCGCAGCGAGATGATCGCAGACAGCACGGCGCAGGATCCGCAGAAGACGGTGGACACGAATATCCTTAAGCAGCTGAAACCGCTATACATTGCGGCTGGTCCTGCAGAACGCAAACGGCTGGGCGATGCAATCAAGCAAGTGTTTGGAAAGGATGATAAGTACCTGGCAAACTGGCTGAAAAAGTAAACAACACAACCGGCGCAGGGAGAAAACCCCTGCGCCTTTTTGCTATGCTGAGATGGAAAGGAGGCGGAGGCCATGGTGATTGAACGGATGATTTGCCTGAGCAACGGCAGCGGAACACTGCCGGTTGAAGTAAGGCAAAATGACTATAACGCCGTTGAAGTGCGGCTGTTGGTATATGAAACACCTAATGCACTGCTGGACATGACTGGCATGATCGCCACTGTAAGCTATGAAAAGGATGGCGTTCCCAGTGAACCCTACGAAGTAAAGGTGGAGGAAAAAAACTACCTGCGGTTTACCTTACCGGCGAGCATGGCTGCGGAAGCGGGCAAGGGACTGATGCAGATCGCTCTGTATGCGCAGGATGCGATTGCACACAGCTACACCATGCCATTTGTGGTGGAATACTCGATCCCAATGCCTGCGCCTGGTTCTGCCAAGGACCCTGCGCCGGCTTTCTTTCAGCTGATTCAGGAAAGCTTGGAAGCTGTACGTGAAATGGAGAACATAGTGCAGATCGGTGAGGATTATCACTGGCGCATTTGGAGCCACGCGCTGAAAGAATACATCAGCACAGAGAAACTCGCCATACCAGCTATTCAGTTTGAGGTTGAAACAGGGAAACCAGGAGAGCAAGTACAGCTGGAAGTAAGGGGCCCCCTCGACCGCCCGGTAATAAAACTGATTATTCCACCGGGTAGAGACGGGCAGATCAACGGCCTCAAATTTTACGATGATACACCCTTGGGGCTCGGAGAGGCCAACAGCGGCAGCAGCATGCAAATGGCTCGTGGCGACCATGCACACCCCATGCCGCGGTTAGATGAGTTAGTCGGCATTCTACCCATTGGAAAGGGCGGCCTTGGCGTAGACAATGTCGATGATGCAAAAAAGATCCTGGGAATACAGACTTACGATGACATCCCGCAAGTACAAACTGAAAGCATTACGCTTGCGGCGGCAGATTGGACGCAAAAAGGCGAGCTCTATGAGCAGACGGTTCCTGTCACCGGGATGAGCGCCGACACGAGCCAAACCTCTGCTATTGTATCCCCGGCGCCTGATCGAGCGAATGAAAAACAGTACCATAACGCTGAGGTGAGAGCCAGCTTGCAGGGAGAAGGAACCATCACATTCACGTGTGTGGAGCTGCCTGCTACTGATGTTGTGGTAAATGTGATGATTGTTGCCATGGGGTCGGGCATGACCGGTAGCGGAAGCGCCGACACAGGCAGCGGCGACGGGAACGGCACAGGCGACAACTGTGCCTGTGAAGCTATCACCGACGAAGATTTGGAGGCGATCTTGAAATGAGCAAGTTTCTTGACAGCAACGGCGTATCGTACCTGTGGGGCAAAGTGAAGGAACACGTGGCGGGCAAGGTTCCTACCAAAACGAGCCAGCTTGAAAACGACAGCGGATATCTCACGGAAACGGACGCGTCGGATGCGGTGACCGTCGTGAACAATCTGACCAGCACCAGTACCAGTTCCGCGCTGTCTGCTGCACAGGGCAAGGCGCTCAAGGAGATGATCGACAATATCGACGTGTCCGGCGGCAACGGCCTTCCTGAGGGCGGCGAGTCTAACATGATGCTGGTGACCGATGCAGATGGCGCTACCAAGTGGGATAAGCGCACTCATTGGGCAGAACCTGGAGCGAAGATTGTTTGGTCGTTTCAGCCCACCGAAACGGAGTCCGGAATTGAAGTTCCAGTCCCGATTGAGATTGGGCAAACTTATATGGTAACTGCTGGTGGCAAAACGTACAATTTGACAGCGTACCAGTCGAAAGAAATCCCCTATGATCATGCGATGATCGGCGATGAGTTTACTCCTTTCGTGCTCGCATCCTTAAAGGATCAAAACATCGTTAATGCGCTTAGATTTTACGCGACTCTTATCGTTTCAGACGAGCTTGTTGGCGAAACATTTGCAGTTTACGAAGGCATGAGCGCCATCCTCCCCGTTGATTCGTACAGCGGAGAAGAAAACGTGCTCGACAAACCGCTTCCTAAAAAGCTGACGGTTGGGCAGACTTACGTCGTTCTGCTCGATGACGTTGCGTACACAGGTGCAGCTTTTGAAATGGACATTGGCGGTATTCTTGCAGCCGGTGTCGGAAACGCATCGATTATGGGGGGCGATGATACCGGGGAACCCTTTGTTCTTATGGTTGTTCCTGACGAAATGGTTGAAACAGCTGGCGCTTATGCCCAGCTTATTTACCTCGGAGGAAATGACACATTTACCTTTGGGCTTTTCGACCAGCCGGAGACCATCCATGCCCTTGATGTTAAATTCCTTTCGGCTGGCCATCCCAACATGATGCTTGCAACAGACCCAAAAGGGTATACAGGTTGGGTGAAGAAAACGCACTGGACAGAACCAGGCGCAGAGACGGTTTTAAATATCTTTAGCATTGCGAGTGAGGAAAATCAGATTTCCGAGCCATTTGTTATTCGTGCTGGCAAGCCATACACTGTGGAGGTTTCCGGCAAGTTTTATCAAATCAAAGCCGTGGAAAAAAACTTGCCATATTATGGTTATAGTGCAAAGGCAATTGTTGAAGAAAACGAGCTGTTTGCGCTCTACCTTGTCGATGATCAAGAATCGTTCGGATGGCCTGGCTTGCTGACAGTTGCCCCAGAATTGATAGGTGAAGCATTCACCGTCACAATGGGAATGCCTGAGATTTATCCCAGCGCCGCGTATGAATATCAAACTGTCGAAATCATGTATCCGCCTTTGATGGAGGTTAATGTTGGAGAAAAAGTCATTGCGCTGGTCGATGGACAAAAATACGAATGCACAGCACAAAGCTTGTCAGCCCAGGGCGAGGAGCTTGTGGTGGTAGGAAACCAAAAACTTTTTATTGGCGGGCCGGACACGGGCGAGCCTTTTTTGGTCGCGCTTGTGCCATCAGAAACGGTAGAAGCCATGGACGGCATTTTCGGTCTATTGACTTACGCGGGCGAAAATGACACGTTCACCTTCGGCCTGTACGGCCAGCCGGAGATCGTTCACAAGCTGGATGCCAAATATCTGCCGGATGGGTATGGCAGCGGCGGTTCTTCCAGCATCAACGTGGTTTCCGTAAAAGACTACGGCGCTGTAGGCGATGGCGTAACGGATGACACTGCGGCGATCCAAGCTGCGTTGAATGATAGCGATAACGTGTATGCGCCCAATGGAGTATATCTCATTACCAGCGAACTTCGCCTTCGAGGCGCTCAATGCCGATTCCATTGCGAGGGCACGTTGAAAGTGAACGACTGCGCGGCTCTGATGGTCAACACCAACAGCAACAACATCTATATCCGTCATATTGGAACCGTAACGCCCAAAACTGGAACGGGTATCAGAATTAGCGCAGACAATTCTCATAGCCCGTTCTACAATCACATTGAAATTGGCCTGACCGATCATCTTGAACGTGGTATCTGGTTTAATCCTGACGGCGGTGGTATTGCTTACACCAATGTGAAGTTTAAAGCAATCACGGCAGAAACATGTATTCTGTTTGAGCCCACGATGGCTTCTGGGTCGTACATCAACGAAAACACCTTCACAAGCGGCGCGTTGATGGGCGGTTGTCCAATCCGAACTGTGAAAAACGGATGTACAGATCCATTTAACGGCAACAAATTCAATAACATTGGGATCGAGGGTTGTTCAGAGGGGATGGAACTTAGATTCTTCCAATTCAACCAGTTCCACGGCTGCCGTTTCTCCAAGTGGGAAAACAGTTGGGATACGTTTATCACATTCGGCCAAGACGCCAACCGAAACACGTTCAATTATACCGGATTCGTGTTCGCCAACCAGCTTGTGCAGGAAGGACAGAACCCAGAGTATTACAACTACTTCGATGGTCTGATCAAGTACACCGACGACGCGACGGATGGCGTGGATATTGGCAAGCGAGGCTATTTCGCCAAGAATCAGATGATCATTAAGGACTGTGACCGATACTACGACTACGTAGATATCAACCAGACCGTAGACCTTTCGACTCAGCCGTTCGCTATCGAAGGTCGAACCTACAACGTTACGGCTACGGAAGGCACAGAACTGGTGCTGACCCTTCCACGCGGGTACTGGTACGGCGAAGCAACGTTCTTTTATGTCAACCTGATTTGCGAAGGTACGCCCAACGTGGTTCTTCGCCATCCCGAGGGGTTCATGGCTGCATTGACCGAATCCGGTCTGTACAAAGTTCAGTGCAACGATGTTCGTGGCTGGTTTGCACACAAGCTGGTGTAAGGGAGGGCAAGTGTATGATGAACGCATGGCACTTGCTGTGGATCATTCCGGCGGCGGCCGCGATGGGCTTTTGGTCGGCGGCGCTGGCAGGCGCGGCGAAGGATTGGAGGGAGCAAAAATGATTCTCAATATGGT
>SVGM01000014.1 GCA_015056365.1 Clostridiales bacterium | reverse complement strand
CATCAGTACTGTCATATATCGACTGGCGTAATGTTTTGAACATTTCAACAACTGCCGCAGGATATTTTTCGATGTAGATTTGTACTTGTTCATTCATACTTTACACCTCGCCAAATTCAAGTTTATCTAATTCATTCTATCATAGAACAAAGAAAGCAGCAAGAAACACAATCAACATCGCTTGTTGCCGTAATGAAAGATAGCAACTTCCTTCATATTACACTTGCTAAAAGGGGATCGGTTGCTTTCGAGAGCAAAATGCAGGAGCCACTCTATTTTTCGTAGGTAGTCAGACGGCCGTTCTTCCGTTATGATATGTACACAGGAGGGATGGAAGCATGGATCGATATGTGACAGGCGCGATGATCAGAGAGCTGCGGGAGAAAAAGCAGTTAACGCAGGCGGAGCTGGCTGAAAAGCTGTATGTTTCGGATAAGACGGTATCCAAGTGGGAAAACGCAAAGGGATACCCGGATATTACCCTGCTGGAGCCGATCGCCAAGGTCTTTGGCATATCGGTGGCAGAGCTTGTGTGTGGAAGGGCGGTAAGCAATATCAACGTATCGGCGAATATGATGCGTTCGAAGTTTTATGTCTGCCCGGTGTGTGGAAATGCCATACACAGCATGGGCGAGGCCGTGATCAATTGCCACGGCGTGCTGTTGACCCCTGCCCAGGCGGAGGATACGGACGAGGAGCATCAGATCTTCATTGAAGGCGTTGAAGACGAGTATTACGTGCGTATTGAACACGACATGACCAAAAGGCATTACATATCGTTTGTTGCAGCCCTTTCACCGGACCGCATCCAAATGGTCAAGCTCTATCCGGAGGGAAATGCGGAAGCAAGATTCAAAATGAACGGAGTCAAACAGATTTTCTTCTATTGTAATAAGGATGGCCTGTTTTCCATCAACGTGCATAAGGCGATTGACGGAAAACCAACAGCATACGATGATGCGGCCGAGAGAAGGGCGTTGGAGCAGGCTGCCAAGGCTGTGCTTGGATGAGTATAAGGAAAAACCCGTGGAGGAATCGTTTTCCTCCACGGGTGCGTTTTGTTTGGAAGGTTTTTTTACCCCATCAGCTGGTCAAAGAACAGCGGCGTACCGCCGGTGTGGATAAAGACCACCCTGCACCCCTGCCAGCCGTTTTGAGCAAGGAACTGCTGCATGGCGTAGTAGGCCTTGCCGGTGTAGGTCATATCCAGGGGCAGGCCGTGCTGGGTGAACTGATGACGGATCAGCCCGGCAATGTCCTCGCTGGGTGCGCCGTACTGGCCGCGGCAGCGGTCATATACGCGGATGCGGCTGACGGCCAGCTCCGGATCGACGGCACCTGCATGGGCATCGGCATAGTCGCGGATATAGGCGGTCAGGTGGGCGGTGACGGCCGCTTCGTCCCGGGCTACGGACAGGCCGATGATCTCCGGGATGCGCCCATCCTTGTGGGCATATTGGGTCTGTCCGCAAAGCAGACCGGCCTGGGTCATGCCGGTGCCGGTGGCCAGAAAGACAGCGTCCGGGATCATCTGATATTCCTGCAGACACTGCTCCATCAGCACGGCATACTGCTCCGCATAGGCGGTAACGGGCGTGCTGCGGTTTCCTTGTCCGGTGCGGTCACCGTAGATGTAATAGGGCTTGCCCCCGGCGGCGCGGATGGCGTCCATAGCGTCGTCCACTGCCTGGGCAACGCCGGTCTTCTGGCAGGGGATGATGTTGGCGCCCAGCCGGCGGCAAAGGGCGGCGTTCATGGAGGGGCGCTGCTGGCCGTCGTCATCCGCAGGCGAGAGAATGGTCAATTTGTATCCGTGGGCGGCGCACAGGTTGCTCAGTACGCGGCACAGGTTGGAGCGGGCGTTGCCATAGGCCAGCAGGTGGTTGCAGCCCTGGCTTTCCATGTGCGCCAGGTAGCAGGCGGCGATGCGGACCTTGTTGCCGCCGAAGCTGTAGGGAAGCAGATCCTCCCGCTTGATATAGATCTCATTGTCGCCCGGGCCGGTTTCGTGCCGGTACAGCGGCGTGGTGATGTTGGGATACATGAGCTGCCTCCTTTCGGGGCCATGTACGTGAGTTGCCGGGTCACTTAGCTGCGTGGAAGGCAGCCGGATGCTTACCGTCCGATCTTTGACAGCTTGGCTGCCAGCCCCTGGGGCATGGTCAGCCGCAGGCTGCAGCGCATCTTTTCCTTGATGGGCATGGCTTTGTACACCTTGCCCAGCTGGCCGCTCATCAGGGTCTTCAGGTCAGGCGCGTTGTGCGCCATCACCTTGAGGTAGTGATCCCGTACGGCGTAGAGGCTTTCCTCAGCCGTGCCGCCGGAGTAGGCGTTTACGTCTTCCACCATCTGCACGACGGAAGCGCAGCGGTTGAAAAGCTGCTGACGCTTCTCCTTCTTCCATACCTGAAAGGCAGAGGTGGGTACGTTTTCACGGTAGACGCAGCCTTCGATATCCTCGTACCAGGCATGACCGGCGGCGGTGAGGTACAGTTTCATCCGCAGGTCGCCGTGCTGACAGGGGGTACCCAGAAAGGTCTCGGGCAGACTGCGCAGAGCGTCCACCCGGAAGACAAAGCTGGCGGTGGGGATGAAGGTGAGCCTGGCGATCTCGCTCAGGCTGTAAACGGTACTGCCGCCCTTGAAATACGGACGTTCGCTCTCGTAGTAGGGCACGAAGATACGGTCGGGATTGACGCCGTTTTCGTCATGGATGCGGCCGTTGGTGAAAGAAAAGGTGCAGGTTTCGTCGCTTTCCATATGGCTGATCTGCCGCTGGAGCTTGGCCGGGTCGCACCAGTAGTCGTCGCCTTCGCACAGGGCGATGTACTTGCCCCGGGCGCGGGGAAAGTTGAACGTTTCGTTGATGGGGATCTCCTTGGAGTACTGATTCTCAGTCTGCAAAATGGGGAGGATCACGTCCGGATAACGGTCAGCGTACTGGCGGATGATCTCCTGGGTGCGGTCGGTGGAAGCGTCGTCGTGGATCAGGATCTCGTAGGGATAGTCCGTCTGCTGGCTCAGAAAGCCGTCCAGCGTCTGGGCGATATACTTCTCATGGTTGTAGGTGGTACAGCAGATGCTGACAATGGGCTGCATGGTTTGTCCCCTTTCGTTTGTGGGCTCAGGCCTTGCGATGGGCGAGCCAGTCTGCCGGGCGGACGGTCAGGGTACCGGGATTGGCGGCGTCCACGTCCATGATCATCAGCGCCTTTTCCCCCTGAATGCACTTGTTCTGGGGATGGGCAGTGGCCATGACGAAGGCGGAGCCCACCACATCCACATGGAATTCCGCCATCAGGTCAACCATGCCCTTGGCGGTTCCGCCGGCCTTGAGGAAATCGTCAACGATCAGGGCGCGGGTGCCCTCGGTGACGGCGCGGCGGTTCAGGCTCATGGTCTCAATGTGGCCGGAGGAACCGGATACATAGTTGATGTTCACGGCAGGGCCTTCGTACACCTTGCTGGAGCGGCGGGCGATCACCAGCGGCAGACCCATGGTCTGGGCGGTCATCAGCGCCACCGGGATGCCCTTGGTTTCCATGGTGAGCACAAAATCAGGCTGCGCATCGTAGAATTCCTGGGCAATGATGGTGCCCATGGAGGATACCAGCTCGTGCTGGCTCAGAATGTCGCTGAGGTAGAGGAAGCCGCCGGGCAGCACACGGGAGGTGGCACAAAGCTCGGCGCAAAGGTCGCTGATGAAATTAAACGCCTTTTCAGGGGGCATGCTTGCCCGGTAGCGCACGCCGCCGGCAGCGCCGGCCACGGTCTCCAGCTTGCCCAGCTCAAAATGCGCAAACGTCCCCTTGAGGATGTCGATGTCTTCGCTCAGGGTGGATTTGGCCGCGCCAAACAGCTCGCAGAAATGCGACAGGGTGAAGATCTGGTTGGGGGCGGCGGTCAGCAGCCGGGTCAGGGCAGCCAGGCGTTCATTGCGACGAATGTGCTCCAATGTGATTCAGTCCTTTCAGGGTTGGGGGCGAAGGTTCGGAAATTGCCGCTGGGTAGATCCAAAGGCGGCTGGATGCAGTCGGCGCCAGAAAACAGGCCCTGACATACGAAGCATAGTATATCACAGAACGCGAATGATAGAAAGAACTTTTTATCAGAATGTTCGGAAAAATGGTTACAAAAATGAAACGATGGGGACAAAAAGTACGTTGCGGGATCATAAAATAGCTTTCGTCGCTCCGTATGAGCTGAAAAAGCGCTGCCTGCCAAATATATAACGTGCCGTATGGGGAGAGTTCGTAAAACAGCAGGCCCTCCGCATGGCTTTCCACTATGCGGTGGGCTTTGTGTATGTGCTGCGATAGGAGGCTCCTTTGTGTAAAGAGGTCCCCGGCGCACGGCATACAACAGGCAAGTGTATGGATGTGCGCCGTTTGAGCTGCTCAACCAATGAACCGCTTGATCGTTGTACTATCCGAATGATTAGATCAATCTCAGATAGTATTCATCATCGCCCTCAAAAACGCCCATTCTTTTGAAACCATGTCTTTCATAGAATCGCCCGGCTTGCGTGTTATCCTTATGAACGCCTAAAGCCAATGAACGTCTACCAAACTCCTGATATACCTGTTCAATTGCTTTTTCCAACAGTTCGCCACCCAGGCCTCTATTTCGATATTCTTTATCGACGACAAAACCCATGATTCTATAAAACGGGATTCCCTTCATTTCAATAGGATCTGTATCCCAAGGAAGCGCTTCACCCACCATGATGAAACCAACATACTTGTCATCGATACGAGCCAAAAACGTGTGTCCTATTAGGTTGTTTTCCAAACCATAATCAGTCATTTCCATTATGGTTGCAGCGGTATCAACCCATTTCTCTGGTATGTCATCTCGGTTGATTTCATATGCATGTTTCTCATTGTCATGAGTCAGTTGTTCAAGTATCATATTCGTATGATGAGCTGATTGTTTATGCTGTAATGCAATATTCGTTTTCATAAACATATCCTCAAATTCAAGTTTATCAATGATATATCAAGGATATCATTGAAAGCCTGTAAACACAGTGAAAGCTGCGCCGAGCAAAACGACGCAGCTTTCACTGTGTTACGAGCACCCACCCATGGGCGCGAAAATGAAGCAAGGCTGCAAAGGGTACGGCAGGTGAAAATCGTCACTGGCCAAAGCCGCCGTCCACGCCGATCACCTGTCCGGTGACAAAGGCGGCGGCGTCATCTGCCAGCCAGCACACGGCGGCGGCGACGTCCTCCGGCGTGCCCAGGCGGCACAGGGGCGTTTCGTCCGCAAGGGCGGACAGATCAGCTGGGGTGTAGCAGGCCAGCATATCGGTCTGGATCACGCCGGGACACAGGCAGTTCACCGTCACGCCGCTGGGGCCCACCTCCTTGGCCAGCGCTTTGGTCAGGCCGATCAGGCCGGCCTTGGCGGCGGAATAGGCGGCTTCGCAGCTGGCGCCGACCCGACCCCAGATGCTGGAGATGTTGATGATGCGGCCGCCGCGGCGGGAAATCATCCCCGGCAGCGTCTCCCTGCAGGTCAGGAAGGCGGCGGTGAGGCTGGTGTCCAGCACGGCGCGCCAGTCGTCGTCGGTCATATCGGTGATCAGCCCCTGCCAGGCAACGCCGGCATTGTTTACCAGTACGTCGATATGCCCCAGCTGTCCAAGGGCGGCGGCGACCATGGACTGCACCTGCCGGCTGTCGGTGACGTCGCAGGGGATGGCAATGGCGCCTGTTTCATGGGCCAGCCGGCTGGCAGCGTCCTGACTGGCTTTGTAGCAAAAGGCGACCCGATAGCCGTTTTCGCTCATGGCGCGCACGATCGCTGCGCCAATGCCGCGGCTGCCGCCGGTGATGAGTGCGGTTTTCAATGGGGACGCCTCCTGTGGTGGACTGGAATGGAGAGTGCTGCGGCTCAGAACATTTTCTTGCGCCAGAGAACCACGGCGGCAAGGACGCTGAGAACCAGCGAGATGCCAATGACGATCCAGAAGCCGTGGGGCGACTGCTGGAAGGGCACCGGCGTGTTCATGCCCCAGAGGGAGGCCATCAGCGTGGGTACGGACAGCACCACCGTCACGCTGGTCAAAATCTTCATGACGGTGTTCTGGTTGTTGGAGATGATGGAAGCGAAGGCGTCGGTGGAGGAGGACATGATGTCGCGGTAAATAACGCACATCTCGATGGCCTGACGGTTTTCAACGATAACGTCGTCTAGCAGTTCAGTGTCCTCGGGGTATTTGCGCAGCATATCCATGCGCATCATTTTTTCCATGACCATCTCGTTGCCCTTGAGGGAGGTGGAGAAGTAAACCAGAGATTTCTCCAATTTCATCATCTGCAAGAGCTCGTTGTTGCGCAGGCTGTGCTGCATGCGTTCCTGCACCTGGGTGGACGCCTTGTCGATCTGTTTCAGATAGGCCAGATAGCGGGAGGCGTTGCGATAAAGCAGCTGCAGGATGAAGCGGGTGCGCTTGAAGGTCCAGAAGCCGCGGATGCGTTCCTCGGTAAAGTCGGTAATAATGGAAGAATCACGGGTGGAGACAGTGATGATCACATCGTCCACCATGACAATGCCCATAGGCACGGTGGTGTAGCTGTAGCCGTTGTCGTCGGCTTCCACATAGGGTACGTCAACGATGATCAGGGTCTGGTCGTCGTTGCGGTCAATACGCGCGCTTTCTTCTTCGTCCAGCGCGGCGGGCAGATAGGTGGGATCCAGGGCAAAACGGGCGGTCAGGCCGTTGATCTCCTCGCGGGTGGGGTTCTGCAGGTGTACCCAGCAGCCCTTCTCCAGCGTGTTGATTTCGGTCAGGTGATCGTCCACGGTCAGATAGATTCGCTTCAAATGAAAAACCTGCCTTTCTTCAGCCGTTTGCGGCGTGATTCCGGGCAGGGATTATGTCAATGACAAAGTATGCAAAGAAAAACTATGCGTTTCCCTTTGCCGCATCCTCAGCCCGGAGCCTGTTGAATTGTACGGGGGTGGTCATGGTGCAACTATACGGGTCCGCGTCCACAATGGGCTCCTCCTTTCGGCATGGATGCTATGGTTCCATGATTTATCATAGTCGTTTTGCGGGGATGTGTCAATCAAAAATCCGGAGTTTTTTTCGGCAGAATATGACGCAAAAAATGCGCTGCCATCGTCTTTTTGTCCGCCGAGGATGAAAAGGTCACGTTTGGATACAAAAGAAAACGCTTGATTTGCAACCCGAATCGTGTATAATAAGTGTATATTGTGGCATAACCACAAGAGAGAAAATCACATAGTACCGAAGGAGGATTCCCATGAAGAAGCTTGTGAAGATCCTTGCGTTTGCGCTGGCTGCTATGATGCTGCTGTCCGGTGCTGCCATCGCCGAAAAGGCTCCCGAAGAGTATACCGGCAGCCTGGTGGTCTACAGCCCCCACGACGCTGATCCCCTGAACGCTGGCGTTGCCCAGTTCCAGGCCAAGTACCCCAACATCAAGGTCGAAGTCATCGCTGCCGGCACCGGCGAACTGTGCCAGCGCGTTGTGGCTGAGAGCGAAAACCCCCAGGGCGACGTGCTGTGGGGCGGCGGCGCTGATACGCTGGCCGGCTACACCAACTACTTCGCTCCCTACGTCTCCGTTAACGATGACGTGATCGCTGAGTCCTTCAAGGACGCCGCTGACATGTGGATCGGCGAAAGCCCCCTGCCCATGGTCATCATCTACAACAAGACCCTGATCGACGAGGCCGATGTGCCCAAGACCTGGGATGACCTGACCAACGAAGCGCTCAAGGGCAAGATCGCCTACGCTTCCCCCGCTAAGTCCGGCTCCGCTTACACCCAGCTGTGCACCATGCTGTTCTCCAAGCCCACTATCGAAGAGGGCTGGGACATGGTTGGCAAGTTCATCGCCAACCTGGACGGCAAGATCCAGGATTCCTCCGGTAACTGCCACAAGCTGGTTGCTGCTGGTGAATATGCCATCGGCGTGACCATCGAGAAGTCCGCTGTGCTGTATGCCGACAACCCCGACATCGGCTACATCTACCCCGCCGCCAACTCCGCTGTGCCGGATGGCGTCGCTCTGATCAAGGGCTGCCCCAATGAAGAAAACGCCAAGCTGTTCATCGATTTCGTGACCAGCGCTGAGTGCCAGACCTCTCAGAACGTGGATTGGGCTCGCCGCCCCGTCCGCAGCGACGTGGAACCCCAGGGCCTGGTCGCTCTGAGCGAACTGGATCTGGGCGACTATGACTTCGCCTACGCCGCCACCGAGAAGGAAAACATCATCGACACCTGGAACGACCTGACCGCTCAGTAATCGTTCAGTAGTATCCCGGGGGCTGTAAGCATTCGCCTGCAGCCCCCTTTCCTTGCATTACGACGGAGGGTTGTGCGGGTCTCCGCCCCAAGCCCCGGCAGGTGGCAGTGCCTCCTGCTCCTCCGTACTGTGCCCACGAAATGGGCGCAGGGGGGTAAGGATTGTTTGTATTGCCGGGGAAGGGCATTGGAGTACAGTGTCTTTCCCCGGCAGTACAGGCAGGGGTGGACGTCCGCATTGCTTTAAGCAATGCGTTCGCCCCAGGATGTGGACAACAGTTCCGCAGCTCATGTGGCAGGTGGACGTCCGCATTGCTTTAAGCAATGCGTTCGCCCCAGGATGTGGACAACAGTTCCGCAGCTTATGTGGCAGGGTCCCTGCCCTGCCACCGCTGCTTGCATTGGGGCACGTCCTCGCTGCGCTGCGGTGCGTGCCCCCGCAGGGCAGGCTTGAATGCAGGAATGGTTTGGGCGATTTCATGGGGCAAGGTGATTCCTACGGCCATCGTGCTACATGGGTCGCCTGCTGTGCGAGCATGAGAGCAGCCATGAAACCATGATGTATACTGTTCCGGCCCGGAGATAGCCGGGAGGGGTTGGGCCCCCGACCGGCGGTTGCTTTAGTCAACAGAAAAACACCACCCGACCCCTGCGCCCCCAAGGCGCAGAGAGGGGGTGCAGGGGGTCACCCCCTGCCCGAGAAAGGATGAGATACGGATGAGCAATGAAGTGATTATTCAAAATGCGGTAAAGCGGTATGGAAACTTTACGGCGCTGAACGACGTGTCGCTGGAGATCAGGCAGGGTGAGTTCTTTACGCTGCTGGGTCCCTCCGGCTGCGGCAAAACCACGTTGCTGCGCATGATTGCCGGTTTCAACTCCATCGAAGGCGGCCAATTCTACTTTGGCGATAAGCTGATCAACAATGTGCCGGCGCATAAGCGTGATATCGGCATGGTGTTCCAGAACTATGCCATTTTCCCCCATCTGACGGTGGAGGAGAACGTGGCATATGGTCTCAAGGCCCGCAAGGTGCCGGGTAAGGAGATCGCGCCCCGGGTCAAGCAGGCGCTGGAGCTGGTGCAGATCGAGAAGCTGGCCAAGCGTAAGCCCAGCGAGCTGAGCGGCGGCCAGCAGCAGCGCGTGGCGCTTGCCCGTGCCTTCGTCATTGAGCCCGGCGTGCTGTTGATGGACGAGCCGCTTTCCAATCTGGACGCCAAGCTGCGCGTGCAGATGCGCTCCATCATCAAGAAGTTGCAGCGCCGGCTGGATATTACCACGATATACGTGACCCACGACCAGGAAGAAGCGCTGGCCATTTCTGATCGGATCGCCGTTATGAAGGACGGCGAGATCATGCAGATTGGCACGCCCAGCGAGATCTATGCCCGCCCCCAGAACCCCTTCGTGGCAGGCTTCATTGGCGTGAGTAACTTCATCAGCTGCGAAGTGGACGGCACGGACGTGGAAAACGCCAGCGTGACCATCAAGGGCGAGCTGAGCTTCCCCATGAAGCTGCGCAAGAGCTACAGCGGCAAGGCCTGCATCTCCGCCCGTCCGGAGCAGCTGTTCTTTGCGGACAGCGGCATGCCCGGCAAGGTACTGTTCTCCACCTTCCTGGGCGACTTCATCGAATATGAGGTGGAGCTCAATGACGGCCAGACGCTGATCATCAACGAGTACACCAAGGATACCAGCACCGTGCATCAGGCGGGCGAAGAGGTGTTCATCCACTTTGACGCAAACCGCATCTCCCTCTACGCAGGCGATGCCGACGGCGAAGAAGGAATCGCTCCCGATGCGGAGCGCATCAGCCGCTATGCTGACGAGGAGGTTGAGGGCGCATGAGCAACACCCTGCCCCGGGAGCCGAAAGCCCGCTTCAAGCCGGATTTCTGGTTCTTTGTGAAGGTATGCGTGATCCTGGCGCTGTGCCTGTTCATCGTGTATCCCTTCTACACCATCCTCACCAAGAGTATCTTCTCCAAAAAGGTAGAGGGCGTGACGCTGTACAACTTCCAGCGTTTCTTCCAGCGGCCGTACTACTATAAGACCCTGCTGCGCTCGCTGACCATCTGCTCCTTTACCATGCTGTTTACGGCCATCGTAGGCGTGTTTATGGCCTACATGATGACCCGCTACAACATCTTCGGCAAGAACCTGCTGCACATTTTGATCATCATGTCCCTGATGAGCCCGCCCTTCATCGGCGCGTACAGCTGGATCATCCTGCTGGGCCGCAACGGTCTGGTGGCGCGTCTGTTTGCGCTCATCGGCTGGCAAGCGCCCACCATTTACGGGCGCGACGGCATCATCTTCGTGTTCACGCTGCATCTGTTCCCCTATGTGTATTTGTACACCTCCGGCGCCATGAACTCCATCGACGCGTCTCTGGAGGAGGCTGCCGAGAACCTGGGCATGAACAAGTTCCGCCGCATCATGACGGTGACGCTGCCTGTGGTTCTGCCCTCCATTCTGGCAGGCTGCATCATGGTGTTCATGACCTGTTTGGCAGACTTCGGCACCCCCATGCTGCTGGGCGAGGGCTATACGGTGCTTCCGGTGCTGGTGTATAACGAGTACATGTCCGAAAGTGCGGTCAACCCGTATATGGCGTCCGCTCTGTCGGTGATCATCGTGGCCTGCTCCATGGTGATGCTGGGCGTCCAAAAGCTGGTTGTGGACAAGAAGAACTACACCATGTCCACCCTGCGGCCGCCCCAGGAGACCCAGCTGCACGGCTTCAAGCGCTTCGGCGCCTCCCTGCCCATCTACCTGGTGGTGTTCCTGGCTTTCCTGCCCCAGATCGTGGTGGTATGCCAGAGCTTTGTGGAGCGCAGCTTCTCCGGTATGGTGCAGGGCATCAACCTGAACAACTACCGCGCCATCCTCAGCCGCCTTGGCACCAACATCACCAACACGTATCTGTTCTCCCTGATCGCCATTGTGTTCATCATCATCGTGGGCATTCTGGTCAGCTACGTGCTGGTGCGTAAAAAGGGCAAGGCTGCCAGCATTATCGACACCTTGATCATGTTCCCCTACGTGATTCCCGGCTCTGTTCTGGGTATCGGCCTGATCGTAGCCTTCAATCGCAAGCCTATCGTGCTGGTGGGTACTGCGGCCATCATGATCATCTCCTATGTGATCCGTAAGCTGCCCTACACCGTGCGCAGCGGCAGCGCCTTCCTGTACCAGATGGATCCCTCGGTGGAGGAAGCCTCCATCAACCTGGGCGTGTCGCCCATGAAGACCTTCTTCACCGTTACCGCCCGCATGATGCTCCCCGGCGTAATGAGCGGCGCGGTGCTCAGCTGGATCACCTGTATCAATGAGCTGTCCAGCTCCATCATGCTTTACAGCGGCAGAACCTCCACCATCGCCGTGGCCATCTATCAGGAGGTCACCCGTATGAGCGACGGTACAGCCGCAGCACTGGCCACCATCCTGACCGTGACCACCATCATCTCTCTGCTCGTCGTGTTCAGGCTGACCAAAGGCAAGGTGAAGATCGTATGATCCGCCATATCGTCTTCGACATGGGCAATGTGCTTTTGCACTTTGACCCGCAGCTGTTCATCCAGCGGGTGGGCGTGAGCGACGAGACTGACGTGAAGCTGATCCAGAAGGAGCTGTTCCGCTCGCTGGAATGGGTGCAGATGGACCGGGGCAGCCTGAGTGAGCAGGAAGCCTTTGAGCGGGTGAAGCCCCGGCTTCCGGAGCGTCTGCATCCGGCGCTGGAGGAGCTGCTCCTCCATTGGGACAGGCCCATCCTGCCGGTGAGCGGCATGGCGGATTTTGTCAAAGACTGCAAAGCGGCAGGTTACAACGTATATCTGCTCTCCAATGCCAGCAGGCGGCTGCACAACTACTGGGAAGGCATCCCCGGGCACGAGTGGTTCGACGGCAGGTTCGTTTCGGCAGATTACCGTCTGGTCAAGCCCCAACAAGCGATTTATCAGAAGTTCTGCGAAGTGTTCTCTCTAAAGGGCGAGGAGTGCCTGTTCATTGACGACGTGCCCCTGAACATCGAAGGCGCGGTCACTGCCGGCTGGCAGGGCATCGTGTTCCACGACGCAGCGGATCTGCGCCAAAAGGCACGGGCGCTGGGTGTGAAAATAAGCGAATAATCAACGGCGTATGAACGCCCGGAAGACGGCAGCAGCCGGTTTTTCGGGCGTTTGTGCTGCGCCTGTGCGGCAGTTATGTCGCTATATGTAACAAGTGTAAATCATATGTAACCAAGTATGTCGTTTTCATCGCAAAAGGGCGTAAAATCGGCCTTAAAGCGTAATACTTTACTTAGAATAATTGGGTTGACTTCTGGTGCTTTTCCACCGTATGATGAAATTACAATATGCGGGGGTGACAGGTGTGGGCAGGCGTAACAACGGATATATCTTTGTTCAGCAGGAAAAACGGGGCCCTAACTGGGGGTGCCTGGTTACATTTGTTATTCTAATTGCGGCAATTATTGCAACCGGCGCGCTGGTGAACAGCGCCAGCAACAAAAAAGTGCAGCTCAACGAGCAAAAAGTGAACGTGATGGGGCTTGATAAGACCTATGAAGGCTTCACCATTCTGCACATCTCCGACCTGCATGCCTCCCAGCTGGGCAGCGACCTGACCCTGTGGCGGGATCTGCTCCGGGGCAAGAGCTACCGCGCCGTGGTGATGACCGGCGATATGGTGGGCAAGAGCGGCGAATATGAGCCGATGATTTCCTTGATCCACACCCTGAAACAGATCAATCCTGACGCGCCGATCTACTTCATTGCCGGCGACGAAGACCCGGCGCCGGTGCTGTCTACGGCCAGAGGCACGCCCCAGGTGCTGGACAAGTGGGTACTGGCAGCGCAGGGAGAGGGCGCCATCTATCTGGACAGCCCTCAGGCGCTGGAAGTGGGCAAGCGCAAGGTATGGTTTACCCCTCAATACCTCTATGATATGGACGCCGAAGGCATGCTGGGCAGCCTGAACAACCAGAAGGCCGATATGGAAGCCAAGGGCATGCAGTACGACTCCGCAGGCGGCGCCACCTACCGGGCGCTGTGCTACCGCATCGAAACGCTGGAGCGCACCGTCATTGCCCGCAGACAGATGTCTGACACGGATCTGCAGATCGCCGTCAACCACACGCCTCTGGACACAGACTACATCCGGGAAAGCCTGGAATGGGCGCAGCAAACCCATCCCTTTAACTTCCGTAATATCAGCCTGCTTCTCTGCGGCGACCGGTGCGCCGGCGGCTGGCGGCTGCCCGGCGGCAAGGCCATCTATGTGGATGAGCTGGGTTGGTTCCCCAGCGATGAGGGACTGGTGGGCATGCAGCGCGTCAACAGCCTCAACCAGTACATCTCCCCCGGCCTTAGCGCCCCTGAGACCCTCCTGTTCAAGGGCCGCATCTTTAATCCGCCCCAGGTGACGCTGATCAAATTCACGGCCATGCTGGAGTGAGACCTGCCCGAGAAAACAATCAACTGAAAAACGACCCGTCCTTATTCGTCCTGTTTCATGCAGCGAATAAGGGCGGGTTTTGCTGTGTCCGGGCGGCGCGGGTCGATGGGTGGGGAAGCCCGTCGGATCAGGGGGAACAAAACAATGAGGAAGATGCATAACCTCCCATATTTCGGCAAAGGATAAAGGTGACACGTACACGAAACCTACACGCGAGAATGCGTTAGGGAGGATGCCTATGCAAACGGCAAGACCTTATCGGGAAGCGGTCACGGCGGTTATCGCCGGGGAACTGGATCACTACACCGCAGCGCAGATCCGACGTCAGCTGGATACGCTGCTGGAGGATACGTCCATTGTACACCTGGTGCTGGATCTGGAGAATCTGACGTTTATGGATTCGTCGGGGATCGGTGTGCTGCTGGGCCGGCTGAAGCTCCTGGCCGCCCGCGGGGGCAGCCTGAGCGTGAAAAACATGCAGCCGTCGGTGGAAAAGCTGTTTCGGCTGTCAGGACTGGACAGGCTGATCGGGATTCAGACCGGGAAGATGGGAGGGAGAGCATGATGGAAAACCGGATGGAGCTGAGCTTCTCCGCGCTGGCACAGAACGAGGCCTTTGCACGGGTGGCCATCGCGGCGTTTGTGGTGCAGCTTTGCCCCACGCTGCCGGAGATGGCGGATATCAAGACTGCGGTCAGCGAGGCGGTGACCAACGCCATCGTGCACGGATACCGAAACGGCGGCGGCATGGTGGAGATGAAGGCAGATTTTAGCGACCGGAAGCTGCTGACAGTGAGCATCCACGATCACGGCTGCGGCATCGCGGATGTGGAGGCAGCCATGCAGCCCTTTTATTCCACTGGCGACGGAAACGAACGCAGCGGCATGGGCTTTTGCGTGATGCAAACCTTCATGGACGCGGTGGAGGTGGATAGCACCGTGGGCGAAGGCACCACTGTGACCATGCGCAAATACATCCTCGGTGAGGCGGGGATGCACCGGGAGAGGATCCTGGATGAGATCGGATGACCATGACGGGCGACAGCTGGCATGAAGGGCTTGCCGTGGCCTGTGCCAGGCGTTTTCTGGGCCGCGGCGTACCGCTGGAGGAGCTTTTGCAGGAGGCGCGCGCGGCGGCCCTGCTGGCCAAAAGCCGATTTGATCCGAGCCGCGGCTTGCGATTTTCCACCTACGCCGTGCCGGTGATTCTGGGTGCGCTGAGAGAGCATTGCCGCCGCGCCGCGCCCATGCACATTCCCCGGGCGGAAATGCGGCTGTGGCAGCGGGCGATCAGGGCGCAGGAGGAATGGACGGCGCGGCAGGGAACGGAGCCGGGGCTGGAGCCCCTGAGCCGGGCCCTGCAGGTGGACGAAAGCCGCCTTAGGCAGGTACTCGCCTGCGGGGAGCGGATGCAGCGCATTACGGCCGACCCGGAATTGTCCTTGCTGGCCAGGGAGGACGGGTTTGAGGAACGGGTGCTGCTGATGGACGCCGTAAGGCGGCTGGGAAGACCCTATGCCGCCGTCCTGTGGCTCCGGTATGTATGCGGCTTCAGTCAGGTGCAGGTGGGGCAGCGGCTGGGTGCGTCCCAGTCACAGGCATGCCGCTGGGAGAAGATGGCGCTGGGCATGCTGCGCAGGACGCTGATGGACGAATAAACCGCTGCATAGGAAAAACCCCGGCTGCGTCCTTTCGGATGCAACCGGGGTTCAGACCAATCAAAGATTAGTACTGCTGACGATTGTTGTTGAAGCACTCGCGGCAGTAGACGGGACGATCGCCCTTGGGCTGGAAGGGCACCTGAGTGGTGGCGCCGCAGCCGTCGCAGATCACTTCGAAGTACTGGCGCTCGCCGCGGTTGGGGTTCTGGGCGCGACGGGCAGCACGGCACTCGTGGCAACGAGTGGGATCGTTCTGGAAGCCCTTGTCAGCAAAGAACTGCTGCTCGGAAGCGGTGAACACGAATTCCTTGCCACAATCGCGGCATACGAGAGTCTTGTCTTCAAACATGGTTGGATTCCCTCCGTTAGATAGATTGGTATGTGTCCCTTGAGCTGAAGTTATTTGGTTTGGGTTTCATGCTTCCGACACGTACCGCCGAAGGAGAAGGAACCTGAACCTCATTACCGTAGCTGGGCAACGGGCATATTATAGCATGAAAGCACGCCTTTGAAAAGATTTTTTTCAAAAAAGCCATGAAATTGCTGTGAATATACAGAAAACGCAGGCAGCGTAACGATGCGTGAAGCGGAGTCAGCGGTACATCTCCAGCCACTGGGACGCCAGGCTGTCCCACTTGCATATGCCGCCCAGCCGGCGGCGTTCATCCTCTGTCAAGGGCTGCCAGCTGCCGTCCAGCGCAGCATGGATCAACCCGGGCAGCTGGTCAAAGGCCGCAAACCGGCGCACGTCCAGCTGCAGTTCGCTCAGGGTGGGATAGCTGAGCCAGCCGCCATAGGCCACCCTTGCGCCGGCGTAGAGGGACTCCTTCAGGGAGGAGGAAAATGCGTCGGTGCGGATGGTGTGCAGATAAACGTCACAGGCGCAGCGCAGGCGTGCGCTTTCCATATCATTCAGGAACTCGGTGAGCACCACGGTCTGGCAGGGCAGGGAGGCGGCCAGCGTCTGCACCTGCTGCTCGTTGGCGGGATCGTCGTGGCAGTAGGTGTGCTGCAGAACAATGGCCAGCCGGGACAGGGTGGCTTCGTCCAGCTGCATCAGCGCCTCAAGGGCAGGCAGCTGCTGCTGGGCCTCGGACGCGCTGGAGCCGATGCATACGGTCAGTCTGTCCGCAGGAATGCCAAAGGATGACTTGACAGCGGCGCTGTCCATG
Source organism: Clostridiales bacterium (assembly GCA_015056365.1). GTDB lineage: Bacteria > Bacillota > Clostridia > Christensenellales > Aristaeellaceae > Limiplasma. The sequence continues at coordinate 65,609 of SVGM01000014.1, read as the reverse complement.
GTTGCGTGCACCTGATCGATGCAGGGGAAAACCACTTCGCCGAAATCCAGCACCCGGGTCTTTGCGGCCACTTCGTCGCCATAGAGCGTGCGAAGCCGATTCACGTGGTCCGGATTGAAGACGGAAATCGCCTTGCAGCGGGTCAGGAAGGGGCGCATGCCGCGCAGTTCCCCGGCCGTTGCCCGAAGCAGATCGCTGCCCCAGAAGGTAGCGACCAGCGGCGCGCTGAAGCGCCTTGCCACCCGATGGCCCAGCGCCAGATCCCGGGTGGACAGGTAGTGGCAGTGCACGGCGTGAAAGGGGCCCAGCGCCTTGAGGGATGCAGCATTTGCGGCGATCCGCACCCACATGCGTACCCGGGGAATGTGACGGATCACCGGCAGGGTATGCCGATCCTGATAGACGGTCACGCCCTGCTTTGCGAAGAAGTCCGCGTGGCTGCCGCTCCAGCCGTAGATGGGAAACAGCACCGTCGCCCAGCCTGCAGGGGCCAGTACGTTTTCGATGTATCGTCTGGTCCAGAACGAGTCTGCATCAGCGATCAACAGAATGCGTTCAGCCATTGCTTTCCTCCTCATTTTTCCGCCTTTTGAGCTTGCCAAGGAGTATGCCCGCCAGCTCCCAGCCGGTAGAAAACAGGGTCTTCAGCTCATTTCGGTAGATCAGGCAGGCCAGCGCCACAAGGCCTGTCAGCAGCAGGTACTTGGGCAGAGGAAGGTCGTTCAGCAGCAGATTGCCAAAGGACGCTGCCAGCATCAGCCCCACCGTGATGAACAGATACCGCCAGTCCGGCAGCACCCGGTAATATTTCTGACCAATGGCTGTGCGCAGGAACAGGATCACAATGGCGCTGCCGGCAGACGCCATAGCGCCGCCCACCATGCCAAACCGGGGAATGAACACATAGCAAAGCGCGATGTTCAGCAGGGAGGAAATGAGGAAGATCAGCGTGGTCCAATAGGTCTTTTTGGCGATGGTGATGCCCATATCCGTGGTCTCGCCCAGGCAGTAGCAGATCGGGGAGAGAAACAGGAAGGGGAAGAAGATCACCGAGCTGCGGTAGCTCTTGCCCAGCAGCAGAAACACCGGCGTCTGCAAAAGGGAGATGCCAAGGCCGAAGAGCGTCAGCATACAGGCCATCAGCCGATGGACGGTGTAGAAGCGGCCGTCCTGGCTGTCATAGTTCTCCAGCACATAGGGGGCCCAGTAGGTATTGAAGCCGGTCTGGATGATGTTGATGGTGGACGCCAGACCCACGGCGCTGGAGAATACCGCCACCGCGCCAAGGCCTAGCAGATTATTCAGCACCACCACGCTGACGTTGTTGTTCAGCCAGTCCAGAAGGGTCAGGGGTACCAGCGGCAGCGCGAATTTCCAGGTTTCCTTCAGGAAAGGCTTGTCCACCTGAGCCAGCGCCTTCACGGAGAAGAACCGGCGCTGCAAAACCAAAAACGTCAGGGAGAACAGACTCATCAACAGCGTCAGCAGCAAGATGGCGTGCTCGCCTGTGCCGCCGGCAAAAGCGACGGACAGATAGGCCAGCTTGGTGATAAACACCTGCAGAATACCCTGGATGGTATACAGCAGCGCGTTTTGCTCCATGCGGTAGCACAGCGAGAGGAAGCGGAACATGATCAGCGAGAAGCTGTACACGCACAGGCAGACGAAGATACCCACGCTGGGCGCGCCGCTGACGCCGATGGACAGACGCTGCCAGAAGGCGGTCAGGCAGAGGGTCAGCAAAAGGCTGGCGGCCAGTGAAACGCCGATGGCATAGGTGAACAGCGTCTTACGGCTGGCCTTGGAGGGGGGATTGAGGAAAAAGCGGATAAACATCTGATCCAGCCCTAAATAGCATACCGCGCTCATTAGGCCGGAATAGGAAAAGAACATATTGACCTTGCCCAGCTCCTCTGGCACGAACAGACGCGTGGCTATGGGCGAGGACAGGAAGCCCAGCACAAAGGAGATCCATGTGACCATGGAAAAACCGATCATATTTTTCAAAAAGGAAGCTTTTTTGGATTCCATAGGAACCTCCTTCGAATGGGGATAGAATCATCCGTATACAGGCGTTCTGCCGATTCGGCGGAACGCTTTATTCATCCCTCCGCACGCCTGCGGCGGGCTCACCTGCGGTGGGCACAGATGCGGTGGGCACACCTGCGGTGAACACACATGCGGTGGGCTCATTTGCCACCCCGCCCCTGGGCAGGGTGATGGTGAAGGTGGTGGAGTGGTCGGAGGCGTCCAGGGCAATGCTGCCGCCGTACTGGTTCAGGGTCTTGTAGACAATGGCGAGGCCCATGCCATGATCCTTGCCCTTGGAGGTGACGCCGGGTTCAAAAATGCGGCTGCGTATAGGCTGTGGAACGGTAGCGCCATTGTTGTGAATGGTGAGGGTCACCTGACGAAGGTTCTCGGTAACGGCCAGGTGGATCCGGGGCTCTGCGGCGAAGGACGCAGCATCGATGGCGTTGTCCAGCAGGTTGCCAGTCACACAGCACAGCTCCCACGGGGGAATGGTCAGCCCTTCCAGGGTGGAGCGCACATCCATCTCCAGAGCGATGCCCCGCTCCTCGCACACGGCGCTTTTTACCTGCAAGAGGGCGTTGAAGGCGGTCATCTTGGTACGCAGTACCCGGGAGACAGTGTGGAGCTGGCTGTACACCGTCTCCAAATAGTTCACAGCCTCCTGGTGTTCCTCCATCTGCAAAAGGCTATACACTACCTGAATATGCCCCAGGAAATCGTGGCGCTGGGCGCGCATCTCCAGGTTCAGGGCGTCCATCTGGCGGTTGACGGTCTGCAGCTGGTCAATGGTACGGCTGAGCCGGCGCGCATGCAGGGCGTCCTGAATGGCGATGACTGCACCCCAGCCCGCCATGACAGCGACGGCAACAGCGATAACCTGTAAATAAATGCGGTTTTGGTTACTCAGGTTACCCAGCGTGACGTAGAGCACAAAAAGGAGCAGCATCAGCAGCTGGATGGCGTTGACCACGACGGCATAGACTGCGGCTTTGTTCAGATCGGGATTACGGGGCGTTTTTTTCATGTTCAGCTCCAAAGCGGCGCACATGGCGCAGTTTCAGTTTGGCTTCATGTCCCTGAGCCGAGGGATGATAGTAGACCTTGTGCTCGTAGCCTTCGGGCATATAGGTCTGATGAACGAAATGATCCGGGTAGTCATGGGGATATTTGTACTGCGGCGTTTTGGCGTGGGGCACGGAATAGCTCTGATCCCGCAGATAGACGGGAACGGCGCTGAAGTCGCCGCCCCGGGCATCGGCCTCGGCAGCGGAAAGGGCCTCCACCACGCTGTTGCTCTTTTCAGCCATACAGACGGCAATGATGGCCTGGGCAATGGGGATGCGTGCTTCCGGCATGCCCACCACCTCCAGCGCATTGGCTGCCGCATGGGCCTGCAGCATGGCGGTAGGATCGGCCAATCCCACATCTTCGCTGGCGTGGACGATAATGCGGCGCACGATCAGCTTGGGATCCACGCCCGCGTACATGAGCCGGGCAAACCACAACAGCGCCGCGTCCGGGTCGCTGCCGCGCATGCTCTTGATGAAGGCGGAGAGCATGTCGTAGTACATGCTTTCATCCAGCTTGAGCATAGGCTTTTGCACGCTTTCGTGGGCCGCCTCCACGGTGATGAGCCGATAGGGCTTACCGGTTTCGGGGTCGGGCTGCTCATCGGTGGTCAGGTAGGCCAGCTCCAACGCGCCCAGGGCTGTGCGCACATCGCCGCCTGCGATTTGGGCGATATAGCGCAGCGCGCCGTCCTCGCAGCGCACATCGCTGAGGCCGTAGCCGCGCTCCTTGTCGATGAGGGCGTTTTCCAGGGCTTTCACCACGTCCTCCACCCCAAGTGGCTCAAACTGGAACACCCGGCACCGGCTGACAATGGCGGGGGTCATGCTGGCCATGGGGTTCTCCGTGGTGGAGCCGATGAAGCGGATCAGGCCGCTTTCGATGGCAGGCAGAATGCTGTCGCTCTGGGACTTGGACCAGCGGTGACACTCGTCCAGAAGCAGGTAAGTGGCCTTGCCCTGTCGCAGACGGCGATCCTCGGCTTCCTTGAGCACCTTGCGCACGTCCGCAACGCCGCTGGTGACGGCGTTGAGCTTCTCAAAGGCGCTGCCGGTCATGTTGGCAATGATGCTGGCCAGCGTGGTCTTGCCGCAGCCCGGTGGGCCCCAGAAGATGCTGCTTTGCAGCCGGTCGGCCTGGATGGCGCGGCGCAAAAGCCGCCCCTGCGCCAGCAGATGCCCCTGCCCCAGAAACTCATCCAGGGTACGGGGGCGCATCCGGTCGGCCAGCGGCGCACGGGTGTCGTGCTCGGGAAGGCTGCTCCACAGGGTTTGCTGCATCATATCATTCATGGTGAATACCTGCTTTTTTCATATAGGATAGGCATGCGGCGACCCGCAAAATACTCCACTTTCCACTATACACCGTTTGCCCGGGAAATTCAACTGCCGGCAGCTTTTGCAGGAGATAGGCGGCGCGGCGGCGAAGTGTTTGCCATGGGCGCGGCAGAGAAAGGCCGCCCGGGAGGTCAACGGATGCGGATCGTGATTGAGAAGGCGGCGCGCGAATTGTCGCTGTGGGATGGAGAGCAGCTGCTCCACCGCTGCCGGGCAGCGCTGGGGCGGGAACCTGTGGGCGCCAAAGGCCAGGAAGGTGACGGGCGCACGCCGGAAGGGGTGTACACCATCTGCCTGGTAAAGGAGCAAGGCAAGTACGGGCGCAGTCTGGGACTGAGCTACCCCGGCGTCCAGGATGCCACGCGCGGGCTGGCGCAGGGCAGGATTGATCAGGCAACCCATGACGTAATCGTGGACAGGCTGGCGCAGGGGATGCGTCCCCCATGGGGCACTGCATTGGGCGGCGAGATCTACCTGCACGAGGGCGGCTCCGAGACGGACTGGACCCAGGGGTGCATCGCTCTGAATCAGGAGGACATGGACGCCGTGTTTCCCCTGTGGCAGCAGATAACGGAAGTGGAAATCCGGGCGTGAAGGACGCGGAGAAAGACGGCTGTGCCGAATCGGACGGCCGCACAAACAAGAAAAGACGCCTGAACGAGCGTGTTCGGCGTTTCTCTTTTCTTCAGCGAAAGAGGCGGATCAATCAAAATGGATGGAGATGATCGTTTGAAAGCAATGCTCACAAGCTCTCTTGGCGGTTCATGCAAGGTGAACGGAACCTGGGTGCCGTCTGTTTTGATTCAGCACAACGAGCTGCTGGACAATCTGAAATCAATCTGGATACAGAACGCAAAGGTGCTGATTATTTCTGCTGATCCCGGCGACTACCAGAGGAATGACAGCATTTACGCCTGCTTCAAAGAAGCCTTTCCCATGAGTGGGTTGAGCATTTCATCCATCGATACCTGTGATGACAGAAACCTTAATGCGGTTGATGACTTGGCCAGTATCGATGTACTTGTTCTGGCAGGCGGCCATGTGCCCACACAAAACAGGTTTATGAAACAGCTACGGTTGAGAGAGCGTTTGCTGGACTTTGATGGAATCGTGGTCGCATTGAGCGCCGGCTCCATGAACTGTGCCGATCTGGTCTATGCTGGTCCGGAACTTGAGGGCGAGGCCGTTGACCCGCTCTTTGAGCGTTGGATTACAGGCCTTGGAATAACCGACATCAATATTTTCCCGCATTTTCAGAGCCTTAGGGACGAAACCCTGGACGGTTTGCGGCTGATTGAGGACATCACTTTTGCTGACAGTGTCGGTCATGAGATCCTTGCGTTGAATGACGGAAGCTATCTGATGATTGACGATGGGCAAACAACGCTGTACGGAGAAGCGTACATGATCAAGGATGGACAGCAGAGGCAGATCTGCAGGGATGGCGAATCCCTTTCCTTGCATTAGGATATACAAAAAGAGGCTGCCCAATGTGACAGCCTCTTTTTCTAATGAAAATACAGTTTTCATCCCGCCTGCGTCCAAAAAGCGGACGCTGCGAAGCCCCTTCCACGATGGATCAATCCATGCGGGAGTAGTTGGGCGCTTCCTTGGTGATGGCGATATCGTGGGGATGGCTCTCCTGCAGACCAGCGCCGGTGATACGGATGAACTCGGCGTCCTTGCGCAGCTCCTGAATATTGGCGGTACCGCAGTAGCCCATGCTGGCGCGCAGGCCGCCCACCAGCTGGTAGATGCTGTCGGCCAGGGTGCCCTTGTAGGGGACGCGGCCTTCCACGCCTTCGGGAACCAGCTTCTTGTCCTTCTCCTGGAAGTAGCGGTCGCTGGAACCCTGAGCAGCGCTCATGGCGCCCAAGCTGCCCATGCCGCGGTAGACCTTGAAGCTGCGGCCCTGGTAGATTTCCATTTCGCCGGGGCTTTCTTCAACGCCGGCCAGCAGGCTGCCCAGCATGACGGCGCTGGCGCCGGCGCCGATGGCCTTGGGAATGTCGCCGGAGTACTTGATGCCGCCGTCAGCGATGACGGGGATGCCGTACTTGTCGGCTTCCTTGGCGCAGTCGGCCACAGCGGTGAGCTGGGGTACGCCGATACCGGCGACCACGCGGGTGGTGCAGATGGAGCCGGGGCCGATGCCGACCTTGATGCAGTTAGCGCCGGCTTCGATGAGGGCGCGGGCAGCGGCGGCGGTGGCCACGTTGCCGGCAATGATGGGCAGATCGGGATAGGCGGCGCGGATCTCGCGGACCTTCTCGATAACGCCGTTGTTGTGGCCATGGGCGGAGTCAAGGGACACGATGTCCACCTTGGCCTTCACCAGGGCTTCCACGCGCAGCAGCGCATCCTTGGTGATGCCGATGGCGGCGCCGCAGAGCAGACGGCCCTTGCTGTCCTTGGCGGAGTTGGGGTACTTGGTGCTCTTCTCGATATCCTTGATGGTGATCAGGCCGCACAGCTCGTACTCGTCGTTGACGATGGGCAGCTTTTCAATGCGGTGAGCAGCCAGAATATTCTTGGCCTCTTCCATGGTGGTGCCCACGGGAGCGGTGATCAGGTTTTCGCTGGTCATCACTTCGCCGATGCGGCGGTTCATATCGGTTTCAAAGCGCAGGTCGCGGTTGGTGAGGATACCCACCAGCTTCTTGCCGCGGGTGATGGGCACACCGCTGATGCGGTAACGGCTCATCAGTTCTTCTGCGTCACGGATGAGATGATCGGGAGAGAGGAAAAACGGGTCGGTAATAACGCCATGCTCGGAACGCTTGACCTTATCAACCTGATTGGCCTGCTCTTCGATGGTCATGTTCTTGTGGATGATGCCCAGACCGCCTTCGCGGGCCATGGCAATGGCCATACGGGAGTCGGTCACGGTGTCCATGGCGGCGGACAGCATCGGAACGTTGAGCTTGATTCCGGGGGCGATTACAGTACTCGTATCCACGTCCCGGGGCAGTACGTTGCTTTCGCGGGGTACCAGCAGTACATCATCAAAAGTCAGGCCAGTCCGGAGGTTCTCTTCCAGCATATTCATCCGTCCTTTCTGTTTCCTTCGTGAGGGTTTGTGCTATTTTATCAGCACAAATGGGGAATGTCAATGATAAGGTTTGGTATCTTTTTTTCCATATATCAAAAAACGCCCGGCTCTCCCGGACGCTTTTTGCATAAGGATGTCAGGCGACGAACATCATGACGATGCTCAGCACGACAAACACGATGGCGCAAATCTTGGTCAGCTGCGCCAGCTTGGCTTCGATGCCCTTGGCCTTGTTCTTTGCCATAAAGGTATCAGCAGCGCCGCTGAGAGCGCCCATACCGTTGGACTCGCTGCTCTGCAGCAGAACGGTCACAACCAGAATGATAGCAACGATCAACAGCACAATGCCCACGAAAATCTCCATGAGGAGTCCCTCCTTAGCGAATATAGACATATTATATTAGCATTCCCAGAAGGAAATTGCAAGGGGTTTGGGAAAAACAGGCGCGAATGGTTTGCTAGATTCTATCCATATGCACTCGATGCCGAGAGCTGATATGCTGACTGATCCATTGGTACTACGGTACATCAGCGTAGGGTGTCCGCAACCATCAAGACCCATGATGCAAACCCAAGCGACGCACAGTCTTGTGCGGCCAAACACCCTGTCTGGCGATACCTGACAAAAATCACGCCGTGCTTCTTTTCGCATAATATTGTTGTATTGTTTTCCTTGACAGACCATTTTCCGGCCGTTATACTAATTCATAGAGGATAAGAACTGTATCCCATGACATGAAAAAAGAAAAATGGTAAGGAGGCCTTTACAATGATGAAAAAATTCCTGGCGCTGGCTCTTGCGCTGATGATGATGCTCTCCCTTGCGCCTCATGCGCTGGCTGCTCAGCCCACCCTGCCCACCTTCGGCGCCTTTGCCGGCGAAGAAGCGGAGTATATCACCTCTGATGATGAGAACAACCTGCATCTCTACAGCATGGCCGACCAGGCTACGGCCAAGATGTTTGCTGACAATTACATCATGGAGCTGGTCTATGCTTTCGATTTTGAGACCATCAAGTCCGAAAGCACCGACACCAACTACTACGTATGGGTGGAAGGCTACACCGGCGAAGGCAACGTCAAATCCCGCACGCTGGACAAACGCATTGAATTCTACGTATTGATGGCTGTCTCTCTGGATCCTGAAACTGACGGCGCTGTGGTTTTCACCTGCAGCAACGAGTTTGAACTGGTGGACACCTTCGAGTATCCGGATGACAATACCACTTCCACCACCTCCACCACCACCTCCACCACTTCCACCACCTCTTCCAACGACGGCATCCTGAGCGCTATCTCCGGTGCAGCTGCCACCCTTCCCTCCCAGGCCCAGTCCCAGTCCCAGACGCAGACCACTGCCGGCCCCGTGATGCCCGACCTGACCGCGTGGCTCAGCGGCTATGCCGAGCTTGTTGATGAAGGCAGCGCCTATGAATTTGTAGTCTACGATTACGTCGGCGAGGACAGCATCGAGAATTTCTACGCCTTTGAAGAGTACATTGACCTGCTGGAGCGGAACTACCCCTTCGACATGACGGGCTCCTACTACCGCATGTACTCCCACAGCGGCAGCATTTTCTTCAGCTACGTATTCGACTACACCGGCAAGCCCGCCATCAGCGAAAAGACCGAGATGACCTATGATCACTCTGCCAGCGGCAATGTGAAGTTCTACGGTTCCATCAACGAGGGCGAACTATCCATCTGCATTTGGTTCCATGAGGACATCACCATGCAGGACTTCGGCGACCGCTACACTCCCAGCATCTAAGCATCCCGCATTCCCAGCCGCCCGGACAAACCGTCCCGGGCGGCTTTTTGGTTCGTTGCTGCTTCGGCATCCTAAAACAATCACAGATACAGCGAAAAGCAGGAGGGAAAAACGCCTCCTGCTTTTCGCTGTGTTCGTTCGTCAACCTGTTTACCGCTTTCTCCGCACAGCCAGCATTCTGGGCGGATCGTTGGGCTGATTCACATAAGTTTTCAACAGCGCGTCATAGGTACGGCCATCCAGATCCGCCGCCCAGGCAAGCAGCGCCTCCAGCTCCCGGGCGCCCTCTTCGTGCCCCGGATAGATGCAGATGGTCAGCAATCCGTCCTTTTTGAGCAGCGCGAGGGCTGCGTTCACCGCCTGAAGCGTAGTCTCCACCCGGGTGGTGACTCCGTGCTCCGCGCCGGGCAACCAGCCCAGATTGAACACGATGGCGTCCACCGGCTCCGTGACGTATTCCCCCATGCGCTCGTGGCCTGCATGAAACAGCTGGGCGCGCGTTTCCACGCCTGCCTCCGTCAGCGCCTGACGGGTACGTTCCACCGCCTCCGCCTGCACATCAAACGCATACACCCTGCCGTTTTCTCCGGCCAAGCGGCACAGCCACAGGGTATCGTGTCCGTTGCCCATCGTGGCGTCCACGGCCCGAGCGCCCTCATACATTGCTCCTTCAATCATCTCCTGCGCCCAGAAACGCGCGGAGCGGAAATCGTTAGCCATTAAGGATTCTCCCTTTCTTTCGTGCGCCGGCAGACAAAACGCCCCCGGCTGGAGGCGTTCCCTGTCCGCTTACGCAGCGGTTGTTCTTCTGTATCTCATGGACCGGCCCGTGCCGCGTCAGTCATTCCATGGCAGGGTATGCCGCTGGATGGCCTCGAAGGTGGCAGGGGACAGGTCATGCTCAATCTTGCAGGCGTCTTCTTTAGCAGTGGCCTCGTCCACCCCCAGCTGCACCAAAAAGCGGGTGATGGTCTTGTGGCGGTTATACACCTTGCGGGCGATGGTCAGGCCGCTTTCCGTCAGCGTGATCAGGCTGTTCTGATCCATCTGGATATAGCCGTCCTCCCTCAGGCGCTTCATGGCGACGCTCACCGACGGTTTGCTTACACCCAGCCCGGCGGCAATGTCAATGGAACGCACTTCGCCCTTGGTTTCTGCCAGCATCAGGATCATCTCCAGATAATCCTCGGCGGATTCACGAATATTCATACGCATCATCCTCCCTGCCTCTATGGTAGCACAGGGAACGGCTGATTTCAAGGTATGTTTCCTTCGCCCGTGTAGCTCAACTGCAAAAGGATGCCCTCCATTGCCTGCAGAATGCTGCCGGAGGTGCCCGTTGCGCCGCTGACTGCCTCCACACCTTCGATCCCCTGCGCCCGGATGATGGCGTCTGCCAGCCCGTCCCGCGCCTTAAAGAAATACTCGCTCTCTCCCCCGTTTTGATTTTTCGCGTCCAGCGCAGCGATCCTTCCATCCCGCACGGTTACCGTCACGATCACCTTGTCGCCATAGCCTTCCGCCCAATCCTGATAGACCCCGTCCTGATAAGCATCTCCCGCCTGCAGCGCCAACGCCGAACCCGCCAGCGCCATTGCCGCCAGACCGGACAGTGCCATAGAAAACAGCGTTCTTCTTTTCTTCATGAAAAAGATGTCTCCTTCCTGTGGTTTCAAGCAGTCTCTATTTCTATTGTATTTGCTCTTTGCGGCAGTATGTCCCATCGGCGCCAAAGGACAAAAAAAGGAAGGAGCCGCAGAACTGCGACTCCTTCGAAGGAAACCGAGACCAGCGCTTTTCAGCGCCATAGATCAATGAATGGGCCAGCCGGGCGTCAGCGCTTGATACGGCGCTTGCCGCGGTTGGAGAGCACCACGCTCTGCAGCAGAATGAAGAAGCAGAGCATCGCGCCGGTGGTGATGGACTGCCACCAGGGTTCCTGCAGACCGGACGCGGTAACGATAGCCTTGATAGTGGTCAGGGTCAGCGTACCGAAGAACGTACCGATCACGTTGCCCACGCCGCCGGAGAGCAGCGTACCGCCGATGATAGACGAGGCGATGGCGTTCATTTCCGCGCCGGCTGCGTTGGTCGCGTTGCCTGCACCGGTGTGCATCATGAACACAAAGCCGGCAATGCCGCTGAGAAGGCCGCTGATCAGGTAGGAATAGAAGCGAGTGCGCTTCACATTCACGCCCAGCATCAGCGCGCTCTGGTTGTTGCCGCCGATGGCGTAGAAGTTACGGCCCAGACGGGTCTTCTTGAGCATGAAGAACACCACCAGCACGATGACCAGCGCGATCACCACGCCGATTTCCATACGGGCAGGGATCAGGTTGCCCTTTTTGGCGATGTAGCCCAGCCAGGGGATCTCAATCTTGGTCTTCATCAGCGCCTTGAAGCCTTCATGAGCCACCTTCTGGGGCTCCAGGCTGACGATGGTGATCATACCGCGGGCAAAGAACATACCCGCCAGGGTGATAATAAAGGGCTGGATCTCCAGGTAAGAGATCAGCAGACCATGTACCAGGCCGAAGCCCAAGCCAATGGCGATGGCCATCAGCGCAGCGGTAACAATGCTGCCGCCGTTGTTCATGTGCACGATGCAGCACATGACCACCAACGCCGTTACGCCGCCGACGGAGATGTCGATGCCGCCGCCGATCATGACGATGGTCAGACCGCAGGCAACGATGATCAGAGCGGCGTTGTTGTTAAGCAGATCAAACACCTGCTGGAACCGCAGGAAGCCGCCGCCCAGGAAAATCATCGCCAGAGCGTACATGGCAAAGAAGATGCAGATGGTGATGGTGAGAAGCAGCTGGTTATCGGTCAGCGGCTCCCGGCGTCTCAAATCATTGCCGTTCTTCATTTATGCCGCCTCCTTTCCTTGCTTTCCAGCCGCCAATTTCGCCCTCAGGCTGCTGAAGAACTGCTTCACCACGGGAGAACCGATAACCACGATCAGAATGATAACGATGGCCTTGTAAGCTTTCACGGCGGTGGAAGGTACCTTCATGGCGTAGAGGGTGATGGTCAGCGCCTGAATGGCGTATGCGCCCAGCACGGAGCTGGCCACCTTGAACTTACCGCCGCTGAGGGCGTTGCCGCCGATGGCCACGGCCAGAATGGCGTCCATTTCGATCTCCAGAAGCAGCGTTTCGTGGTTGATCAGGCCCAGGCGGCTAACGCCGATGCAGCCTGCCACAGCGCAGCACACGCCCAGAATCATGAAGCTGAGCAGCTTGATGCCCACGGTGTTGATACCGTTGAGGCGGGCGGCGCGCTGGTTGATACCAACGGTCTGGGTGTACAGGCCCAGGGTGGTAAACTTGAACAGCAGCGCAAAAATGATACCGACTACGATGACGATCAGGATGGGGGTGGGGATCGGAATACCGGGGATAAAGCTGCCGATGGCATTGATCAGCGGGCTTTCCACGGTGGGGGTGGCGCCGCCGTTGATCCAGTAGGCGATGGAGCGTCCGCAGGTGAACAATACCAGCGTGGCGATCATGGGCTGGATCTTGAACACGGAAACCAGCGTGCCGTTGAATGCGCCAAAGACGATCGCCACGGCGCAGCAGGCCAGGAAGCCCAGCGCGATGGTACCCATGGTGATCTGACCGGCGCGCAGCACCTTGACGAACATACTGCCGGCGATGGCAGCCAGCGCGCCAACGGAGATGTCCTGACCGCCGCAGGCTGCGGTAACCAGCGTCATGCCCATGGCCAGAATGGCCAGCTCGGACGCGCCGTTGAGAATGCTGATCAGGTTGCCGGTGAGCACGGTATTGCCCACGTTGTTCTTCGCAACCTCAACGGAGAAAAAGCTGGGATCGCGGATCAGGTTGAAAATAACGATGAGCAGAATGGAAAGAAGCGGCAGCACCAGCTGCGAATGCTTGCTCCAATTGATGCCCGATTTCTTTGCCGGATTCGCCATATCAGTCCACACCTCCCGCAATGGTCCGCATCACGTTGCTCTGCGTCAGTTCCTGCCCGCGCAATTCGCCCACGATGTGGCGGTCGCGCATGACGATGAGACGGGAGCAGGTACGCAGCATTTCTTCGATCTCAGAGGAAATGAACGTTACGCTCATGCCCTCCTCGGCCAGCTTGCGCACCAGACGCTGGATCTCGGTCTTGGTACCCACGTCGATGCCGCGGGTAGGCTCGTCCAGGATCAGATACTTGGGGTGGGTCAGCAGCCAGCGGGCCAAAATGACCTTCTGCTGATTGCCGCCGGAGAGGGATTTGATGGGCGTATCAGAGGACGCGGTCTTGATCTCCAGCGCCTTGATATACTCATCGGCAAACGCCTCGGCTTCTGCATTGGAGAAGGGCTTAAAGAATCCCTTCATGACCTGCAGCGCCAGAATGATGTTCTCCCGCACAGACAGATCGGCAATGATGCCGTCATCCTTGCGGTCTTCGGGCAGATAGCCGATGCCCTGCTTCATGGCCTGAACGGGCTTGACGATCTTGACCTTCTTGCCGTCCATGGTAACGCTGCCGCCGGTGACGCGGTCGGCGGCAAAGATCGCGCGGACGCTCTCGCTGCGGCCGGAACCCAGCAGACCGGTAAAGCCGTTGACCTCGCCCTTGCGGATGGCGAAATCAAAGGGATTGGTGCAGGCGGCGCTGGACAGGGCGCTGGTTTCGTACACCGGCGTGGACTCATCCAAAACAGGCGTTTCGTCCCGGTTGAGTTCCGCCAGGCCTTCCAGCTCCTTGCCCATCATCTTGGCAACCAGCTCGACCTGCGGCAAATTCTCGATCTCGTACTCACCCACCAGCTCGCCGTTACGCAAAACCGTGATGCGGTCGCTGACCTCATACACCTGCTCCAGGAAGTGGGTAACGAAAATGATGCCGACGCCGCGAGCTTTCAGATCCCGCATCAGGCCAAAGAGCATCGCCACTTCCTTATCGTCCAGCGACGAGGTGGGCTCGTCCAGAATGAGCACCTTGCAGTCCATGTCCACCGCACGGGCGATGGCAACCATCTGCTGCACGGCCAGCGAGCAGCTGCCCAGCTGCTGCTTGGGGCGCGCAGGAATGCCAAGGCTGTCGAGGATCTCGCCGGCGCGCTTGACCATGTTCTTCCAGTCCACCAGCGTATACTTGCCGCGGCCGATGAACATGTTCTCCGCAACGGTCAGGTTGGGGCAAAGCGTGATCTCCTGATACACGGTGCTGATGCCCGCCTTCTGCGCATCCTGCGGAGAGCGGATGACGACCTCACCATCCACGCCGTCAATAAAGATCTGTCCGGCGTCTTTGGTGTACACACCTGTCAACACCTTGATCAGTGTAGATTTACCAGCGCCGTTTTCGCCCATCAACGCATGAATCTCGCCCTTGCGCAGGGTAAAATCCACGTTGCTGAGGGCCTTGACGCCCGGAAACGTCTTGCCAATACCGCGCATAGACAAAACGACTTCGTTTTGCATATACACTCCTCCTTCCCTGCTTTGAGCAGGCTGCAAAGCTACGAAGCGCGGTGCGGTCATGCGGATCAACTCCACATAGCCGCACCGCGCAGATTACTTAGTTAGAAAACCTTTCAGCTTGGATTATTCGCCCAGACCGTAGGTAGCGATGTCTTCCTCGGTGATGACGCCAGCTTCGAAGTAGGTTTCTTCAGAAATGACCAGCTTGGTGTCGAGGGTCTCGCCGGCTTCCAGCTTCTGGATCATGTCGCTGATGACCTGAGCCTGGAAGGGAGAGCACTGACCGTCGTAGTTCCAGTTGCCAGCCAGGACTTCGCGCAGAGCCCAACGGTTGCAGTCGAAGCCCATCACGATGACCTTGCCATCCTTGCCGTGGGTGATGCCAGCTTCGTCCAGAGCAGCCACAGCGCCCTTGGCCATGCCGTCATTCTCGGCGTAGATGATGTTGAAGTCTTCGCCGGAGTTGATCACGGATTCGGTGATCTTCTTGGCTTCGGCTTCGTCCCAAGTAGCGGTCTGCTGCACAACCAGCTTCCAGTTGTCAGCGGCAGCAACCTGAGCGTCCAGCGCGCCGGTACGGCCCAGCTGAGCGTCGGAACCCATAGCGCCCTGGATGTGGATGATGTTGTAAGCTTCCAGGCCCAGGCCCTTCAGCCATTCAACAGCCAGAGTGCCCTGGTTGGCCATGTCGGAAACGACAGCAGCATTGTACAGGCTCTCGTCCACAGCGATCATACGGTCGAACAGGAACACGCCGATGCCGGCTTCCTGAGCAGCAGCCAGGACTTCGTCCCAACCGGTGGTCTCAGCGGCAGAGATCAGCAGGTAGTCCACGCCGTCGGTGATGAACTGCTGAGCGGCAGCCAGCTGTTCGTCGTTCTTCAGGCTGTAGAAGGTCTTGACTTCGTAGCCGTTCTCAGGGGTGAAAACAGACTCGAAATCCTTCACGTTGGCCTCACGATAGCCAGACTCAGAGGGGGGATTGTTCACGATACCCACGGTGATGACGTCGGCTTCAGCCATGGCGACGCAGGCGGTCAGAGCCATGATGAGAACCAGCAGCATTGCAACAAACTTCTTCATGCTTGTTACCTCCTCAAATTTCTCTTTGTCCATTGATATGGACTTGTTGATATGATTGTATATGAAATCATGAGTGGATTACATTCAAATTCTTTTTCTCTTTTTAGAAACATTTTTAGCGTTCTTTTTTACGCCCTGCCAAAAATGAAAAATTTTTTGGAAATTTGATACTTTTTTTTGCTCCCTCCGCCACCTGCTGCGAAAATATGCTATAATCCGCTTGAAGAGGTGTGAACCATGAAGAAGAAAACCTATACTGACCAAAGCATTGAGCAGCAGATCAAGCGGCTGTTGCTCACGGTGCTGCCCGTCATGGGGGCTATCATCGTGGTGCTGATTGTGATGCTCCTGTCCATCAACAGCCAATACAGCGGCGTTCTGCAAAGCGCCAATACTGCCGCAGACTTCAACAAGGAATTCAAAACCATGCTGGATTCCAGCATGTATAACCATGTCATCCGTCCCCGCAGCGCCACCTCTCTTGAGGAACTGCCCATGGACGTTCTGGACGACGCAGTAAGCGTGCTCAAGCGCCTGGAAACCACCACCACGCTGCGTGACAACCGCTGGCGTGTACAGAGCATGCTGGATATGTGCGACAATCTGCGCACCTACATGGAGCGGATCGCCCTGGAGGATTCCTATGACCAGCGCATGGAGCTATTGGAACGCAATATCCGCGGCGAGACGGGTCTGACCAAGCTGATCGAGACCTATATGCACGACTTTATCGACGACGAGGTGCGCGAGATGGCGCGCCTGCAGCGCTGGATCACCACGCAGGTGACGGCGGTCATCATCGGCGTGGTGGCCGGCGGCGCGCTTTTGGCGCTGGCCATGGTATGGTATTCCGTTCGGGTCACCAAGCGCATCACCGAGCCTATCAGCGCCCTTTCCCGCAAGGCGCAGCAGTTTGGTGAAGGCGACTTTACCAGCGCGCCCCTGGAGACCCACATCACCGAGCTGCAAACCTTGGACAGCGGCTTTAACGAAATGGCCCGGCGCGTGGATGCACTGATGGCCAAACAGATCCAGGACCAGAAATCCCTGCATCATGCAGAGCTTGAGCTGCTGCAGGCGCAGATCAATCCTCACTTCCTCTATAATACGCTGGACTCCATCGCCATCCTTGCCGAAAGCCAGCGCGAGGAGGACGTGGTGACCATGGTCACCAGCCTCAGCACCTTCTTCCGCAACTCCCTGAACAAGGGCGAGGATATTATCAGCCTGGACGCCGAGCGTACGCAGGTGACCAGCTATCTGGAGATCCAGCAGATCCGATACAGCGATATCCTGCGCTACGAGATCCACATCCCGGACGAGCTGCTGGACTGCCGCGTACCCAAGCTGATCCTGCAGCCGCTGGTGGAAAACGCCCTGTACCACGGCATCAAGAACCGCCGGGGCATGGGCACCATCACCGTCACCGGCGAAGCGGACGGCGACGACCTGCTGCTCAAGGTGACCGACAACGGCGCCGGTATGGACGAGGAACAGGTGAGAGTCCTGCAAGCCGGCATCTACGAGGACCGGCATACCGGTCTGGGACTGGTGAACGTGCACAAGCGCATCCGACTGTACTGCGGCCAGCCCTACGGCCTGTTCTTTGAAAGCCAGATCGGCAAAGGTTCTACGGTTTCCATCCGTCTGCCCCAGACCCGTACCCTTGGAAAGGAGGAAATCCCCCTGTGATGAAACGTATTCTTCTCATCATCTGCCTGCTGCTCATCCTGTCCCTTGCCGCCTGTGCCCCGGCACCTTCCCCTGCGGACGAGCCCTACGAGGACTTTATCGTGGTAGGCTTCTCCCAGGTGGGTGCGGAAAGCGACTGGCGCAATGCCAACACCAAAAGCATGCAGGAAGCCCTTTCCGAAGAAAACGGCTACCGCCTGATCATCGACGACGCCCAGCAAAAGCAGGAGCGGCAGATCACCGCCATCCGCAACTTCATCCACCAGGGGGTGGACTATATCGTGCTGGCGCCCACCACGGAAAAAGGCTGGGATACGGTGCTGGCTGAAGCCAAGGCAGCCGGGATCCCCGTCATTCTGGTGGACCGAATGATCGAAATATCTGACGACAGCCTGTTCAACTGCTGGGTGGGCTCGGACTTCCTCAACGAAGGCCGGACCGCCGTGCGCTGGATGGATCAGCACTTCGGCGACAAGCCCCTGCGCATTGTACACCTGCAGGGAAACATTGGTTCCTCCGCCCAGATCGGCCGCACCGCCGGCCTGAACGAAGGCCTGTCATCCCATCCGGACTGGACGCTGGTGTACCGGGAATCCGGCGATTTTACGCAGGCAAAAGGCCAGGAGCTGGTGGAAGCTCTCCTGGCCGATGGAATGCAGTTTGATTTGATTTTCTCCGAGAACGACAACATGGCCTACGGCGCCATTGACGCCCTGAAAAACGCCGGGCTGACGCCGGGCAAGGACGTGACCATCATTTCCTTCGACGCCAGCCATACCGCGCTGGAGATGGTCATGAATGGGGAGATTAGCTTTGACGTGGAATGCAATCCGCTGCACGGCCCCCGTGTGGAAGCCCTGATCCAGCGGCTGGAGGCCGGCGCCAAGCCGCCCAAGCTCACCTATGTAGAGGAAGGCTCCTTCGATACCGAAACCATCACCCAGTCCATCATGGACAGCCGGGGTTACTGATCCGCCTGCTGGGTGCGGTTGCGGTACTCCTTGGGCGTGATGCCCTCCAGCTTTCGGAACACATGGCTGAAATAGTTCGGCTCGTTGTAGCCGATCTCCATGGCAATATTGGAAAGCTTCATATTGGTGGATGCCAGCAGTTCTTTGGCGCGCTCAATGCGCATGGCGGTCAGGTAGTTGATAAACGACCGCCCCAGCGTCTGAGAAAACACAGTACTGAAATGCGCTGAGCTAAGCCCCACATACTTGGCAACGCTAATGAGCGAAATATTGGGGTCGCAGAAGTTTTCCGCCACATACTTTTCAGCTCGGCTGATCACGTGGCTGTATCTGATGCCGGTGAGATTCTCCTGCTTCATGCTCACAGCCTGCGTAAGCAGCTCCACCGCCGTTTGGCGGAACGTATCCTTGCGGCCTGACGCGGAAAAAATGTCGTGCTGGCCGCTTATTTTTGTGGCGATATCCTTGGCATCTGCGCCGGGCGTGGCCTTGGCGATCTGCTGCACGGTCATTTTCAGAATGTCGATGAGTGCATAGTATCGCATGAGCATGCTGTTGAACTGGCTGCCTTCCGGGCTGTCAAGCACCTCATCCACCAGCTCGGGTACGTCCTTGGCAGAGGCATACTGCAGCTTTTGTTGAAACGCCTCCCCAAAGGGATTGCCCAGCTCGATCATTTCCGCTGCGATCTGCGCGGTATCGTTCACGTCCACCACCTGACCCAGCGAGACTCCGTAGACCTTCTTGAGCAGGTTGGCAGCCGTGTTGTATGCCCGGCACACTCCGCTGAGACGCTGCACCACGTTGCCCACCACCGTGGTGATGGTGGGGCAGATCTCTTTCATTTCGTGCCGGAGGATATTGATGAACTGATACACCTGCTCGCTGAGGATCTCCGTATCCTGACCATAGCAGAGCACGGTGAGCTGATTGGCCTCGCCGAAATAGTACAGCGGCAGATTTTGCTGTTCCATCAGGTTTTCGATAGCGATTCGGGAACGCTGATGATCCAGCTCCTCCGAACCCAGGCTGAACAGCACCAGCTGGTAATAGGGTCTGACCAGATCCAGCTGCAGCGCACGGGCGCGCTCCAGCAAAGTGCTGGTATCCAGGCCGCCGTAGAGCAACTGCTGCATAAAGTGCTGCCGGAGCGCGTGCTGCACCTCGTCGTGATCATAGCCATGGGGCAGCACGCTCTTTGCTTTGCCCTCTTCGATCTGCCGGGCCATATCCTCAATCGCCCGGGTCAACTCCGCCGGACGGATCGGTTTGAGCAGATACTGATCCACGCCGAGGGTAATCGCCTTCTGTGCGGATTCAAAGTCTCCATAGCCGCTGATGATAATGATCTTCAGCCAGGGCATCATGGCCTTGGCATGGCGGATGAGCTCAAAGCCATCCAAAAAAGGCATGCGGATGTCCGTCAGCACGATATCCGGCATCAGATCCTGCATCATGGACAGCGCCATTTCTCCATCGGAAGCCTCGCCGCAGAAGGCAAACGGTCCCGGCATGCTTTCGATCACATTGCGAATGCTCTGGCGGATAAGCAGTTCATCCTCCACCACAAAAATCTGATACAACCGTTCTGCCTCCTTTCTGCGATCTTTCCCGAAAAAACGATTCTGATGGGTTCATTATACCTTTTTTCGTGCCTGAGGACAACCATCAAACAGGGCTGACCGCATGTGATCTCAGCCGCTTTTCCGCCTTGCGGCAAGGCAACGCGTGCGGTTCATCCCTCCATGCATTTCCTCAAATACTGCAGGTTTCCGCCCACTTCCTGCGAGAAAGCCTCCTCAAATGCCCGATAGAGCATCTCCAGCTCCTCCGCCGTCAGTTCACTGTCGCTGCGGATCCCGCGCAGCACCTTGGCCGCCGGTTCTGCCAGCGCCCTCTCCGGCTTGCGCTCCAGTCGGATACCCAGCAGGGTGGGCATATACTGACTGCTGCCAAAGAGGAAGATCTGAATGAACTCCCGGGAGAGCCGTTTCAGATAATGGCGCATATACGCGTCTTTGGATTCCGCCAGTTCCAGACAGACCATCAGCTGGGGATGATGGAACAGCTCCTGCCGCATGTCCGCCATGGTCTCAGCGGTAAACGCCTCCGGGGTCAGGTACATATGCAGCAAATGGGACTTGATACAGGAAAAATCCAACGTAATCGGCGGTTTTTCCGGCAGTTTCCCCTGAAAGAGTATCTCTTCCTCGATCTCCAGCCAGCCGGGATATTCCTGCTGCGCCTGCCTGAGCAGTTTCAGCTTCTTTTTGACATTTTCCTGCTGATCTGCCCGTCTGAGCAGCTCCGCAGCCTCCCTGGGCAGCTCCCGGCTGGTGATGACCTCCAGCGGGCTGCCACAAAAGGGACAAAAAGCCGCCTGGGTTACTTCCGCAGCGCGTTTGCAGTGGGGACAAATTCTTTCGGACATAACGATCCTCCATGAAGGTTCTCTATTCATTATGGTAGCACGGCCGTTTCGCCCCTGTCAATCGGATGCCGCATACAGCAAAGCCGCAGGGAGCCGGTACCCGGCTTCCTGCGGCTGATGAGTCGCTGGTATGGTTGATGCCTGAGCAGAGATTGTGCTCCTGGGCTGCATCACTCAGCGGCGCCGCCCCACAGCAGGCTCTGTTCCGTTTCGGGATCAAACAGCTGCACCACCTTGCTGGCAAAGCTGAAGTTCAGCTGATTGCCGGCGTTCAGGCTGGCGCGCTGCTCGGGGGTGAGATCGATGGTGGGCACGCGGAGAATGACGTTCTTCTCAGCGCCTGCGGCCACGTGCAGGTGCAGCTCGCTGCCCATCATTTCGTTGACGGTGACCGTACCGGAGACAGCATTCTCGCCGCCATCGAAGCGGATGCTCACGTGTTCGGGGCGCACGCCCAGCAGCACCTTCTGGCTCTGCACATTGCGCTCACGCAGGCAGACAGCGCGATCTCCTTCCAGCTGCAGTTTCATGCCCTGCACCTCCACGCTGTACACGTCGCCGTCACGGGTCAGTTCCGCTTCGAAGATGTTCATCTGGGGGCTACCGATGAAGCCGGCAACAAACAGGTTGTGGGGGGTCTCGAACACTTCCTGGGGCGTGCCGACCTGCTGGATGAAGCCGTCCTTCATAATCACGATGCGGTCGCCCAGGGTCATGGCCTCAGTCTGGTCATGGGTAACGTAGATGAAGGTGGTGTCCAGGCGCTTGCGCAGGAGGATGATCTCGGCGCGCATCTGGTTGCGCAGCTTGGCGTCCAGGTTACTCAGCGGTTCGTCCATCAGGAACACCTGGGGCTCGCGCACGATGGCACGGCCGATGGCCACGCGCTGACGCTGACCGCCGGAGAGGGCCTTGGGCTTGCGACCCAGGTACTCAGTGATGCCCAGAATATCCGCGGCCTGGCAGACCCGGCGGTGGATCTCCTCGTTGTTCATCTTACGGATGCGCAGGGAGAAAGCCAGGTTTTCATACACGGTGATATGGGGATAGAGGGCGTAGTTCTGGAACACCATCGCGATGTCGCGGTCCTTGGGCTCCACGTCGTTCACCAGACGATCGCCGATGAACAGCTCGCCCTCGGAGATATCCTCCAGACCGGCGATCATACGCAGGGTGGTGGACTTGCCGCAGCCGGAGGGGCCGACGAACACCACAAACTCCTTGTCCTGGATTTCCAGATTGAAATCCTGAACAGCCGTTACTTTATTATCGTAAATTTTCTTGATATGTTTCAGGGTAACGCTTGCCATTGCTCTTTCCTCCTTAACCCTTTACAGCGCCGCCGGTGACGCCTTCCACGTAGTATCTCTGCAGCGCCAGGAACAGGGCCGTAATGGGAATGGCCACCAGCACGCCGCCTGCGCAGAAGCGGGTGAAATAGCCCTGATAGTCGTTGGTATTGACCCAGTCGTACAGACCTACGGCCACGTTGTAGCTCTCGTTTCGGCCAAAGGCCACGTAGGAAGCAAACACGTAGTCGCCCCAGGGGCCCATGAAAGCCATCAAAATGGTATAGATGACGATGGGCTTGGACAGGGGCATGATGATCTTCTTAAACACCTGGAAGCGAGTGGCGCCGTCGATACGGGCGCTTTCGTCCAGCGATTTGGGAATGGTGTCAAAGAAGCCCTTGGAGATATAGTAACCCATACCCGAGCTGGCGCAGTAGATCAGGATCAGACCGGGAATGGCGCCTGCCTGGGTCAGGCCCAGCTGCTTAAGCAGGAAGTACAGGCAGATCATGGTCAGGAAACCGGGGAACATGCCCAGCACCAGGATCATTTTCATGATCAGCTTGCGGCCGCGGAAGCGCATACGGCTCAAGGTGTAGCTCACCGACAGGGTGATGATGGTCTGCACCACGGCGCACACCATCGCGATGCTCAAGGTATTCAGATACCACTTGGGGAAGTTCGATTCTTTGAAAAGGAAAATGTAGTTATCAAAGCCAAACTGCTTGGGGATCAGGTAGTTGACCTGACCGCCGCTTTCGCAGCGGAAGCTCTGCAGCACCAAAAACACAAACGGGCACAGCCAGATGATGCTCATGATGATCAAGATGGCATAAATGCCCCGGTTCACCCGGCGCTCGTGAGCACTCTTGGAGCGGTAGTTGACCGGTTTTACCTCACGGATAACGCCTTTTTCCTCGTCAACGACGATATCGACTTCCGGAATTGCTTTCTCTCTGGCCATTACTGGAAATCCTCCTCGTTCTTTACAGACGGGATCAGGTTGTACACCACCAGGTTGATCACCGCACAGACCACAAACACGATAATACCGATACAGGCCGCCATCTTATAGTTGGTGTTGTCCACCGTCATGGCGTACAGCCAGGTGATCAGCAGGTCGGTGGAGCCGGCGCTGTTGCCCAGCACGTCGGGCTTGCCCTGGGTGAGCAGGAAGATCACGTTGAAGTTGTTGATGTTGCCGATAAAGCTGGTCAGCAGGTAGGGCCCGGTGACGAACAGCATATAGGGCAGCGTGATGCGGCTATAGGTCTGGATGGCGTTGGCGCCGTCGATGCGAGCGGACTCATACAGATCAGCCGGGATGTTCATCAGAATACCCGTCGCGATCAGCATCAGGTATGGGATACCAATCCAGATATTGATGATGATGACCGTCACTTGCGCCCATCTGGGATTGGTCCAGAACGGCAGCGGCTGTTTGATCCAGCCCCAGCCCATCAACAGAGAGTTGATGATGCCGTCTGCGGCAAACATCTTCGATACATACAAAAGGGACACAAACTGGGGAATGGCGATGGTCATCACGAAGATGGTACGCCACATCTTCTTGAGCTTGATGCCCTTTTTGTTGATCATGATGGCCACCAGCATGCCCAGGAAGTAATTGAGGAAGGTGGCAAAGAACGCCCAGATCAGCGTCCACAGAAGCACCTGGCCGAAGGTGTTGCCGTAGCTGGCACTGTCCGGCGAAAGTAGGGTTCTGAAGTTCTCAAGTCCGACCCAGGTAAACAGCTTGGCTGGAGACTGGTGCTGATAGTCGTAGTTGGTAAAGGCCACCAAAACCATGAAAATGATGGGCACAATGGTGAACAGGAAGATACCGATCATAGGCAGGGACAGCAGCGTCTTGTGGAACTGAGTATCCGCCAGCGCCGCAATGTCATCCTTGGCGCCCTTGAGCTTCTTGCCCGATTTGAGAATCTGCTCAGACACCTTGTTCTGCTTGATGTTCACCCGCCAGGTATAGATAGCAGCAATAATAAAGAAAATGGTCAGAATACCGTAGAGCAAAATGAGAAAACTGTTATCGCCGTACACGGTCTTGCGGTTCACTTTGGTGGTTTCCACCGTACCCAGCGTGCCGAACTTGGCCAGGTAGGCGCCGCCAAAGAAGATCATGTACATATTGAAGACCGTCTGGAAAAGGAAGAACAGAATCCCGCGGAAAACCTGTCCTCTGGCGGCAGAGCCGAAGCCCATCACCACATAGGAAAGGCGGGTTTTCCAATCGCCATCTTTGAAGGTCAGGCAGATGTCCTTGATCTCATCCCACAGCTTAACTGCCAGATTGACAAAGAACATGCCCAGTTTCTTCAGTCCGCCCCACAGCCTGCCCGGCAGTCCGGCAAAGAACTGAAGCAGCTGATAGCCGATTTTCTGCGGCTTGCTCAGTTTCAAAAATTCCAGCTCCGTCATGCTTTCACCAACCCTGTCGTTTTGATCGTTGAAAATAAAATGTGGGCTGGAGGCTGAAAGCCTCCAGCCCACAGGGCGTTTGTCAGTTGATTACTGAGCGGTGATGTAGGAAGCGGCGCTGGTCTGGAAGTCAGCCAGAACAGTCAGCAGCTCTTCATCGGTCATGTTGTCGAACTCATCGGCCAGAACGCGGTCGCCCAGAGAGGTAGCCAGCGTCCAGTAGTCGTTGGGGTACTGACCCTGGCCAACGCAGAACTCAAGCTGAGCAGCCAGAGCGGCCAGAGCGACGTTGTTCTGCACAGCTTCGTTCTGCTGAGCAGTCAGGTTGGAGGGGCCCCACTGGATGTCAGGATCCTGGAAACGAGCCAGCTGCACATCGCCGGAGGTCAGGTAGAGAGCCAGAGCGTCGCAAGCAGCCAGCTTGGCTTCGTCTTCCTGGGGTTTCACGCCCAGCATCTTGAAGCCGCCGAAGCCGCCCATCTGGAAGCCGGCCACGGTGGGGAGCTTGGTAGCGGCGTAGTTCTCGCCAAGGATCTCCTGCAGAGCAGCAGCGTCCCAAGCGCCGTCGACGATAGCGCCGATGTTGGTGGCGTTGGTAGCGGAGGAGCCGTTAACGAAGTTGGGGCTCTTGGCCAGCTCGATCATGGCCTTGAAAGCGGTGACGCCGTTCTCGGAGGCGTAGTCCACGTTGCAGGCAACCAGTTCGCCGTCGTCGTTGGCATCATAGGTCAGGGTGCAGCCAGCGCCGAAGAAGAAGGCGGTCTGGTACCAGCCGGAGTTGATCTCCATGTAGAAGTTCTTGCCAGCGGCTTCGCAGTCGGCAATGATGGCTTCCAGGCTGGTGGGATCGGTCACAACGCTCTTGTCGTAGTAGAGGAAGTAGCCGTTGTCAGAGGTCATGGGGTAGGCCCACATGAGGTCGCCCATGGTCACAGCGGACACGGAGCCGGCGTCGTTCTCAGCGGTAACGATGGCGGCGTTCTCTTCAGACAGCTCGATCAGGGCGCCAGCGGCGACCAGACGGGCCAGCTGATCCTGGGCGAAACCGAAGATATCGGCGCCGCCTTCCACGTCGGTGATCATGTTGGTGGCGGCGTCGCCTTCACCAACGGCCTCGATGGTAACGGTCATGTTCGCATATTCGGGGTTAGCAGCCTTGAAGGTTTCTACCTGAGCGGCAGTGAAATCCACAGCGTTCTCAGCAACCCAGATCACGATTTCGCCATCGTAACCTTCAGCGCCGGCAACGTTCAGCATGGACAGAGCCATGATCAGGCACAGAACCATAGCCAAAAACTTTTTCATTGGGGGTTCCTCCTTTTTTGTGTTGCGCATTCGTTTGCACATTTTCTGATAGGCATCTTGCCTTCTGTTTTTTCATAATAACACGGCTTCTTTGGCTTGTCAATCACCTTTTGGAATTTTTTCTCCCATATCCGCCAAATCCGTAAACCACAAGCGACTGCACCGGCAGGTATCAAACCGGTACAGCCGCTTGCCTTCAGCTGTTGACTGTTCTTTTCATGAGGGTTTTTTGCCCGATACTACCAGGCTCATTGCGCAGCCGTCAGGTTCAACTTGGCATCGTCAATCTTGCCCCACGCGCCCTTGCCAGCGCCGCTGCATTTCACATACATGCCCACGGTCACCACGTCGCCTTCCTTTACCTGCATCCCTTCGATCACCGGAATATCCCAGTTGTTGTACGAGGTGATGCCGCTTTCCTTACGAGCCACTTCCTCGCCGTTGATCTTCACATAGCTGTAGATCTCCGTCTGGCCGCCGTCGCCGCCCATGATGGCGATCTCATAGCGGTAGGTACCGGCGGGCAGACCGGTCACCTGCTGCTCCAGCGTAAATTCCACGCTGCCTGCGTTGGCCGAATAGAAATGATAGTGTTTCACGCCGCTGAGGGAATCAGACTTCTTTTCCTCTACATACAACTGCTCCGTCTGGCGCAGATCGGTAGCCACCCAGGTGCCGTCCTCCCCGTCCTCAAAGCCTGCATTCTGTAGATAGTTGAACTGCACCATGGACACATGGCACACCGCATCCATGCCGTCTGCTTTGCCCATGATCACATAATCCTGAACGCCGCCGGCTTTCATGGCGGCTGCATCGTAGGCGTCCCAAACCACGCTGATCTCACGGCGGCTGCCGTCGTTCATGATGGCGTTGACCGTCTCCGGTAGCTTGATTTCGCCTGCCAGATCCAGCTCCAGATGCACGTCCTCGATGGCGTCCGGGACCACCGGCACCTGGTTGCCCATGCGCAGCAGGCGGAACACCTTCAGGCTCTCCAGGGCTTTGCCATCCGGACCAAACATCGCCTGATTGTCACAGGCGCTGCCACCGTAGTACACGCCTGCATCCTTGGGATCATACTCCGCTGCGGTGCTGGAGGCCCAGCCGGAGCCGTAGGTCTCCCACAGAGCGCTGTTTTCCTCGAAGGATTGCTGACCCACGGTGATCCATGCGCCTTCCCAATAGCACACGCCGATGCCGCCGATGTCGGCCATGGCCTTGACCACATCCGCCACCTCATTCGCCTGCCCTTGCACCGTGAAGGGGTAGGGCTTTTCAAAAGAGCCGCCTTCGCCGATGGTATTGCCGCTGAAATCCGTATCCTCGGCGGTATAGGCATAACTGGTCTCCACCACCATCACCTTTTTGCCGTAGGTCTGCTGCACATAGGAGAGCACGTTTTTCAGGTTCTCCAGCGTGCCATGCCAGTAGGGGTAATAGCTGGTGGCGAACACGTCGTAATCCAGATGATAATAATCCAGCTTAAACGACCAAGATTCATAGTTTTCTGCGTTTTCGGGGTTGGCAAAGTGCACCGCAATCAGGATCTCCGGATCCACCGCACGGGTGGCACGGGAACCGGCGTCCATCAGCTTGTAGATGCTGCGCCAGATCTTCTCGCCGCAGAGCATACCGTTGGTTTCGTTGCCCAGCTGCACCATGCCCACATCAACGCCCGCCTCCTTCAGCTGAGTCAGGCAGTCGAACGTATAGTTGTACACCGCCTCGATCTTGGCGTCCAGCTTCATGCCGTCCCATGCCTTGGGGGCCATCTGCTTGCCCGGATCGGCCCAGAAATCGGAGTAGTGGAAGTCCACCAGCAGCTTCATGCCGTTGGCGGTGGCCCGCTTGCCGATCTCGATGGCGGTGTTGATGTCACAGTTGCCGCCTCCATAGCCCTTTCCGTCAGCGGTAAAGGGATCGTTCCATACCCGGACGCGGATGGTGTTGATCCCGTTCTCAGCCAGAATAGCGAATAGATCCCGCTCCTGACCTTGATGGTCGTAGTACTTCACGCCGCTCTTCTCCAGCGCCAGTACAGAGGATACGTCCATGCCCATCATGAAATCCTCCGGCAGGTCCACCTTCGGAATATATAGACCGCATTCCTCGCCCTGCGCCGTCAGGGGAGCAGCCAGCAGGCACAAAGCCAGTATCAGCAACCATACTTTCTTCATTTTCTGTTTCCCTCCCGCATTTCGGTTATCGTGCAACCAGCACGCAGATCCCATAGGGCGGCAGCGTCACATCCGCGCCGTTTTCCTCAAGGTTCACCGCCGCTTCCTCCTCGCCGGTGAGCAGCGTGCCCGCCAGCGCAAGTCCCGGTACATCCAGCCGGTATGCCAGCGTTTTCGCCGATGAGAAATTGATCACAACATAGCTTGTTTCGCTCTCCCAGGTGCGCTTCATCACGCACAGGAAGCTGTCGCTGTACACAAACTCCGTGCTGCCCCGGGCGATGGAAGGCACGGCCAGTTTCAGATGGTTCAGCGCCTTGAGATAGTTCAGCAGTGAGGCAGGATCCGCCAGCTGATCATCCACGCAGGGATAGGCGTATTCGATCTTGGTCACCCCCGGGGGCTGCCGGGTCATGTCTTCCTCGTTCCAGTACATGGCCAGCCGCTTGTTGGGGTCCTCTCCCGAGCCCACCATGCCGATTTCCTCGCCGTAATAGGTGAAGGTGCTGCCGCCCATCAGATTGAGAATGGCCTCGGCAAACTTGGCCTTGGCTGGTGCTTTGCGCGCCTGCAGGGAACCGATGGCCCGCCCGGTGTCATGGTTGCCCAAAAACGGCGCCCACATCCCCTCCGGGATGGCGTCCATCACCTGCTGCATATACTTTACGTACGCCGCCGCAGGCTTGCGGTCCCGTACCACCCGGGCGATATATCCCTCCGCCTGGGACGCCGGGAACAAAAAGAAGCTGTCCACGCCGCTTTCATAATACATGGCGATGTCTGTCAGACCGGTCCATGCTTCGCCCACCAGGTAGCTACCGGGCTTGAGTTCCTCCGCCATGTACTTGAGCTTTCTCAAAAAGGCGATGTTTCGCGGCGCATCCTGGGTGAAATAGCTGGTTACCGCATCCAGACGGAAACCGTCCACCCCCACGTCGCACAGCCAGAAGGAAAAGATTTTCTGGATTTCTTCCTCTACCGTCGGGTTTTCCAGATTCAAATCTGGCATGCCGCCGCC
The DNA here is from genome assembly GCA_015056365.1 of Clostridiales bacterium. Taxonomy (GTDB): domain Bacteria; phylum Bacillota; class Clostridia; order Christensenellales; family Aristaeellaceae; genus Limiplasma. The sequence goes on along the minus strand of SVGM01000014.1, from coordinate 36,483 downwards.
GGCAAACTGTTCCTCGTAGTACCAGTGGGTGCCGCTCAGCTGCACATCGCCTGCCCACGGTTCCTGGGTGAAGCGATAGTAGTCGATATACGGGCTGTCCTGGCCTTTGCGCAGCGCGTCACAGGCCTCCAGAAACCATGGATGCCTTGTGGAGGTATGGTTCAGCGGCATGTCGATGATGAGCTTGATGCCCCGGGCATGACAGCCCTCCACCACCGCCCGCATATCGTCCATCGTGCCGTAGGCAGGGTCAATGGCGTAGTAGTCTTTCACATCGTACTTATGATAGCTGGGGCTTGGCATCACCGGCATGAGCCACAAGCCGGTATAGCCCATCTGCGCAAGATAGTCCAGTCTGCTCAGCAGCCCCGGAAGGTCGCCGATGCCATCCCCGTCAGAATCCTGATAGGAATAAACAAAAATTTCATACCAGTTGCGGTAGTTGTCATCCGGCGTCGTTTCCTGTGCCCACGCGCCGCCAAGCGGCAAAAACGCCAGCACCATCACAAGGCACAGCCATCTTTTCATGTTTTTCCACGCATCCTTTCGCCCATCGGGCTTCTGGGTACAGTATACATGATTTGCCCCGCTCTGGCAACGGCGTCCCTCCCCAAGCCGCGCCTTGCACACAGCTGCGTTTTTTCCTACAAAACGAAATTTATTCTGCATTGTGACAACATTTTTCATTTTCTTGTCTCCCGGCTTGAATGCCGTCGTTTTTGGTGATATACTGATGCTATCACCGACCCCGCAAAGGGGCAACGGACAATCTTACAAGGAGGAAACATCCATGAAAAAGTTCGTTTCCATGCTGCTGGCTGTTGTCATGCTGCTGAGCGTGATGTCCTTCGCCACTGCCGAAGGCACCACCTATCGTGTAGCCATGATCACCGACTACGGCGACATCACCGACCAGTCCTTCAACCAGACCACCTACGAAGCCTGCAAGGCTTTCTGCGAAGCCAATGGCATCGACTTCAACTACTACAAGCCCGCCGGCGACTCCACCCCCGAGCGCGTTGCCATGGTTGACGCTGCTGTGGATGAAGGCTACAACGTCATCGTAATGCCCGGCTATGCCTTCGGCGGCACCATCGTTGAAGTGCAGGACATCTATCCCGAAGTGACGTTCATCATGCTGGACGTGGGCGAAGGCGATCTGGGCGGCGCTACCCTGAACAGCAACGTGTTCAGCGCTGTGTATCAGGAAGAGCTGTCCGGTTACATGGCTGGCTACGCTGCTGTGAAGCTGGGCTACAAGCACCTGGGCTTCCTGGGCGGCATGGCGGTTCCCGCTGTTGTGCGTTTCGGCTACGGCTTCGTGCAGGGCGCTGACGCTGCTGCTGTTGAGCTGGGTCTGACCGACGTGGCTGTGGAATATGTGTACGGCAACCAGTTCTACGGCGATGCCGACATCACCGCTTACATGGACAACTGGTACCAGAACCTGGGCGTGGAAGTCGTCTTCGCTTGCGGCGGCGGCATCTACACCTCTGCTGCTGAGGCTGCTGTGAAGGTTGAGGGCGGCAAGGTGATCGGCGTTGATACCGACCAGTCCTTCAACATCAATGCTGCTTACGGCGAAGGCCTGACCGTGACCTCTGCTATGAAGGGTCTGGCTCCCACCGTTAACACCCTGCTCACCGAGACCATCCTGAACGGCAACTTCGCTCAGTATGGCGGCAAGATCCAGACCATGGGTCTGATCTCTGCTGAGCCCACCGAGAACTATGTCCAGATCCCCATGGAGACCACCCAGTGGAGCGAAACCTTCACTCAGGAGGACTACAAGGCTCTGGTCGCCAAGCTGTTTGACGGCTCCATCGTTGTGTCCAACGTTATCGACGCTGCTCCCGCCACCACGATCGTGCTCAACGAACTGGGCAACATCAAGTAATCCATGTTCACCCGCTCCGGGGATGGTTTCCATCCCCGGACTTTTGACAAGAGCCCCTGTTTAACCACAAACGGGGGCTCTTGTCAGAAGTGGACGGCCCGGGGCGCCATCCGGTGCACAGCCGCCACCTGTGATGTGGAGGGATGCTTTTTGGAAAACCAATATGCAATTGAAATGCTCAACATAACCAAACGGTTTCCGGGCATTGTGGCCAACGACAACATCACCCTGCAGCTGCGCAAGGGCGAGATCCATGCGCTACTGGGTGAAAACGGTGCCGGCAAATCCACGCTGATGAGCGTGCTGTTCGGTCTGTATCAGGCCGAGGAGGGCGTGATCAAGAAGGATGGCAACGAGGTGTCCATCAAGGACCCCAACGACGCCAACGCACTGGGCATCGGCATGGTGCACCAGCACTTTAAGCTGGTGGAATGTTTCACCGTGCTGGACAACATCATTCTTGGCGTAGAGCCCAACAAAATGGGCTTCCTGCAAAAGAAGGAGGCCCGACGCAAGGTGCTGGAGCTTTCCCAGCGCTACGGCCTGCACGTGGACCCGGATGCCAAGATCGAGGATATCACCGTAGGTATGCAGCAGCGTACCGAAATCCTCAAAATGCTCTACCGGGAAAACGAAATCCTCATCTTTGACGAGCCCACCGCCGTGCTCACGCCCCAGGAAATCGACGAGCTGATGAACATCATGCGCAATCTGGCGGCAGAGGGTAAGTCGATCCTGTTCATCTCCCACAAGTTGGCGGAGATCATGGCGGTAGCTGACCGCTGCACCGTGCTGCGCAAGGGCAAGTACATCGGCACGGTGGAAACCGCCGAAACCACCATGGAGGCGCTTTCCGCCATGATGGTGGGCCGTGATGTGAACTTCCATGTGGACAAGCAGGAAAGCAACCCCGGGGATGTGATCCTGAAGATCGAAAACATGACCGTGGCCTCCAAGGTGCACAAAAACAACGCGGTCAAAAATGTGTCCCTGGAAGTGCGCGCAGGCGAGATCGTCTGCATCGCCGGCATTGACGGCAATGGTCAGACCGAGTTCGTCCATGGCCTGACCGGTCTGGAAAAGCTGGTCAGCGGCAAAATCACCCTGATGGGCGAAGAAGTAACCAAGGCGCCCATCCGCAGGCGCTCTCTGCTGGGCATGAGCCACATTCCCGAGGATCGGCACAAGCACGGTCTGGTGCTGGACTATTCTCTGGAGGATAACATCGTCCTGCAGCGCTATTTTGAGCCCGAATTCACCAAAAGCGGTTTCCTGCGCCGCAAGAACATCCGCTCCTATGCTGAAAAGCTGATTGAGCAGTACGATATCCGCTCCGGTCAGGGCCCTGTCACCATGGCCCGCAGCATGTCCGGCGGCAACCAGCAAAAGGCCATCGTCGCCCGCGAGATCGACAAGGATCCCAAGCTGCTGATCGCCGTTCAGCCCACCCGCGGTCTGGATGTAGGCGCCATCGAGTACATCCACAAGCAGATCGTGGCGGAGCGGGACGCCGGCAAGGCCGTGCTGCTGGTATCGCTGGAGCTGGACGAGGTTATGGACGTTTCCGACCGGATCCTTGTCATGTATGAAGGCGAAATCGTCGGCGAACTGGATCCCAAGCAAACCACGCCGGAAGAACTGGGTCTGTACATGGCCGGCGCCAAAAGGGAGGGTGAATAATCATGGAAGCCAAAAAACGCACATCCCTGCTCAGAAAGCCCGGCGTGCAGACCTTGCTGGCCTCGCTGCTGTGCATTCTTCTGGGCCTGCTGATCGGCTATATTGCGCTGCTGATCATTAACCCCGCCGGCGCAGGCGACGCGATCCTTGTGGTCATCAAAAACTTCTTCAAGTACAGCGCCCCTGCCGCTCAGCTCAAATATCTGGGCAACACGCTGGTCAAAACCGCGCCTCTGCTGATGTGCAGCCTGTCCGTCCTGTTTGCCTACAAGGTGGGTCTGTTCAACATCGGCGCAGCCGGTCAGTATGTGGCTGGCGCAGGCGCGTCCCTCTACCTCGCACTGGCGCTGAAAATGCCGTGGTATGTGTGCCTACTGGCCGCCATGCTGGCCGGCGCCCTGCTGGGCAGCATTTCCGGTCTGCTCAAGGCATACTGCAACGTAAACGAAGTGATCTCCTGCATCATGCTCAACTGGATCACCCTGTATCTGGTCAACATGCTGCTGACCGCCGTAAAGGATCCCACCAGTCCCTATACCTTCAATCTGGCGGCTACCAACAGCGCTGCTGTGCTGCCCACCCTGGGGCTGGATACCCTGTTCACCAAGAACCGCTATGTAACCCTCGCCATCCCGCTGGCGATCCTGATCGCAATCGCCATCTGGGTTCTGCTGAACAAAACCAAGCTGGGCTACGAGCTGAAGGCGACCGGTCTGAACAAACACGCCGCCAAGTACAGCGGCATGAAGGAAAAGTCCAACCTGATCCTGACCATGGCCATTGCCGGCGCGCTTGCCGGTATCGGCGCCGCCATGTACTTCCTCAGCGGCTTCGAAGAATGGTCCTGCACCCAGTCCTCCGTGCCTGCCATGGGCTTTAACGGCATCGCCGCCGCTTTCCTGGGTGGCCTGAACCCCATCGGTTCCATTTTCTCCTCTTTCTTCATCCAGCACATCACCAATGGCGGCTCCTTCGTTGATAAAACGATGTACAGCTCTCAGATCTCCGACTTTATCTCCTCCGTGATCATCTACCTGTGCGGCTTCGTTCTGTTCTTCCGTCAGTCCATCAACCGTGGGCTGGATCGTCGGGACGATCGGCTCGCCAATGCCGGAAAGGAGGGTAAAGCATGATTCTTCTTCTCCAATACATGCTGATTTTCGCATCGGTTCTTCTGCTGGTTGCACTGGGCGGCTGTTTCTCGGAGCGCTCCGGCGTGATCAACATCGGCCTTGAGGGCATCATGGTATTCGGTGCGCTAGGCGGCGCTTTGACCATGAAGTATCTGCCCGAAGCCACCACGCCCTGGCTGCTGATCCTGCTGGTGGTGCTGTCCGCCATGCTGGTAGGTATGCTCTACTCCCTGCTGCTGGCCGTTGCCGCCATCAACTTCAAGGCCGACCAGACGCTGATTGGTACCGCCATGAACCTGCTGGGCACCGCTGCTGCCACCGTTATGGTCAAGGCCATCAACACCGCCGAAAACCCCGACAACGTATCCTCCACCATCCAGTACATCAACGCCAAGAAGGCCTTTATCGTCAATATCGGCGGCTTTGAGTTCAACTGGTTCATGCTGCTGGCGCTGATCCTGCTGATCATCTCCTACGTGCTGCTGAACAAAACCAAGTTCGGTCTGCGCCTGCAGGCCTGCGGTGAACATCCTCAGGCTGCGGACAGCGTGGGCATCAACGTCTATAAGATGCGCTACGCCGGTGTGATGATCTCCGGCATCCTGGGCGGCATCGGCGGTCTGGTCTACATTACCGCAGGCGTCAGCGAGTGGAAATTCGAAAACGGCGTCGCCGGCTTTGGTTTCCTTGCCCTCGCCGTCATGATCTTCGGCCAGTGGAAGCCCCTGCGCATCGCATTGGCCGCCTTGCTCTTCGGCTTGTTCCGTTCCCTGAGCAACGTCTATACAGGCTTTGATTTCCTCAGCAGCCTGAACATTCCCAGCAACGTCTACAACATGCTGCCCTATATCATCTCTCTGGCCGTTCTTGCCTTCACCTCCAAGAGCTCCCGCGCTCCCAAGGCAGAGGGCATCCCGTACGACAAGGGAAGCCGATAAACGGGGCTTCGCCCCGAGCATTATCGGGGCTCTGCCCCGAACCCCGCTTAAGGGCATCGCCCTTAAGAATCCGGTATCAGCACACTGCGTGTGCTGAAGGAGACAACACGAGAAAAGAACCCCCGGAGCTGCTACGTTGAGCGGTTCCGGGGGTTTTGTGATGGCGGCATGCTGTCCCGGGTTTATCGGGGCTCCGCCCCGAACCCCGCTTAAGGGCGTCGCCCTTAAGAATCCGTTATCAGCACACTGCGTGTGCTGAAGGAGACAACACGAGAAAAGAACCCCCGGCGCTGCTGAAGTGTAGCGGCTCCGGGGGGTTTGTGTTGCAGGTGCGCTGTCCTAGGCGCTGTCGGGGCTCTGCCCCGAACCCCGCTTAAAGGCATCGCCCTTAAGAATCCGGTATCAGCACACTACGTGTGCTGAAGGAGACAACACGAGAAAAGAACCCCCGGAGCTGCTACGTTGAGCGGTTCCGGGGGTTTTGTGATGGCGTAGAAGGAAAGGAACGGTGCACCGGTCAATTCCTCGTTAAATGCGGATTACTTCTTGAATTCCGCATCGATCTTCGCCAGCAAATCGATGATGGGCAGGCTCTGGGGACATGCGCCCTCGCAGGCACCGCAGCCCACACACTTGGAGGCATCGTGACCATCGCCTACCATGTTTTTGTAATTCCAGCTGTATTTCCATTCCTGACCCAGCATGGTGTTTTCGTTATAAGCATGGAAAATGTTGGGAATATGCACATCATTGGGGCAAGGCACGCAATAGCGGCAGCCGGTACAGCCGATGGGCATACGAGCCAGATAGGTTTTCTTCAGCTCCTTGATAAAGGCCTTGTCCGCATCCGTCAGGCTGCCCACGGTCAGGCGGTCAAACACGGCAAGGTTTTCATCCAGCTGCTCCTGGCTGGACATACCGCTGAGGATGGTGGCCACTTCGGCATAATCGGCAATGTAGGAGAACGCCCATTCCACGGCGCTGCGCTTCACTTCGCAGCTATCCATCAGCTGCTGCACATCCTGCGGAGGATTGGCCAGTGCGCCGCCGCGAAGGGGTTCCATAATCACGATGGGCACGCCAGCTTTGCCCGCAGCGATCAGGCCGTCTTCGGTTGCCTGCTTGTCGTCATCCAGATAGTTAAACTGAATCTGCGCCAGGCCCCAGTTGTCATAATCGTGCAGAATATCTAGGAAGGCTTCCTTGTCATCATGGAACGAAAAACCGGTGTGACGGATGCGGCCGTCTGCCAGCGCTTCTTTCAGAAAGTCCTGATAATGAAGGGCGCGCATCTGCTCCATGCGATCCTTGTTCATGGCATGGAGAATATAGAAATCCAGATAAGGCACATCCAGCTTCTTCAGCTGCTCGTCCAGCAGGCGGTTCATGTCCTTTGCTTCCTTCACCAGCCAGACAGGGAGCTTGCTGGTGAGGCGCACCTTTTCCCGATAACCATCCTTCAGAGCCTGACCCACCACGATCTCGCTTTCGCCGTCGTGATATCCGTAGGCGGTATCCACATAATTCACGCCCCGGTCAATGCCGCGGCGGATGAGGGAAATAGCGGCTTCCCGGTCGATCACAGTCTTGCCGTCCTGCTGCATGGTGGGCAGACGCATGCAGCCCATGCCCAGCCGGGACACGTCAAAGCCAAGCTTGCCAAAGGGAACATATTGCATAATGATCGCTCCTTTTTTCCTGATTTTGTGATTTCATCATACAGAAAAGAACGGTGATTGTCCAGCAATAACAAATGATATATTTTTGGATTTTTTGATGACGCGCAAAGGGGGCTGAGGAAAAAACGCGCAATGATTGACGCACTGAGGATTTACCGCGAACAAATCGCACATCATTCTTCGGAGTGTCGATACAATATATCACCTTCGATCAAAACACCAAAAAATCCCCCGTGATGGCGTGTCAGCCGATCCCGGGGGACATGTCTGCCAAATAAGGATATTCCTCTGCCGTATGAAACACGGCAGTAACGGGTCAAGGGGCGATGTCCCTTGTGACCCCCGCATCCATCCTTTACATTACAACCTTGATCTCCATACCGTCGGCCAGATGGCTGTCGGCGATGACGCCAACGGGAACTTCCTGGCCGTTCAGGTAGAGCTTCTGCACGCCGCCTTCGTGGTGAGCGCTGTTGTCCACAACGATGTGAAGACGCTTGCCGCGGAAGGTCTTATCCATGGTGAAGCCGTCCCACTCAGCGGGGATGGAGGGGCTGACCAGCAGACCGGCCGGGGTGGGACGCAGGCCCAGGATACCCTCGACGCAGCCCACCATAACAGTGGAAGCGGTGCCGGTGAGCCAGTGCACGTGCGCACGGCCGGGCTGGGGAGATTCATGTCCCTCGATGAACTGGCCGTGGACATAGGGTTCGATCTCGCGGATCTCGGCGCGATCGTTATAGGCAGCGGGGCAGCTTTCCAGGAAGTACTGGTACGCGGTGCCGCCATGGCCCAGCAGGCTCTCGGCCAGAATGGCCCAACCCTGCGCCTGGCAGAAGATACCGCCGTTTTCCTTGGTGGTGGGGTTGAACAGCAGCATGCGAGCGCCGTCAAAGGCATGGTATTTGTAGCAGGGAGCCATGAGTTCAACGCCGTTGGGCGTGTTGAGCAGCTTGTTCACGCTATCCATGGAGGCAAGCGCCTGCTCCTTGGTGGCAGCGCCGGAGATGACGCACCAGCTCTGGGGATTGAGCCACATGGAGGCTTCCTCGCTGGTCTTGGAGCCGATGACGATGCCTTCCTCGGAGTAGCCGCGGGTGAAGCGGTCGTCCTCCCAGAAGTGTTCGTTGATGAGCTTGAGCTGTTCGTCCGCCTTCTGAGCCAGGAACTGGCAGTACTCGGCATGCTCGGGGCGATCCTTGATCAATTCGCGCAGGATGGTAAGTGCATAGTAGAACTGGAAGGCAACGAAGCTGCTTTCGCCTTCCGCGCCCAGACGGAGGCAGTCGTTCCAGTCGGCGTGGAGGCCAGCAGGCATGCCATGGGTGCCCAGATGATTCAGGGTGAAGTCGATGGCGCGCTTCAGATGCTCGATCACGGTGCCTTCGTCAAAGTCGGAGAAGGGGATCACTTCGTCCAGGAAGGCGGTGTTGCCGGTTTCGGCGATGTACTTGTACACGGTGGGGAAGAGCCACATGGCGTCATCGGCGCGGTAGGCGGGATGGCCGGTCTCGCGGACGTAGCTTTCGTCCTCGGGCTTATCTTCATGACCGGGGTTGTGTGTGAACTTGACCAGGGGCAGGCCTGCGCCGTGATGCACCTGGGCGGACAGCATGAACACCAGACGCTCCTTGGCCATTTCCGGGTCAAGGTGAATGATGCCCTGAATATCCTGCACGGTATCGCGGTAGCCGTAGCCATTGCGCTCACCGCAGTAAATGAGGCTGGCAGCGCGGCTCCACACGAAGGTGGTGAAGCACTGGAAGGCATTCCAGGTGTTGATCATGGTGTTCAGCTCTTCGCTGGGGGTCTGGATGTTCAGGTTGCTCAGCTTGCCGTGCCAGTAGCTGATAAGCTCGCTCAGTTCAGCGTCCACAACGCTGGCGGTGTCGGCATAGCGATCCAGCAGCTGACGGGCAGCCTTGGCGCCCTTCTGCGCCAGTACGAAGGCAATGGTCTTGCTCTCGCCGGGCTTCAGGGTCAGCACAGCGTTCAGCGCGCCGCAGGGGTTGCCGTTGAAGTTGAGGGAGTTGTCCAGCTTGCCGTCCACAACGCCCTTGGGCGCGTTGAAACGGTTCACACCCAGAAAGCGCTCGCGGCGGCCAGTGTAGCTCTCCACCTTGGCGCCGGCCAGGCCGAAGAAGCGCTCGCGGCCGTTTTCGCCGTCTTCGTTCAGGTCGCTGAACTGGTTGATATGCTGCAGGATATAGTCATCCTTGAACTCGGTGGTGGTGATGAACTGGGTATACTGCAGGTTGACCAGATCCTGAGAATAGAAGCTTTCGGTGGTCAACTCGCAATAGCCGAACACGCCGATGCTGCGCTCGGCGTCGGAGGTATTGGTGACGGTGAGCCGCCAGACCTCGTGGGTAGCGTCCATGGGCACATAGTACAGCGTCTTGGACTGGATGCCGGCGTACTCGGACTCGATCTCCGTGTAGCTGGTGCCGTGACGGGTGATGGTCTTGTACTGATCCAGGGGCTTTTCCACGGGGCGCCAGCTGGCAGACCAGTACTCGCCGGTGGCTTCATCCCGCAGGTAGATATAGCGGCCGGGCTCGTCAAACTGGTTGAAGGAATAGCGCAGGATACGGCCAGCCGCGCCGGACTTAACGAAGCTGTAGCCGCCGGCGTTCTGGGTAACGATGGCGCCGTAGGCAGGGGAGCCCAGGTAGTTGGCCCAGGGCATGGGGGTGCGGGGGTCGGTGATGACATATTCCCGCTTGCTGTTATCGAAGTAACCGTAATTCATTATGGTTTCCTCCTCGCTTTTGTCCATTGCAGAAAACGTTTTCGATTCCCTTGTGCACTAACGTTTTGAACGTTAGTTGCTTTGATGGTGGCATTGTATCACAGTTACGGGCCGCTTGCAATCCGTTTTCACAGATAATTTCTTGCGAAAACCATTACGAAAATCCTTTACTTAACGGACGAAACTGGTAATCACCGCATTTGTTTCCTTTTCTGCTGGGCTCTATGGCAACCGCCGCACAAACCTGCTATAATAAACGTATTCCCTCCGTTGATTTCAACGTCTGATAAGGAGTTACGCCATGTCCTTTGCCCACCTGCATCTGCATACCGAATACAGCCTGCTGGACGGCGCCAACCGCATTCAACCGCTGGTGAAGCGCCTTAATGAGCTGGGCTTTACCCATGCCGCCATCACGGACCACGGCGTCATGTACGGCGCGGTGGAATTTTACAATGCCTGCCGAAGCGAAGGCATCACGCCGGTGATCGGCTGCGAGGTGTACGTCTGCCCGGATCGTTTTGACAAGCACGGTGCGGCCAGAGAGTACAGCCATTTGATCCTGCTGTGCGAAAACAACACCGGCTATCAGAACCTGATCAAACTGGTGAGCGCCGGCTTTACCCAAGGGTTCTATTACAAGCCCCGCATAGACTACAAGCTGCTCAGGGAGCACAGCGAGGGGCTCATCTGCCTCTCCGCCTGCCTCAGTGGCGATCTGCCCAAGCTGCTCCTTTCCGGCCGCTATGAGGACGCCAAGGCTCACGCCCTGTCCATGCAGGAGCTTTTTGGCAAGGATCACTACTATATCGAGATCATGGATCACGGCATTACGGACGAACGTCGGGTGCTGCCCATGCTCAAGCAGCTCAGCCGGGAGACCGGCATTCCGCTGGTCGCCACCAATGACTGCCACTACCTCTACCGAGAGGACGCCCCTGCTCAGGAGGTGCTCATGTGCATCCAGACGGGCAAGACCCTCCAGGATGAGACCCGGATGCGCATGGAAACCGAGGAGCTGTACGTCAAAAGTGAAGAAGAGATGCTGCGCGTCTTTGCCGACTGCCCCGAGGCAGTACATCAGAGCGGCGAGATTGCCGCGCGCTGCAATGTCACCTTCGACTTTGACACCCTGCACCTGCCCCATTACCCCATCGACACCGGCGAGACCGCCGAGGAAATGCTCACCCGGCTTTGCATGGACGGTCTTCGTCGCCTGTACCCCGGTGAGGCGGATAATCCGGACAGCGAACCCCGGCAGCGGCTCGCCTACGAGCTAAGCATGATCGCCCGGATGGGCTATGTGGATTACTTCCTCATCGTATGGGATTTCATCTGCTATGCCAAGCAAAACGGCATCATGGTGGGGCCCGGGCGCGGCAGCGGCGCAGGCAGCATCGTGGCCTATACCCTCAGCATCACCATGCTGGATCCGCTGAAATACAACCTGCTCTTTGAGCGCTTCCTGAACCCGGAGCGCATGTCCATGCCTGATTTGGACATCGACTTCTGCTACGAACGCCGCCAGGAGGTCATTGATTACGTGGCCCGAAAATACGGGCAGGATCACGTGAGTCAGATCATCACCTTCGGCACCATGAAAGCCAAGGCCGTGATCCGGGACGTAGGCCGTGTGCTGGGCATGAGCTACGCCTCGGTGGATCAAGTGGCCAAGGCGATCCCCTTTGCGCTGGATATGACCCTGTCCCGTGCGCTGGAGGTAAGTCCCCAGCTGAAGGAAATGCTGCGGGAGGATCCGCAGGTGCAGCGGCTCTACGACATGTCCAAAACCCTGGAAGGCATGCCCCGCCACGCCAGCACCCATGCTGCCGGCGTGCTGATCACTGCGCAGCCTGTAACAGAATATGTCCCCCTGCAGCTCAACGACGAGGTGGTCACCACCCAGTACCCCATGGGTACGCTGGAGCGGCTGGGGCTGTTGAAAATGGACTTTCTGGGCCTTCGTACCCTCACCGTGATCCGGGATACGCTGGACATGCTGGCGCAGGACGGCCTCCATTTGAAGCCCGAGGATATCCCGCTGGACGATGACGGCGTGTACCGAATGATCTCCCGGGGCGATACCGACGGCGTGTTCCAGCTGGAATCCGGCGGCATGCGGCTGTTTTTGCAGAACATGAAGCCCGCCTGCTTTGAGGACGTGATCGCCGCCATCTCCCTCTACCGTCCGGGTCCCATGGACTCCATCCCCCGATACATCGCCGGCAAGCAGGATCCTGCTACCGTGAAGTACATCACCCCCCAGCTGGCCCCCATTCTGGACGTCACCTACGGCTGCATGGTGTATCAGGAGCAGGTGATGCAGATCGTGCGCGACCTGGCCGGCTACAGCCTGGGCCGCAGCGACCTGATGCGCCGCGCCATGGCGAAAAAGAAAAAAGACGTGATGGCCAAGGAGCGGGAGTACTTCATCGACGGCATGACGGATGAGGACGGCAACGTAATCATCGAAGGCTGCGTCCGCCGGGGCGTGAGCCGGGAGGCCGCCGGGCAGATCTATGACGAAATGAGCGCCTTTGCTTCCTATGCCTTCAACAAAAGCCACGCCGCCGCCTATGCCGTGGTGGCTGTGCAGACCGCATGGCTGAAGCTGCACTATCCTGTGCCCTTTATGGCCGCCATGATGAACAGCGTCATGGACAACATGCCCAAGGTGGCAGGGTATATCCAGTACTGCCGCCAGAACGGCATCCCCATGCTGCCCCCCAGCGTCAACCACTCCGGCTGGAAATTTAGCGTGGACAAGGATGCGCAGGGCAAGCCGGGCATCCGCTTCGGCATGGGCGGCATCAAGGGCGTGGGCCACGGCGCAGTGACCCTGATCGAAAAAGAACGCCGCAAAGGTCCCTTTGCCGACATGGTGGACTTCATCGAGCGCACCGGCAGCGACCAGATGAACAAACGAATGGTGGAAAGCCTGATCAAAGCAGGCGCCTTCGACGGACTGGGCCACAACCGCGCCCAGATGATGTTTGTCTATGAAGGACTGATGGATGACAGTGCACAGCGCCGCCGCCAGAACGTAGCCGGGCAGGTTTCCTTCTTCGACCTGGCCATGGGCGGCGATACGCCCACCAAGGCGTCCTACCATATCCCCGACCTGGAAGAGCACCCCCGCCGCGCCCTGTTGAGCATGGAAAAGGACATGACTGGCGTATACATCACCGGACATCCCCTGGACGAGGTGGCCCATTTGCTCAGCAGCGGTTTCACCACCGTTTCCCAAGTGATGGACATGGCGGAAAACGAAGAAGCCGCCCACGAGAACGATGGTCTGCCCGTGGTGATGGCAGGCATTCTCACCGCTTGCCGGGGTAAGATCACCAAAAAGGGTTCCATGATGGGCTTCCTGACCCTGGAAGACCTGACCGGTCAGCTGGAAGGACTGGTCTTCCCCAAGGTATATGAGCGCTACGTCAACATGCTTGCGGTGGATATGCTGGTAATCCTGGAAGGCAAGCTGAGCCTTCGCGAGGAGGAGGAACCCAAGCTGCTGGTGGATTCCGTGCTGCTGCTCAACGAGGAGAACGTGTCCAAAGGAATCCGGGTGAAGACCCCGCGTGCATTTGACGTCCCGATGCGGAGCAGCCGTCAGCGCACTGAAACAAAGCCGCCCAGGGAGCCCGCAGCTGCTGTCCAGCCCCAGCGCGACAGCGCTGCCACTGCCACCCAGGCAGCCGCAAAACCCTCTGCTGCGCAGCCTTCCGCACCCCAGCACGAAGCCGACGCTACCAAAAAGACCGACGCCCAGCTTGCCAAGGAGGCGCCCCAGCGGCTGTATCTGCTGCTTCCCTCCCGCAGCCACATGGATACGGTGAAGCGCCTGTGTACGGCCTACGCAGGGCAGGTTCCCGTCTATGTCAAGCTCAAGGATGAGGGAATCGCCCTGCTGCTCAGCCGGGACAGCTGGTGCGACGGCGGTGCACAGATGCTGGAGGCCTGCCGCGACCTGTTTGGCGCGGAGGGCGTGGTACTCCGCTGATCCCGATTTCGATCTTTCACACCGACTGCCATGATGTTTTCAAAAAACTGGCAGCCGGTGTTTTTCTTTTGTTTGTTCGCTCTTGCGCCTGCGAGCTTCAACTGCCAGAAAATAAGGGGGTTGACAAGTCTTTTGTCCTTTGTTAGGATACCTTTGTATACAAAATACAAAACAAATACAAAGGAGACCAGCAGATGAATACCATGACCCTGCCGCCTTCAGCCGAAAGCAAACCGATCCGCGAGATCGCTTATGAAACGCTGAAACGCGCCATTATTACAGGAGAGATTCCTGCTGGCGCACGTATTGTAGAAACCGACTACGCCGACCGTATGCACATCAGCCGCACACCCCTGCGTGAAGCCCTGCGCAAGCTGGAGCGGGACGGTCTGGTGGAATATGTGATGCGCCGCGGCGTGGTGGTGCGGGCTTTCACCATTGCGGACGTGAACGAGATCTACACCATCCGCAACTCTCTGGAGCTGCTCACCCTGCCCAACATCGTTGAGAATGCCACGCCTGAGGATATCGCCGAGCTGCGCGACCTGCTCAGCCAGATGGATGAGTACGAAAAGAACGGCGACATTGAGCACCTCTCTCCCCTGGCCCGTGCATTCCATACCCGTCTGACCTCCATCTCCGGCCAGCGCCGTATCCTGCGGGTGATCGAAAGTCAGGATGAATACATCCGCCGCTTCTCCGCCATCGCCATCGCCAAGGAAAACCGCCGCCAGTCCGCTCATCAGGAGCATCATCAGCTGGTGGACCTGGTGGAGCAAAAGGATCTGGAAGGTTTTACTGCCCTGATGAAGAAGCACATCGAGCGCAGCAAGGAGACCTGCCTGCTGGCGCTGAAGGAAAGTAAGCTGGCGCAGAACGGCTAATCTCTGCGTAATCTCTCATCAAATCATGAAAGGAACGGATCCGCTATGAACATGACCTGGGATCTTTCCGTCTTTTACAACGGTTTTGACGACCCCCAGCTGGAGGGGGACCTTGCCCGGATCGCTGAGCTGTGCAAATGCACGGAGAAACTGGCTGCTTTTGACGGCACCGACGTGCAGAAGCTGGAAATGCTGGTGAACGCCTCCAGTGACATGAGCAATCTGCTCAGCAACACCTACGGCTTTACTGAGCTGACCCTTGCCACCGACTGCAACAACACCGACGCCCAGCGCTATCAGGACAAGCTGAGCAATATGCTGGTGGACGTAGAGCTGTGCCAGAGCGCCACTGCCCGCTATATCGGCAGCATGGACAACCTGGAAGAATGCATCGCCCAGAGCGATCTGCTCAAGGAGCACGCCTTTATGCTCCGCGAGTTCAAGGAAAAAGCGGAGCACCTGCTGCCTGCCGACCTTGAAAAGTGGATGTTGCGTATGTCTCTGGACGGCGGCGAGGCTTTCTCCAAGCTGCGCGACCGCCTGATGGGCAGCCATACCGTGGAGCTGGACGGCAAGAGTCTGCCCCTTCCCGCTGTGCGCGGCATGGCATACGATCCCGACCTGGCGGTGCGCAAATCCGCCTACGAAGCTGAGCTGGCCTCCTATGCCAAGGTGGAAACACCCATGGCCTTCTGCCTCAGCGGCATCAAAGGCCAGGCCATGACCCTGTGCGAGGCCCGGAATTATCCCGATATCCTCAGCCAGCAGCTGGCCGAGAGCCGCATGGACCGGGAGACCCTGGACGCCATGTTCACCGCCATTCGGGAAGCGCTGCCGGATTTCCGCCGTTATCTGCGCGCCAAGGGTAAGCTGCTGGGCCATCAGGACGGCCTACCCTTCTATGACCTGTTTGCCCCTGTGGGCGAAGCCAGCCTGCGCTACACCGTGGAGGAAGCCCGGGAACTGCTGGTGAACACCTTTGGCAAAGTGCATCCCGAAATGGGTGAATTCATGGCCCATGCCTTTGACAACCGCTGGATCGATTTCCTGCCCCGGGAGGGCAAGGCCGGCGGCGCGTTCTGTGCCGGTTATCATCAGAAAAAAATGTGCCGCGTACTGACCAACTTTGTGGGCAGTTTCTCCGACGTAAGCACCCTGGCCCATGAGCTGGGCCACGGCTGGCATGACCGCTGCCTGGAGCGGGTACCCGTGCTGATGACGGACATTCCCATGCAGCTGGCGGAGACCGCCTCCATCTTCAACGAGACGCTGCTGAGCCACACCGTGCGCGAAACCGCCGACGACAAGACCCGCTTTGTGCTGCTGGAGAACAGCCTGATGGAAGCCACCCAGACGGTGGTGGACATTTACAGCCGCTTCCTGTTTGAAAGCGCGGTTTTCGAAGCCCGCAAGACCCATATCCCCAGCGCCCAGGAGCTGAACCAGATGATGCTGGACGCTCAGGAGCAGGCCTATGGCGATGGTCTGGACAAGGAGCTGCGCCATCCCTCCATGTGGGTCAACAAGAGTCACTATTACAGCACCGGCCTGCATTTCTACAACTTCCCCTACGCCTTCGGCCTGTTGTTCGGTCTGGGCGTGTTCGCCCGCTATCAGCAGGAGGGCGCGTCCTTCCTGCCCAAGTATGACGCCATGCTGGCCTCCTGCGGCAGCGGCACCATCGCCGATGTTGCCGCCGACCTGGGCATTGACGTGCGCAGCGCCGACTACTGGCGCAGCGCGCTGGACGTGGTCCGCGGCGAGGTGGACGAGTTCGTCGCCCTGTGTGAAAAAGCATGAAAGACGCTCTGATGCAAGCGCCATGGCTCCGTGCCATGGCGCGCGTTTTTGAAGCGGCCGAAATGCCGCTGTACATCGTGGGCGGCGCGGTGCGCAATCCCCTGATGGGACTGCCCATCAGCGACGTAGACATATGCGGCCCGGCGCTGCCGGAGCAGGTGTGCGCCCTATGCGAAGGCACCCCTGTACGCGCCCACCTGAGAGCCGCCCATTTCGGCACAGTGGAGCTGCACATTACCGACGATAACGGCCAGCGTCACATGGCGGAGTACACCACCTTCCGGGAGGACAGCTACCGCTGCGGCCACAAGCCGGAGGCGGTGCGGTTCACCACCCAGATCTCCGTGGACTGCCTGCGCCGGGATTTCAGCGTCAACGCCCTCTACCGCCGGGTCTACCCTGACCGTCTGGGGGACGTGATCGATCCCACGGGCGGCCTTACACATATGCAGCAGGGCATCCTGCACACTGTTACCCTGGACCCGGATCAGGTGCTCAAGGATGACGGTCTGCGCATTCTGCGAGCCGCCCGGTTTCAGGCGGAGATGGATCTTGTGCCCACCCCTGCCCTGATGGACAGCCTGACCCGCTATGCGCCGTTGCTTGGGGATATCGCCCCGGAGCGCCTCCGAGACGAGTGGCAGAAGGTGCTGCTGGCAGACCTGCGCTATCCCCAGCTGAACCGCCGCTCTCCCGCCACCCAAAGCGGCCTTGCGACCATCCGCCGCATCGGCGCCTGGCCGTACGTCATGGACGGCCTTGCCTGCGAGCCGGATACCGCCCCCTGCCTTTTGTCCATCCCAGCGTCTGCCCTTCCTGCCGCAGAGGAAGCCATTGCGCCCTTGCCCCTTCGCATGGCAGTACTCTGCGCAAACCACGCGCCCCAGCAGGTGGAAGAGCGGATGCTCACTCTGCACTTTTCCAATCGGGACGCCGCCCAGACTGCCGCGGTCATTCGCCTGATGAGCGCCCTCAAGGCACAGACTGCCACCATCGAGGAGACCGCCCTTGCCGGGTTGCCTGTGCTGGACGCCGCCATCCGGGGCCTGAACGCTCTGCGCCTGCCGGACGCCGCCGCATACGGTACAGCTCTCTGCCAGCGGCTCACCCAGCCCGGGATCCCGCTGTCCCTCCGCCAGCTGGCGGTCAACGGCAACGATCTGATGCCGCTGGTTCATGCCGCCGGTCAGCCTGCGCGCTGCATGGGCGCGCTGCTCAATGCCCTGTGGCAGGAGGCAGTGAACAGCCGTCTGCCCAACCAGCGAGAAGCATTGCTGGCGCATGCGCAAAAGCTGCTGGCCTCCATGCCGGAGCCAACGGCCTGACGAAGGTTGGATGCAGCAGGTAGCCGCAGGATTAAAAGCAAAAGGCGCAGCTTTTCAGCTGTGCCTCAGACTGTCGACAAACCCATACTTTCCGATAGAAGTCGCACATCTTGCACCTACGGTGCTCGCTGTGCTTACTGGAAAACGCTGCGGCGTAAAGGTTTGTGGGCTCTGCCCACACCCGGCAGGGGCCTGAGGCCCCTGCACCCCGCACTTTTTCAACAACCTGAGGCGCAGCTTCTTCAGCTGCGTCTTTTGTATTTTGCAAATCCCGCTGCCCTGCTCATTCGTGGCGGAGCGCTTCGATGGGTTTGAGTCCGGAAGCCTTGGCGGCAGGATAGAGGCCGAACACCACGCCGATCAGCACAGAGAACCCAATCGCCAGAAAGGCGATGCTGGGGGAGAAAATCATGGTCATGCCAAGCGCCGGCGCCAGCATGGTACAGGCGCCCCAGGAGATGCCCAGACCGATCATTCCGCCCAACAGACTCACCGTCAGCGCCTCGATCAAAAACTGGCTGAGAATGTTTCCGCGGGTTGCGCCGATGGCCTTGCGGATGCCGATCTCGCGGGTACGCTCGGATACGGACACCAACATGATGTTCATAATGCCAATGCCGCCCACCAGCAACGAAATAGCCGCAATGCCGGCCAACATCAGCGTCAGCTGGGAGGTGGACTCGTTGAGCGCCTCCAGCATGGCCGACTGATTGTTGATGCGGTAGCTGCTGGAGGAGGTGGAGGTGCTCATGAGCTTATCCAGATGGGCTTCCACCACGCTCTGCGCTTCGTCAATGGTGTCAGAGCCAGTGGCAGACACATAAAAGCTGCTGATGCCCTTGGAGCGGAACAACCGCTCGCCCAGGGAAAAGGGAATGATGATCAGATTATCGCCGGAACCCGAAACCGTGGTGCCGATCTCATCCAGCACGCCCACCACAGTAAAGGTATAGCCCTGGTAGTTCATGGTCAGGCCTACGGCATTCACGGAGCCGAACAGCTCCACTGCCGCCTCCTGCCCCAGGACTGCCACAAAGGAACGGTTGTCGTTGTCCGGCTCGGTGAGAAAGCGCCCGTAGCGCAGCGTCCAGCCGCGGATCTGATCATAGCCGGGGGTGGTGGCAATGATGCTGCCGTCCTCGTACAGGATCAGGCCAGCCTTCACCGTTCCGGTGGAGTTCAGCAGCGGAGCGACCTGCGCAATGCTCTCGTGTTCCCGGTTCATGGCACGCAAGGCATCCAAGGTCACGGGATTGTTTCGACGGGCAAAAATGCTCACGCTGAGCAAATTGGTGCCCATGTCTTCGATATTGCTGATGACAGCGGCATTGGTACCCTGGCCGATGGCCGTCAGCACCACGATGGACACCACGCCGATCACAATGCCCAGCATGGTCAGGAAGGAGCGCATCTTGTTGGACAAAATGGCCTTAAAGGCCATGGACATGGATTCCATCCCCTTACGCCTCCTTTGCCAGGTCTTGTTTGTCAGCGTCGCCGCCTGCCGTGTCCTCATACACGCGGCCGTCTACGATGCGGATCAGCCGGTCTGCCCGGGCAGCCACGTCGCTGTCGTGGGTGATGAGGACAATGGTATTGCCTGCCTGATGCAATTCATCCAGCATAGCCATGATCTCCTGACCGGTGCGGCTGTCCAGGTTACCGGTAGGCTCGTCAGCCAGGATCAGATTGGGCCGGGTAACCAGCGCGCGGGCAATGGCGCAGCGCTGCTGCTGGCCGCCGGACAGTTCCGTGGGCTTATGCCGGATGCGCTTCCCCAGCCCTACGCTTTCCAGCGCCGCCTTGGCACGCTTGCGCCGCTCCCGTCTGCCTACCTGCTGATAGATCAGCGGCAGCTCCACGTTCTCCAGCGCGGACAGCTTCTGAAGCAGATGAAACCCCTGAAAAATAAAACCAATATGGCGATTGCGAAGCCTTGCCAGCTGGCGCTGGGAATAGCTGCCGATCTTTTTGCCTGCCAGCAGGTATTCGCCGCTGTCTGCGGTGTCCAGACAGCCGATGATGTTCATCAGGGTGGACTTACCGCTGCCGGAGGGGCCGATGATCGCCACATACTCTCCCTTCGCCACATGGAGTGAAACATGGTCCAGCGCATAAATGACCTCGCCGCCCAGCTTGTATTGCTTGACGATGTTCTCCATCCGAATCACAGCTGAAGCTCCTTTCTGTTCATACGGTCAAGATGCGCCGTTCACCTGCCGGAACTGCCGCCCTGAGGCTGTCTCGAGCCGCCCTGGCCGCCCGGCATGCCTGTATTCTGTCTGTTTGTGCGATCCTGCTGCATACCGCCGCCCGGCATTTGCATACCGCCCGGCATCTGCATATTGCCCGGCTGGAACTGGCCGTTCCCGGTGTTCCCCATGGCCGCGCTGCGCACCACCAACACCAGATCGCCGACTCTGAGCCCGCCGGTCACGGCAGCATAGTCCTCGTTGGACATGCCAGTGCTGACATAGGTTTTGATTCCCGGAGCATCCTCAGTGGATTCAAAGCCTTCCCTGTAAAGCCATACATAGCTGCCCTGCGCGTCGCTCTGCAGCGCCGTAAGGGGAACCAGAAGCACATCCTCCTGCTGCCCTACGCCGATGGTCACCGTTCCGTTCATTCCCAGCTTCAATTGGTCATCCGCCTCCAGCTGCACGATCACGTCATAGCTGGTAATGCCGCTGGATGCGGTGCCCATGGTGGACAAATAGGTAACGGTGGCGTTGTACTCTTTATCGGTGATCGCGTCCATAGCTACGGTGGCGGTCTGCCCCACCTTCACATGGATGATATCCAATTCGTCTACGCTGATGACCATCTGGTCCGGCATGCCCACGTACATGACCAAAAGCTCGTCGTCCTTGGCCACCACGGAACCATCCACCGCCGTCACGCTGCTGATGATCCCGGCTTCCTCTGCCCGGAGAACCGGATCTTTTTTCAAGCCGCGCAGGATGCTGAGCTGCTCGACCAGCCCCTGACGTTGGATCTGCGCATCCCGGTATTCCTGGGTCAGCGTCAGGTAGCTGACCACATAAGCGCTGTCCGTGCGGTCCATGTACTTGTCTTCCCTAACCAGGCAGGTGGTGATCACGCCCTCCAAGGTGGAGGAAACCTCCATGGGCATATGAATTTCACAGGTGGCAGTGAGGGTCTCGGTATCGCTGAGCACAACGGTGACTTCCTCCCCCGGCATCGCTGCCGTGTCTGCAAAGATCAGCGTTGCCATGCCGTCTTCCATGCGGTTGACTGCCGCGCTGTAGCCTTGCTCGCTGGCATTGATGATGCCAAACCGGTCGCCCAGCATCATCCCCTCTGTAACCGGGATCTGCACGCACATCTTGCCGTCAATGGAGAGCACGTACAGACAGCCGTATTCGGCCACCACGTCCTCCACCCGGTCGCCCACCTGGCCGTAAAACTTCTTAACGCGGCCGGACACAGGGGCAAACAGCGTCTGCTGGCTCTCATAGCTGTTGGCAAGGCTCACCAGCGTTGAGTCCACCGTTTCCAGCTCGGTTTTCAGCGTAGCAATGGCGCTGTCCAGGGAGGAGACGTCCACGGTGGCCAAGGCGTCGCCTGGGGCTACCTGCTGACCTGCCCGCACCTGCACCTGACCAAGGGTCAGGGCTACTGGAAACTTCACGCTGACGCTTTTTTCAATGCTCAAAGAGCCCGTGCTGATGACCTCCCGAGACAGGCTTCCCGTGGTCACCCTGATGGGCGTATACTGCAGCGCTGGCGTCTCCGGAGCCTTGACCTGCTGCCGCTGGTAATAAACATACGCACCGTAGGCAAGGCCCGCCAGAATGCACAGAACCACAAGGGTCTTCAAAAATCGTTTCATGTTCATTCCTTCTCCTTCTGGAAGATCATGAGCAGTATACCACAAAGCTGTATCAAAAGTATGAACATGGGAAAAACAGTTCAGAAAAACTGGGTGCTGGGGGGCAAAACACCTTCCCCAAAACAAAAACCCACCCTCTGCGCCCGTAAAACGGGTGCAGAGAGCGGGTGCAAGGCCTCAGGCCCTGCCGGGGTTCGGGGCAGCGCCCCAACGTCCCCCAATTACCAGCGATTTTTCACTTTCTCCGCAAAGCCCAGCGCGTGGTCGATGCGGATCTCCTCGCCCTCGTCGGTGACGGCGACGCCGGTCATGTAGCCAAAGACCTGATGCTGGTCGCTTTCGATGACCAGCACGGAGGTGCAGTCGGTCCGGTCGAGAACGGGTTCGAAAGTCAGGTCGAGACGACCGTCGTTGTCATGGATGCGCCACGGCTTCATAAAGTCGTCGCTGCCGGCGGCATTCTTAGGGATCTCGAAGGTAACATGCTCCAGCTTATGAGCAACGCCGTCCACAAAGAGCATATTTTCGGTAGCAGCGGAGGTATCGCCGAAGCCGTAGCCAAGGTTCAGGCCCACAGCCTTGCCATCGCAAACGGTGCTCAGGCTGCCCCAGTACCAGGTGTTGGAGTAGGTCCACACGCCGCGACCCCAGTCAAGGACGGCCATATCCGTTTCGGGAGAGAAAGTGTAGGTCTCGCCGCCGAAGCTCACATCGCCGCTGGCCCTGAGGCAGTTGATCTTCTGGTTGTAGTAGAAATGGCGGGGATGGCCGGTAAAGGGCGTGGCGATGACCATGCTGTCCCGGGGCTCATCGGTGAGCTCCACATGGGCGGTGAGGGGACGGCCGCCGTTGAAATCGTCCAGATGCACATCCAGCACGCGCTTTGTGCCGTCATTGAGGAAGGACAGGGTGTAGCCTTTCTTTTGCACCTTCACATCGCCCTGTTTGCTGGAGGCCGGCAGCCCGACCCTGCCGAGGGTCATCAGATCCATCATGCTTTTCTGGATCTGGGTGTGCTTGTCGGGGAACAGCAGGGAGATGCTGTCCAGGGACATATAGCTGTTATCAGCGATGGTGAGGCAGAGCACGCATTCCTTGCCGGTGATGCAGTAGTAGTCCCATTCTTTGATGCGCAGCTTGCCGGCCTTGATCTTGGAGCGGTCGTACTCCTTCACCAGCGAGGTGGCGTAGCCGCACTGGGCAAGCTGTCCCTTGTCGTCGAGCAGATCGCCGGGGGTGAGCATCTTCTGGGATTCGTATGCCATGGAAAAAACCTCCTTGCGGGAACGGAAAGAAAAATCCGGATGATAACAGAAAGACCGCCGGCAGCGGTGCAGCAGGCCGGAGCCCGCCGGCACACCGCCGCCTGACGGTCGTTTTCCGGTTATTCGGCGTAGAACTTGTAGATGGTGGTGGTATCGTAGGTATCCTCAGGGCGCAGCACGATGCTGTGGAACTGGGGCTGATGGATGGCATCCGGATAGTGCTGGGTCTCCAGGCACAGGCCGGCATAGGGGCCGTAGTGCACGCCGCCCTTGCCTTCGTGGTTCAGGCCCTGACCGGTATAGCACTGCACGCCGGGCTGGTCGGTGATGACCTCCATCACGCGGCCTGTCTTGGGGCTCTTCAAAACGGCGATGGTCTTCATTTCCTTGTCACGGCCGGCGCAGTAGTTGAAGTCCACGCCGCCGCACTTCTTCATGGCGGGGATCACGTCGGTGAGGGCCAGCACATCGCCCACGCGGGCTTCGGTGGCGAAGCCGTAGGGCAGGATCTCGCTCTTCAAAAGGTTGCCGGTGGGGATCAGGCCGTCGTCCACTTCGTTGACAGCGGGGGCGAAAATCTGCAGGGTCAGGTCGCGCACGTCGGGGGCGTCGTGGCCGTCCAGGTTGAAGTAGGCGTGGTTGGTCATGTTGACCAGGGTGGTCTTGTCGGTGGTGGCGAAGTAGTGGATGCCCAGCTCGCAGTCGTCATTCCAGCTGTAGGTGACTTCCATGCTCACAGCGCCGGGGAAGCCGCAGTCGCCGTCGGGGGTGGTATGGGTCAGGATCAGCTTATCCCAGCCCTCGCCCTCGATGGTCTCGGCAGCCCACACATAGCGGTCAACGCCCTTGGGGCCGCTGTGCAGGTTGTTGTCGCCGTCATTCTTGAACAGGTCGTAGGTGACGCCGTCCAGCTCAAAAGACGCACCGCCGATGCGGTTGCCTACACGGCCGATGATGGCGCCCATGGAGTTGCTCTTGCCGTCGTAGGTGTCCACGATGTCAAAGCCCAGATTCACGTCAGCCAGCTTGCCGTCCCGGTCGGGCACGATGATGTTGCGCAGGCAGCCGCCGAAGTCGATTACGCTGATGCTGGCGCCGGATTTGTTGGTCAGGATATACTCAGTAACCTGCTGGCCGTCGGGGGCCTTGTCAAAGGGACGAGTGGATATGCTCATGGAAGGGTCCTCCTTGTGTTATATAGTTTGGTACGGTTGGTTTCTTGCCCATATTATAGCGCAGGTGGGAGAGACAGGTCAAGGCGTGGCCGGGGAAAGATGTGCCGGATTTGCCCTCCGAAAACAAATATTTGCAAACCGTCGAAATATCCGCTATAATAGAAACGATATGAAATGGCGTACAGGCGAACACGCCTGCGCAGCGATTGAGAAAAACGTATAGGAGGCCTTTCCCATGAGCTACCGGGAGAATTATCAGGCATGGCTCAACGATTTTGCCGCCGATGAAGCCACCCATCAGGAACTGCTCGCCATCGCAGGCGATGAAAAAGAGATCGAGGATCGCTTCTACCGCGACCTGAGCTTCGGCACCGCCGGCATGCGCGGTGTGCTGGGCGCCGGCATGAACCGTATGAACGTGTACACCGTTCGCCGTGCCACCCAGGGTCTGGCGGATTATCTGATTGAGGACAGCGCCGAAAACAAGAAACGCGGCGTGGTGATCGGCTATGACAGCCGCCGCATGAGCACCGAGTTTGCGCTGGAGACCGCGCTGGTTCTGTGCGCCAACGGCATCAAGACCTATCTGTTTGACGCCCTGCGTCCCGTGGCTCTGCTTTCCTTCGGCGTTCGCCACCTCAATGCCAAGGCCGGCGTAGTCATTACCGCCAGCCATAACCCGCCCCAGTACAATGGCTACAAGGTCTACGGCGAAGACGGCGCCCAGCTGGGCCCGGAAGCTGCCGAGGCTGTCACCGGCAAGATCTACGCCCTCAAGTTTACCGATGCCAAGCTGATGACCGAAGAAGAAGCCAAGGCCGCTGGCCTTTTGCACATCATCGGCGACGCCGAGGTGGACGATGAATACATCGCCCGGGTCAAGACCCTGTCCATCAACCCCGAAGTGGTTGCCGAAGTGGGTAAGAACCTGAAAATCGTCTACACCCCCATCCACGGCAGCGGCAATGTGCCGGTGCGCCGCATCCTCAAGGAGATCGGCATCACCAACGTGAGCGTGGTCAAGGAGCAGGAAGCCCCCGACCCCAACTTCTCCACCGTCAAGGTGCCTAACCCCGAGGATCCTGCCGCCTTCACCCTGGCCATCAAGCTGGCCAATGAAGTGGGCGCAGACGCCATCTTCGGCACCGACCCGGACTGCGACCGTCTGGGCGTGGCTGTCCGCCAGAAGGACGGTTCCTTCAAGCTGCTCACCGGCAACCAGATCGGCTGCCTGATGCTGTACTACATCCTCTCCAGCAAGAAGGCCCAGGGCAACCTGCCGGAAAACGGCGCCGCCGTCAAGTCCATCGTGTCCACCGAGCTGGCCAAGGCCATCTGCGACGGCTTTGGCATGAGCATCTTTGACACCCTCACCGGCTTCAAGTTCATCGGTGAAAAGATCCAGCAGTTCCAGGATACCGGCAGCCATACCTTCCTCTTCGGCTTCGAAGAGAGCTACGGCTTCCTCTCCAGCACCTTCGTGCGCGACAAGGACGGCGTGAACGCCTCCCTGCTCATCGCAGAAGCCGCCGCCTACTATTCCACCCAGGGTAAGACCCTCACCGACGTGATGGACGAGATTTTCGCCACCTACGGCTACTATCTGGAGCACGTGGAATCCACCACCCTGCCCGGCATCGACGGCCTGAAGGTGATGGGCGAGATCATGACCCGCATCCGCAACAACCCGCCTGCCGAGATCGGCGGCGTGAAGGTGGCCCGCGTGCTGGACATCCAGCGCGGTACCGAGACCATCGTCTCCACCGGCGAGGTCAAGAAGCTGGAGTACCCGGAAAGCGACGTGCTCTACTTCGCCATGGAAGGCGGCCACTTCGTCTGCGTCCGTCCCAGCGGCACCGAGCCCAAGATCAAGCTGTACGTCAACGTCAACGACAAGGACGAGCAGAAGGCCAAGGAACTGCTTGGTCAGCTGACTGCAGCTGCTCAAGGCCTGCTCAAATAAAAAGGGACATCCCGGCACATGCCACGCGCATCAAAAGGCATGACCCATGCACATTGCATGCGTAAAAATGCATTTCCCAAGTGACACTCCCCCGGCTCGTAGGCGTTGCTTACGGCCGGGGGTTTTTCTATGTGTCATCCTTGTTTGATGCCAGTCCACGTGCCACGATTTGATCCGTTGCGACCATGACCGGCATGTGTTATGATGAAAACAACAGAAACCCAAAAAGCCTTCATTGGCAAGGAGTGGTCACAGATGAGAATCCTGTTTGTCCGGCATGGGCATCCCAATTATGCTGACGACTGCCTGACCCCGCTGGGGCATAAGCATGCATCAGCTGCTGCCCGGAGGCTTGCCGATGAAGGTGTAGAAACCATTTTTTCCTCCACCTGCGGCAGAGCGCTGGAAACAGCGCAGCATCTTGCAGATGAGCTGGGGCTGCCGGTTCACAGGTGCGATTTTATGAAGGAGATCAAATGGGGAGCTTCCGATGGATCGGCTCTGATGTTTGACGGTCATCCCTGGGACACAGCCGACTGGATGGCACAACAGAACCAAAGCCTTTTCCAGCCCGACTGGATGGAGCAGGAACCCTTCTGCCGCAACCGGGTTACAGATTGCGTGCAGAAAATTGCCGATGCGACCGATGAATGGCTGCTGATGCTGGGCTACCGTCGGGAAGGGCTGTACTACCGTGTGACAGGGAACAATACACGGCGAACGGTAGCGGCCTTTGGGCATGGAGGCGCATCGTCTGCCATCCTCAGCCATCTGTTCAATCTGCCTTTCCCCTTTGTTTGCAGCGCCATGGGACCCGATTATACCGCGATCACCGCCGTTACATTGGGAAACGAAAAAAACGCACTTGTTCCGCCACGGTTTGAAGTGTTCGGCGATGCCAGGCACATCCGCGGTCTGCAAGCGGACAATGTCTTTGACCGCTGACAGCCAAAAGCCAGTCATCGCTTCTGATGACTGGCTTTTCTTAACAGCTCCGCCATTGCTGTGCTTAAACCCCGGCCATGGACTTTTCCGGCCTTTACGAACCCCGGTGGCAGTACAGCGTCAGCAGCTTGCGCCGCTCCGGGGCCGCAGGCAGCGTCCCTTCCTCCGCCATGCGCACCAGCCGTTTTTCGCAGTGAAAGCAAAGAAAACAGCCCATGATCTGCAGACCGGTGGGAAAATCACGGCCGCAAAGCAGGCAATGCTGCTGATTCATATGCACCATCCCTTTCCATTGCTGGTAAGTGTTCTCAGGAAGCAGTTTGCCCGACGAAAGGGAAACCTATGCATCAAAATGTTCTTTGCAGCCTTTCTCCCGTGTGATATGATCATTTCAACGAATACAAGAGATACCATCATCAGTCGGAGGTGAACAGAATGAAGAAATACTTTATCGCCAGCCTGTGCCGCAATGGCATCCTGGGCGGCGGAATCATCGTGGATCCTGCCAAGGTCACCTACAAAACCAACAAATTGACGGTACCGGATCCATTTCAAAATTTGGAGATGAACCTTGCGGATATCACCAGAATGCAGGAAGGATGGCTTCTGTGCTTTCCCACGGTGTCGCTGACCATGAAGGACCAGCAGGTTTATCGGTTCATCGTCTTTGCCAGAAAGAAATTTGTCAGCCTGCTGAAGGAGCTGGGTGTTCCGGGCTGAACCTTCGGTGCCGGGCGTCAGCCTGCAGAAGGCACCACCAGCTTCCAAACCACCGCAGCGATGAAAAACAACCCGGTGAAATCCGTCATCTGGCCGAATTTCTCCAAGCAGTCTGCGGCGCTGCCATTTCACTGTCGGGACCGGAGCTGGATATGTGGTATACCGCCTGCAGCGGCAGGCGGCACAGGCTGCTGAGCAAAAAATCAAAAACAGAACCCCCGCCTGCATCCATCCGATGCGGCGGGGGACTGATATTTCATGAAAGACTACTTGCGCAAGCTGCGCTTTTTTCTCCTTCTTAGCAGGGGCGTTCCTTGCCGAAGAAGCACACTGCCACGGTGCCGGGGCCACAATGAGCGCCGATGACCGGACCAACGAAATAAGTGTCGATCTTGTTCAGGCCGGGGATCTTTTCCTGCAGCTTGCTTTCCAAGCGGGCAGCGTCCTCAGCGGCATCCGCGTGAAGGATGATCACGTCGGCGTTGGCGGGATCGTCAATGTTTTCCACAGCCTTGTCCACCAGCATACGCAGGGCTTGCTTGCGGCCGCGAACCTTATCAGTGGAGGTCAGCTTGCCCTCTTTGGTTTCGGTGATAATGGGCTTGAGATCCAGCATGGTGCCAAAGGCAGCGGCTACGGCACTGATGCGGCCGCCGCGCTTAAGGTAGACCAGATCGTCCACAGTGAACCAGGCCTGTGCCTTGAGCTTGTTTTCTTCCAGCCACGCAGCCACTTCCTCCATGGACTTGCCTTCTCGGTAGAGGGCATGTGCCTTGAGGATGAGGATGGTCTGGGGCGCGGAGATGCTCAGGGTGTCCACCACGATCATCTTGCGCTCGGGATATTTTTCCAAAAGTTCCTCACGGGCTGCGTAAATGTTGTTGATGGTGCCGGACAGCTGAGAGGAAAACGCAACAAACAGAATGTCCTTGCCCTGCTGGAAGATGGGCTCGAAATATTCTTCGTAAGCAGCCTGAGGCAACAGAGAGGTTACAGGCGTTGCGCCGGCGCGCATGCTGTCGAAGTAATCCTTCTGCTTGCCGCTGCGGCCCAGGTCATCATAGTACTCCTTGCCATCCACCATATAGGGCATGTATACCATGGTCAGGTCCAATTCGTCCACATAGCCAAAAGGCAGGTCGGAGTCCGAGTCGGTCATAAAGACGTATGAATTCATGGAGAGCCTCCTTGTCCTGGGCGAGCGCCCGATAATACATGATAAATCATTTTTATCATAGCCTATTTTGCCGTGCTTTGCAAGGGCAATGCACTTTTCGTACACCCGGTGCAATTTCCAAAACCGGACGCATGCGGCGTAATAAACAGCAGCCACCCCCCTGATGGGAGGCGGCTGAACAGTCTGTACCCGTAAGATTCACAGGTCATAGACCGCTACCTGACAATTCGCCAGGTTGAAAGCGTACATTTCTTCATAGCTAAGCCCGCCGAGCTGGCGATGGATCGCCTTTGAGACAAATCCGTGGCAGATCAGCAGCACCTGTTTGTCTCCGCAGGTGGCTCTGAGTTTCGCAAGCCCTGCAGCTACGCGATCATCGCACTGACGCACCGTCTCGCCGCCGGTGGGGGCATCGTCGGTCTGGCGGGTGCAGTAGCGCGCCCACAGGTCTGGATAGCACTGCTGCGCCTCCTGCCCGGTGAGCCCTTCGTATACGCCCAGGTGACGCTCGGCAAACTCCGGCATCACCGCAAGCGGCGTCTCCGGATGGTATTGCCGCACCGCCTCCGCTGTCTGCCGGGCACGGGTCAGCGGCGAGGTGATAATCACGTCGAAGGACTCCGTTGCCAGCACTTCCGCCAGCTCCCGGGCCTGACAAACGCCCGTTTCGTTCAGCGGCACGTCGGCCTGGCCGGCGTAGCGGCGCTGGACGTTGAAATCGGTTTCCCCATGGCGTGTGATGAACAGTTTCATAAGGCCGCCTCATTCATATGAAAAGTACGTTGCATCTGTTTTCATGCCTGCCTGAAGCTCGTATATCAAGCGGTCGTCACCCATTATCAGCAATGTAGTCTTTATGCTCGAGAAATTGTTGCACATCTGATTGGGTGTGATATCACAATTATTGAAGGAGTCTACCATTAAGTGTCAAATATTCCAACTATCGAAGTACTAAAACAGCAATCGTCAGGAGGATTTTTCAATGTCAGATCGTTTCCACGACACAGTTCAGCGCAACTCCTCTGTAACCGTACGATCGAAAGTTTCTGCCAGACACATTGTATTGGTGTTCCTTTTGATCCTTCTCCTTATGACAACTGTTGCAACAAGCGCATTCGGCCTGAACAATTCCTCTGTCTCGAAAACCCAATATACCGGTCAGTATGAACCTTATGTGCCTGAAAATATGCAATATTTTGCCGTTGCCAGTTCTACTTTGAAGATCAACTATAACGAGTATACTGTGGGACCTGAAAAAGCAGTTGACGGCAACTTTACTACCGCTTGGAACGAAGGCGCATCAGGAACAGGCGTGGGTGAATGGATCAGGGTTTTGCCTGTTGATGGCGAACGCTATACTTACCGCGGATTCAAAATTGCCAACGGTTTCCAATACCACGACTACTACAAGGGCGACCGCTGGATCAAAAACAACCGTGTTAAATATCTGCTTGTTTATAATGATGCGGGCAACCCCATCGAAAGTTTCTTCATTGAAGATGTTTACAACGGTTATCAGTACGTTTATTTTTCTGAGCCCGTCAGCAGCAATTATCTCCAGTTTGAAATTCTTGCCGTTTGGGAGGGCACTAACTTCTCTGATACCTGTATCTCTGAGATTTGTCCCTTCTAACAAGCCAGTCCTGCCAGATTGGTTTTGACACTCTGCTTTCTTATTTGACAAACCCCGGCGTGTCTGTGCGCCGGGGTTTGTTGTCTTGTTGGCAAATCGACGTCCCCTTCCCCGTGGCGTACTACAGAAAGCCTCATAGCCGTATCCTCCCGTCAAAAAAAGGAACCCGACGCTGAACAGGGGAAAAACAGCGTCGGGTGGGGTGAGTGAAATCAGGCTTCTTCGTTGAAGCAGCGGACGCGGAGCACGCCGTTAAGGGCGTTGAGCTCGTTGAGCAGCTTCTGATCGGGCATCTTGGAGATCTCCAGCACGGTGACAGCGTTGTTGCCGCGGCTCTTGGAGACCATGTTGTTGATGTTGATCTTGCGGGCGCCGATGGCGGAGGACAGGGCGGAGATGAGGCCGGGCTCGTTTTCGTGGATCACGAGGACGCGCACGCCTTCAGCACGGCCAAGCAGTACCTCGGGCAGGTTGACGCTGTTGCGGATCTGACCGAATTCCAGATAATCGCGGATCTGACGGGCAGCCATCTCGGCGCAGTTTTCTTCGCTCTCGGGGGTGGAGGCGCCCAGATGGGGAATCACCACAGTGTTTTTCATCTGCAGCACTTCCTGGGTGGGGAAGTCGGTGACGTAGCTGGCCACCTTGCCGCTTTCCAGAGCGGCGGTCAGGTCGGCGAAGTCAGCCAGTTCGGCGCGGCTGAAGTTGAGCAGGCGCACGCCGTCCTTCATCTTGGCGATGGCGGCGGCATTGATGGAGCCGCGGGTGTCCTTCAGCAGCGGAATGTGGAAGGTAATGTAGTCAGCCTGCGCATAGATCTCGTCTACGCTGGTGCAGTGCTTGACAGAACGGCTCAGACTCCAGGCGCTGTCCACGCTGATGAAGGGGTCATAGCCGATAACGTTCATGCCCAGGCCGATGGCGCCGTTGGCCACCAGAGCGCCGATAGCGCCCAGACCGATGACGCCCAGGGTCTTGCCGCGGACTTCGGGACCCACGAACTGCGCCTTGCCCTTTTCGGTCAGCTTGGCGACCTCGTCGCCCTTGCCGTCCAGGGTGCGGGCCCACTGGATACCGCCCACCACGTTGCGGCTGCCCAGCATCAGGCCGCAGATGACCAGCTCGGCAACGGCGTTGGCGTTGGCGCCGGGGGTGTTGAAGACCACGATGCCCTTCTTGGTGCACTCGTCGATGGGGATGTTGTTGGTGCCGGCGCCGGCGCGGGCAACAGCCAGCAGGCTCTCCGGCAGATCCATGTCATGCATGGAGGCGGAGCGGACCAGAATGCCCTCGGGCACGGGTTCGTCGGTGGCGATGGTGTATTTCTCGGCGCTCAGGTGCTGATGGATCACTTCGGAAATGGCGTTCAATGTCTGAATCTTATACATTATGCATTCTCCTTTTCAAAGGCCTTCATCACTTCAACCAGCTTCTGCACACCGGCAACGGGCATGGCGTTGTAAATGCTTGCGCGCATACCGCCTACGCTGCGGTGACCCTTGAGGTTGACCAGACCGTTGGCAGCGGCGTACTTGACAAAGGCAGCATCCTTATCAGCGTCGCCGGTGACGAAGGTAACGTTCATCAGGGAACGGTACTCCTTCTGAGCGGTGGCCTTGAACAGCTTGCTCTCGTCCAGATAATCGTACAAAAGGCCAGCCTTCATCACGTTCTGTTCATAGATGGCATCTACGCCACCCAGCTCCAGCAGCCACTCGAAGCCCAGCTTGGCCATGTAGATGCCGTAGGTGTTGGGGGTGTTGACCATGCTGGTGTTCTTGACCTGCAGGGCCCAGTTCATCAGCTTGGGGGTGGTGGGGCGTTCCTTGCCGATCAGGTCGTGACGGATGATCATCACGCACAGGCCGGCGGGGCCGATGTTCTTCTGAGCGCCAGCGAAGATGACGCCGAACTTGTTCACGTCCACAGGCTGGCTGAGGATGTTGGAGGACATATCGGCAACCAGCGGCACTTTGCCGGTCTCGGGGATGTCGATGTAGCGGGTGCCGTAGATGGTGTTGTTGGTGCAGATGTAGGCATAGTCCGCATCGGCGTTCCACTGGATGTTCTTCACATCGGGCACATAGGTGTAGCCGTCCTCGCGGGAGGAGGCCACGATGTTGACCTTACCGTACTTCTTGGCTTCCTCAGCGGCCACGTGGGCAAAGTTGCCGGAATCCACGAAGTCTGCCTGGCCGCCCTCGTGCTTCATCAGGTTCAGGGGAATGGCGCTGAACTGCTCGGTGGCGCCGCCCTGCACCAGCAGGATGTCGTAGTTCTCGGGCACGTTCATCAGCTTGCGAAGCAGCGCCACGGTTTCATCGTAGATGTCGATGTACATCTGGGAGCGGTGGCTCATTTCCATAACGCTCATGCCCTTGCCGGGGTAGCAAACCAGCTCGCTGGCGGCCTTCTTCAATACGCTCTCGGCGATGGCGGCGGGACCTGCAGAAAAGTTAAAAATGCGTTCTTCCATGGATTTCATCCTCCTTATGATATGGGCGGCAGCAGGGCCGCCGGGACTTGCCTCAGAGTTAGTGGGACGATTTTCGCCCTATGGGCGATTTCTTGCCGTGCTGATATCATACATGGAAACAGGTCAAAAAGCAAGGGTTCTTTTGTCAACAGAATGTTTCTATCTTGTATTTTGGATACAAAACACAGCCCCGCTTTTTTTTCACAAAACCTTCACCGCCCCTTGCCACCGCCCCCCAAAATCTGCTATCATCAACACAACCGCTTCTCACAATTTCATCTGCAAAGGAGCCGACCCGCATGAAACAGCAGGTATTCAACCCCTATCTGCCCAGCTATGAATACATCCCTGACGGCGAACCCCGCGTATTTGACGGCCGCCTGTACGTCTATGGCAGCCACGACCGCTTCAACGGCGACGTGTACTGCCAGAATGACTATGTGTGCTGGTCCGCGCCGGAGGACGACCTGTCCGACTGGCGCTACGAAGGCGTGATCTTCCAAAAGACCCAGGATCCGCGCAACGCCGATGGTGCGCACGCCCTGTGGGCTCCTGACGTATGCCGGGGCAATGACGGCAAGTATTACCTCTACTACTGCCTGGACTTCCTTAAGGAGATCGGCGTGGCGGTATGCGATACCCCGGCAGGCAAGTACGAGTTCCTTGATTTCGTCCGCTACCCCAACGGCGACATCCTGGGCTCCCGTCCCGATGAGATCCGCCAGTTTGACCCGGGCATTTTCATCGACGATGACAAGCGCATCTACCTGTTCTCCGGCAACAGCCCCCGCTACAAGACCCCCGGCGTGGACAAAGACAGCCTGAAGATGGAATTGGAGCAGGACATGATCACCGTCAAGGACGGGCCCTACCATAACCTGCCCATCATCAACGACGCAGACGGCACCGAGTACGAAGCCCATCCCTTCTTTGAGGCCAGCTCCGTGCGCAAGATTGGCGGCAAGTATTACTTTATCTATTCCTCCTGCTGGATGCACGAGCTTTGCTGGGCCGTGGCGGACAGCCCCTTGGGTGAATACCGCTATGGCGGCGTGCTGGTGTCCAATGCGGATATCGGCGCAAACGGCAACACCGAAGCCCTGAACTACCGGGGCAACACCCACGGCAGCGTGATCAATGCCGGCGGCAAGTGGTATGTGTTCTATCACCGCCAGACCAACCGCCATTTCTTCTCCCGTCAGGCCTGCGCCGAGGAGATCATCTTTGACGGCGAGCGGTTCCATCAGGCGGAGATCACCTCCTGCGGCCTCAACGGCGGTCCGCTGAAGGACGAGGGCAGCTATGAAGCCCGCATCGCCTGCCACCTCTATTCCAAGAACGGCACCTGCGAGAGCCTGCCGGATCAGCAGGATGAGAACCATCCTGCCTTCACCCAGGAGGGCGAGGACCGGGAGGATAACCCCAACCAGTACATTCAGAACATGGTGGACGGCGCCACCGCCGGCTTCCGCTATTTCCATTTTGCCGACGCCAAAACCCTGTGGGTAGAGGTGCGCGGTACGGCCACCGGCGCTTTTGTTGTCCGGGACGAACGGGGCGGCAGCATCGTTGCCCGCATCCCCGTTGCTCCCAGCCAGGGCTGGCAGAAGTTCAGCGCGCCCCTTTCCATCGAGGGCGGCAAAAAGCCCCTGTACTTCACCTACGAGGGCGAAGGCTCGGCGGACTTCCTGCATTTCGGGTTTGAGAAGTAAAAACGCATTGCATCATAACACCTCCGGCTGTACAATGGGATAACAGCCGGAGGTGTTTTCATGATGAAAGAGATCCAGTACCATCGATTCAGCGAGCAAGATATTGCGCTTATGTGCCGCTTCACCGATGATGTGCATACCCAGTACCACAGCGACCATCTCCTGCGGTTTTTGAGAACGGAGAACGCGCATGGTTTTATCGCCAGACTTGGCCAAGAGGTGGTCGGCTTCGCCTATGGTTATGAGCTGACCAGACCGGACGGAAGAAAAGACTTTTATCTGCACGCTGTGGATGTGATAGAGAAGCATCAGGGGCAGGGTTTGGGGACAGGATTGGTTTCTTATGTCAAGCACTGCGCGCAGGCCATGGGCTGTCGTAAGCTGTTTTTGATCACCGGCAAAGGCAACAAAGCGGCTTGCAGATGCTATGAAAAAACCGGCGGCATTTCGAAAGCCGACGACGATGTTGTGTACACCTATTTCCTTTGATGCGCCCGGATTTCCATACAACGAAAAACAGCGCTCCGTCTCCGCGTTGTTTTGTCAAGGGTGTTTACACATTTCTT
Source organism: Clostridiales bacterium (assembly GCA_015056365.1). Lineage (GTDB taxonomy): Bacteria > Bacillota > Clostridia > Christensenellales > Aristaeellaceae > Limiplasma. The sequence continues at coordinate 907 of SVGM01000014.1, read as the reverse complement.
ACCGGCAACTGATCGCAACACAAAGGATGGTTGATAGACTCAGACATTCATAACGAAATACCGCCAGCACACAGTTTTATTGTGCCCGCGGTATTTTTTATCTACTGATTAAGTAAGAGGTAAGGTGGATTGTTTTGTTGCATCATCCCACGATATAAATCCTTTGTACTCACAGCGATCTCGTGCATTGTTTTCCCCCGGCATATACATGATGCGTCCAAATTCGGCGCAGATTGTTCAGATCCCAATTTTCCGGATCATGCCAAACTTGATGAGCTCCGCTTTTGCCTGTGCCACAATCTCACCAAAGGTGTCAAGAACATCTTTGCCCAATATCGACAGGTCACGAGTACGTCGTAATGATCTCTTGTGCAATAACTTTCCTGGACACACAGCGATCCATTGCCTGCTTTTCAATGTAGCGATGCGCCCCGGGCTCATCAAATTTGAGTTCGCTGATCAGCAGCCATTTCGCACGGTTGACGATGCGAATTTCTTCCATTTTCTCCTCGATGGAGAGCGTTTTCTTCTCGGTTTTTCTGAGCCTTTCCCGGGCGCTTGACAGCCAGCTGAGCGCAGTTGTGATGATGGGCTTTGCGGTCGGCTTGGACAGAACAAATACGCCATGCTCAGCAACCCTGTCGTAGATTTCTTCCTGAAGCTCTGCCCGAACCATCAGCAGTACGACCATTTCCTTTGAATTGCTGGCGTCAATGGCGAACCGTATGCCTGTTTCATCGGGCAGAGGCGAGTTGATGATAACAAAATCAAAAGTCCGTTCGGCAAGGATCCGCCTGGCAGCACCGACATTCATTGTGAATCGCACAGGGGAATACCTTGCCTCAGAGAGCATAGCGGCGAGAGCATCATTGAAGCCTTCTGCCGCTGATATGACCAGAACGCTGTA
>SVGM01000013.1 GCA_015056365.1 Clostridiales bacterium | reverse complement strand
TCACTCATAAGTCTCCGCTCGACTTGCATGTGTTAGGCACGCCGCCAGCGTTCGTCCTGAGCCAGGATCAAACTCTTATGTTTAAATCCTGAATCGCTCTCGATCGTTATTTCCATCGAGTACGAATCTACTCAAAATTCTTGACTGTCGTTCTTTGCGTTTCTTTCTCTGTATCGTTTTCAAGGTTCGGTGCTCTCAAGCGAGCTTGGTTATAATACCACGCACCTGGATTTATGTCAACACTTTTTTTGAAACTTTTTTGATTTTTTTGAAAGGATGTTGCATTCCCGAATATTATCCCCCCTTTTCTCTTGAATATCATCTATATAATCCGAACATTCCATTAGCACACCGCATCAGATGTTCGACAAAGAAGGCTCCGACACTTGCATCGCTGCTCTGATGTCGAAGCCTTCCTACTTCATACTGCGCCATTTTTCGCCAGAAGTTCCTTGTTTTTGCGAATCAATTCACAGCGTTGCTTCACACAATCCACACTGCGCAATGGATCAGCAGGCGTACCAAACACATAATCTGTCAGTTTCTCCACCGTAGTGGTAGCCACGTGCAGCCGCGTATCGCTGGAGGCATAATAAATGAAAACATCGCCATTGTCATCCACGATCGCGCCGTTGGTAAACACAACATTGCTCACATCGCCCACACGTTCTTCGCCCTCGGGAGCGATCAGATAACCGCTAGGCTCAGCAATTACTTCCCAAGGCCTTTCCAAATCCGTCGCAAAGGCATAGATCACATAACGCAAACCTGCGGCGGTATTACGTACGCCATGCGCAATGTGCAGCCATCCTCTCTCTGTCCTGATGGGTACGGCACCTGCGCCGTTCTTTGATTCTGTGATGGTATGATACTTTCTCTTGCTGGTAATGATCTCTTCATCGATCACCGCATTGGTGATATCATCGCACAGACCAAACCCGATACCTCCGCCCGAGCCGGTTTCGATAAAGCCATCCATGGGACGGGTGAAGAACGCGTACTTTCCGTCAACAAACTCCGGGTGCAGCAATACATTGCGCTGCTGGGGAGATTGCCTGGTGATCAGATTCGGCAGGCGCTCCCAAATCTTCAGATCCTTGGTACGCACAATACCGGCCGCCGCCACAGCCGCGCCCAGATCATTGCTCTCCGGATCCTTGCTTTCAGAACAGAATACGCCGTAGATCCAGCCATCCTCATGCTGTGTCAGCCGCATATCATACACATTGGTTTCCTCCGGACAGGTATCCGGAAGCAGCACAGGTTCATCCCAGAACCGGAAGCCGTCCACACCGTTATCGCTTTCGGCAACTGCAAAGAACGACTTGCGGTCCCATCCCTCCACGCGGGCAACCACGCAGTACTTTCCGTTGAGTTTCATCGCGCCGGCATTGAACACCGCGTTGATGCCCAGTCGCTTCATAAAGAAGGGATTGGTATCCGCATCCAGATCATACTGCCACTCAATAGGCACATGGGCCGCTGTCAACACAGGATACATCCAACGGTCAAAAATGCCGTTGTACGCCTCTGACTTCTGATTTTTCTCAGCATACAGTTTTTCCTGAATGGCTTTCTGCTTCACATATTCGGGATGCAGCACATCCTTACCCCCTATCACAATCGCACTTCAGAACGAAATGATTTCAATGAAAATCTACTCCTCAACCCACGAAGCCAGCTGACGCGCCAGGGTATCGTAATGGTATCGTTCCGACTTGTCTGTCTGGACGCCAGCCTCGCCCCTTCGCCAGCTTGCTACCATGGGACGAAGATAGTCCGCCAGACCCGAAAGATCATATCCCTTGGCCTCTTCGATGCAGTAGCCCAATTGGGTTTCCCGGATGACCTGTGACATCTCGCTGTTGGCAACCGTACCTTGCACCGCACAAACGACCGGTTTTTTCACTAGCATGCACTCAAACAATTTTCCTGATAAGATACCGGTTTGACCAGGGATGCTCCAGGTGGCCATCAGCAACACATCCGCCTTTCGCAACACCTGCAAAGAACGCTCTCTGGTGACCATACCATAGTCCGTTACGCATTGACCTAAGCCTGCAGCCTCAGCCTGCTTTCGCAGCGTTTGCCCCTCGTCGCCCGCATACAGGATATCGATCTCCCCTGGTTCCAGAGTCCCGTCGTCAACCAATTGCCGCAAAGCCTGAAAAATGGGAGTCAGATCTCTACTGCCCATTTCCTTGCGTCCCATACGGAGCTGACCGCAGTACGCCAGCGAAAACCGTTCGTTCTTTCCCTCTGAAGCATCCGTCAGTGTTAGATCATCCCGGTCAAAGCCGTTGGTCAACACACGCCCCACATCACCAAAGCGAAGCGTTTCAAGTAAGCCTTTGGAGACGCCGCAGAGAATGTCCGCTTCTCTGCGCATCATTTTCGTGTACCAGCGCATCCATGGACGCATCCAGACAAACGGAACTTCCACTTCATCTCTGCAATCGGCGATCCACTTCGCTGCCAGCCCGGTTTTCTTGGCTTTTCGGGCGATCATATGCACGCTAAGGGGAGAATACGTGGAAAAGACGGCGTCATATTGGCCCGTGAGTTTTTTCAACTCCTTGCAGCCAAGCCATTGAAAATGCCGGTCAGAAATGACGGTCAGATAAATATAGACCGCGTCCTTCAGCCGCCGGAACTGCCGTCCTATCCAGGAAGATTTTCCCCGGACTGGGCCAGAGTCGTTTTGTACCTTGGCCTCGCTGGCCATCGCCGCCTTTTTTTCATATCGGTCCCGCACGGGATTCCACTCTCTAAGAATGTGTACATCCCTGAGTTCCTGCAAATCCCGTTCCAGGGTGGGATCGTCCAGGCCCCACATGCCATCTCCGCACAGCACCGTCACCTCATGGCCCTGCCGCTGTAGATATTTGGCAAGCTTGGTCGGACGCACCGCGCCTATGGTATTCTCCGGCGCAAAGAAGTAGCTGATCATCAAAATCCGTTTACTCATCTACTCAATCCTTCCGGCAAAAGCGTTTCCAGCGATGCCGTATTCCGATATTTTTCCTTCCAACGACGCGCAGCAGCCGTGCGCCGCTGGCATGCAAGGTCTAGGTTTTCCCCGGTCAGTGCCGACAGGCAGCGAAGCACTCCAGCCTGCCCCTCGCCCGGCTCATACAGCCAGCCGGTCTCCTCGGTTACCAATTCCGGCAGTCCGCCCACCCGCGGCGCGATCGCCGGGATGCCGCAGCGCATGGCCTCCATGATGGACACCGGAACGCCTTCCTTGCGGCTGGTATTGACGAATACGTCAAAAGCCTGCTGCTCATAGGTCGCAACTACCTGCTCGGTGGCCATACCGCCCAGCAGATGAAAAATCACATTCTCTTTCTGATCCAACAGTTCCTCGGCCCGCGCTTTCAGCTGGTCAAATCCTTCGCCATCGCCGATGTGGGTCCAATGCACCGGTACGCCCTCCCAGGCAGCCAATGCTTCCAAAAGAATATCGACCTGCTTGATAGGGATCACCTTAGCGCAGCTGGCGATACGCAGCACGCCTTCCGTATGCACCGGTGGCGGCAGGAGCTTGTCCGGCGGATCGCCTGCAGAGCCAAAGGCGAGCACATGTACCTTGCTTTCATCCACCTGTCCCCGCATATATGCCATGTACTGCTGTCTGGCCATTTCGCTGATGAGATAAACACCGTCCGCAGCGCGGGCAATGGTTTGCTTCATCAGATAAGGATTCACCGAATTTCGCTCCGCATCGATATCAAAGGCATGGCCACGCACAACAAAGCGCATCTGCGGATAGGCCCGCTTGAGCAGCGCCGCAGCATAGGCGTCGAAACTCATCCAGCAGGAATACAGCGTGGTTTTCTCCGGGCGGCACTGTTTCAGAACCTTTTTCAAAGAAAGCGCCATGCGCTGTCCCCGGGCGGCAAACAGCAGCACCTTCAGCGCATTGACCAACGAAAAGACGCCGTCTTTGCGAAGATGCTTCCACTCAGTCCACACGTCGCCGGAAAAAAGGGCGCGGATCAGCCCCCGCAGCCCACTCATCAAAGGACGGCGCGGGCGGTGGGGCTGATCCGGATCTGCGGTAAGCACGTCCACTCCCTGATACGCTGCCATATAGACCCGGTGAAAATGCGCAACCAGCCATGGCTGCTCCATCTTCATAAACGGGTCGTTTTTTCCATCAGGATGAATTGCGCAGGAACTGAAATACACCAGCGTCCGAGCCATCAGTGCTCCTCCTTCAGCTGCTGCAAATACAATGCCGCCATCTGTTCGACCACATTGGGCAGCGCATACTGTTCCATGATTTCCCGGTTTTTCGTGCCCATACGGCTACGAAGGCTGGGGTCATTCAAAAGTTCCTGAATATCCGCAGCAAATCCATCCACATCCATAGGCTCACGCAAAAAGCCGCCTTCGCCCTGCTCGATCAGATCCGTACAGCCGCGCACACGGGACAAAACGCAGGGCAACCCTGCAGCCATGGCCTCCATGGGCGCCACGGGAAGTCCTTCATGCAGCGAGGGAAACACAAATACATTGGCTGCCCGAAGCACCTTAGGCACATCCTTGCGAAAGCCCAGAAAATGAACACGTTCTTCTATACCGAGCTCCCTGGCCAGCTCTTGCAGCATGGGCAATCCATCACCCCAGCCGCACAGAAGCACCTGCACCCCAGGGAGCTTCGCCGCCGCCTTCAGGATCACCGCGTGATTTTTGCGCGTGCTGTGTTCGCCTACCGAAATCAGCACCTTGGCATCATGGTCAATGCCCAGCTCGTCCCTGACCTGGCGGCGATCAGCAGGCGGATCAAAGCGGGTCAGATCCACGCCAACGCCGCTCACCAGCGCCACTTTGCCAGCAGGGAAACACTTTGCGCGGTGCTCGTCCTCCTGGTTGATGGTGATCAGCAAATCCGTCCAGCGCGCCAAAAGCCGCTCGGCAGGATAGAACAGCAGCCAGTTTTTCAGCGGCGCGCCGTCAAAGAAATGGAATCCATGGGCCGTATAGACCACGCGGGTCCCCTTCTTGCGCGCGTCTCTGGCGCAGAGCCTGCCCAGCATACCGCCCACAGGGGTATGGCAGTGGATCAAAGCGTAATCATTTTCGTCAATCAGCTTTTTCAGTTGCTTGTATACGTGCAGATTGCCCTTGCTGAACGGCGAGCGTTCAAAAGGAAGGTCAAAATAACGGTCGCAGTTGGGCACCTGAACCTCCGGCTCGCCGGTGTCATTGCGGCAGCAAAGATGCACTTCATAGCCCTGCTGCTGAAACCACTTCATGTAGGGCAGATGAAACACCAGTACATGTCCCCGGAGCACCGTCGCCACAAACAAAACTTTTTTGCTCACAGAGCACCCTCCGTTTCCGCGATGGTTGCTGCAAAGTCAGGCTGCCCGTCGTCCTGGAATGCCTGACTCATGGCCAGATCGTAGGTCAGAGAGCCAAACACCTTGCCCACCAGGGAGACCTTCGGCGCCAGCTTCTTCAGAAGCCAGCCAAAGCCTCGCACTGCAAACAGCCGCCTGCGGTGGCAACGCGCCACTTCCTTCACCAGCGCCACCGTGCTCACATACGCTTTGTTCTGAGGAAAATACAGCCCGCCCTGTCCGCTTTCCAGCAGACGACGCATAAAGGCGCACAGCACGCCGATGTACAGCATACTGCGCTGATTATCCACGTAGGGAAAGAACGAAACACTTCTGGCAAGCGCCGCAAGACGGGGATAATTGCCCCGGCAGCCCCGTCCATAAATCATAGGCGGACGCAATACCGCCACTCGGAAAGCCTCGCTTTCCAGCTTCTTGAGCCCTTGCTCTGCCTCCCATTTGCTGATGCCGTAGGCTGTGTTGGGCGCAGGGAGGGTCCTTTCGTCAATATGACCGGTGGTCATTCCGTACACGCTCATGCTGGAAAAAAACACAAACTGCTTCACACCTCGTTTTTTGGCTTCCTGAGCCACACGCAGCGCCAGATCCCGATTGACGGAGGTGTACAGCGCTCTGTTCTCGTCCGTTTCCTTCTGATGCGCAATCCCTGCCACGTGTACCACAACATCGCAGGCAGCAAGCGCATCGGCGTCCCATTCCCGGGCTACGTCCACCTGGCGTACCACAAACATTTCCGGACTTTGCGCCAATGCCGCCGCGATATGCGTACCAATATAGCTTCCCGCGCCGGTGATACACACGCGAATCATGCTCATTCCTCCGTTTTTTCTGCATCGGCCGGGTTCTTACCCTCGTCGCCGTCTGCCACGCCGCGCATACCCAGCACGTTGACAACCGTCAAAAGAAGACATTTCACGTCAAAGGCAAAGCTGACGTTGTTTGCGTACTCGCCGTCACACTGGGCTTTCTTTTCGGAATCCAGTCCCAGAAAGTCCCTGCCGTTGACCTGCGCCCAACCGCTCAGTCCGGGAAGAACTTTGTTGGCGCCATAGCGGTCGCGCAGCTCAATCAGATCGTACTGATTCCACAGGGCGGGCCGGGGACCGATGAAGCTCATCTCCCCCTTGAAAATATTCCATAGCTGGGGCAGCTCGTCCAGGCTTGTTTTGCGCAGAAATCCGCCCAGTTTTGTGATGTAGCTTTGGGCGCCATGCAGGTCGTTGGTGGGAACCTCACTGGGGGTATCCGTGCGCATGGTGCGGAATTTCAGGATCTGGAAATAGGTCTTGTCCTTGCCCACACGCTTTTGCCGAAAAATTACCGGCCCCTTGCTGTCCAGCTTGATCAGCAGGGAAATCACCAGCAGTAGAGGACTCAAAATCAGCAGAAGGACCGCCGAAAACAGCAAATCCAGCGCTCGCTTTCCAAATCTTTGGTACATACGATCACCCCGTTATGTGAATTAACCTTTGGTCGAATGCTCCGCCAGATGCTCCAGCTGACGGTTGACAGCATTGAGGTAGGCCAGGCAGCTGGCCTCGATGATATCGGTGGAAACGCCCTTGCCCAACATGACCACTTCGCCATGGCGCACACGGACGGTGACTTCGCCCAGCGCGTCCTCGCCCTCGGTGACAGCACGCAGCTGGTAGCTTTCCAGCGAGCAATTGAGTCCGGTAATCTGATCCACTGCATGGAAGCAGGCTTCAACAGGGCCGTCGCCGCAATCGGCGCGGGTGATGATCTCGCCCTCCTTGTTGAGGCTGACAGTTGCCGTGGAGGTCATGCGATTGCCGCTGAAAATCTGAAAGGACTGCATCCGGTACTGTCCCAGCGATCCGTGCATCTGCTCGCGCAGGATGGCCATCACATCCCGTTCGCTTACGTCCTTCTTGCGGTCGCACAGTTCCTTGAACTTCTCAAAAGCACGGTTCAACTCATGATCTGTCAGTTCGATGCCCAACTCAATGGCGTGCTCCCTAAGGGCATGGCGGCCGCTGAGCTTACCCAGAATCACACCGCCCTGGGGAATACCCAATTCTTCAGGATCCATAATCTCATAGGTGGCGCGGTTTTTCAGCACACCGTGCTGATGCACGCCACTCTGATGCGCAAAGGCATTGGCGCCGATGACCGGTTTGTTAGGTTGCACCTCGATGCCGCTCAGGCCGGCAGCCAGACGGCTGATCCGGTAGATTTCCCTGGAGCGAAGGTTGTCCTCCAGACCATAGATATCCTTACGGGTACGCAGATTCATCAAAATCTCTTCCAGAGGTGCGTTGCCAGCGCGCTCGCCCAGACCGTTGATGGTGCATTCCACTTGCCTTGCGCCGCAGCGGATGGCTTCCAGCGTGGTGGCAGTAGCAAGGCCAAGGTCGTTGTGGCAGTGGGCGGACAGGATGATATCCTCCCGGTCGCCCACCACATGGCGGCGCACATTCTCCACCAGCTGGCCAAACTCCCGCACGGAGGAATAGCCTACCGTATCGGGGATGTTCAGCGTAGTCGCGCCCTCAGCCATCACAGCCCGGTACACCTGATAGAGGAAATCCGGCTCGGTGCGAGTGGCGTCCTCGCAACTGAACTGCACGTCAGCGCACAAAGAACGCGCCAGACGAACGCCGCGGACGGCCGCTTCCAGCACCTGTTCCTTGGTCATGTTGAGCTTTGCGCTGCGGTGAACGGGGCTGGTGGCAATAAACACATGAATGCGGGGCTTTTTTGCTTCCTTGAGCGCATCCCAGCAAGCGCGGATATCGCTCTCCACGCAGCGCGCCAGCGAGCACACGCCGGTGTTCACCGCAGCAGCGATGGCGCTGACTGCCTGAAAGTCGCCCTGACTGGCGCCGGCAAAGCCCGCTTCAATCATATCAACACCCAACGACTCCAGCGCGCGGGCAAACTCCACCTTTTCATTCAGATGAAAACTGACGCCGGGAGTCTGTTCCCCGTCGCGGAGTGTGGTATCCAAAAAGCGTACTGTCTTTTGCATAGGATGGCCTCCGTTAATCCAGATTCAGATAAGGCAGGAGCTTCAGCAGCGTCTTTTCTCCGATGCCGCGAACGCAAAGAAGGTCTTCCGGAAAATAAAAACGTCCGTTTTGTTCCCGTTCAGCAATAAGATTTTCCGCCAGCGTCTGGCCGATACCGGGAACAGTCACCAGCTCGTCCAGCCCGCCTGAATTGGCGGACACGCTGCCTGCAGGCACTACTTCAGGCTGATAGGCCGCAATGACTCGCTGACCAGCCTTGGGCGCATGCAGAACATAAGCGTGGTCGTGATGGGTGGGACGAATATGAAAGATCACCAACAACACAGACAGGAGGCAGAGCACACAAAGCGCAATGGCGGTGATCCGTTTCCAGCGCATCAGCTCTCCTCCTTATCTGTACAGGCAGGATCAGGTTTCTTCCTGAATGCCGTGACCCTTGCAGTTTTCGCAATCCCCGTTACACTGCTGTGCACAGGGTGTCGCTTCAGGATCGCCTGTGCATTCGCTGCAGCCAAGCCGCTCCGCATGTCTCTTGAGGCAAACCTCCAGCGAGCTGAGACGCTTCACCAGTGCTTCCATGCGTTCCAGCATGGGGTCGGGCAGATTGACCTGATCCAGGTCAACGCCCTGGGCAGGCTGCTTTTTCTTCACGATACGGCCCGGATTGCCCACCACTGTGCAATCATCCGGCACGTCCTTGAGCACGATAGAGCCGGCGCCGATCTTCACATTGTTACCGATATTGATGGGCCCAAGCACCTTGGCGCCTGCACCGATGGTGACGTTATTGCCGATGGTGGGGTGGCGCTTGCCCACGTCCTTGCCGGTACCGCCAAGGGTAACGCCCTGATAGATGGTCACATCGTCGCCGATGATGGTGGTTTCACCGATCACCACGCCGTCGCCGTGGTCGATGAAAACCCGGCGGCCGATCTCCGCGCCGGGATGGATCTCAATGCCGGTCTGATGCCGGGCGCGCTGGCTCAGAAGCCGCGCCAGAAGCACATGGCCCTTGCGGAACAGTACATTCGCCCTCCGGTGGGCTTTCAGCGCCTTCAGGCCGGGATAGCACATCTTGACCTCAGCCATGGATTTGGCCGCAGGGTCACGCTGCAATACTGCTTCCCGATCTTCACGCACCAACTCTTTCCAATGCGTCATGCTTCCTCCGCCTTTCCCCCAAGCGCCGTACCCTCAAATACTGCGGCGATATCCCGAAGCATCAGATCCTGCGCGTCCACGCCCGGCTGCTCCTCTTCCTCCAGCAGAGCATAAGAACCATCCGGCAGGCGCATGCGAAGCTGCAGATTATCGCCGAGCTGAAGGCGCAGCACGTTCTCTACCGCGCGTTTGCAGCTTTCGTCCTTCACAGGGAACATCAGCTCCACGCGCCTGTATAGGTTACGGGGCATCCAGTCCGCAGATGACAGATAAATCTCCGGCTGACCGGCATTTTCGAAGCGGAAGGCACGGGGATGTTCCAGATTGCGGCCTACCAGCGAATACACCTCAACATTGTCGCTCACGCCCGTTACGCCGGGGATCAAACAGCAGATACCGCGAACGATCAGCTGCACCTTCACGCCGGAACGGCCTGCTTCGCAAAGAGCTTCCATTACCTTCACGTCGCTGAGGGAGTTCATCTTGGCGATGATGCCGCTGGGCAGACCCGCCATCGCATTTTCCTTCTCGCGCTGGATCAGCGAAAGAACGGTGGGCTGCAGCATTTCCGGCGCCTTGATCAACTCCTGCATAGGCGCGTCTTCGCTGCCCCTGAGCCGCTCAAAGAACGACACTGCATCCGCCGTCAGCACCTGATCAGCCGTCAAAAGGCCAAAATCGGTATACAGCTTGGCAGTACCGTCGTGGTAGTTGCCGGTTCCCAGATGGGCAAACCGCTGCATCTCCCCATTCACTTCCCGCTCAATCAGCACGATCTTGCTGTGGGTCTTCACTCCCGGGAAGCCGTAGCACACCTTGCAGCCCGCACGGGAAAGGCGCTCGCCCCAGAACAGGTTGTTGTCCTCATCAAAACGGGCGCAGGCCTCCATCATGACGAATACATCCTTGCCCGCAGCCGCTGCATCAGCCAGCGCAGCAACGATCGGGCTGTTGCTGGACACGCGGTACAGGGTCATCTGGATGGAACGCACCGCAGGATCCTCCGCGGCTTTTCTCAGAAGATGCACTACCGGCGCAAAGCTGTGATAAGGATGATACATCAGATAATCCCGCTGGACGATGCGATCAAATACATCATCCCCCATCAGTTCATCCAGCACAACGGGTTCGTGAGATTCAAATTTCAGGTCAGGACGCTTTACCATTCCGTAAAGGCCCATCATCAGCTTGTTCAGATCCAGCGGGCCGGTGGCGCGATAACGCTGCTCCTGCTTGATACGGAAGCGCTGGGTGAGCATACCCAGCATTTCCTCGCTCATGCGCTCTTCCGCTTCCAGACGCACCACGTCACCGGTACGGCGCTTGGTCAGCATCTGCCTGACGGCGGCGGGCATGGTTTCCATCGTGCACTCATCCAGAAGAAAATTCTGATTGCGCAAAATACGGAACGCTGCCACATGATCCACTTTTTCCTTGGGGAACAGCTTCTCCAGGTGATGCTTGACAATCTCCTCAAGGCGAATGAGATAGCGATTTTCCTCGTCGGAAGACAATTCGTACAATCTGGGCAAGGAAGCAGGAAGCGCCACGAGGGCAAAGCGGGACTTGCCGCGCCCGTTTCTGGTCAGCTTGGCGCACAAATGCAGCTGCTTCTGGGCAGGTTCAGCGTCCTGAGGCAGCACCTTCACAAAGGGCATAATATCGTTTTCAAAGAGGGAAAGCTCCCGTGCGCGCTGTTCCTCGGTCATGGTGAACACAGGATACAGTCTGACGCCATGCAGATACAGTTCGCTGCGGATCCCTTCATACAGCAAATACTGGGAATTGTTCTGGCGCAGGATCTCCTTGTTGACCTTGCGGCGCAGCGACTCCGCTGTGATGCCGCCAAGCACCTTCTTGTCCGGCGCATTCTTTGCCTTATCCAGTACCTTGCCATAACGCACCTGAACAAACTCGTCCAGATTCGATGTCACAATCGCCAAAAACTTGGCACGCTCCAAAAGCGGATGGCGTGTTCTATCTGCTTCCATCTGCACGCGACGGTTAAACTGAAACCAGCTCAGTTCTCTGTTTTGAAAAGCCTTATGCGACCGCTGGTTTTTTTGCGCCGTGTCCATCGTTTCATCCTCCTGTATGGGTACATAAAGATACAGAATAGATTATATCACAAGTTGAAAATCACGTACAGAGGTGACTGGCTGGTATGCTGTTCTTTGGGTGTACCCACGCCCGTTTTTTCTCTGGCAGGCACGTCCCAATGGGATTTCCTCACCGGGCCAGTCATACCCTTCAGGAGGGAGGGATGCCAGTGATTTCTTCGTTTTTATTTTGGATCATCAAGGATTGTCTGTTTTTACTGGGGTATATTTCCGGCAGCCAAAGTTTCAAAAAGCCACTTTCCGCAGCCGAGGAAAGAGAAGCTCTAACCCGTATGCGCGAGGGGGACGACGACGCCCGTCAGCTCTTGGTAGAACACAACATGCGGCTCATCGTACACATCGCCCGAAAATACAAAGTGCCTGGCTGCACCTTTGACGATCTGATCTCCATCGGCGCAGTGGGACTGATCAAGGCAGTGCGCAGTTACGATATCCACAGCGGCACATCGCTGAGTACCTATGCCGCCCGATGCATCGAAAACGAGATCCTGATGAGCCTTCGCCAGAGCCGAAAGCAACAAGCAGATATCAGCCTCAACGAGCCTCTGGGTACAGACAGCGACGGCAATGCCGTAACCTTCGCCGATCTCCTGGGAACCGATCCGGAATTGGTGGAGGATGAGGTACGCCGACGGATCACCCTGGCGACGGTCCGCAGGGTGCTGCCTTCGCTGCCCGACCGAGAACGGATGGTACTAAGCATGCGCTACGGCCTGAGCGACGGTGTCATGCACCCGCAGCATGAGATTGCCAGGCTGCTGGGCATCAGCCGTTCCTATGTATAGCACCGCCATTATTGTAAACGATGCCCGAAGGCTGGGAAGGAGCCTTCGGGCATTGGTGTTTGATTGAGTAGAAGCGGCCATTCATCACAAAGTAGCATTGTTCATTATCACCTCAGTCCACACACCTCAATTTCACCTAATGTATCATTATGCGATCTACCTGACGGAAAAGCAGTAAAGCCGGGTCTTTCCCTTGAGTTTCTGGAAGGATCATAGTATACGCTTAGTATCCCTGTTAGTAGAAATTGCAGACCAAAGTGTTCCTCGTTTTCACCATGACTAAAGTATATGTATTCTGCTTTTGTACCTGTCTTGTTAGGTCTTCGCTTAAAAATGCTCCATCCCTCAATATTTGTTATTAACCCTATGGTCTCATCAAAGGTGTCTTGTGTAGCATCATATACAGAGGATACCTTCTCAAAAATCCACTTGTGAGTAGGAGGATTCTTTTTTACAATCGAATGCATTGCTATCATTGCAAGATACGGCCCGCGAATTTTTTTGTTATCTTCGTTTGTATATCGACACAATTTTGCAGCGTTTTTTAGGGCAAGAGCTTCGCTTGCAAAGTCGATATCATTAAACTTCTTTTTTACAGAAATAATCCCTATAACACCTTCTGGCGGTACAATAACATTATCTCCAAATCGTTGAAAAATTGGGTAGTGACAACTGTCATAGATAATAATATCTAATTGAGTGGAATGTTTGTCGTCTTCGTTCTTGCGGCTCATGTTCTTAGTGCCCATCTTTACTGCGGGTCTAAGAATAAATCCGGTTAACACTTCTAAATCCTTTGGTAAATATCGTTTTAGGTATTCTTTTATTAGGCTTTCAACGTATCGTCCATCCTCTCCCTTGTGTGAAGCGGCATCTTGTGTTGGGTGTGGCAATAGTGTTTGGAATTGTGTATATACGGTTAGCAATGATTTTGCCTCATTGGACAAATATTCTTGAATCCGTTTACCGTCCATAACCTTCATAATCTCCTTATTCTTCGCTAACAACGCAGCAAGAACCAAAGTAACATCTCATTTTTCTTGATAAGGCAGTATGTTATAGAAATCAACCAATCTGTCTAAGAATATCCCGAACAATGCTTGTAATACGTTCAATTTCATCTTGTGGCAGGACACCTGTATGCATCACGATATTTCTTGCCATTTCCAAATCCTGCATCCTGGAATTCAGCCACGCTTGGTTTGGAATGATATCAGAAAAATCCGACCAATTATCGGTAATGATTTGTCCGAGGTTTCCCATCATTGTATATCCAATTTCGCTGTCTGAACGGCTGGAGAAGAACTTATTCTTTTGTTCTTCTTCCTTCAAAGACTTGACTGCCTTCTTGATCTTACTACTTACTTTTTCTTCCCACCAATCCAAGCCATAGCGTTCAGACATGCGCTCAACAATAAAACTTCGAATGGTGTTCTCAATGCAAAAGATAGCCTGATAGACGGAGGCCATGCTGTTTGCATCATGCCAGATTCGCGGATTGAAATCAGCTTCAACTACTCGACTTACTGGTACAAGATCACCAGACTTGCGGACATTAATCCCTTCTTTTTCAAGAGTATCAAGAGAATCTTGAAGCAAAAGTCCGCTGAAAACAAACTGGCGCATAGTTGCTTCGCTCATAGTACACCTCACATCAGCAAATTTTCTTTAAGGCTCTTGAAAATAGCATTGTAAACAGAAATATCATTTGTAGCAGGGAGATGAATCTGAATATTGTAGTGGAACTCGTTTGCTCTCGGCACTGTTACTGGTACAGTCGTATCGGTTTTTGGGGGAACTTCTGCTTTTTCCTCTGCTACCACAGGTGTCTGAACAATATCAAAAGTTGCAATGTTGCACAGCGCTTTAAATGTATTATAGATTCTCGCTACACCCTCTGCATCCTTTCCAGTCACACGGCTAATTGCCCCCTTTACTTCTGCTTCAGGAGCTTTGTGGATTTCTGTATTGATAGCATACAGATCAGCATACAACGCTTTAATCTGCGTTGCCAAAATTGTTTGGGTCGAAGTGGGATCCTTTAGCTGATCGTACAGAGCCGTTGGAGTGCCATCATCCATAAGGAAGCCCAGCTTTTTGAGTAGCGGAACAACTGCTCTATCATTTGTGCTGGTAAAACCCAGATTACGCAATACCTCAATTGTAAACTTTGCAGGACGGGCTGCTTGCTGAATTTTCGTGATGATGGGTGCAATCTTATTATTTGAAAGCATATAGGGATAATCTGTCATTTCTGTGTCTCCTTTTCTTATCGATTTGCCTGGCAACTGCTTGTAGATAATGGTATGTCAATATTCTTTGAGTTTCCGAACTGCTGCCGCACTTCATTTGTTTCCGTATTATTGAGGCGAAAACCAAGAGTAATGCGTCAGTTGTCGACGCGCTTCCATGAGGATTATTCCTATCATGTTGTGCTTGTAATCGTCTCGATAATATGCATCAAACGCCTCGTAATACCATTTCCTATCCGAATACTTCACATTGATTGGAGGGTACCCAGCTTGCATCAGCATCAGATTCAGAATCAGTCGCCCGGTTCGTCCGTTGCCGTCCACAAAGGGGTGTATCCCCTCAAACTTCAGATGGAACAGTGCTGCACGCTCAATGGGGTGCAGTTTTTTGTTGCCCTCAAACTCTGCCACCAGCCGTTCCATCTGCTCTGGAACCAGCACAGGGTCGGGCGGCACATGGTAAGCGCCCATGATCCGCACCGGAATACGCCGGTAGACGCCGCGATCCTCCGGCCTGTCCATCAGCACCAGCGTGTGGATCTCCTTGATGATGCGCTCAGAGAACGGAACTTTATTCTTGACCAGTTCCTCCACATACAAGAATGCATCACGGTGACCAACAGCTTCCAAGTGATCCTTCAGCGGCTTTTTATCAATGGTGATGCCTTCCAGGACCAGTGCTGTCTCCTGCAGGGTCAGGGTGTTGCCCTCAATGGCGTTGGAGTTGTAAGTGTACTCGATCAGGAATTCATCCCGCAGTCGCTGCAATTCGCCCTGGGTGAGAGGCCGGCGTTTGTCCAACTCAGCTTTCAGCGCATCCACTTCGGCGAAAAGCTCTGCATAAGGGCTATCGTTCCGTTGGTAGCGAGTGGTGCGGCCATCAATGGGCTTTTCTGCATCGCCAGGGATCATCCAGGCACGGCCTTTGCGGATCACACCGTCGATCTTGCCCTGCTGGCACAGAATGCGTACTCTGCGGTCAGAGATGCCCCATTGTTCCGCAGCTTGCGCAACGGTGATATATTCCACGCACGATCGCCCCCTTTTTCAGTTCTTTGCTTATAGTATATCGCTTTTGCGGAACAATAGCAATACATTTTCTGTCTATCGGAACAATAAAAGTGCTGCTTAGTGACAGCGTTATCTTTGATTCGAACCGTCAGATATGTGATGAAACTCCAATCCATTTCGAGTCCGCCGCCCTTTGACAACACACCGGGTTCGAATTCTTTGCCCTGTGTTGCCACCTCGCTTATGATAGATACATCAATCATAAGGAGTGATACACATGGTAAGCGGACATCTTCAACCCAAGAACGGCATTTGGTATGCGGTGCTGGAATTGCGCCGTAGCGACGGCAGCAGATACAGCAAGTGGATCCCCACAAAGCTGAAGATTCAAGGAAACAAGAAGCGTGCTGAAGAGATGCTTTTGGAATTGCGCAGGCAATACACCCTGCCGGATAAAGAAAGTCCGATCACACTCTTCACAGATTATCTGCAAAGCTGGCTACAGACCCATAAAGCAGAAATTTCGGTCTCTACCTTTGCTTCATACAGCGAGCTTGTTCGGGGGATCGTGAAATACTTTGAGCCGCAGAAGCTCCTGTTATGCGGAGTGAAACCAGTTCATATTGAACGATTCTATCAAGCGCTTTATGAGCAAGGGCTTTACTCCAACTCCGTACTGCATTATCACACGGTACTGCACAAAGCATTTGCGGATGCGGCACGGCGGGATATCCTCCCGCGCAATCCCATTGCCTTGGTCAAGCGTCCATCCAAAGGACAGTTCACTGCTGACCCCTACACGCCGGAAGAAATGAAGCAGTTGTTCACGGCTATTGAGGGCGATCCTTTGGAACTGCTGATCAAGCTGACGGCCTATTATGGACTGCGCCGCAGCGAGGTAGCTGGGTTGCGTTGGCAGGCCATTGACTTTGTCAACGGAACGATAGCCATCAACCATACCGTTGTTGTCACAAAGGATCAGTTTGGGAACACACTTATCATTGGACGAAATACCGTCAAGCACAAGTCCAGTAATCGCAAACTGCCCATGTCGCCACAAATTCGGCAAATACTGCTGGATTATCAGAAGACGAAAGGACCCAAAGAACTCCGACCCAACGCCTATCTCTTTAGCAGCAAGGAAGGTAAACCTCTCAATCCGGACTATATCACAAGACGCTATCGACAGCTGCTGGAAAAGCACCATCTGCGGATCACTCGCTTTCATGATCTGCGTCATGCCAGCGCCAGTGCGCTGGTGGCCAACCGAGTCCCGTTGGTGGAAGTACAGCAGTGGCTTGGACATAGCACCATCCGCATCACGGCGGATCTGTACACCCATCTGGCTTACCAGATGAAAGAACGTAGCGCAGCCGTTTTGAGCAATCTGTTATTTGAAAACGATAAGGAGGAACCGATCAATGAACCAACTGGAGCAACTCCAGAGCAGCCTTGAGCCCATACTGCGGCAAAAAGCACAGCAGTATCTGGATAGCGGCAAAGTGATCAGCATCAAACGTTTCCCGGACGAAATCGAAGGAATGATGCAGGAACGGGATACACTGCTTATGCCATATTACATGCTTGATGAAGCTGCCTTCGGCTGCCAGTGCAAGCAAGGCGATGCAATGTGCATCCATAAAGCAGCAATACTGCTGGCGACGCAAGTCATGCAGGAGGCCGATTGCCCGGACTACCACATGGCAGCAAAAATTCTCGCTGCCAGAAAGCTGGCGCAAACCATCCGTTTAAAGTAAATAGCCAGATTGATCAGAAAGAGTCATGTCATCAGATATGGCTCTTTTCTGTTTTCTGTGGACAAGCAAAAAAACAATTAACCAGACATACGTTCAACAAAGGAGGTGGGATGTGTGAAAAATAGCGAAGCGCCGGTGGTGCGCTGCGAATATACAAAAGCCGAAAAGAGCCTCTCCCATCTGTTGGAAGAATCTTTTCGGCTTTATCTTGCCCGCATCCTTGCTACAGCAGGGACAAGTGCGGTATCATGTGGGCGATGAATGGTCGCTTATTTCAAGGAGGATCAGATGTACTTAGAAATAAGCAACCCCATGGATTACCACGTCGCCCTGTACATACGACTGTCAAAGGAGGATGAAACAGAAGGCCCATCCCAGAGCGTTACCAACCAGCAATCCCTGCTGAACGAATTCGTGCAGCAGCACCGGCTGTCCGTGTATGACACCTACATCGACGATGGCTTCAGCGGCACCAGCTTTGACCGCCCGGCTTTCCAGCGGATGATCGAGGACATCGAAGCCAAGAAGGTCAACATGGTCATCACCAAAGACCTGTCCCGTCTGGGGCGCGACTACATCATGACCGGTCACTACATGGAACGGTACTTTCCCGAGAAGCGGGTGCGGTACATTTCCCTGCTGGACGGAATCGACACCGGTGTGGAATCCACCGCCAACGATATTACCCCCTTCCGCGCCATCATGAATGACATGTACGCCAAGGACATCTCCAAGAAGATCAAGTCCGTAAAGCGTGACAAGCAGCGCAAGGGGCAGTTTATCGGCGGCAAGCCCATGTACGGCTACAAGATGCACCCAACGGAGAAAAACAAGATCGTTATTGATGAGGAAGTAGCTCCCGTGGTACGGCGGATCTTCGCCATGGCGCTGGAGGGTGTCAGCTGCCGGCAGATCGCCGTTCGGCTGAACGAGGAGAACATCCCCACACCTGCCACCTATGCAGGATTAAGCCTCGGGACAAGGGGAGCTTACTCCGGACTGTGGTCATCGGAACGTATCTCGGAAATGCTGCGGAACGAAACCTACATCGGTCACATGGTGCAGGGACGCACGGTGAAGATCAGCTACAAATCGAAAAAGTGTCTGATGCAGCCGCCGGAAAGTTGGGTCGTTGTGAAGAACACCCATGAGCCGCTGATCGATGAAGAAACGTTTCAGAAGGTACAGATGCTGGTTTCCAGCCGCAAGCACACCCGTAGCCGCACTTACGATTTCCTGCTGAAGGGGCTGATCCACTGCCACGAATGCGGCTACCCCATGGCGGTGCTGAATCGCCCCAATGCTGCCGGGGAAGAAAGGCTGTTCTTCGTCTGCCGTACCTACCAGCGATTCACCAAAGCCGGTGTGTGCAGTTGCCACTCCATCAAGGAACAGACCGTAACGCAAGCAGTCATCTCCAAGGTGCAGGAAGTGTGCCAAGCTTTCCTTCGTCCCGACAGGCTGCAGCCCATCGCCGTCCAAGCGGTGGAGGAAGCTCGGAAAGCGGACAGCACTGAAGCGGAGATCCAATCCCTGCAGGGAAAGATCGAGAACCAGACTGCCCATCTGGACAAGATGTACATGGATCGGCTCAGCGGACTGCTATCCGACAGCGACTTTGAGCGCATCTACAAGCGGGTGAAGATGGATCGCACCGCATTGGAGGAAAAACTGAAACAGCTGGAGGCGCAAAAGGAAAGCCCGATCTCCACAGAAGACCGGGCGAGGGAGCTGGTGCAGCAGTATCTTGCTTCCGCCTGCAACAGTCGGGAACTGCTGGTGAGCCTCATCGAGCGTGTGGAACTGACCGAGGACAAACAGATCATCATCAAATTCCGCTTCCGGGAGTTAGCGGAAATTTCTTAAGGGCCATCGTTTACAATAACCGCCCCGCTATGTATCCCGAGTAGAAAAGCACGGTATCGAACTATTGCGGGAGGCGCTGGAAGGCAAAGCAGCACTGGAATGAGAACGATGAACAGCGCTTATCTTCCCAAATTGACGAAAGAAACGCGCCATGATATGCTGAGGTAAGCGTACCTTTTACGAAATACTGATGGTTCTTGCACAGGAGGCCCTATGAACACCGACCTGCTTTTCTACACAGCCTATGAAGCATTCTACCGAATGGCCGCTTCATCCAAGGCATTTCAATCCTTTTGCCGTGATGCATTCGGCGAAGATTTTTCCCAGGACGGTTTCAGCGATCTGTGGCAGATCGACCAAATCCTACCGTTGATTCCCAAGGGGAAGAATATTCACATCCTGGACGTGGGCTGCGGAAATGGCAAAATGCTTGGCTATCTTCAAAAGCAAACCGGCGCCTTCATCCACGGCCTTGACTATTCCCAAAACGCCATTGAAACGGCACGGTCTCTCTTTCCCGTGCAATCTGATTTTCAGGTGGGCGTAATCGGCGAGAAAGATTACCCAAACGATGCTTTTGACGTGATCACCGCAATGGATACCTTATATTTCGCGCCAGACATGACGCATCTGCTCTGTCAGATCAAGCGCTGGCTGAAGCCCGGCGGCGTTTTCTTCGCAGGGTATCAGGAAGGTGACGTCATACCCAGAACGCCCACATGGAACGATTCTGTGATTGCAAAGGCACTTAGGCACAACGACCTGCCCTGCCAGGTGTTCAACATCACCCCTCAGACATACGACCTGCTCAAGCGAAAGCGGCAGGCGGCCTTGACTCATCAGGCTGCATTTGCCACGGAAGGGCTTGACAGCTGGTACGAAATGCTTCTTTCCCAGACGGAATGTGCGACCGTACCCTTTGAGGAATACCAGCAGAAGCAGGTACGATATCTGATCACCGTAAAAAAGCCGCTGGCTTGATCCTCTTCAAATGCTTCACGAATGAAAGGAAAGATGCACATGCGATTTGCGATCATCTCAGATGTACATGGGAACCTGAACGCCCTGCGTGCTGTCCTTCAAGACGCCAAGGCGCAGCAGGTCGATCAGTTCCTTTTTGTCGGCGACTACTGCATCAGCAATCCATTCCCAGATGAGTGTCTGTCCGTGATTCGAAGTATCCCCAACAAACGGCTCATTC
This sequence comes from Clostridiales bacterium, assembly GCA_015056365.1. Lineage (GTDB taxonomy): Bacteria > Bacillota > Clostridia > Christensenellales > Aristaeellaceae > Limiplasma. The sequence continues at coordinate 62,065 of SVGM01000013.1, read as the reverse complement.
GTGGGAACGAAGAACGCCATCTGGAAAAACTGGTAGGGCAAGATCCGGCAGCTTGGACAGACGGTCAAATGCAGGCGACGTATTGGTGCTACCGGCATCTGGCACAGGACAATCTGGACTATCTTCTCTCACTTCCGCATCGGCTCGACTTTACCTGTGAAAACGTAGACTTTCACATAGCTCACTACTCCAGCGACTTCATTGACGGGTGCGAGTTTAAGGACTGGTGCTCTCCTGAGATCGTGCGGCGATATGGTAACCAGACGGTAACGCTGGAAAGGCTGCAGCAGGACGTGAAAGAAACGCTGGATAACGACCCGGATTTTCAGCAGCATGTGAATGTGTTGCCTGCTGGTGTATACATCTTTGGGCATACTCACATCCAGTGGAGCTTTCGCACTGCAGACGGAAGCAGGCTGCTGATCAATCCGGGTTCCTGCGGCCTTGGGCTGGACTGCGTCACAGAAGGTATTCCCTACACCGTTTTGGAAGTCTCCGCAACGGGAGGGTGTACGATCCTTGAACGAAGAGTCCCCATAGACCGGGAGGCGCTTGTCAGGTCAATTCGCGCCAGCAGCCTATACCGGCAGGCACCCGTATGGTGTAAGCTGATCATGGAAGAAACCATTATATGCAGAGAGCGCGTGGTTTTCTTCCTTCGCTTCGCGGAGGCGTATGCCAACAGCATCGGTGATCATCGCCGCCCATTTGCTCTTACCACCTGGGAGGAAGCCTACCGCCTGTGGGAGGAACAAAACCGTTCAAATTGATTGGATAGCATGAAAAGCGCGCCTGCATGCAATGTGCAGGCGCGCTTTTGATACCTATTCACCACCCCAACAACAGACCGCTCCTCACGATCAACCCCGTTTCGAAGCCTTTGTTTACAGCATATTTGCCCAAATTCCCGAGTGTTTTTCACAGCATTTCTCCGAAATCGGCCTATTTGGCCCAATCTCCAATAAATACCATTGAAACATCTGTAACAATTATGGTATATTTATTCAAGCAACAAGCAAAAGAGGGTGAAAAATCATGGGCGTATGGGCAATGGTGGTCTCCATCATTCTGGCTGCAACGCTGATTGGTTTTCTCATTAGCGAACACAGGCAGGCCCGCAAACATCAGCGCCGTGTACGCAAGATGTACGCATCGGCTGTGCTGGATGCTTTGAAACCCATGCTTATCTATGCCCAAAAGCATGTTGTGGAATCCGCTTCCGTAGACAAGACCGGTGTGGTTTTTCGCTACCTCTCCCCCAATGGAGGCGAAAGCGTCTTTCGCATGAAGGACTACGGCTTCCCCAATATGTCCGATAAGCAGCAGGACGCTATGCGCACCATTCTGGAAGAACAGTTGCCTGATCTGGCAGATCAAAAACGCTACCGCCTCACCCGGCACAATATCCGCCTGCTGGACGGCAGTCTGGAATATGCATACACGTACTCCATGAGCCGCGCCTACAAACAGGTGCACGCGCGTTCCTCTTATTATGCCGTCAAGCCCAGTCCGTACTCATGGTAAGAGACGGCTGACCTTGATCGGCGTTTCCAAACGACTCTCCACATAACGGCGAAGCATGTCAAACAGTGTGCTTGCGCCGTTTTTTGTTTGCGCAGAAAGCGGGTTTTTGAGTACCCGACACATCCAGATATACATTTCCATGCTCACCGGCCATGTGGCGCGGGAAGCACACGCCTCACAGCAAAAGCCGCCTGCTGCCACATCAAAGCGCCATGGACCTTCCTCCGGCAAGGGCGTTCTGCAATGGGCGCAGCGACGCATCCGGGGACGATAACCCATGGTGTCGGCGAAGCGGAGCAAAAACGCCGTGACCAAAGTCAGCGGATCCGCCTCGTCATTGTAGCTCAGCAGGTACAGGCCCCGCAGCAACAGCTCAAACATTCCCTTTGCTTCCTGCCCCGGCTGGGCAGCCGCCTGGCACAGCGACGTCATGTAACTGGCGCAGGTCAGGCGATAGGGGTCTAGCCGAAGCGGATAGAAGGTGTCGTCCAGTTCGCAGGAGGTCAACACGAAACGCTCATGGCTGCGGTAGAGAACAAACTCGCCGTAGACAAACAACTCGCTGGCCGGCATCAGCGGGCTTTTGGGCCGGCGACAACCCCGGGACAGGGCATCTACCCGGCCGTATTCCGGGCTCAGAATGGTCAGCATACGGTCATGTTCCCGATAGTTGGCAAAGCGCAACACAATGCCGCGTATTTTGATGGCTGCCATCTGTCCCCCTCCTTTCCGCAGCATAAGGAAAAGCAAAAGGACTGCCTTTTAAAGAGGCAGCCCTTTTCAGTGCGTGTCATTAGCCGCGCACGGTCTCCACCAGCTTGGTGAAAGCAGCGGGATCGTTCACAGCGATGTCCGCGAGCATCTTGCGATTGATGGAAATGTTCTTCTTCTTGAGACCATTCATCAGCACGGAGTAGCTCATGTTGTTCATGCGGGCAGCCGCATTGATGCGGGTGATCCACAGACGACGGAAGTCACGCTTACGCAGGCGGCGGCCCACATAGGCATAACGAAGGCTGCGGGCGACCTGCTCGCTGGCAGCGCGGTACTGCTTGGACTTAGCGCCAAAATAGCCCTTGGCAAGCTTAAACACCTTGCGGCGTTTCTTATGGGCATTTACAGCTGCTTTAATACGTGCCATATTCTTTATCCTCCTTGAATGTCAGCAAAGCTTATTTGTAGGGCAGCAACTTGCGGATGGTACGGGCTTCAGCCGCGTTATCCACGATGCCGTCCGCGCGCAGGTGACGGGTACGCTTGGTGGTCTTCAAATGCACCTGGTGGTTGGCGTTCATCTGCTTATGGGTGACTTTGCCATTCTTGGTGAAAGAAAAGCGTTTGGCGGCTCCGCGATGGGATTTCTGCTTAGGCATAGGGGTTGTCCTCCTTCCGTATGCTATCCATAACCGTTCAGACGATGCCTGAACAAGGGATGGCTGGTTACACAGGTCAAATCATGTTTTCGCTTTCGCGCTTGACCTTTTTCTTGGGCTGGGGCTTGGGCTCCTTGGGGGCGGTCTTCTTTTCGGCCTCCTTAGCAGCGTTGCGCTCCTTGCGTTCCTGGCTCTTCTCAGCGAAGCTCTTCTTCTCCGCCTTAGGGCCAAGGATCATGATCATGTTACGGCCTTCCAACATAGGACGGCGCTCAACCGTGCCGTACTCCTCGATGCGGGAGGCAAAGTCCTGCATGATCTTCATGCCGATGTCTGCGTGAGCGATCTGACGGCCGCGGAAGCGGATGCTTACCTTCACCTTGTCGCCATCCTGAAGGAACTTAACGGCATTCTTAAACTTGGTCTGCACGTCGTTTTCCTCGATGGTAGCGGAAAGCTGCACTTCCTTGAGCGTAACGATACGCTGATTCTTGCGCAGGTCACGTTCACGCTTGGACTGCTCGTAGCGGTGCTTGTCATAGTCCATCAGCTTACAAACAGGGGGCTGAGCGGTGGCTACGATCTTAACCAGATCCAGCCCGGCCTGCTCGGCCTTTTCCAGGGCGGCCTTGGTGGGCATAACGCCCAGCTGAGTACCGTCTTCAGCGATCAGTCGCACCTCTTTGTCGCGGATTTCTTCGTTGATCATCGGCTCGTTGATATCCATACACCTCCAAAATTGGGGACGCTTTCCGTGCTTGAAACGCACAAAAAAACGCCGGGCACACTACCCGCCGTACACACCCCATGGACTTATGTGCCATGACCGACGCAAGATGTTCGCGCGGTGAGAAGCGGGCAGCCTCTACTTACAAACGGGAGTATAACACGAGGCCGGGCGCATGTCAAGGCCTTTTTCAAACATTTTGCCAGCACTCTGCGCCCGTCTCCATCGTTAATCAGTCACTTCCACACCCAAAAGGCCACTGAGCGACACCAGCTGCGCAGACGTCACCTTGACACCCCGCAAATCCGGCAGAGAAATCCGGATGCCTTCAATGCGACATTCAGTCACATCCTGCTGGTAAAGCGAGGTAAAGCTCCACTCGCTCTGGGTCATGTCCGCCTGTTCAAAGGCCAGACGGCCCAGTTTCGTATCATTCCACAGACTTTCCCGCATACGGCAGCTGGCAAAGCGCACCCGATCCAGCTTGCTTTCGCTGATGGACAGATAGTCCATCATACAGTTTTCAAAAGCCACATCCGTCAGCGCAGCTTTTTCCAGCGTCAGGCCGGTCAGATGACAATCCACGAAGCGGACGCGTTTCATGGCGACGCCTTCAAAACGCAGGTTGCTTAGCTCACACTTTTCAAAGACGCAGTCGACAAAGCTGATGCGTCCCGGTTCGACCTCCTCAAAGCGGCAGCGTTCAAAACGGCAGGCTTTATAATCAACGGTACCTGTTTGGATACCAAACAGCGTCTGCTGCACAAAACTGCGCTGGTAGACGTCCTCGTCCTCATCCATGGCGGTCTCCGTTGCGTCCTGAAGCTCCAGATCCGCTTTCAGCCGCTCCGGGATCTCCGGCTGTCCAATCTTCCAGCTCGCCACTGTGCTCCCTCATTTCATCCATCGCCCGTCAAGGCATTTCTTCTCCGAGAACATACTGCCGGATGGCAACCGCGACCCCATCCTGCGCATTGGTCAGGGTCACTGCGTCGCAGATTTCCTTCACCAGCTGGCTCCCGTTGCCCATGGCAACGCTGAAGCCGGCATACGCAAGCATGCTCAGGTCATTGTCAAAATCGCCGATCGCCATCACCTGATCTGCGGTCAGCTGCATCTCCTTTGTCAGTTCCTCCACTGCCAGTCCCTTGTCCACGCCTGGGGGCATGATCTCAAGGTTGTTGATCCAGGAGCTGGTTGCCTGAAACCGTCCATCGCCATCAAAGAACTGCCGAAGTTCAGCAAGCAGCTGCGGATCGTCATCCACGCAGACGATTTTGTTAATTCCCCGTTCCGCCAGCTGCGCCCCGTCTCCCCCATACGTCAGGGTGGTGCCGCCTGGCAGCCCCCAATGGCTTCCCCAATCCCGGCTGAGAACGTCCTGCCTACCCTGAAAAACCACCACATGATTTTGCAAAAAGCAAGCATGGGTCACACCTGCCTGATGAAATCTGCGAAGGCAGTCCAGCGCGGAATCCTTTGGCAGCGTATGGTTTACATAGGGCTCGTCTTTGGGGGACTTCTGACAGCAGCCGCCGTTGAGCCCCAAAACGGCACAGTTTTCCAGGCCGTTTTCCAACGCGAACAGCGCGCCGTCCGCCGGCATGCGGCCGCTACAAATGGCCAGTTTCACCCCTGCGGCTTCTGCGGCCAGCAAAGCTTTTCGGTTACCTTCGCTGAGCTTTTGGGCGGGGTTGAGCAAGGTGCCGTCCATATCCATGGCAATCAGTCGAATGCTTTGCAAAGAATCACCTGCTAAAACGATGGTTTGGTCAACAGCGTCTGTTCATTCAAATAGCGCCACTTGCCCTCCAGCGAAAAAGAAAGCTCCGTGGCGCACAGCATCAGCCTGCGCACCTTGTGTTCCTTGTTGAACGCCCGGTCGCCGTACTGATCGTCCCCCAGCAGCGGGTGGCCGATGGCGGCCATCTGCGCCCGAATCTGATGAGTGCGGCCCGTATGCAGGGTAATCTCCAGCCGGGCGCATTCCCCCGGCTCCAGCACACGATATTCTGTGATAATCGGCGCTGCGTTTGGCGCCTGATAATTCAGTACCTGCACCCGAGCTTTGGCGGCGTCCTTGCGAAGGTACGCATGAAGCACTGCGCTGGCCGGTCTGGGCGTTCCTTTGACCACACAAGTGTATTTTTTGTGGATCATCCTGTGGCGAAAGGCTTCCTGCATCGCGGTCTGCGCCTCCTGCGTGCGGGCAAGGAGCAAAAGGCCTTCCGTCTGGTTATCCAGCCGGTGGCACAATAGCGGCAAAGATGCGTCGGGCTCTGTTTGTCGAAGGGCTTCCTGCGCCAGCGCGGCAATGGTGAGGCCGCCTTTCTGGTCTGCCTCACAGCTTACGCCTGCAGGTTTACGCACCACCAGCACATTTTCATCCGCATACAAAACCGGGATGGATTGTCTTTCCTCGTACCGGGTATACACCTTGATCTCGGCTCCCGGCATCGCTTTTTCGTCCCTTGCCACCCGCTTGCCGTCCATTTTGACGTCGCGGTTCTGAAAGGCTTCCCGAAGGGCGTATTCAGGGAGCTGAGGCAGCATGCGCTGAACCAGCGGATAAAGCCTGCCTGCTTCTACGTCCGTGGGAATGGTAAACGTATACAATTTCATCAGTGCACCTGCGCAGCTTTCAGCCCCAGCCAACGAGGCGTACCCAAATACAGTTGCTTCAGCGCGTTGTTCATCTCAGGGGTCGGCATGACTGCCAGTAGCGAAGCCATTACTGCCTGCATCTCTTCCAGAGAGATACCCTGCTTGGCCAGCATGCGCAGATCCTCCGCAGACTCCACCAGATCATATTCCGGCCTGAGCGCGCCTTCCAGCGCAGCGCACATTTTCTCATGAAGCATCTTTTCCTCAGGCAGGATGCCGTTCATACCGCCCGCAATGGTTTCCTGGGTCAATTCCAGCGCGCCCATAGTGCCGCCCAGATTCGACTGGCTGCGCACCAGCCGGTAGGGATCCACAAGGCCGGGATGCAGCAAAATCAAACCGCCGGAACCATCAGTGACATAATCAAAGGACGCCTGCAAATAGCGCCGTGCCACATCCTGGGCCATCCAGTCGTTGCTGCAGATGACGTCATTGAGGAAAAAGGAGATAGGCTGCGCGGCGTGAAGCAAACCGGCAATATAGAGCAAGCCGTTGATCGTCGCATCATAGCGGAACAGGCGATCCCGCGCCATAACCGCCTGGGGCGTGTCATACACCCTGAGCAGCGGTTCCATCAGCCGCTCGGGCAGCACCAGTGTCCAGCGATCGTCTTCCACCCGAAAACCGCACCACAGTCTGCGAATCAAGGCTTCTGCGGCGCTCATATCATCCCAGTCTCCCATCACCAGCTCGCCGTGGTTCACTATCAGGCGCTCCAGCAGCTGCCGCTCGTAGGGATCGATATACTGGGCCTCCAGCGGCAGTCTGGTCAGCACCGCCGCCCGAAGCTCCTGAATGGACAGAAGCCGGCGGCTGCTCAAGCCGTTGGTATCATCAAAAGATCCGGCCAAAAGCCCTTGCGCATCCGCGTTGGTGGCTTCATCGGAGAACAATGCAACACCAGGGCGGGCCAGCAAACGACGTTCGCATGCTTCCACCTGCTTTTCGCGCAGAACCGTCATGGTCATTTCGCTGGGGTCACCGTGGAACAACCCTTCCCTAAGCATAGGCATCACTTCCTTTCGCCGGTCGTTTGTTCTTATTCTTCCTGGGCTGCAGGCATATGAATCGTCAGCAGCTTTTCATCATCATTCACCGTAAAGGTGATCCCCGTGAGCGCTGTGACACTGTCCGCAGGCAGGTAGTACATCCCTTCGGCCTGCCGCACATCCAGCACAGGCACTTCCGCCGTTTCGTTATCGCAGTAAACTTCCAGTCCCACCGGTTCGCCTTCCTGATTTTCGGTGAAGGCAAGCCGGTAGAGATGATTGCCCAGGGCAAAGCCGATCTCGATGTGTTCAACGCTTTCCGTAGAAACCAGCACCAATACGCCTTCGCCCTCCAAAGCGGGAACCAGGGGCACGTAGATCAGATCACCCAGCGCATAGGGCTGCACAGGCATCGCCTCCATGCCGTCCTCGGAGTTGATCGTCAGCAGCAGATCCGCTGCATCCAGACGAATGCACCAGTCTTCCATTGCTGCGAAACTGGGTTCCGGTACGTTGGTGCTTTCCGTAGCGGGTTCGACAGCGGATTCCGTTGCGTCGGCTTCCTCTTCGGCTTCCTGCGGCATCTCCGTAGGTTCTGTTTCTTCCTGCTCTTCGACGGGAAGCACCTCATCAGCCGGCTCTGCATCCGCTGTTTCCTGTGCGGGCTCGCCAAGGGTAATGGGCTCAAAGGAAGGTGCAGGCGTAGCCGACTCCTGCGGAAGCGCCACAGTCAGCTGGTCGGCTTCCGGGGACGGGGTGGGTGTGGGCTGGGCGTAGCGCACCTGATTGCTGTCGTAGAGCACAGTCAACGTATTCTTGCCGGCAATGCCGTCCGCCACTAGGCCATGGGCATACTGAAAACGTTCTACAGCATAGCGAGTCTGGTTGCCGTAGGCGCTGTCCATTTCGCCCTCGTAATAGCCGTACTCACTCAGCGCCTGCTGCAGCTTCAGCACCTGCTCGCCCCGGTCGCCCATCTGCAGGGTTTTATACTCGGGATTGGGCGAGATGGCGATGGTGGGAACCGGCGTGGGCGAAGGGGTGGGCCTAGGGGTTTCCGTTGCAACCACCACAGTGGGTGTGGGCGTTACATACTGCGCCATCACCATTTCCACATCCGGCGTATTCTGAACAGAGGACGCAAAGACCATCGTCATGTACAGCACGAGCGTTTTCAGCAGATCCATTCAGATCCCTCCTGATATCCGTCATTCAAAGCCGGCCGGTTATGCGCCTGCCGACTGGTTGAGCACCTTGCGGTACTCCCGTTCGTCTTCTTCATACAAGCCGCGCAGCAGCTTCTTTGGCACACTGGTATACACCACGCCGCTGACCCGCGCTGCCGCCCGGGCAAGAAGTCCCGCAGCGCCGCTGAGCTCGCGATCGGTATAGCGACCCTCCGTGGCGGCCAGTACCGTCTGATCCACTGCGCTGCCGATCGCCGCAGCGCTGCTGCCAAAGGATGTGGGCGGAGCGCTGATAAGCACATAGTCATAAATCTCAAGCGCATTCTCCACAAAAACGCGGAACGCTTCCGATGCGCCCGCATGCAGAACGCTTTCAGCATCGTGACAGCAGTCGATAAAATGCAGGTTCCGCGTGGACGTTCCCAGCAGCGCCTGCGAAAGCACGCGATCGTCCGCCAGACAGTCCAGCACGTCCACCTGACCGCGTACACCAAGCAAATCACCCAACTGGGGATCCGCACCGTTCATTTCCATCATCAAAACGGAAAAACCTTCGCGTGCCAGCGTCTGTCCAAACAAAACTGTCAGCGCCTCGGCTTCGTCCTCGGCACACGCGCCAAGCACGGCGATGGAACCGCCGCCCATGCCCGCACACGCCCTAAGCGAAAGCGCCGCCTGACAGACACCCTCCCGTACCAAACGATTCACACTGCCGAAAAACGTGCATCCGTCCTTCTCCTTTCGCAAGGCACGGAGGCACTTGTTTTTGGCGCTGCGGAAATCTGCCACCTGTCCAAGGGCCGGAACCGACGTACGTTCCGGCGGCGTCAGCCAGCCTACCGGCTCGCGGCGCGAACCAAACAGCACCGCCAGCACGGACAAAACGATCAGCGCGGCCGCAAACGTCAGCAAGATCCTCAGCGGCCGGTTGGGAAGCGTGGCTTCCGCAGGCAGCTCAGCACGGCTGACGACATCCGTTTTGCTGACGCCAAACCGTGTATCCGACTCGGCAACCAGCTTCTCGCCTGCTGCGTTGGCAAGCCCCTGTACGATCTGCGCATCCTCACCCACAGCGCGAATGGTCACCATATGATCCTCCGCTGTACCGCAGGCTCGCAGGTAGGTCTTGCCATCGCTCAGGGTGTTTTCCATTACCTGTGCGCGAAAATCCGGATCATGCAACAGATGATCATAATCCTTCACCAGCATGCCCATGCGCACCGGCGCTTCTTCGTCCTCGGTCACATCGGCAGGAAGCGCATAAAAGACATATTCTGCAACATACCGGTCCGGCTCAAAGCGGTAGGTATAGACCGCCATAGCCAGCGACAACACAAGGCTAAGCGCCATAATCCATTTCAGTGAACGTTTCCATCTACGAACGGCACGTTTGAACATATAAACGCCTCCCTTGCATCCTTTCCCAACATAAGCATAGCACGGACGCGGCAGATTGACAAGGGTCAGCGTTTCCTTTACCGCGAGATAGGACAAACGAAAAACTTGACTTTTGTTTTGCAACGGCACTAAGATGAAAAGGCTTTCCTCACTCTTGGGGATGGCAAAGGAGATATCTATGAACGAAACCGCACGTCATCGGAGGCTGTGGGGCGCCGCCTGTGCAGTCATCAATCTTTTTCTCAAGTATCGTTTCAACTACACCTACGAGGAAGTTCCTCTGACCACCCCCTGTCTGGTGGTGGCTAACCATTCCTGCAGCTGCGATGGCATGATGCTTGCCATGAGCTTTCGCAAGCATCACCTGCACTTCGTCACCAGCGAACATCTTTTCCGTATGGGCTTTTTTACCCGGGCGTTCCGCTATCTTTTTGCTCTGATCCCCCGCAAAAAGGGTTCCAGCGGCATGGATACCGCCATGGCATGTATGCGCAAGCTTCGTGCCGGCGAATCCGTTTGCATCTTTGGCGAAGGCGAAACCACCTGGGACGGCAAGACCATGCCCATTTTCTCCTCGGTTGGCACGATGGCCAAGTATGGCGGCGCCTCTCTGGTGACCTACCGCATCGAAGGCGGCTATCTCTCCGTACCCCGGTGGGCCAGACATACGCGCCGCGGACAGGTGCACGGACGAGCCGTTGGCATCTATTCCCCCGAGGAGCTCAAAGGGATGTCGCAGGAAGAGATCATGAATATCATCAACCGCGACCTGGCTGTGGACGTATGGCAGCAGCAAAAGGACGCGCCGGTTGCCTTCAAGGGCAAGGCGCTGGCAGAGAATCTGGAAACGGCGCTCTTCCTCTGCCCCAAATGCAACCGCCTTGGCACGTTATGTACCAAGGGCGATTTCATCCTCTGTTCCTGCGGTCTGAATCTCCGCTTTACAGAACATGGCTTCTTTGAGCCCGCAACGCCCTTTGAAACCATTGCCCAGTGGGACGAATGGCAGCTTCGGCAGTTTGATGAGGGCGACTATCCCTCCTTTTCTGACGACTGGGTTACCTTCAGCCAGGTAAGCGATGACCATGGTACCACGAACATCGCCCATGGTCGCCTTATGTTTTCAGATGGCTCCATTGGCGTTGAGGGACATCGGTTCCCGCTGGATCAGATCACCGACATGGGCATTGTCCGTGCGGACCGCATTATCTTTACCTTTGAAGACAAATACTATGAATGGATCGCCAAAAAGCCCCGGTGTATGCGTAAGTATGTGCTGGCCTGGAACAAGGCAAAGGCCCGGCAGACAGGTGACCCTACCGTGCAGACGTAAACAACCCCTGCGATCTGCAACAGAAAGAGGAATGGCCAGCAAAGAGCCATTCCTCTTTCTATATTGTGTATAGGGGTACAGCGCCTTCATCCGCGTCTGAGCAGCTCAAGGGCCTCCTCCAGGGACATGCAGCGCGCATACCGTTCTTTCCACATGTGTTCATTATGATAGCGGTAGTTGGCTTCGCCAGTCATGAAGGCATTGTCAAAGGTGGTGTTCGCAAAGGCGGGCACCAGCATCTCAAAGCCGTGTTCAAAGCCGCACTTGATGGTCGCGTCGATGCAGTAATCGGTTTGCAGCCCAGCGATCATCACCTGCCTGCAGCCTTTCTGCATCAGGTATTCCTTCAGACCGGTGCCGCGAAATGCACTGTTGCACGTCTTGTCAAAAACCCGTTCGTCCGGGGCCGGCAGAAAGCGCTCGTCGATGGCGAAACCAGCAGTACCTGGCGTCATCGCCGTTCCCGGACCGTCATCGTGGCGGACATAGATCACTTCGACTCCGCTTTGCCTCGCGGTGTGAATCAACTGCGTTGTGTTCGTGACGAACGTATCAAATCTATACAGGCGCGGCGTGGTGATTTCCTTCTGGGCATCCACAATCAGCAGCACCATGCAGAAACCCTCCCTTCTCATGGACCGTATCCGGTTTCCGTGTCATTGTACCGCATATGCCGCCTTGGTGCAACAAAAAGCCTCCCACGCTCTTTGAAGCACGGGAGGCCATTGTTGATCAGCCAAGCTGAATGGTCTGCTCAGCAGCGTCCTTGGACAGGACAAAGCTGGTTTCCTTGCCGTCGCACTTGAGGGTGTAGGTACCGCGGAAGCCGTCCACGGTCACGCGACCCTGCTCGTCGGTCATCAGCGTGGCGCTGGTGTGCCAATCCTTGCGGACACGCTGCTTGAGCGCCTCGTAGGAGGGCTTCACGCTGCCGTCACGGCGAACCAGACCGGAGGGAGCGCCCAGCCAGGCGCCGTCTTCAAAGTCCCAGTTGGTGAACGCTTCCACCAGCGGATGAGCAAAGAGGGTATCCACCATGGTCAGAAGGTCGTCTGCCTGACGATCTTCTCCTTCGGGGGTAGTGGGCCACTCGGGCACCTGGAAGTCGTTCAGGTCGACGATCTCCGGAGGCATCAGATCACCAGAGACAAACGTATTCTCGGTGAAATGGATGGTCTTGCCGAAGGAGGCGAAGCGATCCAGCACCTCGTGAAGCTTGTCCATGCCCCAGAAGCCCTGATGCTGATGGGACTGAATACCGATCACGTCGATGGGCACGCCGGCAGCCAGGCAGTCTTCGATGAGCTGGCGATAGTTCTCGCTGGTGTTGAAGTCATTGAGCAGCAGCGTGGCGTTGGGATCCATCTGGCGCGCCATATCAAACACAGCCTTCACCAGCGGCACACGGCCCATCTTCTGGCACAGACGGGTGATGGCGTTTTCTTGCTTTTCAAAGATCGGCATGATCACTACTTCATTGATCACGTCCCACAGGGTGATATAGTCGTGGAACGCGCTGATCTCGCGGCGGATACGTGCGAGCTGATTCTCCAGCACAGCGTCGTCATCCTTCTCCAGCAGCCACAGTGCAGAGGCAGTGTGCCAGCACAGGGGATGGCCCTTGACGGTCACGCCGTTTTCCTTGAGGAATTTGGCGGCACGCAGGGTGTCTTCCTCGCGGGTCACGCCCTCACGGGGCTCGTAGCGCCCCTGATAGAAGGGCAGCGTGGCGTAGTTGAACACTTCTTTCCAGGTTCCCCAGTACGCCTGTGCTTTTTCCTTCAAGGGAGCGGGAGCATTGGGATTGAGCAGATCCAGAGACCAAAAAGCGCCGCAGCCAAACAGGAATTCATGCTGTGCCAGGTCGATTTCGACTTTGCGGCCAGCCATGGGGGTACCCTGAGCATCCTTAAGCGTTACAACGCTGCTTGAACGGCGATGAGCATAGCGATCCATATAATCATTCCTCCTTATTCAATTAGCGAACGGATTTGTGAACATATTAGCATACTTTTCCGTATTGTCAATATGGGTCGGCAGGTTTCACGCCGCCAAAGCCACGGTTGCCACCAGCCCATAAATACGCTATAATATTCCTGTCTCATTTACAGATCACCATTTGACAAGGAGTATTGACAATGCTTGAATTCAAATTTGATACCCAGCTGCTCATCGAAGGCCACAATCTGGACGAAGACGCGATTAACGATTACATCACTGCCAATCTCAAGGGCGACTGCCTGCTGGCCGTTGGCGACGAAGACCTGATCAAGATCCATTTCCATACCAACGAGCCCTGGCAGTTGCTGGAGTACTGTGCTTCTCTGGGCGATATCTACGACGTGGTCGTGGAGAACATGGAACGTCAGGAAAACGGCCTTCAGGGCTGATGTTTCCACTTGAAAAGCCGTCTGATCTTCGTTGGGATCAGACGGCTTTTCGCATTCTCAGGAAAGATACGGCAGCGCATCTTCCGGGCGGAAGCGGTGGTAGCTGAGATGCCCCATCTCCTCGCTGATGAAATAATAATACCGGTCGGGCTGCCCGTCCGGGAAGTAGAGGGCAAAGCTGAAATCATTCCCGGGCGGCATATCCAGCCGGGCATAGGGGCTCTGCTGGGACGCAAACAGCGCCGTCAGCTCCTCTACCGACACATGATGATGCCCCGCAAACAAACCAATGAGCGCAAGCAAAAAAGCCGGCGCATCCACATGTTCATGCACATAACGTACCCCCTGGGCAGGCGTGGTAACTGCGATACGATCACTGTCAGGGACAAATGTGAGCGCACCCAGCGGGCTGGACGAAAAGAATGCCTCTCCGCTCAGCAGCCTGCACAGGCTCTCCGCGTCATCGGCCACGGCGCCGGTAAGCCTGCAAAGGGAAGGAACCGTGTAGTACAGCCTGACGGCATTGGGGCTGAAGCCCAGCTTGATCTGCGCTTCCTTGATCTGATCGGTGATATCCTGCAAAAGCGGCTGATGAATCATGCGCTACCTCCTTGTGTTTCGCGCTCAATATAGCACGCCGTAGCCGCTTCGTCAACCGCACGAAAGCGTTCGGAATGCATAGGATATCATCGAGAAGCTTCTTTCGACGGAATCAACAAGGAGTGCTGCTTATGACCATGATCGATATCCCTGCCGAGCCCGGACTGGGACCCGATGAATTGCCAACGCCGTCTCTTCCCGGTGATAACCAGCCTGCCGAAGGGACGGAAGGTCCGCAGGGATTGCCAACGCCATCGCTGCCCGGTGGCAACACCGGCGTTTTCCGCTGTCCGCTTGGCTACGCCGTAGGAATCACCCGCGGCGGGCAAACCTTTACCGATTTGCTTCTGGAAAACAACGTATCCTATCAGGCAATGCGTTTTGCCAATCCTTCGCTGCCTACTAGTCGCCTCTCACCGGGTACGCCCTACTGCATCCCTCCGGCGTTCAGCCGCAGGCTGTGCCCCAGCGGCACACGATCCTATGTGATGGGAGTAGGTGAAAGTTTGCAGACACTGGTAGAAACAGAAGGGATCCAGCCTTCGCTTCTGCTGATCGCAAATCCTACTTTAGCCCCTGAAGATTTTACCCCTGGCAGGGTCGTCTGCCTGCCATAGTCCCCGCAAAAGCGAGCGCTTGCCTGCCTTTCCGCTCGCTTTGCTCTTTTTTCAAAAAAGGGGTTGACACAAAAACCAATCCATGCTAATATATCACTCGTGGTTTGAACAACCTCGGCCATCGTCAAGGGGTCTAATGCCGATCAGCTGTAACACCCCGGTGTGACCCATTAGCTCAGTTGGCAGAGCACTTGACTTTTAATCAAGGTGTCCGGAGTTCGAATCTCCGATGGGTCACCATCCCTTTCTGAGTGAAGGTAACCCTGCGGGCGTGGCGGAATGGCAGACGCGCTGGATTTAGGTTCCAGTGCCTACGGCGTAAGAGTTCGAGTCTCTTCGCCCGCACCAACGCTTTGCTTGCAAACAGATCTTGTGGACGTGCGGTAGTAGCTCAGTGGTAGAGTGCCACCTTGCCAAGGTGGATGTCGCGAGTTCGAATCTCGTCTACCGCTCCACTTTCTGTTAACGGTGACCGGGTCTCCCCCACTCCCTGCGCAGGCGGGTGTAGCTCAATGGTAGAGCCCCAGCCTTCCAAGCTGGTTACGTGGGTTCGATTCCCATCACCCGCTCCAACAAAGAAACCGCTTTTGATTGCAAAGTCAAGAGCGGTTTCTTTTGCTTCCGTTTTTCTTGTGAGGCCATTCTTTTTGTGGCATAATCAGGAAAGAGCCAAAACTGCCTCACTTCCTACGAAAGGATGCGTTGATCTTTGAGCCTGCAATCGCTTATGCGTCAACTGACACCTGCTCTGCCCACGCTGGCCTGTCCCCGCTGCGCAGAGCCATTCTCCCTCACAGGCGCCAGCCTCAAATGTGCCAACGGTCACTGCTATGACCTGTGCGCCAAGGGCTACGTGAACCTTGCGCCCCAGCACGATCAGAGACGCGAAAAATATGACGCTGATCTGTTCAACTGCCGAAGCCAGGTGCTGGAAGACGGGTTTTATCAGCCTGTGCTGGACGCCATCTCCGCCATGCTGAAAGCAAACCGCGGTGATCAGCCTTTTTCCTTACTGGACGCTGGCTGCGGAGAAGGCTACTATGCCCGCCAGCTGGCCCAGTCCTTCCCTCAGGCCAGTGTGCTGGGCGTGGACCTGAGCCGTGACGGCATCAAGGCTGCCGCCCGAAAGCCGGGAGACGTTCTGTGGCTCATTGCTGATCTCAAACGCCTTCCGGTCGCCAGCCAGCAGCTTGACTATGTGCTGGATGTGTTCACCCCGGCGAACTACGATGAGTTCCGCCGTGTGCTGGCTCCGGGCGGTGAGATGATCAAGGTGATCCCGGATACAGATTACCTCTGCGAGATCCGCTCGGCATACCAGCAGCACCTGCGTCAGGAGCAGTACAGCAATCAGCGGGTTGTGGATCATCTTCAGCGCAACGCCCGGATCATCGAGCAAATCTCCATCCGCAAGACCTATCCCCTTACCCCTGAACAGTCCCGGTGCTTCCTTGCCATGACGCCCATGGGCTTCTCCGTGCCGCAGCAGGTGCTGGAAAATACAGTACTAAGCGAGATCACCCTACACCTGCAGATCCTTCGCTGCCAACTCAACACCTGACAACGAGCCGATTCATTTTCCAAAGTCGTCCCATATGAAAAACCGGCTGCCACCTTATTGGTGACAGCCGGTTTTTCAATCAACCTCAGGCTTCTTCCACGTCGAAAATACCTTCGGTGCTTTCCAGCGCCTGGCGATGCTTATCCAGCATTTCCATGAAGGAACGGCGATACTCGGAAGCTGACGCCTTGAGATCCACCAGCGTCTTGCGGATGGTCTCGCGTTCTTCCTGAGCATCATCCAGAATGTGGCTTGCCTTTTCTTCGGCTTCCTTCACGATGCTCTCAGCGCGCTGCTCCGCTTCCTTGACAGCCTCGTCAGCAACGGATTCGGCTTTGCGGAACATGCTTTCCAGGGTGCTGCCCAGAGTGAAGGAGGCAGGCTCCTGCGCCACGGGCTCCTGTACGGGAATATTGGCCTGCATCTCCTGAGCAGCCTGCAGGTCTTCCTGAGCGCGGGTCAGCTTGCTTTCCAGGTCATTGATACGCTCCAGCATATTGGTCATTTCGTCGCAGATGTCATCCAGGAACTGGTCTACATCGTCACGATCATATCCGCCGCCCTTAAGGGCAAACTCTTTGTCATAGATATCGTCAATCGTCAAAGCCATGGTCATTCTCCTTTCATTGCACCATTGGATTACTTACGCTCACCAAAGCGAAGCATTTTGAGCGGATAGCGGCCTTTTTTGGTCGGCTGTCCGATCTCGCACACTTTCAGTCTCCCATGTCCCCGCACGGAGATCACATCATTCTCCCCCACATGAGCGTCTGAGCGCTCACAGGGGATGTGACGGAGCTTCACGTGTCCAGCGGTGATCAGTGCAGCCGCCTTGGCACGGGAGAGGGAAAAGCCGCCGGCAACCACCGCATCCAATCGCGGCGTTGCAACTGTATCCCGTACTTCCTTCCCCTGCGGCGGCTCCGGCGTGGGAAGCTCATCCAGCAAATCAACCTGCAGGTGAATCCTGCCTGCGCTGGACAGAACGGAAGCAATATGCTGACACATCGCTGTTTCAGCGAACAAATAGGCTCGCTGTGCCTCTACCACAATGTCGCCCACCATGCCCCTGCGGATTCCCAGTCCCATCACGCTGCCAAGCAGATCTCGATGGGACGGTGCTGACTGATGCGGCCATCTGAGCATCAGCGCACTGATGGGAAATGGCGTTTCCCAGGCATCGACGGGTTCGAATCGTGCCATCTGGCGTTCAGCGTCCTCATATCCTCCGGACAGCGTCAGCTGAACCCCGGCCTCTCTGGCTGCTGCCTGCGCCCATTGTGCCTGAGGCGGCGTCAAAAATTCACTGAAGCAGGCGCTGCCCATCTGATCGGATCGTTTGGCCAGTTCAGACAGGCGGCGTTTGAGCAAAGCATCTTCTTCATGGGACGGCATCACATTCACCTGTACAACAACTGTTTTGCCCGCCGGAAAACCGGCTGCTTACTGGGCGTAATCCTGCGCGTAGCGTTGATTGCTGGCGTTCACGGCGCGATACATGCCGGTGTGGCTGCCAGCCATCGCCGTGCCAAAGCTCACAGGCATGCCCTGAGCGCCCTGAGACTGGAAGCGCTGGGTGGGCGAGCCAGAAGAGAAGCCGCCGGTGGTGCGGCCCATCGGCTGCGCCGGTTCTGCCGGCTGCGCGGACACGGGCTGCTGCTGAGTGGTACGGGAACCAGCCTGATAGCTTTCCCAATCATAGTGCTGCCGTTGATAACCGCGTACTTCTGGCGCGTTGGTCATCTTCTTGGTGGCAGTGTCCATCACGACATTCACAGAGGGGGAAGAAATCAGATAAATGCCGCGGGGAGAGATCTTGTTCAGCGCGCAGCCAAGAGCATAGGCGGCGCCGCTGAGCATATCCACGCAGCGTTGGCGCTCTACGTCACTCTCGATCAGCTCCATGTTAAGGAACACGGAAGCGTTGGCGCGGATGTAATCGATGATATTGCGGCAGTCATCGCGGTTGCAAAGCTGCACGATATACTCCACATGGGCGTATACCCGGCCGTCAGGCGTATGCTGCATACCGGGGAAGGTTACCACATTGGTGGTGTTGCTCTGCTGAGGCTGCTGAACCGGCTGCTGGGGCTGCTGCACAGCCTGCTGAGGTTGCTGCTGTGCACGATACTGGGCTTGCTGCTGTGCCTGGTACTGAGCCTGCTGCGCCTGATATTGCGCCTGCTGGGCCTGATACTGGGCGAGCTGTGCTGCCTGATACTGCGCCTGCTGCTGAGCTGCAGCTTCCTCCTCCTGCTCCATACGGCTGCGATAAGGAACGCGTCCGCCGTACTGGCTGTCGCCATAGCTGAACGGATCCTTCTCCACAGGAGCAGATTCTCCTTCGGCGTATTCGCCATCGGCATAATCGTCCGCTTCATTCATCTGATATGCGCGAGCGTCCTGCTCGTTGGCGTAGTAACCATTCTGGTCAGAGGGGATGCCGCGAACAAAACGGTCGCTCTTTTCCGTCAGCCAGCTGCTGACCTTCTGAAAAACACCCAATCTTTGTACCTCCCAAGAAAAATCGGTCACTGTGCATGGGGCTGATACAGCGCCGTGCCGATTCTTACCATTGTTGCTCCCTCGCGCGCTGCGAGTTCATAATCACCGGACATGCCCATAGACAGTTCCTGCATCTCGACACCGTCCACAGCCTCGATACGAAGCTGCTCAAACAGACGGCGCATACCGCGGAACAGGGCTGTCAGTTCCTCCGACGCAGCCCGCGCCGGCATGATGCTCATCAGGCCTTTGATGCGGATATTGGAAAAGTCCCGCATCTGCCGAAGGAAAGGCAAAACTTCCTCCGGCGGCATTCCGCCTTTCTGTTCCTCGCCAGAGATATTGACCTGAACCAGCGTAGGAATCACACGGCCGCTTTCTGCGGCGCGACGCTGGACCTCCTGTGCCAGGGAAAGCCTGTCCAGCGTATGCAACATATATACAGAATCTATTATATACTTGACTTTATTGGTTTGCAACCTTCCAATCCAATGGAGACGGAAATCCTTCTCAATCCGCGGCATTTTCGGCATAGCCACCTGCGCACGATTTTCGCCGATATCCAGTATATTCAATGGTTTGAGAAGATTGACCACTTCAGGGGCTACCGTCTTGGTGACTGCGATCAGGCGGGCGGGCGGAGAATTTTCGTAACAGTTTTTGGACAAACATTCCAAAACATGTGACACGTTGTGACGCAGCGTTTCCGGGCTAACATGCTCCAAAGTCAGCAATTCCATTGAATTTGGCACCCTTCACCCTCCCCTCGTCTCCGTTAATCAAACAATTGCACCGTCATACCTTCCACCAGAACACCGGTCTGAATCGCGCTGATATACACTTCGTTGCCGGATTCGTTCAGAATGGTCACCGGAACAAACTTCTGTACGCCATCCTGAATAATGACCACACCTTTAGCGCCGTTCTGGGTATAAATCGCGTCGGCAGGTACCATCATACAGTCCACGTATTCGCCGATGCTGGCCTCACAGGTACGCATATAGAGCACCTTGGTTACGTCGTCCACAACGGCCAAACGAACCAGCAGTTCGCCACCGGAGCGGGCATAGGACAGCACCTTGGCCTTGACCGTAGTGCTGGTAAATTGCTCCAGGCGCAGGTCATATACCTGATCGTTCACAGGATTCCAGTTCTTGTCCTTAACCAGCAGCAGCACCGCGTAGTTATCCTTCCTGATCAGGCGATACAAGTCGATCCTTCCGCGATCTGCTGCGGAGGTCTGCGGTTTCTCGCCGTTGATCATGGCGCGCACCTGAGCAGGCGTATAGGTCTCATACAGCGTGGGCGACAGCGCGTACTCAAAGCCGTCGGTATAGAAGCTGACGATGCTCTCTTGCGCGGCAAACTTGGGCTTGATCCAGCTTTCGATCCGCTGCTGCTGCGTATTTTCATCATCATACAGACGGCTCAGGCGCATATCGCTGGCGTATTTGCTGCGGAAGTAATTCTGACGCTGGGTAATCGCCGTATCCAGAACAATCTCCTGATTGGTCAGGTTGCCCCGGGCGCCCTGCACTAGGCTGCGCACTTCCAGGCCGCGCTCCACCACGTCGCCTTCCAGCAGTTCCATGCGCGGATCATATGCGCTTTCTGCGCTGAGAAGGGTTTGCTGGTAGTCATTGATCTGATCCCGGTAATCCTGCAGCGTGGTCATCTCGCTGGTGGAATAACCGGTAGAATAGACATAGCACAGCGGATCTCCACGATACACCACGCTGCCCTCCTGGGCAACGTATTCGATGCTCTGCACGCCTTCTTCGTCATAGGCAGTCTCGTTGCGGACAATCAGAGCGTCGCCGTAGTATGTATTGCCCAACGTCGCCGCCTGAATGGTGGCCGTGGCCTGGGAACGGCTTGCATTCCGGCTGGCAAAAAAGAAGATCACGCCGCCGATCAGCGCCAGCATCAGAACGATCTTCATGATCGCGCTGGCGCGTCCTCCGCC
Organism: Clostridiales bacterium; assembly: GCA_015056365.1. Classification (GTDB taxonomy): domain Bacteria; phylum Bacillota; class Clostridia; order Christensenellales; family Aristaeellaceae; genus Limiplasma. Next base: position 41,231 of record SVGM01000013.1, on the reverse strand, counting down.
CGGCTGTTTGGGCTGTTTGGGTTTCTTCGGCTTCTTGACTTTCTGCGGCTGCATCTGCATTTGTTGCATCTGCTGCGCCTGCTGCCACAAAAACGCCTCATACTGCATCTGCTGCATCATTTCTGGCGTCATCTGCTGCTGGCCGGGCATCTGCTGCCACATGGGCATCTGGGGCATTTGCGGCGGCTGCATAGGCGGCTGCACCGGTGCAGGTTGCCACTGGAAAGGATCGTTGGGCTGCACGGGCGGCGGCTGCATTCCAAAAGGAGGCATGCCATTCTGCTGAGCCCACAGCTGATACTGCTCGGGCGTCATATTCTGAAACGGTCCCTGGGGATTGTTCTGCATCGGGCAACCTCCTTTCTGTTCATTCGTTGTTTATACGCGTTCCATCTGGGCTCTTGCAACGGCTTGAAGCCTTGTCAAAACGCGGCGTTCCAGCCGGGATACCTGCATCTGGGAAACTCCCAGGCGACTGGCGGTCTCCCGCTGGCCAAGCTGCTGCTGGTATCGAAGGGACAAAAGCTGCCTCTCCTGCGGCGTTACCTGAGCCAGCAGCCAATCCGTAAACTCCGTCCGCTCCATCTGTTCAAAGCGTTCGTCGCGCTGGCCCAGAAACGCCTCCAGCGTGCTTTCGCCATCATCGCCAATGGCGCTGTCCAGCGAGACTGTGTTCTGACGCTGTGCGGCATCCAGAAGAATCAGCAATTCATCCGGGCTAATCTGCATTTCCTCTGCCAGCTCTGCTGCGCTGGGCGTGCGTTTGTGTTCCTGTTCAAAGCGCTCCTGAACGCGGGTGAGACGATACAGCTGCTCCCGCACATCCCGGGGCACCCGCATGCTTCCGCTTTGATCCCTGAGGTGATTTCGCAGTGCACCTGTTACCGTTGGGACGGCAAAGGTGGAAAACCGGAATCCTCTGGTGGGGTCGAATCGTTCCAGTGCTTTCAAAAGCGCTATGGCTGCCACCTGCTCCAGGTCCTCCCGTTCAGCACCTCTGCCTGTAAACTTTGCGGCAAGCGCTCGGGCCAATGGCAGATAGGCTTCCAGCAGCTCGTCCCGGTATGAGGCTTCCCTTGTGGTGGCATATGCCTGATGCAGCATGGAAAGGCGCGCCTCACTCATGGCTGCCATCTCCACTCACCGGCATCGAACAAACGATGCGGCTGACACCGTGCACGTCCGCGTAAAGTTCCACATGAGGCAGCAGCGTGCTCAGTACGCCATATACGATGTCTGCATCCTCGGCGCTCATGGGCTGTTCTTCTCCTGCGCCAACGGCTGAAAAAGACACGGTCAGTTTGCCCTCATCCACGCCGCCGCAAACCTCCAGCTGCTCCGTCTTACCCTCGCGGTGCAACAGGCAATCACAGCATTCATTGGATACCACGCGCCAGTCGCCGATCAGATCAACGTCCAGACCAGCCAGCATCGCAAGGCCGCTCAGCGTCAAGCGCACCACCAGCAGCTCATCCCGGCTTGCCGGAACCAGCAAATGAACCTTATGCTTCACCATACAATCACCTCTTCGGCAGACCCCAATACGGGGATCATAATTGTAACATATCTGTAATCAATTTGGCAAGTATTTGATTGCATTTTCAGTGGAATTGTTTCAATTGTTCTGTTTTCCCTGTGTCGCATCGGTAACATCTTCCTTCTGTGGCACAGGGGAAAGAACTAACATCGCAAGAATCGTCGGCAGCGCAATGGCCATGGTAAACTGGAAAAAGCGAACGTCATTGCCGCACAGCAGCAGCATGGTGGCCAGGTTATAGATCAGTGTAGGGAAAGCCAGCGACAGAACAGCTGTCCCTGACCGGTACAGCGCCCACAGGGTCACAAGCAGCAGCAACAGCTGCTGTACACCGATGTTTTCCGTCAGCCAGCGAAGGGGCGGCAGCTTCAGCGGCGCCTCCATCACGGCGCAAAGGCTGCTGCCAACCCCGTTCAGGGTGGCATTTCCATAGCTTTCAGCCGGTAGATCGCCGGAGTTGCTCACGGTCACCACGCCTTCATTTTGCCCGTCCACGCCCCACACCAAATCCGTTGTATCGTTCACCGCCCGGAAGGCGGTATGCGGCGCCTTGAATGCTGCGCGGGCAGCCATGCCCAGAATCTCCATCGCCTCCCTCTCCCCCACCAGTTCCCTGGGGAAGGTGAACTTGATGGCGTTATAATCATTAGGACGATAAACCGTCATCCATTCTTCATCCGTTGCAAGCTGTCCAAGAAAGAAATGCGTCTCCTCATCCAAAGCGTCTGGCTGCTGCTGTTTGATATTCCCCATCACGATCATCGGAAGCCCCACGGCTTCTTCGACCGTATTATCAGGATAAACAATGTCCAGCGCTCCATACAGCGGGCCACGCACCAGCAGCATGCACCCCACCATCACCGCACAAGCCAGCGCTGCCATCCGCCGGGAACCGACATAGCAGCACACAACGATCACCACCAGCGGAAGGGTAAACAGCAGCGCGTTGTGTCTCACCAACGTGGTAAACGCCAGCATCAAACCGAAGCAAACGGCATTGCGCCACTGACGGAGCCATTCGCCCCGGGTCATCAGGATCCGGATCGTCTGCGCACACAGCAGCACCGCTCCAATGGTCATGGCGTTGTCTTTCCATACATACATCAGCGTATTTCGCACCAGCGGCGTCAACGTCACCAGCGCATGAACCGACAGCGCCACCCACGCAGACACGCCATGACGATACAGCGTGGCCGTCAAATAGCCGGCCGCCAGAGCATAGACGGCGATCTGCAACAGCACCACAAAGGGATAGCGATCCACCACAAGCGTTGCAAGGCGGATCAGCAGGGTATGAAACACCGGATGCCAGTTGTTGTATTCGCCGCTATGCGCCTGCCACCACTGGTTGGCTGCATCGTAGCTCACCCCGCCGGGATAGTGCCTGAGGAAGGTCGCGCCGAGAACAAACGCAGAAATCATTAAGCTTCCCAGCCAGACCCACTGCAGACCCCGCTTTCTTTCGGCAGCAAGTGTACCCTTCTTTCCCAGACCGGACAGTTTTTTGCATACAAAAAGCAGCAGGCCGTACAGGCCCGCTGCAATGAGCAAAAACAGCAGAAGGGAGCACAGCGTGTCCGCCGTGCTCACAAACAACTGGCTCTTTGACAGATAAACAACATAGGCAGTATACAGGGAAAGGCATACGGCACAAAACTGAAACCAAAAGCGGTGTGCCATGGTCTTCCCTGCCATGTCCGGCTTCAAATGCTTCATGTTTTCCTTCACGGGCATTTTCATCGGTCATGCTCCTTTGGCTGCTCATTCCTTAACAAACTCATTGTAAATGGCGCGAATGGCTTTCTGGAAATCGGCTTCGTCTACACCCACCAGAATGCTCAGCTCGCTGCTGCCCTGGTCGATCATGCGCACATTGACCCGTTCGCTGCTCAGGGCGGTAAACAGCCTGGCGGCGGTACCGGGATTGTGAACCATGCCGCGGCCAACAGTAGCAATGATGCCCATGTCGTCGTGAATGGTCAGAGAATCGGGAGACGTCAGCTCCATGATGCGCTTGACCACCTTGGCCTTCACACGCTCCAGCTCGGCAGTGGACACCACAACGCACATGGTATCAATGCCGGTGGGCATATGCTCAAAGGACAGGCCGTTTTCCTCGATCGCCTGCAGCACGCGGCGGCCAAAGCCCACTTCCGCGTTCATCATGGCCTTTTCCACCGACAGAACGCTAAAGCCGGTCCGGCCGGCAATACCGGTGATCACGTAGGGGTTTTCTTCTTCCACAACGCCATGCATGATCATGGTGCCGCGGTTTTCCGGCTCATTGGTGTTGCGGATGTTGGTGGGGATCCCGGCACGATGTACGGGGAACACGCTGTCCTCGTGCAGCACGCCGGCGCCCATATAGGACAGCTCGCGCAGCTCGCTGTAGGTGATGTTGCGGATGGGGCAGGCGTCCGGTACGATGCGAGGATCGGTCATCAGGAAACCGTTCACATCCGTCCAGTTCTCATACAGCTCAGCAGAGGCAGCACGGGCGACGATGGCGCCGGTGATATCGCTGCCGCCGCGGGAGAAGGTCTTGATCTCGCCACCGGTGACGCTGCCGTAAAAGCCGGGAATCACGGCGCGCTCCACATGCTTAAGGGTGGAGGACATAACCGTATGGGTCAGCTCGCTGTCAAAGGAGCCATCCTCGGCGAAAAACACCAGATCCTTGGGATCAAGGAAAGCAAAGCCCAGATAATCCGCCAGCAGCAGACCGTTGAGATATTCGCCGCGGCTGGCGATATAGTCCTCGCTTACGCCTCTGGCAATCTCTTTTTCCAACCCATCCAGATGCTTGCTGATATCGATTTTCAGCGAAAGCTCAGAGGCAATTGCCTCAAAGCGTTCCCGAATCTGATCAAATACAGGATGGAAGTCCTCCCCGCTCTTGCTGGCGCGGTACACACGATAGAGCAGGTCTGTCACCTTGTCATCCTGATCAAACCGGCGACCCGGCGCACTGGGGATGACATAGCAGCGTCTTTCGTCTTTTTCGATAATGGAACGAACCTTGCGGAACTGGCCCGCATCAGAAAGCGAGCTTCCGCCGAACTTTGCCACGATCTTTGCCATTCGTTGTTTCCCTCCAGACCGTTTGAGAACCTTGGTAGTCCTCACAAAGTTATATTTTAGCCGATTTCCTATCAAAAAGTCAATCCCTGACGATGATTCATTCAAAAGGAAAACCATCCTGCAATGCAGGATGGTACAGAATATGCTGCTTGACGGGCATGGTGTCAGACCGGGTTACGCTTCTCCCAATCCTCGCGAATGACGCTCATCATCCCCAGATCGGAGAAATGACCATCGTTGTAGAAGGCATGACGCTTGACGCCCTCCAGGGTGAAGCCGGCTTTTTCATAGCAGCGGAGCGCCTGTTGGTTTTCCATATGCACTTCCAGCTCCAGACGTTCCAGCCCCAGCGTAAGAAAGGCGAACCGCTGCAAAAGCTCAAGGGCCTCTGTGCCATACCCACGGCCGCGGTCTTCTTTGCTGCCGATGACCATGCCGATCTCGCCAAGGCGCAGCCGCCAATCCAGGCGGAACAGATCCAACTGGCCGATATAGCGCCCATCCTCCTTGTCAGCAATGACAAAGTTGCAGGCATTATGGCTGCTCTGCAGCATACGGCTGAGGAATTCCTGGCTGTCCACCATGGTCTGGGCCGGCCAGAAACGGGTCGCCAGATAGCGGGTGGTTTCCACATCGTTGACCCAGCCGCGGATGGGACCGATATCCTCCGCCTGATACTCCCTGAGCATGATCCGCTCGCCGATCAGTCTTGGCATATTTACTCCTCGTCTTCTTCGAACTCGTCAGGCTCCAGCTCCATAGCCTCAGCCGCTGCGTCTTCCTCTTCCATGATCTCCATGCATTTGTTGAACACTGCGTTGAGCTCGTCCTCGTCCTCGATGGTGGCGTATACGTCCTCATCGCTTTCCTCGTCACGGACGATCTTGAGAATGATGGCTTCGCCTTCCATGCAGTCGTCGATATCCTCGGTTGCCTCCAGCAGCACGTAGTAGCTGCCTTCGTACTCCACCGTCATGAGATGTTCAAAGTTGACGTCGTTTCCGTTTTCATCCTGAAGCTGAACCAGATTCTTGTTCTCTTCCATGGTAATACCCTCACTTTTCCTGGTCGTCCGGCACCTGTGCGCCCGACGCGATCCATTGTTCCAAAATCACAGCTGCTGCCAGCTTGTCTACGTAATTCTTCCGATCTTCACGGCGCACGTTACCACCAATGAGCACCCGTTCCGCCGTAACGGTGGTCATCCGCTCATCCTGAAAAAACACGTGCAGCCCCGCATCTGCCAGCACCTGCCCAAAAGCCATGGCTTTCTGCGCCTGCGGACCGCAGGAGCCGTCCATGTTCAGCGGCAGACCCAGCAGCACCAGATCCGTATCATACCGCTGGCACACGCCCTGTACATAGCGGCAGTCAGGCGTGTATCCAACGCGCTTGTACACTTCCAGCGGCTGCGCAATGATGCGGCTTTCATCGCTGACAGCTACGCCGATGCGCACATCCCCCACATCCAGCGCCACCACTCGTTTCCCTGCCATCAGGCGTCGAGCCCCTGCAGATAGCCGCGGACCAGTTCTTCCATGATCTCGTCCCGCTCAACGCGGCAGATCATGCTGCGGGCCTGCATATAACTGGTGATATAGGTGGGATCACCGGAGATCAGATAGCCCACGATCTGGGTTACGGGGTCATAACCCTTGGCCTGAAGCGCACGATAAACATGATTCAAAATAGCGCGGGCGTCGCTTGCGCCCTCCATAACGGGGGAAAACTTAGCAGTTCCTCCAACTTCCATCACCGACTGAGCCCTCCTTGTCAAAACAGGATGTACAAAATAATTATACACAGTTTCTTTTCGTTTGCAAAGCATTTCGAGCAAAATGAAGAACTTTTTACCTTTCTCGCTCTTTGCTGAGGAAAGCGTGCATATGTTCTGTGCGACTGAGGCTGAAAACCCTCAGCCCGGCACGGATGCAAAGCACCAGCGGAACCGCCAGCAAGATGCCCGCCACACCGCCTGCCGCTCCGCCCAGCATCAGGCACAGCAGTACCGTCACCGGATGTAGCCTGGTCGCGTCGCTCATCATCTGCGGAGAGAGCATGCTGCCTTCTACCTGCTGCACCAGAATCACCACACCCAGCGCCCACAGCATCCGGTTCAGACCTGCCTGCAGACTGAACAGCAGCACGATCACTCCACCCACGAACGGACCAATGTATGGAATCAACTCAAAAATCCCCATCAGGAATCCCAGAAGCAGCCATGCAGGGACGCCGCAGATCAGCAGCCCGGCGGCCGTCAGCAGTCCTACTGCCAATGAAATCAGCAACTGCCCCCGCAGATACCCGGATATCTCCCTGCGAATCTCCCGAAGCAGCCGTATGGTGACGCTCCGTTTTTCCACCGGCAGCAAAAGCAACAGCCACTCGCCGATCCGTTTCCGATCCCGCAGAAAATAATAGGCAAACACTGGCGCTAGCAGCCACTTGCTCAGTCCACCTGCCACTCCCTGCGCCCAGGCGAGCATCGCAGGCGCCGCATTGCTCAGCAGCTGCTTGCCTCGTCCCAGCAGCGACTCCCTCATTTCTTCATGGATCGTTATGCCATTGCTCAGGAGCCATTCCTCTCCCCGACGCATATAGGTACCTGCCTGTTCATACATTTGCGGCAAGAGCGCGATGAGTTGCCGTCCTTGTTTCATCAGTGCAGGAACAAATACGAGCAGCAGCAGAATACCCAGGGCGCTTAGGGTGGTGACAGCCAGCGACGCAGCCAGCCCTGGGGAAAGTTTACGCTCATACAGTTTCATCATCGGCAAAGCAGTCAGGGCTACCAGCAGTCCGCAAAACAACTGAACTGCCGCCTGCCACACCAAGCGGCGTGCAAACCACACAAGCAAAGCACTGATAGCCACAATCGCCAGTTGCTTCACCCGAAACCGGCTTTGCATGAAAAGAGCCTCCTTTGCTCATTCTTCAGAATGGGCCAATAGACGGCGCGGGATGCGAAGCATCTCCGCATCCCGCACAACATTACCAACTTTTGGCCATTTTCATCAGTTTGTCCATCTGACGTTGCGCCTGACGCTTCATTTTCTGGTTACCAGGCATCAGCATGGCGCCTGCGCCGACGGCAAAGCCCACAGCGCCTGCCATCATCGTTTTGAGCATGTTCATGGCACGTCCTCCTCCTGCAACATTCGCTCCATCTCCGCCCATGAAAGGAGCCTCGGCGCGACCACTTCTCCGGTGTGAAGCTTCTCCTGCCTCACACGGTAGTCGGCTGCATACATTCTTTGTCCCATCAACCGGTACAGCGGTCCGCTGCTAATCTCCAGCGCATACACCCTCAGAGAATCAGCTCCTACCACCGCATCCGTCACTTCTCCCACGCACTGTCCGTCGACCAGATATACCCTTTTCATTGGTTCAGGCAGATCACGAGGGATCCGCTTGGGTTTTCCACGAACCATCACGCATTGCTGTCCGATCATCGTTACTGCCTGCGACGGCACCCACTTCGCCGCACGCATTCCCCGCCTGATCACCAGTCCGCTCAGATGATTCGCCTGCGTGTCCGGTACGCCCCGCTCTACCAGTCCCATCTGTTTTCCCTGCCAAATCACCGGCAGTCCCACAAGACGGTTGAGTGTTGTCAGCATTCCGGCAGCCTCCTTTCATCGGCGTGGGCTAGGTTGCCCAGCTACATCGTTCTCACCCCCAACAATGCTTGGCAGCACAGCCAGCTGTGCTCAGAGCTTGCTTTGCGCCTCATTCCTTCTTTATCCAGTCCACTCACTCAAAAAGTCAGGTTTTTTCGCAATCACATCAATCATAGGCTGACGAAATCAGCCAGTTTTCTGGCGTCCAATGACAATACCGGTATACATTGGCACGCATGGATCGCGAATATATGCAAGTTTCGCCCTTGTTTCGCCGTCAAATGAGCGAATGGCCGCTGAACAGCAGCCATGATTGAACAAAAGGAGGTATCCCCCTAATGCACAACAAAAATCATCAATACAAAAGATGCCTCCGCACGCTGGCCATGGCCACTGCGCTGGCAATGCCCATTGCTTCCATGGCCGAAAGCTACATGGTGGTTCAGGGCGGCGGTTTGAATCTGCGCAAGGAGCCCTCTCTGGAGGCTTCTGTGCTGGGTCAGTATCCCACCGGCACCTGGATGACCGTGCACGAGACCACCGGCGACTGGAGCAAAGTAACCGTCAACGGCAAGGATGGCTACGTCATGAGCAAGTATCTCACGGTCGGCGCCTCCGAAAACACCATGTATGTGCGCACCAATACCGGCATCGGCCTGAACCTGCGCAACAAGCCCTCCTATGAAAGCGATATCCTTACCAGCTTCAAGCCCGGAACCGCCGTCAAGGTGCTCAGTCGCGGCAACGAATGGTACAAGGTGCAGATTGGCGAGCAGGAAGGTTACATGGCCAGCCGTTACCTGACCAGCTCCATCCAGAGCGGCTCCACCGGTAATTCTTCCACCGCCACCAAGCAGGGTGTGGTTAAGAATCCCGGTGCCAATCAGGTGCTGCTGCTCCGCGAAACCGCCAGCACTGACGCCCGTGTCCTGGGCTATTTCCGCAACGGAACTGCAGTCACCATCACCGGCGAAAGCGGTGACTTCTACAAGGTAACGGTGGGCAATCTGAAGGGCTACATGATGAAGAAGTTCATCAGCGTATCCTCTTCCTCCGCCTCCAGCAGCTATCCTGCCACGCCCTTTGCCGCCAAGCTGTCCAACCCCAACGGTAACAGCATCGTTAACTTCCGCAGCGCTGCCGGCCTGAGCGCCCCCATCATCAAGGCGCTGCCCGTCGGCACGGAAATCACTGTCAACGAAGTGGGCGACGTATGGTGCAAGGTCACCATCGACGGTGTAGACGGCTATGTGAGCCGTTACTTCTTCACTGTCAAGAAATAACTGAATACAAAGGTCCTTTTCTCATCAGACTGCAAAAGCATTACAAAGCGGCCGCCGCATCCCACGAGAGGTTGCGGCGGCCTTTCTATTCTATTTTGGTGCTCCGGGCGCATCAAACGCATAGCTATGTTATGTCCGTTGCGCTTTGGCAAGCGCAGCTGCCTGCTTGCCGGTGAGATGCTCAATCGTCATCTCCAATACCGCCAGCATGGGCAGGTCGCATTCCATGGCCCGCTGATGCTGTGCTGCAGCTGCTTGGGGACGATACTTGCCCGCCAGCAACAGCATTGCTTTCTGCTTGGCGGCTGCATCCTGCAGCAGACGAACTCTGCCAAAGGCGATCACGCTGCGATAATGGGTGGTATAGGCATCCGGCACCACCTGATCCTGCTCCACCACGCAGAAAGATGCCTTGCTGCGGCGGAGCGCCGCATCCATTTTGTGGCCTGCAGGCGCGCCGTGGAAATACAGTTTGCCGTCAGCGTATGCATAGCTGAGAGGAACAGCATAAGGATAGTCCTCGTCACCCAAAAGGGCAAGCACGCCCGAGGAGCCATTCTCCAGAATCCAGACAGTTTCTTCATAGGATAATTGCTGCCCTGCTTTTCGCATTTCTCTGAACATATCCATTCCTCCGTATGTGTTTGCGTATTATTGCCTTGTCGGTGACTTCTTAGCGACATCGCAGCAGAAAAGACCGTTCGGCAGACCCATAACTCAAAGGAAGCCGCAAATGCGGCTTCCTTTGAGTTCCACAGAGAATCGATCTTTGATTGGGTTATTCTGCCGACTGACGGCGTGCTGCAGCGACCTTCTTGCGGCGGCGGATCTCCACTGCGGCTAGCGCGGCTGCTAGCATAGGCAGTGCCACAGCCATCCCCCACAGGACGAAGTTGGTCTCATCGCCGGTCACAGGCACACTGCCGAGGGGCATGCCATACTCGTCAATATAGACCCATTCACCATCCACCATCCGTACGCCGTAAGGCACGCGTCCGGTAGGCGTCGGAGTCGGCGTCACATTGGGCAGCGTGGGAGTGGGCGTGGGCGGATAATCCTCTTCAGGAATGGCGTTGATGATGGTGCGACCGTTATTGAGATATCTCACTGTATAGCCGGGAACCTCTTCCTCCATGGCCATGTAGTCATACAGGAAACCCGAAGAACTGGTGCGCGGCAAACCCGAGAAGGTGAACGTCCACTCATTTTCGCCGTTGGACATCATCTCAACCGTCATGTAGGGTTCAGCGGGATAATCGTCTGCAGAGCGTTCCTTCTGGTAGAGATAGACTGTGATTTTTTCAGGTCGCAGCCCCAGAATGTTGTCCTTGTCTTCCCAGCGCTTGGTCACCGTGATCTCAAGCGAGGTAGTCTGAGGAGCAGACGTTACGTTGGGAATGGGATTATCATACATGATCAGGGTCGCCTTGTTGGTATTCTCGCCATTAACAACCAGCATGCCATTCTCGGGGCTGATGGTGAAGTGTATGGGCTCTGCTGTCAGGTATCCTGAGGGCGCCAATTTCTCCACAAGCGTATACTCTACGCCCGTAACCATGCGATGATCTGCCACCGAATACCAGCCGTCATTGCTGTCGCTGGTAACCCAGGACTCAATCTCTGTATCGCCCTGCATGATGGCCAGATAAGCACCCGATACAATACCGTAGGTATCGCCGTCCAACTTGCGGAAACGGTACTCATGACAGTTGCTGGCGGAGAATCTGCGGTACGAGCCGGGCACATCTGTGAGTTCAACCGTGAACACGAAGGGTGTCATGGGTACAAAGCCGGCAGGCGCCTTCGTTTCAACGATGGTGTAGGTTTGACCTACCTTCAGACCGGTAAGGATCTTGCTGCTGGTGCCGGAGGTCCAGGTTTCAACAGGTCTGCCCAGACCGGCGGTAGCGGCGCCTCCTTCATAGAGCGCAAACTGTGCACCGGGAAGAGGTTTGCCGGTCTGTTCATCCAGCTTGATGAACTCAACCAGATTCAGGCTGTTGCGCACATTATTTCCCATAAGCGTCGTAGTATAGCCGGCAACCGAATCTTCAGAGATGGTATAGTTGATTTTTCGACCAACCGCGCCTGCTTTGTACACAGGCAGTTCAGCGAAGGTCCAGCGCCAGTTGTCAGCTTTGCTGACGACCTTGCTATCAATCGCTACGCCATCAGCGTAGAGACGGATGGTGATGCTTTCCGGACGCTTGAGATAGTAGTTGTCAATGTCATTCCAGGTCTTGCTGCCGGTGATGTCAACCGTCTCCGGTTCATGCGTGTTGGTCACATCGTGGCCCTTCACTTCGGCGGTGTATCCGGGCACGGTTTCCTCGGTGATAGTGTAGCTGATTTCAACGCCGGCAGCATACTTGGGCAGATCGGTGAAACTCCACTTCCAGGCCTCCGCTTCGCTCACAGTAACCGTGTCGACCACAGTACCGTCTGCCAGCAGATTGATGGTGATGGAAGCAGGACGGATACCATCCTGATTGTCGGCGTCAATCCAAGTCTTAGTACCGGTCACTTCGGTAGTGTCGGGCGTGTAGCTGTTGGTCAGGGTAGTCACCGTGCCGCTGACGCTGGTATCCGTCAGGCTGTAGCCAGCAGGCATTTCACCTTCCGTCCAGGTGTACTTGATTTCTTCGCCATCGGCATACTTGGGCAGGTTATCAATGGTGGCGGTCCAGCCGTTGGCCTCGTTCAGCGTCACGCTCTCACCATTGCTCAGGGTGACGGTCAGGCTTTCGGGCCGCTTGCCGTCCTGGTTGTTGGCGTCGTCCCAGACCTTCTTCACCGTAGCGGAAGTGGTCGCGGGCGTGTAACTGTTGGTCAGGGTGGTTACCGTACCGTTGACACTGCTGTCCGTCAGGCTGTAGCCCTCGGGCATCTCGCCTTCCGTCCAGGTGTATTCGATTTCTTCACCATCGGCATACTTAGGCAGATTGTCAATGGTGGCGGTCCAGCCGTTGGCCTCGTTCAGCGTCACGCTCTCACCATTGCTCAGGGTGACGGTCAGGCTTTCGGGCCGCTTGCCGTCCTGGTTGTTGGCGTCGTCCCAGACCTTCTTCACCGTAGCGGAAGTGGTCGCGGGCGTGTAGCTGTTGGTCAGGGTGGTGACCGTACCGTTGACACTGCTGTGCGTCAGGCTGTAGCCCTCGGGCATCTCGCCTTCCATCCAGGTGTATTCGATTTCTTCGCCATCGGCATACCTAGGCAGATTGTCAATGGTGGCGGTCCAGCCGTTTGCCTCGTTCAGCGTCACACTCTGACCATTGCTCAGGGTCACGGTCAGGCTTTCGGGCTGCTTGCCGTCCTGATTGTTCGCGTCGTCCCACACCTTCTTCACGGTGGCGGAAGTGGTCGCAGGCGTGTAGCTGTTGGTCAGGGTGGTGACCGTACCGTTGACACTGCTGTCCGTCAGGCTGTAGCCCTCGGGCATCTCGCCTTCCGTCCAGGTGTATTCGATTTCTTCACCATCGGCATACTTAGGCAGATTGTCAATGGTGGCCGTCCAGCCGTTGGCCTCGTTCAGCGTCACGCTCTCACCATTGCTCAGGGTGACGGTCAGGCTTTCGGGCCGCTTGCCGTCCTGGTTGTTGGCGTCGTCCCAGACCTTCTTCACCGTAGCGGAAGTGGTCGCGGGCGTGTAGCTGTTGGTCAGGGTCATGCTGTAGGGATCATTGTCGTCCACAACAGCCAGATTGTTGCTATCATTGCTGTACTCGAAGCCGTCCTCGTAGGCCACTTCTTCAGACACGATATAATCAATCTCATTGCCCTGGGCATCGTACTTGGGCAGACTGGCGAAGGTATAGCTCCAAGTGTCGGGGTTATTAGCGGGGGCATTCATCGTATAGTGATACGGAACACCGTTCATCAAAACGGGAGTTGTCTCGCCGCTCTGGGCATCGACAACGTGCAGCAAACTGAACGTGATCTGTTCAGGCCGCTTGCCGGCCTGGTTGCCGGCGTCATCCCAGATCTTTTCCACGGTGATATCCACCGTATCCAAACGGTTGCTGATCTGATACAGTAGATCGTCGCTGCCGTCATTGGACTCCGCCTGATCAATCGAGGTGGTGTAACCCGTCACCGCTTCCTCGGTGACGGTATAGGTGTAGGGCAAATCATTTTCGTCGTACACCAGTAGACCGGCAAAGATATGGTTCCAGCTCCCTGCCTGATCCGGCACGATGACAGCGGCGTCATAGGGTTCGTCGTCCTCGTCGGGGTCAGTATTGTTCTGCCACAGGTAGACCGTAATGCTTTCGGGCCGCATGGAGAACGCATTGTCCACATCGTCCCACTGCTTCTCGACGATGACATCCATGACCGGAATCTCATCATTGATCACAGTAAGAACAGCCGCGCCGTTTTGGGTGCCACAGGTCACATACCCCTTCAGGGTGTCGCTGGTGCCCTCAGCCCAGTTAATGCTCACTGAGCTGCTGACGGAATCCAGCGTGATGCTCCACTGGCTCTGCTCGCCCAGCTCATATCCTTCGGGCGCCTTGGTTTCGGTCAGGGTATAATCGCCGCTCTTCAGATCGGAGAAGACGTAGGCAAACACGCCGTTCTCCTCCGCAACAGAGGGACCGGAGATCTGGTCACCCTTGGCATTCTGCAAAATGAATTCTGCGCCGTCAAGCGAAGCGCCGCTGTCGGAGATCTTCTCAATCCGTAGGTCACAGGTAACAGGCATATTCTCAACGTTGAGCTGATAGACAGCATCGCTGTAAGCCTGCTGCACATGTTTACCATCGGCGTTCAGCTTTTCTACCGTTGCCTTAACAGCATCATTGGCGTACTGCGCATCTTTTGTGCTGAAATAGAAGTACCATTCGCCGGTTTCGCTGATCGTGTAACCAGCAGGGGCCTGAACCTCCTTGAGGCAGATCACCGTATCGAATCTGTTGAACGGGAACTCCGCCCTGAACTTACCCAGTCCGTCGGTCGTCCAACGTGCAGGGGTCTGCTCTCCGTCCTCTGTCTCCAGATAGATCAGGTCACCCAGCGTACCGTCCGCATTGACGGCATAGACCTCAAACACTGCGCCCTGCAGCAAAACCTCAACACTGCTGTCGCCTTCCAGCTTCCGTACCGCAATCGCAGCATTACCCGGTGCGGGCGTATAGGTTGCTTCCTGATTGGAGGCGCTTACCTGGAAACTGTTCTGGGTGTTGCTGTCCGTCTTGCCGTTCAGACTGGCGCTGTTGATCAGTTCAGGGGTCTTGTCACCGATACCGGTCAAGGGTTTGACTCGGTAGGTAAGCTGCAGACGCTGTTCGTCCGGCACACTGATGGTAAAGCCCTTGGTATCGCCCTTGGCCCAGGTGATGGTATAGGTATGATCGGTCACCTGGCTGCTGGCCGCCAGCGTGTCACCGGTATCCAGATTCACCAGCGTAACGCTGTCATCGCGGTAGAGGAAGCTGTCCTTGCCTGCGCCCAGCTCGTCTTCCAGCACCAGCGGATTGCCGTTGTTCAGGGGCAGGCCGTTTTCATTGATAACGATCTTGTACTCGATCTCGCTGACAGCTGACACGATTTCTGCGCTCTTGCCCAGCATCATGGTTTTGAAGGTTTGCGAGCCAGAGCTGTCGGGAATGGTATGGGCATCCCCGTTCCATTCCAGAGTAGCCGTATTGCTGTAGCTGAGCACAACCTCGGTGGCTGCTTCGTCGGCGCTGTCCAGCGCATCCATCAATGCCTCTGGCTTGATGACGGTATGATAGGTGATGTAAACGTCGCAGCTCTTATTCTGCACGCCGGTCCAGCGGCCGCCGGGCACGGTAAACTGCAGGGTGAAGGTCTGGCCGTCAAGGGTGACGAAGTCCGGCTGGATGGTATGTCCGGGCAGGTCCTCCGACTCGATCAGGAACAGATCTGCCAGTTCCTTTCCTTCGTAGGTGGGGAACATCAGATTATCGGACATCGTATCCGTAATGGTCACAACGACGGGGTCGGGATTGTTCTCAAACTCGCGTGCACCGATAAAGATCTTCCACAGGATCTCCTGCTTGCCATCGCCGTTGGAGGCGTTGGTATCATAGGCGCCGTCCGAGTTCCAGGTAGTGGCCGTGCCGCCGGTATGGTCAGTATAGGTCTTGGAAGCGTCGGGATCATAGTAGTCACCATAGAGGGGCTTTTCCTTGCGCTTGGTGGAAAAACCGCGGGAGTACTTGCCGTTGATATACTCCTGCAGTCTGAAACCGTTGGTGGTATAGGACAGACCGCCGTCGTTCTTCAATTCATAATTCTTGCCATAGGGCTGACGCTCGTTTCTGAGGTAGCAGTAAACGTCGATGGTCAGGAAGGTGTTGGCCTCGTTGGCTTCCAGCACCTCTGCCACAGCCTCCATATCAAGGATCACCGCAAAGCCATGCTTGCCGTTTTCGCCAAAGTCATAGCCTTCAAGCTTTCTAACGATGGAATAGTGCGTTCCTTCCTCCAGGGTGACTTTGGTCTTGGCTTTGTTGTTGCAGGTCAATTCAACAACAAACGGCCATTCTTCGTTGTATTCAACGGTTACTTCACCGATGCTCTGATTTCTGGGCACCACATCCACAATGGCCAATTCACCGAAATTAGCAAACGGAATCTTTTTCTGCTGGTTGTCAGCGGTAATCTTCCATTTGGTCAGCAGGTCGTTGATCTCGATCACGTGTGTCTTCTTGACAAACAGACGGCCGGCACTGGAAAGGGTGGGTTCAGATTCGCCGGGCACAGGTCCGCCTTTGAAGCCTTCGCCGAAGGGACTCTTGTAATCAATGACATAGCTGTTCTTGAGGCCATCTGTTACATAGCCGGCAGCATTCTCAGCCTCGACAGGCTGTGTGAAATA
The DNA here is from genome assembly GCA_015056365.1 of Clostridiales bacterium. Classification (GTDB taxonomy): domain Bacteria; phylum Bacillota; class Clostridia; order Christensenellales; family Aristaeellaceae; genus Limiplasma. Next base: position 24,866 of record SVGM01000013.1, on the reverse strand, counting down.
CACCAGCTTATACAGCTTGACGCTGCTTTGGTCAGCATTGGTGCCGAGGGTTTTGTTGTTGAAGGTAAAGCCGTCCAGCGCCTCGGTAAAGGTGATATAGGAGGTATCAGTAGCGCTGGTCAGGGACGCAAGACGCTCCTTATAGGTGTTCCTGTTGGTGAAGCTGTGGATCTCAAAGGGATAGGTACTGTTCACCAGCAGTTCCATGTTTGTCATGGAATCCACGAAGGTAATGGTGTTGTAGAAATTCCAGCCAAAATACACATCCCACCGGATAACGGGCTTGCCGTTATACAGAATAATTTCGCCGTTGCTGTTTACCTCGTAGCCGCCATCCTTGATGGTTTCGTCATACTTCGGAATGGCCTGCTTATATTCTTTGCTCTCGGTCGTAGACTGGCCGTCCACAGAGGTCAGGTAAGCGGTGTTAGAATAGGTCTGCGGGTACACATTACTCAGCGTTTTTTCCACCGCGCCGGTCACATCGGCAGGCAGGCGCAGGTGGTAAGCGCCCGGCTGCAGCACTGCTCCGGGGGCAGCAGTGACCGTCACCACATTGGCGCCATTCTCAATCTGATTCACAACGGTAATGCCGCTGGGGGCAGGGCTCAGGGTTGCCGTGTGGATATCGTTGCTCCAGTAGGTTTCAGAAACGTCCACGCCTTCGAGCATAGCAGGGACCTCGTCCGGCGTGCGGAAGCTCATGGCATAGTTGACCTTATCTGTTACGGTAAAGGTCTGGACGGGCTCGCGAACATAGACCACCACGCGGAAGTCCACATAGTACTTCTTTGCGTCCTCATCATAATAAACGCCGGCATAATCAGGCCCTTTTTCCAGGAACACGTTTTTGTCAATCTGAAACTGATTTTCGGTCACCTTGTCCCAAGCGATCTTTGCGGCAGCAGTCAATGCTTTTTTCAGGGAAGAACCGTTTTCCTTCAGCTCAACAGTATTGGTCTTCTGGGCGTCGGAATAGCCGCTCAGCTTATTCAAAGCAGCATTTTGTTCCACCTTCATCCGATAGACGATGGTGTAGGTGCCCTTATTGAGGATATTGTCAGGACTGGCAATGGTCATGGTATTCACGACGCCGCTGTTGGCAACCGTAACTGATGCAGCTTCGCCTTCGGGGGCAGTGACCACAGGGCTGCCATACAGCGTACCCGTCAGTGCGCCGCCGGATACCACTGTATCCTCTAGCGTAAGCGCCGCATGATACAAACCGCCGCCATCGATGCTGCTGAGCGACATGTTCTGTTCCAGCGACAGCGTGACGGTATAGTCCACCAGGTAGGTACCGGCATCGGTGCTAAAGTAAGGAGTGCCGGCAGCCTTATTCAGCGCATAGCCCTGCCGCGCAACAAGAGAAACACTATCCTCGTTCACGCCAAAATTCAACTCGCCATTGTCATCTTTGCCATCTGTATTCAGGTGGCCTTCAAACGAAAGCTTGGCGCCGGAAATCGTGCCATTGTCCTCCATGATCTCTTGAGAGAAGCTCAGGCAAATCTGCTTGCCGGCTTCGTCGACCCACCAGCGGAAAACCTCGATACCCGTGGTGTCATCAATCGCCTGATTGTCCGGAGAATCATAGGAAGTCGGATACTTAGTATCCTGCAGCAGCGGCAGAAAGCCGATGTCACAGGTAAAAACGGTGTTGGCGTCGATCTTGCCGTCGATATAGTCCTGCCTGAGCTGGTACATCGCTCCATCGGCGGTGTTGATCAGATCAAAAGCCATCTGGAAAAACAGGCTCTGCCCGTCCTCAACGATTTCAGGTAGGGACGTTTGATTGCGGTCTGCCCAAAGATCGAATTGATAGGTAGTATAGTCCTGCAGAGGCACAGAAGCAGCAGCCGCTGCGCTCTTGCGGACAATGGGCTGGATCGGCTCGGAAAAGAATACATAGGCCTCATCAGCCAATGTAATGTTGACATTGCCCAGCAGCATGCACAGGCACATCAGCAAAGCGGACATTCTCCGCAGCAGATTCCGATTCCATTTGCTCATTTTTCAGGACTCCTTTACATGGTCAAATGTGGGCTTGATTCCCAACACGAACTCACTTTGTCAAATCATGGTCAATCGCAGGAAAAGAAGGGCATAGTTTGACACAATTATACATGATTAGTATACCGCATCAGCCTGCGGGTGTAAAGAAAACGAAAACGTTATAGCCACCCCCCCAAAAAAAGAACAACAAAAAATCCGTCCTTCACAACGGAAGAACGGATTTTTTTGTTGTTTGAATCAGTACTTGCGCTTACGTGCAGCTTCTGCTTTCTTCTTGCGTTTCACGCTGGGCTTCTCATAATGCTCGCGCTTACGAGCCTCTGCCAAAACACCCGTGCGAGCACATTGACGTTTGAACCGCTTCAGAGCGCTTTCCAGGGATTCGTTTTCGCGGATGCGTACCTCGGACACTGTTATCCCTCCCCTCGCTCATACCGCCTTGCAGCCGTCTGAAATATCGACAGGCATATAGCGGACTTACGATTATTATAACGCGTATCTTGGATGCCGTCAACCATGAATTTTGGTTTTTTACATCCTTACGCCATTGTCTCCGTCAGTTTCCGGCCGCCCAGCACATGGAAATGAATGTGACCAACGGTTTGACAGGCGTCATGACCGCAATTGTTCACAATGCGGTAGCCGTTTTCTTCCAGGCCCAGCTCCTTGGCCACCTTAGCGCAGGTACGCAGGCAGGCAGCCAGTTCCACATCCGTCAGCACATCAGCATGCGCCAGATCAGGGGTGTGCTTCTTGCTCACCACCAGCACATGAACGGGCGCCTGAGGGGCAATATCGTGGAAAGCGTAGGTGTTTTCGTCCTCGTACACCTTCTTGGAGGGGATTTCACCAGCGATAATCTTGCAAAACAGACAATCCTGCATAGTCGTACCTTCTTTCTGTTCATTACACCTTTACTCTCAAGGAAGCGCGTCTTCATCCCATATCATTCCAATTCGACGATGCTGCCTTCCAACCCTTCTTTGGTAAGGCCGGTCAGGTGAACCTGCACCAGCTGACCGCTCGTGCCGCCCACGACCGCCACCTGCACATATTCCGGCGTATACCCGGCCATGCGGCCATCGGCAAGCGGTTCTTCCAGCAATACAGGACGGTTTTCACCCAGCAGACTTTCCCGATAGGCAATGGCCAGCTGGCTTTCCAGCGCCATCAGGCGATGAACACGCCGTTCCTTTTCCTGCTCGGGGATCTGATCCGGCATTTCAGCAGCAGGCGTGCCTTCCCGCTTGCTGTACGGAAAGACGTGGATCTTTGCAAAACCGACTTTTTCGCAGAAGTCCAGCGTCTGCTGGAACTCTTCCTCCGTCTCGCCGGGGAAGCCAACGATCACATCGGTGGTAAAGGCTGCCTTGGGCCAGACCACACGCAGCCGTTCCACCGCCGCCATGAACTGAGTGGTATTGTAGCGACGCTTCATACGGCGCAGCACTGCATCCGAGCCGCTTTGAAGCGCCAGATGGAATTGGGGACAGAGCTGTGGCAACCGCCCTACCGACTGGACAAACTGCTCGTTGGCAACAACAGGCTCCAGCGAGCCCAAGCGAACACGGTTGACGCCTTCGCATTGGCATACAGCGTGTATGGCGTCGGCCAGCGTTGGTTTTTCAGACAGATCTCTGCCATAGCTGGTCAGATGGATGCCCGTCAGCACCAGTTCGCCAAATCCCGCATCGCTGAGCGCCTGCGCCTCGGTACGAATGTCCTCCAGCGTACGGGAGCGGATAGGACCGCGGACGCTGGGAATGATGCAGTAAGTGCAGCGGTTGTCGCAGCCCTCCTGAATCTTCATCACAGCGCGGGTATGTCCCTCGTGCCGACGGATGCTGAGCCGCTCATAGGGTATGCTTTCCAGCGCATCCACAGCCACGATCTGGGTATCCTCACGGATGGCTTGCTCCAGCAGCTCCACCACCTGCGCCCTGTGCTGATTGCCGATGATCAGCCGCGCGCCGCTCTCCCGGAGCTGCGCGCCCAGCCGCTGGGCCAGGCAGCCCGCCACGACCACATCGGCTTGTGGATTGCGACGGCGCACCCGGCGCACCAGCTGCATGCTTTTCTTATCGCCTGTACCGGTGACGGTGCAGGTGTTGACCACATACACATCTGCCGGAGCGTTGCCGTGCACCACGGTGTAGCCGTTCTGCTCAAAGCATTCCAGCATGGCCTGGGTGTCGTACTGGTTGACCTTGCAGCCCAGGGTGGTAAAAGAAACCGTTTTGGTCATCGTGTCAGTCCTTCCGGGGATCACATTTCTCCAAGGGCCGTCCACAGGGCCGCCAGAGCGCACAGTCCTGCCGTTTCGGTGCGCAGGATGCGCTTGCCCAGCGTAACGCTGCGCGCGCCGATCTCATCCAGCCGGGCTTTTTCCTCGGGCGTAATGCCGCCCTCCGGCCCGATCACAATCAGCACCTTTTCTGGCGTACCACGGTCAGAAACATACGCCTGTACCGCCTTGCTCAGGGGCAAAGCGTGTTCTTCCTCCCATGCCACAAGGATCATATCGAAATGCTCGCTTTGTGCATCCTTCATGGCGGCGTTCAAGCTGCGAGTGGAAGCGATCTCCGGCACGTGGGCGCGTCCGCTTTGCTTGGCAGCCTCCAGCGCAATGCGGCTGAGCCGTTCCCTCTTTTTCTCGCTCTTGTCGGCCTTGTCCGCCTTGGCAATGCTGCGGATCATTTCAACCGGCCATAACTCCCACATACCCAGTTCTGTCGCCTTCTGGGCGATCAGCTCCAGCTTGTCCGCCTTGGGCAGTCCCTGCCAGAGCACCGCCTTGCAGGGCGCTTCGGGGGATTCGCAGCGCTTGAGCACGTTGACGGTGCAGGCGCTGTCGCTGACGGTTTCCAGCACGCCCATGTGGAGGTTTTCACCGTCCAGAAGCTGAACAGCATCGCCGGGGCGCAGACGCAGCACCTTAGCGGCGTGGGCGCTTTCCTCGCGGCTCAGGGTCACGGTGACGCCTTCATGCAGTTGTTCCTCTACAACGCAGCGATGCATCAGACAGCCTCATTTCTCAGGCACAGCGCCACCCACTCGCCCTTTTCGATACGGTCAAAAACCGTATAACCGGCTTCCTTGGCAGCGTTCAGGACGTCCTGTTCACGCTCGCGGATGATGCCGGAGCAAATCAGCAGACCGTCCCTCACCAGATGACGGGTCAGGGGACCGGCCAGCATGCAGATGGCGTCGGCCACGATGTTGGCCACTGCCAGCTCGCAGGGCATGGCCTCGCTCTTGCACAGGTCGCCAACGACCACCCGCACCTGCTTTTCCACGCCGTTCAAGGCCACGTTTTCCTTGGCCACTTTCACGGCGTCCGGATCGATATCGATTGCCAGCACGTCAGTCGCGCCCAGGCGGGCGGCGGCAATGGCCAGAATGCCGCTGCCGGTACCCACGTCCATGACCCGCAGACCGCTGGACAGGTGCTTTTCAAGTAGCTGCATGCACATATTGGTGGTCTCATGGGTACCGGTGCCAAAGGCCATACCGGGATCCAATTCGATCACCAGATCGCCCTCCACGGGGGTGTAAGCTTCCCAGGTGGGTTTGACCACCAGATGGCTGCCGATGCGGAAGGGTTTGTAGTACTTTTTCCAATTTTCGGACCAGTCTTCGTCGGCCACGTTCTGCATATCCAGCGCAAGGGTGCCGAAATCCAGGCCAAAGCCTCCCTGAGCCAGTTCCGAGAGTTGCTGACGCACCGTGTTAAGCACGTCGTGGGTATGCTCGTCCTGGGCAAACCAGCCCTTGACCAGCACGTCCTCGGGCATATTTTCCAGCAGTTTTTTATCGTAGAGTTCCCAGTACACGCCGGGCTTGTCCGGATCGGGAACGTCGGCACGGTCGATGATCTCCGTGCCCATTGCACCAAGGCGCATCAGCAGCTCGCTGACGATGTCGCTGCCCTCTGTGGTGGTATGGACGACCGCTTCACACCATTGCATTTGTATTCCTGCCTTTCATGGAATCGATGGTAGGAGGAGAAAACGTCGAAAGCACGGGAAACAGCGTTTCCTTCTTTCGCATTTTATTGTCCGAAGATATCCTTCAGCTTGTCTGCAAAGCTTTTCCGGCCTTCATACTCCTTACCGGTCATGCTTGCATCCAGCTCACGAAGAAGCTCCTTCTGCTTTTCGCTCAGCCGTGTGGGCGTTTCCACGCGCACGGTCAGGATCAGGTCGCCCTTCACGCCAGTTTTGCGGGACACGATGCCCTGACCCTTGAGCCGGAAGGAAGTGCCCGTCTGAGTTGCCTCAGGGATGCGATGTTTCACAGGCTTTTCCAGCGTAGGCACGTCGATCTCCGCGCCCAACGCCGCCTGGGTCATGCTGATGGGCATTTCCAGAAGCAGATTGTTGCCGTCCCGCTTAAACAGCTTATGGGGCTTAACGGAGACGGAGATATACAGATCGCCTGCAGGACCGCCGCGCTGGCCTGGTTCGCCCTCGCCGCGCTTGATCATGTTGATGCCGTCTTCGATGCCTGCCGGGATGCGCAGCTTCACCGTGCGCTTGCGGCGCACACGGCCGGTGCCGTTACAATTGCTGCACTTATCCTTAACGATCTTGCCCTCGCCGCGGCAGGTAGGACAGGTGCGAACCGTCACCATAAAGCCGCTGCCGGAGCGAATCTGACCGCTGCCCTTACAGGTGGGGCAGGTCTGGGGCTGCGTACCGGGCTTGGCGCCGCTGCCAGAGCAAGTTTCGCAGTTTTCGTTACGGAAGAAATCAATTTCCTTATCGCAGCCGAAAGCGGCTTCCTCAAAGGTGATGGTCAGACGGTACTGCAAATCATCGCCCTGAACGGGTGCATTGCGGCGCGCACCGCCCATACCGCCCATACCGCCCATTCCGCCGCCAAAGATGGTCTCGAAGATGCTGCCGAAACCATCCATGCCGCCCATTCCGCCAAAACCGCTGAAATCGTAGCCACCGCCGCCCATCTGCGGCCCGTCAAAACCAAACTGGTCGTACCGTGCACGCTTGTCCGCGTCGCTGAGCACTTCGTTGGCTTCGTTCAGTTCTTTAAAGCGTTCTTCTGCGTCTTTATCGTTAGGGTGCAGGTCGGGATGACATTCCTTGGCTTTTCTGCGGAAAGCCTTCTTGATATCAGCCTCGGTGGCGTTCTTGTCTACACCCAGTACCTCATAATAGTCGCGCTTTGCCAATTGCTCACCTACTTAGTGATGTTTCTCTCAAAATCGCTTTTGTGCAAACAGACCGCAATCCCCTTGCCCGCCAGAGCGGGATAAGGGGATTTGCGATATATGGCTGAACAGGTGCGGGAGTTTATCGGGTTCGCAGCTTGCTCAGAAGCCGAAATGCTGCTGATTGCAGCCGCACATCTTGCGCCATTGGCGCTCTGTGCTCTCGTCTCTGCGCTGCTGCGCAGGCTTGCGAGCTCTGCCCGCACCCCGCAGGAGCATAAAGCCTCTGCACCCCACTCATTTCGCCCTCTTCAAACTTAGTGGATCTCGGCGTCTGCATCGATGGTGCCGTCGTCATTCTCCTGAGCGCCCTGGAAGCCGCCCTCAGCGCCCTGCGCAGCCTGCTCCTGCTGGTACAGTTTGCCGAACACGGCGTAGACCTTCTGAGTCATCACATCCATGGCGTTCTTGATGGCTTCGGTGTCGCCGCCCTCGCGAACCTTCTTGAACTCGTCGATCTCGCGCTGCACGGATTCCTTATCCTCGCTGGACAGCTTGTCGCCGTTCTCGCGCAGCTGCTTCTCCAATTCATAGATCAGGCTGTCAGCACGATTGTTGGTCTCCACTTCTTCCTTGCGCTTCTTGTCGGCCTCAGCATACTGCTCGGCTTCCTTCACGCGCTGGTTGATCTCATCCTCGCTCATATTGGTGGATGCGGTGATGGTGATCTTCTGCTCGTTGCCGGTGCCCTTGTCCTTGGCGGAAACATTCACGATACCGTTGGTATCGATGGAGAAAGTGACCTCGATCTGAGGCACGCCGCGGGGAGCGGCGGGGATGCCGGTCAGCTCGAAACGGCCCAGGGTCTTATTATCGCTGGCCATGGGACGCTCGCCCTGCAGCACATGGATGCTGACGGCAGTCTGACCATCGGCAGCAGTGGTGAACACCTGGCTCTTGGTGATCGGGATGGTGGTGTTGCGGTCGATCAGACGGGTGAAGATATGGCCCTCGGTCTCCAGGCCCAGAGACAGGGGGGTAACGTCCAGCAGAACCACGTCCTTGACCTCGCCGCCCAGCACGCCGCCCTGGATGGCAGCGCCCATGGCCACGCACTCGTCGGGGTTGATGCCCTTGAAGGGTTCCTTGCCGGTGATCTTCTTCACGGCAGCCTGCACAGCGGGGATACGGGTGGAGCCGCCCACCAGGATGACCTTGTCGATCTGGGACGCAGTCAAGCCGGCGTCGCGCAGGGCCAGGTTCACGGGAGTGATGGTGCGCTCCACCAGGTCAGCGGTCAGCTCGTCAAACTTGGCGCGGGTCAGGGTCATATCCAGATGCTTGGGGCCGTTCTGATCGCTGGTGATGAAGGGCAGGTTGATGTTGGTGGTCATCACGCCGGAAAGGTCGATCTTGGCCTTCTCGGCGGCTTCCTTCAGGCGCTGATAAGCCATCTTGTCCTGACGCAGGTCGATAAGGTTCTCCCGCTTGAAGGTATCGGCGATGTAGTTGATGATGCGCTCGTCGAAATCGTCGCCGCCCAGACGGGTATCGCCGTTGGTGGCCAGCACTTCGAACACGCCGTCGCCAATCTCCAGAAGGCTGACGTCGAAGGTACCGCCGCCCAGGTCGTACACCAGAATCTTCTGGCTGTCTTCCTTGTCCAGACCGTAGGCCAGAGAAGCAGCAGTGGGCTCGTTGATGATGCGCTCCACTTCCAGACCGGCAATGCGGCCGGCATCCTTGGTGGCCTGACGCTGGCTGTCGCTGAAGTAGGCAGGCACGGTAATAACCGCCTTGCTGACGGTCTCGCCCAAATAGGCCTCAGCGTCCATCTTCAGCTTCTGCAGGATCATCGCGCTGATCTCCTGAGGGGTGTACTCCTTGCCGTCGATGGCTACCTTATAGGAGGTACCCATCTCACGCTTGATGGAGATGATGGTGCGGTCGGGGTTGGTGACAGCCTGACGCTTGGCGATCTGACCTACCAGACGCTCGCCGTCCTTGGTAAACGCTACAACAGAGGGGGTGGTGCGGCCGCCTTCAGCGTTGGGGATGACGACGGTTTCGCCGCCTTCCATGACGGACACGCAGCTATTGGTAGTACCCAGGTCGATACCGATAATCTTGGACATAATTCTTTTCCTCCTACAAAATCATGGGTGGTTGTTGTTATGGCTGAATATCAAGGGTTATGCGGTGAAAACGAAATTATTCAGGAACGACCTTCACCATGGCGTGGCGAAGAACGGTTTCTCCCAGCTTGTAACCCTTCTGGAACACGTCGCACACGGTGCCGGGCTCGCCGTCCTCAGCGCTTCCCTGCATCACGGCGTTCTCCAGCTTGGGGTCAAAGGGCTCGCCCTTGCGGTCAATCACGGTGATGCCCCGCTTGGTAAAGGCGTCGCACAGCTGGCGATAGACCATCTCCACGCCCACCTTCAAGGACTCGTCCGTGGTGTTCTGGGCGGCGGCAATGGCGCGTTCCAGATTATCCACAACCGGCAAAAGTGTGGTGACGAAGGCAGCTGCGCCCTCGTCGAAGGCTTCCGCACGCACGTTGCGGTTACGGCGGCGGAAGTTTTCAAAGTCCGCCTGAATCCGCTGAGCCAGAGTCAGGTATTCCTCCTGCTTGGCCAACGCTTCCTTCAGCGCCTGTGCCTGTTCATCTTCCTGCTCTGCCTCCTGCTGAGGTTCTTCTGCTTCGTCAGCAGCCGCTTCTGCGGCAGTCTGCTCAGCGGCGGTTTCCTGTGCAGGCTCCTCTGCCGTGGGTTCCTGTGCCTCGGTCTGTACGGTCTCCATTTCCTCGGCCGTCAGATTTTCCTGTTCAGTTGCGTTCTTTTCGCTTCTTCTCTTCTTGGACAAGTCCGTGTCACTCCTTATGTTGTCCCAATAGACTGCTGAGTTGCTGCCCCATGGCGTTCAAAATGCTCAGTACGTGACCGTACTGCATACGCGTGGGGCCGATAACGCCAATGGTGCCGTGGGTATTGTCCCCCAGGCGGTAGGTGGCGGTGACCAGCGAGCAATCGCTAAGTTCCGGAATCCCTGTCTCGGGACCGATGCGCACTGTAAAGGCCATCTCTCCGTGGCTTTCCAGCAGATCCACCAGTTTTTCCTTGGTTTCCAGCACGCTGAGAAAGCCCTTGGCCTTCTCCACGTCGTTATATTCAGGAAAGTTGAGGATATTACTGGGACCGCCCAAAGCCAGCTTGGCCTGACCGCTGCCAGTACCAGCCTGTCCCATAAACGCTGCAATGTCGCCCATGAGGACCCGATGGTTTTCCTGCATTCCCTGGCGCGCGCCGGTGAGCATTTCGCTGGCCTCGCTGAGGGTATGACCATTCAGGCGCTCGGTGAGCATGCGGCTGATGGCATAAAGGGTATCTGCGTCCAGTCCCTCCCCCACATTGACCACCGTATCCCTGACGATGCCGCCGTCGGTAACAATGACCATCAGCGCGCTATTGTGGCTGACGGGCACCAGCTGCAGGTTACGAATACGGAGCTCCTTGCCCTTGGGGCTGAGCACCAGCGAAGTGTAATGGGTCAAACCGCTGAGCACCTTGGCTGCGTGGTTGATCACGTCCTCCATCTGTCGGGTACGGTCATCGAAATAGCGATGCACGTTCTCGCTCTCTCCTGTGGGGATGATGCCTTTTTGCAAAAGCTGATCCACATAAAGCCGATAGGCCTTTGCACTGGGGATGCGCCCCGCGCTTACATGGGGCTGATCCAGATAGCCAAGCTCCTCCAGATCGCTCATTTCATTGCGGATGGTGGCGGAGCTTAATCCCATCTCGTATTTTTTGGAGATGGTTCGGCTGCCCACAGGAATCGCCGTGAGGATGTAGTCGTCGATGATCGCCTGCAAGATGCGGAACTTGCGTGCGTCCATCATCATGGCTGCTGCCTCCTTATCCTGTATTTCTTTTGGATTGTTAGCACTCATCGAAGGCGAGTGCTAACACATGCATATCATATGCTCCCTGGGTCTCTTTGTCAAGAGAATTTTTCCTTTTCTCATCCAAGTTTAAGGAATGTTCACAAACCCGTCGGCGCTCAAAAGCAAACAAACAAAGCTGTAAAAACGCTGCCGTTTCCTCCGCCCCTTTTCAGGGAAAATATACACATCGCCGACGCCCCTGCGGATTTCATTTCATCTTTCACTTGTTCGTATTGGTGGCAGGCCTCTGTCATTTCGTCTGTATCTTCTTTTATGTGCTGTAACCAAGACAAACGGCGCACAGGCTTTCGTTATGCCTGTGCGCCGTTTGTCAGTCCATCAGTCGAAGTAGCGCCTCGTTCTGAAGCAGCAAGCCGCGGGGTGTCAGCGCAAACCTGCGCTCGGCGCCCTCTCCCTGCCACTTAGCAAGTCCATCTGCGATCAAACCTGCCAGCTGCGCCTGATAGCGTTGTTCCATGGGCATGCCGTGCATCGCAGCAAAATGCGCTTCGCTGACCCCTTGCGTCATTCGAAGACCCAGCATCATGGTTTCAAACATGGCCTCGTCCGCCTTGATCAAGCTGCGTTCCTGCCGTTCCCAGGCTCCTTTCAGGTAGTCAGACAGGTGATCGGTGTTGGCGGCGCGCACACGCACCGCACCCTGCGCTGCTTCAGCGGCATCCGGGGGCAGCATGCTGTGAGCTGCCACGCCCATCCCCAGATACCAGGCGCCCTGCCAGTAGCCGATGTTATGCCTGCAGACGAAACCATCTCTGGCGTAGTTACTGATCTCATACTGATGATAGCCGGCTTTTTCCAACAGCTCAATTCCCCGCTGTGTCATCTCAGCGCAAGCGTCGTCGTCCGGCACGGTAATCTCACCGGCTTCCACCTGCGCGCATAGTGGCGTGCCCTCCTCCAAAATCAGACTGTAGGCGGATAAATGGGTCACCCCCGTATCGCACACCCGATCCAGCGTTTCCAGATACTCCGTCTGCGTTTGTCCGGGCAAGCCGTACATCACATCCGCATTGATGTTGCTGACGCCCATCTGCTTTACCAGCCTGATGCTGTCCACTGCCTGGGCAAAGGGATGGATGCGCCCGATGCGAGCCAGCAGTTCATCCTGCGCTGCCTGTACGCCCAAGGACAGCCGGTTCAGCCCGCCCTCCATGACAGCTTCCAGCCATGGTTGCGTCAGCGTGCCTGGGTTTGCCTCGCTGGTGAACTCCACATCCTGCGCAAAGCGAAAACTGGAACGCAGCGCACGCAGTACCTGCCGCATCATCGCCGCAGGCACCACAGACGGCGTGCCGCCGCCCAGAAATACCGTCGTTACACGTGCATCGGGATAGCGAGCAGCCGCGCGGCGAATCTCATCCTGCAGCACCAGGCAGTATTCAGCCATCTGCACTTCCGTGGCCTGACAGGAGGTAAAATCGCAATATAAACATTTCCTTTTACAAAATGGAAAATGGAGATATAATTGTAATAGCATATGCACCCCTCCGGTGCGATTATATCACAATCAGGGAGGTATCACCATGCTGGAATTGGAACACGGCTTTGAGACGCTGGTTCGCTTTTGCATTCTGCTGATCGAATTGGCTGGCATTATTGTGATCGTTTGGAGTATGTTCCGCGGCTTTATCGGCTTTGTGAAAAAAGACGAAGGCACCCGCATTCAATTGGCTCAGGGCATCATGCTCGGTCTGGAGTTCAAGATCGGCAGCGAAGTGCTTCGTTCTGTTATCGTCAGCGGCTGGAGCGAACTGGGCACACTGGCGGCGATCATCCTTTTGCGCAGCCTGCTGACGCTGCTGCTGCACTGGGAGATCGACGTGGAAGAAAAACGCCAGGAAAAGAAGCAGCTGGCACAGGAAGAAGCCGAAGCCGCTTCTCTCCCCTCCGAAGAAGACCAGGGCGAATGATCCTTACAGGCTTCCCGGCATCACGCGGATATTGTCCAGGCTCACCTCGGTATGGGCAACACAAACAGATAGAATCGCGGCGCTTTGTGCGCCGGACAGTTCCGGTGCGCTTACCATAACGGTGAGCGCATCGTTTTGCATTAGCACCATGCACGGGCCAAAACCTGCGCTGATCAGCGCTTCCTCCAGTCCCAGTTCCGTCTGATGCTCTGCGATCATGCGTTCGATCTGCAGCCCCGCCTGCTGACGCACCTCCTGCTGGACGTTTTCGTCCTGCATCATATTTCGCAGCATGGCTAAATCCTTCTCGTAGGCTGCCTCCCTTGTCTCCCGTGCCGTTTGGACGGAAGGAGTGGCCGTGGCCTGCGGCAGCACAGTAGGTGCAGGCGTCGGCGTACCAGCCGCAAAAAGCCTGTCTGCCTTTCCCCGCCAAATCAGCGCCACCGCGACGATCAGCACCGCCAGTATGGCCCATCTGAGCCATGAGCGTCGTTTTTCTTTTTTGGTTTTCCCCTCAAACGGAAGTTCGTCCTTTTTCATTGATGCCCTCCACACTTCTACTTTTCCATAGGGAACACGTCCACAGCCGACTCCGGAAGGCTCAGCAGCGTACGCACCGCCCGGATCAGACTCAGCCTGACGTCCAGCGCCTCCGCGCCCTCCGCCACGACCACGGCGCCTGTGGGCAGCGCGGCATTCCCGCCGTCGCCGGATGTAGCGTAAAACAATGCAACCTCCACTTTTCCAGCGCCGGCCATGCAGCTAAGTACCTCTGCAATGCGCTTTTCTTCCCGGTTTTCCATGCTGCTTGTGCCGCCGCCCAGCATCAGCGCCGCCATCAGCGCTGCTAGTGCCACCGCGACCCATAAAAGCGTCTTGTTTGCAACCAACTGTTTGAGGTTCACTCATCCCCCGCCTCCTTGGTGACAGTTTCCCAACGAACCTGCTCCGGCGATGCCGACAGCAGCTTAGCAATGGTTTGCGCCAGTGTGTTCTCGTCCATCAGAGGAAGGGTATTCCCCCGGGCCAAAAACAATTCCACCTGCTCCAATGACCCATCCTCATGCAGGTATACCACCGCATCCGCCTGATAACCTGCCCTTTGCGCCGTACGCACGCACAGTCCTTTTGCCTGATTGGCTACGCTGAGCACGGCAATACGGTCATAGCCCGACGCTTTGTTATCCGGCTGTTCTACTGAAAATACCGGCCGTTCCTGATCGGTGCGCCCACTGATCACTCCTGCCAGCGACGACAGCAGTATCACCATCACCATCAGGCTGATGGCCATGCGTACCATCCGCTGCTGCTTCCCATCTGCCAGAAGCAATTCACACAGCGCCCACAGCACCGACAGCACCGCCAGCTGACGTACCAACCCATTCATCCTTCGCCTCCGCCTCTATCTCAGCATCACCGTCATATTGCCCACCATCACCAGCTGTGCCGCCAGCAGCAAAAACATTGCCGCCACGCTGAGCTGGATGATGAACAACAGAGAAAACACATCCGCATAATCACCGATACACCGGCACAGCGGACTGTCCGCCATAGGCTCCAGCACAGCGGCCGCCGCACGGTACAAAAGCATCGCTGCCACCGTGCGCAAAAGGGGCATCAGCAGCTTTCCCAGCAGCAGGATCAGCCCCAGAACGCCCACTGCATTCTGAATCAGCAGGGAACTGCCCACCAGCGTGTCCACCGTATCGGCAAACATACCGCCCACAATGGGGATAAAGTTGTCCATCGCGTACTTAGCCGTGCGAATGCTGACGCCGTCCACTGCCGCTGCGCCAAGCCCCTGCACGGTCATCACGCCGATAAACACCGTAAAGCCAAGACCCAGCGTCCAGTCCACCACTTGCCTAAGAAGCCGCCTGAGCTTGCTTACCCGCAGGTTTTCACTCAGTCCGCCCACCATGGTCAGCACGGCAATGCTGACAGCAAAGGGCATCGTCACTTGCTGAATCATGGTGGTCATGGAACCGGCCGCAGCCATGACGGCCGGCTGATAAAACATGGAGCTGGCAGTCCCTCCAACCGCTGCCAGCAGCGTAACCAGCAGCGGAAATAACGCCTGCATCAGCCCGGCCATCTCTGCTACCGCCCCATTGCACATCGCTGCGTAGGTTCGCAGATCCGCCACCAGAAAACCCATGGTCATTAACAGGCCGCCGTAATGTGCCGCCTTGGCAGAACCCTGGCGTACATGCAGCTGCCCTGCCACAGTGGCGATCAATGCAGGCGCCAGCAACTTGGACATCCGCCACAAGCTGTCGCTGAACACACCGGCCGCCTGATGCCCCAGCCACCTGAGCGCATCCTCCGCACTCATCACCACGCCGCCTTCCGCCAGCCTGCTCAATAGCTGGGAAGCGGTCATCGAAAAAAGACCGCTCTCCTCTACCGTCTTCTCGAAAGCCGCCAAATCAAGGCCAGCAAGGGTTTGGCTCACTCCCTCCTGAAGAGATGAGGCACTGGCACAACCGGCAGCCAGCACAAACCACCAAACAGCGAGCAGGCAAAACCAGCTTTTTCTCATGGTACCAACTCCACGATCATCTCAAGCAAATCAATCAACACCGGCGCGATCACGCTGAACATACACAACTTTCCCGCCATCCCTACCTTCAGCGCCAGCCCGTTTTCCCCCAGGTCCTCGCAGGTCTGGGCAGCCAGCTCTGTTGCATAGCTCATCCCCAGCACTTTCAGCACCATGCCCAGATCGTCCGCCTGCAGCCCGCCCAGCGCAGCGAGGCGATCCATGAGCGCCCGCAGCTGTTCCACGCTTTCCAGCGCAGACAGTAAAAGAATTCCGCCGGTAACAATTGCGCAGATCCCCGCCATCTCCGGCTGACGAACGCGAACCACCAGGCACAGCATCGCCGCCGCTACCGCCAGCCCAAGCCATTGCCAGAACGCCATGGCTCAGTAGAGGGAAAAGACGTTTTTCAGGCTGCCGAACAATTCCGAAATCACATTCACCGCCACAAACAAAGCAATCACCAGCCCCACCACCGTCACCAGCGTACCGACTTCTTCCCTGCCGGCCCGATTCAGCACCATGCTGACGAATGCTACTGCGATCCCCAGACCTGCCAGTTTAAAAATCGCATCGATCTGTACCATATGCCCTCGCTCCTTTGATTTCGTTACCACAGAACAATTCCCAGCATCACTCCGCCCAGCAGTCCCAGCTGAACGCACAGCCTGCTGCCCAGCTCCGCCTTGCGCGCAGCTTCCTGCGCGATCGGCTTCAGGCGGCGCAAACAGGCGGCCACAGCCTGCTCCCGCATGGCCGCCGTACCCACGCCCATTTCGCTAAAAAGCTGTTCTACAACCTTTTTTTCTGCTTTGCTTTCTCCTGCAACACGAATTTTCTCCGCTGCCTGTGCATACGCCGCATGCAAATCCATCAGCGGCTCGCTGCGAATCAGGCGCGCCGTTTCTATAAAGCGCGCAGGCATTCCATCTTTACCTTCCCCGGCACACTCGCCGAGCACTTCGCACATGCCCATTCGCTCCTGCGTCAGCATCAGTCTGAGCCGCGCCAGCATGTCCTGTGTCTGTTCGACCAACGAAAGCCGCGCCAGCCATCGTTCCCGAAGAGCCATACCCAGCGCTGTTCCTGCCGCTGTACACAGCAGCGCTCCAACCGCCCCCGCCATCAAAATGTGCTCTCCATCTGCCTGAGCTGCTCGTCATACACCGTGCCCACACAGCCAACCGCATCCTCCGTCAGCAGCACATAACGGTCAAACGCACGGTTTTGTACCAGATGGGCAAGGGTGCCGCGGCCAGCAGCCTTCTGAATGTCCCTGCCATGCAGGGTACTGATCACGCTGACCCCGGCGTTGACGGCTTCCATCACTGCCTGTGCATCACACGCACCGCCCAGTTCATCGGTTACCAGCACATCCGGACACATGGCGCGCAGCATCCAGCGCAGTCCAGCTTCCTTACAGCAGCCGTCCAGCACGTCTGTATTGGGACCCACATCCATCTGAGCCTCTCCCCCGCTCATGGCGGCGATCTCGCTCCGCTCGTCCACCACGCCTACCCGACAGCCCATCTCCGACAGCCTCCGGCAGGCGTCCCGCAACATGGTGGTTTTGCCCGTACCGGGCAGCCCGATGATCAAAAGACTGTTGACCCGGCCGTTTGCATCGGTCAGATGCGGCATCAGCCTGTCCGCAGCCCCGCGCCACTGCCCTGCTACGCGGATGCACAGCGAGCTGATCTCCCGCAGTGCCCGAACGCTCTGCCCTTGCAGCAGAACCCGCCCGCACAGTCCCATGCGATGTCCGCCCCGAAGGGTCACAAAGCCGCTTCGCTGTTCCTCCGCGCGGGCATACAGCGCGTGCTCGCAAAGGGCCTCTGCGATCTGCTGCACCTGATGCGGCGCCGGTTCACCCATACATTTCCTGACACCTTCGCTGGTATGCACCGCCGTTTTCTGACCTGCCCGGATGCGAATCTCCCGTACGCTTCCTTCCGGCTGCTGAATCAGTACCCTGCCCACGTTTCTGGGCAGACAATGGGCCAATTCCTCCATGGCTTCCCGGTACTGCAAACCATCCACTCCCTTCATTCAAACAAAATCAGCCCGATGGCCTGGTAAAAAGCGCTGTCTGCACTGTCGCTGGCGGCAAGCCCCAGGGCTTTCCTGGCTGCGCGTACCGCCTGCACCGTACCGGCTCCATAAATGCCGTCCGGATTCCCGTAATAATACCCAAGGGCCCTTAGCCGCCCCTGCAACGCTGCCACATGGCTGCTTCGGTCTCCAGGATGCAGTTCCACCAGCCGGTTATCCAGCAGGCCGTAGGGGCCGCCTTCAATGACCACCTTGGCGCCGTTGGGCACGCGGGCGTAGAGATCCTCGGAATCCTGCACATACATCCGGATGCAACCGTGACTGGCGTTGCTGCCGATGCTTTGCGGCTTGTTGGTGCCATGGATGCCAAACTGTCCCCAGGGAACGTTCAGCCCCAGAAATCGAGTGCCGAAGCCACCCAACTCACCGGCAAAGCGGTGATTGATGACGAAGGTACCGATGGGCGTAGGCGTATCCTTGGTACCGGTAGCAATCACATAGCGCTTTTGCACCTTGGTTCCCCGATACAGCGTTAGCGATTTCTGATGAATGCTGATCAAAATCCACTCTCCCTGCGGCACATTGGCTCGAATGGCGTCCGCATCCTGCGCCCCTTCCTTCTGGGCGATGGCTGTACAGCCCGTCAGCAGGCCGGCAATCAGGCACATGCACGCCAGCCGCGTCCATGCCCGTGTCCATCTCTCCAGTTTCATCTCTCCACCGCCCCGGTTTGCTTTCTCCTAACCATATGAGTCCATGCTGCCCGATATGCAACCCATGAAATGGTTGTAACAACCGCTGCGCTCCACAAGGAAACCGGATGCGTATCGTCGAAAAATAGCAGTACACAAAAACGCCGTCTTAAAACGACGGCGCAGGAGGGACTTTTCTGATGAAGAAACTCGGTTTGATTTTAATGATTCTCTTGGCGCTGTGTCTGTGCCAGACAGGCGTAGCGGAAGAGAGTACCATCCAGCTCCCTTTCGGCGTTCGCTTTGGTATGCAGCTTGACGAAGTGACGCAGGCAGCAGGCGAAGGCGCCCAGGTGGAAGAATGGCCTGAGGAAGGGGGCGCAGGCTCTGTATTCCTCGAAAACGTACCGCTGGGCATCGGCAGCATTCACGCCGGCTTTGTCACCTTCGACGTGACCTGCAATAACAGCCCTCGTGAGCCCCGGCTGGACGGGATTAACCTTTCCGTCGCCTTCGAAGGCAACTGCATCGCCGCCTTCCGTCAAACCCTGGCTGATCTGACCGCCGTCTACGGCCAGCCGGACAGCGACCCCTTTGACGAGTATGGCCGTGAATCCTATCAGGAGTTCGGCAATCTGAGCGCATCCTGGACTACGCCGGACACTCGTATCTACCTGAGCCTGAATCAGATCTACACGGAAAATGGCAGCATTGATCTGAGCTTTTCCAGCCGTCTGTGCTACGATCTGAGCGATCTGGAGGAGTGAGGCTTTCCATGACAGGGATCACCTACCGAAAGGCAACGGCTGCAGACATCGATCTGTTGGTCGATCTTCGTCTGCAATTCATTCAGCTGGCTGAGGATCACCCGCAGTACAGTTTTATCAGGAACAACTGCTATTCGTTTTTCCGCAAAAGCTATGCTGAGAACACCTGCTGCGTGATCCTGGCGCAGGAGGATCAGCGCGTCGTCGGCACGGCGATCGTCTTTTACTACGATTCCGTTCCCACCCTGCGCAATCCGGCCGGAAAAAACGCTTACATCACCAGTATGTACGTGGAGCCGGAATACAGGCGAAGGGGCATTGCCACCGCCATCGTAAACCAGATTGTGGACGACGCCCTCTCCCGGGACTGTGTCAACATCATGCTCACCGCAACGGAGATGGGCAGGCCGGTCTATGAACAAAACGGCTTTGTTTCCACCACCAACGGGATGATCTACGACCTGTCCTATCAGCGCAGCCGCCATCGTTAATCGCAACAGCCCGCAGACATGATCTGCGGGCTGTTGCTTATTCTTCTTCCTCCAGCTGAATCGCCGCCTCGATGGCCTTGCGACTGTCCTCATAGGAATACCCCCGGCGCGCCATGGCGGCAAGCACCTTCTGCATCTCCTTGCGGGGATCCTCGCCATTGTGGCGACGCAAAAGTTTTCCGGCCAGCTGTACGGCGGCTCCGTCCGCCTCCTCCTGAGACAGTTCCTCCATGGCCTGATCAATCAACACACGGCTGAGCCCTTTGCGTGCCAGCTCCATGCGGATCCGTGCGTGGCCCATCTGCCGCAGGGCACAGGAACGCGCCAGATCTTTGGCATATGCCTCATCATTTAGCAGGCGTTCCTTTTCCAGCTTATACAGCACCATATCTACTACATCGTCCAGGTACAGCGCGCGTTCCAGCTTCTGCCGGATCTCGCCGCTGGCATGGGCGCGCTGCGCCAGCATTGCCACGGCTTTGTTCAACGCCTCCGGATACTGTCTGGGCAAAAGCCACTGGCTGTATTCGGCAAAGTCCAGCTCCGCCCCCTCGGTCAAGGGGCGTTCGCTCCAGATATCCCGGCTCAGTTTCAGTCGGATCTCCTCATTAATAATCACCGTAACGCTATGCCTTGGGCCGGGAAGTACGCTGGTCACCACATCCTGTTTCATTGGCATCACTCCATCTTTGGCATCAACGCGCCGATGAGCGCCTCATTGACGCAGGCAAGATGCCCTCTGCGCCTTTCTGCCGCGCCGCTGTTCAGCGCCGCAAAGCCGTTGCCTTCCGCATCAAAAAACACACCATTCACTGCCCCATAGGCAAAGCCCTGATGGCCCCACAGGGGACGGGCATACACAGAGGGATCCTCCAATTGAAGCAGCCCCATGCTGTGGCGCATCCGCACATCCTGCTCAGGCCAGTCCGCAGTGGGCGTACGCATCAACGAAAGACATTGATCGTCGATGAATCCGGGATGGCTCCCGCAAATCACCAACGCCAGGCGCGCCAACATTTCAGCGGTCAGGAACAGGTTGCCGGAAGCCAGCAGATAGTGGCGGCGAGGATCAGGCTCTGCCAATGGCGCAGCCTTTTCCATCCGCTGCGCAGCGCTGAAGCCCTTTTCTCTGGGCAAAACGCGATAGCTATCCGCAATCTTCTCCAGCGGCAGCTTGGTGATATCGAAAGTTGCCTGGATCCCCAGGGGCGAAAACAGTTCCTTTTGCATCAGCGTTTCAAGGCTCATGCCAAAGCGGCTCTCCAGCATACAGCCCACCATGCCCGCCGCCAGATTGCTGTAACGGAAGTGCATTCCCGGCACGCTGCGGCTGTAGGAACGAGGATCTTCCAGCAATGTGCGCAGATCCACCGCATCGGTAAAGGACGAAAAGTAGGCCGGAGAATCCACGATGGACGAGGTATGATTCAGCAGCATGCCAAGGGTCAGCGGCGCATCCGGACAATGGGGATTACTGACCCGATAGCCGAGGAAGTCCGACACCGGCTCCCGTACGTCCAGCGCTCCCATGCTCTGCAGACGAAACACCAGCAATGCACTGACCATTTTGGCAATGGACGCCGTCCGGAACACCGTATCCGCTTCCACGGGCCTTTTTCCCTCCAGGGATGCGTACCCTGCGGTCAGCTGCGTGGTCAGCCTGCCTTTTTCAAAGCATTGGATGCTGGCGCCCACCACGTGGTGCTTCACCAGCGCCTTTTTGACTGCGGCCTGGCTCTCGTGCTCGCCTGCTACCCGGCGGCAGCCGCTTTTTCTGCCCAAAACCGGAAGGGCCAGGCCATATAGTGTGTTTTTCAGGTTTCCGACGGGCATTGTGATTCCCCCTCTTTTGTTTGGACGTCAGCAGCTGGTGCAAGCCAGATCAGCCATCCTGTCAGCGCAGGCAAAGTCATGCTGCACAGCAGCGTGTGCAGCAGCTGCGAAAACTGAGCGTCGCCGCCTGCAGCCGTAGCGCTCAGCAACCCCGCCGCGTCCAGAGCCAATATCAAAACCAAGAGCATCGCAGCAGCTATCGTATGCCGTTTCGTCCTGCTGCCTCCCAGCAGCACCAGTACACCACAAACGCCCATCACAGCAAGCGCTGCGCCATAGCCGGCGCCGCTTGCAAACCAGCGTGCCATGGCTGCTCCCGCTGCCAGCAGCGCCAGAGGAAACGCGAGGCCGCGCCAGCCATTTTCGCGTGTACGGTATGCCCGACGCAGCAGCACAGCCGCAGAAACCGCGCACAGCAACAGGCTCAAATACTGTGACGCCCGGATGCTGCCAATGTACAGGCTGTCCTGCCTAAGCTGCTCGATCACGAAACGTCCGCTGCCGTAGATCAGCATATACCACAAAAACACGTTCCCCCGGCAGCGCTGCCGCTTCCGGATGCCCCACAGGACACAGAAACCCAGCAGATTCCACATGGATTCATAAAAGAACGTAGCCATATGCCACTGGTAGCCACCGGCCACTGGGATCAGCACACCCAACGGAAAAAACTGATAGGCCTGATCCACAATGGCGGGACCGTAGGCCTCCATATTGAAATAATTGCCCCAGCGGCCAATGGCCTGCGCCAGCAGAAGCCCTGGCGCGATCAGGTCGGCTGCGGTGAAAAAAGAGAGCTTTTTGATCCGCGAATAAACCAGCAGCCCCAGCGCACCGCCGATCACCGCGCCGTAGATCGCCACGCCGCCCTGCCAGACATAAAGAATCGAAATGGGATGCGCGGCAAAGTTTTCCCAGGACATAAACACGTAGTACAGCCTGGCACCGACAATGCCGCAGGGGATTACCACCAGCGCCAGGTCAATGGCTGTATCGGCAGGCAGCGCCAGGCGCTTTTCTTCCTTTTGGGCCAAAAACACCGCTGCCAGCACCCCAAGCACGATCAACACACTGTACCAGGGAATGCCAAACGCCAGCGTTCGAGAATACGGTATTGCCAAGTAAAACGCCCCTTTCAGGTTCTACTATTATAGGCTGCCCCAAATGCCCCGTCAAGTTTAGCAGGTTTGTCATTATTTTGTTCATAAAATGTAAACATACCCATGAAACCACTCAAACTGCAGTGAAATCAACCAAACAATGGATAAAAAAAGCAAATTAAGGGTATCATGGGTCTGTCCATCTTTGCATGATCCTTCGAATTTCGTGCGAAAGCGGGATATTACATATTGAAATTTATCATGGGAGAAGGTATAATTATCAAGTTAGGATAGGATGAGCATTGGGGACGAGGTTCCGCCAGTGGATCGTCCTCAATCAATAAAGGAGGCAACACCCCAATGAACAAGTATGTCTATCTGTTCACTGAAGGCAACGGTTCCATGCGTGAACTGCTGGGCGGCAAGGGCGCCAACCTGGCCGAAATGACCAACATCGGTCTGCCTGTTCCCCAGGGCTTTACCGTCACCACCGAAGCCTGCACTAAGTATTACGAAGATGGCCGCATGATCAATGCCGATATTCAGGCTGAGATCATGGAGTATGTTACCAAGCTGGAAGAGATCACCGGCAAGAAGTTCGGTGACAAGGAGAACCCCCTGCTGGTCTCCGTGCGTTCCGGCGCCCGCGCTTCCATGCCCGGCATGATGGACACCATCCTGAACCTGGGTCTGAACGAGGAAGTTGTGGAAGTGATGGCTGAGAAGTCCGGCAACCCCCGCTGGGCCTACGACTGCTATCGCCGCTTCATCCAGATGTACTCCGACGTTGTTATGGAAGTCGGCAAGAAGTACTTCGAAGAGCTCATCGACAAGATGAAGGAAGAAAAGGGTGTTAAGCTGGACGTTGAACTGACTGCTGAGGACCTGAAGGTTCTGGCCGGCCAGTTCAAGGCCGAGTACAAGGCCAAGCTGGGCACCGATTTCCCCTCCGATCCCAAGGAACAGCTCATGGGCGCCGTGAAGGCCGTGTTCCGCTCCTGGGACAACCCCCGTGCCAACGTGTACCGTCGTGACAACGACATCCCCTACTCCTGGGGCACTGCCGTCAACGTTCAGGCCATGGCTTTCGGCAACATGGGCGATGACTGCGGCACCGGCGTTGCTTTCACCCGTGACCCCGCCACCGGCGAAAAGAAGCTGATGGGCGAGTTCCTGACCAACGCTCAGGGCGAAGACGTTGTGGCCGGCGTGCGTACTCCCATGCCCATCGCTCAGATGGCTGAGAAGTTCCCCGAAGCTTTCAACCAGTTCGTGGAAGTGTGCTCCATCCTGGAGAACCACTATCACGACATGCAGGACATGGAGTTCACCGTTGAACACGGCAAGCTCTTCATGCTGCAGACCCGTAACGGCAAGCGCACTGCTCAGGCCGCTCTGCAGATCGCTGTTGATCTGGTTGCTGAAGGCCACAAGACCGAGGCTGAAGCCGTTGCTATGATCGATCCCCGCAACCTGGACACCCTGCTGCATCCCCAGTTCGACACCAAGGCCCTGAAGGCTGCTGCTCCCGTTGGCCGTGGTCTGGGCGCTTCTCCCGGAGCTGCCTGCGGTCAGGTTGTGTTCTCTGCTGAGGACGCCGAAGCTTGGAAGAACGAAGGCAAGAAGGTTATCCTGGTTCGTCTGGAGACCTCTCCCGAAGACATCACCGGCATGAAGGCCGCTCAGGGCATCCTGACCGTCCGCGGTGGTATGACCTCTCACGCTGCCGTTGTTGCCCGCGGCATGGGTAAGTGCTGCGTTTCCGGCTGCGGCGAGATCGCCATGGACGAAGAAAACAAGAAGTTCACTCTGGCCGGCAAGACCTACGTTGAAGGCGATTACATCTCCATCGACGGTTCCACCGGTAACATCTACGATGGCATCATCCCCACCGTGGACGCTGAGATCTCCGGCAACTTCGGCACCATCATGGGCTGGGCTGACAAGTTCCGCACCCTGAAGGTCCGCACCAACGCCGACACCCCCACCGACGCCAAGAAGGCCCGCGAGCTGGGCGCTGAAGGTATCGGTCTGTGCCGTACCGAGCACATGTTCTTCGAAGCCGATCGTATCGCCGCTTTCCGCGAGATGATCTGCTCCGACACCGCCGAAGAGCGCGAGGCTGCTCTGGAGAAGATCCTGCCCTACCAGCAGTCCGACTTCGAGAAGCTCTACGAGGCTCTGGAAGGCATGCCCGTGTGCATCCGCTTCCTGGATCCCCCGCTGCATGAGTTCGTGCCCACCACCGAGGAAGACATCGCTCTGCTGGCCAACGCTCAGGGCAAGACCGTTGAGCAGATCAAGGCCATCATCTCCTCCCTGCACG
>SVGM01000002.1 GCA_015056365.1 Clostridiales bacterium | reverse complement strand
GATTTCCTCTTGTGTGATTATTGTGGGGATTTTGATTACAGTATCAAAACAGTATCAAATCTGTTTTGAGATGCCGCTTTTGCCCGTGTTTACTGGGAAAAACGGAGGCTGTTCATTATTCCCACTCAATCGTTCCCACAGGCTTGGGAGTCAGGTCCATCAGAACGCGGTTGATGCCCTCTACCTCAGTGGTAATCCTGTTCGTGATTTTATGCAGCACGGCGTAGGGGACTTCTTCGATGGTGGCGGTCATGGCGTCGACGGTATTGACGGCGCGGATGATGGCGGGCCAGCCTTCGTAGCGCTGATCGTTGCGCACGCCTACGCTGGTGATGTCGGGCACGGCGATGAAGTACTGCCACACTTTGGAGGCAAGGCCGCACTTGTCAAACTCCTCGCGGAGGATGGCGTCGGCTTCGCGCAGGGCATGGAGACGGTCGCGGGTGATGGCGCCCAGACAGCGCACGCCCAGACCGGGACCGGGGAAGGGCTGACGGTAGACCATTTCAGCGGGCAGACCCAGCTGCACGCCCACGACGCGGACTTCGTCCTTGTAGAGCAGCTTGACGGGCTCCACCAGTTCGAACTTGTCCTTGAGATCGTCGGGCAGGCCGCCTACGTTGTGGTGGGCCTTGACGCCCTTGCTTTCGATGATGTCGGGATAGATGGTGCCCTGGGCCAGGAAGGCGATGTCATCTTCCTTGCGGGCTTCCTCGGCAAACACATTGATGAACTCGTTGCCGATGATTTTACGCTTCTGTTCGGGCTCGGAAACACCCGCCAGCAGGTTCAGGAAACGGTCGGTGGCGTCCACATAGATCAGGTTGGCGTCCAGCTGGTTGCGGAAAACTTCAATCACCTGTTCGCTTTCGCCTTTGCGCATCAGACCGTGGTTTACGTGGACGGAAATCAGCTGCTTGCCGATCGCCTTGATGAGCAGCGCGGCTACAACGGAACTGTCAACGCCGCCGCTGAGGGCCAGAAGAACCTTCTTGTCGCCAACCTGCTCGCGCACAGCGGCGATCTGTTCGTCAATAAATGCCTGGGCCAGTTCCGGCGTGTTAATGCGCGCCATGTTTTCGGGACGCTTTGCCATCTCCATGTTTTCATCCTCCTGACGTCATCGCTGGGGAAGTAATACATTCACACATGCAGGATACTCCCAACGCATTGTGTTGTCAACGTTTTTGATGGGGGAAATTTGTCCATATTGTCGAAAAATGTTGTGCGTATTACAGAGGATGACAATCAGCGCTGAATTGTCGACGCAGATGCATTGACGGCCTGCCGGGGTCATGCTATCATTCAGCTGAAGACAGCAAGGAGTGAGCGCAGTGGCTGAAACCAGGATTTTTAGTAAAAACAGCACCTACCAGAAGTTTGAGGTGCTCAAAACCAACCGGAACAAGCGCTATCGCTACAATGAGTTTTTGGTGGAGGGCGTGCGCAGCCTGAATGAGGCGGTGAAAAACCACTGGACGATCAAGTCCTTCCTCTATGATGCAGGCAATCTGTCTGGCTGGGCAACGGACATGATTCGCAGCGTCCCCACAGAGATGAACTATTGCCTCACCCCGGAGCTGATGCGCGACTTGAGCGGCAAGGAGGACACCTCCGAATTGATGGCGGTGATCCAGATGCGCGAGGACAGGCTTGATCAGGTCCCCCTGTCGGACAATCCGTTTATCGTGCTCTTTGACCGGCCGTCCAACAAGGGCAATCTAGGCACCATGATCCGCTCCTGCGACGCATTGGGCGCGGATCTGCTGATCATCACCGGCCATTCCGTGGACCTCTACGACCCGGATGTGGTGGTGTCCGCCATGGGTTCGTTCTTTAATATGCCCGTTGTCCGGATCGCGGACAATCAGGTACTGTTCGACTACATCTCCCAGCTCAAACAGCGCCATCCCGGCTTTGTGACGCTGGGTACTACAGCCCACAAGGAAAGCCCGGTTTACGACGCTGACCTGACAGGGCCGCTGATGTTGATGATGGGCAACGAGACCATGGGGCTGAACAAGGCGTTTAAGGAGTCTTGTGACCTTCTGTGCACCATTCCCATGGCGGAAACCTCCTATGCTTCGTCCTTTAACGTCAGTTGCGCAGCTTCCATCCTGATGTATGAGATCACCCGTCAGCGGGCGGGACGGTAGGAGAAGGTGCAGGAGGGACGATCGTTGCAGACCTTCAAAGCGCTGTTCATGGCGGCGAAATGAACAGCGCTTTTTTCTGTTCCTACGGTAAAAGTTTGACCTGCAGGCACAGTTTTTGCCAGGTGTTTTTTCCGTTTTTTCTTTTCGGTTTCCCTTGTTTCCCCCTTGCCGGCGTGTTATGATATTTTGGTTGATAAATTCGTGAGGAGGACGGCAGCCATGCGCATCGGTTTTGACCATGACCGGTATACGGCGATGCAGTCGGAGCATATTCGCGAGAGAATCGCGCAGTTTGGTGGAAAGTTGTATCTTGAGCTGGGCGGCAAGTTGTTTGACGACAATCATGCTTCCCGTGTGCTGCCGGGCTTCCGTCCGGACAGCAAGATGCTCATGCTTCTCCAGCTCAAGGAGCAGGTGGAGCTGGTGATCGCCATCAACGCGGACGATATCGAAAAGAGCAAAGTGCGCGGCGATCTGGGCATCACCTACGACGCAGAAGTGCTGCGCCTGATCGACGCCTTCCGGGATATCGGGCTGTACGTAGGCAGCGTGGTGTTGACCCGCTGGCGCGACCAGCATTCGGCTGTGCTGTTCAAGCAGCGGCTGGAGAACCTGGGCGTGCGCGTATTCCGGCATTTCCCTATCGAGGGCTATCCCTACGAGGTGGAGCAGATCGTCAGCGACGAAGGTTTTGGCCGTAATGAATACGTAGAAACCACCCGTCCTTTGGTGCTGGTGACCGCGCCCGGCCCGGGCAGCGGTAAGATGGCTGTATGCCTCAGCCAGCTGTATCAGGAGCATCAGCGGGGCGTTCAGGCAGGCTATGCCAAGTTTGAAACCTTCCCCATCTGGAACCTGCCGCTGAATCATCCGGTGAATATCGCCTACGAAGCCGCTACCGCCGACCTGGAGGACAGCAATATGCTGGATCCCTTCCATCTGGAGGCAT
This sequence comes from Clostridiales bacterium, assembly GCA_015056365.1. Taxonomy (GTDB): domain Bacteria; phylum Bacillota; class Clostridia; order Christensenellales; family Aristaeellaceae; genus Limiplasma. The sequence goes on along the minus strand of SVGM01000002.1, from coordinate 220,572 downwards.
ATGGGACGCAGGCAGTCAACTACAACCGGGACGTGGAGATCTTCCCGGTGCTCAACGCCGTTTTTCAGCGCATTTATGGTTCCTCGCCCTACAAATCCCCCACGGATATGGGCGTGAACATGGTGGGCAACTGCATCGTTGACGATCAGGCGTGCCGCGCCGCCGCTTGCCAGGAGATCATCCGCCGCTATTTTACCGCCCGCTGCGCTATGGTGCAGGGCCGTGCCGAGCAGCATGAAGTGGACAAGCTCCATCGCGTGATGCAGAAGACGGGCCTAACCTCCGATATGCGTCCGGTGGTGGGCATTGCCCGCGCCCGTGCTGCCGAGACCGAAGGCCCTGCGCTGGCTGTGGAGCTGCCGGACGGCCGCATTGTTACCGGCAAGACCTCCGCCCTGCTGGGTCCCTCCGCCGCGGTGATCCTCAACGCCCTCAAGGCGCTGGGCGGCATTGACGAGGAGATTGATCTTATCTCGCCTACGGTCATCGAGCCCATTCAGTCGCTGAAATGCGACTATCTGGGCAATCAGAACCCCCGCCTGCACAGCGACGAGATTCTGGTGGCGTTGTCCATCTGCGCCGCCTCGGATGAAAAAGCTGCGCTGGCCATGGCTCAGCTGCCGCAGCTGGCAGGCTGCGAGGCGCACTCTACGGTTATCCTTTCCCAGGTGGACGACAACATTTTCCGCCGCCTGAAGGTCAACCTGACCTGTGACGCCAAGTATCAGACCCATAAGCTCTTCCACAAATAAAGGCGTTCATCGCCGTTTTGCCGCGCAGCGTTTGCTTTGCGCGGCATTTTTGCGCGCTCCCATGTATTGTCAGCAGAAGGAGAATAGCGTATACTGACGATGACTTTTGATTTTCAACATCCATTATGGATACTAAGGAGCAGACTGTTATGAAATTGCTGTGGAAACTGAGCCGGGAGGCCGCCCGGTACAAAGGGCTCTATGTTGTGGCGATTCTGGCTACCCTTGGGCTGACAGGCGTGAATCTGGCCGCGCCCCGGGCCCTGTCCGCCATGACGGGCATCGTGGAGCGGGGCGTGGACGAGGCCGCGCTGCGGGTCATCGGCCAGCTGACCATTCTGCTGGTGGTGCTCTATCTTTTGCGCGTTGCATTCCGCTTCCTGAGCAACTACCTGGCCCACAGAGCCGCCTGGTTCCTGGTAGGCGATCTGCGCACCAAGACTTACGATAAGCTGGAACGCATGCATCTGGGCTATTTTCATGATAAGCAGACCGGCGACCTGATGAGCCGTGTGGTCAACGACACCCGCGATTTTGAGCTGCTTTACGCCCACATCATCCCGGAGATGATCACCAATGTGGTCACCTTTGTGGGCGTGCTGGTGGTGCTGCTGAGCATCAACTGGAAGCTGGCGCTGATCACCTGCGCCCCCATCCCGCTGATTCTTCTCTCCGGCGTGATTTTCTCCAAGAAGGTGCGCCCCTTCTTCAAGGCCTCCCAGAAGAAAATGGGCGAGCTGAGCGGAAAGCTGCAGGACAACTTGTCCGGCGTGCACGAGATCCAGTCCTTTGGCCGGGAAGGCTACGAAACCGAACAGGTCAATGAGAAAAACTTCGAGCATATCCGCGCCATGCTTCATGCCCTGAAGATCAGCGCCGTGTTCCATCCCTCTGTGGAGTTCGTCTCCTCCCTGGGTACCATTCTGGTGGTTGGTTTCGGCGGCCTGCTTGCGTTCCGCGAGGGGCTGAGTGTGGAGGTCATCGTTTCCTTTGTGCTGTACCTGAGCCTGTTCTACGCACCTATTGCCGGACTGGCCAATCTGCTGGAGAGCATGCAGCAGTCCATGGCAGGTGCGGAGCGCGTCATGGCAGTGCTGGACGCTCCCTTTGAGATTCAGGACAAACCCGATGCCAAACCGCTGGAAAACGTCACCGGCAGCATCACCTTTGATCATGTGGATTTCTCCTATGAAAACGGCATCCCGATTCTCAAGGACGTGTCTTTCCACTGCGAACCGGGCAAGATGCTGGCGCTGGTGGGCCCCACCGGCGTTGGCAAAACCACGCTGACCCAGCTGATCTCTCGCTTCTATGAGCCCTCTGCCGGCCGAATCCTGGTGGATGGTCAGAGCATTGGCGATGTGACCATGGAAAGCCTGCGTCAGAACATTTCTCCGGTTTTGCAGGATACCTTTCTCTTCAACGGCACCGTGGCTGAGAACATCGGCTACGCCAGCCCCGAAGCTTCCCTGGAGGATATCCAGGCTGCTGCCAAGGCAGCCAATATCCATGAGGATATTCTGGCGATGCCCGACGGCTACGAGACCCGGGTAGGGGAGCGCGGCTTGCGTCTTTCCGGCGGCCAGAAGCAGCGCGTGGCCATCGCCCGCGCTATCCTGCGCAAGTCGCCCATCATCATTTTGGACGAAGCCACTGCTTCCGTTGACGTGGAGACGGAGCAGCAGATCCAGAAAGCCATCGCCGGTATCGCCGGCAAGCGCACCATCGTGGCCATTGCCCACCGTCTGTCCACCATCCGCAATGCGGACATGATCCTGGTCATTGAGGACGGCAAGGTAGCTGAGACCGGCACCCATGACGAGCTGGTGGCCAAGGGCGGTGTCTATGCCCGTATGCATCAGATCCAGACCGCCGCCGCGTCTCAGGCGGGGATCGCATAAGGAAGGCGGTTTGGTTCCCTGCAGAATTACCCGGGAGGTTTTACCGATGAATTGGAAAATCGTTATTCTTGTCATTGTTACCCTGACCAGCCTTTACGAGATGGCGCTGCATTTCATTCAGTACCGCTCCGCCTCCAACCCCACCCCGGAAAACGTCCGGGATGTGTACGACGCCGAAACCCACAAGCGCTGGACGGAATACGCCGGTGAAAAGTGCCGGCTGAAGATCTTTGCAAGCCTGGTGTCGTGGGCGGTCACCTTTGTGCTGCTGATGATGAACGCCCATGCTGCCGTGGCCAAGCTGTTTTCGGAAAACCTGTACGTGCAGCTGGCGGTGGTGCTTGCATTTCAGACGCTGCTGGAGACGGTCTTTTCCGTAACGGTCAAGTACGTCGACACCATGAAGATTGAGCAGAAATACGGCTTCAACCGCTCCACCCTGAAGACCTTCGTCATCGATCAGCTTCGCTCGTTGGCCATTGAGCTGGTATTGACCATCGGCATGACGGCCCTTCTGGCGGCGCTGCATCAGTGGCTGGGCGACGGTATGGTGCTGCTCTTTGCGGCCGTGCTGTTCGGCTTCACCCTGCTTATTTCGTTCCTTTATCCCCTTTTCAGCCGCATGGGTAACAAGTTTGTGCCGCTGGAGGAGGGCGAATTGAAGGAGAAGCTCACCGGCCTGCTCACCAAACATGGCTACCGGGTCAAGGCCATCGAAGTGATGGACGCATCCCGCCGTACCACCAAATCCAACGCCTATTTCACCGGCTTTGGCCGCATGAAGACCATTGTGCTCTACGATAATCTGGTCAGCAGCATGACCCCGGATGAGATCTGCGCCGTGTTTGCCCACGAAATGGGCCACGGTCTCAACCGGGATGTACTCAAGCAGCAGACCATGAACCTGTGCAACCTGCTGCTGATGGCGGTGCTGGCCTGGCTGGCAGTCCGCACGCCTGAGGTGCATCAGGCCTTCGGCTTTGCCGCAGTGAATTACGGCTTTGCTTTTATCCTGCTGGGGTCTGCGGCGCTGGCGTTGGTTACACCCCTCACCGGCATGCTGATGAGCGCTTACAGCCGCCATGCGGAATACCGCGCCGATCGTCAGGCCGTGAAGGAAGGCTACGGCGCCGGTCTGATCACTGGCTTGAAAAAGCTGGCCCGGGACAACTTTTCTCATCTGGCGCCTTCGCCCTTGCTGGTGGTGCTGGAGTATAGCCACCCGCCCCTGAGCCGGCGCATCGCCGCCATTGAGAAGACCATGGTGGAAAGCGGCTCTGCACAGGACTCGGCTTGCCTGAATGCGGCAGAAGAAAAATAAGCCATCCGTCCCGGCAGGATAGACCTCTGCCTGAGTCGAATCTGTCAGTAACAACCAATGGCGCGTACGCCGAAAATGATTGAAGAAGTGAGGAAATCCATTCATGCGTATTTTTGAAGGCTACCAAAAAGGCGTCAATCTTGGCGGCTGGCTGTCTCAGCTCATCGGCACCGATGAGGTTCATTTCAACACCTTTATCACCGAAAGCGATATCGAGCGCATCGCCTCCTGGGGTCTGGATCACGTCCGCCTGCCCGTGGACTGCGATGTGGTCACTGCCGATATGGGCAGAACCGTCCTGCCCCGCATGGACTATATCGACAAGTGCATCGAGTGGTGCGGCAAGCATGGCCTGAATCTGGTGCTGGATCTGCACAAGACCTACGGCTATATGTTCGGCACCAATGACCGCGACTTTGGCACGAATTTCTTCCACGACGAGGAACTGCAGGCTGCGTTCCTGCGCATCTGGGAAACTTTCGCCACCCGCTACGGCAAGTATGCCGACCGGGTTGCCTTCGAACTGCTCAATGAAGTGGACGTGCCCGATGTGGTTTCCGAATGGAACGGCATTATCCGCAAGACCATTGAGAAGATCCGCACCATCGCTCCCGACAGCTGGATTCTGGTGGGCGGCTGCCGCTACAACGCCGTGGTCAGCGTGCCCGAGCTGGATAAGCCCTATGACGATAAGATCGTCTACAACTTCCATTGCTACGAGCCGCTGGTCTTCACCCATCAGGCGGCCTACTGGGTGCGCAATATGCCCCAGGACTACCAGATCGCCTATCCGCTGCCCGTGGGCGCTTACATCCGCGCCGGCGAGGAGCTGGGCATGTGGCAGGCCGGCGACGCCAAGCCCGGCGACGAGCAGCTCGTCAGCGCTGATTATTTTGACCAGATGTTCCGTGTGGCGGTCGAGACTGCTGAGAAGAACAACGCACCCCTGTACTGCGGCGAGTACGGCGTCATCGACAAGGCGCCCACGCCCGATACTCTGCGCTGGCTTCAGGATATCAACGCCGTGTTTACCAAGTACGGCATCGGCCGCGCCATCTGGACCTACAAGGTGCACAATTTCGGTCTCATCGACGCACACTACGACGCGATCCGTGACGAGATGATCAAGGCGCTGTAACCGATCCTTATTGAGCGAATCAAAACAGTCTCTGCGCCCCGGCGGTTCTCCCTGCCGGGTCTGCGGAGGCTGTTTTCGTTTTGAGAGGCTGACGCACAGGTGAAAAAGCTTGCACGCTATGGGTATTTATGTCACAATAAGACAAAATTGCGCGCTCGCGCACCCCTCGTGACAGGAGTGATCTTGATGGAACAAAAGCATCTTGTGAATCCCTATCTTCCCTCCTGGGAATACATTCCCGACGGCGAACCGTACGTTTTCGGCGATCGGGTCTATGTGTACGGCTCCCATGACAGCGCCCGCGGCTATGTATACTGCCAGAACGACTATGTCTGCTGGTCTGCCCCGGTGAAGGATCTGGGTAACTGGCGCTACGAAGGCGTGATTTACCAAAAGACCCAGGATCCCCGAAACCGGGATGGCCGTATGTGCCTCTACGCCCCGGACGTAACCCGTGGTCCGGACGGCCGCTACTATCTGTATTATGTGCTGAACCGCGAGAACGTGGTCTCCGTGGCGGTTTGCGATACCCCTGCCGGTGCGTACCAGTTCTACGGTTATGTTCACGACAGGGACGGCAATCTCCTGGGCGAGCGCCCCGGCGACGAGAACCAGTTCGACCCCGGCGTGCTCACCGAGGGCGATGTGACCTATCTCTACACCGGCTTATGCAACCTGAGCAACGAAAACGCCCACGGCCCCATGGTCACTGTGCTGGAGTCGGATATGCTCACCATCCGTGAGGATCACCGCTTCATCATGCCTAGCCTGCCTTACGCCAAGGGTACTGCTTATGAGGATCATGCCTTCTTCGAGGCGCCCTCTATCCGCAAGCGCGGCGACACCTATTATTTCATTTATTCCTCCGTCAAGTACTGCGAGATTTGCTACGCCACCAGCAATAGCCCAGTGGAGGGTTTCCGTTTCGGCGGCGTCATCGTTGCCAATAACGACGTGGGCGTCTCCTCCTACAAGCCTGCCGAAATGCCCATGTACTACGGCGGCAACAACCACGGCAGCATCGTGGAGATCGAAGGCCAGTGGTATATCTTCTACCATCGCCACACCAACGGCACCAACTTCTCCCGTCAGGCCTGCGTAGAGCGCATCGAAATTCTGCCCGATGGCAGCATCCCCCAGGTGGAGATGACCTCCTGCGGCGGCAAGGCCACGCCTCTGCCCGGCGTTGGCGAATATCCTGCCCACATCGCCTGCTGTCTTACCACCGGAGACGGCACCGCCTATACCGACAGCACAGGCGGCTGGATGGACAGCACCTATCCCAAGATCACTCAGGACGGTGGCGATGACCAGGAGTGCGATGGCTATGTATGCGGCCTGCGCAGCGGTGCTACAGTGGGCTATCGCTACTTCGCTCTCAAAGACGTGACCTCCATCACCTTCACCGCCCGCTGCTACGCCCGCGGCGCGCTGCACATCCGTACGCAGTGGGATGGTCCCGTCCTTGCCACGGTCACCGTCAACGGCGGCAATTACTGGACGGACTACACAGGCTCTGTAACCCTGCCCGATGGCGTGCATCCGCTGTACTTTACCTACGAGGGAACCGGCGCGCTGTCGCTGCTGAAGTTTACGCTGGCGTGAGGGCTGCTCAGGGGCTCTGAACCTGAACCCCGACAGGAGGCAGTGCCTCCTGCACCTCCGGACTGTGTCCGTTTCACGGACGCAGAGGAAGAGGCCATATAGACCGGGGGTCAATGAATATTCTTTATCAAAAACCGCTGGTCGGAGGTTGTGCCGACCAGCGGTTTTGTATTGGTTATTGTTGCCGGGGGGTTGGATTTCCGAACAGCTTCGCTTCTACATAGCCCATCATCCGGTTGTGTAGGCCAGAACTGATGCAAACGCCCGCCAGAGACACCATGCCAAAGGCCAGCGGTTTCCATTTGTCGGGGAAATCGGGTAGAAGATAGACCGCGATGATCAGTCCTGCCACAGCCGCCGCGCACAGGACGATTTGCAGCCAATGCTCCCGGAGCCACTTGCGCTTCCAGTATCGGGTGCGTTCCGTCAGCGAGAAAGCCTGGCTGCGCACGGCCTCTGCCAGCACCGTATTGGCGGTCTCCCGCATCGCGCTGTCGCTGAGCCGCTGCCCGCACAATAGCTCGTTGATGGTCACGCCGAACATTTCCGACAGCATAAGGCAGGTATCCAGATCCGGCATATAGTTGCCTCTCTCCCATCGGGACACGGTCTTATTGGTGACCCCCAGCTTCTGTCCAGGCTGTTCCTGCGTCAGCCCGACCTCCTTACGCAGCAGAGCGATGAATGCGCCTGCTTTTGCCTGATCCATTTCTGTTCACTCCTTACGTCCACTATGGTAGCACAGCACGGCAGAATTGTCTTCCCCACAGATGGCGAATCGTCGGAAAGTGATGCGGATAAAGGGGGGTCCATTGGGGTGAACAAAGGAAGATAAAAGAAAGACCGCAGCATGATCGCTGCGGTCGAAGAATGTTGAAAAAGTCTTGGAGGGACAGATAGCCTTCCTATCGCCGTTTGCCGCCCGGCGAGCCGTAGGTGTGTAAGCAAACGGTGCGAGCCTTGCTGATCATCAGCCTTCAAAGCCTACCAGCAGAGCGCCTTCCTCGGCGTAGTAGCTGCACAGGCCCAGGTTCTGCCGGATGGACAGCTTAACGTCTGCGTACTTCTGTTTGAGCATTTCGGCGAACTTCTCTGCCGTCTCCAGGTTGTAGGTGTGGGTCAAATGTACCTTGCCGCCGCAGAATCCTGCTTTTTCCATGCAGGCCAGCAGCTGCACCATGGCTTTTTTGTCGCCGCGGCACTTGTGCATGGGCTCCAGCATGCCTTCGTCGCTGGCCTTGCCCACCACGCGGATGTTCAGCAGGCCCACAGCAGCCGCCACCGCCTGGCTGACGCGGCCGTTCTTGGCGAAGTTGGACAGGGAAGCCAGAGAGAACATCAGGTGGGTCTTTTTGCTGTACGCCTTGATCTCTTCCACGATCTGCTCAAAGGTGAGACCAGCGTTGATCAGTTCGGCGTACTTTTCCAGTATCAGAACCATCTCGGGGCCGGTAGACAGAGAGTCCAGAATGAACACCTTGGCGTCCGGACGCTTGGCCTCGTATTCGCGCTTGGCGATATCGGCGGCGTTGTAGCAGCCGGACAGATTGCTGGTGATGGTCACGCCCAGCACCACGTCGGCATCGCCGAAGGCGGCCAGCCATTCGCCCACGCTGGGGCAGGCAGTTCCGGACTTGCCCTTGTATTCCTTCAGGCCTTTGAGCATTCCGGGCAGATCCAGCGAAGGATCGTCGACGTATTCGCTTTCCCCGGCGATTACCTTCATGGGCACGGACGCAAAAGAAGCTCCGTCAAGCGCGAGCAGATTGGCGGAGGAGTCCGCGACCAGTTTGATCTTCAAATTCTGCATAAACAGTATCCTTTCAACAATGGCGGCTTTTGTTTGTACTCGGGTATTTTCTTATGTGCATAAGGGATTATCTATGACAAATCCTTTTAGAGGTTTTTCAAAAACCTCTGCGTTTTTACTATAACAACTCCGGCAGTTGCTGTCAAGAGAAGAACGGAAGGATTCACAGCATATTCAAAAACCGGTTACAGGGTAATGGTTGACTTTTCCATGGGCCGGAAATATAATGAACCCATGAAAGACGCAACGAAACGGCTCATGGCCGAATCCATGAATCAGTTTTCTCTTCCAAGGTATGACCAGCTGCCCGACATGGGGCTGTATCTGGAACAGGCGGCGAAATATATCAACCAGCGGCTTGAACCGCTCGGCTTGCCGGTAATCACCAGTTCCATGATCCGCAACTACGTCAAGATGGGCCTTGTGAACAATCCCTTGCGCAAGCAGTATTACGCAGATCAGCTGGCGCACCTGATGTGCGTGACCATTCTCAAGCAGGTGGTTCCGCTGGAGCACGTCAGCAAGCTGTTTGAAAAGCAGCGGCAGGTGTATTCCGACCAGGTGGCGTACGATTACTTCTGCATGGAGCTGGAAAACATTCTTCAGTACCGCTTTGGCCTGAAGGATTCCGTCGAGGAAATTGGCGAGACCCAGTCGCTGGAGAAGGAAATGCTCCGCAGCGCCATCACTGCGGTTTCTCATGTTATTTTTCTCAACGCGTGCTTCGAGCAAATCCGGGTCGGCGACGAGCAGAATCTCTAAGTGCATCGTCACGCTGCTGCCGATAGGGTAATGTCCGCAATGCAACAACCGCCACGGCATATCTTGCTGCTGTGGCGGTTGCTGTTAGTCTTGCCGAATTTGCTATGATCACATGAACAACGAACGATCAACATGTGGGCTTGTATGAAAAGTATGGATATCGTTATCTGAAGGACATTGTGAATTACGGCAATGGAACAGACAGATTGTATGTCAAAGAGCTGAAGTGATGGCAAGCATTCGATCACATCCGGATTGATGACGCATTCACAACGTTCCGTTGACCGGAAAGCGCCATTCCAGCAACTGATCAAATGGTTGCAGATGAGAAGGATCTGCGGCGCACTTCCGTGCACGGCAATGCCATGCCGTGCCAAACGCCAGGCTGTGAGAGCGGTCTGGCGTTTGCTGTTTACGAATGGGCGGATGTTTTTTCTGCCCGTATGCGCCGTATGATTCTGCCAGCGCTGGGCATCCTATCCTGCGGAGGTGATGAGAAATGAGTCCCAAAGAACTCATGTACATTGAAGATGCGCTGAGCCATGAGCAGTTTTTGCAGAATCAGTTTCAGCAAGCTGCCCAGGCGCTGCAGAACCCCGCGCTGAAGAACTGCGTTAATCAAATGGTTCAGAACCACGCCCAGCTGTTCCAGAAGCTGTATCAGCTGGTGTGACCGCTCAACGGGAAAGGAAGGGATCCGCTTGAACGACAAGGACATTATGGAGAACCTGCTGCAAACCACCAAGGGCGTATGCGACCTGTATATGCATGGCACCATCGAGGCCTCTACCGAGAATGTGCATAGCACCTTCGACGATGCGCTCAATCAGGCCTTGTGCATGCAAAACCAGCTCTACACCCAGATGGAGCAGCAGGGTTGGTATCCCATGCAGCAGGCGCAGCAGCAGCAGATTGATCAGGTGCGCAGCAAGTACGCCAACGCATAATTCCAGTAATGCGCCAAGGCTGCCTGGCCGCGCGCATCATTGGACCCGGTACGCGAATGAGCCCGCCGTTTGCCCATGCAGACAGCGGGCCTTTCGTTTGCTGGTATGAAGTATGCCGCCGGCTGCATATCCTTCTTTATGCGAGCAAAACCAGCTTGAAGGAGGAAAAAGGATGAGTCAGCTTCATCTGTTTGCAGGCGGCAATACCAGCCGGGGGTTCTTCTCCTGCTTTGCAGACATCCTGCCTGCGCAGGAACAAAAGCGGATGTTCTATATCAAGGGCGGCCCGGGTGTGGGGAAGAGCACCCTGATGCGCCGGGTGGCGGAGGCGGCGGAGCAGAAGGGACTGAAGGTGGAATACTATCATTGCTCCTCTGACCCGGACAGCCTGGACGGGATTAGCCTGCCAGAGCGCGGCCTTGCCATGATGGACGGCACGTCGCCGCATGTATATGACCCGGTGATCCCCGGCGCGCGGGATACGCTGCTGTCTCTGGGCGATTACCTGCAGGAAGGCGAGATGCGTTCCCATGCACAGGAGATCGACCGGATCCAGCGCGCCATCTCCCAACGGTTTCAGCGTTGCTACAGCTTCTTGTCGGCGGCAGGGGAGTTGAGCCGTCTGTGCGGGACCGGGGAGGTCAAATGCAAAGCCGCACAGGAGCAGGTGGAGAAGTGGACGGAGCTGCTCCCCCTCAGGGGCGGCGAGGGCAAGGTCCGCAGCCTGTTCGGATCGGCGTATACGCCTAAGGGACTGGTACAGTTTCTGCCGGCAGAGGGTTTCCGGACGTACTATGCCGAGTGTCCTACTGGACTGCACCTGACAGAAATGTGGCACAGCCTGAGCAGCGCAGCGTCCCAAAGGGGTCTGCCTGTGGTGGTGCTGCTCAATCCGCTACTGCCCTCTCAGGTGGACGGCGTGCTGCTGCCCGCCCAGGGGATGCTGTTTCATGTCTGCGCCCCGGAGACCCGCACAGAGGCAGTTCCGGCAGAGCGGCTGTTCCAGCTCAGCGACAGCGGCGAACAGGAGCGTAGTTTTGATCACAATGCCTGTGAGTTGATGCAGCAGCGGGCGCTGGAGCAGCTCAAGGCGGCCAAGGCGCTTCATGATGAGTTGGAGGCCCATTATGTGGGGCATATGGACTTCCTGGGCTGGCAGAAAAAGCTGGATCAGGTGCTGGCGGAAGTGTGAACAGGGAAAATACAGGAAACCTGAGAGCCAGCAACAAACACGTGTTGCCGTGTTTTGGCTGGACGCTTTAGGCCTTGCAAAGGCGGGAAACCCTTTTTTTTCGTCAAAAAGTATGATAAAATGGTATGCGGGAGCACAGCGCCTTGCTGTGGACTCCCGCATTCCGATTATTTGGAGGCGTTCCATTGGCGACAGTAGGATTGATTTCGCTGGGATGCAGCAAAAACCGGGTGGACAGCGAGCTGATGCTGGCCATCCTGCGCGATGCAGGGCATACCATCACTGCCGATGAGCGCAGTGCGGAGATCCTGATCGTGAATACCTGCGGCTTCATTGACCCGGCCAAGCAGGAAAGCATCGATATGCTTCTGTCGCTTGCCGAGTACAAGGAGAGCGGCTGCTGCAGGCTGCTGGTGGCCACGGGCTGCCTGGTGCAGCGCTACGAGGAGACGCTCCGGGAGGAAATGCCGGAGATCGACCTGTTCCTTGGTGTGGGTGAGTACGATAAGCTTCCCCGTGCCATCGAAGAAGCGCTGGCAGGCCAGCGGCCCAGCTATACAAAGCTTAACGAGCAGGTGCTTTGCGGCGACCGGGTGCTCACCACGCCCCCCTACACCGCCTATATCCGCATTGCGGACGGCTGCGACAACCGCTGCACCTATTGCGCCATTCCGCTGATCCGCGGCGGTTTCCGCTCCCGGGACATAGAGGACGTGCTGCGCGAGATCGCAGATCTTGCGGCACAGGGCGTGAAGGAGCATGTGCTGATTGCACAGGACACCTCCCGCTTCGGCATGGACACCCATGGGCGCTCCCTTTTGCCAGAGCTGATGACCCGCGCGGCGGACATTCCTGGCGTGGAATGGCTGCGGGTTTTGTACACCTACCCCGACGAGGTGGACGACGCGTTGCTGACTGCCATGGCCTCCCGGCCCAACATCTGCCGTTATCTGGACCTGCCTCTGCAGCACGCCGACCCGGAACTGCTCAAACGCATGAACCGCCGTGGCGACATCGAAAAGACTCGGCAGCTGCTGAAAAAGGCCCGCAGCATGGGCTTTATCCTGCGCACCACCTTCATCACCGGCTTCCCCGGCGAAACGGAGGAGCAGTTTGAGCGGTTGATGAGCTTTATCGAGGACGTGCGTTTTGACCGTCTTGGCGCATTTGCCTACTCTGCCGAGGAGGACACTCCGGCGGCGGAGATGGACGATCAGATCGACGAAGAGATCAAGGAAGTCCGCCTTGACCGGCTGATGACTGCACAGCAGGCGATCTCGCTGGAGCGCAATCAGCTGCGTGTGGGTGAGGAGACCCTGGTGCTGGTGGAGAACGTCCGCGGAGACGGTACCGGCACGGGCCGCAGCTGGGCGGAAGCGCCGGAAACCGACGGCGTGATCCTCATCAGCGGCGTTGACGAGAACGATATCGGTACCTTTGTGCGGGCGAAGATTACCGAAGCCCGAACCTACGACCTTCTGGGGGTGAAGCTGTGAACTGGCCCAATCGATTGTCCCTGATGCGCATTGGCAGCGTGCCGGTACTGACCCTGCTTATGATGTTCGAAAAGGTGATGTGGCTCCGTTACGTGGCGCTGTTTCTGTTCATTGTCGCTTCCATTACTGACTTTGTGGACGGCCACATCGCCCGTAAATACAACCTGGTCACCAATTTCGGCAAATTTATCGACCCTGTTGCGGACAAGCTGCTGGTGCTCTCCGCCATGGTGATGCTCTCGTGGCACGGCTTGCTGCCCGCATGGATCGTGGTGGCTGTGCTCTTCCGGGAACTGGCAGTGGACGGTCTGCGCCTGGTGGCTGTGGAGCAGGGCAAGGTGATCGCTGCCGGAAAACTGGGTAAGATCAAGACCACCTGCCAGATGACCATGATTATCACCCATCTGGTGTACTTCGCCAAGTTCCCGCTTTTGCACTATCTGGCGGGCTGGCTGCTGATCCCCACCCAGATCGCCGTGCTGGTGATGACCATCTGGAGCGGGGCGGACTATTTCATCCGCAACAAAGAGGTGCTCCATGGCTGATCTGCAAACCGTCAGCGCAGATGTGGTGCGCGTCTTTCTGGAACAGGACCTGACCCTTGGCACAGCCGAAAGCCTTACCGGTGGCATGATCGCCGCGTCTGTGGCAGGCGTGCCCGGTGCATCGGCGGTGCTGATGGGCGGCGTGGTCAGCTATGATCCCCGGGTCAAGCACGAGCTACTGGGCGTTTCCCAGGAAGTGATCGACACCGTAGGCGTGGTCAGCCGTCCCTGCGCCGAGCAGATGGCGCTGGGTGCGAGGCAGGCCCTCAAGGTGAACGTGGCCGTCAGCGCCACAGGCATCGCCGGCCCCGGTGGCGGCAGCGCTGAAACTCCGGTGGGCACCGTGTTCATCGGCGCGGCCAGCGAAAGCGGCGTACGGGTGGACGAATGCCATTTTGAAGGCGACCGTCAGTCCGTGCGGGAGCAGGCAGCAGCCTATGCTTTGCAAATGGCGCTGGATGCCGTTCGATAACCCGTTCATTCCGTTGCCGGGCAGCCAGACGCGGGTATGCTGGGCGCTGCCCATCCCCTTCCACTTGATTTACCATCCAAACTATACATAAAGGAGAAGCACCATGGCAGCCAAGAAAGATACCAAAAAAGAAGCCGCAAAGGCGGAATCCTTGCGCGAGGAAAAAATGAAAGCGCTGGAAAGCGCACTGGCTCAGCTCAACAAAACCTACGGCAAGGGCGCGGTCATGAAGTTCGCGGACGCCGCTGCGGATCAGAACCTGCAGGTGATCCCCACCGGCTGCCTGGAGCTTGACCTTGCGCTGGGCGTGGGCGGTCTGCCCCGCGGCCGCGTGATCGAGATCTACGGACCGGAGAGCAGCGGTAAAACCACCGTCGCCCTTCACGCCGTTGCCGAAGCCCAGAAGATGGGCGGCGTAGCTGCGTTCATCGACGCTGAGCACGCCTTGGATCCCGTCTATGCCCGCAAGCTGGGCGTGGATGTGGACAACCTGTACATCTCCCAGCCGGATACCGGCGAACAGGCCCTGGAGATTTGCGAAGCTCTGGTTCGCAGCGGCGCTGTGGATATCGTGGTCATTGACTCCGTAGCCGCGCTGGTGCCCCGCGCCGAGATCGAAGGCGAAATGGGCGACAGCTTCGTGGGTCTGCAGGCCCGCCTGATGTCCCAGGCCCTGCGCAAGCTCACCGGCGTTATCGCCAAGACCAATGCCGTGGCCATCTTCATCAACCAGCTGCGCGAGAAGGTGGGCGTGATGTACGGCAACCCGGAAACCACAACCGGCGGCCGCGCCCTTAAGTTCTACGCCAGCGTTCGTCTGGACGTGCGCCGCGGCGAGCAGCTCAAGAGCGGCTCCGAAGTGGTGGGCAACCGCACCAAGGTCAAGGTGGTCAAGAACAAGGTGGCTCCGCCTTTCCGCGTTGCCGAGTTCGACATCATCTACGGCGAAGGCATCTCCACCGAAGGCACCCTGCTGGATATGGCCGTGGAGCGCGACATTATCCACAAGAGCGGCGCCTGGTTCAGCTATGAGGATCAGCGCATTGGTCAGGGCCGTGAGAATGCCCGCCAGTTCCTCAAGGATAATCCCGACATCGCCAAGAAGATCGACCAGGTCATCCGCGAAGAGGCCGCTGCCGATCTGCAGGCCAAGCTGCAGGGTAACACGCCTCCGGCCTCCGATGATGAAGTGGATCCCGATCTGGCGCTGCTGGAAGAGGAAGAATAATCCGGTCAGTCTCACAGAGGACAGCATGCGGAGGCATCGCCTTCCGCCTGTCGTCTGTTTGCACCAAAGCCGCCCATTTGCATACGCTGCATCATGACCGCACAGCATATGGGCAGTATACATAGTTTTGAAGAAGAAAGAGGTTATGGATCATGCAGAATTATCGCGTAGGTATCGTTGGCGCAACCGGTATGGTAGGCCAGCGTTTCATGCTGCTGCTTAAGGATCACCCCTGGTTTGACGTGGTGTGTGTCGCCGCTTCCGCCTCCAGCGCCGGTAAGCGCTATGAGGACGCCGTGGCTGGCCGCTGGGCGTTCCCCAACGAACCCATTCCCGAGCAGGTGAAGGACCTGATCGTGGTGGATGGCGCCGATGTGGAGACCGTTGCCAAGCAGGTGGATTTCATTTTCTGTGCCGTTAGCCTGAACAAGGAAGAGACCAAGGCTCTGGAAGAACGTTACGCCCGCGCCGGCGTGCCTGTGGTCAGCAACAACAGCGCCAACCGTCACACCCCCGACGTGCCCATGCTGATCCCCGAGATCAACGGCAAGCATGCCGAGATCATCGCTGCCCAGCGCAAGCGCCTGGGCACCGAGACCGGCCTGATCTCCGTCAAACCCAACTGCAGCATCCAGAGCTACGTGCCCGCCCTGTGGCCCCTGATGGAGTTTGAGCCTGAAGTGGTCATGGTGTGCACCTATCAGGCCATCAGCGGCGCTGGCAAGACCTTCGAACGCTGGCCCGAAATGGTGGATAACGTGATCCCCTACATCGGCGGCGAGGACGAGAAGAGCGAGCGCGAGCCCCTCAAGATCTTCGGTCACATCGAAGGCGATGAGATCGTGGATACCGATATGCCCCGCATCAGCGCCCAGTGTCTGCGCGTGGCCTGCTCCGACGGTCATATGGCCGCCGTCAGCGTCAAGTTCAAGAAAAAGCCCACCATGGAGCAGATTCTGGAACGCTGGGAGAACTGCCAGTCCGCTACCGCGACTGCCGGTCTCGATCTGCCCTCTGCCCCCAAGAAGTTCCTCACCTATTTTGACGACCCCTCCCGTCCCCAGACCCGTCTGGACCGCGATCTGGAGCACGGCATGGGCATCTCCATCGGCCGTCTGCGCGAGGATCCCGTCCTGGACTACAAGTTTGTCTGTCTGAGCCACAATACCGTCCGCGGCGCTGCCGGCGGCGGCGTGCTGGGCGCAGAGTACCTGTGCAAGATGGGATATATCAAGCATCGGGTGTGACGGGAATTCGTGGGTGCTGCCCACGTCCGCCAAGGGCTCTGCCCTTGGATCCTGCCAAAGGGGCTGAGCTCCGTTAGCAGCCCGCTTATTGTGCCGTTACACGGCGTAAAGATCGGGGCATGGAGAAGTTGTTGACTGAAGCAACCGCCATCATCCCTGTGCTTCGTCTTTGTTGATTTTTGGAGGTTTATTATGGCTTTTACACCTTTGTTCAGGGGCGCGGGCTGCGCGCTGGTCACGCCCTTTACCAACGGTCAGGTAAACGTTGAACAGCTTCGCAAGCTGGTTAACTGGCAGATCGAGCAGGGTACCGCCGCGCTGGTGGCTTGCGGCACCACCGGTGAGCCTGCCACCATGACCATGGAGGAGAAGGAACTGGTCATCCGGGAAACCGTGGCGACCACAGCCGGTCGTGTGCCGGTGATTTGCGGTACCGGTTCCAATAACACCATGGCGGTTATCGAAACGGAAAAGCGATTCCGGGATCTGGGCTGTGCTGCCCAGCTGGTGGTCACCCCCTACTACAACCGCACCACCCAGGAGGGTCTCTACCGCCACTTCATGACCATCGCGGAGAACACCGAGCTGCCCATTATCCTGTATAATGTGCCCAGCCGCACCAATGTGGATATCTCTGCCGATACGCTGCGTCGCTTGAGTGCGTCCGGCCGTTTTATCGCGCTGAAGGAAAGCTCTTCCCAGATCAACGCGGTGATGGCCAAGATGGAAGCCATTGAAGGCAAGATGGCGCTCTACAGCGGCAGCGACGATATGGTCTATCCCTTCCTGAGCATTGGCGGCGACGGCGTTATCTCCGTGGTCAGCGACGTCGTGCCTGCAGAGATGGCGAAGCTGTGCAGCCTGTACTTTGAAGGGAAGCAGCAGGAAGCCCTGAAGCAGCAGATTCGTTTGCTGCCCTTGAATAACGCGCTGTTCCATGAGGTCAGCCCCATTCCCTGCAAGTACGCCATGGCGAAGCTGGGTCTGTGCAGCGGCGAATTGCGTCTGCCTCTGGTGGAGGCGGGCGAGGAGACCCGTTCTATGATGGATAAAGCGTTGGAGGGTCTGGGCTGCTGCTGAGCGTAAATAAGCAGATCAAACAGGCCTGTGCAAGTAACGACTGCACAGGCCTGTGTATTATGAATTCCCTCTGCGCTCATGAAATGGGTACAGATCGGAGGTGCAGGAGGCACTGCTTTCTGCCGGGATCCAAGGGCAGAGCCCTTGGGAGGGTGCGGGGCGGAGCCCTGACTCCCTTGCGAAAGGAGACAAGCTATGAAAATCATTCTTGGCGGCGCGATGGGCCGCCTGTGCCGGGAGATCGCTGCAGAGGCTGTGTCCCACGGCGATCAGATCGTTTATGGTATGGACATTGCGTATACGGATCAGCCCATGGACTTTCCCATGGCCAACAGCTATGACCAGATCGACTGCGAAGCGGACGTGCTGGTGGATTGTTCACGTCCGGACGGGCTGAGCGAGCTGTTGGCCTTCCTGAAGGCAAAGAAAATGCCGGCGGTCATCTGCACCACCGGCTTTACGGAGAGCGAGCTTGCACAGATCGCCGAGGCAGCCAAGGAAGTTCCGATCCTGCGCAGCGGCAACATGAGCCTGGGTATCAATGTGCTGGAGCACCTGGTGGCCATGGCTGCCAGGGCGCTGGGCGATGGCTACGATGTGGAGATCATCGAGCGGCATCACCGCATGAAGGTGGACAGCCCCAGCGGTACGGCACTGATGCTCTACGAAGCCGTCAAAAAAGGAACAGACGCTGAAAAAACGCCTGTTCATGGTCGATATGGACGTAATGAGCGCCGTACCTCTCAGGAGGTGGGCATCCATGCAGTGCGCGGCGGCACGGTAACCGGCGAGCACGAAGTGGGCTTCTATGGCATGGGCGAGGAGATCATCCTGACCCACAGAGCGGAAAATCGCTCTCTGTTTGCCCGCGGCGCCGTTCGCGCGGCCAGCTTCCTGAAGGACAAACCTGCTGGGATGTACAACATGAGCGATGTGGTGGCGGAGATCCTGCGTTAAGAACGATCGATCATCTGAGCCTGAAGAAGGGCGATGGCTTCCATCATAGCGTCCTGACGCTGATTTTTCTGTCCGGGGGTAATGTGCTGCAGCGCACTGCGGCGCAGGCTGCCTGCCAGCAGATAGTCTACGGGAACGTCCAGCTCGTTGGCGAGCGCCACCAGCGTTTCCATGCTGGCTTTGCGGGTGCCGCGCTCCAGATGACCAATAAAGGAGGCAGAAACGCTGATCCGCTTCGCCAGTTCCCCCTGAGTCAGTTTCAGCAGTTCCCGCTGAATGCGGATTCTGCGTCCCAGATCTACATAATCCATGCTGGTCACCTCGTTTGGCGTGGTCATCGGTAGGGTACGATTCCTTTTGCGCGGATACTGATCCGCGCTTTTTGTTTGCGGCTATTTGGAAAAATGGGGCAAGTGCTTCATCACAGCCTTGGCCGCAACGCCGGTGGCAAGGCCGGTGACCAGACCCACAGCCATGAGAATGGCCATGTAGAACAACAGCCCGGGGGTTTTCAGCACGATCATGGCCAGAACCACCTGACCCACGTTATGCATCACGCCGCCGGCCATGCTGACCACCACAGGACTGAAGGCCTTGCTGCGGCTCAAAAGCGCCATGGCTGTCAGGCTGACCACACCGCCAGCAAAGGCGTACATCATGCTGGAGGGATTGCCGAAAAGGAAGCCGCTGAGCAGCACCTTGAGGAGCATCATCAGATAGGCAGTGGGGATATCCAGCATATATACGGCAAAAAGCAGCAGGCTGTTGCTCAGACCTAGCTTGACGCCCGGCATGCCCGGCACGGGGATCATGTGTTCTACCCAGCCCAGCACCAGCATCAGCGACAGCAAAATACCAAGAAGCGCTACGCGCTTTGCCCGTTGGGATGCGGTTTTCATGGCGACACCTCCACTTGGGGAATCAGCGTGATTTGCGTACCCAGCTCATCTGCGGGAACCAGTTCCAGCGTGAGACGATGAGGAAGACATACGATCAGTCCGCCCATGGGGCGAAAGAGCCGATTGTCCAGCGTGACTTTCCCCTGCATAACGCAGTCCTGCGTATTGCAGTCGGCGCTGTGCATGACCATGCTTTGCGGCGTTACGTGAAGCACGTTGGTTTCGCCGGTGGCCTTCTCAGTAAAGGTATACACGCCGCTGGTTGTCAGCGGCAGCGGCTGGTAGGATCCGCTCCCCGTCTGGATGATCAGATAGGACTCTGCGCCTTCAGACTGAGGGTCGTTGCTGTCCGTGGAGACGATGGAAGGGAGCGCCAGCCCATCGGTGGCTGTAATGAGGATGCCCGGGTCGTCGCCGGTAGCTGCAAAAGGTAGCGACGTCACCCCGCGGCCCACCAGCAGCCCCGCTGCAGCCACTGCAACAATCAATACCAGCAGGCAGATAATTAGCTTTCTATTGGCGTGCTGCAAGGTGTTCTCCTTCTCCTGCAGGGCAGGCAAGTGTACTTATGGTCATGTTTGACCTAGTCAAATGATACCCCAGCGGTGGGTCGGTGTCAAGGAAACGATGGAAACCACTGCACGAGAGGAGTTGAGGGCCTGTGAACATGCGCAAAGAAAATCCTTTCCGGCTATTGACAATATCGGTTAGTGATGTTAAACTTGCAAACGAAAGCGGTTAGCATATACTAACTGCGCCGGAAGGTCGAAAGACGTAAGGAGGAAATCCTATGACGCCTCTGTCGAAAGCAACGGTTGGCGATACCAATATGATCCGCAAAATCACCGGCGATGATGAGGTGAGGAGCCACCTGGCCGAGCTGGGCGTTGTGGTGGGTGTGCCCGTCACGGTGGTGAGCCGCCTGGGCAGGAACCTGCTTCTGACGGTGAACGAAAACCGGGTCGCTCTGGATGAAGAGATGGCGGCGCACATTCAGGTGTGACGCGCCTGCGGGAAAGGATGTATGCAATGAAGACCCTCAAGGACGTAAAAGTAGGCGACAGCGCAATCGTAGTGAAGCTGCACGGCGAGGGCGCGCTGAAGCGCCGTATCATGGATATGGGCATTACCAAGGGTACGGAGGTCCTGGTGCGCAAGGTGGCGCCTCTGGGCGATCCCATGGAGCTGCACCTTCGCAGCTACGAGCTTTCGATCCGCAAAGCGGACGCCGAGCTGATCGAGGTGGAATAAGCGGCGTTTTTTGCCGCCTTTTCATTGCTTTTTGGTTAGCGGGAGCTAACGATTCAAAGGAGGAAACCTCATGGAGATCAAGATTGCGCTGGCGGGTAACCCCAACAGCGGCAAAACCACGATGTTCAACGACCTGACCGGTTCCAACCAGTACGTGGGCAACTGGCCGGGCGTTACGGTGGAAAAAAAAGAGGGTAAGCTCAAGGGCTCTGACAATGTGATCATTCAGGACCTGCCGGGTATTTACAGCCTGTCCCCCTATACGCTGGAGGAAGTGGTCGCCCGCGGTTATCTGGTGAATGAAAAGCCCGACGTCATTCTAAACATCGTGGATGCCACCAATATCGAGCGCAATCTGTACCTGACCACCCAGCTGATGGAGCTGGGCTTGCCCATGGTGATCGCCCTGAACATGATCGACGTCAGCCGCAAGAACGGCGACAAGATCGATCTGTCCAAGCTGGCACAGGCGCTGGGCTGCGAGGTGCTGGAAACATCCGCTCTCAAGAGCGACGGCAGCGTGGAAGCGGCCAAGAAAGCGGCGGAGGCAGCCGCTGGCGGTATTCGCAAAAACGCGCCCCATGTGTTTGAGGGCAGTGTGGAACATGCACTGGCTCATATTGAGGACTTGATCACTCACCGTGACGGTCAGGAAGCCGTCCACCATCATCACGCCGACGGCAGCACCCACGAAGGCGGCATTGTATCGGAGCATCTGGTGCGCTGGTATGCCATTAAGCTGTTTGAGCGTGACGAGAAGGTGTTGGAAGAACTGAACCTGCCCCAGGGGATCCGCTCCGCGATTGAAGAGAGCATTGTGGAGTGCGAGACAGAAATGGACGACGATGCAGAGTCCATCATCACCAATCAGCGCTATGCCTACATCAACAAGCTGGTGACTACCTGCGTCAAGAAGGGCAAGCCCAAGGGGGCGCTGACCACCTCGGACAAGATCGACAAGATCGTTACCAACCGCGTGCTGGCGCTGCCCATTTTCGTGCTGGTGATGTTCCTTGTGTACTACATCTCCGTTACCACCATCGGCGCCATCGTGACGGATTTCACCAACGATACCTTTGTGGCGCAGTGGATTCAGGAGCCCCTTATCGGCTGGCTGAAAAACATCGGCTGCGCCGACTGGCTGATCGGGCTGATCGGAGACGGCATCATTGGCGGCGTTGGCGCTGTGATCGGCTTTGTGCCCCAGATGCTGGTGCTGTTTTTCCTGTTGTCCATCCTGGAGGATGTGGGCTACATGGCGCGCGTTGCGTTTATCATGGATCGCATTTTCCGCCGCTTCGGTCTCTCCGGCAAGAGCTTTATTCCCATGCTGGTCTCCTCCGGCTGCGGTGTGCCCGGCGTAATGGCCAGCCGTACCATCGAGCAGGAACGGGATCGCAGGATGACCATCATGACCACCACCTTCATCCCCTGCGGCGCCAAGATGCCCATCATCGCCATGATCGCCGGCGCCATGTTCGGCAACGCGGGCTGGCTGGCGGCAACGGCCTATTTCATGGGCGTTGCGGCGGTGATTTTCAGCGGCACGGTGCTGAAGAAAACCAAGGCGTTTTCCGGCAAGGTGGCTCCCTTTGTGATGGAGATGCCCCACTATCATGCCCCCTCCTGGAAGAATGTGCTGCACACCGTTTGGGAGCGCGGCTGGGACTTTATCAAACGCGCCGGTACGGTCATTCTTCTCTCCTCCATTCTGATCTGGTTCGCCTCCAACTACGGCTGGTCTGAGAAGACGCCCGAAGTGGCTGCCAATGCGGATACGCAGGCGGTGGAGACGGTCGCCGCTCAGGCGGAGACGGCGGTGGAACCCGAAGCCTCCAAGGTGTTTGGCGCAGTGGAGAATAGTGACGAGAGCCTGCTGGGCTATGTAGGGTCCGCTGTGGCGCCGGTGTTTGATCCCCTGGGCTTTGGCGACTGGCAACCCACCGTGGCTACGGTCATGGGCCTGCTGGCCAAGGAAGAGGTGGTCAGCGTGTTTGGCGTGCTCTACGGCACGGATACCGATGCTGCTGACACCATGACCATGGTGGAAGAGGGCGGAGGAGACCTGTCGCCCATCGCCAGAGCCTTTGAGGAGACTTCCGGCGGTCATGGCAGACTGGCCGGCTTTGTGTTCATGATGTTCAACCTGCTGTGCGCCCCCTGCTTTGCCGCTATCGGCGCCATCAGGCGCGAGATGAACAGCGGCAAGTGGACTTGGTTTGCGATTCTATACCAGACCGGCCTGGCCTATGCGGTATCGCTGGTGGTCTATCAGCTGGGTCTGCTCACCGGTGGCGTATTCTCCGCGTGGACGGTGATCGCTTTCGCAGTGCTGGCGGGGATGCTGTACCTGCTTCTGCGTAGGAATCCCCACGAAAACACCGATCAGAATCTTGGCGCGAGCGCTCGCGCGTAACTTGGATTTTTGGAAAGGATGAGGAACAATGGCAACGTGGATCGTCGGCGGCGTGGTGCTGCTGGTGGTATGTCTGATCATCCGGTCAATGTATCGGGACAGGAAGGCGGGTAAGGGCTGCTGCGGCGACTGCAGCAAATGCTCCAGCTGCCACTGATGGCTTGATTTGCTTAAGATGCGGCCAGCCTTTCGATTGTCCTCCCTGTATCCCTCAAATATGGCGGCACAGCTTCGCTGTGCCGCTTTTCTGTTGCAATGCACGCCTTCCCAAAATGAGACACACCCATATCGTAAAACTTTTGTCACAGACTTGTAAAATGTCAGAGTTTTCGTTATAATATAACGTGGTTATCCCTTGAAAATTCATTGAACGTAAGGAGCGTTTCTATGCTCAATCCACGTCAGGTTATCACAGCCCTTAAGCAGAATATCGGAAAGGTCATTGTCGGCAAGGATGAAGTTATTGAGCTTTTGCTTATTGCCATGATGTGCAAGGGCCATGTACTCATTGAGGACGTACCCGGCACGGGCAAGACCACCATGGTCAGCGCACTGGCCAAGTCGCTGGATTGCAGCTTCAACCGCATCCAGTTTACGCCCGACGTCGTGCCCTCCGACGTGACCGGTTTCACCATGGTAAACATGAAGACCGGCGAATTGGAGTTCAAGCCCGGCGCCATTATGTGCCAGATTGCGCTTGCGGACGAAATCAACCGTACTTCGCCCAAGACTCAGTCTGCCCTTTTGGAAGTGATGGAAGAGTATCAGGTAACGGTGGACGGCGTGACCCATCCGCTGCCCCAGCCCTTCCTGGTGCTTGCCACCCAGAACCCCACCGAGTTCGTGGGTACCTATCCGCTGCCGGAAGCGCAGATGGACCGTTTCTTCATTCGCATTTCCATGGGGTATCCCACCCTGGAGGAGGAGATGGCGGTGCTGGATCGCTTCAGCGGCACGGTCAAGCCTCAGGCGAGCCTGACCCCTGTGTGCTCTGCCAAGGACGTGATCGAGATGCAGAACATGATCGGCAATGTGTACTGCTCCAAGGAAGTGCGCCACTACATCGCCTCCATCGCCGCCATGACCCGTACCCATCCCAGCCTGCAGCTGGGCGTAAGTACCCGCGGTTCCATTGCGCTGATCCGCGGCGCGCAGGCCTGTGCGCTGCTCAACGATCGTGATTATGTCCTGCCTGAGGACGTGCAGCGCATGGTGCTGCCTGTGCTGGCGCACCGCGTGATGCCCAGCGCCGAAGCCAAGATGAAGAACATCTCCGCCGAGCGGATTCTCATCGCTGTGGTGGAAAACGTGCCCGTCCCCCTCAGACTCAGCTGATGACCTGTTGAACTCTCTATTTTACTGAAAGGAGCTGACCCCGTATGAAGAACCCCAACCTGGTCATGGGCGTCAGCTTCGGCTTTTTTATGCTCTGCGCCCTGTCCATGGGCAATCGGATGTACCTGCTGATCGCCGTGCTGATTCTGCTGGCGTGGGTGTTTGCGTATGTGAGCGTACGCATGGCCGAAAAGAGCGTCGTGGTGGAAAACAGCCTTTCCAGCCGTAAGGTCAACCGGGGCGAGGTAGTCAGCATGGAGATCGGCGTCAGCCACAAGAGCCTGTTGCCCATTGCGCCGGTGGCTCTGCATATGCGCGCCACCAGCAATACCCCGGAGGGTACCATCCACCTGACCCAGCTGGGTAAACGCCGCCAGCGGGTGACCCACAAATTCGCCGCCGACCACGTGGGCGCCATGTTCCCCGGTGTGGAAAGCTTCACGGTGGCGGACGTGTTTGGCTTTTTCAAGAAAAAACACGTTCCCGATCAGGAAGGTCAGGAGCTGCTGGTTTTGCCCGTCCCCTTTGAAGTGGAACCCCTCACCTTCGCGGCGGGCGACATGGGCGTGGAAACCATGAAGCGCGCCATGGAAGACCCCTTCAGCCCCAGCGATTTCCGCAACTATCAGCAGGGCGATCCCCTCAAACGCATCCACTGGAAGATGAGCGCCCGAAAGCGGGAGATCATCGTGCGCCAGTTTGAAGAGCCTGCGCTGCCTGACGCGCTGGTGATGCTGGATACGTCGCCCCCGCACCTCAGCCGCGGCCTTGGCCCGGAGCATGCTTCCTTCCTCAAGGACGCCATGCTGGAAACCGCCGCTTCCGTGGTGGCTTGCCAGATCCGGCAGGACAACCCGGTACGCATGCCCATCGTAGGCGATCGCCCGATGGAATATTCCAGCCGGATGGGTCTGCAGGTGCTGCTGGACGAGTTGGCGCGCTGCACCTTTAACGAAACCGAGCGCTTTGAACGAGTGCTGATGATGCAGATGAACGAGCTGCGCAAGACCGGCGCGGTGGTCATCATCACCAGCCGTATGTCCTCCGTCGTAGCCGACCTGATCGTGCGCATGAAGCGCATGGGTCCCAATGTACGTGTGTACTACGTCACCTATAAGACAGAGGATCCTGACCGCGCCGCCTTTGTGGTCAGAATGCAGCAGGCTGGCGTGGAAGTGAATTACGTTACACCCCAGGGAGGCTAAGGCTGTTTTCGGGGCATATTCCTGACAAAGAAGGGAGGTTGACCGGATGCTGAAAAAACTGTTTTCCAATGAGCGGCTGAGCCGGCTGATGGTCAGCCTGCTTCTGTGCTTTGGCGTGCTGTGGCCGCTGATGTGGGCGCTGGAGATCCAGAGCATGTTCCTGCCGGCCACCCTGGTGGCCGCAGCTGTGATTCTGCTGCTGACCATCTCCGGTGTGAGCAAAAAACTGCGGGTGCTCATGGGCATCGCCGTGGCGGCGCTGTTCATTGTTCAGCTGTTTCTCAAAAATGCCGGCCTGTTTGGCGACGCCATTGAAGCGATCAAGGCGTTTGCCCTCTATCTGAACGGCCTGAGCAGCGCTGCGCCGCTGTTTCGCGTGCAGTTGGCGATGACGCTGGCGGTGGCCGCCGCGCTGGTGAGCTATCTGTTCTCCCACAAGGGGGCCGGCTTTATTCCAGCCACGGTGCTGCTGGTGCTGGTGCTGTTTGGCCTGTGGAGCCTTGGCAAGCATTCGTTTTTCTGGTTTGCCGCGCCCGGACTTGCGGCGCTGTTGATGATCATCGCCCAAACGTCGCACGAGAAGGTCAATCTCTTTGAAGTGCTTCCCATGGCGGCGATTGTGGTGGTACTGGCCATGCTGCTGACCCCGGCGGGTCGCACGGTGATCGAGCCGCTGCACAAAGCCGCGATGGATCTGAAGGAGACCATCTCCGACTATCTGTTCTTTACAGAGCCCCGCAACGTCTTTACCCTGGGCAGCTACGGCTATTACCCCATGGGACAGGGCAAGCTGGGCGGCGCGGCCGAGCCCAGCGAATATCCGGTTATGATGGTCCAGACCGAGCAAAAGACCCTGATGCGCGGCGTGATCAAGGATTTCTACACTGGCCGCAGCTGGCAGGATACATCCTCCGGCAGACGACTTTTGTATGTGCATCCCGGTTGGCGCGGCCAGCGTAACGCCGTCTTTTTGGAGAATATGCCGGATCAGTCGGTCCAGCGTGCCTCCACCTTGCTGGATACCAAGGCTATCAATGTGCAGGTGCAGAATAAAGCCGCCAGTACGCTCTTTACTCCGGTTTTCCTTCGGGACGTGAGTCCTCAGGGCAGCCTGATTCCCTACTTTAACGATGCCAGCGAGCTGTTCGTTACCAGGGATCTGGAGCTGAACGATCGCTACACGGTATTTGCGCCGGTGTTTGAGGGCGGTTCCGCTGCCGTTGGTGCGCTGGTGGATGCCGCCTACGACCACGACCCCAATTACCAGAAGGCCCGGGAGATGTATCTACAGCTGCCGGCGCATCTGGAACCTACCCTGTATGAGGATCTGCAGAATATCGTGGCAGGTTCCGCCACGCCCTATGATCAGGCCTGCGCTATCCTGCGCCATCTGCAGCGCTACTACCGCTATACCCTGACGCCGGAGGAACCGCCGGAAAATCTGGACTTTGTTACGTATTTCCTCTATGTGGGCAAGGAAGGCTACTGCACCTACTATGCCTCGGCCATGACCGTGCTCTGCCGCATGGCAGGCATTCCGGCCCGCTACGTGGAGGGCTTCATCGCGCAGCCTTCCGCAGACGGAATTGCCTATGTCACCGGTCTGGATGCTCACGCCTGGACGGAAGTCTACTTTGAAGGCTTCGGCTGGGTCCCTTTTGATCCCACGCCGTCTCAGCAGAATCTGGACAGCCAGGATCTACCTCCGGAGGAGCCTGAACCTACGCCTACACCCACCCCGACCCCAGAACCCGAGGACGAGCAGCCCACGCCCACCCCCGATCCTCAGAATCCCGACCCCACGCCCTCGCCGGAGCAACCCGAGGAAAGCAACGAGCCGGATATGGAGGAGCCGGAGGATGACCCGCAGAACGATCCGCCCAAGTTTGACTGGTGGTGGCTACTGCTGGTGCTGGCGGTGATCGCGGCGCTGGTCGCACGCATTGTGCTACGTACGCCGGATCGTATGGCTGCCAAGCAGCCCGATACCCAGAGCAAGATCTTTATCTACGGAAACGCCACCGCTCAAGTGCTGCGCATGCGCGGGCGCAAGGTACAGCCCGGCGAAACACCCATGCTGTTTGCCCGTCGGATGGACAAGCAAAAGGCCACGCCCACGCCGCTGGTGCCGCTGTGGCGCGCCATGGTGCTGAGCAATTACAGCCGAAAGACCCCTGCGCCTCAGCTGGCGGACTCTGCTAGGGCCACCTTCCGCGCGGTATACAAGCCCCAGTCCGCATGGACCAAGCTTCGCTTCCTGCTCACGGCAGCCTTCAGCGACGGTTTCTACCGTATGCTGGATACGCCTGTGGAGCACGTGGAGCCCAAGCGGCTGTATGAGCTGCCTGGGAAGGACACGGGCAGGAAAAAGGAACACGCTGCTGGCAAGCGTAAGGCTTCCTGCGGCAGACGTCCTGTGCCTGTCAACGTCCGCGAAGAGAAACCGGTGGAAGCTATGCAGGTCACGGAACACATCGACCAGACAGCGCCGGTGCGCCGCGAGGCCGAAAACGAGACGCCTGCTGAGCTGCCTCGGCGCCGCAGACGCAAAGAATAATACTGCACGCGGGACGTAGCGACCCCCATGGCCCTACGTCCCGCAAATTGTATCCGTAGAAAGGAGCATCGCTATGTCCGGCAGGAAAAAGCCTAAACAGCCGTACCGTTCCATGCTTGCAGAGCGGTTGTTTTCCGCTGCGGAGACCAGTTGTATCACGGAGTACCTGACGGAGGTCCGTGCACGGCTGAACTTGAACCGCAAGCATACCAAACAGCTCATGGACGATCATGTGCTTGCGCTGAAACTTTTACGCGACAGGGGGCTTTCCCTGGAGGAAGCCATGGCGCGGCTTGCCCCGGAACGGCTGGGGCATTTCTATCTGGAGGAACGCAAGGACTGGTACCCCCTGGACCATGCCGCCAAGATCTATCCCCTGAGCATGAGCACCCGACGCATGAAGGTGTTTCGTCTCAGCTGTTATCTCAAGGAGCCGGTGATCCCGGAGCTGCTGCAGATGGCGCTCACCTATACCATGCGCCGTTTTCCTTCCTTCGCCACCACCATCAAGTGCGGTTTTTTCTGGCACTATCTGGACTCTGGCATGTGTCGCTATGCCGTGCGTCCGGAGACCAAGCTGCCCTGCGCCGTGATGAAGGTGGGTGCGGTGCATTCGCCGTCCCTGCGGGTGGTGTATTATCAAAACCGCATCAGTGTGGAGTTCTTCCATATCCTGACCGACGGTACCGGCGGCTGTATCTATCTGCGCACGCTGGTGAAGACCTATCTGGAGCTGTTGGGCGCGGAACTACCGGATTTGGACAGCGCGTTTTCTCTGGATGACACACCTGACCCTGCTGAATGGGAGGACGCCTTCCCGGTGTCCGGCAAGGGCCCTGCCCATGGCTTTGCCGATAAACCGGCCCTGCAAATGAAGGGCATGCTGCCCCTTGAACAGCCAAACCGTGTGCTGCACTATAACCTGAGCACCAAAGCGCTGCTGGACGCCGCCCATCGCTACGGCGGAACCATGACGGGACTGCTGCTGGGGCTGTGCATGCTTGCCTGCCGGGATGCCTGCCATATTTCCCGGTATAGTCGCAAAAAGATTCAGATTCAGCTTCCGGTGAACATGCGTAAGTTTTTCCCGGTGAAGACCCTGCGCAATTTCTCCATGTACACCAGCATCCGGCTGCATCCCTCGCAGATCACCACGCTGGAGGAGATGATCCCGGACATCATGGCCCAGATCCGCGAAGGTACGGCGCAGGAGCGGCTGGAGGAAACCATGCGGTTGAGTTGCCGGCTGGTGAAATGGCTGCGCTTCGTGCCGCTGATTATCAAGCGGCCCATCGCTTACTTTATCTACGGAAAACTGGGGGATGGAGTATTCACCACCACCCTGAGCAATCTGGGCAGCATCAGCTTGCCTGCGGAAATGCAACCCTATGTGGATAAGTTTGATTTTGTGCTGGGCCCGCCGGTGGAGAACCGAGCCAATTGCTCGGTATGCAGCTTCGGGGATCAAACCGTCCTTACCGTGGTGAAAAACACTCATCTGACTCAGTTTGAGGATTCGCTGTACCGGTATTTGTGCGATATTGGTCTAACCCCGTATATGGAAGGGAGCGGCTGAAGCATGGAGGTTCACGTAACATACCCCAAAGTAAAGAAACGGAACTTTTTCGTGCGCAACGCCCATGACCTGTGGCGGGGGCTGTTCACGTTGGTTGCCTATACCTGTCTGATCATCGATATCCTGACCCCGGGAATCCATTGGAGCCTGATCGTCATTGGAGCCCTGTGCGTATTGTGGATCGCGCTATTGTACCGTCCGCAGGTGGAAAACACCCTGATCAAGAAGGGCTGCGATGTGCTGGTGGCAGTGTGCCTGTACCTGCTGCTTTTGGAAAGCGTGGTGGGCGGCAGTTGGGGTACGTTCGTGGCACAGATCGTGTATTTCGGCATGCTGGTTCTCATGGGCGTGTACTTTCTGTTCTATTTCCGGCGGCAAAAACGCAATTTCCTGCCCTTGTTTGAGATGCTGCTGGCCGGCATGACTGCGACGCTGGTGATGCTCTGCCTCAGGGTGCGCCTCTCCTGGCCCATGATCGTGGTGGGCAGCGTAAGCCTTGGCATCCAGCTGCTGATGTTGATCCTTTACTGGAAACCCATGATGCTGGAATATCACAAGAAGTTTCATGTCTGATGCGGCTGGCGCTGCAAGAAACGCGCAAAGCGGAATTCCAGCGCGGCGCTGTACTGTGTGGACTGCGGCAGCGCTATCTCAAAAATAGATCTGGATTGCTGACACAAAAAAGAAGCCCATGTACGGGCTTCTTTTTTGCTGCGTACTCTGCTGCCTTCGTCGTCTGTCCGATTAAGGGGCGAAGTCTCATCAGGTTCCGCTCCGGCCCTGGGTGGCGCCGTTGTCCGTTACGGGCTGGCTGGCGTCGCCGCCGGACAGCGTGCCTGCGATCTCCAATACCTGCGCCTGAAGCTGTTCAAAGCTGGTGCCGGCGTCGTCGAGCATGTCGTTGAGATTGGAAATCTGCTCACGCACGGTTTCGTTGTCGGTCACGTGCACGGCGGTGATGGCTTTGTCGGCCATTTCGGCGCGCTGGGTGACCATCTCCACGATGCGGTCAGTTTTTCCGCCCTGATACTGGTCATCATAGCTGATGCCGATCAGTGCGATGTTTCCCACCACGATAGCGTCTGCTTCGTCCACCTCGGAGAGCTTCTCTACCTCTTCTTCCACCATGTCGCTGATCCGCCGGGAGTCAGACACGGTATTTGCCGCGCCGACAGTGGCAGGCTCAACCGAAATGGTGGGCATGGGGGAAGAACTCTCGGTAGTGGCCGCTGCGGGAGAAGTGGTGGCGGCAGGGGACGTGGTGGCCATACCGGCGCTGGGACTGGGGCTGGGCATCATGGTGTCGGCGCTACTGGCGCAAGCCGTGAACAGGCCCATACAAGTCAGGGAAAGTACCATAAGAATTGGGGTTGTCTTTTTCAATGCTGTTCGCCTCCTCGCGCCTATTGTGCACGGAAAGCCTGGGCTGTATTTGCGACAATCCTTGCCACATGTGGCAGCCTTTGCAATGAAAAAAGGACGTTTTACGCTGCAGAAAGATTGCGAAAACGTCCTTTTTGAAATTGGCTTTGGGCAGCGTCCTTTCAGATCATTTGCGCCCCTTGGCATAGCTGAGAATGCGCTGTGCGATCTCGTCGCTGATACCCTCTACCTCCATCAGTGCCTCCTTTGAAGCGGTGAAGATGGGCTTTACGCCGCCGAAATGCCGGATGAGGGCAGTTCGCCGCTTGGGACCGATCCCTTCGATGTTGTCCAGTTCGCTGTGGAGGTTACTCTTGCCTCTGAGGGAGCGGTGATGGGTGATACCGAAACGGTGTGCTTCGTCGCGGACGTGCTGGATCAGCAGCTGGGCATTGGAGCGGCGGTCCAGCACAATGGGCTCTTCCTGATCCGGCACAAAGATGATCTCGAAGCGCTCCGCAAGGCTGAACATGGGGATGTTTGCGCCGGCATCCTTCATGGCGCGCTGGGCATAGGCCAATTGCTCCGGGCCGCCGTCAATGAGGATCACGTCCGGCAGCTTGGAGAACCGTCCCGCTGCAGGATCCAGTCCCGCTTCCGTTCGCTCCTTCAGCTCGGTGAGACCATGGGTCAGGCGGCGGTAGAGAACCTCGTACATAGAGGCAAAGTCGTTGGGGCCCTCCACAGTTTTGATGCGGAAGTGGCGGTACTCCTTTTTGGCAGGCTGACCATCCTCAAAGACCACCATTGCGGCCACGCTGAGGATGCCTTGGGTGTTGGAAATATCGTAGCCCTCGATTCGCCGGGGCAGTGTGGGCAGATTCAGCGCCTTTTGAAGCTCCTCCATGGCCAGTGTGGTGCGGGCAAACTTGACCTGCTGGCTTTCCCGGTGATGGAACAGGGCGTTCTCCGCATTCTTTGCAGCCAGCCGGATCAGGTCGACCTTATCGCCCCGCTGGGGACAGGAGAGGGAGACGGCGCTGCCCTTGCGCTCCCTGAGCCACTTTTCCAATTCGCCCACCGGCTCGGGCAGGCACTGCACCAGTACGTTGCGGGGAATGAGATGCTCGTCGTCGTAGTACTGGGTCAGGAACTGGGCGAGAATCTGCTCCGGCTCGTCGCCGCCGCAGCCTTCCATCAGAATGGCGCGTCCGCCTTCCATACGCCCGGCTCGGATGTGGGTCAGCTGCACCATAGCGTCGTATTCATCTACAGCTATCGCCAGGATGTCCTGCTCCACGTCCCTGGTCTGGATGGCATGCTGCTCCTCCATCAATTGCCTGATGTCGGCGATCTTGTCACGGATCACGGCGGCCTGCTCGTATTCCATGCGCAGGCTGGCAGCCATCATTTCGTTTTCCAGCTGCTTGAGCAGCTCCCGGCTGTCGCCGCTAAGGAAGGCGATCACCCGGTCCAGAATGGCCCGGTAGTCCTCTTCGCTCACCAGTCCGGCACAGGGCGCAAGACATTTGCCGATCTGATGGTTCATGCAGGGGCGGCGGGGCGTTTTCAGGGGCAGGCTTTGCTTGCAGGTGCGCAGGGGAAAGAACCGGCGCACTTCCTCCATTACCTGTCGCACCGCCGTTGCACCGATGTAGGGGCCGAAGTATTTTGCCCCGTCCTTGGCGTTCATACGCCGCGCCAGCGTCAGTCGTGGATAGCTTTCGCTCAGGTCGATGCGCAGGTAGGGATAGTGCTTGTCGTCCTTGAGCAGGATGTTGTAGAAGGGCTTGTGTTTTTTGATGAGATTGCATTCCAGCGTCAGGGCTTCAAAGTTGGTCTCACAGAGCATCAATTCAAAGTCGTCTACCCGGGCGGCCATGGCGGCCACCTTGGGGGTATGTGAGCCATGGAAGTACTGCCGGACGCGGTTTTTCAGGTTGACCGCCTTGCCGATATAGATGATCTCGCCCTGGCTTTTCATGATGTAGCAGCCGGGGCTTTCAGGCAGCATGGCGATTTTTTCCCTGAGTCGGTCATTCATGGGCATGGGATTCCTCCGTTTGTTCACCGGCCAGCTTCATTTTGCGGAAAACAGGCCATGCAAAGGCTGCGCCGGCAACGATGTAGACGATCATCACCGTTACCCGCTGCAAAAGGGAGACCATCACGCCGCTTTGGAACATGGCGCCCATCAGTCCGGTGGCAAAGCCCATGGCGGCCTCCTTGATGCCAATATTCCCGGGAACGATGGTCAGAATACTGCTCAGCCAGCTCATGCTGTTGTAAAGCAGCGCCTGATAAACCGTCACCTCCATGCCGATGGCGTGGAAGCAGACCATGTAGAGCAGCAGGTGGCAGCAGTGGTTGACGATGAGGCAGCCCAGCAGTTCAAGCAGCATGCGCCGGTCTCGGAGCAGCTGCACAAAGCCGTCGATGGCCTCCTGCACGATGCGGTACTTGCGCACGAAGGCAGGCTGACGATCCCCCAATACCAGCGCCACCACCATGAAAGCGGTCACGAACAAAAGCCCAGCGATTAAAATCAGCCACAGGGGCAGCGGCCATTGTCCGTCGATGAGGCCGCAGCACGCCAGCGCCACCAAGATCTCCAAAAGCGAGAACGTAACGCCGAAAACGATGTTGCCCGCGGCGATCGACACGCTTTTGGTGTACGCCAGACCCTTCACCTTTTTGTAGTAGGCGGCGGAAAAAACCAGATCGGCCCGAAGAGGGAGCACATAGGCCATGGCATTGGAGACCATCACCACGCCCATCCAGTCCGTAAGCCCTAACGGCACCTTGAAGGGGCTGAGAATAATGCGGTGGTACACGCAGTTCATCACGCAGCCGCCCAGGGCAAATAGCAGCATCAGGGCAACGGTGCCTGCATCAAGGCTCAAAAGTTGGGCCATGTCCTCCCGGTTCTGCCACACATACCAGCCGAGGAGGGCGATCAGCAAAACAAACAGACCCATGGTGATCGTTTTTTTCCAGTTGGGCTTGCGCTTGGCGGAGGTGTTTGCTGTCATAATATCAGGCTTCCTTGCATTTGAAGTGATGAGGGCATAGCGGGGGTGGATGGGTATGACGTCAGGTTTATTCGGCCTGAACGTCCGCAGCCGCTTCCTTTTCCATGGCGCGCTTTGCCACGTCGTTGGTATCGATCATGCCGCGGTACACCACGAATTTCTGGTACAGGAACTCGGTTACGAAGTTGATCAGCATGGTGCCGATCATCACCAGATCCTCGTTCCAGCCGATGTCGGTCAACGCCTTGCCCCACCAGCCGCTGAGCGGCGTGAACACCACATAGAACAGCGCCACCAGCAGCATGGCACGGGGCACGTTGGCGTCGCTGCGGAAGGTGTAGCGGCGGTTGAAGGTGAAGTTCCACAAAACGCTCAGCACCAGCGAGCTCAGGTAGGCGGGCAGGTATTCCCAGCCAAAGGCTTTGGAGAACAGCTCGAATGAGCCGATCTGGATGATGCCTGCGCTGGCGGAGAACAGGGTGAATTTGAGCGCCTGCCAGGCTTCGGCGCGGGTCTTTTTCTGATTCTGCATGGGGAGGTCTCCTTTCGATGGGGTGTTGAATGATAGCAAAATAAGCATATCTTATCAATTTCTCTGTTTGCAGGGCGAATTCCTGCCCAAGGCATTCATTCCCTGCCGAAGACCGGTTTGCATCGGCAAAACAAACACCGGGCTGTTCTATGCCATCACAGAACAGCCCGGCGTGTTTTCGTTTGCATTTTCTTCCCCTTGCGCCGTGAAACGGAGCAAAATGCGGGGTACAGGGGCATGATGCCCCACTGCTCCCGCTTACCGGAGCTTCCGGCACTCCATATAGTACCGCTTCTCGTGGGCTTCGCCCATGGAGAAGCTCTTGCGGGGCATGGCACCCTCGCGGATGACGGTGGTGAACAGATCGCTCTTGTCGGGGGCGGGCAGCAGGAAGCCGATAGCGCCTTCGCCCTTGACCAGCTCCTGCACGGCAGTTTCGCCGTGGATGTAGTCCAGCTTGGTTTCGGGGTGCTGCTTCATCCACTGGTCCAGGAAGGCCTGCAGGGTGCCCACAGCCATGGTATAGGGAGAACCGCTGATGGACAGTTCTACTTCCTTGCCCTCAAAGACCACGGTGATTTCCTGAGCATTTTCATCAGATGCAATAGCAGCGCCCTTCTCAGCAGCGAAACGGGCGATCTCGTCCAGCAGGTCGTCGCCGTCGTAGCCGAAGAGCACCCGGTGGATGGGCTCAAAGACCAGCGCGTCGTCATGGATGTTTTCCACTTCCACCATGGCGAAGCGGGCGGGGTGATTGGCGGTCTGCTCGTAGGTGAGGGTGGGCTTGACGCTCTCCCAGATGGCCTTGGCGGTAGCCAAGCTGTGGTTGCCGTCACCCACGGCGAACAGCAGGGGATTGTTGGGATCCAGACGGGCGTGGAGCTGATCCAGCGCGCTGTAGACCGCCTGGATATCGGCAGGATCCTTGACGGCGTAGCCGGTCAGGTGACCGCCGCCCATCATCAGGGGGAAGTCGTAGAGCTTCTCCAGCTCGTCCCGCTTTTCGTGGAGGGGTTCCACCACGCTGTGCATGGGATCGTCCAGCAGCATGAGCACGTGGCTGGTTTCCAGCAGGGCATCCTTGCGCACCTGTACCCGGGGCGGAATGCGGCTTTCGATGGTCTCCTCGGTGGCGCGCACAAGGCTCTTGGAGCCCTTGTGGTAGTCGTAGCACTCCAGATCGATCACCGCCACCAGACCAAGGCGTGCGCCGGTCTGGGTGGTGCGTTCGGTGAGGATGAAGCCCTGCCACGGGGTAGGCTGAACCGCGCCGGTGGCGATGGCATTCTGCATGGCCTGCTGGATCTGGGGGATGCGCTGAGCAGACTCGCTCAGGTAGCATTCCGGCAGGATGAAGCGCAGGGTAGAGGGCTGTTCGCCCACCAGCAGATCAGCCTCCTGCCAGTAGGCGGGCTGAGAGGTGTACTGGTCGCAGGCCACGCATGCCCATGCGGTCAGGTTGGTTTCCGGGGCGGGCATCAGCCATTGGGCGGGATAGATAACAGGATTGTTCATGAGGCGTTCCTCCTTATGAATGACAGATGATGGCGCAGATCAACGGATCATGCGCAGGAGCAGCACCAAGCTTTCACTTTCGCCGGTACTGGAGACGGTGGAAAGGGTCATCAGCCGATCGCCGGGCTGTACGTCCGTGGTAATGGGGTACAGGCTGTGCTGCCGTGCCTTGGCTACGTAGTCCAGCATTTCCTGATCGGTATCAAAGCTGAGATAGCTCTTATAGTTGAAGTAATCAGAGGATGCTGGGTCGTTGCTGGTGACGATCACCGCTACCAGCACGAACTGCCGCTCCTCATACAGGGTGGTCAGGGTGACCACGCCATAATCAGCAGCAAAGGCTTCGCTGTCCCGATACTGCCACAGGGGCTGGAAGCCTTTTCCTGCAATACTACCGTTGCCGCGCAGCTGCAGGTTCTCCGGGGGCGCTTTCAGGTTGCAGCTTTCGTCAACGAACACTGCGCCGCCTTCCGAGGCGGTTCCCCGGTAGTTGTGGGTCAGGTAGAAAGTGTTGTTGCGCTGGACGACGATTTCCTCCATCAGGCCGGGAATCACCAGCTTGCCCACCACTTCAGGGTATTCCTTATGGAGTTCTTCCATGCCGGGCAGAATATTCAGCAGTGGATTGTCTGGATAGACTTCCTGACGGGTGCGCAGCTGGACAGGCGCGTCCTGCTGCATACCAGCAGCGTTTTCTTCGCCTGTCTGTTCATCCAA
Source organism: Clostridiales bacterium (assembly GCA_015056365.1). Taxonomy (GTDB): domain Bacteria; phylum Bacillota; class Clostridia; order Christensenellales; family Aristaeellaceae; genus Limiplasma. Next base: position 183,722 of record SVGM01000002.1, on the reverse strand, counting down.
GGCCTGCTTTTTCAGGGTGTCTGCAGCTGGATCATTGATGTTGATAATGGCGGTGGGCGCAGGAGTCGCTGCTGTGGCGGGCATTACAGTGGCTTCGTAGGTAACGCCGGGCTGCTTGAGATGCACCAAGGTTCCTTTGCCGCTGGCAGTGATGCCTTCCCGAGCACTATTGCTGGTATAAAGGAAGAGCATTCTGCCGCCCACAAGCAGGATAAACAGCACCATCAGTACCATACAGACCAGTGCGACCACACGCATGGGTTGGATGGGCGGCTTGTCAGCTGCAACTGGTGCAGGCTGGGGCTGTTGTGCCGGTCCTTGACGGATCGGCTGCCTGGGCACCGTCGACACGGGCTGGCCGATGGGCTGCTGGAAATCCGCAGGATTCCACGGCTGCATTGGTGCAGCGGTATAGATGTCATTTTCCGGCAGCGGGTCGTTATTCATGCCGAAGCTCAGTCCGTCATAGGGTTCTTCGTCTGGCAGAGGCAAGTCGGACATGAAATCCGGCTGCACCATACTGTTCAGCGGCTGTGCGAAAGGCGGCTGTACCAGTTCGGGAATGGGCGGATAGCCGGCGGAAGAGTCTTCTGGCGGGAAGAACGCTTCATCATTGTCGTTTCGTTCGCCAGAATCGTTTTCCCCGTCCGCGAACCCCTGCTCATAGGCCATGACGCTGGGCGGCGTCCACAGGGGGGCTTGAGGCAGTTCCGCAGCCATAGGTGCGGGATCGCTGCCGAAAAGCGGCTTTCCGAAGGGAGTGTCGTTACCTGTCGGATAACCAATTGCGTCAGGATCGTTTTCCTCATCCGCGAACCCCTGCTCATAGGCCATGCCGCTGGGGTGCGTCCACAGGGGGGCTTGAGGCAGTTCCGCAGCCATAGGTGCGGGATCGCTGCCGAAAAGCGGCTGTCCGAAGGGGGTGTCGTTGCCTGTCGGATAACCAGTTGCGTCAGGATCGTTTTCCTCATCCGTGAATCCCTGCTCATAGGCCATGACGCTGGGCGGCGTCCACAGGGGGGCTTGAGGCAGTTCCGCAGCCATAGGTGCGGGATCGCTGCCGAAAAGCGGCTGTCCGAAGGGAGTGTCGTTGCCTGTCGGATAACCAGTTGCGTCAGGATCGTTTTCCTCATCCGTGAATCCCTGCTCATAGGCCATGCCGCTGGGCGGCGTCCACAGGGGTACCTGAGGCAGCTCCGTAGCCATGGGCGCGGGATCGCTGCCGAAAAGCGGCTGTCCGAAGGGGGTGTCGTTGCCTGTCGGATAACCAGTTGCGTCAGGATCGTTTTCCTCATCCGTGAATCCCTGCTTATAGGCCATGTCGCTGGGCGGCGTCCACAAGGGTACCTGAGGCAGCTCTAATCCGGGCTGGTCGGCCATATGGGCAGGGTACTCGTTTGCAAAGGGATTCGGACCCCAGGGGCTGACCGGCATTTCCGGCAGCGGTTCGATGGGCGGGGACACAGAAGAAGGCTTAGCAGCCGGTTGGTCATTTGGGAATTCGGCGGTTTCGCTTGCTTGTCGGCGGCTTCTGCGCCGGGGAAGATCCTGATCCTCTACGGAAGGCTGCAAAACAGCAGCCGGATCATCACTGTCGTCCGTTTCCAGCGGGAAAAACACTTCTGCCTGTTCACTGGCCGCTGCGGCGTCCGGCTGAATGGAAGCCGCGGCAGGTTCTCCTTGCTGCTGAGAAGTATCCGTTTCGGATGCTTCCGAGGGCGTGGGCTCAATCCCAGCGGTTTGTGCAGGTGTATCAGCGGTCTTGGTGCGGCTTCTGCGCCTGCGGGAGGGAAGCTCCACCACAGCCGGACTGACCGCCTCTGTTTCTTCTTTGGCGGGTTCAGCGGAGGCTGTTTCCGGCATTTCGTCCTGCTCAGGAAAGGGTTCGGAAGGCATCAGGGGCTTTGCAGGCAGGGGACGGCTCCGCAGGTATGCGGGAACATTCCGTTCATCCCTGACCATGGCTGGCGCTTCTTCTTTGATTGTGTCAAAAGACTCGCCTGCTGCCTTGTCTGGCTGGGTAGCGGAAACGGAGGGCTGTAAAGGCGACTGCCATGAGCTGAAAGGCTCTGCAGCCGGAGAAATGGGATCATCGTCGATGGACCAGATGGACACGGGTACGCTGGCAGGCGGCTCGGTTGAGGCGGGCTCAGAAACCTGCGCAGAGGGAATCAGGCTGCCCTGTCGGATGGGGGACGGCTTGGAAAGGGAAAAAGGCCCATCCTCCACATGCGGGGGAATCGCTGTCGCGCCCGCAGAAGCAAAGGGGTTGGGCTGTGCCGTGGGAAACGGACGGGGCGGCGTCAGGGGCGCAGCAAAGGGATAGGCTTCGCCGTAGAGCTGTCCCGGCCTGGGCGGGATGAGCATATTGCTGCTGTGATGCGGTTTTTTCTCCATCTTTTCGAAGCGTTCGGAAACGGAGATCGGTTTGAAGGGGTTGGCTGCCGGTTCGGACGCAGGGGCGTCATCGGCGTCGTTCCACCACTGATCCATCCGGGCCACCTCCTAAACACTTTTCTCCATCATAGCCTGTTCTTTTGGGGATGTCAATCTCATACAACCGATTCGGCACACAGCGCGTGACGAAACTGTAAATGTTGTGGAAAAAAACCGCATTTCATCCGGGAAAGGGTTGACTTGCACAGTTGGTCGACTTATCATCATGAAGGCGCCGGAACTTATCGGCGGATGAATAGGAAGGAGCAGGCAGATGACACAGCATCAGAATCCTGTACGAAAGAAAAAGAAACATAAGATATGGCCGTGGCTGGTATTGCTGCTGCTGATCGCGGCAGCCGTATGGCTGTATGCCTCCACGGCGCAGGTAGCACAGCAGAGCCTGACCGAAGAGGTGGCAGCCCGTCGGGATATCGTCACCTATTATAGCTTCGAGGGCAATTTGACCCCGCAGGTGGATGAGATCCAGACGGCCAAGGAAAGCCTGAAGGTCAAGGAACTCTACGTTGCCGAGGGTGACCGGGTAGAGGAAGGCCAGGCGCTGCTCCGCGGTACGGACGGCAGCCGTATTTATGCCGCCTATACTGGCACGGTGGATACTCTTTATGTGGAGCTGGATGATACCCTCCAGCCCGGCAGCCAGCTGGCCCGCATCGTGGATTATCAGAACCTGGAGGTCAGCGTGGACGTGGATGAATACGACATCGGCGCATTGACCGAAGGCAAGGAGGGCATGGTGTACCTCAACGCGCTGGAGAAGCAGATCCCCGGCAAGGTGACCGACATTGCTCGGGACGCCATCAGCGAGGGCGGCGTCAGCTTCTACGAGGTGAAGTTCGGTGTGGAAGCGCTCAACGACGTGCGCAGCGGCATGAGCGTGGAGGTTCAGGTGCTGAATCAGCAGGCCCTTTCCGTGGTCAGCCTGCCGCTGGACGCTATCAGTTACGATGAGTACAACAAGCCCTATGTGCTGAAGAAGGATGCGGAAGGAAACCTGCTCAAGGCGGAGATCACCCTTGGCGTCAGCGACGGCAAGAATGTGGAGATCGTCAGCGGCGTTGAGGACGGCGAGAGCGTCTTCTATCTCAGCAACGATCTGGCACGGTTCTTTGCCATGCGCAATCAGATGATGGGCGGGCGATAAAATGACACAGACCACTGAAAGTCCGTTTTTCCGCATGACGGGCATCTGCAAGTCCTACCGTCTGGGCGACGAATGGCAGCAGGTGCTTCGCAATGTGGATCTGTCCATAGAAAAAGGCGAGTTTCTTAGCGTGCTGGGTCCCAGCGGCTCAGGCAAAAGTACGCTGATGAACATCATCGGCTGTCTGGATACGCCCACCGAGGGCGAATATATCCTGCATGGCAAAAGGGTGGATCAGCTGGATGAAAATCAGCTCAGCACCCTGCGCAACAAAGAGATCGGCTTTATCTTTCAGTCTTTCCAGCTTTTGCCCCGACAGGATGCTCTCTCCAATGTGGAGCTGCCGCTGATCTATGCCGGCATGAACGTGCACAAGCGCCGTGCCCGCGCCGAGGAGATGCTTTGCCGCGTGGGCCTGGAAGAGAAATTGCACCATATGCCCAACCAGCTCTCCGGCGGTCAGCAGCAGCGCGTGGCCATCGCCCGCGCCCTGGCCACCAACCCCAGCATTTTGTTGGCGGACGAACCCACCGGCGCGCTGGATCAAAAGACCGGTCGTCAGGTGATGAAGCTGTTTCGGGAGCTGAACGAGGAAGGCCGCACCATCATCATGATTACCCACGATGTGAGCATCGCCGGTAATGCGTCGCGCATTGTACGCATTCTGGACGGCGAGCTGAGCGAGGGGGGGCCCGAAGATGCTTAAAGAAAGCCTCAGAATGTCCATCAGCAACATCGTGGCCAATAAGATGCGCTCGTTCCTGACCATTCTTGGCATCATCATCGGCGTTATGGCGATCATCGCATTGATCACTGTGATGGAGAGCGCCACCGGCGAGGTGACGGCGCAGTTTGAAAACCTGGGCACCGGCAAGCTCACCGTGCAGGCCAATGGAACGGCTCTTAAAAGCGGCCTGCGAGAGACCGATCTGGCAAAGATCGAGGATCTGCCCAATGTGAGCGGCATTTCCCCCAGCCTGAGCCAGACCCTCAGCGTGGTCTACAGCGGCGAGATGCTGGAGGATGTGGCGGTAAAAGGAAACGGCTACGCGTACTTCCAGCGGACACTGGACGCGGTGGAGAAGGGCAGGCCTCTTCTGCCCATCGACTGTGAGCAGCGCTCCCGTGTCTGCCTGATCGACAGCGATCTGGCCCATGCCCTGTTTTCCGGAGAGGAACCCCTTGGCAAGCAGCTGCTCATCAAAGGTACCCGCTTTACCATTATCGGCCTGCTGGCAGACCCGGATGTGGACGACGTGATGAGCCAGCTGCAGGCCGGCAGCGAAAACGGCACCCTGATCATGCCGTACACCACCTACATGCGGCTGTTTGGCGTCAAGGGCGTCACCGGCCTGGAGGTTTATGTGACGGATTCGGACCTCACCAATCAAACGGTGGAGGACATCGAAGCCGTACTGGATGAAAGCTTTAACTATCACGACAACAGCTACAACGTGATCAATATGGAAAGCCTGCTGGACGTGATGGATACCATGATGAGTCTGATGACCAATCTGCTGGTGGGCATTGCCAGCATCGCCCTGCTGGTAGGCGGCATCGGTATCATGAACATGATGCTGGTCAGCGTTACCGAGCGCACTGGCGAGATCGGCCTGCGCAAGGCGCTGGGTGCCAAGCCCCGCAGCATTCAGGTGCAGTTCCTCATGGAAAGCGTGATCCTTTCGTTGTTGGGCGGTATCATTGGCGTGGCGCTGGGCCTTGCGGTCAGCAAGGTGCTCAGCAATATGATGAATATCGCATTTGTGTTCTCGCCGGGCGCGGTGGCGCTGGGCGTGTGCTTCTCGCTGGCAGTGGGCGTCATCTTCGGCTGGGCGCCTGCCCGCAAGGCCAGCAACCTGAACCCCATCGATGCACTCAGAAGCGTTTAATCACAACATGACAGGAGGCGTAACGAACATGAAGCGAAACATGGTATGGATCAGCCTGCTTTTGGCGCTGATGATTCCCTTCACCACCCTTGCTGAGGAAGTGCCCGCAGCGGAGGCTACCGCCGTCGACCTGCTGGACGGGTTGATGTTCACCGCCACGGTGGAGCCTGCCCATGAGTGGGCATTGAAAGCCCCTGCCAGCGGCGAGCTGGAAGCCTTCACCGTTCGCGCAGGCGATGTGTTTGCCGGCGGAGAGACGCTGTTTGCCATCGAACCTCAGGTGGTTTACGCTGAGGCGGATGGCGTAGTCGCCGACGTGTATGTGGCACAGGGCGATGTGGCGGATGGCGCTATGAACCGCTATGGTGCAGTCATGCACATCGACTATACCGACCGCTATGTGATCAGCGGTAACAATGGCAACAGCCGCAACACCGTGGAAAACCGCGACCTCCATGTGGGTCTGCCGGTCTATCTGCGCTCCATGGACAAGGAAGAGTCCGCAGACGGCGTGATCACCCAGGTGGACGGCCGCAACTTTACGGTGAAGGTCATCGGCGGCGATCTGGATTTCACCGAGCGAGTGAATGTGTATCGCCAGAGCGATTACGACGATACCACTAAGCTTACCGAAGGACGGCTTTCAGCCCTTGCACCCTACTCCGTCAGCGCGGCGGGCACGGTGCTCAGCGTGGCGGTCAAGCCCGGCGACACGGTCAAGGCAGGGGACGTGCTGCTTACCTTTGTGCCGGATGTTCTGGCACCGGAGATGCGAACAGCGGAGAAGGCCACCCGTGTTACCGCTGAGGCGGATCTGGTAGTGCTGACGGTCACTGCCCAGCAGGGCGGTTCCGTGCAGGAAGGCCAAGTGCTTGCCACTGTGTGCTATGCGGGAGACTACCAGCTGGTGGCCAGTGCTGAGGAATGCGACATCGGCCGGTTCACGGTAGGCGGCACCATGCGCGTCACCTTTGAAGAACTGGACATGGAGCCCGTGGAGGCCACCATCGTCAGCATCGGCGCGCTGGGCAGTGGCGGCGATGTAAGCACCTATCCGGTCTACCTGACCTTTGACGCGCCTCAGGGCGTACTGCTGGGTATGCACGCCACAGTGGAGGGCGGCAGCGCAAAATAAGATCATCAACAGCCTTTAGGGCTCGCTGTGCTTACGTATATGCGCTGCAGCGTAAGGTTTTCGGGGGTCTGCCCCAAGCCGGCAAGGGGGATCACCCTCCTGCATCCTTCGTTTTTGATCAACCGGTTCCGGTATTTCCCGGGACCGGTTTTTCCATCTGGACAGCGAGAGGGTTTCATTGTATAATCATGCCAAATCAAGGCCGAATGCACAGGATCCATTACGTATTATTGCTGTTTTCCAGGGTACAGCCATGGGCTGATACCGTGCTGCCCGTTTGTCAGGTGCATTTGGGTCGAAGGAGGAAATCATCATGATTTATTACGTCAATCAATCCGCCCCGCGCGAAGGCGATGGTTCCCAGAGCCGCCCGTTCCGCAGCATCAACGACGCCGCCAGGCTGGCCAAGCCGGGCGATGAAGTGCTGGTCTATCCCGGCCTGTACCGTGAGAATGTGAATCCCCTCAACGGCGGTACGGAAGAAAACCGCATCACTTACCGTTCCATCGAGCCCCTGGGCGCGGTGATCACCGGCGCGGAGGAACTGACCGGCTGGACCCGCTGGCAGGGCAATGTATGGACCAACAGGGTCAATAACGGCGTGTTCGGCAGCTACAACCCCTACACCACCGAAGTGTACGGCGACTGGTACTTTGCACCCAGCGTACGCCATGCTGGCGCAGTGTATCTCAACGACCGCATGATGTACGAAGCCCAGACCATGGAAGAACTGATTGCCGGCGAGGTCTACAAGCCCTCCTGGGAGCCGGAGTACTCCATCTACAAGTGGTTTGCCGTGCAGGAAGCGGACGAGACCGTCTTTTACGCCAACTTCCAGGATGTTGACCCCAACACCCAGAAGATCGAGATCAATGTGCGCCGCCGCTGCTTCTTCCCTGAGGAGACTGGCCGCGGATATATCACCTTCTCCGGCTTCAAGGTAGAGAAGGCTGCCACCACCTGGGCGCCTCCCGCTGCCTTCCAGGACGGTATGGTCGGCCCCCATTGGAGCAAGGGCTGGATCATTGAGGACTGCGACATTTCCAACAGCAAGTGCTGCGGTATCTCTCTGGGCAAGTATTACGATCCGGAGAACGATCATTACTTCACCACCAAGCATCTCAAGAGCCCTACTCAGATGGAACGCGACGCGGTGTGCCGCGGTCAGTATCACGGCTGGCTCAAGGAAAAAGTGGGTTCCCACATCATCCGCCGCAATCATATCCATCATTGCGAGCAGACCGGTATCGTGGGCCGCATGGGCGCTGTGTTCTCCCTCATTGAGAACAACCACATCCACCACATCAACAACATGCAGGAGCTGGGCGGCGCTGAGATCTCCGGCATCAAGCTGCACGCCGCCATCGACGTGACCATGCGCCGCAATCACATCCACCACTGCACCATGGGTATCTGGTGCGACTGGCAGCCCCAGGGCACCCGTATCTCCCAGAACCTGCTGCACCATAACGAGCGCCCCGAATTCTGCGACTGGGCAGAGGGCGGTATGGAAAGCCAGGATCTGTTTGTGGAAGTGGGTCATGGCCCCACGCTGATCGACAACAACATCCTGCTTTCCGAGGTTTCCCTGCGTATCGCCACCGAGGGCGTCGCCATGGTGCACAACCTGGTGATGGGCACCATGACCTTTGTGGGCGGCGGCACCGGCGACCGTTACACTCCCTACCACATCCGTCACCGTACCGAGGTGGCCGGCTTCATGACCATCCTTCACGGCGACGATCGCTTCTACAACAATATCTTCGTGCAGAATCATCCGGCGGATGCGCCCGTCAAGCGCGGCGGCCCTGCCGAGCATGAGCGCGTGGTAGGCACCTGGTGCTTTGACGAGTATCCCACCTATGACGAGTGGATCAGCTGGTTCGATCTGGATGTGAAGCGTCCTGACATGGGTAAGCTGGAGAAGTATCACCGCAGCCACCTGCCTGTATGGGTGGACGGCAATGTCTACCTGGCCGGCGCCAAGCCTTGGAAGAACGAAAAGTCCAACCTGGTCAATGAGGAAGCCAAGCCCGTTGTGGAACTGGTGGAAAAAGACGGCAAGTATACCCTCCAGACCAATCTGTACGACCTGATCGGCGACTTCCGCTGCGGCATCATCAACAGCGACATTTTGGGCTGCGCCTTCGAGCCGGAGCAGCGCTTTGAAAACAACGACGGTTCCGCTATCACCTTCGACCGGGACTACTACGGCAACGCCCGCGGCGTCAGCCCCCTCCCCGGCCCCTTCACCTGTGCCCAGGCGCTGAAGGAGAACCTCTGGTAAGTCTGCCGGAGAAGACTCGCCTGTGCCCCCGCGCTTTTGCGGGGGCATTTCCATGAGACGGTTTTCTGCATCCGCGCCAGGAAACATATTGAGGTTGCTTAAAGCCCGTGTTATACTCTGTGAAAACATCTATGATCATCGGGAGGAATACCGTATGAATCCATCCATTTTGTCCATGGAAGCTTTTGCCGCCAAGGCCCGCGAGGTGGCCGCGGAGGGCTGTGTGCTGCTGCATAACCAGGCGCAGGCGCTGCCCCTTTTGCCCGGCAGCCGGGTGGCCGTGTTCGGCCGCGCACAGATGAACTATTTCAAGAGCGGTCTGGGTTCCGGCGGTCTGGTGAATGCGCCCTATGTAAAGGGCATATGGGAGGCGCTGACGGAAAGCGGCGACTATGTCCTTGACACTGCGGTTCGCCAGACCTATGAGCAGTGGACGGCCGGGCACCCCTTTGACCGGGGCGACGGCTGGGCGGCCTTCCCCTGGTTCCAGCAGGAGATGCCGCTGGAGGAAGCGCTGGTTGAGGACGCTTCCCGGCGTACGGATGCAGCACTGGTGATCATCGGGCGCACCGCCGGCGAGGACCGGGACAACGGCGACGCCCCCGGCAGCTGGCTGCTCACCGATGAGGAAGAGAACATGCTGGCGCTGGTCTGCCGCCATTTCCGCCGCAGCATCGTGCTGCTGAATACCGGCAACATCATCGACATGAACTGGGTGGAGAAATACCAGCCTGCAGCGGTGCTGTATGCCTGGCAGGGCGGTCAGGACGGCGGCCCCGGCGTGGTGGATGTGCTCACGGGCCGGGTATCCCCCAGCGGACGTCTGACAGACACCATCGCTCGCCACGTGGAGGATTACCCCTCCCATACCGGCTTCGGCAATGAAGACCGCCTCTTGTATACCGAAGATATCTATGTAGGCTACCGCTATTTTGAATCCTTTGCCAAGGAGAAGGTCCTCTATCCCTTTGGCAGCGGCCTGTCCTACACCACCTTCCGTCATATGTCCATCGGCATGCAGTGGGACGGTAGCGCAGTTACCCTGCGCCACCGGGTGGAGAATATCGGTTCCTGCGCCGCCAAGGAAGTGGTGCAGGTCTATGCCCGGCTGCCTCAGGGCAAGCTGGGACAGCCCAGTCTGGTGCTGTGCGGCTATGCCAAGACCGGCATGCTGCAGCCCGGCGGGGCGGAAGAAGTGGAGCTGCGCATCTCGGCTGACCGTCTCGCGTCCTATGACGACAGCGGTGTCACCGGAAACCGCTCCTGCTATGTGATGGAAGCGGGCGAGTACAGCTTCTTCTGTGGTCATGACGTACGCGACAATGCCTACGCAGGCGCGTTCCGGTTGGAGGAGACGGTGGTTCTTGCCCGGCTGGAGGAAGCCTGCGCCCCTGTGGAACCCTTCCAGCGGTTTCATCCTGTGGACGGTGCCGTTGCCTACGAACCTGCGCCCCTCAGAACGGTTGATCCTGCTGAACGCAGGCTTTCCCGGCTGCCTGCCCAGATCCCACAGACAGAGGATCAGGGCTGGCGTCTTGCGGACGTGGAGGAGGGTCGCTGCACCCTGGAAGCTTTCATCGGACAGCTGACGGATGACGACCTGTGCTGCATCGTGCGCGGTCAGGGCATGAGCTCGCCCAGGGTGACCCCGGGCACAGCCGGCGCCTTCGGTGGCGTGACGGACAGGCTCCAGCAGCATTTCGGCATTCCTGCAACCTGCTGCGCCGATGGTCCCAGCGGCATTCGCATGGACTGCGGCAACAAGGCATTCGCCATGCCCAACGGAACCTGCCAGGCATGTACCTGGAACGAGCAGCTGATTGAGGAGCTCTACGTGCTGGAAGGCTTGGAGATGCGTAAGTATCAGGTGGATACCCTGCTGGGACCTGGCATGAACATTCACCGCCATCCCCTGTGCGGACGCAATTTCGAGTATTTCTCTGAGGATCCGATCCTCACCGGACGCATGGCCGTGGCGCAGCTCAAGGGCCTTGCCCAGGGCGGCGTGACTGGCACCATCAAGCACTACGCCTGCAACAATCAGGAAAAGCGCCGCAGCTTCGTCAACGCGGTGGTATCCGAGCGCGCCCTGCGCCAGATTTATCTCAAGGGCTTCGAGATCGCTGTGAAGGAGGGAAACGCCACCAGCGTAATGACCTCCTACAATCCCCTCAACGGCTGCTGGACTGCCAGCCACTACGACCTGGTGACCACGCTGCTCCGCGGCGAGTGGGGCTTTGAGGGAATGGTCATGACCGACTGGTGGGCCTGCGGCTCCGAAGAAGGCAAGAAAGCTTCTCCTGCCAACGTGGCGTCCATGGTGCGCGCTCAGAACGATCTGTTCATGGTCACCAATGATCCCGCTGCGAACAGCGGAAACGACGATTCCGCCGAAAGCCTTAAGGCTGGCAGGGTTACCCGCGGCGAGTACCAGCGCAGCGCCATGAACATCTGCCGTTTCGTGATGAACAGCCCTGCCTTCCGCCGCAGTATCGGCGAGGTGACCGAGCTGGACCGTCAGCTGCAGCAGCTGCGAGACGAGGATGGTGGCGTGGTCCTGCATATTCCCGAGGTGCTGCTCACGGAGGATACCCTCATTGACGGCAGCCAGATCAACACCGCAGGCGGCGAGAGCACCCAGTTCCAGATGAAGCTGCAAAAGCGCGGTCAGTACCGCATTGAGGTGACCTGTCGTGCCGCTGAGGCGCTGCCGGATACGGCACAGCTGCCGGTGTCCCTCTTCCTGGATTCCCAGCTGGTGGTTTCGAAGGTGCTCACCGGCGCGGATAAGGAATGGCAGACCTTTAGCACGGATACGCCCGAGATCCGCAGGCGGCTTATCTTCTACATGAAGTGTTATGTGGCGGTGGGCGGCCTGGAGATCCGCGATATTCGCATCACTCGCATCCAAACCTTTGAATAAGGGGGATACAGCCATGATCAGTCAGCAAATTCGCGCCATTGCGCCGGAACAGGATCCCCTTCGCATGGGCATGGGCTGGACGGAGGAAGATCTGAGCAAGCCGCAGATCATGGTGGAAAGCACCTTTGGCGACAGCCACCCCGGCAGCGCCCATCTGCTGGAACTGGTGGAAGATGTGGTCCGTACCGTGGCCCAGGCTGGCGGCAAAGCTGCCCGGTATTTCGCCACGGATATCTGCGATGGCATGGCTCAGGGGCATGACGGCATGAATTACTCCCTTGTCAGCCGGGACATGATCGCCGGAATGATCGAACTGCATGCCGGTGCGACGCCCTTTGACGGCGGTGTGTTCATTTCCAGCTGCGATAAGGCCGTGCCTGCCCATCTGATGGGCATTGGACGGGTGAATATGCCGTCCATCCTGGTCACCGGCGGCGTGATGGACGCTGGTCCTGACCTGCTGACCCTGGAGCAGATCGGCATCTATGCTGCTCAATGTGCCCGGGGCGAGATCACCGAAGAAAAGCTGCAATGGTACAAGCAGCACGCCTGTCCCAGCTGCGGCGCCTGCTCGTTTATGGGCACGGCGTCCACCATGCAGGTCATGGGCGAGGCATTGGGGCTGATGCTTCCCGGCACAGCGCTGCTGCCCGCCACCAGCGAAGCCCTCAGGGATGCGGCTGTGCGCGCCGGCAGGCAGGTGATGACGCTGGCAGCCATGAACCTGCGCCCCAGAGACATCGTGACCCCGGAATCGTTCGAGAATGCCGTGATGGTGCATGCTGCCATCTCCGGCTCCACCAACAGCCTGCTGCATATTCCCGCCATCGCCAGAGAATTCGGCATTGAGTTGGATGCGGAGATGTTTGACCGGCTCCACCGCGGCGCGCATTATCTGCTGGATATCCGTCCTGCCGGGCGGTGGCCTGCGCAGTATTTCACCTATGCCGGCGGCGTGCCTCGGGTGATGGAACAAATCAAGCACGTGCTGCATCTGGATGTGATGACCGTTACCGGCAAAACGCTGGGTGAAAACCTGGAAGACTTGAAGCGCAGCGGCTTCTATGACCGCAGCGACGAAACCTGCCGCCGCCTGGGCCTCAGTTGGCAGGACGTGATTCGCCCCTACGGCGACGCGTTGGGAAAGGATGGCGCCATTGCCATCCTCAAGGGAAATCTGGCTCCCGACGGTGCAGTGATCAAGCACACCGCCTGTCCCAAGGAGATGTTTACCGCGGTGCTCCGCGCCCGTCCTTTCGATTGCGAGGAGGACGCGCTCAATGCGGTGCTGCGCCATGACATCCAGGCGGGGGACGCGGTGTTCATCCGCTATGAAGGCCCCAAGGGATCGGGTATGCCGGAAATGTTCTATACCTCAGAGGCCATTTCTTCCGATCCTCAGCTGGGACGAAGCATCGCATTGATCACCGACGGACGTTTCTCAGGCGCTTCCACCGGCCCCTCCATCGGGCATGTGTCCCCGGAGGCTGCGGAAGGCGGCCCCATTGCTTTGGTGGAGGAAGATGACCTGATCCTCATCGATATTCCTGCGCGCCGGCTGGAGATCGTGGGGGTGCAGGGGGAACGCAAAACCCCGCAGGAGATGGAGCAGATTCTCGCGGTGCGCAGGGCACAGTGGCACAAGCGCCCCAGCCGTTACCATCACGGGGTGCTGAAATGGTTCAGCGACCGCGCCGGATCGCCCATGAAGGGCGGCAGCATGGAATGATGAAGCTGCGCAAGGCATTCAGCGTCGCTGAGAAGAAGGCCAAACAAAATTTGTCATTTTCGGACGGTTTCGATTGTATTCTTTTCTGTTCAATGCTATAATCGACGGCGTTGTGCTATCACTTGCAATGCAAAGGAGAACCTATAATGAAAGCCAGAAGAATTCTGATGTCCCTGTGCGGTGTGATCATCTGCGCCATCAGTGTGGGCGTGTTCAAAATCGCGGCGCTGGGCGTGGACCCCTTCCAGTCTTTGATGAGCGGTCTTGACAAGCTGATTCCTATTGATTTTGGTACGTTGTATGTGATCGTTAACTTGCTGCTGCTTCTGTTCAGCCTGATTGTGGATCGCACCAAGATCGGTATCGCCACCTTCATCAACCTGTTCCTGCTGGGCTATATCACGGACTTCACCTACCAGCTGCTGCAGACGGTTATCGTGGATCCCTCCATGGTGGTGCGCGGTGCGTGCCTGCTGGTGGGCATCGTGGTGATCTGCTTCGGTTCGGCCCTGTATATGACCGCCGATCTGGGCGTGTCCACTTATGATGCCATCGCCATTGCCATGGCCGGTAAGTGGAAGGTGGCCAAGTTCCAGTATTGCCGCATCATCACGGACGTGATCTGCGTCGTGGCTGGCGTTGCCACCTTCCTGATCGCAGGCGGCCAGTGGGGCGCTATTCCCACCATCGCCGGTGTGGGCACCATCATCACCGCCTTCTTTATGGGGCCGCTGATCGAGTTCTTCAACCGCACAGTCGCCAGACCGCTTCTGGCAAAAAAGAAAGCATAAGTATTGTCTGACGACGGAAACGATCTTGCGTCAGGTTGTACCATGCTGGATCATCAATGAGCATCGACCGCCGCCTCACAACTGTGGCGGCGGTTGTCGTAGGAGAAGGAGGAAATACCATGGCTTTGGAGGTTTTTCATGTGGTCACCGGCCGCAGGATGGAGCTGGGGCAGATCATCCAGATGGATGAGACCTTTTCCACCGGCGTATATCAGCGGGTAATGGACAAAAAGAGCCTGACGGAAGAAATCCTGGCCGAACCCCAGCGATACGCAGGCGTCACGCTGGAGCATCATACCGATGTTGCGCTTCGGGAACTGGCGATGGAAGAAGTGCGCCGGGAACAATTTCCCCAGTATCCCTCCCGCCTGCACAGCCTGTACACCTCCCGCACGCTGGAGAACGCGAAATGCTGGTTCCAGTGGTTCAAGGACTGGGGCAGACCCACGTTGCAGATCGTTCGTCTGCGGGTAGATGGCCGCAGCTTTACCGGCAACGCCAACCTGTGCTTTGATGGTACGCCCGATCAGACGCTCAACCGCTCGCTGGCAGAGCGGTACTGGCGCGTAGGCGAGGATCCAGACGGTGAACGGCCTATTTGGGAAACGCTGGTGGATGGCCGCATTGAAGTGGTGGAGATCCTCCACGAGGAATCGGGCTGCAGCGAAAACGGCTGAGGCTGCATCGACAGCAGGCGTCCGGCAGCGCTGCCCAGGCAGACTACGCCCGATTGTACAAAAGGAGACCCCTTATGCTGAAAGACTACGAACTGGACAAGCCCACGCTTGAAACGGAACGACTGATCCTGCGCCCGCTTGTGCCAGAGGATGCGTCCGACCTGAAAGAATGGCTGGGGCTGGACGAGATCTACACCTACTGGGGACGTAAGGCCAGCAAGAATGAAAAGGAGCCGGAACTGCTGTTTTTCGACGCGCGTCCTTGGGTGAAGCGCAAGCCCAGCCAGGATTTCAAATGGGGCGTCGTATGGAAGGAGACCGGAAAGGCGATCGGCATGCTGGAGATTTTCGACGTACAAAACCAGCGCATGGCGTATGTGGGATACCGCCTCCATCCGGCCTTCTGGAAACGCGGCATCGCCACCGAAGCCCTCCGGCAGGCGGTTGATTTTGTCTTTGGAAAAACCGAACTGCAGCGGCTTCAGGCCACCGCCGATGTGCGCAATACCGGATCCCTGCGGGTGCTGGAGAAGTGCGGCTTCGTGAAGGAAGGCATCGTTCGGCAGGGCAAGATGGTATCGGTGTATTGCGATTATGCCATCTACGGGTTACTTCGGGAGGACTGGGAAAGCTGAAGCGATAAAAGTAGGTAGTATTCACAAAATGAAAAATACCGCATGATGCTTTGTTCATGCGGTATTTTTTGTTACATAAAAACACTCCCTGCACCTGTAAATGGGTGCAGGGAGCGGGATTCCAAAGGAGCTCAGCCTCTTTGGCGGGATCCAAGGGCAGAGCCCTTGGCAAGGTCCGGTGCAGTGTCCCGGCTCCTTCGTTCCGATCAATCCTTGTTGCTCTTGCCCAGATAGGCTTCCTGCACGTCCTTGGAGGCCAGCAGCTCCTCGCCTGTGCCGGTGAGGGTGATGTTGCCGGTTTCCATGACGTAGCCGATATCGGCGGCATGCAGGGCGGCGTTGGCGTTCTGCTCGATGAGCAGTACGGTGATGCCGGTTTCCTTCAGGGTCTTGATGATGGAGAAGATGTCCTTGACCACCAGGGGCGCCAGACCAAGGCTGGGCTCGTCCATCATGATCAGCTTGGGGCGGGTCATCATGGCACGGCCTACGGCCAGCATCTGCTGCTCGCCGCCGGACAGGGTGCCGGCCAACTGCCAGTTGCGCTCCTTCAGGCGGGGGAACAGGGAGTAGATATACTCGATATCCTCGGCGATGCCGGCCTTGTCGCTGCGCAGGTAGGCACCGATCTTCAGGTTCTCCAGAACCGTCAGGTTGGCAAATACACGGCGGCCTTCCGGTACCAGGGCAATGCCTTTGGAGACGATCTTCTGGGTGTCCATACGGGTGATGTCCTCACCGCGGAAGGTGATGGAACCGCTCTGGATGGGCACGATGCCAGTGATGGAACGCAGGGTGGTGGATTTGCCGGCGCCGTTTGCGCCGATGAGAGTAACGATGCTGCCTTCTTCCACGTCAAAGGAGATGCCTTTGAGGGCTTCGATACCGCCGTAGCTGACGACCAGGTCTCTTACTTCCAGCATGCTCATTCTTCTTCCACCCCCAGGTAAGCGGCGATAACCGCAGGATTCTTCTGGATTTCCTCGGGTGTACCCTCGGCGATCAGCTTACCGAAGTCCAACACGTAGATGCGGTCGCTGATGTCCATGACCAGATTCATATGGTGCTCGATGAGGAACACTGTCAGCTTGAAGTCTTCCTTGATCTTGCGGATGAAGTCGCTCAGCTCGTCGGTCTCCTGCGGGTTCATACCGGCGGCGGGCTCGTCCAAAAGCAGCAGTCGGGGATCGGTGGCCAGCGCGCGGGCGATTTCCAGATAACGCTGCTTGCCGTAGGGCAGGGAGGCGGCGTTTTCGTACATCAGGTCACTGAGGCCCAGCATATCCAAAAGGTCGGAACACTCACGGCGCAGGCGGCGTTCCTCGTGCAGATTCAGATTCAGTGCAGACTGGAAAAAGCCTGCGTTCAGGCGCATGTGGCGGGCAACCAGCACGTTCTCCAGCACCGTCATGTTTTTGAACAGGCGGATGTTCTGGAACGTACGGGCCATGCCCATTTTGCAGATCTTGTCAGGGGTGTGGCTGATGAGCTTGCCATACTCGCCGATGTGGGTGCCGGCGTACATGGAGCGCATCTTGCCCGTGGGGTGACCCTGAGCGATGATCTTGCCGCGCAGCAGCACCCGGCCATTGGTGGGGGCGTACACGCCGGTGGCCACGTTGAAGGCGGTAGTCTTACCGGCACCGTTGGGGCCGATCAGGGCGACGATTTCGTCCTTGTAAATATCGAGGCTCAGGCTGTCCACGGCCACAACGCCGCCGAACTGCATGGTCACGTTGTCCATTTGCATAACGATTTCACGCATCAGGCTTCGCCTCCTTCCTCAGCGTCCGCCTCCGCGGCGGCGGGGATGTCTCCGGCCAGCTCGGCCTTCAATTCTTCTTTGACAGCTTCTGCCTTCTCCTGCAGGGTAGTGGGCGCTTGTTCAGCGGCTTCTTGCGCAGCAGCCTGCACAGCATCGCACACATTGGCGATTCCGTCGGTCATGGCCTGTGCTGCATCTTGTGCAGCTTCCTCAATCGCCTCAGCAGCGTCGGGATTGTCGGCCTTCACGGCTTCCTTGGCGGCTTCAGCCTTTTCCTTCACGGAGCGCTTGGCCGCCTTCTTTCCGCCGCCCTTTTTGGGCTTGAACAGATCAGGCAGTTCCTTGGTGCCCATGATGCCTTGGCGGAAGAACAGTACCACGATCATGATGATGATGGAGAACACCACCAGACGGAAACCGTTGCGCAGCAGGGGAACTTCAAAGTTGCCGATCATCTGCTTCTGATCCAGGAAGCGCAGCCACCACTCGGAACAAGCCACGAACAGGAAGGAACCGATGCAGCTGCCGGTAACGGAACCGATACCGCCGATGACCACGATGAGCAAAATCTCATAGGTCATAGCAGAGGTGAAGGCTTTGGCCTGCACGGTGTTCTGGTACATGGCCAGCATAGCGCCGCCAATGCCGGCAAAGAAGGAACTGGTGCAGAAAGCGATCTGCTTGTGCTTGGCCAGGTTGATACCCATGGCTTCGGCGGCGATTTCGTCGTCACGGATGGCCATGAAGGCGCGGCCGTAGCTGGAGCGCAGCAGCAGCACGATCAGCGCGATGCACACACCGGCAATGATGAACGGCACCAGCGTGGACAGGTACAGGGTCACTTCGCCATCTGCACCCCGGATGTTGAAGTCGGAGAAGGTGGGATATTCGCGGAGCAGGTTGGAGCCGTTGGTCAGGACGCCCAGCTTGTCCCACTGGAAAATGGTACGGATGATCTCGGCAAAACCAAGGGTGGCAATGGCCAGATAGTCGCTCTTGAGGCGCAGAACCGGCAGACCGATCAGGAAAGCGAAGGCTGCCGCTACCAGACCGGCAATGATCAGCGCAGGAACCACAGGCAGGGCAAACTGCACAATGCCGCCGTTATAGTACTGGTATACATTGGCGCGCTGCTCCACCGGGATGGTCAGGATACCGTAGGCATAAGCGCCGATCAACATAAAGCCAGCCTGACCAAGGCTGAACAGGCCGGTAAAGCCGTTAAGCAGGTTCATGGAAACCGCCACCAGCGCATAGGTGGCGCCTTTTTTGAGCACGGTGAAGAGGATGGAGGTGGAGGGCAAGGTCTGCTCAGCCACGAACACCGCTGCATACACCGCAAGGATGATAAAGGCAGAGATCACAGTGGACAGCTTCACAGTTTTTTCCTGAGGCTGTGCATAGGTACCCGATTGCATATTTCTCATCATGTTGCTCACCTCACACCTTGTCCGTGATCTTCTCACCGAACAGGCCGGTGGGTTTGACGATCAGGATGATAATCAGCAGTGCAAACGTGAACGCATCGGAGAAGGTGGCAAGACCGTAGCTGGTGGTGGTGATGCCCGCCTTGAACAGGATGATGTCCAGACCCTTGATCAGGTTTTCGCAGATGCCGATAATGAACGCGCCGATTACAGCACCGGGAATGGAACCGATGCCGCCAAATACGGCTGCAACGAAAGCTTTCAGACCGGGCATGGCGCCGGAGGTCTGGATAACGGTGTTGTAGTTGGTAAAGTACAGGACGGAACCCACACCGGCCAGGAAGGAGCCGATGATGAAGGTGACGGAGATGACGTTGTTGATCTTGATACCCATCAGCTGGGAGGTCTCAAAGTCCTTGCTGACGGCGCGCATGGCCATGCCGATCTTGGTTTTGTTGATGAGCAGAACCAGCGCAATCACCAGCACGATGGTCAGCACGGGGGTGATGAGGGTGACCATTTTGGTGTTGACGCCAAAAACGGACACGGAATCGGAAATGAAGGGGATCTTGGGATAGAACTGATTCAGACCGCCGGTGATGTACAGCACCAGATTCTGCAGCGTGTAGCTGACACCGATGGCAGAGATCATGATGGACATACGGGGCGCGGTGCGCAGGGGCTTATAGGCGACGCGCTCAATAAAGAAGCCAATGGCGGCGGTGAGCAGCAATACCAGCGGAAGGGAAATGTACAGCGGCAGACCGCTGGCGGTGATGTACACCATCAGGATACCAGACACCATGAACACGTCGCCGTGGGCGAAGTTGATCAGGCGCAGGATGCCGTACACCATGGTGTAGCCAATGGCGATCAGGGCGTACTGACCGCCGACGGCGATGCCGGTCAGCAGGTAGGGAAGTACGGTTTTGAACATGAGAGGAAGCCTCCTGTATAAAGGATGTGGCGTGGGCGATAGTGCCCACGCCACAAATCAGGGATTTGATAAGCCTTGCGGCGTATGTCAGGATTAGTTGACGCCCTGCACACCCACGAACTGCCAAGTGCCGGTAGCGGTGTCAATAGCCTTGATGTAAGCGGTGTCGCGCATAGCGTCGCCGTTCACGGCGTCGAAAGCGATAGCGCCGGAAACGCCTTCATAAGTGACGGTCCACAGAGCATCGTTCACAGCCTTGGAATCGGTAGAACCGGCAGCCTTCAGGGCCTCCAGAGCTACGAAGTAAGCATCGTAACCCATGGCGCTGGGAGCAGCGATGATGTCGTTGCCGCCGTTGTTGGTCATGGCGTCGGCATCAGCGTTCAGCCAGGCCTTGAAGCCTTCGTCGAACTCCACGTTGCCGCCTTCCTGATAGAAGGTGCTGATGACGATGTTCAGGTTCTTGCCGGTAGCGGCTTCAAGGATCTTGTTGCTGTCCCAGGTGTCGCTGCCCAGCAGAGCGAACTCAGCGTTCTGACCGGCGGCCTGGTCGATGATCAGAGTATCATAAGCGATGGAGCAAGGAGCAAACATAACGCCAGCGCCGTACATCTGAGCATTGGTGATGTAGGGGGTGAAGTCAGCAGTGCCGTTGGGGAAGCTGTCGCCCATGACGGTGCCGCCCAGAGCCTGGAAAGCTTCGGTGAAGTACTTGATCAGGCCCTGATCGTAGTCATTGCCCAGCTCGCCCAGGGTGTAGGCGGTGGTCACGCCCAGGGTCTTGTAAGCGTAGTTGGCCAGAACAGTGCCCTGGAAGGGATCCAGGAAGCAGATGCGGAAGTAGTGGGTATTACCGGCGGTAACCTGAGGATTGGTGCAGGTGACGCCGATGGCGGGGATGCCAGCCTCAGCAAACAGAGGAGAGCCAGCCATGGACACGCCGGAGCCGTAGGAGCCCAGCACAACGCTCACGCCCTGGTTGACCAGCTCGGAAGCAGCGCTGGGAGCCTTGTCGGTGGAGGAGGCGTTGTCAGCGTAGACCAGCTGAACGGTGTACTCGGTGTCGCCGATCATGACGGTGGGCTGCACCTTGTTGGCATACTCCATGCCCAGCATTTCCTGCTTGCCGCCAGCACCGCTGTCGCCGGAAGCGGGCTCGAACACGCCGATCTTCACAACGTTCTCAGCCATGGCAAAGCTGGGGATGAGCATCATAACTGCAAGAATGATAGCCAGAATCTTTTTCATTGTCTTGTCCCTCCTGTAGGTTTTCTCAATCATACATTGAGACGTATGGAAAGTACTGATAGTATACTGTTGTTTGATTCCTATATGCAAGCAAAGTACAAAGGAAATGCAATGAAAGCGTTTGCAAAGCGAATGTATACAGTATACAAAGGGTGATCTGAAAGGCTCCCCTGCTTAAGGAGGGCTGGCAGCCCGCAGGACTGAGTGAGGGACTGCCACGTTCACATCTCCAATTCACCCGCCAACCAACGCATCTTTTCCTCCAGCCGCCACCGCAGCTGCACCATCCATTCCGGCGGATGCTGTACCTCCTCGCTGAGTACATGTAAAAGCCCTGCATACTCCACGAGCTGCACCAGTCTGCGCATCACGGGCAGCGCCGCTTCATCCGCATCGGTGAAGGAACGCACGGTACGGTAGCCCCTGAGAAACAGCGCAGCCGGGTCGTAGTCGGGCAGCTGGCAGGGGGTATCCGTATCGCCACCCACATCGCAAAGCCCATCCAGCGCACGCACCACATCCAGCGCATACCAGCAGCGGAGCATGTCATCGAAGTCGATCACAGCAAATAAGCCGGTTTGCGGGTCGCAGAACACATTGTCCGGTTCAAAGTCATAATGGATGAGGCCGTAGTTGTCCTTTGTGATGGGCAGGAGGCTCAATTGATGTTCAACGCTGCGGCAGCAGTCCAACAGGGCTGGCGGGGCTTGGTGTGTTGCGAGCCGCTGTTCCGTTTCCCTCAGCAATTCCCGGTGGCTCCGACGTTGGTTTCCATACGGGCAGGCCTGCATCAGCCGATGGAGCTGTCCCAGACAGCGGCCATATCCCTCCACCAGCGCAGGGGCAGCAGGGATGTCCTCCAGCGGTTTTCCCGCCACCTGCCGGAAGCAGGAAGCCACATGGCCGCCCCATGGAGTGGCCAGCCGGGCGCACAGCCGTCCATCCTTCATGGGGACGGGCTCCATGGCGGGAAACCCCTCAGCCCTCAGCCACTGGATGATGGCGATTTCGCTTTCAACATCAGCCAGCGGTTTTTCTTCTGCGGGACAAAGACGCAGGAAACACAGCCCATCCTTCTGGCGGAAGGGGTAGACCGCATTGGAGGAAATCCGGAACCATCCAAGGGTTTCTTCCAGATGTTCGGGGTCGTGATCCCACAGTTCTATGCAATTTTTCGCCAAATCAAAGTTTTCAAAAAGATATTTCAGTTTGAGCATGGTGTCCTTTCCGCAGACACGATGCTTCCGTGTCTGCTCAGCGATTACTGTTTTCCTTTTGGATATTGATCAGAGCAGACTGGTTTTCATCACGGCGTACACGTTTCATGCCGACCGCCTCCTTTTTGTTTGGTAATACCAGTATAGCATGCTTTCCTCATCAATCCAAGCCGGAACATGGCAGGGCTTTTCCCTGTTTTGTCGAATCATTATCAGGAAGGACCATAAGCCCCATTTGTCATCATCCCAAGGAGGCACGCCTATGAATCAGCAGCCCGTCTATCCCAACCTGCCCGCCAGCCGCCACACCATGACCGTGGGAGTTGTGCTGCACAACGGCGTGCGTACCCAGTGCAGCATTTATTCCACAGCGCACGGCCTGTTCGGCTATCTGGACGCGGAGGGCGAGGTGTACCTCGACCTGAAAAAGGCCGCTGGGGTTAAGGATTTGGCCCAGTTGCTGAAACTGCTCAAGCATTCCTTCCGGGTGACGGCGGACGTGGATGTAATTGACGAGGGCGTGGACGAATTCATCGGCGCGGAGGATGACCTGTGGCTCTACGATGAGTACGACGAAGCCTATCATGAGGGTTACTACGAGGAATACGACTACGACCTGTACGACCGGGAGGAATACTCCGATCTGGTGGACGCACGTAACGAGGCCGACGGCGAAGTGGAGGGCATGCTTAGCGTACTGCGCACCTATGCCCGGTCGCTGGCAGATATCAAGGAAGTGTATGTCCAGCACTGTCAGGCCACCGAAGGCTCGAATTCCCAGTATACGCTGGGGTGCATCGCGTCTGCGGTACAGCCCCACCGGGTGCTGCTGAACAACGGCGATATCGGCCCCCTGCGTCAAGCGCTGCGCCAGTACGGCTTTTTTTCCAATATGAATGACGCATCCATCAACAACGCCATCGGCATGATGATGGATGCCTCCCGCACCGGGCAGTGGCCTTGGGGCATGAGCGTGGTCAGCCGGGAAACCCTGACCATGGCAGACCGAAGCATCCGGCTGGAGGATCGCTTTCTCATCAAGACCGGACTTACAAACGAGGAGATGGATCATCTGTTCGAAGCGCCGCCTGTTGTGCCCAAGGCTGAGGAGCCGGAGGAGGAAGAGGAAGACGACCTGTGATCCGTCGGGCTGCCAAAACGCCGGCCAAATACACAACCGGTACAATCCTCACCGGTGACAAATCTACCACAATCCGATACAATAAGGTGAAAATACGAAAGCGAGGAATGCCCCATGAATCATACCGTTATCGTCCTGATCGCCCTTGTGATTCTGGTGATCACCAATCTGGTTTCCTTTTTCCTGATGATGCACGACAAAAACTGCGCCAAGAAGGGCAGCTGGCGTGTGCCGGAAGCCACCCTGTTCATTGCCACGGCCTGCTTCGGCGGTCTGGGCGGCGTGCTGGGTATGAAGCTCCTTCGCCACAAGACCAAGCACTGGTATTTCGCCGTGTTCTTCCCGCTGATGCTGATTGTACAGATCGCCATTTTGGCTGTGGGCGCTTATTTCCTGTTCATCAAGTAAGCCTGATTTTGGCGGTTGCGCTGAAACCGTCCGCTGATCGCTCCCGGAGGGATGCTTCCGGGGGCGATTTTCGTTTGATAAGCATCCGAGAACTAAGGAGGAAACGAATATGCTGCCTACCAAAGAAGAAGCCCAGCGTCTGCTTGGCGAAGCGGAAGCCTGCAATCCCGGCCCATGGGGCAACCACAGCCGGGTGGCGGCCCATTGCGCCCGTGCCATCGCCAGCCGCAGCCCCGGTATGGATGGGGAGAAAGCCTATGTGCTCGGCCTGCTCCATGACATTGGGCGGAAGTTCGGCGTGCGGCATCTGGGGCACGTGAGCGACGGGTATTCCTACATGCTGTCCCTTGGCTATGACGAAGCCGCCCGCATCTGTCTGACCCATTCCTTCAACAATGGACGGTTGGAGGAATACATCGGCAAGCAGGATGTATCGGAGGAAGAACGGCGATTGATTGTTGATGGGCTGGCCAGCATAGAAATGGACGACTACGACCGCCTCATCCAGCTATGCGATTCGCTGGCTGGCGCAGAGGGCGTACTGGACATGGAGGCCCGCATGGGCGATGTGAAAGCCCGGTATGGGATGTACCCGCAGGCCAAGTGGGATAAGAATATTCAGTTGAAAGCGTATTTTGAAGAAAAGATGGGGATGGATCTGTATCAGGTGGTGGAGAAGGAGACGTTTGGCCTATAGGGAAGGCCGGCTCGATAAATTGAAATTTGTCGCTCAGTCAAACTGAAAGTTTCTTGAGAATCGAGATATATTTTCTTATCTACTATATACTTCTATGCTCATCGTAACATTTCCAGATCTCAAATAAAATTTCACTTCTCGCCTCATATTCTGGGTAAAAATGTTTTGTCAGCTCATCATAAGCCAATGCAGCAGCATAAAGCTTATCCGCTATCATGTCAAATGTATCATCACCCGTCACAAATTTATTCTGACCTTCATATTTACGATATATCAGTTCCTCACTATAACCATAACGATGATGATTTGTACCATGCTCAACATCACGCAAAATCATCTGTTGAACAAGAGTCTCATTAATATTTATATTAGCCAAATGACTGCTAATCAGATAATCTCGCCTATACAGCTTTCCTAAGGCCTGAATCATAATAAACCAGAACTCATCTATCTTCTCTGTCGGCCATTTAGGATTGCTATATCTTTCAGGTTCAGCCTGTAATTCGACATCCTTAAATGAATCATCATATCTAAATTCAAACCCAAAATCATATCTTGTGCCATCTTTGAAAATAATTCGATAAATACCAGAATCAACAGTTAAAAAAAATCCAAGATATTTATCAGGCGTTATGCCGAACCTACTTGGATGCTTCATGTATTCCAAAGGTGTTATTTTACTATTCGTCGGTAGGTTAACTATTATACTTATGTCTGAATCGCTGTAACAATCATGATAACTTTGGCTCAAAGCTTCCTTTACATTTGCTTCCTTACTTTCGTTGTTTTGTATTACAATATCACACAACTTCACCCCTTCTATCTCTGGAAGGCTAAGCAAATTGTCAATATAGCGTAGAAAGCTTAATTCAACATAATCTCTATCTATTTGAATCTTACTCATTGATTTATCAACTCCTGTCATTCTGAATCTAATTACGTCTCACCGCAAAATTGGAATTTGTCTGCATCATAATTCTTGCATATATATTTTTTCTTCAGAACCCCATGGCGCCATTTTACGGTCTATTACACGAAAACCATATTTTTCATATAAATTCTCATGGTCACTTACTAAATACACTTTATCAAAACCAACACTTTTAAGATAGTCCATTGCATAACAGATTATTTGCTGGCTTAGTCTATTTCCTCTGTACGCCTCGTCAACAAACAGAAAACCAATATAAGGTGTATATGAAACATTAGGAATACAATCTGTTTTTGCAATAGTACAGTATCCACATATTCTCTCATTATCTATGGCAACAACAACTCTTTCCCAATCTTGAAAGACATTGTTATCAATGGCGTTAGCCAAAGTCTTTCCTGCTCTCCACGAACAACTTTTTGCATAATTACGCACTTTGCACCACAATTCGTCTGATGATGTAATAGCTTTATAGTTCATAGTTACCTCGTCAAATTCAAGTTTTGTGTGTTTATTGTACCACACCCCGTCCCAAACAGCAAACTCCACGATTCCTCCCTGCAACCCTTGCATTTTCTCCCGCTTTTCGTTATGATGAAGGATGAATCCAAAAAGCAAGGAGGGGGCGGCGCTGATGAGCAACGAACGCCTTTCCCATATTCGAAATTTTTGTATCATCGCCCATATTGACCACGGCAAGAGCACGCTGGCCGACCGTCTTTTGGAGATGACCGGCGTTTTTGAGCAGCGGCAGATGGTGGAGCAGATCCTGGACTCCATGGAGCTGGAGCGGGAGCGCGGTATCACCATCAAGTCCAAGGCCGTGCGCATGCAGTACAAGGCCAAGGACGGCGAGACCTATACCCTGAACCTGATCGACACCCCCGGTCACGTGGACTTCAGCTACGAGGTCAGCCGCGCGCTGGCGGCCTGCGAGGGCGCGCTGCTGGTGGTGGACGCCACGCAGGGCATCGAAGCCCAGACCCTTGCCAATGTATACATGGCGCTGGAGCACGATCTGGAGACCGTGCCTGTCATCAACAAGATCGATCTGATCTCTGCGCGTCCGGAAGAGGTGAAGCAGGAGATCGAGGACGTGATCGGTTTGGACGCTTCCGAAGCGCCCATGATCTCCGCCAAAACCGGTCTCAACTGCGAGGACGTGCTGGAGGCCATCGTTAAGTTTGTGCCGCCGCCCAAGGGCAACGAGGATGCGCCCTTGCAGGCGTTGATTTTTGACGCTTACTACGATAATTACAAGGGAGCCATTTGCTTTGTGCGCGTGATGCACGGCAGCGTACGTCCCGGCATGCGCATGCGGCTGATGCAGTCCGGCAGCGAGTTTGACATCGTGGAGGTGGGCACCTTCCGACCCGGCTACGTGCCCTGCGACGAGCTGCGTCCCGGCGACGTAGGTTATATCGCTGCCAGCATCAAGGACTTGGGCGACACCCGTGTGGGCGACACCATTACCGACGCCGCCAATCCTGCCCCCGAACCCCTGCCCGGCTACCGCCAGGTGACTCCCATGGTGTTCTGCGGCATCTATCCCGCCGATGGCGCGGATTACGATAACCTGCGGGATGCTCTCGAAAAACTCCGCATGAACGACGCTTCCCTCACCTTTGACCCGGAAACCTCCGTGGCGCTGGGCTATGGCTTCCGTTGTGGCTTCCTTGGTCTGCTCCATATGGAGATCATCCAGCAGCGGCTGGAGCGGGAGTTCGATCTGGATCTGGTCACCACCGCTCCCAGTGTTATCTATCACGTGTTCAAGACCGACGGCACCGAGATCGACATCGACAACCCCTCCAACCTGCCCGGGATCGGCGAGATCGAGCACATGGAGGAGCCCTACGTCACCGCCACCATCTACACCCCGCAGGATTATGTGGGCGCCATGATGGATATCTGCGTGGATAAACGCGGCATTTTCATTGATATGCAGTACGAGGGCAGCCGCGTCAAGCTGATCTACGAAATGCCCTTGAACGAGATCATCTACGAATTCTTCGATCAGGTGAAGAGCCGCAGCCGCGGCTATGCCAGCTTCGACTACGAACTGAAGGGCTACATGCCCTCCGAGCTGGTTAAGATGGACATCCTGCTCAACGGTGACATCTGCGACGCCTTCTCCATCATCGTCCACAAGGACAAGGCCTATGCCCGCGGCCGTTCCATCGCTGAAAAGCTCAAGGAAGTCATTCCGCGCCAGATGTTCGAAATTCCCATTCAGGCTGCCATCGGCGGCAAGGTCATTGCCCGCGAGACCGTCAAAGCCATGCGCAAGGACGTTTTGGCCAAGTGTTACGGCGGCGACATCACCCGTAAGAAGAAACTGCTTGAAAAGCAGAAGGAAGGCAAGAAGCGTATGCGCCAGTTCGGCACCGTGGAAGTGCCCAGCGAAGCGTTCCTGGCTGTGCTCAAGATGAATGATGATAAGTGATGCGGAACGGTGGGAGGCGCTGCCTCCCACACCCACCGCCTAAGGGGCACTGCCCCTTAAGAATCCCGCTCTCTTCGCCGTTTCACGGCACAGGGAGTGGGATTTTGCGTTTGCTGGACAGGGAGAAGACAACTTGCCACCCAAAAGGTTGCATGCTATAATACCAACACTTTCATTTGTTTGAGAAGACATAGGGAGGTACACAAATGCATAGCACAGAGCTGGATCGAAAACTGTTTAAGAACATTCCCCCCAACTGTCCATCCCCCGCAGAGGGTCAGGTTACCTTTCATGACTATATGGCCGAACATATCGCTGACAGCTGGCTTCTGATCGATAAAATGGTTTGGTATGTGGATATTGTGGATTTGCATATTCTGGGTTATGAAAAAACGAGGCTGCCTGAGGAACAGGGCATCTTTCGTTTTCCTGACCCGGAGGAGACCATCGTTCAGAAGACTGAGAAAGGCCATATTCATCTGACGGATGCGTTTTATCTGGACGGCTACTTCAAGGAAATGGACATGTTGTGGCAGAGCATAAACAGCGATATGAAGGACAAGCCCAGTCTTCTGCCGGGCATCCGGTCGCAGCTCGATCAGATGGATGCCAACGAGGAAGCGGTACGGGATACCGTAGGTGGGAAGTTCCTTTCTCTCTTGGGTTCTCTGGGACTGGCAGTGCTGTGCGCACTGGCTGCTTTCGGGCTGTATAAGCTCATTGGTATCTCGGCCTCCTGGGGCCGTGGGGCAGGCTTTCTGTTCGGTCTGCTGATAGGGACTATCCCGTTGCTCAGCTGGGCGTTGATGATCGCAGGCGGTATCGGTGCAGTGGGGCTTTTGCTGTATTCGCTCATTCAGCTGCTACAGCTACTGGGACTGATCTTTTCGACGGGAAAGCGCAGAAAGCGTAGAAAGGCATACTGGCAGGCTTATCGAGATGCGCTCCGCTATGTGCGCCTCAGACAACTGTTTTACCAGCATCTGACGGGTAAGGAGAATAAAACTTTCAGAGACTTACAACGGCTGGTTGAAAAGAAAGCAGCTCCCTATCCGAATAAGGTGAAATGGTAAGGAGGCGACCCCCATGCCCTTGGTCAACAACTCCCAGCTGATTCAAGCCCAGTACGCCAACGCCGAAAAACTGGATATCCGCATAGCGCTGCATCAGAAATACTCGCTGAATAAGGAACCCTTTGGCGACTGGATCCTGTCCCATTATGAGCTGAAACCCGGCATGCGGGTGCTGGAGCTGGGCTGCGGCACGGGGAATATGTGGCATGATGCGCCCCAGTGGTTGCCGGAGGATGCGTCCCTGATCCTGACGGATTTCTCTGAAGGCATGCTGGACGTAGCAAAAGGCAATGTGCCGCCGCTGCCCAATATCAGCTTCCGGCAAGTGGATATTCAGCAGATTCCCTACGAGGACAATGCTTTCGATGTGGTCATCGCCAATATGATGCTGTATCACGTGCCGGATCTGGACAAGGCGCTGTCCGAGGTGGCCCGGGTGCTGAAGCCGGACGGCCGCTTCTTCTGCGCCACAGTGGGGGAGCAGGGCGTGGCCTTCTGGCTGGCGAAGACGCTGGGTCATCAGGATGGAAATGCCTATCCCTTCTCCCTGCAAAACGGAAAGGTATCGTTGTCCCGTTATTTTGGCCAGGTGGAATGCAGGAATCGGGAGGATGGCCTCCGGGTGACAGACGTGGAGGATCTGACAGACTACGTGCTGTCCATGGCCAGCTTCAGCGGCTTGAAGGACTGGCCCAGGGAGAAACTGACGGCATTGCTCTCCCGGCAGGCGGAAGAGGGCGTGATCGCTATTCCAAAGGAGTACGGGCTGTTTATTTGTACCCAGCCAAAGGCCACCAGGTAAGAGCCTGAGATTGGCAGGCTGCCTGAACATCGGCGGAAGGCCGGGAAACGTTGCATTTGCACATTTTGTTATGTGAATGGAAAAAATGTCACGGATTTTTCAAGATTCACTCTTGCCAAACAGAAAAAGCCGTGATAAAATAGTCAGGCTGTTATGCATGCAAACTCCCGTTAGGAGGTGTAATTGATGGGCAAGTTTTGTGAAGTATGCGAGAAGGGCGCGATGAGCGGCCACAACGTGAGCCACTCCAACCGCAAAACCAATCGCGTGTGGGCTCCCAACGTGCAGAATGTGCGTGTGCTCGTGGATGGTCGTCCTCAGCGCATGAATGTGTGCACCCGTTGCCTGCGCAGCGGCAACGTGCAGCGCGCGCTGCCCACCAAGTCCAACGTGGAGGAATAATCTTTGTTGGCTTGAATATGCTCCGTGTCTGATGGCACGGAGCGTTTTTTTATCCTTTTCGTCATGGCACGCAAAAACCGCCCGTAGAAGGGCGGTCCTGCCGGCGCTTATTCGTTTCTGAGTACAAAGGTTATAGCGTCGTATTTTGTATTGTCAACGGTGCGAAAATCCTTTTTGCGCATTACTTCCTGAAAACCGATGGATGCGGCCAGCGCCACCATGGGTTTATTGCCGGACCAGGTTTGCGTGTATACCTCCGTCATTCCGCAAGAAAACAGATACTGTATAGCTGCCGCAAAGGCTTCTTTTCCGTAGCCCTTGCCCCGGTGTGCCATGCCGGGTATATCGATCCCGAAGGCATAATGCCCGTCGCCGTCCGTGTAATTGTATTCGGCATCGATGCAGTAACAGCTGATCCAGCCGATATACTCGCCGGTTTCTTTGAGATCGATCTGAAAGGAATAGCGCATATCCGCATCACTTTTGGCGGCGATTCGTTCAGCGAAGGCTTCCAGACCGGTGATGAAAGAAGCGGATTCCGCACGTTTTTGCTCTTCCGTAAAGCTTTGATGTTCCCATGGAGCATCCCACTTTTGCCATTCGGTTTCAACAGTCTCCCAGTAGATTCGCTTCGCGATATCAGATTTTTCAAAGTCTCTGAGAATCAGGCGTTCTGTTTCTACGATAAGCATTCTCAGCCCTCCGATCCGCTTGAGCTATGGCGATTGTACCATATCCTCACAGGCGCGGCAATGGCGGGCAATGCTTTACATCGCCTGCGTCCCCGTATGCCGTCCGTTTTCACGGGTGATGCGGTAAAACCCGATCAGATTAGAGGGGCGAAGCTGGTTGTATACGTCCCGTACCTGATCATAGTCCTCCAATTCAAAACGGATGCTCAGGCCGCAGCCCATGGACACGTCTCTGGGTGTGGTGATCACTGATACCCTTATGCCTGCACGCCGAAGCGCTCCTTCGAATTTCAGCACCTGCTGGCGGGAGCGGAAGGACGCGATGCCAAAAGTTTCCGTCATGGGTTCATATCCCCCTTTCTTCCACATACAGTATACGCAGAGTGAAATCGGGCGTGTGCAAATGGAAGGGGAATGGAAGATGATCTATTTGGACAACGCGGCTACATCGTTTCCTAAGCCGTCGATGGTTGCAAAGGCGATGGCAGGAACGCTGAACAAAATCGGAGGGAATCCGGGCCGCGCGGGGCATTCGCTGTCGCTGTGCGGCGGACGGGTGATCCAGCGCTGCCGTGAGCTGCTGGCCCAGGCGTTCGGCGCTCCGGCGCCGGAACAAGTGATCTTTACCTCCGGCTGCACAGAGGCATTGAATCTGGCCATCCGCGGTATGCTGTGTCAGGGCGACGAGGTGATCGTTTCTCATGCGGAGCATAATGCCGTGATGCGGCCGTTGCATCTGTTGGAGCGAAACGGTCAGATCCGGGTGCGGGTTCTTGAACCCAACAGCCTGGGTGTGATCACCCGGGAGAGTGTGTGCGCAGCCATTACGCCACGTACCGCGCTGTGCATTCTTTGCCATGCCAGCAACGTCACCGGTGTGGTACAGCCGGTGAAGGAACTGTCGCCAGTGCTGAGAGCCAGCGGCATCCCGCTTTTGGTGGACGCCGCGCAGACAGCGGGTGTGCTACCGGTCTCCCTGCAGGAATTGGGCGCGGATATGATCGCCATGCCGGGACACAAGGGACTGCTGGGGCCCCATGGCACAGGCGTATTGGTGCTTGGCAGGGGGATGCTGCCAAGGCCTATCGTCACCGGCGGCACAGGTTCGCAGAGTGAGAGCCTGGATCAGCCTGTCCAGCTGCCGGATCGCTACGAAAGCGGTACGCCCAATCTGCCGGGTATCGCCGGACTGCTGACCGGGGCACGATTCGCTCTTGCGCACCGGGATGAGATCCAGGCATATGAGGATGGACTGGCGCAAAGGTTGCGCGCCGGTTTGAACCGGATGCGGGGAGTGCGGGTATTGGGGCACCCTGGAACCCCCAAGGTAGGTGTGGTTAGCTTTATACCGGCTGCCATGGATCCCGGCGAGCTGGCGGATGCGTTGGCCGATGCAGGATATGCCCTGCGTGCCGGGCTGCATTGCGCGCCTGCGGTGCATCGCTGGCTGGGGACGCTGCATACCGGCGCCTGCCGCGCCAGCATGGGCATCTACAATACCGAGGATGATGTGGACGGCCTGCTCGATGCCATGGAAAAGATCCTCAGCCGCCGATGAAATGCTGATCAACCGCTTGTCTCCGGAGCATAGAGGCACGAGAATTTTTTTCGTAAAATTCTGAAAAAAGACATTGACAAAACCGCCGCCATGATATATGATAAGTAGCGTCGCGTGAGCGCTAAGCATCGCGGGGTAGAGCAGTTTGGTAGCTCGTCGGGCTCATAACCCGGAGGTCGAGGGTTCAAGTCCCTCCCCCGCAACCATCGTGGCGGCGTAGCTCAGCTGGCTAGAGCATTCGGTTCATACCCGGAGTGTCATTGGTTCGAATCCGATCGCCGCTACCATCAAGAAAGCCTTGAAGAATCAAGGCTTTCTTTTTTGTATAAGTAAAACCACAGGCCTGGCCTGTGGTTCGGGAAAGGCTAACCGATAGGGAAGCACAAAAAACTTCTTTTGTTATATAGAGGAGCGGTCTGGCAACTGCACCAAAAGCAAAAGGAGGTCAAAAGAATATGCCTAATGACGTGCACAGTTTATCATATACGAAATAGAATTGTAAATATCACATAGTATTTGCGCCCAAGTACCATAGAAAGGCATTCTTTGGAGAGAAGAAAAGAGAGATAGGAAAAATCTTGAGGCAATTGTGCAAATGGAAAAAGGTGAATATTTCGAGGCAGAGATATGTGCAGATCATATACACATGCTGGTTGAAATACCGCCCCAAATTGCGGTATCGAGCTTCGTAGGGTATCTGAACTTTTTTTGACATCGTTTGCATTTGACGATTGCTGGTTCCCTTCTTTTGCTGTATAATTACTATAACACTTTTTCTGCGCACAACAAAATTACGAAGGAGGAATTACTAATGAAAAACTGCAAGCGTTCCCTCGTACTGCTTTGTATCGCATTGGTCATCGTGCTCGTCGGCAGCATCGTGGCCTGTGCAATCAATGGCAGTAATGGCGTGAAGGTTTCCCGCATCAACTTCGACACCGCCAACGGCAATTTGAGCGGCCTGCTCTATATGCCCAAGGATGCGTCCGAAAGCAATCCCAAGCCCACCGTCATCGTCACCCATGGCTATCTGAACTCCGCTGAGATGCAGGATGCCAACGCCATCGAGCTCAGCCGCCGCGGCTACGTGGTGCTGGCTCTGGACCAGTACGATCACGGTCACTCCGACATCAACGACGAAGTCTACTCCGACGCCTCGTTCTTCGGCGTATGGCTGCCCTTCTGGTACAACTCCATGTACGACGCTGTGGCCTACATGTATGAGCAGCCCTACGTGCTTAAGGATGAGGCCGGCAACGGCATCATCGGCGTGACTGGTCACTCCATGGGCGGCTTCGGCTCCACCACTGCCATCGCCCGTGATGAGCTGGATGCTGCCGCTACCGGCATCCGCAAGATCTACTGCAGCCTGACCGAAGGCTCCGACTTCATGTATACCGCCTTTGTAGGCTTCGATGCTGCCACGGCTGAGTCTCTCAGCGGCGGGCGCGTGCTGGGAAAGGTCGCTGCCCAGTACGACGAGTTCTTCTTCAACGATCCCGCCGAGCAGGGCGGCACCGTGCGCCACAAAGACTATGTATCCACTCCTGACGGCATGACCTTCCTGCAGCAGACCGAGCCTGCGCAGGCCAATACCTGGTACGAAACCAGCGATGGCGGCAAGCGCATCATCTATCAGCCTGCTGAGACCCATCCCTGGAACCACTTCTCCACCACCACCACCGGTTATGCTATCGAGTTCTACACCGAGGCGTTCAAGGATTATCAGGCCGGCATCACCGCCATCCCTGCCGATCAGCAGGTGTGGCTGTGGAAGGAGATCGCCGAGTGCGTGGCTCTGGTCGGCTTTGTGATGCTGATCATCGCCGTAGCCTCCATCGTGTTGGAGTTGCCCTTCTTCAACAAGGCCAAGACCGGTACGCTGACCCCCGCTGCAGGCGCGAAGGGCAAGGCAAAGATCATCACCATCGTGGTGCTGACCATCGCAGTGCTGCTGCCTGCCATCTTCTTCACGCCTCTGATGGATGAAGGCGCGGGCACCACCACGGTCAACATCCTGTTCTACGCCGGCATCGCGGCCGCTGCTGTGGGCGTCGCCGCCATCATTGCCTTCCTCGTGAAGAAGTGCTGCAAGAAGAGCCTTGTGGGCGGTATCGTGACCGTCGTTACCGGCGCTGCCCTTGCGCTGGTCGCCAAGACCCCCATGTACCAGGACAATGCGGTGTGGACCGCCATCGGCATCAACTCCATCGTCTACTGGACGCTGGCATGCGCGCTGATTTCCGCCACCATCATGGGTCTGATGTTCCTGATTCTCAAGGCCAAGGAAGGCGCTACCTTCTCCTCCTATGGTCTGGTGTTCAAGCCTGTGGCTATCGTGGCCAGCCTGCTTGCCGCGCTGGTGAGCGTTGTGATCGCCTACGCTGTACTGTGGCTGATGGATGCCCTGTTCGTGGCCGACTTCCGTATCTGGACTTTCGCCTTCAAGACCTTTGATGCGAATATCCTGCCTGCGGTGCTGCGTTACCTGCCTACCTTCCTGCTGTACTACATCGTGTCCTCCGCCGCCATCACCATCAATACCAACACCGACAAGCAGACCGGCATCAAAGGCTATCTGCTGGCCATGGTGCTCAATGCCGGCGGTCCCCTGCTGTGGCTGATTTGCCAGTACGGCACTCTGTTTGCTACCGGTGTGGCTGCCAATCCTGGTTCTGCGTTGAGCGGCATCATGATGGTTGCAATGGTGCCTACGCTGTCCATTGCTGCGATCATCTCCCGCAATCTGTACAAGAAGACCGGCAACATCTGGACCCCCGCGTTCCTCAACGCTGTTCTGATGACTGTCATGACCATCGCCAACACCATGGTCGCCTTCAAGTAAAAATCATCCGGCATGGCTTGGCTTCAGCTTTCCCAGCCAGATGAGAACTCAGGGCCTGCCGCACTGCTGCGGTGGGCCTTTTCTAATGAGTTTTTGCAGTTTTCCCAAGCGGCCAAAGGCCGCTTCATACCCGGAGTGTCATTGGTTCGAATCCGATCGCCGCTACCATCAAAAACACCTTGAGAAATCAGGGTGTTCTTTTTTGTTATTCGCGCAAAATCATTTGACTTTTTCAAGCAATACTTGAAAAAAGTCATCCTAGATTCCTGTGCCACTTGTTTGCACAAACAGTGCTTTGGCTATATAATCAACATGCATATAAGAATGAAACGGAGGGTGAGGTCGTGACGATTGGTGAAAGAATTGCGGCCAGCAGAAAAGCACAGCATTTGTCTCAAACGCAGCTTGCAGAACGGATGAGGGTCTCTTTTCAGGCCGTGAGCGGCTGGGAACGGGATGATTATCTACCCGATACAGAAAAGATGATCAGGCTGGCAGAATGCCTGAAAACCTCAGTTGGATTCTTGCTGGGAGAGAAAGAAACCTCTTTTCCCAACGGAGGAACTGTAAGATTCTTTGATGTGGAGCGGATGTATACGCAGGTGAGAGCGGCTGCTAATGCAAAGCAACTGATGCAGACAGCGAGGGCGCTTTCCTTTGCCTCTCAGATGCATAAGGGACAGAAGCGAAAGGGGATAGAAGAAGTACCCTATATGATCCATCCGTTGATGATCACCTGTCACGCCTTGGCCATGGGTTTGGACGATGATGAACTGCTGGCTGCAGCTCTGCTTCATGATGTGGTAGAAGATTGCAGTGTCTCCCCTGAACAGCTTCCGGTAAGCAAAACCGTTCAGAAAATCGTATCGTTGCTCTCCTTCAGAATTGGAATGGGTGAATCAAAAGAGGCGGCAAAGCAGCGCTATTACAGCATAATCCGTGAAAATCCACTTGCTGCAATCATAAAGGTATTGGATCGCTGCAATAACATCTCTTCCATGGCAAACGGATTTGAAAAGGAAAGAATGGTTGAGTACATTCAGGAAACGGAACAGTTTGTACTTCCGCTATTGGTAGATATCAAAGAACGGTATCCCCAGTATTACAACGCTGCTTTTCTGATCAAGTATCACATGCTGAGCGTTTTGGAAAGCCTGAAGCGCTTTTTATGAACTGATTTGATTCCGCCACCCAAAACCACAGCCACATTTCACGTTTTTTGTTGTGTAATAAGCCTTCCCGAAGCGGGCGCAGCCCGCTTCATACCCGGAGTGTCATTGGTTCGAATCCGATCGCCGCTACCACTTAAGAAAGCCTTGAAGAATCAAGGCTTTCTTTTTTTGATTCAAACAAGGGAAAGAGAACGCAGCCACAACATCCCCCAGAGCGCCTGACCACAAGCGGCTCCGGGGGATGCTGTACGCTTATTCAAAAGCTTGTATGCATTCCATTAGCTGATCCATGCTGGAGAAGGATACGATAGGGATCGCGGTGACCTCCTGCTGGTCGAAATAGCGGAGGCATCGGCGGGTGACTTGTTGGCTGCTTTTTAGCTTGCACAGTGCTTGAAATTGCCGATCGTTGCAGGCGTTGTCGTAGGTACGGTGCAATTCGTCGGACAGCGGTTTGCCTGCATAGCGGCGGGTGAAGTAGCCCTTGGCCAGTGCGGAGAAGCACATGAAATTCAGACCGGTTTCCTGTCCCAGCTGCATCATTTCATCACTCATCGCTACATACGCGGGCGGAAGCGCGTCCTGGTTGATCTTGGCCATGCTCCACATGAGTTCGTTGACCACAAAGCCGTGCTTGCCGGTTTGCTTCGCATAGGTGTTTGCCTCGGCCGTACGGCTGGCGCTCCAGTTGGAACAGGCCAGATAGCGCACACGGCCGCTTTGTACGAAGCCGTCCAGACAATCAATGATCTCGCTGACCGGCATGGCGGGATTGTCGCGGTGCAGCATATAGAGATCAATATAGTCTGTTTGCAGAAAATCAAGGCTTTCGGCCAGATCCAGAGTCAGCTGATCGGGGGTGACCCTGCATACGTCCGGCGCTGCAAAGTCATAATGTCCGCCCTTGGTACATAGGATCACATCCGAGCGCCTGTTATGTTTCAGCCAATGCCCGATCATTTTTTCGGAACGGCTTTTTTCGCCTGGGATCCAGTCGCTGTATACATGGGCAGTATCCAGAAAGTTTCCGCCGTGTTCCAGGAAACGGTCCAGATGAGCGTTGACCTGATGCCGGTCAAGGGTGACGCCGAAGTTTGCGGTTCCCATGCACAGCTTTGATACGGATAGGTCTGTGTGGCGAAGGGTGCGTTTTTCCATGCTGTTTTTCTCCTGAATATGATGCATCCCGTGCAAAAACACGCCCCGCCATCACAGCGGAGCGTGTTTTTTGCAAAGTAAGGAAATCTTACGGATTGGCAGCAGGCACAGCAGCAGGTGCATCCTTGAGAGCATCCAGCTCCTCCTGCAGGAGGGTGATGGTTTCGTTGGCAGTTTCCAGATCGGCGGTCAGGGTATCGACGGCGCCGTTGGCAGTTTCCAGATCGGCGGTCAGGGTGGTCAGGCTGCCGTTGGCAGTTTCCAGATCGGCGGTCAGGGTATCGATGGTGCCCTGAGCAGTTTCCAGATCAGCGGTCAGGGTGTCGACGGCGCCATTGGCGGTTTCCAGATCAGCAGTCAGGGTGTCGACGGCGCCATTGGCGGTTTCCAGATCAGCAGTCAGGGTATCGATGGTGCCCTGAGCGGTCTCCAGATTGGCAGTCAGGGTATCGATGGTGCCCTGGGCGGTCTCCAGATCAGCAGTGAGGGTGGTCAGGCTGCCGTTGGCAGTTTCCAGAT
Organism: Clostridiales bacterium; assembly: GCA_015056365.1. Taxonomy (GTDB): domain Bacteria; phylum Bacillota; class Clostridia; order Christensenellales; family Aristaeellaceae; genus Limiplasma. The sequence goes on along the minus strand of SVGM01000002.1, from coordinate 145,617 downwards.
CGGCGGTCAGGGTTTCGATGGTGCCGTTGGCAGTGTCCAGATTGGTGGTCAGTTCTTCCACCTGAGCGGTCAGATCGGTATTGGCCTTGAGCGCGTCATTCTTGCCCATAAAGCCGAAAACAGCGAGCACAACGGCAACCAACAGCAGGATCGCCATCAGGCTGGCAAGAGAAAAGCCCTTTTTCTTGGTTTCGGTAGTGGTCTGGGTCATGGAAGGTACCTCCTTGTATACAATTTTAAGGTGAGATGATTATAGCATGTTTTATCCAAAAAGGGAAGGATTTTACCAGAAATGATGGGTGGATGGAAAAATTGGAAAAGGGGCCGTAAATTGAAATTCACTCTTGTCAGACGCTGAGAAAAAACATATGATATAAGTTGCGCCTGAAGGCGTGTAATGATGTCATAAACATGCAATACCAAGGAAATAAAGCAGTTTTAGGAGATCGTGACCGATGAAACAAATGATTGTGAATCAGACCATGGATCAGGAACGCGCGCTGTACCATGTGACCGATGCACTGGTCAAAAATTGTATTTTTGCAGGTGAGGCCGATGGTGAATCTGCGCTGAAGGAATGCCATCAGGTGGATGTGGAAGATTGCCGCTTTCTTTTGCGCTATCCGCTGTGGCACACCACCGATTTTTCCATGTCCCGCTGTGAGAGCACCGATACAGCCCGTGCCGCCTTGTGGTATGCGGAGCGGGGCGTGATCCGGGACTGCGTGCTGGGCGGCGTGAAGGCGCTCCGGGAATGCCGTCAGATCCAGCTGGACAATTGCCGCATTCAGTCCACCGAATTCGGCTGGAACTGTACCGACGTGACCGTCAAGGGCGGCAGCCTGGAGAGCGAGTATGTCTTCATGGGCAGCCGGAACGTGACCATCCACAATTGGCAGTTCAAGGGCAAGTATTCTTTCCAGTATGTCGAAAATTTGACCATCGAGGATTCCTACCTGGATACCAAGGACGCCTTCTGGCACTGCCGCAATGTCACGGTGCGCAACTCCGTGGTGAAGGGCGAGTATCTGGCATGGTACAGCGAAAACCTGCGGCTGGAAAACTGCCGTATCATCGGCACGCAGCCCTTCTGCTACTGCAAAAACCTGGTGCTGGTCAACTGCACCATGGAGGACGCCGACCTGGCCTTTGAATGCTCCGAAGTGGACGCAGACGTGCACGGCCGCATCCTCTCCATCAAGAACCCCATGGCAGGTACCATCGTGGTGGACGAAGTAGATGAGATCATCATCGAAAACCCGGTGCGCCCGACTGAATGCCGGGTGATCCTCCGGGAGGCGAAGGAAGCGTAACCGTCTTCTTTGGCCATGGAACATGAGAAAGGGCCTGCAATGGCCTGCCATTACAAACGCAAGATTTCAATTGAGGTGAAACCAATATGCAGGATCTGATCGTCATCGGCGCGGGCCACGCTGGCTGCGAAGCAGCGCTGGCGGCTGCCCGGATGGGCATTTCCACCCTGCTGATGACCCTTGATATCGGCTCCGTAGCGCTGATGCCCTGCAACCCGGCCATCGGCGGCACGGGCAAGGGGCATCTGGTGCGCGAGGTAGACGCCCTGGGTGGCCAGATGGGCGTCGCCATCGACCGTACCTTCCTGCAAAGCCGCATGCTCAATCGCGGCAAAGGGCCTGCCGTCCACAGCCTGCGTGCGCAGGCGGACAAGCGCCGCTACCACGAGGATATGCTCAAAACGCTCTTTGAGACCCCCAACCTGACCGTTCGTCAGGGCGAGGTGACCGAACTGCTCACCGAGGGCGGCCACATCAGCGGCGTTCGCCTGATGACCGGCGAGACCCTCGCCTGCCGTGCGGTGATCATCTGCGGCGGCGTGTATTTGAAGAGCCGCATCATCATTGGCGATTACAGCCGCAATACCGGCCCCCAGGGCCTTTGCCGTGCTGAGGGTCTCTCCGGGTCGCTGGAGGAGTTGGGCTTTCAGCTGCGCCGCTTTAAAACAGGCACCCCCGCTCGTGTGGATGTGCGCAGCATCGATTTTGACAAGATGGAGCCCCAGCCCGGAGACGATCCCATTGTGCCGTTTTCCTTCCTGACCGTGGCGCAGCAGCCGGATATCGGCGTGCGCTATCCGCTGGAAAACCGCTGCATGTGCTACCTGACCTACACCAATCCGGAAACCCACCGCATCATCCAGGAGAATATGCATCTGAGCCCCATGTTCCGGGGTGACATCAAGGGAACCGGCGCCCGCTACTGCCCCAGCATCGAGGATAAGGTGCGCCGCTTTGCCGACAAGGACCGCCATCAGCTGTTCCTTGAGCCGGAAGGGCTGGACAGCCCGGAATGGTATGTGCAGGGCATGTCCTCCAGCCTGCCGGAACACGTACAGTGGGCCATGTACCGCACTGTGCCCGGTCTGGAGCGTGCCATCCTGACCCGACTGGCCTACGCCATCGAGTATGACTGCATCGACGCTACTGAGCTGAACCTGACCCTTGGCTCCAAGCGCATCCCCGGCCTGTATTTTGCCGGGCAGGTCAACGGCACCTCCGGCTATGAGGAGGCTGCCGCGCAGGGTATTCTCGCCGGTATCAATGCTGCCTGCTGGCTGCAGGAGAAGGAACCGCTCATTATCACCCGGGATATGGGCTACATCGGCGTGATGGTGGACGACCTGTGCACCAAGGGTACCGACGAGCCCTACCGCATGATGACCAGCCGCTCGGAATACAGGCTTTTGCTCCGGCAGGACAACGCGGATCTGCGCCTGACGGCTCTCAGTCACGCCCGCGGCCTTGCGGACGACCGGCGCATGGCCATCATGGAGAACAAGCGTGCCCAGACCGATGCGCTGCTGGCAAAGATCCATACCTGCAAGGTTCCTGCTTCCCCGGAGCGCAGCGCATGGCTGAATGCCAACAACCAGCCGGAAACCACCGCCACCCTCACGGCGGAGGAACTGCTGCGCCGTCCTGACGTGACCTTTGACAACCTGACGGATCTCTGCCCTGACCTTTCAGGCTATCAGTCCGACGCCTGCGTACAGGCCGAGCTCCATGTCAAGTACGAAGGCTATTTGAAAAAGCAGCAGGCGCAGGTGCAGCGAGCGCGTGCGATGGAGGACTGGCTTCTGCCCGAGGACATCGACTATGATTCCATCGAGAGCCTGCGCATCGAAGCCCGCCAGAAGCTCAAGCAGCACAAGCCCCGCAGCCTCAGTCAGGCAGGCCGCATCCCCGGTGTGAACCCTGCGGAGATCGCTGTTCTGATGGTGTGGCTCAAGCGGCAGAAGGGAAGCCGGGAGTGATTCCTCGCGCGTCCTACGGACACAGCAAGCTACGTATCCGTTTACCAAAGGAGTACGATCATCATGTTCTCATTTATCCGCCAAATGGATCAAAAGCGTCGTACCGTTCTATTCACCTGTTTTTTTGCTTTTTTCTGCAACGGGTCGCTTTCCATGACCCTGGGCTCGGTGCTGCCTGACCTGAAGGCGGTCTACGGTCTGAATGATTCGGTGAGCGGTCTGTTTTTGTCGGCGCATTCCGCCGGTAATCTGATCGCAGGTTTCCTCAGCGGCGTTATTCCGCTGTATCTGGGGGAAAAGCGATCCATCATGATGCTGTCGGTGCTGGCGTTCATCGGCTTTATCATGATGACTCTCTGGGGCAATCCGGTTTGGCTGCTGATGGCGTTTCTGCTGACCGGTCTCAGCCGGGGCAGCGTCACCAACTTCACCAATCGAATGGTCAATGTGCTCTCCGGCGGGAACCCGGCAGCGTCCAACATGCTCCATGCATCCTTTGCCATTGGCGCCATCATTACCCCTATGGCATTTTTGCTGCTCCGTACCTGGATCGGCTGGCAGGCAGGCGTGTGCTTCGTCATCGTGTGCGGGCTCATTAGCCTGAACAACCTGCGCCGGATGAAGCTGGACAAGGACCGTCCCGATCCGGGCGACAAGTCCAACCGCTCGTTGAGCTTCCTCAGGAACCCGTCCTTTCTCATCCTTGCGATGATGATGTTTTGTTATCTTTGTTCCGAGTATGCCCTCAACGGCTGGCTGGTGACCTATATCCAGAACAAGGAATCCCTGCTGAACAGCTTTGGCGTACAAGGGAAAGCGCTCTCCCAGGCCGTGGCAGCCTACAGCCAGTCCATGGCGACGCTGCTGTGGACCGTGATGCTGGCAGGCCGCCTTCTGTGCGCGGCGCTGTCGGTGAAGGTCTCCCAGAAGCTGCTGATGCTGGTATCCAGCTTTGGCGCGGCGATTTTCTTTACGCTGATGCTCCTTGGCGGAAGCATCACGGCGGTCACGCTGGCGGTGGCCGGGCTTGGCCTGTGCATGGCGGGCATCTGTCCCATGATCTATTCCGACGCCGCCCTCTTCACCAACACCTATCCGCTGGCCACCGGCGCGCTGCTGGCCATTGGTTCCTCCGGCGCCATCGCCATGCCTACCGTGGTGGGCGTGATGGCGGAAAAGTTCGGCTTCACAGGTGGTATGAGCGCAATTATGGTGACCATCGTGCTGCTGACGGTGTTTTCGGTGCTCAATGTGGCGGTGAAAACCCACGTTCCGGCGGAGGCAGCACAGGCAGTACAGCAATGAATCCATCGTGACGGCAGAAAATCCGTATGATTTACCCCATAGATGGTAATCCTTCCCTATGTGGCTTTGGAAGCTGCACAGGGGAGGATTTTTTGATGCTCAAAGCAATGAAAACAAAGGAATTCTGGCTTCAGCTGTTAACGGTGCTGGTGCTCTTTTCTCTCTTTTTGATGGTGGTAAAGGCAGATGCGGCAGTGGTGGCCTGGGGCAGCAAGGGCGAGCAGGTCAGGCTGGTGCAGGAAAAGCTGCGTCAGTACGGCTATATGAACGGCACAGCTGACGGCGTCTTCGGGAAGGAAACCTACGATGCTGTGGTCTGGTTTCAGCGAAAGAACGGTCTGCGTGTGGACGGCGTGGTGGGGGAGAAGACTGCCGCTGCGCTGGGGATCAGCCTTGCAGGCAGCGTGGCAGCAGCAGGGTATCAGGAAAGCGAAACCTACCTACTGGCCCGGTTGGTGCATGGCGAGGCCCGGGGCGAACCTTACGTGGGTAAGGTGGCGGTGGCTGCTGTGGTGCTTAACCGGGTCAAAAGTCCGCTTTTTCCCAATACCATCAGCGGCGTGATTTATCAGGCAGGCGCTTTTGACGCTGTCAAGGACGGCCAGATCAATCTGACCCCGGACAACGACAGCATTCGCGCCGCCAAGGACGCGCTCAACGGCTGGGATCCTTCCGGCGGCTGCCTGTACTATTATAACCCGGTGACCTCCACCAACAAATGGATCTGGACCCGAACGGTACAGCTGAGCATCGGCAAGCATAACTTCGCCATTTAGGAGGGCATATGGGTAAGAGAAGAAGAACGGTCCTGTACACGGTGCTAGGGCTGTGCCTGGTGGGAGCCATCGCCTTTGGCATCAGTCGAAGCGTGTATGCAGGCCGCATGGCACAGCGGCTGGAGGACAGCTACACCCAGCGGGTACTTGAAAGCCAGGAACATTTGCAGGCTATTTCGCTTAAGCTGAGCAAGTCGCCTTTGGCAGCGGATGCGCGTATGCAGATCCAGTTGCTGACTGAGGTGAGTCGTCAGGCGGACGCCGTGGTCACCGGGCTGTCGTCCCTGCCGCTGAGCCATGTGGCCATGAGCGATACCATCAAATTCTGCAATCAACTTGCTGATTACGCCATGCAGGAAGCACTGCTGGTGGCATCCGGCAGCAGATTGAGCGACGAAGCCATCGAGCAGCTTTCGCAGCTTCGGGATCAATGCACCCTGCTGCTGGGTCAGCTGGCAGTGGCGCAGGAAAACATGCTGTCAGGCAGCCTGCGAATGGCGGAGGCGGATGATGTGTATTATGAACCTGCCCAGCTGGGACTTAGGCCGCTGGAGGCCGTGGCTGATCAGGATCACGGCATGGATTATCCCACGATGATTTATGACGGCGCATTCTCCGACGCCAGCCATTACGGCGAACCCAAGGCGCTGGGGGAGGGGGAGATCGACGCCCGGCAGGCAGTGGAGATCGCCCGGAACTACGTAGGCGAGGAACGGGTTCGGGAAGCAGTAGCCGCCGGCGAAACAGAGGGTATTCTGGCTGGTTACGGCGTTACCCTGACCCTGCATGACGGCGTGGTGCTCAACGCAGAGGTGACCCGCAGGGGTGGCAAGCTGCTGTGGCTGATGCCGGAACACGCGGCCTTTTCACAGGAAATGACGGCGGAGGAATGCGTGCGCCGGGGCGGTGCGTTCCTTGTTCAGCATGGGTACGGCGAGATGGAGCCCAACCATGTACGCGTGTACGATGGCCTGTGCGTGGTGAATTTTGTGTCCGTGCAGGACGGCGTGCTGCTCTATCCGGATCTGGTCAAGGTGCAGCTGCGCATGGACACCGGCGAAGTGGTAGGCCTGGAAAGCAACAACTACCTCATGAATCATCACCGGCGCGACGGGCTGACCCCCACCCTGAGCAAGGAAGAAGCCCTCCAGCGTGTTTCACCTCATTTGGGCGCTTCGGACGCCAGACTATGCGTCATTCCGCATTTGGGCGGCGAACGGCTCTGCTATGAGATCCCCGGGGTGTACGGAGAAAACGAATACCGCGTCTACATCGATGCGAAAAGCGGCGAAGAGGTAGAGATCCTCATGATGATTCAGGACAGCGAGGGAACCCTCAGCGGTCGGTCAGGCCCCAGACTTTTGGGATGATGTTGTCAAAATGAAGAAATCCCCCGAAACACACAGGAGCGTTTCGGGGGATTTTGATTGTGAAAAAAACGGGACGCAGGGGGATCATTTTCCCCTGCCGGGGCATAGGGCAGATCCCAAAAGCTTGTGCCGCAGCAATTGCAAGATGTACGCTTTGGCGAAAAGCCACGGGTTTGTCAGCCTGCTGCAAAGCAGTACGGTGTGTTATTCGCCGTCTGTCAGCGCAGGCTGCTCTCCGCCGCCGATGGCGATCGTGATCACTTCCGGCTTTTCGGCGGGCTGTTCCTTGGGCAGCAGCACCTTCAGAACACCGTCCACATAATCGGCGGTGATTCCCTGAACGTTGATGCCTTCCAGGGTGAAACTTCGCTCCACATGGCTGGTGTGCTGGGCGGAAGCGTCGGCCTCTGCTTTGCCGGTGCCGCGGTCTGCGGCAATGGTCAGTACGTTATCCTCCACGCTCAGGCGGATGTTCTCTCTGCCAACACCAGGCAGATCCGCTTCCATGATGTAGGCATTCTGTTCTTCGCTTACGCGAACGTGCATGCCGCGGGGACGGCGGGGCCGGGGTGCACCGAAGAAATCCTGAAAAAAGGGATCGGCAAACATGGGGGGGACAGGACGGTAGGACATCATCTTATACATCAAAAAACCTCCTTCTTGATTGAAAAAAACAATGGATGCGGGAGAGTGCTCCCTGGGTACGATCCAATTGTATCATCAAGGTCAAAGAAGGTCAAAAATAAAAATCGATAATAAAGGTCAAAGAAGGTCAAGCTAAAGAAGGGAATCAATGATTTTCATTTCTTTTCTAAAGAAATGATTAATTTTCTGCTGATTTTGCAGTTTTTGATTTTTCCCCAAGCTGGTTCTTACCTTCCCTTGACCATACACCGCCCCAACGGTATAATGCCATTATGTGTATTCTGCCGGAGGGGCGTTTGTTTTTTCAGCGGTTCCGCGGCAGATACATCAATCATGAACCGGAAGGATGGTTGACCAAATGAAAGTCAACAATCGCCGAAGCGTCAAATTGAAGAAGAAGACGTCGGCTGTCATTGCGCTGTGTGCAGCGCTGGTGGTTACGCTGCTGCTGGGCGCTGTGGCCGTTTATGGCCTGGGCACAGGCAGCAATCCGTTGATTCGCCCCTGGGTACCCCGTCCCAATGCCTGGCCCGAGAGCATCGCGCTGGGCCTTGACCTCAAGGGCGGCGTGTATGTGGAATATGAAGCCAGCCTGAGTCCGGAGCAGGTCGCTGGCGAAGCGGATTTCAACACCCTGCTCAGCTCTACCATGGACGTGATGGGCAGACGCCTGACCGACAAGGGCTTTGCAGAAGCAACGGTAAGCCAGATCGGTTCTGCGGGTATCCGTGTGGAGATCCCCGAAGTGACAGATCCCCAGGCCGTGCTGGATCTCATCGGTACGCCTGCCAGGCTGGAGTTCTACGACGCTGACGGCAATCTGTTTATGGACGGCAGCTATGTGCAGTCCGCCAGCCCCGCCTATGACGAGCGGATGCTGCCCTGCATCCAGCTGAACCTGACGGCGGAAGGCCAGAAGCTCTTTGGCGACATGACCTCCAAGAACATCGGCCGGACGATGCCGATCTATCTGGACGGAGAACTGCTGATGAATCCTATGGTGGAAAGCGCCATCTACGGAACCGTGCAGATCACCGGAGACTATACCACCGAAACCGCCTCCGACGTAGCCCTGCAGCTGCAGAGTGGCGCTCTGCCCATGGAGCTGCGCCAGGATAAGCTGGACACCATCTCGGCTACGCTGGGTCAGGATGCGCTGAGTACCAGCGTTCTTGCCGCTATGATCGGCATTGCGCTGGTCATGCTGATCATGATCATCCGCTATCGCCTGTGCGGCGTTGTTGCCTCTTGGGCGCTGGTGATCTACGTGCTGATTCTGTTTATGCTCATCGCTGTCGTGCCCGGTATTCAGCTGACCCTGCCCGGCATTGCCGGCGTTATCCTGGGCATTGGCATGGCCGTGGACGCCAACGTGATTATTTTCGAGCGCGTCCGGGAGGAGATTCGTGCCGGCCGTCCTCTGATCCATGCTGTGCGCATCGGCTTCAAAAACGCCATGAGTGCCGTTCTGGACGCCAATGTGACCACCATTATCGCTGCCATCGTACTGCTGGCCTTTGGTACCGGTTCGGTTCGCGGCTTTGCCACCACGCTGCTGCTGGGCGTGATTACCAGCATGATTTCTGCCATTTCGGTCTCCCGTTTCCTGCTGACCCGCTTTGCCCGTGTGGTCCATAAACCGTCGCTGTTTATCAGCGGTACGGCTGCGCAGGACGAGTCCCAGAAGGAGGCGAACTGACATGAAGAGCAAGAATCGTGCGCTGATTTGTATCGGAATTTCTGTTGCCGTCATGCTGGTTGCGCTGATCCTGACTCTGTGCGGTCTGGGCATCAATTTCGGCCTGGACTTTGCCGGCGGCCTGAGCATCCAGTATGAAATGGGTCAGCCCTTTGAGCAGGCTGACGTGGAAGAAGCGCTGCGTTCCATCGGTCTGAGCGAGCATGCTGTGAGCACCGTGGGCCAGGAAGGCACCACCATGCAGGCCCGTATCCCCTCCCTGGGAGACGATACGGAAATCCAACAGATGCAGAGCCAGCTGGAAACTGCGCTGATCGAAACCTATCCCAATATGGACGTAAGCAATGCCACCGCCAGCTATGTAGGCCCCATTGCGGGCAGAACGCTGGTGAAGAACGCCATCCTCAGCGTGCTGCTGGCTGCTGCGCTGATGCTGATTTACATTGCCTTCCGCTTTGACTTCAGTAGCGGTCTGGCAGCGGTCATCGGCCTGTTGCATGACGTGCTGATCATGCTCAGCTTCATGGTCATCCTGCGCAACGTGATTCAGATGAACTCCTCCTTCATCGCAGCCATGCTGACCATCGTGGGTTATTCCATCAACAACACCATCGTTATCTTCGACCGCATCCGCGAGAACAACAAGAAGCCTGCCTACGCCGGCCTTAGCCGTGTGGAAGTGGTGGATATCTCTGTGCGCGAGAGCCTTGGACGAACCATCAACACCACTCTGACCACGCTGGTGACCATCGTGACCCTGTATGTGCTGGGCGTCAGTGCGATCCGCGAGTTCAGCCTTCCCATCATCGTGGGCATCGTGGCGGGCGTGTACAGCGCCAACCTGATCAACGGCTATGTATGGGCGTTTCTGGAGGAGCGCCGCGGTAAGGGCAAGGCTTGAGACGCAAGCAAAAGGCTCCAGCGGCGTATATACCATTGATGACAGTCAGGGAAGCCTGTGGGCTTCCCTGATTTTTCCAAGATGTAAAGCATTGACAAAAGGAGGCAGTCTTGATGACTTCCTGGCTGATCAAACGTTTTGTTCCTAATTGTGAGAATACCGGGGATGGAAAGGTACGCACCGCCTATGCGACGCTGGGCGCCACCGTGGGCATCGCGGTGAACGTGCTGCTGGCTGCTGCCAAGTTCCTCATGGGCGTCCTCAGCGGCTCGCTGGCGGTAACGGCGGACGCGGCCAATAATCTGTCCGACGCGGCAGGCAGCATTGTGGCGCTGATCACCACCCGCATGGCGCAAAAGCCGGTGGATGCGGATCATCCCTTTGGCCACGGACGCATGGAATATCTGGGTTCCCTGGCTGTAGGCGCGCTGATCGTGGTGATGGCCGTCTCCTTGCTCAGGGACGGCGTCGCCGCCATTTTCAATCCCCAGCCCCTGACCGTCAGCCTTGTGGTGGTGATCGTCATGGTGCTGTCGGTGGGATTCAAGCTGTGGCTGTATTTGTTCTATCGCAAGCTGGGCAAACAGACCCAGAACGGAACCCTGCTGGCAACCTCCAAGGACAGCCTCAGTGACGCCATTGCCACCGGTGCAGTGCTGCTGAGCATGCTGCTGTTTACGCTCTTTGGCTGGATGATTGACGGATACATCGGCGTTGTGGTGGCGCTGCTGGTGCTCAAGGCAGGTTATGAAGTGTGCCGGGATACGGTGGACAGCCTGCTGGGCGGCAAGCCTGATCCGGAGAAGATTCAGCAGATTCGTCAGATGCTGATGAGCAATGAGGGCATTCTGGGCATTCATGATCTGGTGCTGCACGACTATGGCCCGGGGCGCTGCTTTGCCTCTGCCCACGCGGAGGTCAGCGCCAAGGGGGATATTCTGGCCATCCACGAGATGATCGACGACGCGGAGCGCAAGATCAGCCGGGAGCTGAATATGCCCATCTGCATCCACATGGATCCCATCGTCACCGATGACGAGAATATCAATCAGGTGCGCCGCCAGATGGAGGAATTCCTGATGCACACCGACGCCAGTTTGAGCATGCATGACTTTCGTATGGTGCCCGGGCAAGGGCATACCAACCTAATTTTCGACTGCGTGCTGCCTGCGGGTTACAAGGGGCGGCAGGAACTCCATCAGGCTCTTTGCGCCTATGCCTCGTCGCTGGATGAGCGCTACCAGCTGGTGGTGGAATACGATACCGACTATACCTGAAATCTCCTGCAATAAAGCCGGTGCATGGCGCGTTATGATTTGCGGAATACTGACCCACAGGAGGGGATCACTATGAACCGCACATTGAGGAGGATCATTGCGCTGCTGCTGATGGCATGCTGCCTTACAGGCGCTTCCGGCGCTGCGGCAGAGGACGCAGAAACTTTCAATCTTTTGCTCATTGGTCTGGACGCCTATGATGCGGAGGAAACCGGCCGCAGCGACGCCATGATGCTGGCGCAGATCACTCCGTCCACCGGCGATGTGAAGCTGATTTCCTTTCTCAGGGATCTGTATGTGTCCATCCCCGGCCATGGCAGGACAAGGCTGAATGCCGCCTATGTGTACGGCGGCGCGGAGCTTTTGAAACGAACGCTGGAGGAAAATTTTCACGTGCGGATTGACCGTACCGCGGCGGTGAATTTTTCCGAGATGGCCAATATGATCGATCAGATCGGCGGCATCGAAGTGGAGATCACCAAGGAAGAACTCCGGGAGCTGAACGACAATCTGGTCAGGTATAATCAGCACATGGGAATCCCGGAGATGGACGGCCTGTTGGAAGAAAGCGGACTGGTACGCCTCAGCGGCGTTCAGGCGCTGAGTTTCAGCCGTATCCGCAGCCTGGACAGCGACTTTGGCCGCACCGGACGGCAGCAGCAGGTGCTGCTGGGCATCCTTCGGCAGCTGACCACGCTGGATCTCTTCCGCCTGATGGGGCTTGCCATCACCAATCTTGGCAAGCTGGATACAGACCTGACCCTGGGCGATATCAGAGCGCTCGCTCCGCTGGTTACCAACGGCTCCAACCTTCGTCTGCGGACAGCTCATGTGCCCTTTGACGGCGCGTACCGGGACGCTTTGATCAATAACATGTGGGTGCTGGAGGCGGATCTGCCTGTCAACACCCGCCTGATTCAAGAATTCCTCCAAACCCCGTAAGTCAATCGATACAAAAGGAGAAACCATGCAATACACCTTTGCGCCCATGGAAGGCATCACCAACTACCTCTACCGCAACGCCCACAAGGAATGCTTCACCCCGGCGGACCGGTACTTCATCCCCTTTGTGTCCGCCAAGGGCAAGGGTTTTACCGGCCGCGAGCTCAGGGACATTCTTCCGGAGAACAATCAGGGGATCCATGCAGTGCCCCAGGTGATGAGCAACGACGCGGACTCCTTTATGTGGGTGGCGGGCGAGCTGATCGCCATGGGCTACGATGAGATCAATCTGAATCTGGGCTGCCCGTCCGGCACGGTGGTCTCCAAGGGCAAGGGCTCCGGTTTTCTGGGGAAGCCGGAGGAGCTGGATCGTTTCCTGTTCGAGATCTTCAATCGCTGTCCGGTGCGCATCTCCATCAAGACCCGTCTGGGCATGAAGGATCCGGCGGAATTCGAGCGGATTCTGGACATTTACAACCGCTATCCGGTTTCGGAGCTGATCGTTCATCCCCGCATCCGAGAGGACTTGTACCGTGCGCCGGTGCGCCCGGAATGGTTCGCTTTTGCCAAGCAGCACACGAACTTTACCCTGTGCTACAACGGCGACTTGTACACAGCAGACGATGTGCGCGCCTTTGAAGTCGCCCATCCCGATGTGGAGCGGGTGATGATGGGCCGCGGTTTTCTGATGCGGCCGGGTATGGTGGGGCAACTGCGGGGTCAGGAACCCACGGTGGAACAGCTGCGCCGCTTCCATGAGCGGATGTATCAGGCCTACCGGGAACTGCTGGGCACCGAGGCATTTGTCATGATGAAAATGAAGGAACTGTGGGCTTATCTGGGCGTGGGCTATGAGATCGGAGACAAGCTGCTCAAGAAAATCCGCAAATGCGACCGCTACCGGGACTATGACGGGGTTATGGCGGCGGTGTTCGCTGAGCTGGAGGAGCGGTAATTGCATACGAAAAGGGCTTTTGCTTTGGTTTGCAAAAGCCCCTTTTATGCGCAACAGACCTATGCACCCCGCCTTCTGCCAAGGTATCGCAACGCTTGCCGGACATAGGCATCATATTCCTCTCCGAAAGTGTTTCGCAGATGCGCTTCCTCTTGCAGGATTTGCAGATGCAGCATCACTGCCGCCCAAAGGGAGATCAGGATCAGCGTCAGGTTGGGAAACAACAGGCAGGTGGACAGATACAAAAGGTCAAAGCCCACAAAGGCTGGGTTGCGGCTGATGCGGTAGACGCCCTCTGTAACCAATTCAGTCTTTTCCTGCGGAATCCCTACCCGCCAGCTGGTTTTCATGGTCAGGGTGGCGGCAGCGAAAAAAACGACGCTAAACACGCCTACAGCCACCCCGATGGTTGCGATAGCCGGGGAAGGCTGCGGTTTTGTAAAGAAAATGCTGCCAACACTGCCCAGAAGAGCCAAAACGGTTGCGCATAGGGTGATGCGCTCAATCCGCAATACTTTTTTTGGTTTGTTGCCACGACCCATCTGGTTGGTCTGTATGGCTTGCCGCCGTTGGATAAGGATTTTGGCTACATAAAAACTGTAGAATGAGAACTGGATGAAAACGGCGATGGCTTGAAGCATGGCTTGTACCCTCCTTGGAGCAACATATGAATCAATGCTCACATGTTATATGAACATTTAAACACATATTCATATGTTTGTCAAGTAAAAGGAAAAACAAACGGACAGACAAGCAATGCAGTCTGTCCGTTTGCACTATTTCCCAAACAATTCCCAGAACGCCACTGCCCCGGCAGCCGCCACATTCAGCGAGTTCACCTGATGGTACATGGGAATCACCACCGCATAGTCACAACCATCAATGGTCTCCTGCCGAAGGCCATCCCCTTCAGCCCCCAGAAACAGGGCCAGCTTGTCGGCTTCTTTCAGCCGCTCTTCCCGGATGGACACTGCATTGTCCCGCAGGGCGAGGGCAGCAGTGACAAATCCTGCTTCCTTTAAGCATGCCAGCGGGTTTTCGCACACCGCCCACGGAATGCGCAGGGCTGCGCCCATGCTCACCCGGGCTGCCCGTCGCTGCAATGGGTCGCAGCAATCCGGGGTCAGCAGCACACCGTCCGCACCCAAGGCGGCAGCGGAACGGAGCAACGCACCCACATTGGTGCCGTCCACCACGTTTTCCAGCACGACAATGCGCTGGGTATTTTTCAGCACCTGCCCAGCCGAAAGCGGCGCAGGGCGCTCCATGGCACACAGGATGCCCCGGCTCAGCTTGAATCCGGTCAGGCTTTCCAGCAGGTCATCCTCCCCGGTGAAAACCGGCACAGCGCAGGCTTCCACCAAGGCTTTGCCCTTGCCGGTGATGTGCTGCCGCTCCATCAGCAGCGACAGGGGACGGCAGCCTGCCTCCAATCCGGCCAGAATCACATTTTCGCTTTCGGCAATGAAAAGATGGCTGCTTTGCAGCTGTCTGCCGGTCAGGTTGCGATAGGGGGCCAGTTTGGGGTCGTCCAGAGAGGTGATTTCGATGATCTCAGCCATAATGCACTCCGTTTGCGATTTTGTTCTTCAACAGTGTACCACATCTTGTGCACTACGGAAACGGTTTGGGCAGATATTCAGGCTTGCTTGGCTTGATGATGTTCCATCTCTTGACAGTTCTCCGCAACCTGTGCTATCATCCCGAAAACCTGCGAAAAGAGGCGATTTACATGGCAGAATCCTTTCTCACCCTGATGGCAGACTATTGCGAGGAGGATCAGCGGCGCATTTCTGTGTGGTACGATGCCCTGCAACAGGCGGGCTTCACCGGCAACCAGACGCCGGGGCTCAATCATCACATCAGTTTGGCCACCTTCCCGCTGGAGAAGGAAGCCGAGGCCATCGAGATCACCAAACAGGTGGCTGCCCGCTTCGCTCCGGTGGAGGTAGCCATTCGGCATATCGGTGTGATGCCCGGCGGCAAAATACTTTTCGCTGCACCGGATATGACCCAGGCATTGATTGCCCTTCAGCAGGCCTGTGGTGAGAACGTTGTGAACGGCTACCCGTGGCTGCCTCATACCACCATGCTTATCGATGTTCCGGAAACCATCGCGGCTGCCCTGCCTACGCTGATGCAGCACTTCACGCCCATTTTGGCAAAGATCGACCGCCTTCGTTTGTGCGCCTTTTGGCCGACGAGAGAAATCATCACCGTAGAACTGACCGGCATTTGAGTTTGCAAGATTGAAAAAGAGCCGCTTTCGATATGCAGGAAGCGGTTTGTTTTTTGATGGCGTAAAGCGGCATCAATAAAGGGATTCCAAAGGGCTATTGGCCCTTTGGCGGTGGGTGCGGGGAGGCAGCGCCTCCCTGTTTCGCGTATCCGCGCAATCTTTTCTTGCCAAACCCCGCCTTTCGCTATATAATGATTCCCAACGGTTTTGTACCGTTAATATGTAAGAAAGAAGGCACTGCAATGGAGAACCCCGCAACGAAAAGCAATTTCATCTGGGAAGCCGTAGAAGAAGATTTACGGAGCGGGCGCTGCCAAAGCGTGCATACCCGTTTTCCCCCGGAACCCAACGGATATCTGCATATCGGTCACTGCAAGGCCCTGGTGGCGGACTTTTTGACCGCTGAGCGCTACGGCGGCGTGACCAATCTGCGCTTTGACGACACCAATCCCGCCAAGGAAGAGACCGAGTACGTGGACGGCATCATGGATGACATCCGCTGGCTGGGCTTCGATTGGAAGGGCGGCCTGTTCTTCGCCAGCGAGTACTATCAGAAGTGTTACGACATTGCTGTGGACTGGATCAAGCGCGACCTGGCCTATGTGGACGAGCTGACCCAGGAGCAGATGCGCGAATACCGTGGCACCCTCACCGAGCCGGGCAAGAACAGCCCCTATCGCGACCGCCCCATGGAGGAAAACCTGCGCCTGTTTGAGGAAATGAAGGCTGGCAAACATCCCGAGGGCAGTATGATCCTTCGCATGAAGATCGACATGGCCTCCCCCAACATCAACATGCGCGACCCCGCCATGTACCGCATCCTGTACAAGGAACATCACCGTACCGGCAAGGAATGGTGCATCTATCCCATGTACGACTTCGCCCATCCCATCGGCGACGCGCTGGAGGGCATCACCCACAGCCTGTGCTCCCTGGAGTATGAGGATCACCGCCCCCTGTACGACTGGGTGGTGGAGAAGTCCGCAGCCATGCTGCCCGGCCGTCCCCGTCAGATCGAGTTCAGCCGTCTGAACCTGACCCGCACCGTGATGAGCAAGCGCTACCTGCGCGCGCTGGTGGAGGGCGGCTTCGTCACTGGCTGGGACGATCCCCGCATGCCTACCCTGTGCGCTATGCGTCGCCGCGGCTTCACCCCTGAAGCCATCCGCGATTTCATCGACCGCATCGGTCTTGCCAAGGCGGACAGCACCGTGGATATGGCGCTGTTGGAAAGCTGCGTCCGCGATGACCTGGGCGACAAGGTGCCCCGCGCCATGGCGGTTGTACGGCCGCTCAAGGTCATTCTGACCAACTGGCCCGAGGACAAGCGGGACGAGCTGGAGATCGAGAACCATCCCAAGCACCCCGAAATGGGCAGCCACAAGGTAGTCATGACCCGTGAGATCTACGTGGAGCAGGAAGACTTCATGGAAGAACCGCCCAAGAAGTATTTCCGCCTGTTCCCCGGCAATGAAGTCCGCCTGATGGGCGCGTACATCATCAAGTGCGAGGGCTGCGAGAAGGACGAAACCGGCAACGTGACCGCCGTGCTGTGCACCGTGGACATGGACAGCCGCAACGGCAGCGAGGGCGCCAACCGTAAGGTGAAGGGCACCCTGCACTGGGTCAGTGCAACGGAGAACGTGCCGGTGGAAGCCCGTATGTTCGAGCCTATCCTGCTGGAAGATGATGAAACCAACGGCATTGAGGGAGAGGCTTTGGAAGAACTGCGCAAGCAGCTGCCCCTGAAGGACGATTTCCTCACTCGCCTCAATTTCAACAGCCTGGAAACCTGCTGCGGCTATGCTGAGAAGTCCCTGGCAGACGCCGAAGCCGGCGCCACCTTCCAGTTCCCCCGCGTGGGCTACTTCTGCAAGGATACCGACTCCACCGCTGACAAGTTTGTCTTCAACCGTGTGGTGGGTCTGAAGGATACCTTCGCCAAGCAGATCAAGAAGTAAAGAGATGATCAAAACCGCTTCCGGTACAGTCCGGGAGCGGTTCTTTCTGTTCCGGAAGGAATGGGGCGTTCATGAATTGTACAGTAAGGCAATCGTACACAGGGTATGCTGTCCTTCCTCCAAAAACGTTTTTTCACTGCATTACAGGAAAAACAGTTGGCAGATAGCCATATTTCGGTTATAATACGAGGTTGAAGGTATATCCTTCGACCTCATTTCTTTTACTTAGGAGGCGCCTTATGACTGTTCGCACCCGGTTCGCACCCAGCCCCACGGGCTACCTGCATCTGGGCGGCTTGCGTTCCGCCCTGTACACCTATCTGTTCGCCAAGAAGAACGGCGGCAAGTTCATCCTGCGTATTGAGGATACGGATCAGGAACGCGAAGTGCCGGGCGCTGTTGAAAAGATTTACGCCAGCATGCATCAGGCGGGTCTGGAGTACGATGAAGGCCCCGACGTAGGCGGCGAGTACGGCCCCTACATCCAGTCCCAGCGCAAGGATACTTACCTGCCCTACGCCATGCAGCTGGTGGAGAGCGGCGCTGCTTACCCCTGTTTCTGCACCAAGGAGGAGCTGCAGGAGCGCCGGGACGCTGCTACCGCCAAGGGCGAGCAGTGGAAGTACGACAAGCACTGCCTCTCTATTCCCAAGGAGGAAGCCCTCAAGCGTATGCAGAGCGGCGAGCCCTTCGTCATTCGTCAGAATATTCCCACCACCGGTGTGGCCAGCTTCGAGGATGCCCTCTACGGCCACGTGGAAGCCCCCTGCGACACGCTGGATGACAATGTGCTCATCAAGCAGGACGGCCTGCCCACCTATAACTTCGCCAATGTCATCGATGACCATCTGATGGGCATCACCCATGTGATGCGCGGCACCGAGTACCTTTCCTCCACCCCCAAGTACAACCTGCTTTACGAGGCCCTTGGCTGGACTCCGCCGGTCTACATCCACATGAGCCCCGTGATGAAGGACTCCACCCGCAAGCTTTCCAAGCGCTACGGCGACCCCTCCTTTGAGGATCTGCTGGAGCAGGGCTATGTACGGGATGCCATCATCAACTTTATCGCTCTGCTGGGCTGGTGCCCCGATGTGAAGACCTACGGCGAGAAGGAATTCTTCACCATGGACGAGCTGATCGAGGCCTTCGACCTCTCCGGCCTGAGCAAGTCCCCCGCCATCTTCAACACCGAGAAGCTCAACTGGTTCAACCACGAGTACATCAGCAAGATGGACTTTGAGGAGTACCTGCAAATGGCGACTCCGTGGTTCGACAAGGTTCTTGCTGGCAAGAACATCGACTACCGCATGTTGGCCAGCCTGATGCACACACGCACCGAGATCTTCTCTCAGGTGCCCGATCAGGTCAAATTCCTTGCCGAGCTGCCGGAGTACGATCCCGAGATCTACACCCACAAGAAGATGAAGACCAACCCGGAGATCGCCCTCAAGGCCCTTGAGCTGGCCCGCCCCGCTCTTGCTGCTCTGGACAACTTCTCCGAGGAGGCCGTCAAGGAAGTCCTGATGAACCTTGCCGCCCAGAACGAAATGAAGAACGGCCAGATCATGTGGCCCGTCCGCATCGCTATCTCCGGCCTGGCCTCCACCCCCGGCGGCGCTACCGAGATCGCCTATCTGCTGGGCAAGGACGAAACTTTGCGCCGCATGGACAAGGGTATCGAGATGCTGAAGGCGTAAGGCCAAAGGGCGCTGCCCTTAGGAAATCCGCTTAAGGGATTTCATCCCTTAAGAATCCCATTCCTGACCGCATGAATTGCGGTCAGGAGCTTATGTCAACGGTTGGATCAAAAGGCGTAGCGATATTCGCCCCAAACAGAAAAAACCAACCAAACAAATCACTTATTCCCCCGTGCATGAAATGCACGGCGAAGGGTCAAGGGGCATTGCCCCTTGCGGGATCCAAGGGCAGAGCCCTTGGCCGGGTGCAGGGGTGGCCCCCCTGCATTCTCCCGCCCCCAACAAGGAGGTTATACATATGGAAAACCCCATCTACACCCCGGCAACGATTGAAAAGAAATGGCAGAAGTACTGGGAAGAACACAACACCTTCGCTACCGATGTGTGGGATTTCTCCAAGCCCAAGTACTATGTGCTGGATATGTTTCCTTATCCCTCCGGCGTGGGTCTCCATGCCGGCCATCCCGAAGGCTATACGGCCACGGACATCATGTCCCGCATGAAGCGCATGCAGGGCTACAACGTGTTGCACCCCATGGGATATGACTCCTTTGGTCTGCCCGCAGAGCAGTACGCCGTGGATACCGGCAACCATCCCAATGGCTTCACCCAGAAGAACATTGCCACCTTCTCCGGCCAGCTGAAGGAACTGGGCTTTGACTACGACTGGTCCAAGGTGATCGCCACCACCGATCCCGAATTCTACAAGTGGACCCAGTGGATCTTCAAGAAGCTGTGGGAAGCTGGCTATGCCAAGCGCATTGAGATGCCCGTCAACTGGTGCGAAGCGCTGGGTACTGTTTTGGCCAACGACGAGGTTATCGACGGCAAGTCCGAGCGCGGCGGCTATCCTGTGGTCAAGAAGATGATGATGCAGTGGGTCATCGACCAGCCTGCCTTTGCTGAGAAGCTGCTGGAGGGGCTGGAGGATATCGACTGGCCCGAATCCACCAAGGAGATCCAGCGCAACTGGATCGGCAAGTCCACCGGTGTGGAAGTGGACTTCAAGCTGGTGGGCGGCGGCGAATTCTCCATCTACACCACCTGCATTGAGACCATCTACGGCATCACCTTCATGGTGCTGGCTCCCGACGGCAAGATCACCGCGTCCCTGCTGGACCGTGTGGAAAACCGTGAAGAGGTGGAAGCCTACATCAAGGCAGCTGCCAGCAAGAGCGAGATTGACCGTACCGACGCCACCAAGACCAAGACCGGCTGCCCCCTCAAGGGCGTGTACGCCATCAACCCCGTTAACGGTAAGGAAGTCCCCGTGTTCATCGGCGACTTCGTGCTGGGCAACTACGGTACCGGTGCCGTCATGGCCGTTCCCAGCCATGACCAGCGCGACTTTGAATACGCAATCGCCCACAACATCCCCATGCTGCAGGTCATCGAAGGCCGCGATGTTTCTGAGTGCGCCTTTGAGAAGCAGGATTATCTGGGCAAGGGCTGCAAGCTGATCAACTCCGAGGAGTTCACCGGCCTGACCGTGGAAGAGGCCAAGGAAGCCATCACCTGTAAGCTGGAAGAGATGGGCGTTGCCCGCAGAAAGACCAACTACCACTTCCGCGAGTGGATTTTTGCGCGCCAGCGCTACTGGGGCGAGCCCGTTCCCTGCGTTTACACCGAAGACGGCCAGACCGTGTTCCTGCCTGACGAAGAGCTGCC
Organism: Clostridiales bacterium; assembly: GCA_015056365.1. Taxonomy (GTDB): domain Bacteria; phylum Bacillota; class Clostridia; order Christensenellales; family Aristaeellaceae; genus Limiplasma. Next base: position 124,890 of record SVGM01000002.1, on the reverse strand, counting down.
TGTGGTTCTGCCCGTATTGGAGGACTACAAGGGCCGCGGCGGTAAGGCTCCGCTGGAGAATGCCGAGGAGTGGAAGCACTACGACCAGAATGGCATCAAGGGTCTACGTGAAACCTCCACCATGCCCGGTTCTGCCGGTTCCTCTTGGTATTACATGCGCTACATCGACCCCAAGAACGAGCAGGCCTTCTGCGATCCGGAACTGCTCAAGCACTGGATGCCCGTTGACCTGTACGTGGGCGGCCCCGAGCACGCGGTGGGTCATCTGATCTACTCCCGTATCTGGAACCGCTTCCTGTACGATCAGGGCTTGTCTCCCGTTAAGGAGCCCTTCCAGAAGCTGGTGCATCAGGGCATGATCCTGGGCGAAAACGGCATCAAAATGGGCAAGCGTTTCCCCGAATTCGTGGTCAATCCCAGCGACATCGTTCGTGAATACGGTGCGGACACCCTGCGCCTGTACGAAATGTTCATGGGTCCGCTGGAGGTCTCCAAGCCCTGGTCCTCCACTGCTGTCGCTGGCGCCAAGAAGTTCATCAACCGCGTGTGGAACTTCTTCACCGTGCCTGCCAACCTGACCGATACCGATGACGGCAAGCTGACCAAGATCTATCATCAGTCCGTTAAGAAGATCACTTCCGACTTTGAGACGCTGGGTTTCAACACCGCCATCGCCCAGATGATGACCTTCGTCAACGAAGTGTACAAGAACGGCACCTGTCCCAGGGAGTACGCCGAGGGCTTCATCAAAATGATGAGCTGCATCACTCCCCATGTGGGCGAGGAAATCTGGCAGCTGATGGGTCACGACAATACCATCGCCTACGAGCCCTGGCCTACCTATTCTGAGGAAAAGTGCAAGGACACCGAGGTGGAGATCGCCCTGCAGGTGAACGGCAAGGTTCGCGCCAAGCTGATGATCTCCCCGGAGATGACCCGGGAGCAGGCCGAGAAGGAATTGCCTGAATACGAGGAAGTGAAGGCACTCGTCGGCGACAAAACCCTCGCCAAGCTGATCTTTGTGCCCGGCCGCCTGTGCAATCTGATTGTGAAGTGATGGAAGGCAGGGACTATCCGTAACCCAGTCAGCGTTCTGGGTACTAACTGCGCCCAGCCCTTGCTTCGGCCTGCTAACGGCTTCGCCGTTGTGACCACTGGGCACCCGCTTCCCTTCATCTCCCTGCACCGCGCCAAGGGGCGGTGCCCTTTGGAAATTGGCGCTATTTTCCTATCAAATCAACTCGTTGCCCACGCTTCTGATTGCGTGGGCAATGTGTCTACAAGGAGGAATTCCATTGCAAAACGCCATGATCCCTGCCATTGAAGTACAGGGCCTGAGCCAGCGTTTTGGCAAAACCCAGGCCTTGAACAACCTGAGCTTTTCCATTGCACCGGGTCAGATCGTGGGCCTCTTGGGCCGTAATGGCGCAGGAAAAAGTACCTTGCTGCGGATCGTATCCGCTCAGCTCCGTGCAAACCGCGGCAATGCGTGGCTGTTTGGGCAGCCGGTGTTCAGCCGGACGGTGGCGCTATCCACCCTGTGCATGATCGCGGATACCCCTGACTTTGGCAGGCTCAAGAATATCAAGCAGATGTTCTATGTGTGCGAAGGGCTGTTTCCCAGCTGGGATCGCGCCCGTGCTTGCGAGCTGATCCGGCAGTTTGAACTGCCCATGAAAAAGCCTCTCAAGGGTTTCAGTCGTGGTATGCAGACTGCGCTGCTCCTCACAGTGGGTTTGGCGTCCGGTGCGCTGATCACCATATTTGACGAGCCCAGCCTTGGTCTGGATGCGGTGATGCGCGAGCGGTTCTATGACCTTTTGATTCAGGAACATCAGAAGGATCCGGGTCGGACGTTCATCCTGTCCACGCACCTGATCGATGAAGTGGCCCGTACTCTGGACAGCGCCGTGATGATTGATCAGGGCCAGCTTCTGTGCCAGGCGGAGCTCAGCGGTTTCCACCGGATCTACCTGAGCGTATCCGGTGCGCCTGACGCCGTGCGTGAGGAAACCGCGGGCATGACGATCCTCAAGGAGGAAGAAGTGGCCGGTTCGCTGGTACGCCATGTGCGCCTGAACCAGGTGAGCGACGGTCAGCGGCTGGCGGTCAGCGGGCGGGTGCAGACCGCTCCCATGAGCCTGCAGCGTCTGTTTGTGTTCCTGACGCAGAGTCGCGGCGGCACGGATATGGAACAGGAGGTGGATGCGTGATGGATAACCGGATGAAAACCCTGATTGAGGGCAATTCCTGGTATCGCCTTTCCCGGTTGAACGGCGTGATGCGCTTCCACTGGCTGAAAAAGCGGGGGTTCGTCTTCTGGCTGGCGGTGATCATGCTGGCAGTACAGGTGATCAATCTGGTGCTTGCCAGATTGAATGTATCGGAATATCAGCTGACGGCTGTTTCGGCAGATTTGGCGCTGTCGCTTTTGCTGGCGCTGATCTGCGCTATCGATATCGCCAATAAGGAAACCACCTTCCTGCTTCGTTTCGGCACGCCGCGCGTTGCCGTATGGCTGGGCAATCTGCTGGCGATCGTTCTTGCATCGCTGGCGTATCTGTTGATCTCCGCAGTGATCAGTTTCGGGATGGAGTTTCTGGCGGCGTTGCTGATGAATTTGATCCCGCAGATTACCCTGCCTGTATGGGCGGGAGAGGTGGCTGCACAGGAGTATGTGCTGACCACCGCCGCGGAGGGCCTGCGGCAGCTGCCCTGGCAGATGCTGTGGGTGCTGGAGTATAGCTGTATCTTCTATCTGTTTGGCTGCTGTCTGCGCCGCAAGAAAGGCCTGACCATCGGCGTGCTGGTGGGCGTGCCGCTGCTATTGTGGGTGCTGCTGCTTCTGCCTGCGCTGCAGGACGTGTTCAGCGCTGTGGAGAGAGGCGCCCAGAGCGAATTGATGGTCATGCTGGCCAAGTTCATCCGCTGGGTGGATGAGGCGGGCTCCTTCATCGGCAGTAACTGGCAGTGGATCCAGGGCGCACTTGCCTTCGTGGCCATGCTGCTGAGTTATCGCTGCATGCGGGGAACGCGTCAGCCTGAATAAGTTTTTGTAGGTTTGGAAGCCGCAGAATGCGGCATGAGAGATATGAACAGGAGGAACCAAGGATGATCAGTGTGAAGGGAAAATGGGCGCTGATTACCGGCGCCAGCCGCGGTATCGGCTATCTGACCGCCGTCTTCATGGCCAAGCAGGGCTGCAACCTGATTCTGCACAGCCGGACCCTTGAGGGTACGCAAAAGGTGAAAGCAGAAGTGGAGGCGCTGGGCGTGAACGCTCATTGCGTGGCGGCGGAGCTGAACGATCTCACCGCTGTGGAAAAGGTGCTGCAAGAGATCGACGCGCTGGAGGTGCCGGTGGATATCGTGCTGAATAACGCCGGCCTGCAGATCGCCTATCGCAACGACTACCTGTCCACCCCCAAGGAGGACTATCTGGTCAGCTTCAACGTGAACACCATCGCGCCCATGATGATTTGTTACCACTTCCTGCCCAAGATGCAGGAGCGGGGCTTTGGCCGCATCCTCAACACCACCAGCGGTATCAATCTGGATCCCCAGCAGGCCGGTTACTCCGCCAGCAAGGCTGCGCTGGACAAGGTGACCATCGATCTGGGCATGAAGTACGAGGGCACCGATGTGCTCATCAATCTGACCGATCCCGGCTGGTGCCGTACCGATTTGGGCGGCCAGCAGGCACCCAACGCCCCCGAAAGCGCCATTCCCGGCATCGTGGTGGGCGCGTTCGTGAATGACGGCAAGTGCGGCCGCTTCCTTGGCGCGCAGAACTTTGCCGGCATGACCCTGGAGGATGCTGTTACCAAGGCTGAGAAGGAATTCGACAGCCCTTACGCGAAGTAAAACAATACAGCCATCAAAACAACATAAAGGAGGCGGACAGGATGGTACAGGAGATGACCTTTCGTTCGGTAACCGGGCAGGAATTGGAAAAACGCTTCTGGCCTGCGCAGGGCGAGGCCAAAGGCGTGGTGCAGCTGGTGCATGGCATGGCGGAGCACATCGCTCGTTATGATGACACCGCTGAGGCGCTGAACGCGGCGGGATATCACGTGGTGGGGCATACCCATCTGGGCCACGGAAAGAATGCTCAGATTAAGGGCTACTTTGCCGACAAGCAGGGCTGGGATGCTGTGCTCAGCGATACCCATGCCGTCCGCGTCCAGACGCAGGAGGAATACCCTGATTTGCCATATTTCCTGCTGGGTCACAGCATGGGCAGCTTTGTGGCCCGCGGCTATGCCCTCCAGCATGAAGAGGGTCTCAGCGGCGTAATCTTCAGCGGAACCGGCCATTTCGAAAAGCCGATCATCACCGCCGGCACACTGATTTCGGGTTTGCAGTGCCTTCTGGGCAAGGGCAAAGAGCCCTGCAAGCTGCTGCACAATATGAACTTCTCCGCCAATAATCAGGCCTTCGAGAATCCTCGTACGGAGTGCGACTGGCTGAGCCGGGATCCGGAACAGGTGGACGCGTATGTGGCAGATCCGCTGTGTGGCTTCATGTTTACTGCGCGGGCATACAAGGATATGTTTGACGGCCTGAGCAGGCTCTACCCGGAGAAGCTGGACGCCATGAAAAAGGATGTGCCGGTGCTGCTTTTCTCCGGCGATAAGGATCCCGTGGGCGCCAACGGCGAAGGCGTGCGCAAGGTGCATGATGAGCTGAAAGCCGCAGGCATTGCGGATTTGTCTATGAAGCTCTATCCCGATGGCCGCCATGAGATGTTTAACGAAATCAATAAGGAAGAAGTCTGGCAGGATCTGATCACCTGGCTGGACAGCAAACTGTAAAACCATCAAAAGCCGCTCAGACGAACGTGTCCGAGCGGCTTTTTGAAATCATGAACTCTCCCCCTCGTACCCATGCAATGGGTGCGAATCGGGGTCAAGGGGCACTGCCCCTTGCGGGGTTTGGGGCGGGGCCCCAAAAATATTCCAAACAAAAGCCGCTCAGACGAACGTATCCGAGCGGCTTTTTGAAATCATGAACTTTCCCCCTCGTACCCATGCAATGGGTGCGAACCGGGGTCAAGGGGCACTGCCCCTTGCAGGGCTTGGGGCGGGGCCCCAAAAAGATTCCAAACAAAAGCCGCTCAGACGAACGTATCCGAGCGGCTTTTTGAAATCATGAACTTTCCCCCTCGTACCCATGCAATGGGTGCGAACCGGGGTCAAGGGGCACTGCCCCTTGCAGGGCTTGGGGCGGGGTCCAAAAACAACCCCAAAACGCCATCAAATCTGCTCAAACAGCACACGCATCAAATCGGTGCCGTCCATGAGCACGGGCTCGGAGAGCATCTCCTTTTCGCAGAACTTGCGGGTAGGCATGGGCTTGCCGGCGGAGAGGGCGCTAAAGACGGTACGGCTGTCGTACACAGCGTAGGGGACAGGGCTGCCGTCGTGGGTACGGGTGGTGAGCAAGGTGGGGTGATCCGGCAAAAGAAGCAGGCGGAAGTCCTCGCCCCGCTTGTGCATTTCGTTGAGAATGGGGCCAACCACACGGTATTCCACGTTCTGGATGGCTTCCAGCTTCTTGCCCAGGTCGCCGGCATGGGCCATTTCGTCCGGTGCTTCCACGTGGACAGCGACAAAGTCGTCGCCGTTTGCCAGGGCGTCCAGCGCACAGGCGACTTTGCCCTCGTAGTTGGTGTCCAGGTCGCCGTTGGCGCCTTCCACATGGGGCGTTTTCAGACCAGCCAGACCGGCGATGCCCCAGACCAGCGGTACAGCGCTGACTACGGTGCCGTAATGGCCGTACTTTTCTTCGAAAGAGGGCAGCTGCATGGCGGTGGCTGCGCCCCAGGGCCAGATCATGTCGGCGGGAAGCTTGCCTTCGCTGACGCGGCGCTGATTGACCGGATGATCTTTCAATACTTCGTAGCTGCGCAGCATCAGGGCACGGATGTCCTGGCACATCTTGACGGCAGCCTGGTCGGCGGTCTCGCGATCCATATAGGGCAGATACTTGTCGATGCGGCTTTCCAGTACGTTGTGGGGCTCGGTGAAACGCACGGAAACCAGATCCCTTGCCTCGGAGTGCATAACGCCCACATGGCGGAAGGTATCCGTCACGGTGATTTCCATACCCGCATCCTTCATCAGCTGGGCAAACGTTTCATCCGCCAGCAGATCGTTCATGAGGGTGGTGGCTTCCTCGCCGTGGATGTTGCCGCCGTTGTGGCTATGGATGACCAGCTGGCCTTCGCTGTCGGGAGTGACGGCGCACAGGTTGACACGGAAGCTAATGCAGCCTTCGGGTACGTTGACGCCCATACCGGCAGCTTCCAGAACACTGCGGCCGGTGTAATAGGTCTTGGGGGAGTAGCCGAAGATGCTGAGGATGGCAGTATCGCTGCCTGCGGGCAGACCGTGGGGCACGGTCAGCGCACGGCCGCAGAAACAGCCTGCTGCACGGTCAAAAGAGTTCAGTGCCAGGGCTTCCAGAGGGGTCTTGCCTGCCAGCTGAGGCAGGGAGGTATCGGCCATGCCGTCACCGATGACCAGAATATACTTCATGAAGATCGCTTCCTTTGCGATAATATGGTTACGGAGCGTAGATGATGTCGTCCCGGAGACGATAGAGGGTGGCGCCGTGCTTCTTGCGGCAGAAGGCGTCCACGAACCAGTCGATCTCCTTCACCGCGTCAAACTGGACGTAGCCGTAGCGTTCGCCGTTGCGCTTTTCACCCTTCATGTTGCTGTCGCACCAGCGAACGGTATCGGTCTCAGGGTCGTAGTCGGCAATGAAGATCATGCTGTGTGCGCCCACACCGTAATAATAGTTGGCGGCCATCTGGAAATAGTCGCCCCGCTGAACCTGTCTCAAAAACGCTCGTGCGTCTTCCCAGTTCTCGTCCTTGGACTTGCTGTCATCGTAGACAAACTGGGCGGCTACATAGAAAGGATTGCCGTCGGAAGCGGGGATGTCCTTCCATTCCACGCCATAGACGGGGTTGGTGCACTCCTTCTTGGGACGGTTGTCCGGAATGACCAGCGGCACGTCGGGGAACTCACCGATGCGGTACTTGTCGCAGTTTTCCCGGAAGAGATAGACGGTGAAGTTTTTGCAGACGTAGATATCGCCGCTGTACTGGGCGCGCTGGGCCCTGCCGGCGGTTTTGACGAACTGGTACTCCGCCAGGTCAATGATATCATTGATGAATTGGTCACGGGCCGCCGGAGAGCCTGCCTGAGGAGCGGCTTCCTGCACGGGCTGCGCAGACTCCTCCTGAGGGGCGCTTTCCGTCTGAGAGACCACTTCACCGGCACTGTTGCTGATGGTGATGACCACCTCGGCAGACGCTGCCAGACAGCCTAACGTCAGCAAACAGCACAGCAAAAGGGCAGCATACCGCTTGAAAGAAACATTGGTAATCATAAACCGCTCCTTTGGTTAGCGAAGCTGAGAAATGGGGATCAGGTCCATGTCGTCATAGTCCTTATTCTCGCCGCCCATGGCCCAGACGATGGTGTACTGGCTGGTGCCGGCGCCGGCATGGATGCTCCAGGAAGGGCTGATGACTGCCTGATCGTTGTGCACGACGATGTGGCGGGTCTCGTCACCCTGGCCCATCAGGTGGAAGACAGCGCTGTCCTCCGGAATATCGCAGTAGTAGTAGATTTCCATGCGGTGATCATGGGTGTGCACCGGCATGGCGTTCCACACGCTGCCGGGCTCCAGCATGGTCATGCCCATGGAGAGCTGGCAGGTATTGAGTACATCGGGATGGATGAACTGATAGATGGTACGCTTGCTGCAGGCTTCCACAGAACCGGCGGGGCGCTGAATGGCTTCTTCCAGTTTGATGAGCCGGTTTTCATAGCTGCAGTGGGCAGGCGCGCTAACCATGTAGAACTTGGCAGGATTAGCGGAATCGCTGCTGCAGAAGAACACGTTGCGGGTGCCGCGGGTGAGGTACAGGCAGTCCTTGTTGGTCATCTGGTAGGTTTCGCCGTCCACGATCACCTGTCCGGCGCCGCCCAGGTTGAAAATGCCCAGCTCACGGCGCTCCAGGAAATAATCGGAGCCGAAGAGCTTCCGCGTGTCGATGTCCTTGCTCAGGGGAACGGCATCCACCACCGGCATCACGCCCAGGGTGACGATACGGTCCGCATAGCTGTAAACGGCCATCACTTCATTTTTCACAAACAGACGGTCAATGAGAAACTCTCGGCGGGTCTGTTCAGTGGTATAACGCTTGAAATCCTCAGGATTGGCACAGTAGCGTACGTCCATCATGAGATACAGCCTCCTTTGTGTTATCAAAACAACGGTACACCGTTGGCACATCTATCATATCATAGCACACGGTGCGCAAAAAAGCCAGTTGGGATTCCTTGTTTTACAGGTGGGTCTGTGGAGCATTTCCTTAAGGAAACGATTTGATTTGTACCAGATATGCGTCCTTTCCGGCAACATGCGCCAAATTGTGTTTCATTTGTTCCCCATCGCCTGTTTTCGTTGACTTTCCCTACGCAAGCAGTATAATAAGCTGTATACACTCGAAAAGGAGGTACACGGTATGGCAACCGTTACGGTCAACGAAGATGTCTGCAAGGGCTGCGGTCTGTGCATTGACGCCTGCCCCAAGCACATCATGGAAATTGACAAGTCTCACCTGAACAAAAAGGGCTATCATCCCGCCCACTGCGCCAATATGGAAGCCTGCATCGGCTGTGCTTTCTGCGCCACCATGTGCCCGGATGTAGCCATCACCGTTGAAAAATAAGAAGGAAGGTCGTTTGAGCCCATGAGAAAGCTTATGAAGGGCAATGAGGCCATCGCCGAGGCGGCCATCCAGGCCGGATGCCGTTTCTTTTTCGGCTACCCCATCACGCCCCAGAACCAGATTCCCGAATACATGAGCAAGCGTATGCCCCAGGTAGGCGGCTGCTTCCTCCAGTCGGAGAGTGAAGTAGCGGCCATCAACATGGTCTACGGTGCTGGCGGCGCTGGCGCGCGCGTCATGACCAGCTCCTCCTCCCCCGGAATCAGCCTCAAGCAGGAAGGCATCAGCTACATCGTCGGTGCGGAAGTGCCCTGCGTCATCGTCAATATGGTGCGTGGCGGCCCCGGTCTGGGCAGCATTCAGCCCGCCCAGAGTGACTATTATCAGGCCACCCGCGGCGGCGGACACGGCGACTACCGTATGCCCGTGCTGGCTCCCGGCTCTGTGCAGGAAGCCGTCACCCTGACCCAGGACGCCTTTGACCTGGCGGATCGTTATCGCACCCCCGTGATGGTGCTGGGCGACGGTCTCATCGGTCAGATGATGGAACCTGTGGATATGGATCAGGCTGCCGACCGCGCCCCTGCTGCCGATTTGCAGGAAAAGACCTGGGCTGCCACCGGCCACAAGGCCACTGAAGAAGCCCCCCGTGCCATCATCAACAGCCTGTACATCGATCCCGTTATCCTGGAGCAGCACTGCCTGAAGCTGCAGGCCAAGTACGACGCCATCGAGGCTGCCGAATGCCGTTGGCAGGAAGAAATGCTGGAAGATGCCGAGATCGTCATCGTTGCCTACGGCACCACCGCTCGTATCGCCCGCAGCGCCATGCGCAAGTGCCGCGAGAAGGGCATCAAGGTGGGTATGATCCGCCCCATCACCCTGTGGCCCTTCCCCGAAGCGGCCATTCGCGCTACCCTCAAGACCGCCAAGAAGTACCTGTGCGTAGAAATGAGCACTGGTCAGATGGTGGACGACGTGCGTCTAGCTGTGGAAGGTCAGCGCCCTGTGGAGTTCTACGGCCGCACCGGCGGCATGGTTCCCACTGTTGCCGAGATCGTGGAGAAGCTGGAGGGTATGACCGAAGGTCCCTGCGCTGTGGAGCAGCTCATCAACAAGACCACCGATATGCTGGATCAGGCCGCCAACGCCGCCCAGGAAACTTTCAGCGGTTTGGGTCAGAAAATCGAAGCCAAGGTGAATGATCCCGCCTTTGTGGAGAAAACCGAAGCCTTCAAGCAGAAGACCGGCGAGCTGGCGGATAAGGCCTTTGACGGTCTGGCCAAGGGCGCTACCCTGCTGGGCGAGCTGGGCTCCAAGGCCTTTGGCGCGCTGAACGATCTGCTGGGCGGCAAAAACGATCAGAATAATGACAAGGAGGGCAACGAATAATGGCTGTTGTGTTCAAGAAGACCAATATGCTCACCGATAAGCCCTTCCATTACTGCCCCGGTTGCACCCATGGCATCATCCACCGTCTGGTGGCCGAGGTGCTGGAAGAGCTGGGCATCGGCGAGACCGCCATCGGCGTTGCACCCGTTGGCTGCGCTGTATTTGCCTACGATTACTTCAACTGCGATATGATGGAAGCCGCTCACGGCCGCGCGCCCGCTGTGGCCACCGGCGCAAAGCGCGTCCATCCTGACAAGGCTGTCTTCACCTACCAGGGCGACGGCGACCTTGCCAGCATCGGCGCTGCGGAGATCGTTCACGCGGCAACCCGCGGTGAGAAGATTACTGTTATCTTCGTCAACAATGCCATCTACGGCATGACCGGTGGTCAGATGGCCCCCACCACCCTGCCTGGCCAGGTGACCACCACCAGCCCCTACGGCCGCGATACCAACCACTGCGGCTTCCCCGTCAAGGTCAGCGAAATGCTCTCCACCTTGAACGGTCCCGCTTACATTGAGCGTGTCAGCGTCCACGATGTGCCCAACATCCGCAAGGCCAAGGCTGCCATCAAGAAGGCCTTCACCCTGCAGATGGAAGGCAAGGGCTTCACTATGGTGGAAGTCATCTCCTCCTGCCCCACCAACTGGGGCAAGACTCCCAAGGAAGCCCTGGAATGGGTCAAGAGCGATATGCTCCCTGCCTATCCCCTGGGCGTGTATAAGGACATCACGGCAGGAGGCGACGAATAATGGAAAAGCAATTCTTGATCGCCGGTTTCGGCGGACAGGGCGTTCTGCTCATCGGTCAGCTGATCGCCAAGGCCGCCATGCGTGAAGAATACGAAGTCAGCTGGATGCCCAGCTACGGCCCCGAAATGCGCGGTGGTGAAGCCAACTGCGCTGTGGTGGTCAGCGACGAAGAGATTGGCAGTCCGCTGGTGACCGAGCCTCCGGTGCTGGTGGCCATGAACAAGCCCAGCCTTGTCAAGTTTATGCCCAAGATGGCCCCCGGCGGCGTCCTGCTCTATAACGCCTCCCTCATCGAGGACGTGGAGCTTCGTGACGACGTAAAGGTCATCCCTGTGCCCTGTAACCAGATTGCCGAAGAACTGGGCAACCAGCGCACCGCCAACATGGTCATGCTGGGTGCTGTGCTGGGCGCAACGGAGTTTGTCGCTCCTGATTCCCTCAAGGAGACCCTCCGCGAGTGGCTGGGCGAAAAGCGCGCCTCCATGCTGGACATCAACTGGCAGGCCATTGAGCGCGGCCAGGCGCTGAACGCCTAAGGCAAAAACTTCATCAAAATCAAAACGGACTCACCCATTATGGGGAGTCCGTTTTTTGTGTCTGGCGATCCGCTTTAAGGAACGGTTGGTATGCGTTGTTCCGGAGTTGATAAAATAGATATTCGCCGTTCAAACGTTCCGTGCTCGTTTCGAGGTAAGCGGATTGTACAAATGCCATCCTGCATTTTTGTAGTACCCGACCGCTGGCAGGATTGTCCCGATGATGATGGGAACGGATTGTTTGGAAGCCAACATCGTCAAAGGCAAAGGAAAGGACACGCCTGCAGGCCTCGGTCGTCAGCCCTTGATTCCAGTATGCTTTGCCCAGCAGATAATGCACGGAGGCGCTTTGGTCATCTGGGTCGATATCGGCCAGGTAGATGGCTCCGATGGGTTGGCCGCTTTCTTGATGAACCAAAACCCAGTGATAGTAATCAGGCTGCTGGTAGGCCAGAATCCATTGTGTCAGTACAGTCTGGGTATCGGAAAGCGACTGGTGGGGTTGCCAGCTCCAGAAGCGGCTTACCATGGGGTCAGAGGTCCAGTTGGCAAAGACAGCAGGAGCATCGCCTGGCTGAAACCTACGCAGAATGAGCCGTTTCGTTTCAAGGGGCAGCGTGCCCCGATGGTGTAAGAGCATCGGTTTCCTCCTGATCCTTTGTTTTTACCGCTCTATGGCGTGGCAGCGGCGTTTTTCCTATGCTAACCGGGCGTATCGGTCCGGGATTGAATGACATTTGATACATCCCGGCGCGGTATTCAGCCTGAATCTCTTGCTCCGTGATTTGTCTCCCTGTATAGTGTATTTAGAACAACTGGGACGGCAAGTCCGTCTTCCATAGGAGGGAAAGCCATGAATTGTCCGTGGTGCGAAAGAGAGATGCAGCTGGGTACCATTACAGGCGACAGCCGCAGCAAGGTGCGTTTTCAGCCGGAGGGCGTCAAGTACAGCTTTGGCGAGCTGCTGGCCGGAACCGGCCTGGTGACGGCGGCCCGGTACAACTGGTTCTATCAGGGCACTCCCGCCCACTTTTGCAGCCATTGCAAAAAGATGGTCATCGAAACGGATGTAAGCCGATAAATCGCAATCGTATTAAATACAACGGCCAGGACGAGAAAATCGTCTTGGCTGTTTGTTGTTATTCAACTGAATTCGGGTTACTGTCCTCTGTTACCGTCACCTTTTGCGACATCTAATGGCGCAAAAAGTGGAATGCCAAAGGGATTTCATCCCTTTGGCAGGGGGTGCAGGGGGATAGCGTCTCCCTGCCTCCGTCCCTTACAGAATCAGCATCGCATCGCCGAAGGAGAAGAACCGGTACTTTTCCTCCACGGCGATGTTGTACACCCGGAGAGCTTCCTCCCGACCCATGAGGGCGGAAATCAGCATCAGCAAAGTGCTCTGGGGCAGGTGGAAGTTGGTGATGAGGGCGTCGGTGGCCTTGAAGCGGTAGCCGGGGGTGATGAAGATGCCGGTATCGCCGCTTTGGGCTTTCACCAGATTGTCCTCGGTGGATGCACTCTCCAGCGTGCGCACGCTGGTGGTGCCTACGCAGATGCAGCGGCCGCCAGCAGCTCGGACGGCGTTGATGCGGTCGGCAGCCTCGGGGGTCACTTCGAAATGCTCCACGTGCATGTGGTGGTTGCTGAGGTCTTCCTCCTTCACGGGGCGGAAGGTGCCAAGGCCCACATGGAGCAGCACCGGCTGAATGGGCACGCCCATGTCGGTGATTTTCTGCATCAGCTCCGGGGTGAAGTGGAGACCGGCGGTGGGGGCGGCTGCGCTGCCCTCCTGCTTGGCATAGACGGTCTGATAGCGTCCCTTGTTTTCCAGCTTTTCGTGGATGTAGGGGGGCAGGGGCATCTGTCCCAGCTGATCGAGAAGATCCTCGAAAACGCCCTGATAATGGAAGCGTACCCGGCGACCGCCGTCATCGGTGGAGTCGATGATCTCGGCACGGAGCAGCCCGTCTCCAAAGGAGCAGGTGGCGCCGGGTTTGAGCCTGCGCCCCGGGCGTACGAGGGTCTCCCACACGTCCTTCTCCAGCCGCTTGAGCAGCAGCAGCTCCACCGGCACGCCGGTGCCTTCCTTCTCACCCAGCAGCCGGGCAGGGATCACCTTGGTCTCGTTCACCACCAGAATATCTTTGGGGGTCAGGAACTGGGGCAGATCGTAGAAATGTAGGTGCTGAATGCTCCTGTCCTTGCGGTCGTATACCAGCAGGCGGCTGTGATCCCGGGGCTCTACGGGGGTCTGGGCGATGCGCTCCTCGGGCAGATTGTAATCAAAATCAGAGGTTTTGAGGGTGTTCAAGTGCGTTTCTCCTTTGGCTTTTTGGGTTTGGGCGGGGGAAGCTGGGGCAGCATGGCTTCTACCATCAGGCAGAAGGCTTCCCGGTCGTCCAGCAGGGTGCATTCCAGCATGGGCTTCCCGCCCGGGTAAGGTGGCAGTTCCTCCGCATCCGGCATGGCAGCGCGGGCGGCAGGCACGTTCTTGATGAGCATCCCCGCTTCGTAGATGCCGCCGAAAATGCGCTCCTGACAGTAAAACACATACCCGCCCATCATGGGGCGGCTGCGCACACCGGGAATGCCGCCGAGCTGGTCGTACACGTAAGCGGCAAGGTCTCTGGCAGACATGATGGTTACAGGGGGCGAACCATCAGGTACTCATTGAGCAGCGTGCCATCCTTGAGGCGGATGCCGTTGGGACGGTAGCCCACGATGCGGAAGCCCATCTTCTCATACAACGCACGGGCGCGGCTGTTGCCCTCGATGAACTCCAGCTCCATCTGGGTGACGCCCTCCTGCTTTTCAGCCACGGCGATCATCTCCCGGAACATGGCCGAGCCGATGCCCAGATTCCAGAACTTTTTGGTCAGGCCGATGGCAACGCTGCAGCGGTGACGGGTCTTCACCTTGTTGTGGAAAGACAGGTGGCAGTTGCCAGCCAGTTCACCGTCCACCTCGCACCAGATCATCATATCCCAGGGGGATTCAGCAACGCGGTTGAAGAAACCCGCTTCCTGTTCGGGGGTCATGGTCACTTCTTCCGGTACACGGAGGATGAAGTCGGTCTCTCCGGCGGTTTGCCTGAGCCACTCCACTGCGGGGGCGGCATCGGCTGCGGTGGCGGGGCGCAGAATGGCGGTGCGGCCGTCCTTCAGGGTGATGGTTTTGGTCTCAAAGATCATGTGTACCGCTCCTTCACTGTAAAGTATATGTGTAGCTGGTCACGGTTTGCGCGCCAGCTGCAGGTCGATGGTATCGTAGATGGTGAACAGGCCGCCATGACGGTTGATGGCTTCCTCAATAGCGGTAAAGAACCGTTTGCGGATGGGTTCGTCGATGGCGATGTGGTCGGAATAGGTGCCCAGCAGCTGGATGTACTCGGCGGCGGTAAAGGTACGGGTACGGTGGAACAGGGCCCAGCGGATGTCCGCAAAGCCGTAGTTTGCAGCGATCTCCGCACGGCTGAGGGCGGCTTCTTCGCTGTATTCTGCGGGTTTGTTGATGCTGCGGTGGTGAAAAGGATTATAGTACTGTTCGTACAGGGTGTCGATCTCTTCGGCCAGCGCAGCTCTGCCCTTGTCCGGATAGGGATGGTTGGAAAAGCGGGCGAAGGCACCGCCGCTTTTCAGAATATCGAATACCTTCCGATAACCGACATCCTCCGGCACCCAGTGGAAGGCGGAAGCTGAATACACCAGATCGAAAGTATCCGCCGGCAGGATGGTTTCCTCAAACTTGCCGTTGATGGCAGAAAAGGCGGGGTAGGCTGCGAATTTTTCCCGACAGAGTGTGCAGAAGTTTTCGCCTGGCTCCACCGCCGTTACCCGGCAGCCGGTATCCAGCACAGGCCCTGTGGCCTGACCGCCGCCGATGCCAACTTCGATGGCATAGCTGTCTGCATCCAGCGGCTGGTAGGCGAAAAGGGTGTCATACAGCTCGCCCACATAGTCGGGACGCAGCTTTTCGTAGGTGGAAGCCACGGTATCGAATGTCCATCCAAGGCCTTGAATGACGGGCATGGGGAACTCCTTTCAGGGGGTGAGTGCGTGCGCTGTTTTTTCTTCCTTCCAAAAGGATGGACTGAGATCTGTCAATCCCTCAGCTTCTTGGAAAGGAACAGAATCAGATCGTCATCAATGGTGCAAACCGTTTCGTATTGGATACACTGCTTGTTCTGATACCATACGCCTGAGCCGTCCGGAAGATACCCGCGCTTTACATACATCCGCTGGGCGCTGCCATATTCGCGACACAGGCCTACGCCCAGGCAGACGGTATCTGCGTACTGACCTGCGATCTGCTCGGCTACATCCATCAGCCGGTTGCCGATCCCGTTTCTTTGGTATTTCTCCAGCACGCTGAAATCAACGATCTCCGGGTAACCTTTTCCCTTGAACGGCCCCTCCTGTGCGTTCAGGTACACATACACAGTGCCGGCTGGATGTCCCTGATATACTGCAGTCAGGGCAACACATTTCCCCTCAGCCTGCTCCTTCATTCGCATCAGATAATAAGCAACATCCGGGTGCCATCCTTGGGCAGTATATTCATCGTAAAAGATCTGAGCATCCGCTTCTTCCATATTGCGGATGACCAATTCTTTGTCGTTGTAGTAAACCATTTTTTTGTTTCCCTCCATGCTGTCGTAGGGGGGTGGGCAGGATTTTCCTGCACCTCGCTCATTTACAAATCCATCTTCACCTGTTCCCCGCCAGCCCCCTGCTGAGGTTTTCTGCCCATATGCTCATAGGCAGCCGGGGTGACCACACGCCCACGGGGCGTTCTCATCAAAAAGCCCAGCTGCATCAAATACGGCTCATACACATCCTCGATGGTCCGGGCATCCTCGCCGGTCATAGCAGCCAGGGTCTCAAGCCCCACCGGACCACCCGCAAACTTGTCCATGGTGGCGGTCAGCATCAGCCGGTCCAGCTTGTCCAGTCCCAGCTCGTCCACGCCCTGCATGTCCAGCGCGCGCTGGGCGATTTCCTTGGTGATCACGCCGCCACCGTGCACCTGTGCGTAGTCCCGCACACGGCGCAGCATCCGGTTAGCGATACGGGGCGTTCCACGGCTGCGACGGGCGATTTCCAGAATGCCATCCTCTTCAGCTTCCACCCGCAGAATGCCTGCCGACCGCCGCACAATGGCGCTCAGCTCGGTGGGGTTGTACATTTCCAGCCGGAACAGGATGCCAAAGCGGTCGCGAAGAGGCGCAGACAGCAAACCAGCCCTTGTGGTCGCACCCACAAGGGTAAAATGCGGCAGGTCGATGCGCACGGAGCGGGCAGTGGGGCCCTTACCGATCATGATATCCAGTGCATAGTCTTCCATGGCGGGGTACAGTACTTCCTCCACGGAGCGGCTCAGCCGGTGGATCTCGTCGATGAACAGTACGTCGCCGTCCGACAGATTGGTCAGGATGCTGGCCAGGTCGCCGGGACGTTCGATGGCGGGGCCGCTGGTGATGCGGATGTTTTGGCCCATCTCAGCGGCGATAATGCCTGCCAACGTGGTTTTGCCCAGACCGGGAGGGCCGTACAGCAGCAGATGATCCAGCGACTCGTGCCGTTCCAGCGCAGCGCGGATGGAGATATTCAGGTTTTCCTTTACGCTCTCCTGACCCACATATTCCCTAAGGCTTTTGGGGCGAAGGCTGATTTCCTCGTCGCCGTCCCGAAAGCCGGTGGAAACGAAGCGTTCGTCTTGCATAGGTTGTTCCTCCTGTTAGCCGTTTTGCGCCATGTGACGCAGAGCCAGCTTGATGAGCCCGTCGGCGGTATCGGCCTGTCCCTTTACGCCCTTTAAGGCGTTGGCAGCCTCTTGGGGCGTATACCCCAGTGACTGCAGCGCAAGAATAGCCTCGCTGACCGGATCTGCACCCGCCGGGTCGGCAGGGATGACGGTGTCTACCGCCTCGCCGCCAAAGGAGAGCGCGTCCTGCGTCAATTTGTCCTTCAGTTCCAGCGAAATACGTTGGGCAGTTTTCTTGCCGATACCTGGCGCGCGGCTGAGGGCATTGGCATCCCCGGTGAGGATGGCCAGCCGCAGGTCAGAAAGGGGCATGCTGCCCAAAACCGCCAGCGCGCTTTTCGCGCCAATGCCGCTGACGGAGATCAGCCGTTTGAACATGTCCTTTTCGTCCTTGCCGGTAAAGCCGTACAGCTCCATTGCATCTTCCCGCACGCTCAGGTAGGTGAACAGGCGGCAGTTCTGCCCGGCAGCAGGCAGGGTGGACAGGGTATTCACGCTGCACATCACCCGGTAGCCTACGCCGCCGGCGGTCATCAGCAGTACCTCGTTTTCGTTTTTCTCAATCACGGTGCCTTCGATCATGGCGATCATGTAAAGGGCCTCATTTCATCAAAAATTGTTCGCGCGCAGGGCCTGTGGCGGCGTGGGTCAGCGCGATGGCAATGGCGTCGGCTGCGTCGTCCGGCTTGGCGATGTGATCCATCTTGAGCAACAGCTTCACCATCTGCTGGATCTGCTGCTTCTCTGCCTTGCCGTAGCCTACGATGGCCTGCTTCACCTGCATGGGGGTGTATTCGAACAGCCGGTCAGTGTATGTGGCGCAGGCGGCGATGCTTACGCCCCTTGCCGCGCCTACGGTGAAGGCGGTGGTCACGTTTTTGGCGAAGAACAGCTCTTCAAAGGCGATTTCGTCCGGCTGATACAATGCCAGCAGATCGCGCATATCCTCGCCGATCTGCTTGAGACGATCCGGCAGCCGCTGCTGGGGAGTGGTGAGGATACAGCCGTAGCTTACCAGCCGCTGTCGACCGCCTTCCGCTTCGATCACGCCCCAGCCCAGGGTGGCCAGGCCGGGGTCGATGCCAAGAATTCGCATAGGATGCTCTCCTTTGAAGGAATGTTACGGTTCTTATGTCTGCCCTGTTTGCACCCATGGAATGGGTACAATTCGCGAGTTTCCAAAGGGACTAAGTTCCTTTGGCAGGGTACAGGGCGACGGAGAGAAGTCTGTGTCCAGTGGGTACAACGACGTAGGCGTTAGCGACCCGTAGTCGTCAACTGAAGCAAGGGCTGGGCACGGTTAGTGCCCAGAACGCTGACTGAGGTTGCGGAACAGCGCCCCTGTTTACGCTTCGTCCCGGACTTTCCCAGCCTCAATGATCTTTTCCACCATATCCTTTTCTTCCGAACCATCCTCGGAGCCGCCGCCGGCAACGCGGATATCGTCGGCGGTGAGGAGCATGAGGGTCTCCTTGGTGATGGGCTCGGTCTGAGCGGCGAGGCGGTTGGCCTGTGCGCTGACGGCGCGCTCGAACAGGTTGCGAACGCCGCGGGCGTTGCCGAAGCTCTTCACGTCAATGCTCAGCAGGGCCAGCAGTCCGCGCAGCAAGTCACGGGCGTCATTGGCAAGGGTGTAGCCGCTCTTTTCACAGCGCATTTCAAAGATGGCGATCATCTCGTCAATTGTGTAGTCCTTGAAGTCCAGGAAACGGTTGAAACGGCTTTCCAACCCCGGGTTGGAGTGGACAAACTCTTCCATCAGCTCGATGTAGCCCGCTACGATGACGATCAGGTCGTCCCGGTGATCCTCCATGGCTTTGAGCAGGGTATCTACGGCTTCTTGGCCGTAATCGCTGCCGCCCTTGGTGGTCAGGGTGTAGGCTTCGTCGATGAAGAGAACGCCGCCCAGCGCTTTCTTGATCACTTCGTCCGTTTTGATGGCGGTCTGGCCCACATAGCCAGCCACCAGGCCGCTGCGGTCCACCTCCACCAGATGTCCCTTGGAGAGGATGCCAAGGCTCTTGTAAATACGAGCCATCAGGCGGGCGATCATGGTTTTGCCGGTGCCGGGGTTGCCGGAGAAGACCATGTGCAGGGACAGGTCGTTGACAGGCAGACCGTTTTGTTTGCGCATGTTCTGGATGGTCACCAGATTGATCAGGCTCTCCACTTCTTTTTTGATGGTGTCAAGTCCGATGTATTCATTCAGTTCCTTTTTCAGATCCTCGATATCCTCTGGAGGTTCTTCCTGCTGAGCGGCTTCGGCGGGCTGAGCGGCAGCGGCTGCCTGGTGATCCGCTCCTGCGGCAGGCACGCTGGGCTGCACAGGAACAGCGGGCTGCGGCGGTACGCTGGGCTGCGCAGGCACGTCGGGCTGGTTCAGGAAGGGATTGCCGCTCACCTGTAGGCTGCTCAGGCTGGGCATGCCGGGAAAGGTAGTGCCGGAAGGCGCAGTCAGCCCGGAATTACCGTTGCCGTTTTCGGGCAGGCCCCACAGGTCGTCGGCAATGCGGCGCAGGTTGCTTTGCGTCATCTGGCTGATGACTTCCATTTGCAGTTTGATAATCTCATCCTTGCGGTCGCGTGCCATCTTATTCATCCTCCGTCATCAGTGCATTTTGCGGGATAAATACACGGTAGATCTGGTTGTCGCGGGTGGTCTCCACATAGGCCCAGCTTTCGCCCATAAAGGCCAGCAGAGTGACCTCGTCGCCCTTGTTCAGCGTTACAGAGGTGCCCTGAGCCGTCAGGGGATCTTCGGTGCCGTTGGCGTTGCTGGTCAGGGGCATGGGGATGGCGGTGAAAGCCAGCTGCTGTACGGCTTCGGCGTCCGCCAGCGTATCGTTGCGGATGTAGCCGATGCGGCCGCGGGAACCGTTACCGATGGGGTAATACACCAGCACCCAACCATCGTGGGTCACGCCGTAGATTTCCACCAGGCTGTTGGTATCCACCTGTGCGCCATCGCTCCGATAGGCATCCTCATACGGCGCGCTGTACACAGGCATGGTTTTGACTGCCTTAAAGGAGGCGTCGCTTAGAGGCTGCAGGTCGGGGGCTTCCATCAGCGCCTGCACATAGGGAGACAAGGTAGGTGTGGGAGAGGGAGTCGGCGTGGGGGTGGGTTCCGGCGTAGCAGTGGGCGTAGGGCTTGGAGTAGCGGTGGGTTCCGGAGTGGGCGTGGGTACTGGTGTGGGAGAGGGGGTCGGGGTGGGGCTGGGGGTGACCAGCTCTTCAGGCGAGACGGGCATTGCCTGTCGGTTCAGCACGTAACCGATGGGGTTGCCAGCTTCGTCCGTCAGGGTAAAGGCGCTGTCGCCGCCAAGGGTGACGCTGCCCTCCAGCGCATCGCTGGTCAGCACGCCGCCATCCAGCGTGTAGTCAGATACCTGCACCGTCAGCAGCTTTCCATCTGCGGTGAACTGGTAGTAGGTGTTGCCGTCGGTGCCCAGTTGCTTCCACAGGCCGCGCTCCAGCACCATGGCAATGGTCTGGTCATCTGCAGCAAGGGGGACAGGCGTGGGAGTGATCACCGGAGCCAGCGTGAAATTGGGATCGATGGTGATCTGCGCAGGGGTGGGCTCTGCCGTGACAAAGGTGTAGACGTCCTCGGCCTCCTGCTCCGGTACGGCGTCTTCTTGCTGTGTAATGATCGTGGGCTCGTCCATCGCTTCTGCAGTGGCCGGAGCGTCTTCTTCGTTCAGCATTTCTACGCCTTCGGAAACGGCATCGGCGTCTTCCACGATGATTTCGTCGGTCATATCGTCTTCTTCGTTCAGCATTTCTACGCCTTCGGAAACGGCGTCGGCGTCTTCCACGATGATTTCGTCGGTCATATCGTCTTCTTCGGCAAGCACTTCGTCGCCTTCGGAAACGGCGTCGGCGTCTTCCACGATGATTTCGTCAGTCATATCGTTTTCTTCGGCAAGCACTTCGTCGCCTTCGGAAACGGCATCGGCGTCTTCTGCAATGACCGGGTCGGTTTCTGCGGTTTCCTCAGTCAGCACTTTCTCGTCTTCGGAAACGATGGTATCGTCCTCCAGCACATCGCCGGTCATCAGGGGAGAAAGCGTCAGACCGAGGCTGTCCCAGGGAATATCCACCAGACGGGCATTATCGCTGACGGAATCAGCGGCGTAGATGACGCGCAGCGCATCCGCCGTGAGGAAATAGGAGTTGGGCAGAGGAATATCGGCGGAGCTGGAAATGTCAGCCTTGAGGAAACCGCCGGCAACGCACTGCATGAACACTGCATTGCGGATGGCGGCGTGGATGATATTGGCATCCTCGGTGAACAGTTCGGTAATATCTACGCTGCGCTGCTGCGCAAGGGAAACGATGCTCCAAAAAAAGTCGATCTGAACGATGTTGGAGCCTGCTTCGTTGTAGCGGAAAGAAGCCTCTGTGGACAGAAGGCCGGGGAAGTCCATCGATACGGCAAAGCCGCTGCGGATGGTATCCACAGCGCCGTCCTGATAGGCGCTTTCGTCGGTCTGTTCCGCCATGGCGCAGCGCTGGATGATGGGCTGCGATACCGTCTCGTTCAGGAAGGCTTCCAGCGCAGGATCTTCGCAGATGAAGCTGGGGTAGTCGATGGCAAGGCGCTGCCGGTCAGTTTCGGTGATCTCGTGATGGCGCTGGATCGTCACGCCGTCCTGGCTCAGCTCCTGAGACGTTTCGGACAGCGAACTCATGGGCATCACCAGAAGACACAGCGCCAGAAGCATTGCGCAAATTCGTTTCATGCTAATTCCTCCTATGCTCAGGAATTAATCCAGAATGATGGGGCAGTTGGAGCCGGTGGAGAGCGCCACATGCTCCTGAGCGCCGTCCCGGGTCAATACGAAGTAATGGGACAGCGGCAGGGGATAGGCAGCACCGCGTACTGAAAGAACGGTAGCTTGTCCTGCAGGGCCGTTGAAGGTGGTTCCCTGCCAGGCGATCTCGCTTTCCACGGGCAGGATGCTGTCGTACAGGAAGTCGTAATGCTGCTCGCCGTGCACATACAGGGCATATTTGCCACTCTGAGGATCCCGGACCACCATGGCGTCGCAATCGGCGTATACGGTGAGCTGATCAGTGGTCAAAAGCGGGTCTGCTGCGGGGTTCTGAACCACCTGATCCAGTAGATACAATTCGCCGTTTTGCAGGTATGCAAGGCCCATGGCGCAGGCCACCACGCCCTGATCGTCGGCTGCATCACGCCACTTGACGGTGTTTCCTTCCGCTGTGGCAATATACAGGGTATAGCGGGTTTCGGGAGTGGACAGGTTACCGGTATCGGCGTAGCCAACGGTAGCGTCTCCCGTCATGGGGAAGCTGCGGCTGAACCACAGGCGGCTCAAGGTTTCGCCGTCGGCATTGATCAGGTTGCTGTCGCCGTCATCGGCCACGATCTGTGCCCAGCCGTTCATCATGGGGCCCACCGTCATGCTGTGACCGGTGAGTTCCTCCAGGCCTTTGGTGGAAACCATGACTTTGCCGTCCTTGTCGATCAGATAGGGGGGCATTGCTACGTAGAAGCCGCCGTCTTTCAGCGGCAGCATCCCCTCAGCGTCAAGGCCGTCATAATAGCCCAGCAGCCGGCCGTCCTTGGCGGCAAAAAGGTAAAAATCGAACAATCCGTCCTCCCGCTGATTGCGGGTCAGAATGTTGCTTTCATTCACCATGGTGGGTTCCATGTCCAGCGTTCCGCTGATGCGGCTGATGGACTGGCTGGCGTCGGCACTGATCGCCACGGCGGGGGCTGCGTCGTAGCCACGAACCGGCCGGGGCGTAGTCTGCACCTGGTAGGTGGGCGAAGGCGTTGCTTCCTGAGGGAAGATTTGATCCCGGAAGAGGTACACACCGATTCCCGCCAGAACCAAAACGGCAGCGATGAGCAGGACGTTTTTGAGCGTGTGCTGTTTGCGGCGGCGTTTGCCTGGCGCAGGAAGATCTTCCTCCTGCACCTGATAGCTGAAGAATTCTTCCTCATCCATCATGCTCTGCCGGTCTTCCTCTGCCCAGCTGGCGTCCAGCGGCCGGTAGATATTGGCCGTTGTCGGCATAGCGTCCTCTGCAGGCATCATCTGAACAGGGCTCTCTTTCCGCACCGGCTCAATAAACTTCCTGCTGGACCATCTGGCATCGGCAAAAGGATCGTCCTCCTCCTGCTGTGATACGTTGGCAGCGCGGCGGTAATAGGCGGAGAGATTGGCAGTGAGGGCCGAGTGGTCCGTTTCAAAGGAAATCTCTTCCCGGGGCTTCTCGGGCGCAGGCTGCTGGGTCAGAATGGCCTGAATCTCTTCCTGCTCGTTGGGCGTGTATTGGGACAGGTCGTAGGCAGGTTCGGGCTCGTTGGGCATAAAAGCGGATGCGTCAGCGGCCGGCTGCGGGTCTTTAGGCCGCGCAAAGGGCGAGACTGGTTTGAGATCATCAAAACGGATGCTGTCAAACGAGGGCTGGTTTTGGGTATACTGCTCCTCATCAGGCAGCATACGGGCGGTGTACAGCTGCTCGGTTCGTTCGCTGCGACGGCGGCGCGGCGTGGGATCGCTCATGGCAAGCACCTCATAACCAACAAAGAATTAGGGAATTATCCACTCTTAAAGATAACACGAACCCATAGGAAGGTCAAGCAAAACGGGCGTGCTGCCGCACAGGGGCAAAACGTCCGCAACCCCTTGCGTTGACAAGTGTTTGGGGATCAGGTATCATGCCAGTGACGAAAAAAGCATTTCCTATTTTTATTAGGAGGCAGTATGAAATACGAGAACGTTCTGTCCGCCCGTTTCATCAGCCGACCCAATCGCTTTGTGGCTGTGGTGGAGCTGGACGGTGAAGAAGTGGTCTGTCACGTCAAAAACACCGGGCGCTGCAGAGAACTGCTGACGCCCGGTGCAAGGGTGTATCTTCAGAAAGTGGATTCGTCGAATCGGAAAACGGCTTATGACCTTATCGCTGTCCACAAGGGCGAGCGGCTGATCAATATGGATGCTGCTGCGCCCAATGCGGTATTTGGTGAATGGGCGCGGGCGGGACATCTGCTGCCCCGACCCGATGTGGTGAAGGGCGAGGTGATCCACGGGGACTCCCGGCTGGACTTCTACCTGCAATCCGGGGAACGCCGCGCCTTTGTGGAGGTCAAGGGCGTTACTCTGGAGGAAAATGGCCGCGTTCGCTTTCCGGATGCGCCTACCCAGCGGGGCGTCAAGCATCTGGGAGAATTGGAGGCCTGCGTCAGGGAAGGATTTGAAGCTTATGCAGTCTTTGTGGTGCAGATGGAGGGCGCAGTGGACTTCGCCCCCAATTGGCAGACTCATCCTGCCTTTGGCCATGCGCTGCGTCAGGCAGCGGCAAACGGCGTGCAGGTGCTGGCGCTGGACTGCTGCGTAACGCCGGACAGCCTGGAGATCCGTCAGCGGGTGCCGGTGTGTCTGGACCTTCCGGAAGGCTGATTACGCACCGAGAATGATGGCTTTGGCATCTTCAAGGGTCGTGGCGGTATAGGTGGCGGGATGACCCTCGGGTGCGGTTTTGCCGTTGGTGAACAGAATGCTGTCCACGCCTGCGTTGTTGGCTGCTGCAATGTCCGCGGTGATGCTGTCGCCCAGCATGACCGCCTGCCTGGGATCACTGATGCCTGCGGCGCTCATGGCGGCGTGCAGCATGGCGGGATGGGGCTTGGCATAGCCGATCTCTTCACTGATAATCAACCCGGACAGGTACGGCGTGAGGACACAGTCGGTGAAGCGGCTCCGTTGCACAGAGGAGATGCCGTTGGTGACCAGATAGATGGGCATATGCCGGCTGACCTCGCGGCAGAAGGTTTCCGCGCCGTCGATAAGAATGCGCTGCTTGCCAAGTTCAGCCGGAAAGAAGGCTGCCAGCTGATGGACGTCCGCCGTATACCCGGTCAGCGCAAGGAAATCGCGGAAACGGTCTACCCGCAGCTTTTCCTGGGTGGTTTCGCCCCGCTCCAGCTTTTTCCACTGGGCGTCGTTGACGCGGTGGTACAGGGACACGTTTTCTTCCGTGTCAGGGATATGAAATGCGGCAAAGGTGGTAGAAATGGCTACCTTTTCACCGGCGGCAAAGTCAAACAGGGTACCGTCGGCATCAGCCAGCAGGACGGAATAGGCCATGGTGCGTACCTCCTTGAAATCAACGCTTCATGCCGCGGCGGCGCAGCGCTTCGTCGGATGCGATGGAGTAGCCGAAGAAACCCAGCACGTCGCTCAGGCCGCGGTATTTGCCGTGGACGTAGCCGACCAGCTTCATGGCTTCCTCATTGATGGCACCGCTTTCGGTGAAATATTCCTCCGCTACGCACACGTCTATCACTTCGGCCAGGAAGAGATCGTGGCTGCCCAGCTCGATGATATCGCGCACCTTGCAGCTGAGGAAGGCAGGCGCCTGCGCAACGGCAGGGGCAGCCTTCAGCCCGGGGGCGGCGATGGGGGTCAGACCCATTTGGGCGAATTTATCCACGTCCCTGCCGCTTTTAACGCCGCAGTAGTCGGTGGCTTCGCACAGGGCTTCGCTGGTCAGGTTGACGGTGAACTCGCCGGTGCGGCTGATGATGGCATGGCTGTAGCGCTCCTTGCGTATGCTGACAGAGATCATGGGCGGCTTGGAGTTGACGATTCCTGCCCAGGCGATGGTGATCAGATTGGGCTTGATATTGTTGTCCGGATCAGCGCAGCCCAGCATGACCACGGGGACGGGGCTGAGATAAGTGGTGGCTCCAATGGAGCGGAAAGGCTTATTGACATTTTTGTCCATTTTTCAACATCCCCCTTGTTTCCATTCTTGTGTGAGTGTACAATGAACAGGTAACAATGTCAACAATCCCAGGCGGCACGGCTGCCATCCCCCCGAAAAGGAAGGAGACGACCATGGCGCGCTATCAGTATAAGTATCGAAAACCCCAGCCGCGTGTCAGAATTTCCATCGCACAGGTATTCTGGACACTGGTGGCGCTGGTGCTGCTGGCAGTACCGTTTTTCTGGGCCACTACCCTGACGGTGGAGGAGTACACCCTCAAGGTGCATGACCTGCCGGACAACTTAAAAAATCTGCGCATCGTTTATTTCAGCGACATTCATCAGGGCCCCTGGTTCTCCCAGGACAGGGTCAACCGGCTGATCAGCAAGGTCAACGGTCTGAGTGCGGACGTGGTCATCCTGGGCGGCGACTACGCCAACGACAGCTACGGCGCAATCGAGTTTTTCAAGAATATGCCGGACATTCAGGCAAGGCTCGGCGTATATGCGGTGGTGGGCAATCATGACCGCACCATGCCTGAAAGCAACCTGAACCTGCTGGTGGCAGAGATGCAGAATAAGGGAGTTACCGCCCTTGTCAATAATGTGGCGTCGATCAAGCTGGGCAAGACGTATCTTTACATCGCCGGCGTGGACGACTACTACAACGGCTACCCTCGTGTGGAGGAGGTGGCCGCGCAGGTGAGCCAGGATGACTTTGTGATTCTGGCGGGACACACCCCCGACCTGCTGCCTGAGATCCAGGACGCCCGGGATAAAAACGGCAACAGCCACTGGTTTGACCTTGCACTTTTCGGCCACACGCATGGCGGACAGGTCAATCTGCTGGGCATGAGCCCCTTTAGGAAGCTGTCGCCTGCCGTAGGCACCCGCTATATGAGCGGATGGATGGAGGAGAACCGTGCGTCGGTGCTGGTAAGCAACGGCGTAGGTACCAGCCATTTCCCGGTCAGGCTGTTTGCCACCCCTCAGATCCATCTGATCACGCTCAAAAAAGGTTCCTGACCTCATTTGTTGTTTTTTGTGAAGGGACGAACGCTTATGAAAAAATTGGTTCTGGTAGCGCTGATCATCTCGCTGCTGCCAGCGACCGTTGCGCTGGCGGATGAGAATACCAGTCAACTCCCCAGTACATACAGCTGCGGCAAGGAACATTGCTACTGGGAAACCCCCATGGACATTTCCGATCCCCAGGCTGTCTGGGCCATGCTCACCCAGCCCATGACCTACGTCAAGGGAAATCAGCGCAAACAGGTGCAGCTCCGCGCTGAGCCGAACAAAAAGGCAGAAGTGGTGGGCGAGGTGACCTGCGAATCCCAGGGAGTGCATGTGCTGGAGCATCTGCCCGATGGATGGAGCTATGTGGAATGCTATACCAGTGCCGGGAAATCCTCTCGCGTGGACGTCTATAATGAAATGGTCAGGGGCTATCTGCCTACCGAATTGCTGAAGGAGAGAAAATCATCGGCCGATTTCGGGCTGGTAGTGGACAAGCTGGTTCAGCGGATGTATGTATTCCGTAACGGCGAACTGTTGACCACCCTGCGGGTTTCCACCGGCGGCATCGATGAGGATCATCCTTCCCAGCAGACCAATGCTGGCGAGTTTCACCTGGTGAGCTATGTGGGTGATTTTGTTTCCGATAACGGCGCGATCTGCAGCGACGCCATCCGGTTCAATGACGGCGATTTGATTCATGAGGTGCCTTACTTTTTGGACGAAGATGCGAAGCCTGTTTACTGGTATATGGAACGCTTTCTTGGTCAGCCTGCCAGCGAGGGCTGCATCCGCGTGCAGCGCAGGCGTTCACCTGAAGGGGTGAATATGAACTGGCTGTGGGGCAGAATGTTTGGCCAGAAAAACATCCGCCTGGCGATCTGGGAGGCTCAGGCTGGCAGAAGCCTGCCGACCCCGGCTGCCGACACGCCGCTGTATTACAGTCCCCAGCAGATGGACGTGTATCACCGCACAGAAGAGTGCTATCGTGTGGGCACCTATAACTGGCCGATGATCGGCTTTACCTACGGCGAGTTGGAAGAGGAACCCTATGCGGCCATGATTGACTGCGATTACTGCAATCCGCCCATGCGTACCAGCCAATTGCAGGCCCTGCGGGAACAATACGGGGCAACTGAATAAGCAAAAAACCGCGTACGGTCATTGGACTGTGCGCGGTTTGGTTTGTTTTACCGATGGGGAAGGGACAGCTGCTGGTTCAGTTGCAGCTGAATTTCAGATACGCCGTCCAGAATCATCTGTCTGAGAATATCCAGCACCTCCATCAGCTGCTGGGGGAGAATATCCGGCAGCTGCGGTGCGGGGATCCCGCTTTCGACAGGAACCAGAGAAAGCGGTTCCGCGGCGGAGGTGGCAGCAGGAATGAAGGTGGGCTGCGGGGCGTTGGTAGGCGTCATATCGTCTGAAACAGCGCTGTCGTCGACAGCAAAGCCGGGCGTGGCGGCAGGGGTCGGGAAGGGCAGGGGCGTTTGGCGCTCATGGCTTGCTTTTTCAGTCGCTGTGTCAGCGGCTTCGTTTGCCGCATTCATGCCTGCTGATTCGTTTTCAGGCAAAATACTGCGATCCGAAGCACCGTCTGCCTGCGTTTCATAGCTGGGATCAGCTTGTTCGCCCTGTGCCATCACAGCCGCGTCTTTGACCAGGTCAAGCTGCAGCCGAGCGTCCGCCAGTTCGTTGAGGGCAGTATCCCGGGCGGTAATGGCATCGTCCCGCTGCAAAATCAGCCCGTCCCGTTCCAGCACCAGCGCCTGCGCCTGGCCATCTAGGGCGGCCAGCTTAAGCAATACGTCCCCTTGATAGCCGGGGTAGGAGTTATGTGCCCATCGGACGTTCTCCTGCTGTCGGGCAGTGTCCGCAGCCTGCAGCATCAGCAGAGTATCTCCCAGCTGTCTGGTGATGGCGTCCCTTTCCTGGCGAAGAGCGGCGGCTTCACCCCGGCTTTTGTCCAGATCCAGTGCCAGCGTGTCCCGTTCGTCTGTAATCTGCCTCAGGGCGGCGCTAAGATCGCCGAGCTTCTGCCTTTGCTCCACCAGCTGACGGGACTGGGACAGATTGCCGGCCGCCATCACCCCCGATACGCACAGCAGCAGCATCATCATGATCAGCAGAATTCCGGTTGTATGTTTCATGGATAATCCTCTCCCTGATACAGGATGCGGGAGAATGAAAAAACGCTCCCGGCAGTAGCATATGCCGAAAGCGGTACAAATATACGGTTGAGGTCAGGGGGTCAGGGGCTCGTCCACCTTTTCCACCGGCTGAGGATCAGGCAACGGAGGCAGATCCTGAATATCGGACAGGCCGAAATGCTCCAGAAAGCGATCGGTAGTGGCGTACAGAATCGGACGGCCCAGCGCTTCCTTGCGTCCTACCTCCTGGATCAGGCCCTTGCTGAGCAGCGACTGGATAGAATAGTCGCACTTCACGCCGCGTACCTGCTCCACCTCGCCTTTGGTGGCAGGCTGGCGGTAGGCGATGACTGCCAGGGTCTCCAGAATGGTTTGGGACAGGCTTTGACGCTGCACCGGCTGGAGCAGCCTTTCCACATAGGCGGCGTATTCCGGACGGGTCTCCATGCGCACATGGTCTCCATAGCGCTTGAGGGTGATGCCGCGGCGGCTTTCGTTATAGGCGCGCTGCATTTCCTCCACAGCGATGATGGTCTCCATCTCGCTCAGTTCCAGCGCTGCCGCCAGATCTCCGATGGCAACCGGTTCGCCTGCCACAAAGAGAATGGCTTCGATGATGTTGGCGATCTCAAGGCTCTCCATCGTTGGACCTCCTTCCGGGCAACAGCGTGATCTCAGTAAACATATCCTTTTGCCGAATGTGGACCCTACCCAGTTTCAGCAGCTCCAGCAGCGCCATAAACAGGGTTACCACCTCTTCCCGGGTGGGTTCGGGGGAGAATAGCTGGGCAAAGCGAACCCGTCCTTCCTTCAGGCGGGTCTCGATGGCTTCGATGCAGCCCTCCACAGTATGGTTGTCCCTGCGGATGTCTCTCAGGCGGAAAGCCACCTCCTGCGGTGCGGCAGGAGTGCGCTGCAAAATGCGGTTGATGGCCTGCCAGAGCGCATCCATGGTCAGGCCGTCGATCTCCACTTCCTTTGGGGGCAGGGGGTATTCCTCCGGCAGCTTGCCGAATACCTGCATTGCGCTCTGTTCAAATGCTGCCATCTGCTTGGCGGTTTCCTTGAACTGACGGTAGGCGATCAGACGGTCGATCAGCTGCTGCTCCGGATCCTCCTCTTCGGGCTTGGGCGGCTTGGGGAGCAGACTGCGGCTTTTGATCTCCAGAAGCAGCGCCGCCATGGAGATAAACTCGCTGGCCTCGTCCATGTCAAAGTCCGGCGCGTCGCGAACGATCTGGATATACTGCTCGGTGATCTGGCTGACGAAGATGTCCCT
Organism: Clostridiales bacterium; assembly: GCA_015056365.1. GTDB lineage: Bacteria > Bacillota > Clostridia > Christensenellales > Aristaeellaceae > Limiplasma. The sequence goes on along the minus strand of SVGM01000002.1, from coordinate 94,499 downwards.
GAGGTCGATCTTCGCCCGACCGATCAGGTGCAGAAGCAGATCCAGCGGACCGTCGAACTGTTTCAGTCGAATATGTACTGCCATATCAAGCGTGTCCTGTCAGCATGAGAAGAAGATTCAGCACTGCATCCTCCACAGCACCGGTGAGAAAGTTGAGAATGCCGCCCAGCGCACCGGTAAAGCACAGCACCATCAGGATGATATGGGCGATCTGGAAGGTTTGCGCGTTCAGGGTGAGCTTGCCCTTGAGCAGAATGTCGTTAAGGAGATGGAAGCCGTCCAGCGGCGGGAAGGGCATCAGGTTGAAGATGCCCACGCCCAGGTTCAGGTAGGCAAACAACAGCAGGAACCGCTGGATATACTGTACCCAGGGGTGGCGCATGAAATCAATGTATTCAGGGCCTAAACCACCGCAGAGAATGGCATAGCCCACGCCGTCGGAGGACAGGAACGCTTTGGCACCGCCGTTGTAGGCAAGTACTTCCGGTCTCCACAAAAAGCTGTTCAGTCCCACGGCCAGGGAAAGCGAGAGAATGAACAGGGTCAGATTGACGGTAATGCCTGCCACGCTGACCAGAAAATCATCCCGGCGGTAGTTTTCAAAGTTGCGGGGATTTACCGGCACAGGTTTGGCCCAGCCGAAGCCCAGCAGCACCAGGCAGGCCGTACCGATGGGATCCAGGTGCTTGGCGGGGTTCAGGGTCAGGCGGCCCAGCATCTTGGCAGTAGGGTCGCCGCAGCGGTAGGCCACATAGGCATGGGCCATTTCGTGAAGGATCAGCGTAGCCAGCACGGCCACCGACAGATAGATCAGATAAAGCAAAAAGCCGAAGGGATCAGAGGTAAGCCACCGGCCGTATGCTTCAAGGCGGGAAAGAATACCCATAAACAAGCCTCCTTCAAAAAGGGACAGTAACGATGCAATCGGACAGTCTACGTCGAAAAAACCAGGCGGACAAGCCTGCGCGGCAGAGACAACCTCTGTTATTATATGACGGGCGGTGAAAAATAGCAAGGCGAAGCACCGGCTGACGGTTTGACATTCAGTTGTTTGAATGCTATCATTTCTAACAGGAAATTTAACTCCGCCATGGGAGGTTTACAGATGAAAGTTGCCGTGCTGATTCCCTGCTATAACGAAGCGAAAACCATTGCCAAGGTGGTGGCGGACTATCGTGCCGCGCTGCCGGAAGCTGACGTATATGTGTATGACAACAACTCCTCTGACGGCACCGACGAGATCGCCCGCCAGGCTGGCGCCATCGTGCGCTACGAGACCCGCCAGGGCAAGGGTAACGTGATCCGCACCATGTTCCGCGAGATCGAAGCGGATTGCTATCTGATGATCGACGGCGACGACACCTATCCCGCAGAGAATGCCCGGGAGATGGTGCAGCTGGTGCTGGAAAACAATGTGGACATGGTGGTGGGTGACCGTCTGTCTGCCACGTACTACACCGAAAACAAGCGTCCCTTCCATAATCTGGGCAACCGGATGGTCAAGGGACTGGTCAATTCCTTCTTCCAGGGCAATATCGCGGATATCATGACAGGCTACCGTGCCTTCAGCTATCAGTTTGTCAAATCTTTCCCGGTGCTGAGCAAAGGCTTTGAGATCGAGACGGAAATGACCATTCATGCGCTGGACAAGAACCTGAGCGTCAAGAGCATCCCCGTGGAATACCGGGACCGTCCCGACGGCAGCGAGAGCAAGCTGAACACCTATTCCGACGGCATGCGCGTTTTGCGTACCATCGTGCGCCTGCTTAAGGAATACAAGCCCCTGCGTTTCTTCGGCTGGCTTGCAGCGCTGGCACTGGTGGTGGCGGCTGTATTGTTCCTGCCGGTATTTGTGGAGTACCTGAAGACCGGTCAGGTGCCCCGTTTCCCCACACTGATCGTATCCGGCGTGGTGGCGTTGGTGTCCCTGCTTTTGTTAGTATGCGGTCTGATTCTGGATACGGTGGCCAAGAAGCACCGCCAGCAGTTTGAGATCAATCTGAATATCCTCAATCTCTTGCATAACAAGGAGAAAAAGGCGTAATGACTGAACCGAAAAAGTCCTGCGCCGGGATGCGTGCAGGAATCCTGAGCGCCCTGGGCGGTATCCTGTCCGCCATGAGCTTTGTGGTGGACGCACAGGGCTATGTAGGCATGAGCGACCCGCCTGCCAGCGCCACCAGTTATTTATGGTGTGCGCTGGCGGTGTGCTTTGGGCTGCTCTTTTTTCATGTGTACCGGCGCGTGAAGGTTCGCCTGTCGGCGCTGCAGGCGGTTTTTGGGCTGCTGTTCGGTGTGGTCAATGCACTGGGCGTGATGCTGTTCAGCTACGACAGCTGGGATGCGCTCAGAAGCCCTGCGCAGCTGCTGATGACGCTGGCACGGGCCGTGGGGCAGTCGCTGCCCATGATGGCAGGCTTTGCCTGGCTCTCCCACGTGCTGGAAGGCGGCGCCCTCACCCGCAAAGGTGCGCTGGAGGAGGCGGGCGAAGGACGCATTGCCGGGGTCGCACGCTTCTTTTGCGCCCATGAAAGCCTTTGCCTGACGCTGCTGTTCGCCCTGTGCTGGCTGCCCTATGTGCTGGTCTACTATCCGGGTACCGTATGCTGGGATCTGGGTGAGATGGCAGAGCAGTTCTTCGGTGTAGAGCCGATGAATACCTGGCACGGCGTGTTTCTCACCTGGGTGTTCGGTGGCTGCGTACAGCTGGGCAGGTTACTGGGCGGCGATCATCTGGGCGTTGTGCTGTATGCCCTGATCCAGACGGCGCTGCTGGCCTGGATGGCGGCGCAGGTGATGGTTTTCCTGCGCAGTTCCGGCCTGAACCGTGCGTTCCGGCTGATGGTGCTGGCATTCTTTGCCGTTACGCCCATCTGGGGCGGCTATGCCCAGTTTGTCAGCAAGGATACCCTGTATACGGCGGTGCTGACACTGTTTGCGCTGCGTGCTGCGCAGGTGCTGCTGATGCGGGAGGCGGATCAGCCCTTCAAGGGTATCCGGCTGCCGCTGGAGTTGTTCGTTTGGGGGCTGCTTGCCTGCTTGATGCGCCTCAACGGCGTGTATGTGATCCTGCCGTCCGCCGTCATGCTGATCGTCTTTGGTGCAAAAGGCAGGGGACGGATCGGGCTGACTGCGGCGCTCTCCGGCGCGGTGGCGGCTGCGCTTATCTTCAGCAATGTGCTGGTGCCTGCGCTGGGCATTGTGGACGCCAGCTCGTCCGGGATCTATTCCGTGTGCTTTCAGCAGAGCGCCCGCGTTTTGCGAGACCATGGCGACAGCGTGACCCCGGAGGAATATGCGGCCATTGACGAAGCCTTGGACGCTGCGCAGCTTGCCGATTTGTATGAACCATGGATTTCGGATCCTGTGAAGTATACTTTCCGCTATTTCGGGCAGGGGGCGGAGGCGGAGAAGGCGGCCATTGCCAAGTACCGTAGTGTATGGCTTTCCATGCTGCCCAAATATCCCCTGACCTATGCGGAAAGCTTCTTTGCCGGAAACGTGAGCTACTACTGCTTCACCCCGAAGATCGAGGGCGAGACCTACAACAATCAGGCGGGTAACCGCTTGGTGTTTGAAACCTACATCGATCAGATGGGGGACGATCCCCGACTGGTGCATGTGACGCAGCCGGTACCGGAGCGCATTCGCACGTTGGTGGCCATGTTTGCCCGCGGTTGGCGGCATATTCCGCTGCTGAGCCTCAGCTATTGCTGCGCCGCCTATACCTGGACGCTGGTAGGCGCGGCGCTGTCACTGACGCGCCAGAGACGCTGGCGGTTGCTTTGCGCCTTTGTGCCCGCGCTGATGAGCCTTGCGGTATGCATGCTCAGCCCTGTAAACGATTATTTCCGCTACTTCCTGCCCATCGCAGCCATGGCCCCGATACTGGCGGGTCTGTGCGCCGGCAAGGAAAAAGCGGATCAAGAAAACCCATCGCTTGAAAGATAAAGGAGGAAAACCCCATGAACAATTTTGAGTTTTACTCTCCCGCGCGTCTGGTCTTCGGCAAGGGCAGCGAAGACAACATCGGAAATCTGCTCAAGCCCTACGCCAAGAAGATCCTGCTGCACTACGGCGGCGGCAGCATCAAAAAAAGCGGCCTGTATGACCGTGTGAAGGCGTCTTTGGAGGCTGCCGGTGTAGCGTACTGTGAGCTGGGCGGCGTTGTGCCCAATCCCCGCCTGTCTCTGGCGCACGAGGGCATCGAGCTGTGCCGCAAGGAAAACGTGGAACTGATTCTGGCGGTGGGCGGCGGCAGCGTGATCGACTCTGCCAAGGCGATCGCCATGGGCGTGTACTATGACGGCGACGTATGGGATATGTACGAGACCGGCAAGGCCATCGAAAAGGCGCTGCCCGTTGCGGTGGTGCTGACCATTCCTGCTGCCGGCAGCGAAGCCAGCGGCGATACCGTTATCACCAATGAGGAAAAGGCGCTGAAGTACGGCTATGGCAGCCCCAAGCTCCGTCCCCTGCTGAGTGTGATGGACCCCGAGCTGTTCTTCACCCTGCCCAAAAATCAGGTAGCCAACGGCATCACCGATATGATGAGCCACGTCTTTGAGCGTTACTTCACCAACACCACCGAAGTGGAGCTCACCGACGGCCTTTGCGAGACCGTGCTGCGCACCATCATGCACAACGCGCCCCGCGTGGTGGAAAATGCCGAGGATTACGCCGCTTGGTGCGAGATCGGCTTTGCCGGTACCGTGGCCCACAACGGTCTGGTTGGCTGCGGACGCGCTCAGGACTGGGGCTGCCATAACATGGAGCATGAGCTGAGCGCCATCTATGATATCGCCCACGGCGCAGGCCTTGCCGTGCTGACCCCCGCCTGGATGGAATACGTCTGGAAGGACAACGTGGCCATGTTTGTGCAGTTCGCTGTGAAGGTGATGGGCGTGGACGGCTCCTACCGCGAGCCTGAACTGATCGTGAAGGAAGGTATCCGCCGCCTGCGCGCGTTCTTTGCCTCCATCGGCCAGCCTGCCACCCTGCGGGAAATGGGCATCGGCGAGGATCGCCTGGAAGAGATGGCCCGCAAGGCTACTCACGAGTGCTTTGGTCAGGAACATCCCATCGGCGGCTTGAAGAAGCTGTATTGGCAGGACGTGCTTGCCATCTACAAGCTGGCGCTGTAAACCATGAAACACGAAAAAACAGAACTTTTTGAAAGCATGCCCGTACCCAAGGCGGTATGGACGCTGGCTGTGCCCACCATTCTGTCTTCGCTGGTGATGGTGCTGTACAATCTGGCGGATACCTATTTTGTGGGTATGCTCAACGATCCCCTGCAAAACGCCGCCGTCACGCTGGCAGGGCCTGTGCTTTTGGCGTTTAACGCCATCAACAACCTGTTCGGTGTTGGCGCCAGCAGTATGATGAGCCGCGCGCTGGGCGTGAAGGATCACGACACGGTGCGCAGGGCTTCTGCCTTTGGCTTTTATTGTGCGCTTCTGAGCGGTATGCTGTTTTCCCTGATGGTGGCGTTGCTGAACGGGCCGCTGCTTACGCTGCTTGGCGCAAGCGGCGATACCCTTGCCCCCACTGCCGAGTACCTGAAATGGACGGCGCTTTGCGGTGCAGTTCCTTCCATCCTGAACGTGGTGATGGCGTATCTGTTCCGCTCCGAAGGCGCGACGCTCCATGCCTCCATCGGCACCATGAGCGGCTGTCTGCTGAATATTATCCTTGACCCCATCTGCATTTTGGGGCTGGGCATGGGTGCGGCGGGCGCAGGCTTTGCCACCTTCCTTAGCAACTGTTTCGCCTGTGTGTACTTCCTCGTGCTGATCGCCGTACGGCGGGGCAAAACGCTGGTGTGTGTTGCGCCTAAGGCTTTCCGGCCTGACAGGCGGCTGATGAAGGGCGTGTTGGGCGTAGGCATTCCCGCCTCCATCCAGAACCTGCTCAATGTGACCGGCATGACGGTGATGACCAACGCCATCGCCGCCTACGGCGCAGAAGCGGTGGCTGCTATGGGCATTGCTCAGAAAACCACCATGATCCCCTGTTACATCGCTATGGGTGTATCTCAGGGCGTGATGCCGCTGATCGGCTACAACTTTGCCGCGCGCAACGCCCGTCGCATGAAAGAAGCTACTGTGTACACCACCAAGGCTTCCCAGACGATCATGATCGCCATGACGGTTTTGTACATCGTGTTTGCAAAGCAGATCGTTGGCTTGTTTATGGACAACCATCTGATCATCGAATACGGTTCAGCCTTCATGCGGGGACTTAGCCTTGCCCAGCCTTTCCTGTGCATGGATTTTATGGCGGTGGGCGTGTTTCAGGCATGCGGCATGGGCAAACGTGCACTGCTGTTTGCCTTCCTGCGCAAGATTGTGCTGGAGATCCCGGCCCTGTTGCTGCTGAACCGGCTCTTCCCCATGTATGGTCTGGCGTATGCTCAGCTGGCGGCGGAAATTGTGCTGGCAACGGCAGCGATCCTCTTCCTTGTGAAGATCTTCAAAGATACGCAGGCCTCTGCTGACCGGATACAGGCAGAGCGTGCGTGAAACAATGTCAACAGCCGCACTCATCCCGGTGCGGCTGTTCTCTGTGAAAAGGGATTTCAAATGAAAAACTGCCGGACAGATCACGCTGTCCGGCAGTTTTGTTTTTCAGAATTACCTGTGCACCAGCATACCCAGCGCAACCAGTTCGCTGTCTGCCTGCGCAGTGATGGGTCCCTGATGGTACACGGTGACGGTGTCACCGTCGCCCCACTCGATCGCAGCGGCAGCGATGCCGTCTGCTTCCTCCCCAGTGGGGATGGTTACATCGTAGAGCGGGGCGGGAGAAGCGGAATCCTCGGTGACAGGTTCGGCGGCAGCTTCCTGGTCAACTTCGTCAACGGCATCGTTTTCTTCTGCGGATACCTCATCCGCAGCTTCGTCAACCACAACCTCCGTGCCCTCGTCCACAATCTCTTCCACTTCTGCTGCGCCGGGCAGGATTTCTTCGTCCTCATTCATGGCCAGCCGACCCACCAGCAGAGTGTCGCTGGTCAGCACACGGTAGGTGTTGCCGTCTTCATCCGTCAGGGTGAAACCGGCGCCGTCCTTTTCGCTGACTACGCCCGTCATTTCGGGCACCAGCACGTACCGGGCATTGACCTTTCCGGGCAGGCTCATGGTCATCACGCCGTCATAGTACACCAGCATGGGCACGCCGGGGAAGACGTTGGCCATGGTGGGGGTCATCTGGACGAACACCTCGCCGAAAATGGGGTCGCCGGTGAGCAGCACGCCGTTTTCGGTAAATTCGCCGGCGATGCCGTTGAGGGTGTAGCAGCCCACCCGGAGGGCGTAGACCTGCGCAGGAATGCTGCGAGTCATCATGCCGTTGTGATCAACGATCACATACATACCCACCTGAATGGGTTCGATGCTGAGAATGCCGTCTAGCACCGTGTTGTCATCTACGTTGATCAGCAGCTCGCCCATGGTGAGATCCTCCATCAGGAAGCCGCCTTCAACCAGTTCGGTTACCAGGCCTTCAAAAGGTTTGAGCATATCTGCCTCCTCTGCGAAAACAGCCAGGGGAGCGACTGCGGCCAGCAGAACAGCCAGCAAAAGGGAAACGTACTTCTTCATAGGGCAATCTCCTTTCATCGGCAGCCGGTGAAAATCTCCCGTGTGCCTTTCATTCAGAATAAACGAGAATGATGGTCGATGGGTTCCCCAAAATGTCGAACGGACAGAAAAAAGTTTCTGTCCGTTCTGTCGCTCAAAAGGGGAGGGGCGGGGATCATCCCTGGGGAAGCACCCCAAAGTCTCGCGCCATAACGCTTTTTAGGAAAGCACAGCGAGGCCGAAAACGCAAGAGGTGCCACTTGACCGCTAAAACTTGGGCTTATCGACAGCCTGACGCAGAGAAAGGGGTTTACCCCATCAGTGAGAACAGATCCACCTGACTGGTCTCCGGCAGCCCCTCCAGCGCGCCCTGATTGCGCAAAGCCTCAATGGCGCTGGAACCCACATGGGCGCGGGTTTTCAGATCCTCGATGCTGATGAAGGGCCTGTCTGGATTTCTCGCATCAATAATGCCCTGCGCAGCAGCTTCCGGGAAGCCGGAGATGGAGGTGAACGGGCAGCGCAGGTCCTCGCCCTCGATGAGGAAACGGTTCAGGTGGCTTTTGTAGAGATCCACCGGCAGCATGCGGATGCCGCGCATCTGCATTTCCAAAAGCATACGGTAGGCGTTTTCCTCCTGTTTTTCGCGTACGCTCATCTTCTCTTCTCGGTTGGCGAAGTCATTGAGGCGGTCTCGCAGGGTTTGCACGCTGAGCAGCATACGGGCGGCGTCGAAGCCGTCGCCGCGGATGGTGAAGTAGGCGGCATAGTAGGCCTGAGGCCGGTACACCTTGTACCACGCCACGCGCAGACCCATGGTCACGTAAGCCACGGCGTGTCCCCGGGGGAACATGTACTTGATCTTTTTGCAGCTGTCGATGGCCCATTCAGGCACATCGTGTTCCTTCATGGCTTCCTCCCACTCGGGACGCAGACCGCGTCCTTTACGGACGGACTCCATGATATCAAAGCTCATCTTTTCCTGCATGCCCTTGGAGATGAGGAAGTTCATGATGTCGTCACGGGTGCAGAAGCACTGCGCCAGTTTGGCCTTGCCGGAGCGGATGATCTCCTGGGCGTTGCCCAGCCAAACGTCGGTGCCGTGAGAAAGGCCGGAGATGCGCACCAATTCCTCCATGGTGGTGGGGCGGGTTTCCATGAGCAGGCCCCGCACGAAGCCCGTGCCGAACTCGGGGATGCCCAGCGTGCCGGTCTCCCACATGATGTCCTCCTCGGTGACGCCCAGCGCGTCGGGCTTGGAGAACAGGCTCATCACCTTCTGGTCGTCCAGAGGGATCTGCTTGAAGTTGATGCCGGTCAGTTCCTCCAGACGGTGGATCATGGTGGGATCGTCGTGTCCCAGACAGTCCAGCTTGACCAGAATATCGTGCATGGAGTTGAAGTCGAAATGGGTGGTCAGGGTGGAGCCTTCGATATCGTCCGCTGGATGCTGGATAGCGGTGAACTGGCAGATGTCATACTCCTTGGGTAGCACAACGATGCCGCCGGGATGCTGGCCTGTGGTACGCTTTACGCCCACGCAACCGGCCGCCAGACGCTCCTTGTGGGCCCGCCCGGCGGGAATGCCCCGCTCCTCCAGATACTTGGCGGCAAAACCGAAGGCGGTTTTTTCCGCCAGACCGCTGATGGTACCGGCCCGGTACACATAGCCCTCGCCGAACAGCTCCTCAATGTAGGCGTGGGCGCGGGGCTGGTATTCGCCGGAGAAGTTCAGGTCGATATCCGGCACCTTGTCGCCCTTAAAGCCGAGGAACACCTCGAAGGGGATGTCGAAGCCGTCCTTGGCCAGCTTGTTGCCGCAGATCTCGCAGTTTTTGTCGGGCAGGTCAACGCCTACGCTGGCCAGCTCCGGCGGGGTGAGGAACATCTTGTGGCAATGGTCGCAGCGGTAGTGGGGCGGCAGGGGATTCACTTCCGTGATACCGCACATGGTGGCTACGAAGGAGGAACCTACCGAACCGCGGCTGCCCACCAGATAGCCATCCGAGAGGGATTTACTTACTAGCTTCTGGGCGATGGAGTACAGCGTACCGAAGCCGTAGCCGATGATGGAGCCCAGCTCCTTTTCCAGCCGCTTCTGGATTAGTTCCGGCAGGGGATCGCCGTAGAGCGCCTTGGCGGTGGTCCAGGAACGGGTTTCGATATCATTGGCAGCGTCCTCCCAGAAGGGCTGGAAGGTCTCCTTGCCTTCGGGATGCTTGGGGAACAGCCGCAGCTCCTCCACCATATCGGCAATCAGCTTCGGGTTCTTGATAACCACCTCATAGGCCTTTTCCTTGCCCAGATAGCTGAATTCCTCCAGCATTTCGTCGGTGGTCTTGAAGTACAGGGGCGGCTGGTTGTCACAGTCGTCAAAACCCAGACCGGCCTGCAGAATGGTGCGGTAGATGGAATCCGAAGGATTGAGGAAGTGCACGTCGCCGGTGGCGACCACAGGCTTTCCCAGCTTTTCGCCCAGCGCCACGATGCGACGGTTGAAGTCGCGCAGGTGTTCCTCGTCCCGGGCGGAGCCGTTGCGGATCATGAACTGGTTGTTTCCGATGGGCTGGATCTCCAGATAGTCGTAAAACGCGGCGATGCGTTCGATCTCGCTTTCGGGCTTGCCGTCGGCGATGGCGCGGAACAACTCGCCTGCCTCGCATGCGCTGCCGATGATGAGCCCCTCTCGGTACTCCTGAATCTTGTGCCGGGGCATGTTGGGGTGGCGGTAGAAGTATTTGAGGTTTGAGTCGGAGATCAGGTGGTTCAGGTTCTGCATGCCCTTCTGGCTCTTGCACAGAAGGATGATGTGGTAGCTGTCGCCGATGGTTTCGCCCTCCAGCACCTGATCGATGTCTTTCAGGACGGTTGCTCCCTTTTCTTTGGCAGCGTCCAGCATTTTGGCAAGACACTGTGCTGTGGCGGCAGCGTCGTGCACGGCTCGGTGGGCATTTTTCAGGGATACGCCTAAAAGGCGGCAGATGGCGCCCAGCTTGTGACTTTTTTGGCTGGTGTACAGCCTGCGGGAGAAGGTGAGGGTATCAATGACCGGCGCATGGAAAGTAATGCCCATGCGGCGGCATTCGGCATGGAGCATGCCCATGTCGAAGGGGGCGTTGTGGGCGGCCACCGGGCAGTCGCCGATGAAATCCAGCAGTTGCTGTACGCCAACGGCAGGAGGTTCTTTGCCCCGGAGCATCAGGTCGGTGATGCCGGTCAGCTCGCTGATTTTGGGCTTGAGAGGCACACCTGGGTCGCACAGGATGCTCAGCTCGTCCACCACCTGCCCGTCCACCAGCTTGACCGCGCCCACCTCGATGATGCGATCCATGGCATGGCTGAGACCAGTGGTTTCAAAGTCCAGCACCACGATAGGGGTATCCAGCGGCCGGTCGTCTGCATCCCGGACGATGGGGTTCATCTCGCACAGATAACCCTCCACGCCGGGAATCAGCTTGATATTGTTCTTTTTGGCTGCACCAAATGCGGCCGGAAAGGCCTGGGCGCTGCCGTGGTCGGTGATGGCCACGGCGGAGTGGCCCCACTTGGCGGCCTGTGCAATGAGCGCGCCTGCGTCGGCGGTGGCGTCCATGGTGGACATGGTGGTATGCATGTGCAGCTCGATCCGCTTTTCCTCAGCGGTATCCATGCGCTCTACCTTGGGCATTTGCTGGATATCCCGAACGGTAATGCTCAGCTCGCCAAGGAAGTTATCCTGCCGGCATTCGCCTCGGACGCGGATACGCATGCCGTTTTTGATCTGCTTGATCTGCTCGTTGACCTTGGCACGCTCCTCGTCCGTGGGCGGTTTGGGGGTCTCGCCCATGGGGGTGCGACGGGCGCGGTACTGGTAGAAGGCTTTGCAGTAGATGGTGCCGTCGTCATCGTAGACGGCAAAGGTGCTGAGCACCGTTTCGCCGCCCTTGAGCTCCTTGGGGTCGGCAACGCCGGTAACGATTCCCTCGATGACCACGATGCCGCTGTCCTCTGCCAACTCGCAGATGGGCACCGGCGGGTCGGCGATGCCCCGGCCCTTGATCACTTCGCCCCGGGGTTCATTCTTGGCAGCGGCGCTGCGAGCAGGGGAACTGCCGGCATCGCTGCCTCGGTTCACAGATGAACCGCTACGCCGGGCAGCCGCCGGTTCGCCGCTTTGCAGCTCGCCGGCCTGCTGCGCCAATACGGAATCGTCCCACAGCGGCGCTTCTTCGGTTGTCTCTTCTTTGGTTGGGAAAGAAAATCCGCGTTCGGCGCGCATTTTTTGCGTCCAGGCCTCCCGCTCGCCGCAAACGTTCATCGAGACGGGTACATTCACCCGAAAAATGTCGTAGATCGCGGTCTTCAGCTTTTCATCCACCTGATGGGAACGGAAATAGTTCAGGGCGATGGCGTCCGGGCAGGTGAGGTGGATGCTGCCGTCTTCGTAGGTCCAGCCGGTATCGTCCAGCCATGCGGCCATGGCAGGGCTGAGGCGACGCAGAAAGTCCGTCAGCACGGGTTTGTAGGCGTTCACGTCCTGCAAAAAGGCTTCGCCCAGTCCGGGACTGGCGATGCGAAGCGCCACCGTCAGCTGGGGAAACAGCTGACGCAGGCGGTTTTCCAGCAGCAGGTAGTCCCGTTCGCCCACCAACTCGTCACACAGAAAGGACATATACGCTTTGTTGGCTTCTTTTTTATACAGCACACGCTCGATATGCAGCTTGCCGCGAAGGGGCGGCACCGTTTCCTCGAGGATGCGCAGGAGTTCGGTTTTATTCATGGTTTTCCTCTTTTTCCTTCGCCAGCCTTCTGGCCCGCTCAATCAAAATCGCGGCCAGATCGCCCTCCACCTTCTGGGGGGCTTTGCCCTTTTCAAAGATCGCGCCCACGGCATACTGGCTGCCTTCGCCGCCCGCTGCGCCGCCAGCGCTGCTGAGCCCACCGCCGGCAAGGCCGATATCCGCCTCCCGGGCTTCGCCGGGGCCGTTGACCACGCAGCCCATGACGGCCACGGTCAGGGGAACGCGGATGTCGGAAAGCTCGCTCTCCACCCGCTTGGCGATGGCGGCCACGTCGATGCCGGTGCGGCCGCAAGTGGGACAGGAGACCACGTTCAGATAGCCGCTGCGCAGTCCGACGGCCCGAAGGATATCAATAGCGGCAGCCGCCTCCGGGATGGGGCTGCCGGTAAGAGACACGCGCACCGTGTCGCCGATGCCGTCCAGCAAAAGGGAGCCGATGCCGATGGCGCTCTTTATGTTGCCTGCGCCGGGCAGTCCGGCCTCGGTCACGCCCACGTGGAGGGGATAATCGGTTTTCTCAGCCGCCAGTCGGTAGGCAGCCACAGTCAGGGGCACGCTGGAGGCCTTCAGGCTCAGCACGATGTCGGTGAAGCCCTCCTTTTCCAGCAGGCGGGCGTGGGACAAGGCGCTGTCCACCATGCCCTGGGGGGTCACGCCGCCGTCCCGAGCGAGGATGTCCTTTTCGATGCTGCCGGAGTTGACGCCGATGCGGATGGGCACATGGTGCATTTTGGCACAGTCCGCCACCCGCTTCACATCCGCCTGAGAGCCGATGTTGCCGGGGTTGATGCGCACCTTGGCGATGCCCCGCTCGATAGCGGCCACAGCCAGATCCGCCCGGTAGTGAATATCCGCCACCAGCGGCACGGGGGAGGCGTCGATGATGGCAGGAAGCGCATCCACACAGGCTTCGTCGTACACAGAAAGGCGCACGATGTCGCAACCTGCCGCCGCCAGGGCACGGATCTGCTGGATGGTGGCAGCTGCGTCGCGGCTGTCGGTGTTGGTCATGCTCTGTACGGTGACGGGCGCGCCGCCGCCGATGGGAAGGTTGCCGATATGAAAAGTGCGGGTCTGTCGCATCAAAAATCCCTCCATGGATAAGACTTTTTTTATTATACCATATCCATCTCCCAAGGGAAAGCAGAGGGTTTCACAAAAGCGATTTGGCGAAAAGGGCATGAATCTCTTGCCAATTTGGCTGGAAAGGGTTACAATAGTCACATTGAAAAAATAAACGGCTCACCCCATATGCTTTAAAGGAGGAACCGCAATGTATCGTCAAGTCATAGATACCGCAGTCGAGAAAATGCAGAAGACCACTTCCGTTCTGCAGAGCGATCTTCGCTCCATCCGCGCAGGCCGCGCCAATCCCCAGCTGCTGGAACGCGTTGTCGTAGACTACTACGGCGTGCAGACCCCGCTGACCCAGATGGGCAACATCACCGCTCCCGAACCCCGCATGCTGGTGATCAGCATCTGGGATCAGAAAGCGCTGCCCCTGGTGGAGAAAGCCATCCTGGCCAGCGACCTGGGCCTGAACCCCTCCAACGACGGCAAGATCATCCGTCTGGTGATCCCCGAACTCAACGAGGAGCGCCGCAAGGAGCTGACCAAGGTGGTGCGCAAGACGGTGGAAGAAGCCAAGGTGGCCATCCGCTCCATCCGCCGCGACGCCATGGATCAGTTCAAAAAGCTGGAAAAGAACAGCGAAATCACCGAGGACGATCGTACCAAGGCTGAGAAGAAGATGCAGGACAAGACCGACGAGGCCATCAAGGGCATCGACGCCATCGGCGCTCAGAAGGAAAAGGAAATCATGGAGGTGTAACACCTCACATTGTCCCAAAAGGTTCTTTGCAGCCTTTTGGGACAATATGCGTTTTTTGGAACCATTATCGTGTAGCAGGAGTTTTGTGTCATGCAGCAAACCTTTGAACACCTGCTGGGGCTGCCCACCACGGCGGCGCTGGCGATTCTCAGCGCATCCGGTATCACGGATGTACAGGTGGTCGCCACCCAGGCGCCGCCCCGCAGGCAGCCATCCCCTGCGGACGAGCTGCGCTCTGACGCCGGCGAGGCTCAGGGCTATGCCAGCACCCGCGTGGTAGCCGTACATGACGATGGGCGCAAGCTCATCGTTTCCCGTTTTTTGGTGGCCGTTCGTCAGGAACAGCCCGGGGAAACGTTACAAACTGCCAAGGAGGAACAGCTGTGAGCGCCATTCGTTATCCCCTGCCCGAGAGCATCGACCCCCAGCGTTTGCCGCAGCATATCGCCGTTATTATGGACGGCAACGGCCGCTGGGCCAAGAAAAACAAGCTCAAGGTGGCGCTGGGCCACCGCGCAGGTACGGAAAACCTGCGTGAGATCATCCGCAATTGCAGCGATATCGGTGTGAAGGCTTTGACGCTGTATGCGTTCTCGACGGAAAACTGGAACCGTTCCAAGACGGAAGTAGATGCGCTGATGCAGCTGATTCTGGACTTTTTCCACAGTGAGATTGACGAGCTTGATGAGAAGAACGTGCGGATCCTGATCCTTGGCGACAAGGACGGCCTGCCGGAGCCTCAACGCCAGGCGCTTGCGCAGGCGGAGCACCGCACCGCGGACAATACAGGCCTGAGCCTGAACATTGCCGTCAATTACGGCGGACGCGCCGAACTGGTGCGGGCTGCGCAACTGCTTGCCCAGGAGGTCAGGGACGGTCGGCGCACCGTGGAGAGCATTGACGAGCAGGCGCTTGCTGACAAGCTCTACACCTGCGGGCTGCCGGAGGTAGATCTGCTGATTCGTACCAGCGGAGAAATGCGCCTGAGCAACTTCCTGCTCTACCAGTGCTCCTATGCGGAGTTTGTGTTCCCGCCGGAGCTCTGGCCGGATTTCCATGTGCCCCAGCTTCATGCCTGCATCAAGGAGTTCCAGCGCCGCTCCCGCCGCTACGGTGCCCGGGACGAGTAACCCTTCTATCAACGGAACAGAACAGGAGAGACCCCCATGAACGATACCCGTACCCCTGATGTGCAAGGGGCGAACGTACAGAAGAAAAAGAACTCCATGGTGCAGCGCATCATCACCGGTTTGATTCTGGTAACGGCGCTGGCGCTGTTTTTGTGGCTTGGCGGCTGGTATTTTGCTGCGGCGCTTTGCCTGTGTACCGTAGTTGCCCTTCAGGAGGAACTGGCGGCTCTTACCGCAGGCGGTCATCATCCTGTACGCTGGACCAGCTATGCTGGGCTGATTATTTCTGCGCCGCTGATGATGTTTTACCCGTCGCTGACCATTGCGCCGGTGATCCTGCTGCTGGGCCTGTGCGTGCTGCTGCAGGTGATGCGCCGCAAGGAGCCTGAACTTCTGGATGTGCTGGTCAGCGTCATGCCCATGATCACGGTGGTTCTGCCTGCCATGTGCCTGATGAACGTGCTCGATACCCAGCCCCACAGCCTACAGCTGACGCTGCTGATTATGGTGTTCGGCATCGCGGTGGGTGGAGATACTTTCGCCTACTTTGTGGGCAGTGCCGTGGGCGGCCCCAAGCTCTGCCCCAGCATTAGTCCCAACAAGACCATCGCCGGTTCGCTGGGCGGCCTTGCGGGCAGTGTTCTGGTGGCGTTTGCCATCGGCCGGATCGCTGCTGCAGCCGCGCCTGACGCGGTCATGCATACCCCTGTGTGGGGTGATCTGCTGGTGGGCCTCATCGGTGGATGCGCTGCACAGATCGGCGACCTGTTTGCCAGCATGGTCAAGCGTCACTGCAAGGTGAAGGATTTCGGCACCATCTTCCCTGGACACGGCGGTATGATGGACCGACTGGACAGTATTTTCTTTACGGCGATCGTGGTATACTGCTACCGCCTGATTCTGCTGGCATAAGGAAAGGAGCTTGCCCATGGCACAGAAGAAACGCCGGATCGCGGTTCTGGGTTCCACCGGCAGCATCGGTACCCAGACGCTGATGGTGGCTGCGCTTCATTCGGATCGTTTTGAAGTGACGGCGCTGGTCGCCAATCGCAGCAAGGAAAAGCTTTTTGAACAGGTGAGAGCCTTCCGTCCTCAGATGGCAGGCCTTTGCACCCCTATTCCCTATGAAGAGATTCCCGAGGACCTTCGGTTCTGCCAGTGGGTGTTCGGCAAGGAGGCGCTGACCGCTGCCGCCCAGTGTGACTGCGATGACGTGCTGGTGTCTGTGGTAGGCATGGCGGGTATGAGCAGCGTTCTGAGCGCTCTGCGTCATCAAAAGCGTGTGCTGCTGGCCAATAAGGAAGCGCTGGTGGCCGGCGGGCAGCTGGTCACCGAAGCGGCCAGACAGGTGGGGGAGAATGCCCTGCTGCCTGTGGACAGCGAACACAGCGCCATTTTTCAGTGCCTACAGGGCGCGGCGGGCAATCCCATCGAACGCATCGCCCTCACCTGCTCCGGCGGCCCGTTCCGCACCTGGGACGCAGACGCCATTCGCAGCGCTACCCGGGATGCGGCGCTGAAGCATCCCAACTGGGTCATGGGACAGAAGATCACCATCGACAGCGCTACCCTGTTCAACAAGGCACTGGAGATGATCGAAGCCAAGTGGCTTTTCGACGTCACCCCTGAGCAGATTCAGGTGGTGGTGCATCCCCAGAGCGTGGTGCACAGCGGCATTTTCTTCCGGGACGGTGCGCTGATGGCGCAGCTGGGCACGCCGGATATGCGACTGCCCATTCTCTACGCCATGAGCTATCCCGAGCGTCTGCCCACCGGCGGCGAAGAGCTGGATTTGTTCCGTCTCAGCGGTCTTACGTTTGAAACCCCTGACCCGATACGCTTCCCCTCCCTGCGCCTGGCACGGGAGTGCATGGCGGCGGGCGGCGCGGCTTGCTGCATCCTGAACGCGGCAAACGAAGAAGCGGTTTTCCACTTGCTGGGCAAGGACGGGGCGGCAATGCCCATCGGACGGATTTTCGACGTGGTGGAGGAAACCCTCCAGCGCATGGGCGACCGTCCTGCAGATACCGAGGAACAGGTCTATTTGGCCGACGGCGAAGCAAGACGGATCGCTCGGAGCCTGCTGGCACAGTGACGCCCGGACAGAACTGATATCAAACAGACTCACTGCATATACTGCGGGATGGGTGCGTGAAGCCGTGCCCGCCCGCATATGCTATTTTTGCAGATATGTTTTTCGTTTGGAAAGGAAGTCAAATCATGACGATTTTGTATGTTTTGCTTGCCATCCTGATGCTGGGCGTGCTGATCATGGTGCATGAGTTCGGCCATTTTGCCATGGCGCGTCTGTGCGGCATCGCCGTGAAAGAATACTCCGTCGGCTTTGGCAAGCTGCTCTGGTCCCGGATGAGCCGCAAGGGCACACAGTTTTCCCTGCGCCTGATCCCGCTTGGCGGATATTGTATGTTTTTCGGCGATACCGATGACGATCCCAACGGAGAGATGAAGGACGATCCCCGAAACTACAACCGGGCGCCTGTATGGAAACGGATGCTGACGGTGTTCTCCGGCCCGCTGATGAATGCACTGTTGGCGCTCGTGCTGGCAATCGTATTGATGGCCTTCCATGGCGTGACTCCGACCACACCGCTGCTGGCGGAGGTAGAAGCGGGCATGCCTGCTCAGGAGGCCGGTCTTGAACCCGGCGACGTGTTTGTGCGCGTGGGCGACGTGGAACTGACCAACGCCACCGCCAACGACGTCAGCGCCGCCATTGGCGCCTACGGCGGCGAAAGGGAGATCCCCATCACGGTTCTGCGCGACGGCGAGGAACTCAGCTTCTCCGTGATGCCTGTGTATAGTCAGGAATACCAGCGTCCCATGATCGGTATCACCATTCAGCAGGGCTATGCCAGACTGCCTGCCTCCCGCGTGATTCCTGAGGCATGGAACATGACGGCAGAGGCTGCCGTCGCCATCGTGGATGCGCTGGGCAAAATGGTCACCACCGGCGAAGGACTGGATCAAAGCGCCGGTCCTGTGGGCATTGTGTCACTGGTAGCGGAGGAGACCAGCCAGGGCGGCTTTCCGGTCTATTTGAACCTGGCGGTGTTCATCTCCATCAATCTGGGCTTGATGAATTTGCTGCCGATTCCCGGCCTGGATGGCAGTCGGTTGATTTTCCTTGCCATTGAAGGCATCCGCCGCAAGCCGGTGGATCAGCGGATCGAGGCGTATATCCATCTGGCAGGTTATGCGCTGCTGATCGGCCTGATGCTGTTCTTTACCTTCCAGGATATCCGCAGGCTCTTCGGCGCGTGACCCATCACGAAACCAAGCGAAAAGTTTTGCCTTGTACTTGCACATTTTTTACATCCCTGATACAATATTTTATCGGGTGTACCAACGTTTGCCCAAGTGATAGAAAGCGGTGCAGAGCATGCCAACGACGATTTTTAAGCCCATTCATTCCAACAATCCGGATCCGGGCGTGACCGTGGAAGGAACCCATACGCCTGCTGAGCTTGTGCGTCAGTCCGGGGTATGGATCGACACAGCGGGAAGCGCGATCCTCGCCCAGGAGGAATATGAACTGGAGCCCTGCGATGCGCCGCTTTGGCTGGTGGCTGAAGAAGGCAGCTGCATTTTCGGCCATAAGGACCTGAGCCTGACCCTGAACAAGGGCGAATGTGTGATTGTTCCTGCCGGTACGGTGGGATGCACGCTGCAAAAAGCACAGGACGCCCGTATCCTGTGGCTGGTGCTGGCGGGCCCGCTTATGGAAAATTTCATGCGCCAGATGAACGCGTTCAATCGCCTGCCCGCCCGTCAGGGTATGTTGCCCACGCAGGTGGTGCTGATTCGGCAGATCGTACAGGTAGTGGTGCGCCATATGGATACCGCCGACGCCAGCTTCCAGCTGCAGCAGCTGCTGTGGGCGTTGCTGGCGGCGCATTGCGGCCAGAGCGTGGCCAACAGTGCCACCCTGAGCTATGAGATCGCCCGCGTGGTGGACGCCATGCGCGCTGGCAGCTACAAGGATTCCTTCAGCTTGGCAGAAATGGCCGCCATCAGCCGCATGCCTGTGGAAACCTTCCGCAAGCGGTTTACAGCGGAACTTGGTATTCCTCCGTTGGGATATCTGCAGTTTTTGAAGATGGAACGCGCCAAGGCTCTGCTTCGCAGCGGCGTGGGGGTACGCCAGACGGGTGTGGAGATCGGCATGCCGGATCCGTACCACTTCAGCAAGCAGTTTAAGCACGTGGTGGGTATGAGCCCCACGGCCTACCTGAAACACGTGGGCGGCAAGAGCATGTCCGAGGATAAAGCTGGCGAATAACCAGCAGGCTGAGAAAAATATTTCTGCAAAATACAACAAAAAATCAAGATGTAATGGCTTACATTTTGATTGTATGGTTCCAAGCCCCTTGCGAAAAAGGAAAGCTGTGCTATACTGGTGGTTGCGGCTGGGCCGCATGGAGTTTTGTGTAAGGAGAGAACACAATGATTAAAAAGATTGGTATTTTGACCAGCGGCGGCGACAGCCCCGGAATGAATGCGGCGGTTGTGGCCGTGGCTCGCTGCGCTGCGATGTACGATATCAAGCTGATGGGCATCAAGCGCGGCTATAACGGCCTGCTGGGTCTGAGTGACAATCCTGAGGACGATATTGCTGAACTGAGCCTGGAAACGGTGCTGGACATCGCTGACCAGCGCGGTACCTTCCTGCGTACTGCCCGCTGCGATGAGTTCAAGAAGCCCGAAGTGCAGAAGCAGGCTGCCCAGACTCTGCGTGAAATGGGCGTGGACGCTCTGGTGGTCATCGGCGGCGACGGCAGCTTTAACGGCGCTATGCGCCTTTGCGAGTGCGGCATCCCCTGCGTTGCCATCCCCGGCACCATTGACAACGACCTGGGATACACCGAGCAGACTCTTGGCTTTGATACCGCTGTGAACGTGTGTGTGGACGCCGTGCGCTCCATCCGCGCTACCAGCCGCAGTCATGACCGTCCTGCTGTTGTACAGGTCATGGGCCGCAATGCCGGCGATATCGCCATGCGTACTGCTATGGCTACCGGCGCTGAAATGGTGGTTGTCCCCGAGATGGATTGGGACGTGGATGAACTGGCCACCCGTCTCAACGGCCTGATCGCCAAAGGAAATACCCGTGCTACGCTGATCATCGGCGAGCACTGCTGGCACAAGATGAAGGAATTTGACTGGCGCAAGTTCCTCAACGATAACGGCAAGACCATCTATCCCGGCGAACCTCTGAACGCCGAGCGTCTGGCCAGCATCCTCAAGCGCAAGTGCAATGGCATCGAGGCTCGCGCCACCGTTATCGGTTACACACAGCGCGGTGCGGTGCCCTGCGCCTCTGACAGCGCCTTCGCCTTTGAGGCCGGCCATCTGGCTGTGCAGCTGCTCAATCGCGGCATCGCCAACCAGGCCATCGGTCTGCGTCACGGCCAGGTGTTCAACATGCCCATCGCCGACGCCCTGAGCATGAAGAAGCACTTCAACCGTGAACTGTATGATCTGATCAACAGACTGTAAGATTGCATGATAAACGCCCCATCGAAAGATGGGGCGTTTTTGTGTCTCAGTCGCCGTATCAAAGAAGGTCTTTACAGATCGTCGGGGTCCTGTTCGGGAACGCCGCCGTCTCTTGGGGTTCCTGTGTAGCTGCCCAGCACGTCCGTGCTTTCTGGATCTTCGGACAGATGGCGCAGCTCGTCCGCCGGCTCGCACTGGGGACACTGCAACTGGTGCTTCTGCTTGGGATCGATGGTTTCATGTTTCATTTCGGTTCTCCTTTACACATAGTGTTCTTTGGGAGGGGCAGCCTGCTTCGGCCAGACCGCCAGCTTGTCATTGCTGACGGTTGCCAGCAGGATTTGCTCCGCACCGACATACCCTTGCGCATGCAGCTGCTTTTCCAGCCAGCTTTCATTCAGTCCAATGGCTTGAAGCCTGCTGGGAAAGGCAACGCCGTCCATAATGACGGCCACCGCGGGCCGCTCCTGGGATGGGTTCAGGGACAGATCCTCCGGTGTAGCCGGGCGGTACTGACTGTTGGGCAGAAAACTCAGCTTGCCGTTGACCTCCATGAGGATCAGTTGCAGCTGGCGCAGATCAAAGTATCCCGATACGCGGCACTCCATCATCAATTCGTTCAGGTCCAGTTTGGCCTTTTTCAGGTTGCGCAGATAGAGCTGGCCATTATCATACAGCACCAGCGGAACGCCCAAAAACACTTTGCGTATCTTCAACGAACGGGTGTTGAGCACATTGATCAGCAACGCTGCAACACCGTAGATCGCCATGCTGATCAGACCAAGCCAGCTTTCTGGTTCCGGATGGCAGGCTACTTCCGCAGCCATGGAGCCGATACTGATACCTGCGATATAATCAAACAACGTCAGCTGACTCATCTGCCGTTTGCCCATGAGCTTTGTCAGCACGAATAGCGCTGTCAGCGAACACAGGCTCAGCCACACGATCTTGATCGCATCTTTCCCCATCCGGCTGATCCCTCCCAAAGCCAATGGGGATAGGCTATTCCAAAGATTTGTTTTTCATACACTCCCACCGGAAGAAAAAAACGAAAAAAATTTGAAATTGGGGGTTTACAAATGATCAAATCTGTGATATTATATCTTTCGTTGACGGGGCATTAGCGCAGTTGGTAGCGCACAACACTGGCAGTGTTGGGGTCAGGAGTTCGAGTCTCCTATGCTCCACCAGAACCCTTGAACCATAACGGTTCGAGGGTTTTTCTTTTGCAGATTTCGTTGACTGAGCCGCCAGAGAAATGATGTCGGAAGTCATTATCAGCACCATTTTTCAGATGAGGAAAGAGATTACGGCGCTATTGTATTGAGAAGATGAAGCGTGTCTTTGACCTGCCTTCTGATGACTGAGACGATATGACAGTTCATATCGCCCGGAAGCTGGAACGCGCCCAAGGCAGGAAAATCAGAGCATGATGTGCTGCACGAGTGGTAAAACGGATGTAAGAAGTTCAAACGCAGGAAACGGGACGATCCCACTTCCTGCGTTTTGATGTTGTGAGTTGATGTCACTGCTCGCTTGCAACGGCATTCTGTGTATGCTATGATGATTGTATCACGACATATGATGATTCGCTTTCAGCAGTGAGGTTGATCAAATGCCTTTTCATATTGTACGGAATGATATTACCCGAATGCAGGTTGACGCCGTCGTGAATGCTGCCAACAAGCGCCTTAGCAACGGTAGCGGTGTGAATGGTGCGGTTCATCGTGCTGCGGGTCCTGAATTGCTGGCGGAGTGCCAGACCTTGGGAGGTTGCAGGCCGGGGGAGGTAAAGGTCACCCGAGGATACAAGCTTCCCTGCCGATACGTCATTCATACCGTAGGGCCGGTGTGGCGTGGTGGTTTGTTTGGTGAGCAGGAAAAGCTGAGCGCTTGTTACCGCAATGCGCTTCAGATCGCTCGGAAGCTTGGGTGCAAAAGCGTGGCGTTTCCGCTGATCTCATCAGGCGCACATGGTTATCCCGCCGACCGCTCCTTGAAGGTGGCAATGAACGTCATCGGTGCTTTTTTGCTGGAAACCGATGTTGATATGATGGTTTATCTTGTGCTGTTTAACAGCGAAACGGTACAGATTGGCAAAAAACTATTTGACGGGATCAGGCAGTACATCGATGATCGATACGTGGAAGGACACCTGCTCCCCCGGCGTGAACAGATGTACTGTGCCAGCACAGAGGTGCAGGGCAGGCTGAAAGAAAGGCCTGATTCTGCGCTGACGGCATCGTGTGTTCAGGAAAACATACTCAACGATGCAGAACCAGCGGCTGCAGCTTCGCTGGAAGCCGCCCTTGAACAGGTAGATGAAAGCTTTTCACAGATGGTGCTGCGAAAGATCAAAGAACGAGGCATGAAGAACGCAGAATGTTACAAGAAAGCCAATCTGGACAAAAAGCTTTTTTCCAAGATCAACAATGACATTCATTACAAACCCAAAAAGACAACGGCGCTTGCCCTTGCTGTCGCGTTGGAGCTGTCGCTTGACGAAACCCGGGAACTATTGATGAAAGCGGGCCTTGCACTGTCTCACAGCGATAAGTTTGATATCATCGTCGAGTACTTCATAAAAAAACACCAATACGATATTTTTGAGATCAATGAAGTGCTTTTTTATTATGACCAGCCCTTGCTGGGCTGCTCTATGCTTTGATGATGCAAGCATGCGTTACAGTCGTTTGTTTCTGCTATGCCGTTCGCCTGATTGTCACTTGCACGAAAGAAAAAACAAAGGTCGCTTTTGAAACGACCTTTTTCCCTCATGAACCTGCTATGATGTGATTGTCAGAAGATATCATACAACAGGAGGGACGATTGATGAACAAGCATTTGACAGAACTGGTTTTTATTTTGGATTGCAGCGGGTCCATGGCGGGTCTGGAGAGCGATACGATCGGCGGTTTTAACGCCATGATTGACAGACAGAAGCAGGGCGAAGGTGACGCGATCGTGTCTACTGTTGTGTTTAGTGATGCTTCCACCGTCATCCACGATCGGGTGGACGTGCAGAAGGTACAGCCCATGACGAACAGAGAATACCGCGTAGGAGGCTGTACGGCCCTGCTGGACGCAATCGGCGGGGCTATTCACCATATCGGCAATGTTCATAAGTACGCAAGGAAAGAGAATGTGCCGGGAAAAACCTTGTTTGTGATTACCACCGATGGCATGGAGAACGCCAGTCGTCGTTATGCTGCCGAGGAGATTCGTCAGAAGATCGAACGGCAACAGAAAGAATATGGCTGGGAATTCCTCTTTCTTGGCGCGAATATAGACACAGTGGAAACGGCAAGACATTATGGGATCTCCAAGGAACGTGCCGTAAGTTACCGCAGCGACCATCAGGGTACGCGGCTGAATTATCAGGTGATCGGTGACGCGGTGATGCATATGCGCTGCACCGCCACACTGCCTGAGAACTGGAAGGATCGGATCGAAGCAGATTTGAGGGATAGAACATAATCAGAAAGAAAGGGAAGACAATGCTTGGTGCGATTGTTGGCGATATCGTTGGTTCACGCTTCGAATGGAAAAATATAAAACACAAATTCTTTGAATTGTTCACACCGCAGTGCATGGTGACGGATGACAGTATCATGACCCTGGCAATTGCAAAGGCGATTATGGACAGCCGAGCGGATTGGGAAGATCTTAGTCAGATGGCAATACGCGCTATGCGGGAAGTGGGCAGACCATATCCAGGCTGTGGCTATGGCAGCTCGTTTCTATCTTGGATGTATTCAGACGATCCTCAACCCTACAACAGTTTTGGTAACGGTGCCGCTATGCGTGTGAGCGCCTGTGGCTTTGCGGCCCATACCCTGGAAGAGGCAAAACGGATGTCCGAAGCGGTAACCCGAGTTACGCATAACCATCCGGAAGGCCTTAAAGGTGCAGAAGCGACCACCGTGGCGATTTATTTGGCCAGGACTGGCAGTACCAGGGAAGAAATCCGGCAAGTGATAGACAGAGAGTACTATCCTATGAACTTTACCCTGGATGGTATCCGTGACAGCTATCTGTTCAACGAAACCTGTCAGGGTACTGTTCCCCAAGCACTGATGGCTTTCTTTGAATCTGTCAACTTTGAGGATGCCATTCGAAATGCCGTTTCGATCGGTGGGGACAGCGATACCCTTGCTGCGATTACCGGCAGCATCGCAGAGGCGTTTTATGGCGTTCCGAAAGATCTGGAGAAAAAAGCAGTTGCCTATTTGGATCAGCGGCAGAAAGAGATTCTGAGCTGTTTCCAGAAATGGCTGAAAAAAGATGGAAGATAGTAAAAGCAAGCCCCCCTGCCAAAAAGGCAGGGGGCTTGCTTTGTATCCCGGTACCGCGAAAACTTACCGCTTTCCGCCAAACCGACGCACCAGGTTGTTGATCTGGCTGGTGAGTTTGTTTTGGTCCCGCTTGCTGCGGTTGCGCATACGCTCCACCACGTTTTGCAGCTTGTCCATGGCCACCAGCAGCTGGGAATAGCTGGGCGACACGTTCTGGGTCTTCTTCTTTTCCTGCTTGGCAGGCTGCTTGGGCTGATGACTGGGAGAGGAGTTGCTGGGGGCTGCGTCGGCAGCGGCGGCTTCACGGCTGGGCTTCTTGATGCGTTCGTCGTTTCCGTCTGCCAGTTTTTTGAGCGTGGTCAGATCCCAGCTTTCGCCGTTGTAGGGCGCGCTGGCGCTGAGTCCCTGCTTCTCTTTGAGTAGTGCGGCGAAGGTGTCGGTGACGTCATCCTCGCCATGAACCACAAATACGTGCTGGGGCTTGGGATCGAAATGGCTGACCCAGTCCAGCAGGCCGTTCTGATCTGCGTGGCCGCTCTTGCCGGCAAGGGTATCAATGCGGGCATTGACCTCGACTGTCTCGCTGAACAGCTTGACCTGCTTGGCGCCGTCCACCAGGCTGCGGCCGAGGGTACCTACGCTCTGATAGCCCACAAACAGCACCGTGCTTTCGGCGCGCCAGAGGTTGTGCTTGAGGTGGTGGCGGATTCGGCCGGCGTCGCACATGCCGCTGGAGGAAATGATGACCTTGGGCACAGGATCGGTGTTGAGCGCTTTGCTGTCATCGGCGGTGATGGAGAGCTGCAGATCGGGGCAGGCGATGGGATTAATGCCCTGCTTGAGCAGTTCGAGGGTTTCTTCGTCAGCGCATTCGTAGGTGTTTTCTTTGAATACATTGGTGGCTTCCACGGCAAGAGGGCTGTCCACGTACACCGGGAAATGGTCGTGTCCCTTCACCAGGCCGTGCTGCTTGATATGACGGATGAAGTAGAGAAGTTCCTGGGTGCGGCCCACCGCAAAGCTGGGGATGATCACGTTGCCGCCCTTGTCCAGCGTGGATTGGATGATCTCCGTCAGGTTGCCGATGTAATCCGGCACCGGGCCATGGGTGCGGTCGCCGTAGGTGGATTCCACCACTACATAGTCGGCCTTTTGCATGGGTTCGGGGTCACGGAGCAGGGGTTGGCGGATGTTGCCTACGTCGCCGGAGAAGACGATGGTCTTTTCCGCGCCATCTTCGTTGACGGTCACTTCCACGGCGCAGGAGCCCAACAGATGACCGATATCCACCAGACGGATGGAAATGCCGTCAAAGATGTCCACTTTGTCCTTGTAGCGGCAGGGAACGAACTGGCCATGTACGCCCAGAGCGTGTTCCTGGGTGTAGAGCGGCTCCACCAGAGGTTTGCCGCTGCGCTGATTCTTGCGGTTTTTCCATTCAGCGTCGCTTTCCTGAATGTGTGCCGAGTCCAGCAGCATGATGCGGCACAGGTCGGTGGTGGGCTCGGTGGCATAGACGTGGCCGCGGAAACCGTTTTTGTACAGCAGAGGCAGATATCCGCTGTGGTCAATGTGGGCGTGGGTGAGCAGCACGGCGTCGATAGCGGCTTCGGTAATGGGCAGGGGTGTGTTTTCGTACAGGTCTGCACCCTGTTCCATGCCGTAGTCAACCATGATGTTTTTACCGCAAGCCTGCAGCAAAAAACGGCTGCCGGTTACTTCGTGCGCGGCTCCCAGAAAGGTCAGTTTCATAGGTAAACCTCCTTATTCCATGACAATTTCATGCTTGGATGCCTTTGTATGAAAAGAGGACGCATGGCGTCAACGGGACGTCCTGCGCTCCGTTTCCATCAGATGAAACAGGGTGCTGACCTGCACTTCCAGCGCCTGGGCACACTGCTCGTATCTCTCGTCATCGCCGCCGTAGGGGTCGGGGATGGCGGGGGAAAAGCAACTGACACCTTTGGCGTCCGGGTGGCGCACCCATACCTCAGCGGCGTGCCGCTGGCTGACGCAGACGATGTGGTCTGCCAGCTGCGCCAGCTCCGGGGTGAGCCGCTGGGAAAGGTGGCCGTCAAGGCTCAGCCCGCGGCGTTCCATGGCGTTCCTTGCGCCAGAGGAGGCGGGCAGCCCGTCCCAGGTGTCCAGTCCGGCTGAAAGCGCCTGTACATCCGTCAGGCCGGCTTTGCGGACAAGGGCGTTAAACAGGCAGGCGGCCATAGGGCTGCGGCAGGTGTTTCCGGTGCAGAGAAAAAGAATGGTGGTCAAGGCAGTTCCTCCTGATTGGCGTCGATCACGCGGAAAGCGGCGGCGCGGCTCAGCCGGTTCATCACGGCCAGACCGATGCCTTCCGGGGGCAGCACTTCGCTGAAGAGCACCTCAACGCCGTCTGCGTCGGCCTGACGCAGCACGGCAAAAAGCTGCCGGGCAATGGTCTCTGGCTCACTCAGCCGGCCAATGCTTGCGGTTTCCATGCCCGGGTAAGCGGACAGATGCTCTTCGAAGGCAAAGACGCGAACGCTGTGCCCCTGTGCCTGTGCCTCGTTGTAAAGGCGGGAGATCAGCTGCTGTACCTTCTCTGTGTCGCCTCTGACCAGCGTGAGCTGGCCGCCGGGCGCGTAATGCTTGTAGCGCATGCCCGGTGAAAGAGCCTGCTCCCCTTCTTTCAGGGGTCTGAGAACGCTGTCGGCAACCTGGATCTCGTCCAGCACCGTGAGCAGCATATCCGGCGTGACGCCGCCGGGCCGAAGAACAGTGGGAATCGGAGAGGTCATGTCCACAACTGTGCTTTCCAGTCCAACCTGACATGCACCGCCGTCTACGATGCAGGCAAGCTTCCCCTGCAGATCGTCATAGACATGTTGGGCAGTGGTGGGGCTGGGCTTGCCGCTGGTGTTGGCGCTGGGGGCGGCCACCGGTACGCCGGAGAGCCGCAGCAGCTTTTGCGCCACAGGATGGGAAGGAATGCGGATGGCTACACTGGACAATCCTGCGTTCACTACACTGGGAACGCAGGGCTTTTTGGGCATGAGCAGCGTAATGGGGCCGGGACAGAAAGCCTCCATCACCCGGCGGCTGCGCTGGTCGATTTCGCAAAGGGGCATGGCGGCGTCAATATCGGCCACGTGAACGATCAGGGGATTGTCCGCTGGCCGTCCCTTGGCGGCGAAAATCGCCCGGACGGCGTTCTCATTCAGGGCGTCTGCGCCAAGTCCGTATACGGTTTCGGTGGGGATGCCCACCAGCTGGCCGTCTTTAAGTGCATTGGCAGCCAACAGCAGGTTTTCCTCATCGGGGGATAGCAGCAGGGTGTTCATCATTCGTCATCTCCGAAGATTTTCAACTTTTCGGCCTGTTCAGCCAGCCGCAGGGCCTCGATCACCTCTTCCAGATCACCGTCCAGAATCTCGTCGATGCGATACAGCGTCAGCCCAAGGCGGTGATCCGTCACCCGGCCCTGGGGAAAATTATAGGTACGGATGCGTTCGCTGCGGTCGCCGGTACCGATCTGGCCCCGGCGGTTGGCGGCGTATTCGCTGTCCTTTTCTTCCCGGTACTTGTCATACAGGCGGCTTTTGAGGATACGCAGGCACATTTCCCGGTTCTGGATTTGGCTGCGTTCATTCTGGCACTGCACCACGATGCCCGTGGGCAGGTGGGTCATGCGAACGGCACTGTCAGTACGGTTGACGTGCTGACCGCCTGCGCCGCCGGCACGATAGGTGTCGATGCGCAGATCGTTGGGGTTGATATCGATCTCCACATCCTCGGCCTCCGGTAGCACCGCAACGGTGCATGTGCTGGTATGGATGCGCCCGCCGGATTCGGTGGTGGGTACGCGCTGCACTCGGTGCACGCCGCTCTCGTATTTCAAGCGGCTGAAGGCTCCCTGACCGGCGATGGTGAATACTGCTTCCTTCACGCCGCCCAGCTCGGTCATGTTGTAGTGCACAGGCTCCACCTTCAGCCGGTTTCGCTCGGCGTAGCGGGTGTACATGCGCAAAAGCAACGCGCCAAACAACGCTGCTTCATCCCCGCCGGCACCCTGACGGATTTCCACCACCACGTTGCGGTCGGCGTTAGGGTCGGCAGGAAGCAGCAAGAGCCGTAACTCGTGCTCCTGCTGTCGCCGTTGTTGCTCCAGCAGGGGCAGTTCGTCCTGCGCCAGTTCCGCCATTTCGGGGCTGGCAAGCATTTCTTTTGCGGTCTCAATGTCAGCAAGGGTCTGCTGATAGGCATTGTACGCGGCCACCTGAGGCTCCAGGGAAGCGTGTTCCTTAAGCAGCTTTTGCCATTTGGCCTGATCGGCAATGATCTCGGGCTGGCTGATGGCCTCAGTCAGTTCCTGATAGCGGCCAACGATCCAATCGAATTTCTCAAACAGAAACGGTCACTCCTTATGCGCTTTCACAATGCGCTGGATCCCGTATAGATCCTTGACAATTTCAACGGCAGTGTATCCGCCGGCCTGTCGGAAAAGATCCGCAACGGCTTCGGCTTGCCCCTGCCCCAGTTCCACCGCCAGCATGCCGCTGCTGCGAAGGTACGACTTCGCTTCGCTGGCAATGCGCCGGTAAAAATCCAGTCCATCTGTGCCGCCGTCCAGCGCCATCACCGGCTCAAAGAGCACTTCGGTTTGCAGCAGGGGACAGTCGGCGCTTTCGATATACGGCGGGTTAGACAGGATCAGGTCGTAGGGTTCCCCGGGCAGAGCATCAAACAGATCGCCCTGATAGAAAGTGATTTGCGCCTGATGCCGCTGGGCATTGGCCTGCGCCACGGTCAGCGCATCGACGCTCAGGTCGGAAGCGTCCACTGCAGTGTGGGGGCACTGGTGCTTCAGCGTGACGGCAATTGCGCCGCTGCCGGTGCACAGATCCAGCGCACGAGGGGATGCAAGCTTGTTCAGGAAGTGTACGCCCACCTCGCACAGGGTTTCGGTTTCCTGGCGGGGGATCAGTACCCGGTGATCCACCTGATAGGGCAGGCCGTAGAACCATTGCTCGCCCAGCAGATACTGCAAGGGCTCACGTTTTGCTCTATGGAGCAACAGCGCCCGGTATCGGGCGCTGTCCTCTGGGGTAACTTCCCTCGCCCCGTCCAGACGGACGGACAGCGGATTTTTGTTCAGTACATGGGCCAGCATCAGCAGCGCATCATTGGCAGGATCGGGCACCTGCGCGTCGTTGAGCTGCCGGGTGGCTTCGGTCAGTAATTGATGAATGGTCATGACTGCTGATCGGCGCTGGCAGCATCAGACAGTTCGGCCTTGACAGCCTCCTTGGCTTCCTCAGCCTTCTCCTTGAGAGAACCGGTAGCGTTCTCGGCTGCTGCTTCCTCCGCGGGGGACTCGTTGTTTTCTTCGGGAGCAGTTTGTTCGGCGTTGGCTTCTTCGGCCAGCACGTCAGCAAAGGCGGGATCGGCTACCCGGTAGTCGCGGATGATGGTATAGCCGTCAGCAGTTTTGGGGCAACCCTCGGGCAGGCCGTGGAGCGCTACGTTCATGGAAACGATGGCAACTTCCAACATTTCGTCGGTGGGTTCCTTGGTGGTCAGGCGCTGCATCTGCATGCCGGGCCAGCGGAGGATCTCCACCAGCTTGCCGCTGCTGTGGGCCAGGCCCTTAAGCACTTCGTAGCTGATGCCGGCAACCACAGGCAGCAAAAGCAGACGGCTGCCCAGACGCAGGAAGTAGTTGGTACCCTGGTAACCCACCAGCGTAAAGAGGACGATGGAAATCACGAACACGATCAAAAGGAAGGCAGTGCCGCAGCGGGGATGCAGCGTGGTGAACTGCTGGGCGTTTTCAGGGGTGAGGGGCAGACCGTTTTCGTTGCAGTATACGGTCTTGTGCTCCGCACCGTGATATTCGAACGTGCGGCGTACGTCGGGCACCGTGGAACAGAAGGCGATATAGCCGATCAGAATCAAAATGCGGACGATGCCACTGAGCAGATTGACCAGCCAGTTCTGGTTGGGAATCAGCGCCTTGAGGCCGCGGGCTACCAGCTCGGGGATCACAAAGAACAGACCTACGGACAGGATCACGGCCAGCACAATGGCGGTACCCATGACGATCTTGTCGATGCCCTTGCCCAGCTTTTTCGACAGCCACTTTTCAAACTTGGTGGGTTCCTCGTCCATAATACCCAGCATATCGGTGCTTTCCTGCAGAACGTTCATGCCCATGGACAGCATGGTCACAAAATTCACCACGCCGCGAATGATGGGAAGCCCCATCCACTTGTGCTTTTTGGAGAGGGGGACATAGGTCTTGCGCTTGGTAAGGATGACGCCGTCGGGGCGGCGCACGGAGATGGCGATGGCGTCAGGCGCTTTCATCATAACGCCTTCCATGACGGCCTGACCGCCGATATCTACCCGGGGGCAGCTGGTGGTATTTTTCTTCATATAATCATAATCCTTTCTGGGTGCTGCGCATAAATAGCACACATACCACAAATTCGACGGTTCCTCCTTTGTTTCCTGCCTGCGCCAGGAAAAGGAAGGGTTTTTGAGATGCAAAAAGAGCACCCCGCAGGATGCTCTTGATGTATGGCTTATTCGATATTGAAACGCTTCTTGAAGCGATCCACGCGTCCGCCGCTGTCCACCAGCTTCTGCTTGCCGGTGTAGAAGGGGTGGCACTTGGAGCAAATTTCGACCTTCAGCTCGGGCTTGATGGAGCCGGTTTCGAACGTCTCACCGCACACGCAACGGACGGTAGACTTGCCATATTTGGGATGGATCTTCTCTTTCACGCATTTTCACCTCTTTTTGCGTATGCCATGAGTAGCGCTACAAAGCGCGTTTGTCATTATAGCATAGTCCGTATGGTTTTGCAACAGCCAAATTTTTTTCCTTGCGAATATTTTTCAAAAAAAGTTGAAAAACGATATTGACAAATTCGAACAAACAGGTTATGATATACAGCGTCGCCGCGAGAGCGGATCGACGGGGGAGCATAGCTCAGCTGGGAGAGCATCTGCCTTACAAGCAGAGGGTCACAGGTTCGAGCCCTGTTGTTCCCACCATATGTGGCCCGGTAGCTCAGTTGGTTAGAGCGCTAGCCTGTCACGCTAGAGGTCGAGGGTTCGAGCCCCTTCCGGGTCGCCAATATGCCTTGGTAGCTCAGTCGGTAGAGCAGTAGACTGAAAATCTACGTGTCGGTGGTTCGATTCCGCCCCAAGGCACCAAGTGTGCGGTAGTAGCTCAGTGGTAGAGTGCCACCTTGCCAAGGTGGATGTCGCGAGTTCGAATCTCGTCTACCGCTCCACACACGGTGCCATAGCCAAGCGGTAAGGCGAAGGTCTGCAAAACCTTTATTTCCCCGGTTCAAATCCGGGTGGCACCTCCACCTTGTCACCGTCTATGGTGCAAATGAAAAAGATCGTCTCTTGCAGGCGGTCTTTTTCGTTATATGCATTTTTCATTCAATATTGCATACAATTGAATCGACAAAATGATCAAAAATCCATCATTTACAAATGAAATTGAACTGTGATATAATTTCTTTCAGCCCTACACATCACATGTGTTTTCTGAGGCTTCATTGTATTGAATGATCTACAAGCAAGTATCTTGAATTTGGAAAGAGGTTTCTTCCGTGCGTTACGCAATGTTACTCAAATCGCACGCCAACGCGCGCTACCGCCAGTCGCTTTCGCAGCTGGCGATGATTGAATTACAAGTGATCCTGAAGGCGTGGTCGGTGGAAGGCGAACCCGGATGTGAAATGCTGGGATCCGAGCCTTTTTTGGTGTTTGAATGCGATACCATGCCGGACGGGCTCTGGCGGGCGCTGTCGCGTCATTCCGCCTGCTGCCTGCTTTGTGAAATGTTGGATGGCGGTCTGATCAGACCCCTTGCCAAGAAAACCGATCTCTTTTTGCCGGAGGAACTTCCGCAGGTGCTCAAGTATAAAGGAAAAACCAATGCGGATTTTACCTGGATGCTGCTCAACTGCGCACGGGCGGTCTCTGCATTTGCCAAAAGCGAAGGCCCGCTGACGGTGCTGGATCCCATCTGCGGAAAAGCCACAACACTGTTTTGCGCCATGAGCCACGGTGATCATGCTATCGGCGTGGATCGGGATGACAAGGCGCTGACAGAGGCGGACACCTACTTTGCCCGATCCCTGAAATTCAACCGGCTGAAACACAAGCGTTCCACTGGTTCCCAAACCCTGACTGGGGGCGGACATGTGCGGGTGACGGATTATACAGTCGCTCTGTCCAGCGAGGGGCAAAAAAACGGCGAGACCCGGAACCTGCGGCTGATGTATGGGGACGCGGGGGATCTTTGCCGGATGATGAAGCCCGCCAGCTGCCACCTGATCATCGGCGACCTGCCCTACGGGGTGCAGCACGCGCCCCAGGAAGGCAAAGGGCTGTCCTCTCCAGAACGCCTGCTCAGACGAATGGGGGAGGGGTGTATGACGGTGCTCAAGCCCGGCGGCGCAGCGGCGTTTTCCTTTAATGCCTATACGCTTTCTCGCCAGAAGGCGGCACAGGCGCTGGCAGACGCTGGCTTAACCGTGCTTTCTCAGCCGCCCTTCGACGGCTTTGCTCATTGGGTGGAGCAGGCGGTGGAACGGGATGCGGTGATTGCAGTGAAAACAAAATGAATTTGGAATGATTGTACCAGCAAGTGGAAATGTTAGGGGTATTGTAAGGAGGGTTTCTTTTGCAAATCAGCGAATTGCAGGCCATGACGGTTATTCAGCTCAGAAAGCTTGCCAAGGAAAACGGCGTGAAGCTCAGCGCCGGTATTGATAAAGAAGGAATTGTCAACCGTATTGCGCAGAAACTTTGCGCCCCGGACGCCGTGCCTTCTCCCGCGCCCCAGTCTGTGCCGCAGCAGATGGAACAGCTGCAGCAGGCGGCTTTGTCTGCGGATGTGACCAGCGTGCGTCCTGGCAACACCGGTTATCAGCCCTGGCAGGGCGAGCGCAGGGAAGAGCCTTCCGGGGAATACCGCCCGGCGTACCGTCAGGCCTGGCAGGCGCGTACACCTGTTAACCAGCGTGACGCCGCACCGCGTCCTTCTTGGCAGACCCAGAATACCGGCCATTCTGCTAATCGATTCGGCCCGCAGAACCGGGTGCAGACACCTTTGGAAGACGCTCCTTCCGACCATCGGGGCTATTCGGACAGCCCGCGCATGGATGATGGCTATCGCCAGGCCTATCGTGTACCTTCCCAGGACGTGCCTCAGCGCACCCAGGAGATGCCCCAGCAGTTGGATGGTTACCGCCTGGGCTATCGTGCTGCGCCCCAGCGTCCCTCCTATCAGAACCGGGACAACCAACAGGGCTACGGCTACCGCCAGAACAACAACTACGGTGGTTATCGTTCCAATCAGCAGCAGAATTACGGCTACCGCAATCAGTATGGAAACAATGGCGGCTATCAGCAGCGCAGTGCTGATTCGCCCTACAGCGACAGCGTCTATCACCTGCAGCGGGACGCCCAGTTTGCCGATCAAGCACAGCAGGGACAGTTGCCGGATCTGATGCAGCTGCAAAACGCCGTGCCTGCTGAGGGGATGCTTGAGATCCTGCCGGACGGCTATGGCTTCCTGCGGGGACGCACGCTGGTTCCCGGCAAGAACGACATTTATGTATCCGTTGCACAGATTCGCCGCTTTGATCTTCGCACCGGCGATTATGTGGAGGGCAGAGCGCGCTCCCAGCGGGAAAGCGACAAGTATGCTGCGCTGCTGACGGTGGACAAGGTGAATGGCGCCGAGCCGGATGAGAAGGCATCCCGCCCCAGCTTTGACCAGCTGGTGCCTGTGTATCCCTCCCGCCGTATCGAGCTGGAAAGTGCGGATGAGCCTGGCAGCATGGTGATCCGCCTGGTGGATCTGATCGCTCCGATGGGTTTTGGCCAGCGGGCGATGATCGTCACCCCGGATGGAACCGACAGTTCCGCGATCCTCCGGGATATCAGCTGTGCTATCAAGCGCAATGACAAGGATGCAGAGGTCCTGATGCTGCTTATCGATGTCACCCCTGAGGACGTGACGGAGCTTCGGGAGAGCGCCCAGGCCGAAGTATTTGCTTCCACCTTTGCCGATGCCCCCGAAACTCAGACCCGCGTCAGCGAAAATATGCTGGAGCGTGCGCAGCGCCTTGTGGAGAACGGCAAGAATGTAGTGATTCTGCTGGACAGTCTGACCAAGCTGACCCGTGCTTATCAGGCGGTGCTTTCTCAGGGCGGCCGCCCGGTATCCAACACGGTTACCCCTGCGGCGCTGACCAAGCCCAAGCGTTTCTTCGGCGCAGCCCGCAACACCCGCGACGGCGGCAGTCTGACGATGGTCGCCACCATCGCTACGGAGACCGGCTCCCGCGTGGACGATATCATCTTTGAAGAGTTCAAGGGCACTGCAAACATGGAACTGTTCCTGTGCGCGCCTGCCCATGGCGATCCCATCACGCCCATGATCGACCTGCAGCGCAGCGGCACCAAGAAAGACGCCATGCTGCTGGATGACCGCCGCAAGGAGGGGCTTGCCTCGATCCGGCGGGTGCTGGGCTCCACCACCAACGGCGAAGCTGTGGTGCAGCTCATCGACATGATGCAGAAAACCAAGTGCAATGACGATCTGCTCCATCGCCTGCAGGATTGGATGACCCTGTGGGAAAAGAGCGGGTATTTGAAATAATAAACTTTATAAAACCGCCCCGGCAGCAAACGTAAAGCTGCCGGGGCGGTGCTGTTTGGGTATCGTTAATTGTTTGTACCTGCGCCAAAGATTTTTTCAGCCAGCGCCTGGCCGGTAGGCGTTGCTGCCAGACCGCCCTGGGCGGTTTCCCGCAGGGCACAGGGCATGCTGGCGCCGATCTCGCTCATGGCAGAAATGACTTCGTCCGGGGGAATGACGCTGCGAATTCCTGCCAGCGCCATGTCTGCGGCGGTGATCGCACACATGACGCCGCCTGCGTTGCGCTTGATGCAGGGCACCTCCACCAGCCCGGCAACCGGGTCACAGACCAGGCCCAGCTGGTTTTTCAGCGCCATGGCCACAGCATTGCCGGCCATCTCGGGAGTACCGCCGGCAAGTTCTACCAGCGCGGCGGCGGCCATGGCGGCTGCCGCGCCGCATTCGGCCTGACATCCGCCTTCTGCGCCGGAGATGGTCGCCTGTTGAGCGATCACCATTCCGATGCCGCCGGAACCCAGCAGGGCGAGACAGGCATTTTCTCTGCTTACTGTGCGAAGCTGCATCATGGTCAGGACGGCGCCAGGCAGAATGCCGCAGCTGCCGGCGGTGGGACTGGCAACGATCTTACCCATGGCGGCGTTGCATTCGGCAACGGCCAGGGCCGTGGCCATGGCTTGGGAGCAGAACTCGCCGGCAAGGGATGTACCGCTATCGGCACGGGTTTTCATGCGAAAAGCATCGCCGCCGGTGAGGCCGCTGGTCGAGCGTATCTCCCGGTGCATTCCGCGCTTGGCGGATTGCTCCATGACGGCGAGCCGGGCGTCGGTCAGCTGCATCAGCTGCTGTGGGGAAAGATTCATTTGCTCGGCCTGGTCCTTCAGCACCAGTTGGCCGATGGAGACGCCCTGCTGGCTGGCTGCAAGGCACAGCGCGTCTACGGACAGATAATCAAGCATGGTCGTTCTCTCCTTTTTCGTTGGCGTGCAGGTAGACCACATGTTCTACATTGGGGAGGCATCTCAGTGCCTCGATGGTCTGTTTGCTGATCTCGCTGTCCAGTTCGATGGTCATCATGGCCAGCTGGCCGCGGGTCGGGCGCGTCAGCTTGAAATTGCCGATGTTTGCGCCGGCATCGGAGAGGGTCTGGGACACCGTGGCGATCACGCCCGGTGTATCCCGGTGGGGGATGATCAGCGTGTCGCTCTGACCGGCAAAGGCGCTCTCCATGCCGTTCAGCCGGGTGACCAGCACATTGCCGCCGCCAACGGAGGCCGCTTCCACTTCCACAGAGGTTCCATCTTCACCGGTCAGGTGGATGATGGCGGTGTTGGGGTGGCAGCGGGGGAGATACACTGTCCGGAATTCATAGCGCAACCCTGCTGTCCGGGCAATTTCGAGGCTGTCCGGCAGACGGTCGTCATCTGGTTTCATGCCCAGAATGCCGGCAATAATCGCGCGGTCGGTTCCGTGGCCTTTGTAGGTGCGGGCAAAGCTGCCTGCCAGCGCGATCTCGGCCTGAACCGGGCGCAGGGTCAGCAATTTGCGGCAGATATAGCCAATGCGGGCAGCACCGGCGGTATGGCTGCTGGAAGGACCGATCATGATCGGTCCGATGATATCCAGAACATTCATGGGATCACTCCTGTGAGATATGGGATTTCGGAAGGGATGTCGCTGTATTGATTGTATATCACAGCGTCCGCAAATGCAAGAAAGGCGCCGGAGAAATAAAGGAGCAGAAAGAGTTTCCACGGATCACGATCGAAGAATGGATGTAAAATGCGGTTGTTTTTTTTCAGTATACCCCATGTTTTCGCAAGTGTATTTGATGTAAATAAATGGAAAAAACGAAGGAATCGTAATGATGTCCACAAAAATATTTAGTTCAACTTGCGAAAAAAGGGGGTTGCATTTCGTTGCAAAGTGTTGTATATTGTGTAGGCGAAAACGTTGTAGACCGTTTTGCAAAAGAATGTGTGAGATATACGCCCCGCTCATAGTGAATGCTACGCGACAGGGATGACGTATTTCACACCCCAAATTTGGTTTTTCCCGCTTTGCGGGGAAGATAAATAAAAAGGAGGAAACCGAACATGAAGAAAATCCTTTCTCTGGTCCTGGCTCTGATGCTGCTGGTTGGCTGCATGAGCTTCGCCGCCGCTGAGGAAGCCATCACCCTGAACGTGTGGTCCTTCACCAACGAGCTCGAAGGCATGATCAACACCTACTATGCTCCCAGCCATCCCAACGTAACCATCAACTACAGCATCTACCCCACCGATGGTGGCGAGTACACCTCCAAGGTAGACGCCATCATGGCTTCTGCTGCTGACAGCGAAGAAGCTCCCGACATCTTCACTCTGGAAGCTGCTTTCGTTAAGAAGTACGTCAACAGCGACGTGACCGCTGACCTGATTGGCGAACTGGGCATCACCGAGGAAGAACTGGCTGTGGCCATCCCCGTTATGCGTCAGATCGGTACCAGCAACGTGAACGGCCAGCTGAAGGGTCTGTCCTGGCAGGCTACCCCCGGTGCTCTGATGTATCGTGCCTCCCTGGCCGAGAAGTACCTGGGCGTGACCTCTCCCGAGGAAATGCAGGCTCTGGTCGCTGACTGGGATCTGTTCATGGAGACCGCTGCTAAGGTTAACGAAGCTTCCGAAGGCGCCACCAAGATGGTCGTCGGCGCTGGCGACATCTGGAACGCTTTCAACTTCGGCCGTACTCAGGGCTGGGTTGTTGACGGCAAGCTCGTCATCGACGACGTTCTGTATGACTACCTCGACCTGGCTGTTGCTCTCGAAGAGGACGACCTGTCCAACAAGGGCGCTGCTTGGAGCGAAGTTTGGTTCCAGGGCATGAAGACTGACAGCACCTTCTGCTTCTTCCTTCCCACCTGGGGTCTGCACTACACTCTG
This sequence comes from Clostridiales bacterium, assembly GCA_015056365.1. Lineage (GTDB taxonomy): Bacteria > Bacillota > Clostridia > Christensenellales > Aristaeellaceae > Limiplasma. The sequence goes on along the minus strand of SVGM01000002.1, from coordinate 55,773 downwards.
AAGCCCAACTGCGGTCTGACCACCAACGACACCATGACCGAAGAAGAGCTGAAGGCTGCTTGTGAGACCGACGGCGGTACCTATGGCGACTGGCGCATGATCGCTGGCCCCGTGGGCTACAGCTGGGGCGGCACCTGGATCGGCGCCAACGCCGCTAAGGTGAACGCTGCTTCCGATGCCAAGAAGGCTGCTATGAAGGACTTCATCACCTTCTTCACTCTGAGCGAAGAGTTCCTGTATGCCTACGCTAAGGATTCCGGCGACTTCGTCGGCAGCAACGCTGTTGTTGAGAAGATCCTTGCCGAGGGCGGCACCCCCAACCCCTTCCTGGGCGGCCAGGATCACTACTCCATCTTCGCCGAGGCTGCTAACCTGGCCAACGGCTCCATCATGACCGACTATGATGAGAAGATGAACTCCCTGTGGGATACCAACGTCACCACTCCCTACTCCAAGGGTGAAGTGGATCTGGACACCGCTATCGCCAACTTCAAGGCTGAAGTCGCTGCTCAGTTCCCCGAGCTGATCGTTGAGTAATCAACCTTACCTGATAACGTGTAACACGTTCTAGGTAATCTGGGGCTGCCTCTTGCAACTTTATTGGGGCACGAGGCAGCCCCTTCTTCCGTTCTGTTTTTTCCTCCAAAAACAATGTACGTAATGTCTCGCTTGAGGCAAGTAAAATAGTTAGCTAAAGGGGTGGAGATATGCAAAAGGTCTCTTCTGGCGCGCAGCTTTCCCCGAAAGCCAAGCGCAAATCCATCAGCTATGATAAGTACGGCTATTTGTTTGTAGCTCCGTTCTTTATTGTGTTCCTGATCTTCCAGCTGTATCCCATTCTGTTCACGTTCTATACGTCCGTGACGGATGCTGCCGGCTGGAGCAAGATCCTCGACAACAAAGTGGTCGGCTTTGACAGCTTCGCCAAGTTGCTGGATATGAATTCCAATGTGGCTCCCTTCTTCTGGGGTGCACTGGGCAACACTGTCATCATGTGGGTGTGCAACTTTGTGCCTCAGCTGGGCATGGCTCTGCTGCTGGCCAGCTGGTTCACCGACACCCGTCTGCGTCTGAAGTTCCAGGGTGGCTTCAAGGTCATGATCTTCATGCCCAACATCATTACCGCTGCTACCATCGGTATGCTGTTCATGTCCCTGTTCGGTTATCCCATCGCCCCTGTGAATACCCTGCTGCAGCAGTTTGGTATTGTCAACTCTCCCATCGAATTCTTCCGTTCCACCGCCATCTCCCGCGGTTTGATCTCCTTCCTGCAGTGGTGGATGTGGTACGGCAATACCATGATCATCATGATCGCCGGTATTCTGGGTATCAACCCCTCTCTGTTTGAGGCTTCTCTGGTGGACGGCTGCTCTTCCCGTCAGGTTTTCTGGAAGATCACCCTGCCCCTGATCAAGCCCATCCTGCTGTACAACCTGGTCACCTCCCTGGTCGGCGGTCTGACCATGTTCGATATCCCTCACATGATGACCCAGGGCAACCCCAACGATACCACCAACACCGTGGCTCGTTTCATCTACACCCAGGGCTTCGAGACTCCTAATAACTTTAACGTTGCCAGCGCTGCTTCTGTTATCCTGTTCGTGATCATCGTCATCTGCTCGCTGATCCTGAACGCCATCATGAAGGATCGCAGCGGCAGAGTGCCTAAGGCTGCAAGGAGGGCTGCAAAATGAAGAAAAGTCGTACAATCATTGCGGTAGTTCTTCTTCTGGCTACCCTCGCGCTGATGTTCGTTCCCGTCGCCACCTTTGAAGACAACTCCGCCGCTGCCATGCTGGAAGATATCGATAAGCAGCAGGGCAAGGTGGATCGTGAAACCGCTAAGCTGGAGCGCGATACCAAAGCTGGCAAAGACCAGGAAGCTCTGGACAAGCAGCAGGCCAAGATCGACAAAGAGCAGCAGAAGCTGGATGACCTTCTGGCTGAGTATGAAGCTGCTTCCAGTAGCGATGGTGCTTCCGGCCTGACCTATGCGCTGCTGCCCACCAAGCTGCCTGAAGAGATTCAGATCGACATGTCGATCGTTAATGCCAATGCCGCTGTCTATCCCACTGACTTTACTCTGCACTATGTGCTGGTGTGGACCGCAGCCGCGCTGCTGTTGGTTGCTGCTGCGCTGCTCGTTCTGGGCAATGGCCAGCTGGTGAGCAAGTGCTACACCTTCTCCAGCTTCGCTAACCTGATTGCGATCCTTCTCATCGGCTACAGCCTCCTTCGCGTACAGGCCATTCCCGTGAAGCTGCCTTACGGCAACCCCACCATGAACGGTATCCTGTGCCTGATCATGCTCGCGTTGCCCATCATCGCGCTGTTCATCAATTGCGTTTCTCTCATCAATACCAAGCGCTCCATGATCTACACCCTGTGCATTGCGCTGTGCGCTCTGAGCCTTCTGCCCTTCTGGCTGATGATCGTGAACGCTACCCGCAACTCCGTGCAGATTCAGAACGGCGTTTCTCTGATTCCCTCCACCTTCCTGAAGCATAACATCTCTGTTCTGAAGACCAAGGACTTCCAGGTCATGGTCGGCTTCAAGAACAGCGCTATTATCGCTTTCGGCTCCACTCTGCTGAGCGTTTACTTCTCCGCCCTGACTGCCTACGGCTTCACCGTTTACAAGTTCAAGGGTAACAAGTTCCTCTACAGCGTGGTTATGGCCATCATCATGATCCCCGGTCAGGTCACCGGTACCGGTTTCTACATGTTCATGTATCGACTGGGCTGGACCAACAGCTACCTGCCGCTGATCATTCCCTCCATTGCAGCTGCATCTACGGTCTTCTTCTTCCGTCAATATCTGGAAGCCAACTTCCAGGTCTCCCTGGTTGAAGCAGCCCGTATCGACGGCGCAGGCGAGTTCTTCACCTATAACACCATTATCATGCCCATCATGGTTCCCGCTATGGCCACCATGGGTATCATGGCTGTGATCGGTTCCTGGAACAACTACCTGACCCCCTTGATGCTGCTCACTAAGAAGGAAATGACCACCCTGCCCATCATGGTTAAGGAACTGCGCGGCGATATCTATCGTACCGAGTATGGCTCCATCTACCTGGGCCTGACCATGACCGCTCTGCCTCTGATGATCGTGTACTTCTGCCTGAGTAAGTACATTATCGCGGGTGTTGCTGTCGGCGGCGTGAAGGAGTAATCTTTCCGCTTCTTAACAAACTGGTTTCTACCCCAGCCTGACGATTGTCGGGCTGGGGTTTTTGTATTACAGCCCATTGAGGATAGGAAAGAAGGTTACATAATTGCCTTTCAAAAAGGAAAGGCAGGCATGTATAACGTGTGAATATGATCAGACAAAAAGCAGAAAAAATACAAAATCATTTCTTGAAGACAGAAGAAAAAGGAACAAAAAAAGAAAGATATAGGATTTGTCGAAATGACGAAAAATGCTTGCATTTCATAGAAAAGTATAGTATATTGTACACGGCGAAAACGTTATCGTAACAGATGGATGTTTACTGAATATTGGAAGAGGTTTGTGTGAAAACATGATCAAGTTCTTTCATGAATTCATGAAGCACTCCGTGAATGTTACATACGAAGCCAAGAAACCAATCGCAAAAGTAATGATTTCGTCTCTGCCTGATGAAGCCATATGGTGGAGTGGGAATAGACACCAAAGCGAGATAAGGAGGCATAACCTTGGAATACGGCTACTTTGATGACGTAAGAAGCGAGTATGTCATTACCCGACCGGACACGCCCTATCCCTGGATCAACTACCTCGGCAGCGAAGACTTCTTCTCCCTGATGAGCAACACCTCCGGCGGCTACACCTTCTGCAAGGACGCCCGCCTGCTGCGCCTGACCCGCTATCGCTACAACAACGTGCCCACCGACGCCGGCGGACACTACTTCTACATCAACGACAACGGCACCGTCTGGAATCCCGGCTGGCAGCCCACTCAGACCAAGCTGGACAGCTACGAGTGCCGCGTTGGTACCGGCTACACCTCTATCACCTCCACCAAGAACGGCGTGAAAGCTGAGCAGACCGTGATGGTTCCCCGCGGCTTCCGCGCCGAGGTGACCCGTGTCAAGCTGACCAACGAAAGCAGCGAAGAAAAGAAGCTGTCTCTGTACAGCTTCATCGAGTTCTGCCTGTGGAACGCTCAGGATGACTCCACCAACTTCCAGCGCAACTACGCTCTGGCTGAGATGGAGTTCGAAAACGGCGGCGCTACCATCTATCACAAGACCGAGTACCGCGAGCGCCGCAATCACTTCGCCGTGTATTCCGTCAACACCGAGGTGGATGGCTACGACACCAGCCGTGAAGCCTTCATCGGCCTGTACAACGGCTTTGGCAATCCCGACGTGGTCATGAATGACCAGCCCACCAATAGCGATGCTCATGGCTGGGCGCCCATCGCCAGCCATTGCATCCGCCGCACCCTGAAGCCCGGCGAAAGCGTCAGCTTCGTGTTCGTGCTGGGCTTCTGCGAGAACCCTGTGGACAAGAAATTCGTGGCCCCCGGCGTCATCAACAAGGAACCCGCCCACGCTTTGCTCAAGGAGTTCCAGACCGACGAGCAGTTCGAGGCCAAGCTGGCTGAACTCAAGACCTACTGGCAGCAGCTGCTGAGTCACTTCCACATCGAAAGCGGCGACGAGAAGCTGAACCGTCAGGTCAACCTGTGGAACCAGTACCAGTGCATGGTGACGTTCAACATGAGCCGCAGCGCCAGCTACTTCGAGAGCGGCATCGGCCGTGGCATGGGCTTCCGTGATTGCAGCCAGGACCTGCTGGGCTTCATTCACCTGATCCCCGATCGTGCCCGTCAGCGCATCATCGACGTGGCCTCCACCCAGTTCCCGGATGGCAGCGCCTATCACCAGTATCAGCCTCTGACCAAGCGTGGCAACATGGACGTTGGCTCCGGCTTCAATGATGACCCCCTGTGGCTCATCTACGCCGTCAACGCCTACATTAAGGAAACCGGCGACATGACCATTCTGGACGAGATGGTTGACTTCGACAACGATCCCGCTCAGGCCCAGACCATGATGGAGCATCTGCGCCGTTCCTTCCGTTACACCGCCGAGCATAAGGGTCCCCACAACCTGCCCTTGATCGGCCGTGCCGACTGGAATGACTGCCTCAACCTGAACTGCTTCTCCGCCGAACCCGGCGAAAGCTTCCAGACCGTCACCAACAACGACACCGGCATCGCCGAGAGCGTGTTCATCGCTGGTATGTTTGTTGGCGTGGCCGATGACTATGCCAAGCTGTGCGACCTGTACGGCGACAAGGACGAGGCTGCCTTCGTCCGTGCCGAGAAGTTGGCTATGATCGAAGCTGTTGAAAAGCATGGCTGGGATGGCGAATGGTTCCTCCGTGCCTACGATGCTTTTGGCCACAAGGTCGGTTCCGACGAGTGCAAGGAAGGCAAAATTTTCATCGAGCCTCAGGGTATGTGCGTCATGGCCGGTATCGGCGTGGAGAACGGCATGGCCCAGAAGGCGCTGGATGCCACCCAGAAGTATCTGGAGTTCGAGCACGGCATCGTGCTGCTCTACCCCGCCTACACCGAGTATCATCTCGAGCTGGGCGAAGTGTCCTCCTATCCCCCGGGATACAAGGAGAACGGCTCTGTCTTCTGCCACAACAACCCCTGGATCATCATCGGTGAGACCGTGCTGGGTCACGGCGACCGTGCTTTCGATCTCTACAAGCGCATTGCGCCCGCCTACATCAAGGATCAGAAGCTGCACCGCACCGAGCCTTATGTCTACGCTCAGACCATCAACGGCAAGGAGAGCTATCTGCCCGGCGAAGCTAAGAACAGCTGGCTGACCGGTACCTCCGCTTGGAACTTCTTCACCATTTCTCAGGCCATTCTGGGCGTGAAGCCCCAGTTTGAAGGTCTGATGGTGGATCCCTGTCTGCCCGCTGAGATCAAGAATCTGAGCATCCGTCGTGAGTTCCGCGGCAATGTGTACGACATCACCGTGCGCAACAACGCTGGCGGCGAAAAAGGCAAGATCACCCTGAAGGTGAATGGTCAGGCCATCGACGGCCAGATCGTGCCCCTGCCCGAGGGCAGCGGCAACACCATCAAGGTGGAAGCTACTATCGACTAATGGGAGACGGAGGCAGGGGCTCTGCCCCTGCACCCCGCCAAAGGGCCATGAGGCCCTTTGGAATCCCGCTTTCTGCGCCCATTTTATGGGCGCAGGGGAGATGTCAATCATTTGTAAAACACCCATGTGGCTGAATAAGCTGCATGGGTGTTTTACATTTCATGGCATGAAACCCTTGCGACCATGCAATGGTCGCAATCCGGAGGTGCAGGAGGCCCTGCCGCATGCCATGGTCAAGGGGCAGAGCCCCTTGCACGATCTCTGCATTTTTTGCTGTAAAGTTGGCAGTTTGCGTACGCCTATGTTATAATTAAATTTGATTTTACAGAAACGAGGCGAATGCTTTATGGCGAAGCTGTGGGCAGGACGTTTTGAGAAACCGACCAATGCGCTTCTGGATGATTTCCAGTCTTCGATTCCTTTTGACCAGCGGCTGCTGGAATGCGATGTCACCGGCTCCATTGCCCATGCTACCATGTTGGGCGAGCAGGGGATCCTTACCATGGAGGACAGCAAGCAGATCGTGGCCGGTCTGGAGGACATCCTTGCTGATTACCGCGCTGGTAAGTTGGCCATCGATATGGGCGCAGAGGATGTGCATATGTTTGTGGAGGCGCTGCTGACCGAGCGCATCGGCGACGCGGGCAAGCGCCTGCATACGGGCCGTAGCCGCAATGATCAGGTGGCGCTGGATGTGCGGATGTACGCCTTACAGGCCAATACCCAGGTCAAAGCCCTGTTGATGAAGCTGTGTCAGCTTTTGCTGGATCTGGCTCAGGAACATAAGCATACCGTCATGCCCGGCTATACCCATCTGCAAAAGGCGCAGCCCATTACGCTGGCGTTCCATCTGATGGCTTATTTCCAGATGTTCAAGCGTGACGTGCAGCGGTTTGAAAACGCTTATGACGAAGCCGACGTGATGCCTCTTGGCAGCGGTGCGCTGGCCGGCACGACCTATCCGCTGAACCGGGAGCGGGTAGCGGAGCTGCTGGGCTTCAGCGAGGTGACGGACAACGCGCTGGATGGCGTTAGCGACCGTGACTTCCTGCTCAGCTTTCTGTCGGCGGCAAGCATCTGCATGATGCACCTGAGCCGCTTCTGCGAGGAGCTGATTCTGTGGAGCACCAACGAATTCTCAACCGCCATCATGGACGATGGCTTTGCCACTGGCTCCAGCATTATGCCCCAGAAGAAGAATCCTGACGCCTGCGAGCTGACTCGCGGCAAGACCGGCCGCGTCTATGGCGATCTGATGGCGCTGCTGACAGTGATGAAGGGGCTGCCTCTGGCCTATAACAAGGACATGCAGGAGGACAAGGAAGCCTTCTTCGATGCATACGATACGCTGATGAAGTGCCTGCCAACCTTCACCGAAATGCTGCGTACCGTTAGCTTCAAGAAGGACGAAATGGAAAAAAGCGCAGGTCTGGGCTTCACCAACGCCACCGATCTGGCCGACTATCTGGTTGGCAAGGGTCTGCCTTTCCGCGACGCGCATCACGTGAGCGGCTCGCTGGTGGGCAAGTGCGTTAAGGAAAATCGCGCACTGGATGATCTGTCGCTGGAGGAACTGCGGGCAGCGCATCCTGCCTTTGAAGAAGATATTTACGAAGCCATCTCCCTCAGCGCCTGCGTGGAACGTCGCAGCCTGCGGGGCGGCCCTGCTCCTTCTGCGGTGGAAGACAGCATCCAGCGCGGTTTGAAATGGATGGCAAAGCATACCGAGGATTGACCAATCGTTGCGGAGGTTGCCTTGCGCAATTCCTACGGAGGAAAGAGCAATGATGAAATGGGAAGAGAAGCTGCGCGAGTGGCTGATGAAAAACATGCTGCTGTTTGCCTATGCGGCAGTAGCGCTGCTGGGACTGTTTCTCAGATACTCCTACCTGCCCATGCTGGCTGGTGATCTGGAGTTTATGAATGCATCCTGGTTTGAGGCCATTAAGGCAAACGGCATGGGCGGCGTGTTGGATCCTGCTCTGCAGTACACCTACAGCCCGCTGCATCTGTATGTGTGGCTGGTTGCGGCTAAACTGTTCGGTACGTTTGATACCTACACGGTACTTAAGGTGGTAAGCCTTTTGTTTGAAGCAGGGCTGATCGCTGCCCTGTGCGCGCTGATGCGCCTACTGTTGCCGGAAAAAGAACGTCGTTTCCATCGTTTTCTGGGGTTCTCTATCCTGTGGCTCAGCCCGGTGCTGCTTTGGAACGTAGCGGGCTGGGGACAAACGGATGCCATGTTTGCCCTGTTCGGGATTCTGGCCGTCTGGATGCTCATGAAGGACCGGCCTGTTTGGGGACTGGCGTGTCTGGGCATTTCGCTGGCGTTCAAGCTGCAGGCCATTTTCCTGCTGCCCCTGTTCATGATGGCGTACTTCTGTGGAAGAAAGCGTTTTAGCGTGTTGTGGTTCCTGCTGGTACCCGGCCTGTTGGTGGTCAGCGGATTCCCCATGATGCTGGTGGGGGAAAGCCCCCTCTTTGCAGTCAATATCTATTTGGGACAAACAAGCCTGTACAGTCAGATCACCTACAACTACCCCAATATGTACGCCATCATGGGCGACGCGTTGAAGGTGGATCAGATGGTGCTGGGTATGCACGGACGTGTCGGTATCGGGCTGTGCATTGCCGCGCTGGGCGTGCTTGCAACTTGGATGATGATGCAGCGCAAACAGCTGTCCAATCCCACGCTGGTGCTGCTGGGCGCATGGACGGTGATGTGCTGTGTATTCTTCCTACCCCGCATGCACGAGCGTTACGCCATCGTGGGCGAGCTCCTGCTGGTCTGCTGGGCTGTGTGGGTCAATAAGCCCCGGGCATTCCTGTATCTACTGCTTGCCATGCTGCCGGTGCTCAGCGCTTATGCCCAGTATCTGTTCCAGTATTCGTTCTTTTCGCTACAGCTGGGCGGTGTGATGAATCTCATTCTGCTGCTCCTGCTGACCTGGGAGGTTATGAAGGCCTTGAAGGCTGAGCCCTGCGAGAAAGAGAACGGGGCGAAGGAGCAGGTCGCATGACCGCCGCTGCGAAGAAGCCGGCACAGCGTATCCTGTGGCTGGAAGCGCTGCGGATCATCGCTGCTTTTCTGGTGATCGTCAATCATACCAACAGCGACCTGTTCAAGGCGGCCGATCCGTCTCAGAGCACGTGGCATTTGTCCATCCTGTGGTATTATCTGAGCAAGCTGGCGGTTCCGTTGTTTGTGATGATCTCCGGCGCGGTGCTTTTGGAGCGTCAGGACAGTTTCCGAAAGGTTCTTGCCCGCGTGGGCCGGGTGCTGATTGCGCTGGTGGCGGCATCTTATCTTTATTTTCTCTACGATGCATGGGTTTACTGGGGGCTTTGGCCAAGGGCCATTCGGCTGGACATTCTGTTTTTGCAGATCGCCCGGATGGAGATTACCGACGGCTTCTGGTACCTGTATTTTTACCTTGCGGTGCTCATTACCATGCCCCTTTGGCAATGGCTGCATCGCCGCATGACGCAGACGCAGCGGCTGAACCTGATTGCCTTTTGCTTTGCCCTCAATGCTGTGCTGCCGCTGATCGGGCATTATGTGCCAAGGCTCGCGCTGCTGGAAAATCCAATGCTGGCGTACATTCCTTTGGGCTATCTGGGACTGCTGTTTGTAGGCGATCAAGTGCGTCATTATCTGACTATTCGCAAGCATACCGGTATTGCTGCTATCGCCGCGCTGACGCTTTCCCTGTTGGTTGCATGGCTGCTGACGTTGTTGGAATACGGCAGGGTCGCGCCGGGGGAGAAATACTGGTTTATGGATCACCGGATGATACCCGCGCTGCCGGTGATCTGTGAAGCGATCGCTGCCATGGTGCTGGCAAAGTGCATTGCGGAGCGCAGCAAGCAGCGCGCTGCTGCCGCAGATGAAGCCACTGAGCCCTCCCGAAGGAGCAAATGGCTGGCGGAAATGGGCGGCTGCGCATTTGGCATCTACCTTCTGCAGGATTTGCTCATCGCAGAAACTGAAAAACGGCTGTTTCTGCCTATGACCGCACAAATGCCTGCCATGGTCGCGGTGGTCATCTGGGAAATCGTCGTTTTTGTTGTGGCGTTGGCGATAGTCTGGCTGCTGCGGCGCATCCCTTTTGTCCGAAAGATTCTTTGATATTCGTGCCTCGTTCGGTACAAGCTGAGCAGGCAACCGATATAGTTCATCAAGGAGGGAATCCATATGAACCATACTGTGATTCCGGCACAATACGAGCCTAAGCTCTCTCTGTACGAAACCCAAGCTGCCATTAGCCTGATCAAGCGTACCTTTCAGGATCACCTGTCCATGGCGCTGAACCTGAAGCGCGTGTCTGCACCGTTGTTCGTTGATCCTGCCACGGGCCTTAACGACGACCTGAACGGTGTGGAGCGTCCCGTCACGTTTGATATCCCTGCTGCCAATATGGATGCCCAGGTGGTGCATTCCCTGGCCAAGTGGAAGCGCATGGCGCTGTATCGCTACGATGTGCATCCCGGCAAGGGTATCTACACCGACATGAACGCGATCCGCAGGGATGAGGAACTGGACAATCTTCACTCCATCTATGTGGATCAGTGGGACTGGGAGCGGGTCATCACCCGCGAGATGCGCACCGAGCATTTCCTCAAGACCACCGTTCGCGAGATCGTGCAGTGCATCAGCGATACGTCCCTGATCGTCAATGGACGCTATCCCAAGCTGCGCACCCAGCTGCCCAGCGAGGTGACCTTTGTTACCTCCGAAGAGCTGCTGCAGATGTATCCGGACAAGACGGCGAAGGAGCGGGAGTACCTGTTTGTGAAGGAACATCCGGTCACCTTCCTGATCGGCATCGGTCACAAGCTGTCCAACGGCCAGCCCCATGACGGACGCGCCCCTGACTATGACGACTGGAACCTGAACGGCGATTTGCTGTATTATTGCCCCACGCTGGATTGTGCGCTGGAGATCAGCTCCATGGGCATCCGTGTGGACAGCGAGACCCTGGATCAGCAGCTGCGCATTGCCGGCTGCGACGATCGCCGCAGTCTCACCTTCCACCGTATGCTGCTGGATGGCGAGCTGCCGCTTACCATTGGCGGCGGTATCGGCCAGAGCCGCCTTTGCATGCTGATGCTGGGTAAGGCTCACATTGGCGAGGTACAGTCCTCCATCTGGGACGGCGATACCCGCCGCAAGTGCCGGGAGGCAGGCATTACCCTGCTGTAATGGCTTTTTCAGGCGCAAACCACGCCTCTGAGTCCTGAATACTGAGAGGATGATGTCCAATGAAAAAGATCGATCTGGTGATCAAGATCGGTTCAATGGCGTTGATTCAGAAAGAAGACCATGTGATCGATTACAATGTGTTCCAGCGGCTGGGTAACGCGCTCAAGCCAGGCATGCTGCTGGTCACCAGCGGCGCGACGGAGATCGGCCGTCTGGACTATATTCAGCGCACCGGCTGCGAGCTGGGCGGTATGTCCGAGCAGGACAAGGTGGACTATTCCGCACAGGGACAGACCATTCTGATGAATACCTACCGCAGCTTCATCCGTCCGGAATACGGCGTCCGCCAGGTGCTGGTGGAGCATAATCATTTTAACGATCCCCAGCGCAGGGAACACATCCGGCATCTGCTGGAGCGTACAGCCATGCAGGCTGCTATCCCCATCGTAAACTACAACGACCCCGTCAGCGATGAGGAAGTGCGCAAGATGGAGCTGGCCAGTGTCCGCGCCAAGGGAATCAATGTGGTAGAGTGCGTAGACAACGACGAAACCGCAGCGGTGATCGCGGAGCTGGTGGGCGCTAAAACGTTGATTTTGCTTACCAGCACCGAGGGTATCTATCTGGATAAGGATGATCCTAGCACTCTGGTGCGGGAAGTGGTCAGCGACAATCTGGAGGACCTTCGTCGGAAGGTGGCCGAGCTGATGGAACACTGCAATGGCGCCAGCCGTAGCGGCGCCAACGGCGCAAAAGCCAAGCTGGCCTATGCCCTTCGCGCTGCAGAGCATGGCGCGACGGTGATCATCGCCCATGCGAAATACCACATCGACGATCTGCTCAAAGGCAGCGTTCCCTGTACCCGACTTGGTCTGAAAAACGGAGGAGAAGCATGAAACCGGAGACCTTGTGGCTGATTGCCGGCCTTGCGGGCACAGTGGGCGTGCTGACCTGCCTGTGGGGAATGCAGAACAAGAAAAGCGGCTTGTCAACGCGTCTTACCGCGTTGGATGAACATTTTCAGCTGCCCGATCTGCGGTTTACCTATCGCGCAGAGCAGGTATTCGCCACCCTTGAAGGCGTAGGAGATGAGGGAAAGAAGCTGCTGATGCGTCTGTGGACGCTGGACTTTGCGCTGATCGCCAGCATGTTTGCCATGATGGCAGTGGTGACCAATAACGTGGTAGAGATGGCGTGGCTGTCCGCAGTCATGCTGGCAGCTAATTGCCTTCGCGGTGCGGCAGATCTGATCGAGAATGTGCTGCTGATGATCGTCTGCGCGGGTTATCCCAGAAAAAAACGGGCATTTGCTGCTAATGCTGCAGGCGCTGCGACTGCTGTCAAATGGGTCTCCGCCGTTCTGTGGGTAGCCGGCATGTTCCTGAGCTTGTTCCTTCGCGGATGGAAGATGTAAATGGAATATCAAAAAGCCAACTGCATGATTTATTGCAGTTGGCTCAGACTGTCGAAAAAGTCTTGGAGGTATCGGAGGGGCGCACCCCTCCGATTGTCAAACCGAAACCAGCGACATGTGCGGTGGTTTCGGAACCATTGCGTAGCAAGGGATTCCTATCGCCGTTTGCCGCCCGGCGAGCCGTAGGCTCGTAGGCAAACGGTGCAAAAGTCGTCAAAAAGTCGCCCGAGGCGAGTTTTTTGACGAGCTGAGCCAACTGCATGATTTATTGCAGTTGGCTTTTCTTGTTGCACTATTTGCGCGTCAGATGCTTCTGAATGGTATCGAAGCAGCAAACGAAGACAAAGACACGTCGGCGCAGGTTGTGGCGAAAAAAGTACCTTCCAGCGCGTTTTCGGGCACAAATGGTCAATCGACCCGCTGATATACCTGCGCGATGATGTTGCCGTAGCTGCGGATCTCGCTGATCAGTCTGTAATTCTCGGGCACTTCATGGCCGTACATGAAGTTGTAGGTAGGATTGATGTAGACCAGACCGGCATGGGGAGAATCCACCAGTATCAGCTTGTCGCGTTCCTGTTCGTTCAGCACATACAAGGTGTTTTCCAGCGACAGATAGGACACTTCGTCGTAGGTGGTCAGCGTGCTGGGTCGCTCCAGCTGGGCGACGGCGTCCTGCAGCACGTCTCGGCCGCTGATGCCCCAGTAATCCAGTTCCATCCCGGTTTGCAGATCGGTGGGGCAGAGCATAGAGCCAACGACGTTGTAGTAGGCGTACTGATAGGGATGATTCATAGCAATGCCTGTCGCGTTGGTGAGAAAGCATAGCGAAGCCAGAACCACGGCGGTTGTCTGCTGCCACTTTTTCGCATGGGCGCGCATGAAACGGATCAAAGTTTCCAGGCCCCAGGCGCCAAGGACGGCAAGGCCGGCAAAGATGAAGTACAGATGTCGCCAGCTGTTGTACACCACCGGATTGCTCACCATGGCAAAGCCAAGAGGAAGCAGCCAGAGCAGCGTGGAGCAGAGGAGCAGCACCGGGGTGGGCTCCTTTAAAAGCGTCTTGCGGCTTTGCCAGAAAAGTCTGAGAGCGGCCAACTGACCAACGGCGCACAGGGCGATGACATACAGCGGCGTGGTGACCACCATCATGTAGGGCAGGTAGTAGAAGGGCAGGGGATTGACAGAGTGGCGGTACATCATGCTGCGGAACAGCACGTAATTATCCCAGCGGGTAAAGCCGGTTGCGTTTGTCAGCAGATAGGAGAAATAATGCGCCGGATCGGACCACATGGCAGGCGTGAGCAGGAAATAAAACAGGGCAAAACTGAGCACAGCTGCCACTGCAGACACAACAGCCTGCCTGTTCCAGCGTTTCTGGGCGCTGAGCAGCACAACGGCGCCCACACCCATCAAGCCCCAGACGCATACGCCGACGATCTTGGTATTGGCGCACAGCGCGCCCACCAGCGAGAAAAGCAGCGCACGCCAGAAGGTGGGCTTTTGCCACAGCTCCACGCCTGTGTACATGGTCAGCAGGGAGAGGGAAAGCAACACCATGTCCTTGTTGTTATAGTGACCCTCCGCAAAGAAGCGGGGGCAGAGATAAAGCAGCATGGCGCCGGCAAAAGCGGCTACCCTGCCAAGGCCCATCTTGCGGCAGAGGCCATAAAGCGCCAGCGTGCCGGCCATGAACCACAGCCATGCCATGATGTGCCACAGCACGGACAGCAGCGGCAGGTTGGTATCCATCAGCGTCATAAAGGGCGCCAGCGGGTAGAATGCAGCCTGGCCATGATCGATCTCGCTGGTCTTGGTGACGCGGAGGATCCCTATGCTTTTGTAATACTGCGCAGGCTCGCTGTCATTCCCCAGCAGGTTGACGGTGTATTCCATCAAATTCTGACGCAGGATGATTTCCTCGGAATGTTCATCGAAATACGCGCCGTAATCGCCGCAGGTCAAAAGCCCCGCAACGAACAACAGCGCAAACAGCACCGCCGTGATGACGCGGGGATGTTTGCTGATGACAGCCTTCATAACCAGCCACTCCTTTGTAGCAGAAGTAACGTCAGGGGAGAGCATACGCCCTCCCCTGGTTGTTTTTCAATGGGGGTTAAATGTCCTCGCTGAAACCGGTCTCTTCCACCGGCGCAGCTTCGGACACAACGTCCTCTTCAGCAGCGATGGCGACCAGCTCGGTCTCCTCTTCCTCCTCCTGTTCCGCGCGGGCGACAGCAACGATCTTTGCGCCCTCGGCGATGCGCATCAGGCGTACGCCCTGCGTGGCACGGCCGCTTTCGCGGATATTCGCCACTGCGGTACGGATGACGGTTCCGTCGTCGGTGATCAGCAGGATGTCTTCGTCCGGATTGACCGCCAGGTGGGCAGCCAGTTCGCCGGTCTTCTCAGTCAGGTTCATGGCACGGATGCCCATGCCGTTGCGGCCCTGCTCGCGGTACTGCTCAGGGTCGGTACGCTTGCCGTAGCCGTTTGTGGTGATGGCAAGCACCTGCTGCCCCTCCAGCAGCATGGACATATCGATCAGCTCGTCGCCTTCCTTCAGGCGCATGGCGTGCACACCCATACCGGTGCGGCCGATGACGCGGATGGCGCTCTCGCTGAAACGCAGGGAGCGGCCCAGGCGGCTGGCAATGATCATGCTCATGGAGCCATCGGTCAGGTTGACGGCGCGCAGCTCGTCATCTTCCTTTAGCGTGATGGCGATTAGGCCGGTCTTGCGCAGATTGGCGAACTCGCTGTAGGGGGTGCGCTTGATCATGCCGTTCTTGGTCATCATCACCAGATAATGCTCATCCATACCCTTGGGCACAGGGATCATGGCCGTGATCTTTTCGTCGCCGGCTACCTGCAGCAGGTTGACGATGGCCATGCCGCGGGCGGTGCGACCGGCTTCGGGGATCTGGTAGCACTTCAGGTTGTACACACGGCCGCGGTTGGTGAAGAACATGATCTCGTCGTGGGTGTTGACCACGATCATGCGCTCCACAAAGTCCTCATCGCGGGTAGACATGCCGGTAACGCCCTTGCCGCCGCGGTGCTGGGAACGATAGGTGCTCTTGGGCAGGCGCTTCACATAGCCCAGATGGGACATGGTGACCACCATATCGTCGGCCTGGATCAGGTCTTCGATATCGATCTCACCTTCCATATGGGTCAGTTCGGTGCGGCGGTCGTCAGCAAACTTATCCCGGATGAGGGCCATTTCTTCCTTGATGACGTTCATCAGCAGGGTTTCGTCCGCCAGCAGGCTGCGCAGGTAGGCGATGGTCTTCATCAGCTCGTCGTACTCAGCCAGCAGCTTGTCGCGCTCCAGACCGGTCAGGCGGGCCAGACGCATATCCAGGATGGCCTGGGCCTGCTTGTCGCTGAAATCGAAGGTTTCCATCAGGCGTTCGCGGGCAGTGGGGGTGTCCGCGCTGGTTTTGATGATCTGGACGATTTCGTCGATATGATCCAGCGCCTTGATGAGACCCTCCAAGATATGGGCGCGGGCCTCGGCCTTGTTGAGGTCGTACTGGGTACGGCGGGTAACGACTTCTTTCTGATGCTGGATGTAGTGATACAGAATCTCCCGCAGGGTGAGCACCTTGGGTACGCCGTTCACCAGCGCCAGCATATTGGCGCCGAAGGTCTCCTGCATGGAGGTGTGCTTGTAGAGGTAGTTGAGCACCACGGTGGGGTGCACATCCCGCTTGAGCTCGATGACGATGCGCATGCCCTTGCGGTCGCTCTCATCACGGATGTCGCTGATGCCTTCCAGACGCTTCTCGTGTACCAGTTCGGCGATCTTTTCCACCAGACGGGCCTTATTGACCATGTAGGGGATCTCCGTGACCACGATGCGGTTACGGTTGTTCTGCATGGCCTCGATTTCGGTGCGGGCACGCACCACGATGCGGCCGCGGCCGGTGTGGTAGGCAGCGCGAACGCCGGAATGCCCCAGAATGATGCCGCCGGTGGGGAAATCGGGGGCCTTGATGAACTGCATCAGGTCGTCCACGGTGCAGTCCGGATGGTCGATCATATGGATGCAGCCGTCGATGACCTCTCCCAGGTTGTGGGGCGGGATATTGGTGGCCATACCCACGGCGATGCCGCTGGAACCGTTCACCAGCAGGTTGGGGTAGCGGGCAGGCAGCACCACAGGCTGGAGCAGCGTTTCATCAAAGTTGGGGTAGAAGTCGACAGTGTCCTTGTCGATTTCGCCGATCAGATGCAGGGTCAGCTTTTCCATACGGGCTTCGGTGTAACGCATGGCGGCGGCGCCGTCGCCGTCCACCGAGCCAAAGTTGCCCTGACCTTCCACCAACGGGTAGCGGATGTTGAAATCCTGCGCCAGACGCACCATGGCGTCGTATACGCTGCTGTCGCCGTGGGGGTGGTATTTACCCAGCACGTCGCCCACCAGACGGGCGCTCTTGCGGAAGGGCTTGTCGGGGGTCATGCCCAGCTCGTTCATAGCGTACAGGATACGGCGATGAACGGGCTTGAGACCGTCGCGCACATCCGGCAGAGCGCGGCTGACGATAACGGCCATGGCGTAGGAAATGAAGGATGTCTTCATCTCTTTTTCAAGGTCGATGGGGATGAGTCTATCCTGAATGGTAGAAGCCATAGGGATGGTTCACTCCTTTGGTGTGGATGGGGTGGAGGCGGTTTAAATATCCAGATCCTTCACCAGCGTGGCGTTTTCTTCGATAAACTCTCGTCTGGGTTCCACCTTTTCGCCCATAAGCAGGCTCATGATCTCGTCGGCAGCCATGGCGTCCTCCACGGTTACCTGCATCATGGAACGGGTTTCGGGGTTCATGGTGGTTTCCCACAGCTGTTCCTTGCTCATCTCGCCCAGACCTTTGTAACGCTGGATGTCCGGCTTGGGGTCACGGCCGATCTCGCCCAGCAGCTTCTCCAGCTCCTTGTCATCGTAGACATACCATTCCTTCTTGCCTCTGGACACCTTGTACAGGGGCGGCATGGCAACGTACACATAGCCCTTTTCAATGAGGGGGCGCATGTAGCGGTAGAAGAAGGTGAGCATCAGAATGCGGATGTGCGCGCCGTCCACGTCGGCGTCCGTCATGCAGACGATGCGGTGGTAGCGCAGCTTGGAAGCGTCGAATTCATCGCCCCAGCCGCAGCCGAAGGCAGTGATCATGGCCTTGATTTCGGCGTTGGACAGGGCACGGTCCACACGGACTTTCTCTACGTTCAGGATCTTGCCGCGCAGGGGCAGAATGGCCTGAAAATGGCGGTCACGACCCGTTTTGGCGGTGCCGCCGGCGCTGTCGCCCTCAACGAGGAAGATCTCGCACTTTTCGGGATCGCGCTCGGAACAGTCTGCCAGCTTGCCGGGCAGGCTGGCGCTTTCCAGCACGCTCTTGCGACGGGTCAGCTCGCGCGCCTTGCGGGCAGCTTCGCGGGCGCGGGCCGCGCCTACGCAGCGCTCCAAAATCGCCCGGGAAATGGCGGGGTTTTCACCCATGAAGGTGGAAAGCTTGTCATACACCAGCTTGTCCACGATGCCGCGCACTTCGCTGTTGCCCAGTTTCGACTTGGTCTGTCCCTCAAACTGGGGCTCCTTCAATTTGACGCTGACGATCGCTGCAATGCTCTCGCGCACGTCCTCGCTTTTGAGGTTGGAGTCGTTTTCTTTGAGAATCTTGAACTGACGGCCGTACTCGTTGATGGCGCGGGTAAGCGCGGAGGAGAAGCCAGTCAGATGGGTGCCGCCCTCGGGGGTGTGGATGTTATTGGCAAAGGTGTAGATGTTCTCCTGATAGCTGTCGTTGTACTGGAGTGCCACCTCCACAGCGGCTTCATCTACCACGCCCTCCATGTAGATGGGCTCTTCAAAGAGGACTTCTTTGTTCTTGTTCAGGTACTTAACAAACTCAATGATACCGCCCTCGTAGTGGTAGACGCGCTGCTCCTCGGGCTCGACGCGCTTATCGGTGAGGGTGATGCGGATGCCCTTGTTGAGGAAGGCCATCTCTCGCAGGCGAACCTTGAGGATGTTGAACTGGAAGTCGCCGGTTTCGAACACGCCGTCGGGGTTGTCCTCGCAGCGGGCGTCGGGCCAGAACTGCACGGTGGTGCCGGTGCGGTCAGTTTCGCCCACCACCTTCAGGTCATAGCAGATCTTGCCCCGGTTATACTCCTGCTGATAGATCTTGCCGTCCTGGTACACAGTCACCTTCAGGTGACGGCTCAGCGCGTTCACAACGCTGGCGCCCACACCGTGCAGACCGCCGGAGACCTTGTAGCCGTCGCCGCCGAACTTGCCGCCGGCGTGGAGCACGGTCAGACAGACCTCGACTGCGGGGCGGCCCAGCTTGGGATGGATGCCCACCGGAAAGCCGCGGCCGTTGTCCTCCACTTCGCAGGAACCGTCCTTGTGCAGGATGACGTTGATGTCGGTACAGTAGCCGGCCAGGGCTTCGTCCACGGCGTTATCTACGATTTCATAGACGCAGTGATGCAGGCCCCGGTAGTCGGTGGAGCCGATGTACATGCCGGGACGCTTGCGCACCGCTTCCAGACCTTCCAGCACCTGAATCTGGGATTCATCGTATGCGTTTTCTTCTACATGAGTGGCGGAAACCGTGGTTTCCAGCTCGTTGACAGGGTTCATATCGGGGGTCATTTCGCTCACGAAGGATACACTCCCTTAATTCAGCGTTTTTTGAGGGGAAAATGATGGCAGAAAAGGCCGAAAAAGCTAGTATTTAAGCCATGTTTCCACATCTACTATTATACCATTTTTTACGCAAAATGAAAAGGGGTTCCTTCATTAATATAGATATTCGTCTCAGAAAGAAAAACGCCCGTTCTCGATCAGGAGAACGGGCGTGATAGATCATCAGAGAGATTACGGAGCAGCGACCGTGTTGTTATAGACAGACTCGGTCATGGTGCCGGTTACTTTGTAGCCGTTGTCCTGCTGCCAGGCCTTGAGCATGCTTTGGGTGTTGCTGCCGAAGTAGCCGTTGGGATCGGTGCTGGGGCCATAGCCCTTGCCGACCAGATAGGACTGCAGAGAGCGCACTTCGGAACAGTTGCTGCCCATGCCCAGCACAAAGTAGGCAGTCATCTGGGGCTTGCTGTTGTTGACAGCGTTCAGCTTGGCCTGGGTCTGCACACCGGCGATACCGTCAGCCTTCAGGCCATGCTTGCTCTGGAAAAGCTTCACAGCGCGGAGGGTATTGTCGCCAAACACGCCGTCGATGACTGCGTTGTAGTAGCCTGCTTTACGCAGCGCCTGCTGCAGCGCACGAACTTTTTCGCCAGACATGCCGTAGTAGATGGAATGGGGGTTCTGGATGTTCAGGGTGCTCTTGATATCCCCATTGGAAGGGGTGTTGATGGCAGAGCTGCCGTGGTAAAGCGCAGTCAGGGTCTTGTTGCCGGGCTTGCCGTCTGCAGCAATGCTGATGGACTTCTGGAAAGCGATCACAGCGCTGCGGGTGGAAGGGCCGAATACGCCGTCAACGCGGCCTTTGTAGTAGCCCTTCTGACGGAGCACGGTCTGCATCTTGCGGACTTCGTCGCCCTTGGCACCGTAGGGAATGGTGGCATAGGCAGCCAAAGCGGTAACAGCAACGGACATGACCAGGATCATGGCCAGGGTAAAGGCAATCAGCCTGAGGAAAGAATGACGAGTCATAATGGCACCTCCAAAAATGGGCACAAACCCATTGTCAATTTTTTAGGTGATATTACTATAACCCGTTCGTTCACCCTTGCCAAGAAAAACGCTGGAAAAATCATAAACTTGTAAGAACATTGACAAAACCACCTAAAAGGTGTTTCACTTGTGTACCAAACGGTTCATGTTTCCGTTAAACTTGTAACGGGAAGCCCGGTTGTATCCGCCGCAAAACTTTGATATACTTGATCGTAGAGTATGTGCGCGTCTTTTGCGCCGCGAGGAGAGATACGGATGAAGATTACCAAGATTGTGGTCACCGGCGGCCCCTGTGCAGGAAAATCTACCGCTATGAGCTGGATTCAGAACGCCTTTACCCAGAAAGGATATACGGTATTGTTTGTGCCGGAGACCGCCACTGAGTTTATTTCCGGCGGCGTGTGTCCATGGACTTGCGGTACCAACGAGGATTACCAGAAGTGTCAGATGGAGCTGCAGCTGGCCAAGGAACGTCTTTTCCGCCGCGCAGCCTCCACGATGTCTAACGACAAAATTCTGCTGGTATGCGACCGCGGCGCCATGGACAACAAGGCCTACATGAACGACGAGGAATTTGCTCATGTGCTGGACTTTCTTGGTCTTGATGAGGTGCGCCTCAGGGATGATTACGACGCGGTGTTCCATCTGGTGACTGCTGCCAAGGGCGCAGAGCAGTTCTACACCACCGCCAACAATCAGGCCCGTTACGAGACCGTGGAGGAGGCTGTGCGTATCGACGACAACCTGCTGGCTTCCTGGACCGGCCATCCCCATCTGCGAATCATCGACAACACCACCGATTTTAGCCAGAAGATGCGCCGTCTGATCAACGAGATCTCCACTTTCCTGGGCGCTCCCATGCCCTGCCAGGAGGAGCGCCGCTTTCTGATCGAATACCCCGATGTGGAAGCCCTCGAAAAGATGCCCAACTGCCGCCGCATCGAGATCATCCAGACCTATCTGAGATCCACCAATGGTGATGAGATTCGAGTCCGCCAGCGGGGCATGAACGGCAGCTATATCTACTACCAGACCATCAAGCGCAAGGTCAGCGATACCGAGCGCGTGGAAATCGAACGCCGTCTGACCCAGGACGAGTATCTGGAGATGCTTATGGAAGCGGATACCACTCGCCGCCCCATCCGTAAGACCCGCTATTGCCTTACCTGCGGCATTGAATCCTTTGTCATCGATATCTACCCCTTCTGGAAAGATCAGGCCCTGGCGGAGGTGGACCTCTGTGCAGAGGATGAGCTGCGTATTCCAGAGTGTATCAAGGTGATCAAAGAGGTCACCGGGGACGACAACTATTCCAACTATGTATTGGCCAACCGCGGTTGGTAAGCCTGATCGGGCGCGCCGCGGCAGGGTTGACCGAAAGTTTGCCCTTCCCATTGCCAAGGGGCCAAAACCTTGCTATAATACTCATGCTGCGCTTTGAGCGCAGCGCATGCGCCCGTAGCTCAGTAGGATAGAGCGGTCGCCTCCTAAGCGACAGGCCGTGGGTTCGAATCCCGCCGGGCGTGCCAAAAAGCTGCAACCATAGAAGGCTGCAGCTTTTTTGATGTCCTATTGATAACGTGAGTATGTGCTTGCTTTCAGTTGATCGCTGCGGATTCGTCCGTGCGGCGTTTTCCCAGCGCGTCTGCCAGGCAGCAAAGGCTGCAAATGATCATGCTTACAGCGCACAGGTACATTCCGGCCTGCAGGTTTATCATGCCTTCCAGTGCCGCAATCAACGGCGAGGAGATCGCCTGTCCCAGATACAGCGACAGCATGATGCCGGTGGTGGCCAGCAGGGTATTGGACTTTGAACGCTCGCAGCCCAGAGTGATCACGCAGGGGATCAGGGCGCCGAACAGGAGGCTTGAGAGGATCAGCATGATCCGCAGCAGCCAGCCGTTGGCAAACAGCAGACCGATGGTCAGCGATACGCCGCCCAGCAGACCGCCCGCAATCACATAGCGGTTGGTTTTGATGGGCAGGAACGGCATCAAAAGCCGCGACAGCATTACGCCAAGGAATACGCAGGACTGTGCAGGAAAGGCGATGGAATCCGCCAGGCCGTCAGCATAGCGGTTGATCCACGTGTTGAGACCGGACAGAAAGATGCCGTGGAAGAACATGGACGCCGTCAGCCATAAAAGCCGGCCTTCGCGCAAACCGGGAATGATTTGCTTTAAATCAAAGGCCTGTGCGGAAACCACTTCCTGATCCACCATCCGGTTGGCTTTGCGGATGATCAGCGCACCTGCAATGATCAGCAGACCAACGGCGGCAATGATCAGATAGACCCGCTTCCAGACCATGCCGCTGGACAGAAGATATGCGTAGCCCATAGGTGAAAGAACGCTGGAAAGGCCATAGGCGGTATGCAGGATACACATCATCAGCACAGCCTGTTTTCCGGTGTAAAGATCGGCCATGCACGCCGAAAGCAGCGTATCCATCAGGCCCAGGCCAAAACCGGTCACGAACCACGCCGCCACATAGATCGGGTAATTGGGCGCTGCCCACATCAGCACCAGTCCGGCAGCGCACAGCAGCACCGCAGCTTTCAGCAGCGTCCGCTTCCTCCACCGCCCTTGCAGCGCAAAAGCGCTGATCAGTGCAATAATACCTCCGGCAAAGGCCATGGTGTTTGCTGTTCCCTGTCTTCCGGCGTCCAGCTGATAGCCGTCGATCATGGAACTCAACAGCGATCCTTGCACGGCAAAAACAGCCGAAAGAAAGACCATACACAACAGCAGAAATGCCGTAAGCCACGCTCTTTCCGCCTTTTTCATTTCAATCTCCTCCATAGACCCACCTGCTTGGGATATTTTCGATGCGGCGCCAGCCGTCCTTAACGCGATCAGCAAGCACCCGTTTCATGCTCTGCGCCCTTGGCCACGCCGGCAGCTTCCCGCCAATAGCGGGCCTGCTATGCCGCACTCAGGATGGTGTGGTCTCAAACATACGCTTCATGTAGTCGATGCGTTTGGCGATCATGGCTTGGGAAGTGGGCGCGTGGAACACCGTGTCAAAGCCGTGCATGGTTCCCTTGACTTCGTGCAGCTCCGCTTCCACGCCTGCCTTTCGCAGCAGTTCGGCATAGAGTACACCGTCGTCGTGCAGACAGTCGAATTCAGCCACTTCCACATAGGCTGCCGGAAGATCCGCGTGGCTTTCCGCCTCTGCCGGCGAGCGGTACGCCACAGGCAGTCCATCAGAATCGGGGTTGATCATCGGCCCCACCTTCTTGGACAGGGTGGAATTCCACATGGGTGTATCCGTATACCGTTTGAAGGAGTTGCTGATGCCTCGGCCATCCAAAGAAGGATACACCAGCAGTTGAAACAGCGGCTTGACTGCTGCGCTGCGATCGCGTGCCATCATGCAGGCAACGGCCGTCAACGTGCCGCCCGCGCTGTCCCCGGTTACGCCGATGCGTGCCGGGTCGATGCCCAGTTCCGTGGCGTGGTCATGTACCCAGCACAGCGCCGCGAAACAATCCTCCTGAGGAACCGGAAAGGGATGCTCGGGGGCCAGACGGTAGCGCACATAGATCACCTTGCATCCTGCGCCTTTGGCATAGGCCATGGCCAGCCGATAGTGGCTTGCTGCCCCCTCCAGCACAAAACCGCCGCCGTGGATATGGATCAGGCAAGGGGCAGGCGTTGAAAGCGTTTTGGGCGAAAGGATCAATAATTCGATCTCTCCGCCTTCATAACCGGGGATCATCTGCGACTGCACGTCCAGCTCGGGATCCTTCCAGAGAAAGCCCGGTACCTTCATGTGCTTTTGTGCCAGCTTGACGAACCAGGGACTCATAGGCGGCGTGAACTTATTGAAGGGGAAAAATTCGTTGCTGATGGGGTATTTGGTCTTAGCCATAGGATTCTCCTTATGGTGAAGCGGCTCAGAATGTGACGGTCTCAGGGGCGGCGGCAAAGGAACTGAAGGTGGCCGTAGCGTTTTGTATATAGAGCACCTGGGTGTTGCCATCGTCTTCGCTGTACATGTTTCTGAGGTGAGGGTAGGCGTCCAGCATGGCCTTTTTGGCTTCGAAGCGTTCATCCTCGATCAGTTCACAGGCAACGCGGAGCCATTCGCCGCCGATGCAGGCACAGATCTCCGCCTTCGGATTTGCCGCCAGCTGTTTGCTCACGTTCTTGACCTTGCCCATCTGGATGTAGAGCTTTCCTTCAAACAGGTTGATGGTCCCAAAGGGGCGTACCCGGGGCTGATCGCCTTCCATCGTTGCCAGGTAGTAGGTACCGGCTTTTTTCAGGAATTCGTATACGCGGTTCATGGTTCATTCTCCTTTTTCTGTTTGATCTGTTCCACCAGGTTCAGGATGTTTTTTTCGATCTTCTGGATCGTGTCAAGGAAGAACGCGTCCTCTTTCCCACTGGGATCCTCCAGCCCCCAGTCATATCGCTCTTTGCAGGGCAGATGAGGACAGTTCACACTGCAGCCCATGGTGATTACCATATCCACAGGGGGAATATCGGCAAGCAGTTTGCTGTGCTGATCCTGCTCCATGTCGATGCCGTATCGCTGTTTCATCAGACGCACCGCATCCTGATTGATCTGCGGCTTTGTTTCCGTGCCTGCCGAATAGCTGTCAAAGACATCGGAGGCCATGTGCCTGCTAAGCGCTTCGGCGATTTGGCTGCGGCAGGAATTGTGGACGCAGATAAAGGCTACTTTGGGCTTTTGCATGCAATCACCACGCGTTTCTGATTCGTAATGCAACTGACGCTTGCAATGGACGGTTCTTCTTCCATTTCCGGACGTCTTTTTGATATTTTATCATATTTTTCTGCATGCGCGCCACGTTTTTTTGTTTTTCAGCACTTCTGGCAGATGTCGAGAAAATGATTGGTAATGCCGATCATATCCGGCCGTTCGCAGATGAGGAAATGGTACTTCAGGTAGTACTCGTACAGTTCATCGCTCATCTCTTCCAGCGCATCCTTGATGTAGTTGCTCATCATGTCCGTACCCAGGAAATGGAGACGTTTTGCAGGCAGATCGGCCATCAGGGCGTCGATCTCTTCCCGCCGGTGCAGCACAAACCGGTCCTCCGGGTTGGACGTGCACTTGAAGGTCTCCTGATCGATCAGCGGGAAGAAGTGGGGATCCAGCAGGTATCCTCTGGTGAAGCAGAAGTCAATGATGGTGGCTTCGTTGTTACAGTAGGCAGCGAACAGAAGACCGCCGGGTTTGGTCACGCGCAGAGCCTCCGACAGCGCCATGTGCTGCTCCTCCCGGGTAAAGAGGTGGTACATGGGTCCAAGCAGCAGGGTCATGTCGTAGGTTTCGGATGGGAATGCGGACAGGTCGATGGCATTGCCCTGGGTAATGGTGATGTTTTCGCCGGGCTGGGTGTTCTGTTCGAAGATACGGATGTTATGCTCCAGCAGCTCCAGCGCATCCACCTGATAGCCCTTTCGTGCCAGCGTATGGCTGTAGCGTCCCGTTGCGGCGCCAATCTCCAGAATACGCATGCCGGGCTTCAGATAGCGCTCAATATAGCGCATGGTGGTCAGGAACTCAGGCTGTCCCTTGCGGCTGAGCAGGCGGCCGTCTTCGTCGTGGGTTTCGTAGTAGGCTTGCAGATAATCTTTGATGTTCATGGTGCTTCCTCCCTTCAAAAATAAAAAAACAGTGCAGGCTTGTATGATAAGCAAGCCTGCACTGCTTTTCCTCCGGTAGGTACGGAGGGGCTCATCTCAATGGATGGTACCACAATGAAAGCTTGCTATTGCGCCAATATACGACGACAGCATGCTGCACATATACGTTAGCAAAAGTAAAAGCTTTCATTCAGGGCACCTCCTTGAAAGATATTGATGGTATTAAAGCACAACGTGAGGGCCTGTGTCAAGAAAAAAGTTTTGGATACAAGAAAACAGCCCCCGCCTAAGCGGGGGCTGCCCCTATTCAGGTATCAGCGTTCAAATCAACCGATTAGCGGCCGAACTGCACGTCGTTGTTACCGGAATTGGTTTCCCACATCTCCAGCATGTTGATGGGATCGTTGAAGTCAGCGAGCCAACCATTGCGGGCGATGTCGTAGTTACCGTTCTTACGATCGTTCAGGAACACGTTCCAGTCGCAAGTACGGATGGTCATGGTGATGCCAACAGCGGCCAGGTCCTGCTGCACGCACTCGGCGATAGCAACGTGGCCGGAGCCTTCGTTGGTCAGGTACTCGAAGCTGATGGGGGTCTCAGCAGACAGCATGCCGTTTTCGAACACGAAGCCGGCAGACTCCAGCAGAGCGATAGCGCCTTCAACGTCGACTTCCTCAGCGAAGTAGCCGTCGTTTACGGGGAAGGTGTAAGCGTCGTCATTGACCTTGAACACGCCGCCGTTGCCGTCCATCATACCAGCGGGGATGAAGGAGGTAGCGGGCTTCTGGCCAGTCTGACCGACGGTGTCAACGATGTACTGACGGTCGATCAGGATGCTGAAAGCCTTACGCATAGCGTTGGCCTGCTCCACGGTCTTGCCTTCGAACAGGGGGCTCTTCACGTTGAAGCAGATGTAGTAGGTGCCCAGGTTGTCCACGACGTAGAACTCGGGGTTGCCCTTGAGGGACTCGATCAGGTCGGTGGGCACGGTGTCGATGAAGTCCAGGTCGCCAGCTTCATAAGCGGCGTAGATGGCGGTGTCATCGGCGGAGAGCATGAACTGGAGGGTTTCCATCTTCACGTTCTCAGCATCGTACCAGTTGGGGTTCTTGGTGTAAACCATGGACTCGTTGTGCTTCCACTCGGTCAGCATGAAGGGACCGGAAGAAACGAAGCCAGCTTCGGTAGCCCAAGCGCCGGGGTTGAGGATGGAGCCGTCTTCGGCCTTGTAGCCTTCAGCGCCCTCAACGGAAGCCTGATGCACGGCGAAGTAGGTGGGGAAGGCAGCCAGGTCGAGGAAGTACACGCAGGGAGCGGCCATCTCGACGGTCAGGGTCATGCCATCTTCGGAGGCGGTAACAGCCAGTTCGTTGGGCCAGCCCTTGATGACGTTGAACATGTAGCTGTAGTCAGCAGCAGTCTCGTCAGCGGCAGCGCGCTTCCAGCTGTACTCGAAGTCCTTGGCGGTCAGAGGATCGCCGTTGGACCACTTCAGGCCTTCCTTCATGGTGAAGGTGTAGGTCATGCCATCGGGAGACATTTCGTAGCCGGAGGCGAAGTTGGGAACCAGCTGGCCTTCAGCATTGTGGGTGTACAGGCCGCCGAAAGCAGCGATGGCCAGGCAGGCGCCGTCCACGGAGCTGTTCAGAGCGGGGTCCAGCTTGTCGGGCTCGGAAGCCAGGTTGATGCGCAGGGTGGTGGCATCACCGAAGGTGACGTACTGGAAGAACTTGTTGCCGTATACGTTGCCGTAGTAGCCTTCAATGCCTTCCCTCATCATGAAGGTGTCATTGTAGTAGTAGATGGGGACCAGAGCGTTGGTCTCCATCAGCATGTCCTCAGCCTGATGCATGAGGGCTTCGCGATTGCTCAGATCGGTGGTGGTCTTGATCTCGGCAATCAGGGCGTCGTAGGGAGCCCAGTCGGGAGTAGCGACTTCCGCGAAAGCGGGCGCCATGCAAGCAACGATCATGATCATTACCAGCAGAGCAGAAAGCAGCTTCTTCATTGTGTTTTCCTCCTGTTTTTTTGATATATCCAAAGGCTGATAGCCTGTCGGATCAATAATGGGGGTTCCAGCAAGCGATACTGTGGCCGCTTTCCGTCTCCTGCAGGGAGGGGCACTCCTTGGCGCACTGCTCAGTGGCATAGCGGCAGCGGGGACGGAAGGGGCAGCCGCTGGGCATATGCAGCGGGCTGGGCACGTCGCCTTCCAGCGGGATGCGCTGGCGGGTGCGCGCGGTGTCCGGATCCGGAATCGGGATCGCGGAGATCAGGGACTGGGTATAGGGATGCTGGGGATTGTTGATAACGTCCTCAGAGGAGCCGATTTCAACGATCTTGCCCAGATACATGACCGCGATGCGGTGGCTGATATGCTGCACCACCAGCAGGTCGTGGGCAATGAACAGATAGGCGATGCCCAGCTTCTTCTGCAGATCCTCAAAGGTATTGACGATCTGCGCCTGAATGCTCACGTCCAGAGCGGACACGGGTTCGTCGCAGACGATGAACTTGGGGTTGACCGCCAGAGCGCGGGCAATGCCGATGCGCTGACGCTGACCGCCGGAGAATTCGTGGGCATAGCGGCGGGCGTGGTCGCTGTTCAGGCCAACCAGATTCAGCAGCTCAGCGATCTTTTCGCTGCGCTCCTTTTTGGTACGATACAGCTTGTGGATATCCAGGGGCTCGCCTACGATGTCCGCAACCGTCATACGGGGGTTGAGGGAGGAGTAGGGATCCTGGAAAACGATCTGCATTTCCTTGCGGTACTGATCGATATTCTGGGCAGTGATAGGCGTACCGTCGTAAATCACCTCGCCGGAGGTGGGCTTGTACAGGTGCAGGATGGTACGGCCGACAGTGGTTTTACCGCAGCCGGATTCGCCAACCAGACCCAGGGTCTCGCCCTGAGCGATATCGAAAGACACGCCGTCCACAGCCTTCAGGGGCAGGGTCTTGAACCAGCCGGTGCGCACAGGGAAGTGCTGTTTCAGGTCTTTTACCTGGAGAATGGGAGTATTACTCATTCAGCCTGCGCCTCCTTCTGTGCTTCTTCATATACCTTTTTCACGTTCAGCCAGCAGGACGCTTTGTGGTCGCAGTTGATGCTCAGCTCCTCAGGCAGCTCGCTTAGGCAGATCTTCATGGCGTTGTCGCAGCGGGAAGCGAAGGCACAACCCTTGGGCATGTTGGTCAGGTCCACAGGGGAACCTTCGATGGGCACCAGGCGCTGATTCTTGCTATCCAGCTTGGGAATGGAACGCAGCAGACCCTTGGTGTATTCATGCTTGGGATTGTAGAAGATTTCGTCCACAGTACCGCGCTCGCATACACGGCCGGCATACATGACGATGATCTCGTCGCACATATCAGCGATAACGCCCAGGTCGTGGGTGATCATGATGATGGCCATGCCCAGCTTTTTCTGGAGATCCTTCATCAGCTCCAGGATCTGCGCCTGGATGGTGACGTCCAGCGCGGTGGTGGGCTCGTCGGCGATCAGGATATCAGGCTCGCAGGCAAGCGCCATGGCGATCATCACGCGCTGACGCATACCGCCGCTGAGCTCGTGGGGGTACTGCTTCAGACGCTTTTCAGGCTCGTTGACGCCGACCAGCTGAAGCATTTCCAGCGCGCGGGCGTTGGCCTGCTCACGGGTGCGGTCGGTGTGCAGCAGGATGGCCTCCCGCAGCTGATTGCCGATGGTGTAGGTGGGGTTGAGGCTGGTCATGGGATCCTGGAAGATGATGGACACCTTCTCGCCCCGGAATGTGCGCATTTGTTTCTTGGAATACTTGACGATGTCTTCCTCATCAAAGAGAATTTCGCCGCCGGTGATGCGGCCGGGCTCCACAAGGATGCGCATGATGGAATAGGCAGTTACGCTTTTGCCGCTGCCGCTTTCGCCAACGATGCCCAGAACCTTGCCTTTTTCCAGGTTGAAGGAGATGCCGTTGACAGCACGCACTTCGCCGGAGTCCACGTTAAAGGAAGTGGACAGGTTTTTCACCTGCAACAGTGGGTTGCTCATACCTTCATTACCTCCTCAGCTTGGGATCGAATGCATCGCGCAGACCGTCGCCCAGCAGGTTGAAGCTAAGCACGATCAGGCAGATGCTCAGAGCGGGGAAGAGCATCTTCCAGGGATACTGCTGCATACCGCCGCGGGCAGCGTTGGCCAGGGAGCCAAGGGAGGGCATGGGAGCCTGAACGCCCAGACCGATGAAACTCAGGAAGCTCTCGGTGAAAATGGCGGAGGGAATCTGCAGCGCCACGGTGATGATGATAACGCTCATGCAATTGGGCAGGATATGCTTGCGGATGATCCGGCCGGACTTGGCGCCCAGTGCGCGGGCAGCCAGTACGTATTCATTGGTCTTGATGGAGAGGATCTGGCCGCGAACCAGACGCGCCATGCTGACCCAGTACAGCAGACCGAACACCACAAACAGGCTGATCATGTTGTTGCCGATCTTGGCAAAGATGGTGCCTTTCAAGGTGTCACCCAGCACCTGATTGAGCACAACGCTCAGCAGGATGACCATCAGCGTGTCAGGCAGAGAGTAGATGATGTCGACGACGCGCATCATAAACAAGTCCACCTTGCCGCCGCAATAGCCTGATATAGAGCCGTACAGCAGACCAATGATCAGAACGATCAGGCTGGCAAACAGACCGACCAGCAGGGATACGCGGGCGCCGTACACCACGCGGATGAAGTAGTCACGGCAGAGCTCGTCCGTACCGAAGATGTGGGGGAAGATCTTCTGACCTGCATCAATGGCCTTCTGCTCGTTTTTAGAGTACTGGAAGGGGGCAAGGTTCTTGGCGGTCTTGTCGCGCTTGCCGTCCACTTCGATCATCTGGGAGTAGGAATAGGGGTACACCATGGGTACCACAACGATGGTGACCAGCAGGATGAACAGAATAATCAGACTCATCACTGCCAGGGGGTTTTTGAACAGCTTGCGCATGCCGTCACGGAAGAAGGTGGTGGATTCACGCATCCGTTCATGCTGCTGCTTTTCCTCGTCGGTAGCAGGGGAGAACTTGCTCAGATCAATCTGCATGCTGAGCAGGTTCTTCTTGGGCAAAAGATCGTCCTTGAATTCACGCATCTGACGCAGTCCTCCTTAATCCAGTTTGATACGCGGGTCAACCGCTTTGTACACAAGGTCGCTCACCAGGGTGGCGATTACCATCAGGGTCGCCAGGAAGATGGTGGTGGCCATGATCATGGGATAGTCCTGATTGTTGATAGCGCCGACGAATTCCGTACCCAGACCGCCGATGGTAAACACCTTTTCCACCACCATACTGCCGGTGAGGATGTAGGCTGTCATGGGGCCGACGTAGGTGATGACGGGGATCAGGGCGTTACGCAGCGCGTGCTTGAAGATGACCAGGGACTCGCGCACGCCCTTGGCACGGGCGGTACGGATATAGTCCTGACCCAGCACGTCCAGCATGCTGGTCTTGGTCAGACGGGTGATATAGCTCATGGGGTAGAGCGCCAGAGCGATCACCGGCAGCACATAGTTGGGGTTGGTGGGACTCCACACACCCACCCACTGCAGCGTCAGACAGAACACCAGCAGCAAGATGGTCGCCAGAATGAAGCTGGGGATGGACACAAACAGCGTGGTCATGAAAATGATCAGGCGGTCAGGCCAGCGCCCGCGACACAGCGCGGCAATGGAACCCAAAATCAGGCCCACGATGACGGCGATAATGGCAGCCATGCCGCCCAGCTTGGCAGAGATGGAGAAGGATTCGCCGATGATGGTGGTGATTTCACGACCGGTTTTCAGCGAAATACCGAAATCGCCCCGGAGCAGATTGCCAAGGTAGTTGACAAACTGTTCGGGCACAGGCTTATCCAGGCCGAAACGCTTCTCCAGCATCGCCTGCACAGCAGGACTGGTGGCCTTTTCCTTGGAGAAAGGACCGCCGGGGATGGCGTTCATGGAAAAAAAGGTGATGGCCGCGATGATCAAAACCGTCACGACCGCAAGCAACACACGCTTGACGACATACTTGAGCATCCGATAAGTACCTCCCTGTCGGTGCATGAGCGCATACACCGCCATGATGAATAAAGATATTTTACTATCAAAACAGAATAAATGCAATCCTAATTGTTCAGTTTTTCACAATGGACTTTTGGAAACTATCCCAAAAGGTTTGCAGGAAAGGGATTCAGAGGAAAACACAAAAACGAAAATCGCTGTTTGGCAGTTTTTTTCTTCGAATCCTGCAATAATCAATACAGCGCGTCCCGCTGCTCCTCCGTCAGGTCGTAGTCTGTGGAAATGCGCACGTAGGTATCCGTGACACGCCTATCCGCCTGTTGAGCTTGTAGGCTCTGGGCGAAGGCGGCGTACATCGAGCCGCCGTTGTAAGGAGATGTGACGCTCCCATCATTCCCCGTGGATTGGCTGCTGGTATAGACCACAGCCGTCGGGGGAAGTTCATATTCGATGGTTAACACATCTCCGTCTATAGAAAGAAAACGGTTATACTTGCCCGCAGGCGCATGCACGGGGATCATGCTTCTGCCACCCTTGGTCTGCAAGCGGCCATATTCAGAACCGTTTTTGTAAAAGACGCCGTCCTTGAACTCCAGATAAACGTCCTCCGGGTGGAAGCCGTCGGCGTGGTCGTTATAGGCAATCCAGGTGCCTTTGAACCGTGCACTGGTAATACGCATGGAAAGCAGCATATACCCCAGGACGATCAGCATGAAAAGCACAGCGATCCCTCTAACCACAGCCCTTTGCCGGTGATACCGGCTGACGGCCTGCCGTTCGGCCTCGGTGTTGGGTCTGAATGTCTCCCTGAGAAAATCCTTCACTTGTTTTTCTGCTTCCTTTCCAATCGTCTTTCCGGCTTTTTATTGGATGCCCTTGGCCTCCAGCAGGGTCACGATAATCGTGACGATGGTGAGGATCACGATGAGCACCAGGCATGCGCCCGCTGTCGCCAGATTCCGCTGAATCATCGGAGATGCCTCATAGATCTGGCGAAAGGTGGGGCGTTGTTTGCCGGTCCGCTGCTTCATGGCGCAGCCTCTACTTGTGTGCTTTCCGGTTTTGCCTCTGCCGTCCCGGTCTGCTTCTTCACCTGAATGCGGGTGACCCGGGGATGGTCGGTCTCTGTGACGGTGATGGTCATGCCCTGGCAGGCAAAGCTGTCGCCCACTTCCGCGATCTTGCCCAGCTGCTCCATCACCCAGCCGCCCAGCGAAACACTGGTGGCTTCCAGCTCCACGCTAAAAAATTCGCAGAAGTCGTCAAGCTTGGCTGAGCAGTCACAAACCCAGCTGGTTTCGCTTTCCTTGCGGAAATCTTCTACCACTTCGTCGTGCTCGTCCCAGATCTCGCCCACCAGCTCTTCCAGAATATCCTCCATGGTGACGATGCCCTGAGTGCCGCCGTATTCGTCCAGCACCACGGCGATATGCGACTTCTGGGTCTGCAGCAGCTTTAACAGGTCGCTGATCTTGATGCTCTGCTGAATGAACAACGGCTGGGTCATCACGTCCCGGACGGATTCTTCGGTGATGCCGGTCATCATATAGAAATCCTTTTGGTGCAGCACACCGATGATGTTATCGATGCTTTCTTCATATACCAGCAGTCGGGAGTACTGGGTCTCGGTAAACACCCGTGCGATTTCGTCCTTGGTGCTTTCAATGTCCACGCCCACCAGGTCCACCCGGTGGGTGAGGATTTCCTCAGCCTTGCAGTCCGTGAACTCGATTACGTTTTTTAGCAGATCGCCTTCGTCCTCATCGATGCTGCCGTCCTGCTGCACCTCGTCCACCAGCAGAAGCAGCTCCTCCTGGGACATCCGGTCGTCCCCCTCGCTCTTGAACAGCCCGCTGAGCAGCTTTTTCCACAGGCTGAGCAGGGCGTTGAGCGGAGCGAAGAACCAGATCATGCCCTTGAGCACCGGGGCAGTGAACATGGCCATCCGCTCGGGACGGGCGGCGGCGATGTGTTTGGGCGTGATCTCTCCCAGCAGGAGCACCAGTACACCGCATACGGCGATGGCGGTCAGCGCGCCTATCTCGCCCTGCAGGCTGATAAGCAACATCACGCCCAGCGCCGTCAGCGCTACGTTGACGACGGTGTTGCAGATCAGAATGGTGGATGCCAGCCGGTCTTCATCATTGGTCAGGGAAAGGGCCAGCCCAGCGCTTTTCTTTCCTTTTTCGGCCAGCAGTTTCAGGCGGTTTCGGTTCAGCTGCGCAAAGGCAATCTCCGCCGCAGAGAAGAACCCGGACAGAGCCAGGCATACCAGCATAATCAATAAATAAGGAAGATTTTCTACCAACATGTTGATTCGTTGCTCCTTTTTGAGACGTATCCGGAGTTATTTGGACACAAAAAGGCACACCCGGAATGCCGTTGCACGCGGGTATGCCTGATATGCAGCTGTATGAAACCGTTGCTTATCCGTATATTGACAACAACTGTCGCCGTCCATCGGGCGGATCATACTCCTTTGTCCTGAAATCAGAGACGCTTTATTATAGCCAAAAGCAAACGTTCAGTCAAGGAAAAGTAGGGGATAGCTGCTTTTTCTGATGAATTGGGAAACGCAGAACGACAAGTTGACCCTGTTTTCTTGACAAACGCGAATCTATACGATATCATTTTGATATCACAAAGGAGGGTGCATCAATGAAGGAAATCATTTTGTCCCGGAAAAACAATGGTATGGCTGTACTGCTTTTGAACCTGTTGGTGCTGGCTGTAGCGATAGCTGGTGTGGTGCTGGGCGCAATTGAGCTGGAGAATGGCGACGCTGCGCTGCTGTTTGTGGTAAGCCTGGCGGTGCTGTGCTTGGGCTGGATCCCCCTGATCGGTCTTCGGGTGCTCAAGCCCCAGGAGGCGCTGGTGCTGACTCTGTTCGGCAAGTACATCGGCACGTTGAAGGGTGACGGCTTCTACTGGGTCAATCCCTTCTGTACCTCGGTCAACCCTGCTGCCAAGACCCGCCTGAACCAAAGCGGCGACGTGAGCAGCAACGGCAGCCACCTGATGCAGGTCAGCGTCAACGGCGAGAACGTGGAACTGGTTAACAATAAGATCTCCCTGAAGATTATGACCCTGAGCAATAACCGCCAAAAGATCAACGACTGCCTGGGCAACCCTGTGGAGATCGGCATTGCGGTGACGTGGCGCATCGTGGATACCGCCAAGGCAGTATTCAATGTGGATAACTACAAGGAATTCCTCTCCCTGCAGTGCGACAGCGCCCTGCGTAACATCGTTCGTCTGTATCCCTACGATGTGTCGCCCAATGTGGACACCACCGGCGACGGCATTGCCGACGAGGGCAGCCTGCGCGGCTCCAGCGAAGTGGTGGCCGCCCGCATCCGCGATGAGATCCAGCAGCGCGTGGACGAAGCCGGCATCGAGATCGTGGAAGCCCGTATCACCTATCTGGCCTATGCCACCGAGATCGCGGCCGTGATGCTGCAGCGCCAGCAGGCTTCTGCCATCATCGACGCCCGCAAGATGATTGTTGACGGCGCTGTAGGCATGGTGGAGATGGCGCTGGATCGCCTCAGCCAGAACGGTGTGGTGGAACTGGACGAAGAACGCAAGGCCGCCATGGTGTCCAACCTGCTGGTAGTGCTTTGCGGCAACCGCGACGCTCAGCCGGTGGTCAACTCCGGCAGCCTGTATTGATATGGCAGACGCGGCAAAAAAACAGGTGCCCTTGCGCCTGAATGCAAAGCTGTACGCGGAGCTGGCCGCGTGGGCGGAGGCGGATTTCCGCTCTGTCAACGGCCAGATCGAATACCTGCTCACCGAATGTGTCAAGCAGCGCGCGAAGAACGGAAGATCCACGCCCTCCTTTCAGCCGAAGGAAGAAAGCGAAGGATAGGGGCGAAGCAGCACGGAAGGGACGAATCCCCCTTGACATTCTTGCCCTTTAGTGCTATCATCGGCACATCTGAGAATGACGTGGAACACGCCGCCGAACCTCCCGCATCACCAGAGACCGCTGCCACCGGCTGAAAGCAGCGGATGCAGATCCGGCAGGATACCATCCACCGACAAGGACGCACGGCGAGCGATACAGCGCGCAATGAGTGGAAGCAGCTTGCTTTCAAGCAGGGTGGAACCGCGAGCGAATGAACAATCATCGCCCGTCCCCGCATGAACCATGTGGGGACGGGCGTTTTCTGTCCCCGGAATACAGAGAGGAGAATTGCCCCATGGAACTGAAAATGTTCGACCAGGCCTACGAAGTCGCCGAGAATTCTTCTGTCGGCGATCTCATCAAGGCTAACTTCCCGGATGACCTGAAAAAGTATCTGGCTGTGAAGCTGGAAGACGGCACCATGCAGGATCTGTTTGCTCCTGTGGCCGCCGGCCAGACCGTCACCCCCGTCACCTTTGACGACCCCGAGGGCCGCAAGGTGTTCTTCCACTCCGCCAGCCACCTGATGGCCATGGCCGTCAAGAAGCTCTATCCGGGCGCTAAGGTGGCCATCGGCCCCGCCATCGCCGACGGCTTCTACTACGATTTCGACGTGGAAGTGCCCTTCACCCCCGAAGATCTTGCCAAAATCGAAAAGGAAATGGTGCACTGCGCCAAGAAGAGCATCCGTCCTCGCCGCTACCTGATGGAGCGCAATGCCGCCATCGCTTACTTCCAGGAGAAGGAAGAACCCTACAAGGTGGAGCTGATTCAGGATCTGCCCGAGGACGAGGAAATCTCCTTCTATGAGATGGGCGACTTCACCGACCTGTGTGTTGGCCCCCACCTGCCCAACCTGAGCTATATCAAAGCCTTCAAGCTGACCCACGTGGCCGGTGCCTACTGGCGCGGCGATGAGCACAACAAGATGCTCTGCCGTATCTACGCCACCGCTTTCCCCACCAAGGAGCAGCTGCAGGAGCATCTGGACCGCATTGAGGAAGCCAAGAAGCGTGACCACCGCAAGTTGGGCCGCGAACTGGATCTGTTCGATATGAAGGACGAGGGCCCCGGATTCCCCTTCTTCTACCCCAAGGGCATGGTGCTGCGCAACCTGCTGGAGGACTACTGGCGGCAGATTCACCGCAAGGCTGGCTACGAAGAGATCAAGACCCCCATCATGCTCAACCGTGGCCTGTGGGAGCGTTCCGGTCACTGGGATCATTACAAAGAGAACATGTACACCACCCAGATCGACGAGACCGACTTCGCCATCAAGCCCATGAACTGCCCTGGCGGCATGCTGGTTTACATGCGCAAGCTGTGGAGCTACCGTGACCTGCCCATCCGCTCCGGCGAGCTGGGTCTGGTGCATCGCCACGAGAAGAGCGGCACCCTGCACGGCCTGATGCGCGTCCGCTGCTTCACGCAGGACGACGCCCACATCTTCATGACCCCCGAGCAGATCCGCGACGAGATCAAGGGCGTGTACAACCTGATCGACGAGGTGTACAGCCGCTTTGGCTTCGAGTATCATGTGGAGCTGTCCACCCGCCCCGAAAACTCCATCGGCACCGATGAGATGTGGGAACTGGCCACCAACGGTCTGCAGGGCGCTCTGGATGATCTGGGCGTGGATTATGTGGTCAACGAAGGCGACGGCGCTTTCTATGGTCCCAAGATCGACTTCCACCTGACCGACTGCCTCGGCCGTACCTGGCAGTGCGGTACCATCCAGCTGGATATGAACCTGCCGGAGCGCTTCGACCTGACCTACACCGGCGCTGATGGCGAGAAGCACCGTCCCGTCATGATTCACCGTGTGGTGTTCGGCTCCATCGAGCGCTTCATCGGCATCCTGACCGAGCACTTCGGCGGCGCTTTCCCCACTTGGCTCTCTCCCGTGCAGGTGAAGGTGATGACCATCACCTCCCGCAGCGACGAGGCCGCGGGCGAAGTGGCTGCCCTGCTGGAGGACGCTGGCCTGCGTCCCGAGGTTGACCTGCGCAACGAGAAGATCGGCTTCAAGGTGCGTGAGGCTCAGATGAACAAGATTCCCTATATGTTCGTGCTGGGCGACCGTGAGGCCGAAAACAAGACCGTCACCATCCGCAACCGTGCCGGCGAGAACCTTGGCACCTTCCCCTTCGAAGAGGCTGTCAAGATGATCAAGGAAAAGAACGACACCAAGGCGCTGGACTAATAATGACAAAATCGGGAGCATCTTTTCGTGCTGGAATGATGCTCCCATAAAGAATCCCCTCCGCATGAATGGCATCGTGCGGAGGGGGTTTATCTATTGGGGGATAACAAGCGTTGCCTTGCCAATAGGGAAGTTACCTATTCTGATTCTTTTCCAGATACGCAAACTGCAATTCTTCCGATAGGGTTTCTTTGCGAAAAATTTTGTAGCCCAAACGCTCATACAGCCTGATGTTGCTGATGCTTTTGGTGCTGGTAAACAACTCATATCTCAGATTCGGATACAGCTTCTCGATTTCCAGAAGCAGCTTTGTGCCGATGCCTTTTTTCTGCTCCATTGGATGAACCATCAATTTGCCTATATAGACGCTTTGTTGTTCTTGATATGCCCTGACAGAGCCAATGATTTCATCCTGTTCGTTGACAGCCTTCAGGATGATGCCTTTGTTGAATTCATCAAACACTTCAGATAATGTTTGCTTTAGCGGTGGAATATCAATACCAGGAAAAAGCTTGGCTTCGCTTTGGTAAGCCAGATACTGCAATTGAAGGATCTTTTCCAGATCATCCTTCTGTGCTTGCTTGATCGTCAGCATTTTGTTCTCCTCGCTCTGATGTTCTATCCTATCATTTGAATTTTTGTTTATACAAGCCTCGCAATGTTGTTGCTGTGTATAGAAAAAAACCACCCCTGCGCCTGCAAAGCAGGCGCAGCGAGCGGGATTCTTAAGGGGCTAAGTCCCTTAAGCAGGTTTCCAAAGGGCAGCGCCCTTTGGCAGGATTTGGGGCAGAGCCCCAAAAAACATACGCTATTACACGCAACCCTGAGCCATCATAGCGTCGGCCACCTTCAGGAAGCCAGCGATGTTGGCGCCGATGACGTAGTTAGTGGGCTTGTCGCCGTACTCGGCGGCGGCTTCGGCGCACTTGGTGAAGATGCCCTTCATGATGCCCTTGAGCTTCTCGTCCACTTCTTCGAAGGACCAGCTCAGGCGCATGGAGTTCTGGCTCATTTCCAGAGCGGAGGTGGCCACGCCGCCGGCGTTGGCAGCCTTGCCGGGAGCAAAGAGCACATCGTTCTTGAGGAACACTTCGGTGGCTTCGAGGGTGGAGGGCATGTTAGCGCCTTCGCCCACAGCGAAGCAACCGTTGGCAACGAGGGTCTTGGCGGCGTCGCCGTCCAGCTCGTTCTGAGTGGCGCAGGGCAGGGCGATGTCGCAGGGGATGGTCCAGATGCCCTTGCAGCCTTCAGTGTACACGCTGCCGGGAACCCGCTCAGCGTATTCCTTGATGCGGCCGCGCTCCACTTCCTTGATCTGCTTGACCACATCCAGCTTGATGCCTTCTGCGTCGTAGATGTAGCCGTTGGAGTCGCTCATAGCGACCACCTTGCCGCCCATTTCGGTGATCTTTTCGCAGGCGTAGATGGCAACGTTGCCGCTGCCGCTGACCAGGATGGTTTTGCCTTCCACGGACTTGCCGTTGGCTTCCACCATGTTCTTGACGAAGTAGCACAGGCCGTAGCCGGTGGCCTGCTTGCGGCCCAGAGAACCGCCGTAGGTCAGGCCCTTGCCGGTGAGCACACCTTCGTACACGCCGGTGATGCGCTTGTACTGGCCGTACATATAGCCGATCTCGCGGGCGCCGGTACCGATATCGCCGGCGGGCACGTCCACGTCAGCGCCGATGTGACGGTACAGCTCAGTGATGAAGCTCTGGCAGAAAGCCATGATCTCAGCGTCTGTCTTGCCCTTGGGGTCGAAGTCGGAGCCGCCCTTGCCACCGCCGATGGGCAGGCCGGTGAGGCTGTTCTTGAGCACCTGCTCAAAACCCAGGAACTTGAGAATGCTCAGGTTGACGCTGGGGTGCAGACGGATGCCGCCCTTGTAGGGGCCGATGGCGCTGTTGTACTGCACACGGTAGCCGCGGTTGACCTTGATATTGCCGTCGCGATCCACCCACGGCACGCGGAACATGATCACGCGCTCGGGCTCCACGAAGCGATCCAGCAGACCGGCCTTCTCGTACTCGGGGTGCTTGTCAAACACGGGGGCGATGCTTTCCATGATTTCGGTAGCCGCCTGGATGTATTCGCTCTCGTGAGCATTGCGGGCCTTCAGGCCTTCCAGAACTTTGCTGACATATGCGTTCATAATGATAGAACCTCCCTTAAAGTGATCTCTTGATGGTATGGCTCCCAGTTCAAAGCTAATACTTTTGACTGCGGGTGCTATTATAGCACTCCATGGGCTGCCAAAAAAGAGGAAATACAGAAAACAGCCAAGGTTTGGCTGCTTTCTTTTTGTATTTGGTTTGGGAAAGGCTTGATTTTTTGGGGGATGGCCTGCGCAGAATGATTGCGCCTGCCGAAGGGTTGGGCAGTTTGTTTTTGGAGTTGCCCGATGAATTGGGATTTGTCGCTCTATATTATAATACTTTTCGCATGACAATTTGTCCATTTTTCCTCGCAACTTCTATAAATCCTGCTTTTTGATAAAGTCTAAGAGGACCTTGATAATCAAAGTCGTTGCGTTTGTTAGAAAGGTTAGCATATCCTTCAACAGCCACATAACCTTTTGATTTTGCATCATCACAAATTCTATCAATAAAAGCTGATGCTATACCCATTCCTCTGTATTCAGGTGCAATTTCAAAACAAACAATAGAAATAGTTTTTCCGCAAATGTTTTTTCTTGCAAACTCTGGAACAAACCCAACATAGCTATCAATATCTGCCGCATTACACCATCCAATAGATAGCTCTCCGTCATAAGCCAAGTATCCTTGAATTTTATTTTCATTTAGCATTTCTACTGCATATTTACGCACAGTATCTTTTACACCAAATACTTTAAACTCTCCAACCATCTGTTTAATATTTTCTTCATCTTGATTAGGCGATGTACAATAACATGGACCATTTGGGTTATCATCTGTAAACGCACGATTGTCGAAAAAGTCAAGATAATCAGCATTCAATTCTGATGTCAAAGGTTTGATAATAATTCTTTTCATGAAAGTATCCTCTCCAGAGTATAATTCCAGTTTATCGCCCTTATTCTATCACAGTCAAACAAAAGCAGCAAACCATGTGCTGCGTCACGGCTTGCTGCTGTTGCTGAGTGCTTCCATTCATCACAAACGAACCACTGTTATGCTGTAATGTGCAGGGTAGATACTTTTTTCATCATGCCTCTTTCGCACTGGCGATCTCGGTGAGCATTTCATCAGCAAAGGCCCCGGCAATATCCGCATCAACGCACATGGCCCGGTCAGAGGCATAACCATCCAACGCCGCTTGAATCAACCCGTGATACCGCTCCGGCAGGTGCGTCAGCCCCCACTGCCCGCCGCTCTGCTTGGACAGCACCAGCCCGTCCCGCACAAAGGCCATCACCCGGCACAGGTTCAGGGTGATATATAGGGGGTCTTGCAGAATATCTTCGGCAGCGCCTGCTACATCCAGCCAGATGCTGTCCAGATAGGCGGCTTTGGGCACCTGACCAAAAACCTCCGCAATGGGCGTACCGCACAGCACAACGCCGCACTGGCGCAGGATGGTGCAGTGGGCGGCCAAGTCTGGGTCATCGCCTTTCATTTGTTGCACATAGGCGGTGGGGTCGGCATGATAGCGGCTAAGGTGCATGGGGGAGAAGTGCAGCAAAAAAGGCGTGGGGTAAAGGAAGGGCTTCACAGCCTTCCGGGTGACGATGCTCAGCTCCAGCCCTTTGGCAGGGGCTTCCTCATTAAAGGCGACCACTTGCTCCATGAAGGCCAGCTTTTCTTCGTCGGAGGGTTCATCTTCCACCACCAGCAACAGGTCGATGTCACTTTTGTGCGGGTTGAAGCACCCCATGGCCAGCGAGCCGTGCAGGTATACGCCGGTCAGGTTATGACCAAGGATGGCTTGGCTCATGTGGGTGAAGCGGTTCAGTAGGTCTTGATACATGGCTGTTTCTCCATGAAAAGTGTACATACGTTGCAAAACGGGTTCGTCACCCCTCCACTATCCGTGCCTGTCCCTGCGCATCCTGCTCCACCCGCAGAAAACTCTCCGCATGGGCTCCGGCTGCGTCCTGCTTGTCCGTGCAGCTCAGGAAGGTCTGCAGATGCTCGGTGGCTTTGAGCAGCGCGCTTCTGCGGCGGATGTCCAGTTCACTGAACACATCGTCCAACAACAGCGTGGGCAGCTCGCCCATCTCGTTTTCGATCAGGCTGATTTCGCCCAGTTTCAGGCTCAGCACAGCGGTGCGCAGCTGCCCCTGACTGCCGAAGGCGCGCAGATCCTTGCCGTAGAGGGTCATGGCGATGTCGTCCCGGTGAGGGCCGAAGTGGGTGTACATTCGCTGCAGATCATCTTTGCGGGTACGTTCCAGACCGGCCAGCATATCCCGGTAGGGAGTATCGGTTTCAGCCAGCGGACCGGTGTAGCGGATGTCAAACGGCTCTGCGGGGTTTTCGGAGATCTCCGCGTACTGCCGGGATGCATATTCCGACAGTTCCTCCAGAAACCAGCGGCGGGTATTGACGATGGGCGCGGCGGCAGCTGCCAGCTGCTCGTCCCAGGCTGCCAGTTCGTTGTCAAAATCGTCAGTGCTGCTGAATTTTTGCTGTTTGAGCAGCGCGTTGCGGTTTTCCAACGCGCTCAGGTAAGTCTTAAGGGCCTTTACATAGCTGGGCCGGATCTGGCTCAGCTGCATATCCACAAAACGGCGACGGGCGGAGGGGCCGTCCCGGACGATGCGGATGTCCTCCGGGGAGAACATGACCACCGTGGCGTGTCCCATCAGGTCGGCGATGCGCTGGGCGGGCTTGCCGTAGAGCAGTACCCGCTTTTTGGGCTTTTCAAAGGGGTAGAGCCGCACTTCCACCTCGTGGCTGCCGTCCAGACGGGCGGTCTGCCCATGGACGATGGCCACATGCTGCCCGGCGGCGATCATCTCCTGATCCTGCGAGGTGCGGTGGCTGCGCCCCAGCGAAAGCAGGTGCATGGCCTCCAGCAGGTTGGTCTTTCCGCTGCCGTTGGGGCCGTAGAGTACGGTCACCCCTTCGCCGGGATTCAGCTCCAGAAAGGGATAGTTCCGGAACTGCTGCAGCCGCAGGGAGGTAAACTTCATATTCAATTGCCCTCCCTTTCTTTTGCGGATATTCGTCGATGGAACTTATCAGGAACGCTCTGTGCGCAGACGGTTGGGCGTTTGCAAGCGCTTAACGCGTAATTTTCACCGTCAGTGCGCGGCCTTCCACGGGCTGACCAAACACATCCTTGCCGTCCACGGCATACCGCTTGATGATCAGCGTATCCGGATCTTCAGTCTCCACGCTCAGATAGCCCGTTCGCAGCATGGGCTTCTCCAAACGATGGTTCAGCATCTTTTTGACGGCAGTACGCATGGCTTTGTCGGCGTGATCCCAGTCCATGGGCGCGCGATTCCACGGGTCGGCCATGCCCTGCATACCGATCTCGTCGCCGTAGTAGATGGTGGGCGCGCCGGGCAGAGCGCACAGCAGCTTGATGGCTTCCAGCACCTTCTTCTGGGCGGCGGTACGGGTGGCCTTGTCCAGATAGATCCTGCTGGCTTCTTCACGATCCATCTGAACAGCGCCCTCCCGATCGTAACCGGCCATGGCGTTGAGGATACGCACGCGGTCATGGCTGCCCAGCAGGTTCATCAGGGAATACTGGAACACGGCGGGATAGACTTCCTGCTGATGCAGGATCACACGACGCAGGTGCTCCGCATCGCATACACCGGTGAAAAAGTCGATGATGGCACGGCGGAGGGGGTAGTTCATCACGCTGTCCAGCGTATCGCCCAGGCAATAGC
Source organism: Clostridiales bacterium (assembly GCA_015056365.1). GTDB lineage: Bacteria > Bacillota > Clostridia > Christensenellales > Aristaeellaceae > Limiplasma. The sequence continues at coordinate 11,732 of SVGM01000002.1, read as the reverse complement.
TGCGCTGCTGGCCGTAGGATACCTTGTTGCTGGCGTCTTCCCATACTTCGCCCAGCAGCACCGCATCGTCCCGGACGTTCCGGATGGCTTTACGCATATCCCGGAGCATATTCATGGGCAGCTCATCGGCTACGTCCAGCCGCCAGCCGCAAGCGCCGCGCTTCACCCAGCGGGGCAGGATACCGTCTTCCGGATTGAGCAGGTAGTGGCGGTAAGTTTCGTTGCCCTTGTTGACGGTGGGCAGAGTTTGGAACCCCCACCAGGTGCGGTAGCGGTCGGGATGGGATTCAAAGGAATACCAGGGATAGTAAGGAGATTCGGTGGACTGGTACGCGCCCACGGTCTCGTAGCGGCCAAAACGGTTAAAGTACAGGCTGTCGGAACCGGTGTGGCTGAACACGCCGTCCAGCATCACCTTCATGCCGCGCTTTTTGGCCTCGGCAATCAGATGATCAAACGCCTTGACGTCGCCCAGAATGGGATCAATCTCCTCATAGCTGCCGGTATCGTAGCGGTGATTGGTGCGGGCACGGAATACCGGGTTGATGTACAGGATGGTAACGCCCAGCTCCTTGAGGTCATCCAGCTTTTGGGCGATGCCACGCAGGGTGCCGCCGAAGAAATCCAGCGCCCGGTTGTCGCCGGTTGCCGGGTCCAGATCCAGCGTGGGACGCTCGTTCCAGTCCTCGTGGAAGGTGGCTTCGGGATGGGCTGCCTTGATCTTGCGCACCCGGCCCTTCATGCCGGCAGCGTCCTGAAAGAAACGGTCCGGAAAGATCTGATATACCACACCGTGGCGGATATATTCGGGGGTTTCGTAGGCGGGATCGTAAACGGTGATCTGATAGCTGGCGGGCTGTTCCCAGGTGGTAAAGCCCACGCCGCCAAGCTGATCCCAGGAGTTACCGTAGCGAAGGTCGCCGTCCTGGCGGTGAATGATGAAATCATACCAGAACAGCATGGGCTCCTCTGGTACGTTGATGGTGACTTCGAACAGATTCTCCCCCACATGGGTCATGGGGATTCGTTTTTCACTGCCGTCCCAGGTGCGCAGCGTGACAGCATCGCTCTCGTCGCACTGGAAGCGCAGGCACACCTCTCCGCCGGCCTTCACGGCGCCCAACGGCTGCCGGTAGCGGATGTGGTGTGAATCGTGATACAACATGGTAATTCCTCCGATCAATGGTTTCTCCATCTTATGTAAAATACCTGCCTATCATACCACGAAGCCTCGTCCTTAGCAAATCTGCCGCAAAATGCCAATTGTTGTACGGTTTTGGATGCGCCTTGCACATGGCTTCCGGGAATGCTATAATAAAAAGTGGCGCAATGTATCCAAAGGCGAATTTTGGGCGGCAACCATAACGCCCCGTCTGCAGGATACATGTCCTGAAACAGGGGGAATCCTCTGTCGTAAACAAGGAGGCTTTTACGTTGACTGTAAGGCAATATGTGAAGGAAAACTGGAACGTACCCAATGCGCTGACGCTGCTGCGTCTGATGCTGGTGCCGGTATATGTCGTTTTCTTTGCAATGGGTAAGAAGTACTGGGCGCTGATTACATTTATGGTTGCCAGTTTTACCGATTTTCTGGATGGACAGATCGCCCGCAGACACAATCTGATCACCGATTTCGGCAAGCTGATGGATCCGCTGGCTGACAAGATCATGGTGCTGACGGCCATGTTTTCCATGGTGTTTGGCAATCGTCACATCCCCGGCGTGATTCCGCTGGCGGCGGTGCTGGTGCTCTTTGTCAAGGAGGCCTACATGGTGCACGGCAGCTACCGGATGCTCAAGCTTGGCGTGGTGGTGCACAGCCGGATGGCCGGCAAGGTGGCGCACTGCGGCTTTATTCTTGGTTTGGTGCTGAGCTATTTCCACGACCAGCTGCTTGCCGCCATCCCGGGCCTGCCCATGGGCCTGGATATCCTGATCATCTGGATTTCGGTGGCGATCGCCCTGTACGCCATGATCTTCTATACCCGTGACAGCATGAAAAAGCTGCGGGAGCATCAGGCAGCGCAGCAGGAACAATAAGTTTTTGCACGGTGGAGAAAGGAATTACGGCTGATGAATGAGTTTTTGGCGCCGATCAATTATGATCGTGCCCGGGATGTGCTCTGGCGGCTTCAGGACTATACCTGCTACACGCCTGATGGCGCGCAGCAGGTGCGCCAAACGCTGGAAGAGTGCTATCCGCTGATTTTTTCGCGGATGGAAGCGCGTACCTTTGACCGGGACGCGCTGCTTTTGCAACTGCCCGGCGCGAACGTGACGGAACCGTTAGTGTTTGCGTCGCACCTGGACGTGCCGGATGTGCCTGCGGAGACGCCTGTGCCGGGCACGGTGCAGATGCCGCTGTATGTCCCTCTGAGTCGTGCTCACGTGGTCGCCCTCATGGAGGCGCTGGAAGAACTGCTCCGGGATGGCTATTGCCCTGGCGGCGATCTGATCCTGGCGCTGAGCATGGATGGCCTCAGCGGCGGCGCTGGGGCGCGCAGCATGGCGGAGCATCTCAGGGCCCGCAGCATCAATCCCTGCTTTGTGCTGGATCACGGCGGCTATACCACCATGGACGCATTCCGCAACTTCCTTCCCAAAGGCGCGCCGCTGGCGTTGATCGGCATTGCCGAGAAGGCCATGCAGGATATCCGTCTGACCGCCTATGACGACCGCGGCATGGCGGCGCTGCTGAAGACGGCGCGAAAGACCAAGTGCCGTCCTGTTCGGATCTCCCTTTGCACCGCCAGCGAAAAAATGCTGTCGCGTCTTGGCCGGCAGGCACCACTTTTGTACTCGCTTCTTTTGCGAAAGCCTGCACTTACATTTCCGCTGATCCGGCTCAGGTGGCGCGGGCGCTCGGTGATGCAGCAGTTTTTTACCTCCCGACGCAGCCTGTGCAGCTTGGAGATGCACGGTACGCCGGACATGCCCGCCCAGGAAGCGGAGCTGGTCATCCGCCAGCTGGTCGCACCGGGCGCAAAATCCGGCCGCGCACAGCTGGAACGCTTTTGCAAGCGCAACGGCATCGTGATGGAAGTAACGCAGGACTATGCCCAGGGGCAGGAGAGCGATACCACCGGAGAAGCGCTGGATGCACTGGAAACCGCAGTGGAGATCCAGTTCGAACGCTCGGTGATCGTTCCCTGCCTGTGTCCCATGATAACGGACAGCCGTTTCTATACGCAGCTCAGCAGCCGGGTGTATCGGTTCTCGCCCTTCATGGTCACCGGCGAGGAAGCGCTCAAGGGACTGTGTACTGTCACCGACGGCGCGTTGCAGACGGCGGTGCAGTTCTTCCGCTCCATGCTGTCTGTATAAGCAGAAAAACAACGTTTTGTCAGGAGGCTTCCCTTGCTGTCGATCCTATATATACTGATGTTTTTTGCAGGCGGCGTGTGGATCAGCCGCATGCTGCTGCCCCGTCGGCGGCCGCTGGTGAGGCTGTACATCGGCCTTTCACTGGGCGTGCTGATGATGATGTGGCTGCCGGCGCTGTGGGCCCATCTGGTACGCTTCAGTTATGCGGCGCATTGGCTGTCCCTGGGCACGCTGCTGATCCTGTGCGCGCTTGCCTGGCTGCTTCGGGACAAGCACCCGGCCAAAGCCATGGACGCACAGGAGGAGAGGCTGGCGCTGGATCTTCTGTGGATGGTGGTGCCGCTGACGCTGCTCAGCGGCCTTCTGCAATATACCCACTCCATCCGTCCGGCAGCCGACGGCTCCTATCATGTGGGCCAGAGCACCTACGGCGACCTGTCGCTGCATCTGGCGGTGACCACCAGCATCGTAAACGCCAAGTTTCCCCTGGAAAACAGCCTGATGCTGGGCGCTACCATGGCATATCCCTATCTGGCAGACAGCATTGCTACCAGCATGTACATGCTGGGGCAATCCCTGCCTGCTGCCATGACCTTTACCGGTACGCTGATGATGGCGCTGGTGTATATGGGCTACGGCTTGCTGGTGTCTCAGCTCTGCCGGAAGCGGGGCGCGCGGTATCTGGCGTTCTTCCTGCTGTTTTTGAACGGAGGTCTGGGCTTTTTCTACACCCTCAGCGGACGGGTAGAAAACGGCTATGTCTTCAATCTCTGGGACAACCTTTCCAATGTCATGCACGGGTACTATCAGACGCCTACCAACCAGCCGGATCCCAACAATCTGCGCTGGGTCAATATCATTTGCGATATGCTCATTCCCCAGCGGGGCATTCTGGGCGGCTGGACGATGCTGATGCCTTGCCTGAACCTGCTTTTGCCTCCGCTGTGTAAGCGGGAACGCCATACTTTCCGGGAAATGGTGCTGCTGGGCACGATGGCAGGCGGTATGCCCCTGCTGCATACCCACAGCTTTCTGGCGCTGGCGCTGCTGTCGCTGGGAATGTGCGTGTACAGCATCGCTACGGCTTCGCGGGATGAAAACGCTTCGGCTGATGATGCACAGAGCGAATGGTTTCTTCCGATCGAAAAGAAGATTAGCAGCCCGACGCTGCGCGCATTCCTGCCATGGCTGTGTTACGGCGCAGTGGCGGCGGCGTTGTCCCTGCCCCAACTGATCAACTTCACCTTTGTGCAGGCTACGGAAAGCAACCATTTTCTGCGCTTCCAGTTCAACTGGTGTAATAACCGCGGCGGAAACGGCCTGGTGGATCCGTACTTCTGGTTCTATATCAAGAACATTGGCCTGCCCTATCTTCTGATTTTGCTGGCTTTGCTCAAACGTAAGCCGAAGGATGCGGAAACCCTGCCCGATGCGATTCGTCAGAACCGGCTGATCGCCTGCGGTGCGTTTCTGATCTATCTCATCGCGGAGTTTATTCTCTTCCAGCCTAATGAGTACGACAATAACAAGCTGTTCTATGTGTGGTTCTTGCTGTGCCTGCCCATGGCGGCAGATTACGCTTTCGAGGTGTATGAGCGGCTCAGCGGCATCGGCGGCAGACGGGTGATTGCAGCGGCGTTTCTGGTAACCTGCTTTCTCTCCGCCGGCCTCACGGTGGCCAGGGAATGCGTCAGCGATTATCAGGCGTACAGCGCCAAGGATGTGCAGGTGGGGGAATATGTGAGGAAGAACACCCCTGAGCACAGCGTGTTTATCACCGGCAACCAGCATCTCAATCCGGTCAGTTCTCTGGCGGGACGGACCATCCTGTGCTCGTCGGATTCCTATCTGTACTATCACGGCTTTGACACGACCCGGCGGCGGATGGAAGTGGCGGCGTTTTATGAAGATCCCGCAATGAATCTGGAGCTGCTCGGCCGCTATGATGTGGACTACATCTATATCAGCTCTTACGAGCGTTCCTCCAGCTGGTTCACCCTCAATGAAGAAGCGCTGGAGACGCTGTTCCCAGTGGTGTACGAGAGCTACGGCGGCGAACACCGGATTTTCCAGGTTCCGGAGGAAATGAAGCAATGAAACGTTTTTTGCGATATTCCCGGGAGAAGGAACGGAAGATCCGGGCGGTGATGCAGCTGGACGGGCAGATGGTGCAGCGCACCCTGCTGGTGCTCAGCGAGGATGAGACAGGCGTTACCGGCCTCGTCGGCGCCAAAAAGAAGCCGCAGCATGTCCCCTACGAGGATATTTTCAGCTGCGACTACGCCCGGGGCGATCACGGAGAAGAATAGGAGGCTTTGCATATGGTGCAGAAGATAAAGGATTATCTCAAAACCCATCCCAAGCAGTGGGAGCTGCTTCGCTATCTGTTCGCAGGCGGTCTGACCACCCTGCTGAGCATGGTGATCCATTATGGCGTGTGCTTTTTGCTTGCTGAAAAGGACGCCTTTGCCGGCGGAAATCTGATCGCGTGGATTCTGGATGGCATCAATCGCGCTACGCCTGTTCAGATGTCCATCGCCTCGGGCATTTCCTGGGTCATTTCGGTCCTGTTTGCCTTCTGGATCAACCGTGTCATGGTGTTCCGCGTGGAGAAGGCCGGCGCAGGTCAGATCATCAAGGAGCTGGTTCAGTTTGCAGGCAGCCGCATCGTTAGCTTTCTGGTGTTTGAGCAGGGCATGATGCTGCTGCTCAAAGCCATCGGCGTGAGCAATATCGTCAATCGCGTGATTGTGCTGGTCTTTGTGATGGTGTTCAACTATGTGGCCAGCAAATTCTGGATCTTTAAGCAGAAGCCTTCCGACGAAGTAAAGGATACAGTGCAAGAAGAATGAGCAAAAGCAGAGGCAGCGTGTTGGCGCAAGCCGGTAAGGGCCCCCTTACCACCGCCGCTGATACGCAGTCCACGGCTGCCCCTTTTTCCAGCATCCAATAGACAAACCACGCCAGCACCCCGTGAAGCATGCGCCAGCCCAGCAACTTTGCGGGGTGCATCCATTTGCCCAGAAACAGAAGATTTTGCAGCCAGATGCTTAAGCCGCCCATGCTGCACAGGCCGCACAGCAGTGCGCATGGAGCGGCTGAGCAGGCATCCAGTACCGCAAAGGAGCCCCCGCCGATCTCCAGCGTTGCCCACAGCACGGAAAGCAACAGGCTGTGCTGCCCGGCCCATCCGGGAAAGAGGCGAAACGCGGCAGCCTTCAGCAGCGCCGCTGCCATGGCAAATAGCATCATGGCACCCAACACCGACAGGAGCGCCTGGGCTGCAGCTGATATTGCAAGCGGAAGGCTAACTGGAGTCGGCAGCTCCGTTCCGGTGGCTCGTCTATCCTCGCAGGCGGGTTCTTTGTTGGGCGAGCATACCCGATCGAAGGCGTAGCAAAGGAGTCCTGTGATGATTGCTGTTGCCCAATGCACCAGCAACATTCGCCAAGCTGCAGCCTGACCCACCCGGGAGGCGAGCGTGCCGATGAAAAACATGGGGCTCATGACGCCGCAAGCGCAGGCGAGGGACATCAGCCATCGGACAGGAAACAAGCCGGCCTCCACGCTGGCAGAGAGCTGCTTCGCAGAGGCGGGAGAACCGGCTGCAAAACCGAACATTATATAGAAAATGCCAGTGGCAGGAGACGGCTTTCCATTGCCAGCACGCAGGCGTACCAGACCGCCCAGCACCATTACGGGAAAAAGCGCAGGCATCACGCCGCCGACAAACAGGTCTGCCGCCTGCAGCGCGGCCTCCATAGTCTCTTTGGAAAAGAAAAGCAGCAGTCCGACCCATCCCAGTAAGGTCCAGATTTTCATCCCGTCACCTCCCCTCTGAGCATATGCATGACACATGATGTATGAAACGGAAAAAACCTGCAAGATTTCGACAAAAGGTCAAAAAATGTTTGGTTTTTTGTGAAAACCGGCTTTTCAACTTTTCGGTTTTGCGATATACTACCGGTGTATCACTCACTGTACGACTGAGAAGGAGCATGCAAAGTGACGGATTTTGTGAGCGACTGGAACAACGAGCTGCTGACTGTGCCCTATGCCCCCTTGGGTCTGATCGCAATGCCCGGCTGCGAAGAGCTGGGGAAAAAGGTGAACAATTGGTTGATGAAGTGGCACGAGCAGCAGGCCGCCCTGGATGATACCCCGCTGTTCTCTTTGATGGGATATAATCGCAACGACTTCCTCATTGAAGCCCAGTGCCCGCGTTTTGGAACCGGCGAAGGCAAGGGCATGCTTAAGAGCAGCGTTCGCGGTTACGATATCTATATTCTGAGCGATATCGGCGCTTATAACATGACCTACAAAATGTACGGCCGTGAAGTGCCCATGTCTCCCGACGATCACTATCAGGATCTCAAGCGCGTCATTGCTGCCATCGGCGGCCGTGCCAAGCGCATCAATGTGATCATGCCGATGCTGTACGAAGGCCGTCAGCATCGCCGCACCACCCGTGAAAGCATGGACTGCGCGCTGGCCCTGCAGGAGTTGCAGAGTCTGGGCGTATCCAATTTCATCACCTTTGACGCCCACGATCCCCGCGTGCAGAACGCAGTTCCGCTGATGGGGTTTGACAGCGTCAAGCCTTCCTATCAGATCCTCAAGGCACTGTTCCGCAAGGAATATGACCTGCAGATCAATCGTGATCACATGATGATCATCAGCCCTGACGAAGGCGCCATCGACCGCAATATTTTCTACAGCTCCGTGCTGGGCATTGACATGGGTATGTTCTACAAGCGCCGCGACTATACCCGCATCGTGGATGGCCGCAACCCCATCATCGCTCACGAATATCTGGGTGACGATGTGGAAGGCAAGGACGTGCTGGTCAGCGATGACATTCTGTCCTCCGGCGACAGCATCCTTGATTTGGCCAGAGAGTTGAAAAAGCGCAAAGCCAACCGTATCTTCGCGGCTGTGACCTTCGCCCTGTTCACCAATGGTCTGGACGCCTTCAACAAGGCGTACGAAGAGGGCTTGATCAGCCGGATCATCTCCACCAACCTGACCTACCGTACGCCTGAACTGAAGGCGGCGCCTTGGTTCATCGAGGCGGACATGAGCAAGTATATCTCCTACATTATCGCCAGCCTGAATCACGATCGCAGCCTGAGTGGTCTGCTCAATCCCTACGATCGCATCAAGGATCTGCTTGGCCGTTATCAGGAAAAGCAGGCTGAGAACGGTTTCCGTCTGGTCTGATGTGAATGAAAAAGCAGCGGTTCATCCCAGAGGTGAGCCGCTGCTTTTTGTTTTGCTGTTTTTCGGCTTGAACGGTACAGGCTCTTTGCTTTTTCTTTTCTGAAAGCGGTGCTTTGCGTTATTGCTGATCAAAAAAGCCCGCTGATGCACAGCGGGCTGCAAATATGTCTGTTTCGAATTTATTCGGCAGGGATTTCCTCAACTACGGGATCTTCAACCACGGACTCCTCGACGACAGGTTCCTCAACCACGGGTTCTTCGACCACAGGCTCTTCGACCACAGGCTCTTCGACTACAGGCTCTTCGACCACAGGCTCTTCGACAACCGGTTCTTCGACAACCGGTTCTTCGGTCACAACTTCTTCGGTTTCCTCCACAGGTACCTCTTCGACTTCGGGCGTTACCAGAACGAGACGCACACGCCATTGAGAAAGGTAATTATCTTCGGAGAGGACAAAGGTAAGGACGTCCGTTGAAACATCGGGATAGATTTCCCACTCGGCTTCAGCATCGTTTCGGAACTCCCACTGGAATACATAATCCAGCTCCAGTTCACCAGTTACCTGAGCAGTCAGTACCACGGTGTCGCCCAGAGCAACGGTGCTGCCGGTGCGGATAATCTCGCACATAATCTCAACCGATACGTTAGCGAAAGGATCTTCAGCAACCTCTTCTTCAACAGGCTCGGTTTCTTCGATAACTTCTTCCTCTTCAACAGGCTCGGTCTCTTCGATGACTTCTTCCTCTTCGACAGGCTCGGTCTCTTCGATGACTTCTTCCTCTTGGACGGGCTCGGTCTCTTCGATGACCTCTTCCTCTTCGACGGGCTCGGTCTCTTCGATGACCTCTTCTTCCTCGGCAGGAATCGTTTCCTCAACAATTACATCTTCGGTAACGGGGACTTCTTCCGTCACAGGCGTTTCTTCAACGTCAACGACGATCGTATTGCTGTATACAGTCAAAGCCAACGCAGGAATGCTGACCGTCATCAAGAAAGTCAGAATCATTGCCAATGCTGCGATTCGCTTTACGTTCATCTTCATGATCTCAACCTCCAAACTGTCAATAAGGTACAATTAGGTATCATCATTATAGCAATTATGGGTTACACGAAGGTTACTTCAAATGCAAAAAAGGGAGAATTTCCATACAAATTTAGGCAGGGTGTACTATGATTCGCTATCGGGTTCCGGGGTCGCTTCTGCCTCGGTCACCGGTGTTTCCTCGGGGGCTGGCGTTGGTGTGGGTTCCACCAGGGTATTATGAAACTGCATGGTTACGGTTCTGTTTTCCGAAGTACAGGTCAGTCTGTATACGCCGAGCTGTCTGAGGTACGTTCCGTTTCCATTGGCAAGGCCGGCTTCCACGTCTTCAACCAGCTGGTAGCGTTCATGTGCATGGCTGGCGGTATCCATGGCCATGAGCATGGCGTAGCTCTGATAGCCGGAGGTGGTGAAATCACGGTGCGTAGCGCTGCCATACGCCATGTCGGCCGGGGCTGTGATGGTAATGGTGCAAAGTTCGATGATTTCGCCGGTGGGATCGGTACGGATTGTAAGGGAAAGAACATCGCCGAAGATCTCGTGGTACTTCCGGCCGTCGCGCTCCGCCGAGGAACGGGTGGCGGGTACCAGGGGCAGCAGATGCCTGCCGGCGCTGTTGTTGATCAGGTCGATGTTTTCAGCGTATCGGGTCAGGTAATCCTTGTACCGGACGCCGCTGATCGTTTCTTCGCCAAGGGCGCAGCTGCACAGCAGGCACAGGACGAGAATCAGGATACTCAATCGCCGCATGGACGTCGCTCCTTTGCTTGATGAGAATAGGGGAAGCATAACACAAACCGGCGGCTTGTGCAACGATTGTTTACAGATGGTGTTTGCGCTTGGGCGGCAGATGGAGTATAATGAACGGGATGCAGAAGAGGAGGGGTTATGGCATGAAGAAACTGCGCCGTTTTATCTGGTATCTGGCCAGCCGGCTTATGCTGGTGCTGGTGCTGCTTGGCGTGTTCACCGTAACCTTTTATTATGCGATGAATGCTTCCAATATCAATATCGTTCTCAAAGACGGCATGGCCAAGCGCGCGCAGGTTATTATGATGCAGCAGGATCCTTCGGAACTCAACAAGTTTTTCCAGTCCAGCTACATCCAGCGGGATGATAATCTGATGCTGGCCATCGAGGGAAAGAGCCCTTATACCTATTACAACGTGCGCGGCATTGACCATCGGCTAAAAATGAGCTGGATGTGGTGCTGGCCCTGGGAGAATACAGCCCGCGTCGAGTTTACCGAGACCATTCCCCGCATCGACGGACGCGTACGTTCTTCGTATGTGGAGGGCGCCAGAAGCCTCTATGGGGACGATTATGAGACGCCGCCCCGTTGGCAGGGCGGAAAATATGCGGCTACTATGGTGAAGGAAAACAACCAGTGGCACATCCGAAGCCTGACGCTGCTTGAAGTTTTGCAGGAAGAGTAATCAAAATTTCTCCGGCAGATGGTTGAAATTTGGACCGGATTGGGATGCAAAAGATGCCCAATCTGGTCTGTTTTTTTCCAGGTTGTCAAGCACGAAAAAAAGGACAAGAATCATCGAAAAAACAATTGACAGAAGGCTTGCGAACGTGTTAGTATGTTATGGTTGTTCGCAATCTGTGCTTTTTGTGTGCAACTTTTGCGCGATAAAGGCGCGAAGGTCAAGCAGGCAAAGAGTACAGAAACATCGAGACCATCCCCCAGACAGAGGAGGCGACCCCCTATGGAGCACGAGCTGCAGAACGCAAATAACCGCGTAGTCGGCCAAAGGCAGGTGCTGCGCGCGCTGGATGGGGACAAGGCTGCCAGAGTCTATCTGGGCAAGGATGCGGATGGCTTCATCTACCACAGGGTCAACGCCCTGTGCGAAGAAAAGCATGTCCCCGTCACGGTGGTGGACAGCATGCAGGAGCTTGGCAAGCTCTGCACGGTGGACGTTCCTACGGCCACTGCCGCTGTGCTCAAGTAAGCGCAGCAAGCCTATCAAGACTATAAAGCGCCGAGGGTTGCGGTGTTTTTATAGCATATCAATTCGGAGGTGTTCCCATGCCCACGATTAACCAGTTGATCCGCAAGGGTCGCGTGAAGGCTGCTAACCGGTCCACGGCTCCTATCCTGCAGGGCTGCCCGCAGAAGCGCGGCGTGTGCCTCAG